>NZ_JBQFQB010000015.1:0-517 GCF_056536665.1 Ruegeria sp. CJ6 | reverse complement strand
GTACAGTGGGTCGGCGGTGACAACGTGCTGATCGGCGAGGCCGCCGGTGAATACGCGCTGGAACTGCTGGGCGGCAAAGGCAACGCCAAAGGCAATATCGTCGAAATCTATGGCGGGCTTGGCGTGCAGGCGACCTTTGATCGGTCGGACCCATTCCACGCTGCCTTTGAAGGCGAAGAAGGCGTGACCTTCCTGTTGGACAAGCAGTCGGGCGACTGGAAGCAGGATCAGGCCTATGACATCATGTCGACCGCCCTGCGCAACTATGAAGACATCACCATGGTCTATGGCCACAACGACCCGATGGCCTATGGCGCCTATCTGGCGGCCAAAGATGCGGGCCGCGCCGATGACATTATCTTTATCGGTGTCGATGGTTTGCCGGGCGAAGGTGTGACTTGGGTTGCCAATGGCGAACTGGCCGCGACCTTCCTCTATCCCACGCCCGGTGCCGAAGGGCTGCGTCAGGCGCTGAAGCACCTCAAAGGGGAAGAGGTCGAGAAATCGGTTGTTCTGG
>NZ_JBQFQB010000014.1:0-560 GCF_056536665.1 Ruegeria sp. CJ6 | reverse complement strand
GGCCTTCGACCTCGATGCGCAGGGAACTGCCCGGGGCGGCGTCGCCCACGGCCTGCTCCAGCTGTGCCGGCTCAAACTGCGCGAACGGAGGTGCGATGCGGTTCATGAAGAAGTCCGGACGGAACAGCGCGAATGCGATCAGGATCAGCGCCACGCTTTCATAGATGCGGTTCTTCGTGAGGAACCAGCCCATGGTGCCTGCGGTGAAGATCAGGATCGCGATGGTCGCGGACACAGCCACCAGAATGCCCTGCACCCAACCCACATCAATGAGCAGCAGATCGGTGTTGAAGATGAACACGAAGGGCAGCGCCACGGTGCGCAAGGAATAGAAGAAGGCGGTAAAGCCTGTCTTGATCGCGTCGCCTCCCGACACGGCAGCAGCGGCAAAGCTGGCCAGACCTACGGGTGGCGTCACATCGGCCATGATGCCGAAGTAGAACACAAACAGATGCACCGCGATCAGCGGCACGATCAACCCATCCTGCGCGCCCAGTTCAACAACCACACCGCCCATCAGCGAGCTGACGACGATATAGTTCGCCGTGGTCGGCCGGCCC
>NZ_JBQFQB010000013.1:0-1085 GCF_056536665.1 Ruegeria sp. CJ6 | reverse complement strand
GCGATCAGCTCGACGGTGAAGCCGACGTTGTCGCCGGGCATAACCATCTCGGTGCCAGCCGCCAGGGTCACGGTGCCGGTCACGTCAGTTGTACGGAAGTAGAACTGCGGACGGTAGTTCGCAAAGAACGGGGTGTGACGACCGCCTTCTTCCTTGGTCAGGATGTAGGCTTCGGCTTCGAACTTGGTGTGCGGTGTAACCGAACCCGGCTTACACAGAACCTGGCCACGCTCAACACCGTCACGGTCGATACCGCGCAGCAGTGCGCCGATGTTGTCGCCCGCTTCACCGCGATCCAGCAGCTTGCGGAACATTTCAACACCAGTACAGGTGGTTTTCTGAGTGTCACGGATGCCGACGATTTCGATCTCGTCGCCAACATTGATCACGCCACGCTCGACACGGCCGGTCACAACAGTACCACGGCCCGAGATCGAGAACACGTCTTCGACCGGCATCAGGAACGGCTTGTCAACTTCACGCTCAGGGGTGTCGATGTAGTCATCAACAGCCGCCATCAGTTCCTTGATCTTCTCTTCGCCGATTTCCGGGTTGTTGCCTTCCATCGCCGCCAGAGCCGAACCTGCGATGATCGGAATATCGTCGCCGGGGTATTCATAGCTGGACAGCAGTTCGCGAACTTCCATCTCAACCAGTTCCAGCAGCTCTTCGTCGTCAACCTGGTCAACTTTGTTCATGAACACGACCATCTTCGGGATGCCAACCTGGCGGCCCAGCAGGATGTGCTCGCGGGTCTGCGGCATCGGGCCGTCAGCTGCGTTCACAACCAGGATCGCGCCGTCCATCTGAGCGGCACCAGTGATCATGTTCTTGACGTAGTCGGCGTGGCCGGGGCAGTCGACATGCGCATAGTGGCGGTTGTCGGTCTCGTACTCCACGTGGGCGGTCGAGATGGTGATGCCACGTGCTTTTTCTTCAGGCGCGCCGTCAATCTGGTCATACGCTTTGAAGTCACCGAAATACTTGGTGATTGCTGCGGTCAGCGTGGTCTTGCCGTGGTCAACGTGGCCAATCGTGCCGATGTTGACGTGCGGCTTATTACGCTCAAACTTTTCCTTTGCCAT
>NZ_JBQFQB010000012.1:0-4045 GCF_056536665.1 Ruegeria sp. CJ6 | reverse complement strand
GTTTTCTTCGGTCAATTCGATCGGATTCCCTCCGCATGAGGGGTCGATGATTGCGCCCTGGACCAGTTCGGGGATGGCGGCTTTGGTGACGCCGAGGTCGGAGAGTTTGCGGGGGATGGCGAGGCTGTCGTTGAACTCTTGCACGAAGCTGCGGAAGCCGTCGAAGCCGCCGTCGATGCCCAGATAGGCGGCGGCCTGCTGGAAGCGGTCGGCGATGACTGGCGCGTTGAACTCGAGCACGGCGGGCATGCAGACCGCGTTGGTGGTGCCGTGGTGGGTGTTGAACACCGCGCCGACGGGGTGGCTCATGGCGTGGATGGCGCCCAGGCCTTTCTGGAAGGCGGTGGCCCCCATCGCCGCCGCGCTCATCATCTGGGCGCGGGCTTCGATGTCGGTGCCGTCCGCATAGGCACGTGGCAGGTAGTCCTTGACCAGCCGCATCCCTTCCAGCGCGATGCCCTGAGACATCGGGTGGTAATGCGGGCTGCTGAACGCCTCGACACAATGCGCGAACGCATCCAGACCGGTGCCTGCGGTGATGAACTTGGGCATGCCCACCGTCAGCTCGGGGTCGCAGATCACCACGGTCGGCAGCACCTTGGGATGGAAGATGATCTTCTTGGCGTGGGTTTCCGAGTTGGTGATGACGCTGGCGCGTCCCACTTCGGACCCGGTCCCGGCAGTTGTGGGCACGGCGATGATCGGCGCGATGGCATCGGCATCCGCTCGGGTCCACCAATCGCCGATGTCCTCAAAGTCCCAGACCGGGCGCGTCTGACCACACATGAAGGCGACCATCTTGCCCAGATCCAGCCCCGAGCCGCCGCCAAAAGCGATCACCCCGTCATGGCCGCCCGCGTTATAGGCCGCAACACCGGCCTCGAGGTTCTGTTCATTGGGGTTCGGGTCCACATCCGCGAACAGACCCCGGCCCAGACCGGCGGTCTCCATGATATCCAGCGTCGCGGTGGTGATCGGCAGGTCGGCCAGCCCCTTGTCGGTGACCAGC
This sequence comes from Ruegeria sp. CJ6, assembly GCF_056536665.1. Taxonomy (NCBI): domain Bacteria; kingdom Pseudomonadati; phylum Pseudomonadota; class Alphaproteobacteria; order Rhodobacterales; family Roseobacteraceae; genus Ruegeria; species Ruegeria sp. CJ6. The sequence goes on along the minus strand of NZ_JBQFQB010000012.1, from coordinate 3,036 downwards.
AGCGGCTTCTTCATGCCGGCCGCCGCACAGGCTTCGGGTAATTCATTGATCCGCCCGGCCCCGAATTTGATTGCGGTTGGATAAGACCAGTTTCCAACAAGTGACATGTTTGCTTTCCTTCGTGTCAAAAGGCCTGCCCCGGCGAGGGGGTCATTCCGAGGCAGGCCGGCGTCCTTAGCCCGTGACCTTTTTCAGGTGATAGGATTTGGGACGTGTCAGGTTGTGATAGCCAATGACCGAGAGACCGCCGCCGCGCCCGGTATTCTTGCAGCCGGTCCAACACAGGCCGGGATCCAGATAATCGGCGCGGTTCATGAAGACGGTGCCCGTCTCAATCTGGTCGCCCACGCGGGCCGCGCGATCCAGATCGCGGGTCCAGAGGCTCGCTGTCAGGCCAAACGCGCTGTCATTCATCATCCGGATGGCCTCATCATCCGTGGACACTTTCATGATGCCCACTACCGGGCCAAAGCTTTCATCCCGCATCACCCGCATGTCATGGGTGACATTGGTCAGGATCTGCGGCGTCAGATATGCGCCGCCATCATCCTCGGGGAAGATGTCGATATGGGCCACCGCACCAGCCTCGACCGCCTCGGCAATCTGCGCCCGCACCTCATCGGCAAAGCGCACATTGGCCATCGGGCCAATGGTGGTCTCAGCGTCCAGCGGATTGCCCAGCTTATAGCCTTTCACGATCTCCACCGCCCTGGCGACGAAGTCGTCATACAGGCTTTCATGCACATAAATCCGCTCGATCCCGCAGCAGCACTGGCCCGCGTTGAACATTGCCCCGTCGATCAGCGTCTCAACCGCCGCCTCCAGATCGGCATCGTCCATCACATAACCCGGATCCTTGCCGCCCAGCTCAGTCCCGACGCCGGTAAAGGTGCCCGCCGCCGCGCGCTCCATCGCCTGGCCGCCGCCGACCGAGCCGGTGAAGTTCACGAAGTCGAACGCATTGCCCGCGATCAGATCGTTGGTCACGTCATGGCTCAGAAAGACATTCTGGAACACGTCTTCCGGCACACCCGCTGCATGGAAGGCCTGCGCCATACGCTCGCCCACCAGCAGGGTCTGCGTGGCGTGTTTCAGGATCACCGTATTACCCGCGATCAGCGCCGGGGCCACCGTGTTGATCGCCGTCATGTAGGGGTAGTTCCACGGCGCCACCACAAACACCACCCCATGCGGGATACGCTTGATATAGCGCTTGAATGTCTCATCCTCACCCACCGCGATATCAGCCAATGCGCTTTCGGCAATCCCGGCCATATGGCTTGCGCGCTCGTTGAAGCCGCCGAACTCACCGCCATAGCGCACCGGGCGACCCATCATATGCGCCAACTCGGGCACGATTTCCTCATTCATCGCGCCGACAGCAGCCACACCCGCCATCACAAGATCAATGCGTTCCCGCAAGGGCCGCGCCGCCCAAGCCGCCTGTGCGGCCCGCGCCCGGCCCGCAACCTCAAACGCGGCCTCCCGCGACAACACCTCGCGCTCGGCAAAAACCGACCCATCAATCGGCGAGACACATTGCAACATCTGCCCCATAGTCACTCCATCTCTAAAGAGAGCAGGATCCCTGCTTCATCTGGCCATAAATATCTCGGGGGCCGCCATTGGTGCGCCATTGGTTCGAGCGCCAATGGCGGCGGGGCTGGCCCCTCGCTTTCACCCTCTCAAGCCCGCTCGAACCCGCGGGCAATTTCCCAATCGGTCACCACGCGCTCAAACTCTTCGATCTCAACCTCGGCCGCGCGCGCATAGTGATCGACAACGTCATCTCCCATCGCAGCCCGCAACATCGCCGAGCCATGCAGCGCATCCCGCGCCGCGCGCAGATTGCCCGGGATCATCCCCGTCTCTCCCTGATAGACGTCGCCCGTGGTCGGCGGCTGCAACTCCAGCCCTTCTTCGATCCCAGCGATCCCCGCCGCCAGCATCCCAGCCATCGCCAGATAGGGGTTCATATCCGAGCCCGGGATGCGGCATTCCACCCGCACCGCCTTGGTGCCGTCACCGCACAGACGGAACCCGGCGGTGCGGTTGTCCACCGACCAGATGATCCGCGTCGGCGCAAAGGTCCCCTTCATGAACCGCTTGTAGCTGTTGATGTAGGGCGCCATGAAACAGGTGTAATCGGCGGCGTATTTCAAAAGACCCGCCATGTAGCTTTTCATCACATCCGACATGCCGAGCGGATCTTTTTCGTCGAAAAAGATCGGCCGTCCCTCGGACCAGAGCGACTGATGCACGTGGCTGGAACTGCCCACTTTCTCATGATGCCATTTCGGCAGGAAGGTCGCGGCATGCCCATGCTGCCAGGCAATCTCTTTCACCGCGTTCTTGGCGATCGAGTGATACTCGGCCGTCTCCATCGCAGGCGCGTATTTGATGTTCAGTTCTTCCTGCCCGGTCTCGGCCTCACCTTTCGTGTTCTCGACCGGTATCCCCGCATCCCACAGATGGTTGCGGATCGGGCGCATCACATGCTCTTCCTTGGTGGTCTGAAGGATGTGATAGTCTTCGTTGTACCCCGAGATCGGCTCAAGGTCGCGAAAGCCTTCCTTGCGGATCTGATCAAAGCTTTTCTCGAACAGGAAAAACTCCAGCTCGGTGGCGCACATCGCGTCATAGCCCATCGCCTTCAGCCGGTTCACCTGACGTTTCAGGATCGAGCGCGGCGCGTGTGGCACTTCTTCATGCGTGTGATGATCCAGCACATCGCACATCACCATCGCCGTGCCTTCCAGCCACGGTACAGGGCGCAGCGTGCTCAGATCCGGCTTCATCACATAATCGCCATAGCCTCGCTCCCAACTGGTCGACGCATACCCGTCCGGCGTCCCCATCTCGAGATCCGTCGCCAACAGATAATTGCAGCAATGCGTCTCTTCCCACGCCCCCGCAACAAAATGACCCGCATGAAACCGCTTGCCCATCAAACGGCCCTGCATGTCAACCAGACAAACCAATACCGTATCAATCTCGCCAGACGAAACCTCAGCCTTCAAATGCTCAAATGTCAGC
>NZ_JBQFQB010000011.1:2500-6267 GCF_056536665.1 Ruegeria sp. CJ6 | reverse complement strand
TTGATCGTTAAGCAATTGATCGGGGTGATCAATTGTAGTCTGCGCGGGCTGCTCTGGGATTTTCTAAAGTTGGTTGCGGGAGCAGGATTTGAACCTGCGACCTTCAGGTTATGAGCCTGACGAGCTACCGGGCTGCTCCATCCCGCGACACTTTAAGTGACCTATCGCTTACGCTACTTGAGGTCTTGTGTTGGTCTAGCGCCTATTCGGCTACTTGAGACCGGGTAGTGTTCTTTTCATCGTGTTTGAGAGACTGTGGGCTTTTTCTAGGTTTGGCGGTGACCTACTCTCCCGGGGCTTAAGCCCAAGTACCATTGGCGCGGCAGTGCTTAACTTCCGGGTTCGGGATGGGACCGGGTGTTTCACTTGCGCTATGACCACCAAACCGAGGAAAAGCCCATGTCGACTTTCCTGCGTTGCAGGAAAGCGACGAGGTGGCAGGCAGCGTCTTTTGCTTGCAAAAGGCGCGTTGCCACTCGGTTATGTAATCAACCAACATCGCGGCTTGGCGCTGCGACGTTATCCAACTCAAGGTCAGTGTATGCTTTTGGTGATTTGTCTTTCCATTACTGGATCAAATCAAGCCTATCGGGCGATTAGTACCGGTCAACTGAACGCATTACTGCGCTTACATCTCCGGCCTATTGACGTGGTGGTCTTCCACGGCCCTCAGGGAGACCTTGTTTTGAGGGGGGCTTCCCGCTTAGATGCCTTCAGCGGTTATCCTGTCCGATCATAGCTACCCAGCACTGCCGTTGGCACGACAACTGGTCCACCAGTGGATCGTTCACCCCGGTCCTCTCGTACTAGGGGCAACTCCTCTCAAGTCTCCTACACCCACGGCAGATAGGGACCGAACTGTCTCACGACGTTCTAAACCCAGCTCACGTACCTCTTTAAACGGCGAACAGCCGTACCCTTGGGACCTGCTCCAGCCCCAGGATGAGATGAGCCGACATCGAGGTGCCAAACACTGCCGTCGATATGGACTCTTGGGCAGTATCAGCCTGTTATCCCCGGCGTACCTTTTATCCGTTGAGCGATGGCCCTTCCACTCGGGACCACCGGATCACTATGGCCGTCTTTCGACTCTGCTCGACTTGTCAGTCTTGCAGTCAGGCTGGCTTCTGCCATTGCACTCAACGAGCGATTTCCGACCGCTCTGAGCCAACCTTCGCGCGCCTCCGTTACGCTTTAGGAGGCGACCGCCCCAGTCAAACTACCCGCCACGCAGGGTCCCGGATCCGGATAACGGACCGCGGTTAGACATCAAGAGTGCGAAGGGTGGTATCTCAAGGGAGGCTCCACGGATACTTGCGTTTCCGCTTCAAAGCCTACCACCTATCCTGCACATCACAATCCTGATGCCAGTGCGAAGCTGTAGTAAAGGTGCACGGGGTCTTTCCGTCTAACCGCGGGAAGCCTGCATCTTGACAGGCAATTCAATTTCGCTGAGTCGATGTTGGAGACAGCGGGGAAGTCGTTACGCCATTCGTGCAGGTCGGAACTTACCCGACAAGGAATTTCGCTACCTTAGGACCGTTATAGTTACGGCCGCCGTTTACCTGGGCTTCAATTCAAGGCTCTCACCTCTCCTTTTAACCTTCAGGCACCGGGCAGGCGTCAGACCCTATACGTCGTCTTGCGACTTCGCAGAGCCCTGTGTTTTTAATAAACAGTCGCCACCCCCTGGTTTGTGCCCCCAGCCCCTAGTTGCCTAGGAACCGGGCCTCCTTCTCGCGAACTTACGGAGGTATTTTGCCGAGTTCCTTCAACATCGTTCTCTCAAGCGCCTTGGTATGCTCTACCAGTCCACCTGTGTCGGTTTAGGGTACGGTCTGATGGAGGGCTATTTCCAGGAACCACTCAGCAGCCCAATCAATCCGATAAGATTGAACTACACCTGTGATCCGTCACATCCTCCTGGCCTAGGAATATTAACCTAGTTCCCATCGCCTACGCCTTTCGGCCTCGGCTTAGGGGCCGGCTTACCCTGCTCAGATTAGCTTTAAGCAGGAACCCTTGGACTTTCGGCGAGAGTGTCTCTCACACTCTTTGTCGCTACTCATGTCATCATTCTCACTAGTGATCTCTCCACCGGATGGCTCACGCCCCGGCTTCATCGAAAGAACCTATGTCTGCGCTACCGCCTATTCGGCTACTTGAGCGCGATTACTCGCGCCGCATAACCGGCGGCAATATAGACAAGGTTCTATGTCACACTACGCTCTGCTACCGATGCTTACGCATCCCTAGACTTCGGCTCATGGCTTGAGCCCCGTTACATCTTCGCCGCAGGACAACTTATTTAGACCAGTGAGCTGTTACGCTATCTTTAAAGGATGGCTGCTTCTAAGCCAACCTCCTGGTTGTTTTGGTCGTCCCACCTGCTTTCCCACTTAGCCATGAATTGGGGGCCTTAGTCGTAGGTCAGGGTTGTTTCCCTCTCCACTACGGACGTTAGCATCCGCAGTGTGTCTGCCATCTAGTACTCCCGGGTATTCGGAGTTTGGTTAGGATCAGTAAGCCTGTGGGGCCCCATTACCCATCCAGTGCTCTACCCCCCGGGGTATTCGGATGACGCTCTACCTAAATAGATTTCGCAGAGAACCAGCTATCTCCGAGTTTGATTGGCCTTTCACCCCTAGGCACAGCTCATCCCGATCCTTTTCAACGGATGTGGGTTCGGTCCTCCAGTAAGTGTTACCTTACCTTCAACCTGGCCATGCCTAGATCACTCGGTTTCGGGTCTGATCCCACGAACTCATTCGCCCTATTAAGACTCGCTTTCGCTACGCCTACACCTAACGGCTTAAGCTTGCTCGTAAGACCAAGTCGATGACCCATTATACAAAAGGTACGCCGTCAGATCTCGAGGATCCTCCGACTGATTGTAGGCGTTCGGTTTCAGGTACTGTTTCACTCCCCTCGTCGGGGTGCTTTTCACCTTTCCCTCACGGTACTGGTTCGCTATCGGTCAGCAAGGAGTACTTAGCCTTCGAAGGTGGTCCTCCGATCTTCAGACAGAATTTCACGTGTTCCGCCCTACTTAATACGTCCATCAAAGCTTCCTATACGGGGCTGTCACCCGCTATGGCCACGCTTCCCAACGTGTTCTAGTCACTTATCTGGCTCGGCTGGTCCCCGTTCGCTCGCCGCTACTAGGGGAGTATCAATTGATTTCCTTTCCTCCGGGTACTTAGATGTTTCAGTTCCCCGGGTTTGCTCTTAAAACCCTATGTATTCAGGTCTTAAGTACCTGTTTAAACCCCATATTGAGTATCAAAGATAACAATATGAAGCTTTCAGGTGGGTTGCCCCATTCAGAGATCCATGGATCAAAGCTTATTCTCAGCTCCCCATGGCTTATCGCAGAGTATCACGTCTTTCATCGCCTCTTGCTGCCAAGGCATTCACCAAACGCCCTTCTCGCGCTTGATTTGATCCAGAAAGAGAAAGACACGACTTAGTGCGCTACCGCCTATTCGGCTACTTGAGCGCAGTCAGGTCAATCGCGATCGCCCAGCTGGTAACTAAAGGCGATCTTTCTTCTGAACCAAAAGCATACTTTCCCGCCTTCTATCCTGGAACCCATGCTGCCGATGTCGGTCGGCCCCACATGGAGAATAGAAGACATGCATGATCATTTAGTGCCGGTCATCCTTGCGGGTGACTATCGGCGGCGATCATGCGGGTTAGTGTACTTGACTTGGACAACTCTGTTCGTTTCAGCCGGGATATTCAAAGAGGGACGAGGAAACATCCCT
>NZ_JBQFQB010000010.1:0-39030 GCF_056536665.1 Ruegeria sp. CJ6 | reverse complement strand
CGTCACCAAAGCCGCCATCCCCGAACTGGTCCAGGGCGCAATCATCGACCCCTCATGCGGAGGGAATCCGATCGAATTGACCGAAGAAAACATCACTGAGCTGTTTAATACGGCGATCTGACAGTGAGCGCTGAAATCGTTCTCATAATCCTTGCGGCCGCGTTGCTGCATGCGATCTGGAACACGGTTGTAAAAACGGCCGCTGACCGAACAGTCACGCTGGGTCTGGTTGCGCTGGGACACGTTATCCCGGGGGCGCTGATGGTGGCGGTTCTGCCGCTGCCGAATATCGAGAGCCTGCCATATCTGGCAGGTTCGACCGTTGTTCATTTCGGATATTTCTACATGCTGAATCAGGCCTACCGGCATGGTGATCTCAGTGTGGTGTACCCGATCGCGCGCGGTGTGGTTCCTGCGCTGGTCGCTCTTTGGGCCGTGATATTCGCGGGCGAACATCTGCCGACGCAGGCCTGGATTGGGATCGCGGTGATTGCCACAGGCATTCAACTGTCCAGCTGGTCGGTTTTGAGGCAAGGGGTCGGTAGGGCATCGCTTGTTTTCGCATTGGGAACGGGCTGCTTTATTTCCATCTACTCGCTTGTGGATGGCCTGGGCGTGCGGGTGTCAGGCAACATCCTGAGTTATTGGGCCTGGCATTCGGTTCTGCATATCTTTGTTGTGGGCTTTGTCGCGCTACGGCGAGGCGCGCGTGTGCTTGATTTGCCTCTGCGCATCTGGGTGATCGGGATTGCAGGCGGAATGGTGTCGATGACCGCTTACGGCCTAGTGCTTTATGCCAAGAATTTCGCTCCGCTTGGCGTCGTGTCAGCCTTACGCGAAACCTCAGTGATCTTCGCGGCCCTAATCGGATTTCTGTTCCTGGGTGAAGGCAATCCCATGCGACGCCTTCTGGCGGCCGTGATGATGGCTGCTGGCGTGACGCTGATCGCATTGTCGTCATGAACACATGCTGGGATGAGTTGAATGATTCTTGCGAGAGATCTGAAATCCACCTGTCACGCCGCATGAAACTGCAGGTTTGCTGTGCCATGTTGACCGGAAAAGGCAAAAAAACCAAAATTGTCGCAAAAGATTTACATTTATTGTGGATTTTTGCGCGAAAATGTGACCGAGTCTGAAAATGGATGATGATAGCGTAACCATCCCACATCGTGGCCGAGAGCTGCTGGATGTCCTTGCGCGGCTGGGGGGGTCAGCGCGCAACACTCAGATCGCCCAGATCATGGACGTCTCTGAGGAAACTGTGCGTCGTTTGGTCAAGGCACTGGCGCGCGCGAACAAGGTTGAGCGTGTGCATGGCGGCACATTTCTGTCTCGGGCGCAGGATACACCGATGTTTTCGGGCGCGTTGGAGTATAATGCCGACGAGAAAACCAACATCGCCAAGCGGGTCTGCGGGCTGCTTGAGGACGAGATGGTGTTGTTCATCACCGTTGGCTCGACCATGACTCATGTGGCCGAGCAACTACGTGAGCTGCGGGGTTTGACCGTCGTTAGCAACTCTTTGTCAGTTGTCGCATCCCTGGCCGATCACAATGGCACGCGCGCCGTTCTGGCAGGGGGCGAAGTAATCCGCTCCGAGCGAGGCAGTTTTGGCCGTGCCGCTGAAGAACTGGCGTGTCAGTACAGCTATGACGCGGTGATCTGCGGCGCGGATGCACTGTCGCTGGTCGGAGGCGTATTGGCCTCGAACCCGCTGGAGGCGGATCTGACCCGTGCGCTGCAAGGGAACACGCATCGCATGATCGTTGCAGCGGACCACACCAAATTCGGTGCAAAGGCCGCCAACGTGTCTTGCCCGTTCGACAAAGTGACGGATCTGGTGACCGATATCGCCCCACCCGATGCGTTTGCACCCGTTCTCAAGCAAGCTGGGGTCCAAGTGCACATTGCATCGCAAAACGATGTCAAATCCGGGCCGGAAGAAACAGAGCCCCGGAAGCAAAAAAAGAACAAAGAAACCTCCGAAAGCAAAGCGGGCAAATCGGGCTCTCGGAAACGCAAAACGAAATAAACAAAACCTAGGGAGAAAACATGAAAAAGCTTCTTATGTCAGGTGTGGCCTTTGCCACAATCGGGGGCGCGGCCTGGGCCAATTGTCCTGCTGCAACCGTCGCGGATATGCAGGGCGTCGCAGCCGGTGCTTATCCTCAGCAGTTTGATCTGTCCGAGTTTCAATCAGCTGCAAACTGCACGCTCAGCTTTGCAGAAAACCCGGCTATTGGGGATCTGAACGGCATGATCCGTGGCAATGGCGATCTTGCGGCCGTGGCAGATCGTCTGCCAGCTGACCCGTTAGTCATCGTACCCTATGACTCGATAGGTCAGTATGGCGGTGTTCTGGACGCGCTCTCCAACGCCACAGAAAGCGGCACCTCGGACTTCCTTTCGGTGCGTCACGTCAACCTGTTCCGCTATTCCGACGACCTGCAGACCTTGGTGCCCAACGTGGCGAAATCCTGGGAATGGAACGATGACTTCACCGTGCTGACCGTGAATCTGCGTGAAGGCCACAAGTGGTCGGATGGCGCGCCATTTACGGCGGCGGATATTGTCTTCTGGTACGATAACCTGATGATGGACACCAATGTCATCGCCGAAGCGAAGGATTATGCGCTGGCGGGCGGTGAGCCCATGAAGGTCGAAGCGCTGGACGACACCACTGTCCGCTTTACCCTTGCCGCGCCCAAGCCTGGCCTGACCGAGACATTCTCGTTCACCTATGTGCAGCCCTACCAGCCCAAGCATTTCTTTGAAAAGTTCCACCCGGCGCTGGATGACAACGCCGACGCCAACGCGCAGGCGCTTGGATATGAAAACGGGTACGAGCTGATCAAGGCCTATTATGGCAACTCGGACTGGATGGATACGCCATCTCCGATGCTGACAGCCGGTGACAAACTGGCGGGTCTTCCCACCGACACCATGCCGACGCTGGAGAGCCATATCCTTGTGAAGGAGAGCACCGAGGGTCGTCACTACGTGGCCAACCCCTATTTCTTCCAGGTCGACACGCAGGGTAACCAGCTTCCCTACATTTCGGAAATGGATGAAACTTACGTTCCGGACGAAGAAGTACGCACCCTTAAGTTGCTGAATGGCGAGGTCGATTACAAATCGCAGGGTGTTAACCTGACATCCGCTCCGGTGCTGCTCGAAGGTCAGGAGAACGGTAACTACACGGTCGAGGTGAAGCCTTCGATCGGCTATCCGGTTCTGACCTTCAACGTGACCGCAGAAGACGAGGCCAAGCGCGCGATCTTTAACGATATCCGGTTCAGAACTGCGATGTCTGTTGCGATGGATCGCAACCAGCTAAACGAGGTTGTGGCTTTTGGTCTGGGAACACCGACACAGTACATCGGCTTCTCGCCACGTCCCGATTTCATCGACGAAAAATGGTCGAACCATGAGATCGAATTCGACGCAGAGCGCGCCAATGCGCTGCTGGACGAAGTAGGTCTTGTCGACAAGGACGGTGATGGCTTCCGCGACTTGCCGAATGGTGATCCGTTTGTTCTGGATTGGCAGTTCTCGACCCAGCCAGCTTCGGCGCAATTGGTGGAACTGATTGCTCAGAACTGGAAAGACGTTGGCGTCAACACCGCGATCAAAGAGGTGACATCCGACGAATTCCGCGCCGCACAAACGGCCAACTCGCTGGATATGGGCCTTTGGCTGAAGAGCCAGCCAGCCGGGTCGATCCTCGGGGACAGCGAGATCTGGGTGCCTCCGTTTGATGGCTATTTCGACGTACGCACAGGTATGCTCTGGGCTGAATACATCAGTTCAAACGGTGAAAACGGTGTTGAACCACCGGCTTGGGTCGCGGATCTGAAGGCTGCATTGGACACCTATCAGTCCAGTGCACCCGGCTCTGATGCGTCAGTATCCGCCGCGCAGAAGATGGTCGAGATCATGACCGGCGAGCTGCTGTTCCTGGGTACCGTGAATGCTCCTGCCCCGATCTATCACTCGAACAACCTGCAGAACTTTACCGAGTTCAAAACGCAGTCTTACGAGTTCTATCGGACCTATCCTTACCGCCCCGCCCAGTGGTGGCTGAGCGAATAAGGTTGAGAAGATAAGAAGGTGGGCGCCCGCGCCCGCCTTCGCGCATCCCGCGGGGACAGATATGTTGCAATTCTGCAGATTTGCCGCCACCCGGGCGGTTATGGCGTTGGTCACTTTGGTCATCGTATCGCTGATTGTTTTTTCACTGATGGAACTGGTGCCCGGTGACTGTGCCGAGCGCTATTTGGCGTATAAGAACACCCAAGGGTCCGCGATCACCGTTGCTGACGTTGCAGCAGAACGCGCCCGACTGGGGTTGGATCAACCGTTCCTGACCCGATGGGCCACTTGGTTGTCAGGGGCGTTTCGTGGCGATTTCGGCGAAAGCTGCATCCTGCGGGTGAATATTGCACAGCTGCTGGGCGACAAGTTCTGGCTGTCGCTGTGGATCTGCCTTGGCGCTTTGACGCTGGCTTATGCCATTGCAATCCCTGTGGGCATCATTTCTGCCGCCTCGCGCAGTGCAGTATTGAACAACTCGCTGCGGATCGTCAGCTATCTGGGTCTGGCGATGCCGAACTTCCTGCTGGCCCTGATGGTGATGCTGGTTTCAACCGTTTATTTCGGCGAGACACTGACCGGGCTGTTCTCGCCGGAGTATAAAGAAGCGCCTTGGTCTTGGGGCAAGTTCCTCGATTTGCTGAAACACGCCTGGCTGCCGATCTTCATTCTGGGCTGGTCGGCCACAGCCTTTGCGCTGCAGACCGTGCGCGCGTTGATGTCGGATGAGATCGGGAAGCTGTATGTCACCGCTGCTGCCGCGCGGGGCATTTATGGCCGCCGACTGTTATGGCGCTATCCGGCCCGTCATGCGCTGGGGCCGATCGTCAACAGCCTTGGCTTTGACCTGAACCGGATCTTCAACGAACTGCCCATTGTGGCGCTGATCCTGACATTGACTGAAGCCGGTGCGCTTTTGCTTGAAGCGTTGGCGCGGTCCAATGATCAGCAACTTGCGGGGGCCATCATCTTTCTGCTGACGGCATCAATCGTAACGTTGAATTTCTTCACCGACATTCTGCTTGCGGTGATTGATCCGCGCGTGCGCAAAAGTATCCTCAGGTGACCAGATGACTGCGACAATCGACAACCAAAAGGCAAAAGAAGCCTATTTCACCGCCTCGCAGCGTCAGTTGATCTGGGCCCGATTCAAGAAACAGCGCGCGGCGATGATTGCGGCCACAGTTCTGGTCGTCCTGATCCTGTCGGGCATCTTTGCTCCGTTCCTGTCGCCTTACGATCCGACCGCCGCAGGGCGTGACAAAGACTATCTGAACGGAGCCCCGCAGATTCCAAAATTCTGCGACAAGAATGGCTGCTCGATCCGCCCGTTCCTGCACGGGGTAACTCGCGAACGCTCGTTGGCGACCAATTTCCGCTGGGTCGAGAAAGTGAACGAGGATGAACGCCGATATATCCAGTTCTTCGTTCGGGGCGACAAATATAAGCTGTTTGGAGTCATTCCCGGTAACATCCATCTGTTTGGTGTCGATCAGGGCTATGTTCACCTGTTCGGAACCGACAGTGCCGGCAAGGATATCTTCAGCCGTACACTGCATGCGGTTTGGACGTCGCTACAGGTCGGAACGCTTGGGGTGATGATTTCGTTCGTGCTGGCGCTCGCGATCGGAGGGGTGGCAGGATATTACGGTGGAATGGTCGACAGTGTGATCCAAATGATCACCGATGCGATCCGTACGGTTCCGGCCATACCTCTGTTCATGGCGATTGCGGCCTTTATCCCGCCGGAATGGTCGGCCGAGACAAGGTTCTTTGTCATCACAGCCATATTGGGATTGGTCGGCTGGCCTACTTTGGCACGGCGTGTGCGCACCCATCTGCTGACCGAACGCAATCAGGAATATGTGCTTGCGGCAAAGCTTTGCGGCGCATCACCGGGCCACATCATCCGGCGTCATCTACTGCCCAGCTTCACCAGTTACATCATCGTCGATCTGGTGATCTCGTTCCCCTATATGGTCCTCAGCGAAACCGCGCTCAGCTTTATCGGGCTGGGGCTGAAAGATCCGGTCAATTCACTTGGCGTGATGTTGCAGAATGTGACCAAGGCGGATGTTCTGCTGAATTACCAATGGTATTTCATCCCGGTCATCTTCTTTGTCGTTCTCGTGATGTCTTTCGTGTTCGTCGGCGATGGCCTGCGCGATGCGGCTGATCCTTATTCGGAGACCCGCAAATGAGCCTGATCGATGTCGAAAACCTGTCCGTTCAGTTCAAAACCGATGAAGGGTTGATCACGGCGGTTGAGGATGTTTCGTTTTCACTCGCCCCAGGCGAGGTGCTCGGGCTGGTCGGCGAAAGTGGATCAGGGAAATCAGTGACGGCAAAATCACTGATGAAACTGAATCCACCCAACGCGATCTATGCGCCAGAAAGCCGGATCGATCTGCATCTCGACAGCGGCCCGGTTGATATCATGGCGCTGAAGCGGCCCAAGGACATGGAGATTGTGCGCGGCGGGGCGATCAGTATGATCTTTCAAGAGCCGATGGCCAGCTTTGCCCCCGCGATCACCATCGGCAAGCAGATGGTTGAACAGTTGCTGATCCACACGGACCTCAGCAAAAAGCAGGCCAAAGAACTATCGATCGAAATGCTGGACCGAGTGGGTATCCTTGAACCAGCGGCCCGGTTCAACCAATACGCTTTCGAATTGTCGGGCGGGATGCGTCAGCGGGCGATGATCGCCATGGCGCTTTCGACCAAGCCCAAACTGCTGATCGCGGATGAGCCGACAACGGCGCTGGACGTGACCATTCAGGCTCAGGTTTTGGATCTGATGAAGGATCTGGTGGCCGAGTTTGGCATGGGCATCGTCTTCATCACCCATGACCTAAGCGTCGTCGCCCAAACCGCCGACCGGGTTGCGGTGATGTATCTGGGTCGGATCATGGAAAGCGGACCTGTGCGTGAGGTGATCCGCCATCCGGCACATGCCTATACGCGTGGCCTGCTGAACGCGTTACCCAAACTCGATGATCTGGACGCACCGCTAACCCCGATCCCCGGCGATATCCCCTCACCTCTGGAGCGGCCATCAGGCTGCGTGTTCCATCCACGCAACCCGGAACTCAAACCCGGATCGCGATATGAAACGGAACGCCCACCCTTGACCGAGGTCAGCCCCGGCCATTTCGCAGCCATTTTCCCCGAAGACGTGCCAGGCCAGCCATGACAAACGCATTGATCAAAACCGAAAACCTGTCAGTCGAATTTCCCATTGGTGGCGGGTTGTTTAACAAGCGCACGCTAAAGGCGGTCGACAATGTCTCGATCGAAATCCCGCAAGGGGCATTTGTTGGAGTGGTCGGCGAGTCCGGCTCGGGCAAGACGACACTCGGCCGCGCATTGCTGAATGCGGTTCCAATCACCAGCGGTGGCGCAAGCTATGACGATGGTGAAGAGCAGTTCGATCTGACCAAAATGTCGGCAACCGATCTCAAGTCCTATCGCCGTCGGGCTCAGTTGATTTTTCAGGACCCTTACGCGGCGCTTAGTCCTCGGATGACCGTGCGTGATATCATAGCCGAACCGCTGGATGTGATGGGCCTGACCGCATCGCGTGAGGAAACCGATGCGCGGGTTCGCGAGATTGCGGGCAAATGCCGGTTGAACCTTGAACATCTGCGACGCTATCCGCACGCGTTTTCGGGCGGTCAGCGTCAGCGGATTTCTATCGCGCGGGCTCTGGCCTGCAACCCGCGTTTTGTAGTTGCCGATGAATGCGTGGCGGCGCTGGACGTGTCGATTCAGGCGGATATCCTGAACCTGCTGAAATCCCTTCAGCGAGATATGGGCCTGACCTTCATGTTCATCAGCCACGATCTGTCGGTTGTGGCCCATACCTGCGATTTTGTGGTCGTGATGTATCACGGCAAGATCGTCGAAAGCGCCCCGACGCGCGAACTGTTTGCCGCACCCAAGCAAGACTATACCAAGCGGTTGCTGGATGCGATCCCATCGCTGGACCCCGATCATCGAATGCGTGCCTGATCAGGGCGCGCTAACCTGCGCCTGTCCGGTCTCGGTCAGCACAATCTCGGTCGCGCCATCTGCGCTGCGCTCGCTGGGTGGGACAAGGACATCGATGCCAGGCCGGTCGGGGCCAAAGGTGTTGCTGACTCGGCGGACTGAACTGAGAATGGCCAGCAGCGCCGGAGACGTTGCCGCCACGAAATGAGATGATCCCGCATCGCTGTTGAATGCAGTCGTGTCGATCACGCTGATCGGATATTCGGCCAACGCGTCGACCGAACTGATATTACCCAACCTCTGACTGTCCGCGGTGCCGCGCAGCCGAGCCGACAGGTTCAGAATCTTGTCCTTCTGGGACACCATCACCACAAACGGGTCGGGCGGGCTCTTGATGCTGTTCATCTGGGATCGGAACAGATCCACATCCAGATCAGGTGAGATCAGGATGACCCCCTCAAGATTGCGGCTTGCCCACCCCGGCTCGCGCAGTTCGGCTTGCCGCATCATCTCCATCGATAGGGCGCTGCCCATCGAATGCGCTATCAGGACGACCCGCTTTACGCCCATTGATTTGAGCAATCTAATGGTCTGTTCCAGCCCGTCTCGGGCAAACAGCATACTGTCCAGATCATAGGCGTAACCGGTGCCGCGCGCCTTACTGGGCCAGGAATAAATCAGAATGGTTCCGGGGATACCGATATCATGGCTCAGCTGAGCGGCCCGAAATGCGGTCTCGGTCTGCGTGGCGTTATACCCGTGAACAAAGATGACCACGTCATCCACGCCACGCAGACGGGACTTCAGATCCTGCGGACCAGAGAACTCGGTAACATCCGCCACGACAAACTGTTTGTTCGGATTCGGGTTCGCGTATGAGAACTCGAGTTCACCCGGTGTGTGCGACGGCGGAATCGAGACGGTCATCTCAAGGTAACGAAGTGCCTCGGCACGGTTAGCTCCGTAGCTGCCATCCGGCTCGCGCGCACGGGTAGTGGCGGCAAAGACCGTGGCGGGGGTGCCGACCCTAAGGGCTTCGGGTGTGATCTCTGTGATAGACCGATCCGCACAGGCGGTCAGCACAGACAGCGTCACAATGATGATGAAATAGCGCAGCACGCTCTGCCCCTGTGAAGTTACAGGGCTACGCTACCGTATTCCCGCCCCGCGTCCAGCCTGAGGGCACGACTCATTGGCAAAATCCGGCTGGCACCTGTTACAAAACGTAACGGCTGAGGTCTGTGGATTTTGTCAGCTCGCCAAGATTGTCGTTCACGAAACCTGCATCGACGGTGATCTCAGCCCCTGCCTGATCCGGTGCGGTGAACGAAAGCTCTTCGAACACGCGCTCCATCACCGTGTAAAGCCGCCGCGCACCGATATTCTCGATGCTTTGGTTCACATCCGCCGCAATCCGGGCCAAGGCTGCGATCCCGTCTTCGGTGAAACTGACCGTGACCTCTTCAGTGCCCATCAGGGCAGTATACTGCAGGGTCAGAGCGTTGTCGGTCTCGGTCAGGATGCGTACGAAATCCTCTTCTGTCAGGGCGCGCAGCTCCACGCGTATCGGCAAACGGCCCTGAAGTTCTGGCAGCAGGTCCGAGGGCTTGGCGATGTGAAACGCACCGGATGCGATGAAAAGGATATGGTCGGTTTTCACAGGGCCATGTTTGGTGCTGACAGTGGTGCCCTCGATCAGAGGCAGCAGGTCGCGCTGAACCCCTTCCCGGCTGACATCGCCTCCGCGCGCATCGGATCGGGCGCAGACTTTGTCGATCTCATCCAGAAACACGATGCCGTTCTGTTCGACCGATTCCAAAGCCACACGGTTGACGGTTTCATCATCCAGCAACTTGTCGGCCTCTTCCCCAATTAACGCCTCATAGCTTTCAGCGACAGTCATGCGTTTCTTGACGGTCCGTCCACCGAAGGCTTTGCCGAAGATATCACCCAGATTCATCATCCCCATCTGACCACCCGGCTGGCCCGGAATATCGAACATCGGCATCGGGTTCGTGGTATCGGACAGTTCCAACTCGATTTCGGTATCGTCCAGCTCGCCCGCTTTCAGCTTCTTGCGGAACATCTCGCGCGTCGCTTCGCGGGCGTCGGTTCCTGCAATCGCCTCGATCACGCGATCCTCGGCGGCCTGATGGGCGCGGGCTTTGACATCCTCGCGCATATACTCGCGGGTTTGCAGGATTGCGGCGTCAGCCAGATCACGCACGATCTGTTCAACGTCCCGACCGACATAGCCGACCTCGGTGAATTTGGTGGCTTCAACCTTGATGAAGGGTGCGCGGGCCAGTTTGGCCAGACGGCGGCTGATCTCGGTCTTGCCAACGCCGGTGGGTCCGATCATCAGAATGTTTTTTGGATAGACCTCATCGCGGATGTCATCTGGCAACTGCTTGCGCCGCCAGCGGTTGCGTAGCGCCACGGCGACGGCGCGTTTCGCGTCTTTCTGCCCGATAATAAAGCGGTCCAGTTCCGAGACAATCTCGCGCGGGGTCAGGTCGGTCATATGTGTTCTATCCGTATGTTTCGCAGCGGAACCTAATCATACGGCGCGAAAACACAAGCCGATCACGAGAAGATCACGGCAACTCACGGGCAGCACACGGAATTTCGTGGTGATGTGAATCGCCAGATGCACAGCGTCTGCGGCATAACCTTTCGCGACGGACTCTGCGTCCGTATGACATTAGGGAGATACCTCATCATGATGACTCGTCGTTCGCTTTTTGTGAAAGCTGCAGCTACCGGCGCGGCCCTGTCTCTGGTCGGCACCACCGCTGCCCTGGCCGGTGGCGCAAAAAAGAAAGGCACATTTGAAGGCCGCTCGAACCACGTCACTACCGGTTCGGTAAAACTGGTCAAAGATGGCGAGCGTTACATCGTTGAACTGGGCGACGACTTTTCGCTGGACAACGGCCCCGACCCGCGTGTCGCATTTGGTAAGGACGGCACATACGCCCCAGACAGCAAACTGGGCGCGCTGCTGCACCTGACCGGCAAGCAATCCTATGCCGTGCCGCCAACCATGGATGTCTCGGGCTACAACGAAGTTTACATTTGGTGCGAGGTTGCCGGCGTCCCGCTGGGAGTTGCTTCGTTGAAGTAATCACACCCTTCAGGGGTCGGGCTTTCCGGCCTCTGACACGCCGTTAGGTGACAGGGCAACTGTCTGTTACACTCGCCCCAAGATATTGGAACTGGGGGCGTTTTCATGACCAAGATTGCCAAGATCACCCTGCTGTTTGTGGTCTTTGTTGACCTGATCGGACAAGGGCTGGTGTTTCCCATCATCAACTCCCTGATCATGGAAACGAAGTCTGGCTTCTTGCCGGAAAGCACGGCCATGGGCACAAGGCACTTTTATTATGGTCTGGTGATCGGCTGCTTCTTCCTGTCTTGGTTTCTGGGGGTGGTCTATGTCTCGAAAGTTTCAGACTCCATCGGGCGCAAGAATGCTCTTCTGGTCTGTTTGACCGGGGCGCTGGTCGGCTACGCCCTGACCATCGCAGCGCTTTATCTCAACAGCCTGCTTCTGCTGATCATTGGTCGTTCGATCACCGGGTTTACGGCTGGAAATCAGCCCATCGCACAAGCGGCAATGATCGATGGCAGCACCGACGCTGCCGACCGCGACCGCAACATGGGTTATATTGTGACCGGTGTCAGCTTTGGCTTGGTCGGGGGACCGATCATAGGCGCGGTTCTGTCCGATGCAGCCTTATTGGGCAGCGCGGCGACATTGAAAACGCCTTTCTACGGGGCGTTTGTACTGGTCCTGATTGCAATCTTTCTTGTGACCGCGTTCTTCAAGGATACCAGAACCGAGCGCGAACCCTTCGTCTTCCGCCCCCGCGACATAACCGACAGCCTCATAGCTGTGCGCGAACACCCGCTGGTTCTAAAAATCATGCCAGTTTATGCCCTGTTCATGGTCGCCAACGTTACTTTCTATGTATTCGTCGACAACTTCCTGACCAGCGCGTGGGGTTATGGCGTAATAGGGGGCAGCATGGCGATGGTGGTCATTGGCGTTGCGCTGGCCTTTTCCAGCACCTTCCTTGTGAAACCAGCGCAAGAGAGGTTCAGCAAGCACCAGATCATCTACACCTCATTGGTCACCATGGTGATCTGTGGCTTTGCCTTCGCATTCAGCCCCAGCGGGGTGCTGAGCTATATTCCGGTCTTTTTCTTCTACTTCTTCTTCGGCGTTTCTTACCCGACGCTGCTAGGCCTGTTCTCGTCCAGCGTTGCGGAAACGGATCAGGGCTGGGTCATGGGCGTGACCACAGCCGTGTTCTGCCTAGCAGGCGGTATCATGTCCCTGATCGGAGGCGGATTGATGAGCATCGACATCCGCGTGCCGTATTATATCGTCATTGTCAGTGCCCTGATGGGCCTGATCGGGATGCATTTGAGGTGGAAGGGGAAAGAGATCAAAGCGCTATTGGCGTAAAGAGCAGCCGATAGAGCGGAAAGGGTCACCTACTCCTGCTCTTCCTCAATTTCTTCTTCGTCAAGTTTGCGCTGGCTTTCCTGTAATGGCGCGCGCTCGATCAGTGCCCAAATTTCCTTTTTGGTCTTCTTTGAAACAGCGCCTCTGGCTTCCAGCTCGATCAATAGCGAGCGTGTCTGATCTTCGGTACAGCCAATTGTTCTGCTGAGCCGTTCCAGAGTTTTGAACTTGTATTTGGTATCTCTCAACATGGACTCAAGCAGCTTCTTGCGAGGCTCTTTCCATGTCTTGGCGTGCTTCCGGCTTCGATATTCCTCAAGCACAATCGGCCCAACAATGCCGCCAATCAGCCCACCAAATATCGCTGCCAGAACCGCACTCATGACCCGATCGTCTCAACCGTCAGATTGCCGTTGGTATAGACGCAGATATCCGCAGCAATTGCCATGGCTTCACGCGCCACATCCTCGGCCGGTTTGCCGCTATCCATCATCGCACGGGCGGCTGCCAGGGCAAAGTTGCCGCCCGACCCGATTGCAGCGACGTTGTGTTCCGGCTCAAGCACGTCCCCTGCCCCAGTGATCACGAGCAGATCCTTGCCGTCGGTCACAATCAGCATCGCCTCGAGCTTCTGCAGATACTTGTCGGTGCGCCAGTCCTTGGCCAGCTCGACTGAAGCACGCGCCAGTTGGCCGGGCGTCGCCTCAAGCTTGGCTTCCAGACGTTCCAGCAGCGTGAACGCATCCGCCGTAGATCCGGCGAATCCGGCGACCACTTCGAACCCGCCCGGTGTCAGGCGACGCACCTTTCGCGCAGTGCCCTTGATCACGGTTTGGCCCAGGCTGACCTGCCCGTCCCCGGCGATGACAACCTGCCCGCCCTTCTTGACGCCAATAATAGTGGTGCCGTGCCATCCGGGAAAATCGCTGTCTGCCATGAATGCCTCCGTTATCCGTGCTGCCATATATGGGCCGGGCACGGGTTCTGCGCAACCGGTTCTAAAAATGCCCAAAAGATATGCAGTAAACGCAAACCGGGGCTGTTGAGTCAGCATTTGTGAGACTCAGCCGCCGGAGTTACATGAGGCTTACAACCGACAACGGGTCGGCTGTTTCTGTTAAAAGGACCAAGCACATGGCAAACGCAATCGCAAAAACCCATGCGCCGCGCGGAGCAGTCACCATCCTGCACGCAGTGGACGCATTCTCTCATGCATTCGAAAACGTTGTCGAATGGTACAAATCATATCAGACACGCAACGAACTGTCGCAACTGAGCGACGAGCAGCTGGAAGACGTCGGGCTGACCCGCGCTGATATCTCCAAGTTCTGATCCAGGATTTGAACACTTATAAGATGAGCCGCTCGATTGAGCGGCTTTTTCTTTTTCAGTTTTCGACGAATTTACCTGCGAGATCAGGCAGATAAGCCTCAACTGCAGCAGTGGCTACGACATGCCGGGTACCCGCCTCGGCATCCTCGACATCCAGTCCCCCTTTGACCGCCCGAACCGAGGCGCGGCCCCGCGGCAGATCCGAGGCGACAAGATCACAATCAACCTTCTCAGGCTGCTGAACGCCAATCGTGACCTCAACGCGCATCTCCTCATGACTGATGCCCAGTTTGGAAAACAGCGTGATGGACGAGTGGTGCAGCGCGTCCTGAACAGCGCGGCGCGCGGCCTTGGTATAGTCCTGACCATACAGATCGTTGCCGGTCCCCATCTCCAGAATGATGCGTTTTTCCGTCATCGGGCGGGCTCCATATCAAATGAGACAACGATCGCGGCGTTGGCGATCACCGTGCGACCTTCAGAATGGGGTTTGTCGATATCCAAGCCACCATGTGTGACCGTGATGTTGGGCTGGCCGTAAGGGAAAATGGCCTTCAACGCCTGCGAATCCACCCGGTCCGGTTGCTGTACACCGATTTCCGCGTCGATGATCATGGCCTCTTTCGGGAATCCGAACAATTCCGCCATATTGATCGAGTTATGCCAGAGCGCATCCTTGAGCGCGCGCAGCGCTGCTTCGGTATAGTCTTCGCGCCGAAGCGACGTACCCATACCGAATTCCACCAATACCCGAGTTTTGGGCATGTCGCCTCCTTATTCCTGATGACCCGACAATCTGCACGAGTTCTTGCGAATTGAAAGAACCAGTACAGTGAACTGCATCCGGCCAAACCACGAAACCCGAATGTTTGGTGTGTACCGCCGCTATCGACTAGAATTCTGTCTGTTTAAGCACACGATCTATGAAAGGTTTGATTCCATGACGTATTTTCGGCTCGTGTCATCATTATTGTTGTTTGGACTTCTGGCGCCAAGCGTATCCGCTGAAGTCATAGAAAACAAAGCGAAATTTATGAACCTGATCGTTGATAAGAAGCTGGTTCAGGGCGAAACCTGGGTGACTATTCACAAGGACGGCACGGTTGAGGGCAAAGGCCCGAAAGGTGGCAGTATCAGCGGCACGTGGGAGTGGAAAGACAGGTATTACTGTCGGAGAATCGTGATCGTCGGTGAAGTGATGCCCCACGACTGTCAGGTGGTTTCAATCGCAGACGACACCGTTACATTTACCCACAAAGACGGCGCGGGAGTATCGGTGAGGTGGACCATCAAGTGAGTCTAAACTCTTGTCACGCAGTGGCTTTAACAAAAAAAGGCGCCCAATGCGGGGCGCCTTTTTTCGTTCGCACACTAGCGAAGGTCAGATCGACTCGTCGATCCAGCTTTGCAGGGCCGCCTTCGGGGCCGCGCCAGCGCGGTTCGAAACCACCTGACCGTCTTTGAAAATGAACAGCGCCGGAATGCCGCGCACGCCCATGGCCGCGGCTGAGTTTGGGTTGCTGTCGACATCGACCTTGGCAATCTTCACCTTGCCACCATATTCGCTGGCCAGCTCTTCCAGGGCGGGGCCGATCTGCTTACAGGGGCCGCACCACTCGGCCCAGAAATCCACCACGACGGGGATATCGGAATTCTTGACTTCGGCGTCAAAGGTGTCGTCGGTAACGGCTACGGTCGACATGTCTGTCTCCTGACTGGGAATGCTTGGGCTCAGAACCTAGGTGCGGCACCGGGCAAGGTCAAGATATAGGGTTCGGTGTCAGGGCGTCCGTCACCATATCGTGTGGCAACCACATCAGGTGCGCGGTTCGCGTCCACAAGATAGCGGTGCGGATACTGTGATTGGGATAGATTTGCGACAGGGCATGGGCGTAGGCCGCCATCTGGCGCAACAGCCCTTCGGGGCAGGATTCTGGCCCGGTCGGAACAGTCGCATTGGATTTGAAATCAATTACATGCACCTCTTTATCCGTGATAATCAGCCGGTCGATGACCCCATGCATTCGTGTGCCGTTCAGATCGGCAGAGACCGAAACCTCGGTCAGCGCATCCGAGCCAAAGACCGGTTTCAGATATTCGGCCGTCAGCACCGATGTGGCCTCAGTCAGCAGATCTTGCCGCTCAACATCTTGCATATCGGCCAGAAGCCGTGCGCAAAGCTGCGGCCATTGATCCTGTGCGGCAGCAGGAAGATGTTCGAGCAACAGGTGCAGCTGCGATCCGCGTCGTTTCGCCGCCTCTTCATCCTGCCCCGCATCTCCGGGCAAGGCCTTCGCACCCCCTAGATCAGAGGGGCTGAGCGTTTCGGCTGGCGCGGGTAGATTTGGCGCGGGGTGGTCAAAAAATACAGGCAAATGCTGTTCGTTGTGCGGGATGCTGCCCTGTTCAACGGCAGGCAAAGCCTCCCAATCTCCATGCGCCAGTCGAAGGGTCTGGGTGCCGGGCACCTGAGTAGCCCCTGCCCGCGCCATCGCGGCCTCAACCATCTGATACCAACTGTTGCCATCCTTGCCTACATCCCCGGCGGCCGCCACTATTAACCACTTTTCTGCCCGTGTTAGAGCCACATAGAGCAGCCTCAGCCGCTCATTCTCCTCGCGCGTTCTGGCTTCTTGGCGCGCAGCTGCGATCAATGCAGGTGAGGCATCAGAAGGCACTTTCCACAACGGAGTATCGCCCGCCATCATGATCTCGGCATCTCGTGGTGGCTGTCGTTTACCAGTGTCCGGCAGGATTACGATCGGTGATTCCAATCCCTTCGAGCCATGAACGGTCATCACCCTGATCATATTGCCGACTCCGCTCATCTGGCGCTTGATCTCCAGATCGTCGGTTTGCATCCAGACCAGAAAACCGGTGAGGCTTGGGATATCTGTCCGTTCATAGGCCAGCGCCTGCGACAGCAACGCGTTGATACCATCCTCAGCCTCGGCCCCAAGCCGGCCCAGCAGTTTGCGTCGCCCGTCATGGCGCGTCAGGATACGTTCGATCAGATCATAAGGACGCAGAAAGTCGGTTTGACCGCGTAGGTCGTTCAGAATCGCAAGCGTTACCGGGAACTCCTCGGCACGATTGCGCAACGCTGCCCATAGATAAGTTTCCTCCCTGCGATAAGCCAGATCGAACAACTGTTGTTCCGTCCAGCCAAACAGTGGGGATTTCAGGACTGTCGCCAGGGATAGGCTGTCTTCGGGTGTGGCCAGAAAGCTCAGCAAAGCAGCCAGATCCTTGACCGCCAGTTCCGCGCCCACCTTCAGGCGATCTGCCCCCGCGATGGGCAGACCCTCGCTTTTGCAGGCGCGAATGATCTCGGCAAACAGGTCTGAGCGGCGTTGGACAAGGATCAGAAAGTCGCGGGGTTGCACTTTGCGCCGGACAAATGTCCCCGACGCATCGCCATCATCGGGAATGGTGGCGCCATCCCTGATCATATCCTTGATTGACCGGGCAACCTGTTCTGCCAGAATGACGGTGTGATGCCGTGCGCCAGGGCGATCAACGGGATCGGTCCAATCGCTGTCATCCTCGTTTTCAACTTTCTCGATCACCGGCCATAGGTCGACGCGCCCAGGAAGATCGGCCTTGAATGCCCGGTGTAAGGCATCCTTGTGGAACCCGGCCGCTACATGGTTTTCAAACAGTATATCGACCAGCCCAAGGATCGCGCTGGACGAGCGGAACGAATATTCCAGCGTTGAATCCCACAGTTTAGAGCCTGATTCTTGAAGTTTTCGTCCAAATTCGGCCTGCATCTGGTCAAAGGCTTGCGGATCGGCGCCCTGGAAGGAATAGATCGACTGTTTCTTGTCGCCAACCACAAAGATCGTGCGCTCAACTCCGGATCGGGCCCCTTCCCCGCTGGTAAATTCCTGAGCCAATTTTTCGATCACGTCCCACTGATCCGGGCTGGTGTCCTGCGCCTCGTCCACCAGAATGTGATCGATGCCACCGTCGAGCCGGTACAGCACCCATTCCGCCACCGCCGGGTCGTTCAGAACCTGCCGCGCGCGCAGGATCAGGTCATCAAAATCCAGCCAACCCCTAACCTGCTTGCGCCGCTCGTATTCCGGAAGGAAGGCCGCGGCAAAGCGATGTAATACGTGGGTTTTCTGGGCCGCAACCAGCGCCAGTCGCTGTTCCCGCGAGGCTTCGACCCGCAGCATCAGGGCCTCGAGCTGGGGCATCCGATCTGCCAGCACCCCTTCACGCAGCGCCTTGGTTGGAAAGCTGTTGAGTTTTGCGGCAAAGGGCTCTTTCGCGCCCTTACCCGTCAATAGGACGTTTTCAAGTATCGTCAGTTTGCTCAGCCGGGCGTCGGTAAAACCGACAAGCTTGTCGGCGGCCTTGGCATTGTTCCCTCCGCTTTCCGAAAGCGCGGGCAAAATGGACTGGATCAGTTCGACCTCACCGCCCAGAAACACGTTACGCAGCAGGACCTGTTCATCAAAACCTTCGGGCAGATCAAACCGTTGCAGAATGTCCGGCCATTGCAGCACATGTTCAAACTGATTTCGTTTCTGCGCAACAGCGGCAGTCAGTTTGTCAAAACCGGTATCGGTGACAAAGCGGGCAACGTCTTCGATCAATTCGGCCTGAGGGCCGTCGGCAAAACTTTCAATGATCTCTTCGCGCAGCAACGCCGCAGCCCGGTCTTCCATTTCGGAGAACTGAGGGCTGACCCCCGCCTCAAGCGGGAACCGTCGCAGCAGCGAAGCACAGAAGGAGTGGATCGTTTGGATTTTCAGGCCACCAGGCGTCTCAATAGCGCGGGCAAACAGGGTCCGTGCTTGCGCCAACCGGTCGGGATCGATCACGCCCGGTACGCCAAGTTCGACCAACTCAGACTGAAGGTCGCCGTCGCCCAACATTGCCCATTTGCCAAGACGTTTGAACAACCGGTTCTGCATCTCGCTGGCCGCGGCCTTGGTATAGGTCAGGCACAGGATATGCTGCGGCTGTACGCCATCCAGCAACAGCCGCGCCACCCGGTCGGTCAGCACCCGGGTCTTGCCCGAGCCCGCATTGGCCGCCAGCCAGGTTGAGGCGTCCGGGCGCGCGGCCTGAACCTGCCGTTCGGTGGCATCATTGCGGGGGGTCATGTCAGGTCCTCCGGTTCGGTTTCCGCTGAACGATCCCACTCGCCGAACCGGGCGAGGTGATCATAGTCCCCTATATCTGTGTCCTTGTGCAGCATCCTGCGTGAAGAGAACCCCTGATCAGGCTCTAAATAGGCTGATATGAGCTCTTTCAGTTCGGCCAGCACCTTGTCGGTCGGCTCTTTCTGCAGCGGTGCGGGCACTTCTTTATAGGTGCCGCCCATGCCAATGAAGATCGCCTGTGCAACGGGAAGCGGATCGAATCCTTCGATACCGCCCTGCTCGGCCATTGCGGCCTCGATCAGCAGTTGTTTGTCGAATTTGGCTTGCTGACTTTCCGTTGGCGGAGTGCCCGTCTTGTAGTCGATGATACGCAAAGCCCCCTGCCCGCTTCGATCGATTCGGTCGGCACGTCCGGCAATGGTGAAGTCCAGCGGCGTCAACGCCAGCCGCATTCCAACTTCAAATGCTACAGGCCCGCCATCGGCGCGGCGGTGAATCTCGGCGGACAGAAAGCTATCGGTAATCCGCTCTAGCCGCGCCAGCCACAGCTTTCGGGCAGTTGGCCACGCAACGTGGTCGTCCAGCAGAGCTTTGGCGCGTTTCAGGAAATTTTCTCGGGTCAATAAAGCCGGATCCAGAACGCTGTCGCGCACGAATTGTTCCATCACCTCGTGGATGACGATACCGCGTAGCAGGGCATCTGGCGCCTGAACCAGCGGGTCCAGTTGTCTCAATCGCAGGACATGTCGGGCATATATGGCGTACGGATCGCGGATCAGGCGTTTGATTTCGGTCACCGATAGCCGCCGTGGCCGCGCCGCGACGGGTGGTCGTGGCGACGGGCGGTGCGCGGGTGCGATTCGGGGTGCATGTTCCAGCATCTCTGCCCAATCCAGCCACCGTTGGCCCCGCGCTTGCATTGCTTCTAACGCCCTAGTTCCACCCTGTTCAGGCAGGCCTTGCAACAGGTTGGTCATGCGGTTCAGCCAACGGGATGGTACGGTTTCCGCATCATCCGAGCGGGTAGCGCGGGTCAAAACCACCTCTGCAGCACCTGCCGCCTGCTGGAAGTCATGCGCGGACAGACCGATCCTGCGTTCGGGCAGTAAAAGACCGGCCTCATTGCGCATCTGACGGTTCAGCCAGGGGTCGGGTGCCGCAGCCTCGGGCCAGCTGCCTTCGTTCAAGCCACCCAGAATTAGCAGATCCGCACCCTGAACGCGCGCTTCCAGGGTGCCCCAGATCATCAGATGCGGGTGAGGTGCATCACGGTCGCGGACTTCTTCACCTGCCAACAACGCGCCCAGAAGGTCGGCAAAGTCATGGGCGGTCATCGCACCGCCATGCTGTGCTTCGGCCTCCAAAGTGGAGATCACCGCAAGCGCCTTCTGGCCCGCGTTCTTGTCCCACAATGTGCCAGATTCACCGGTTCCACCTGCCGAGATCATCTCGGCCAGCGTGCGAAGCCGGGCGACCCAGTCCGGCAGTGGCTGTTCGGTGGGGTCGTATTGATCGCAAAATGTCTGGGTAACCCAGCGGACCCAGTCCTCGGGCGCTTCAGTACGAATGGCGAAAGCGGTCAGGCTGGCGCTGTCGGGAAAGGGCGGGCCATAGCGACGCAGGTCAAGCTCAAGATCGCGGGTATGCAGCAGGTGGCTGCCCCGGTCGCCCCCGTCATGGCACAGTGGGTGTTTGAGCAGCGTCAGCAGAGCCTCGCCATCCAGGCGGCGCGCGAACAGCCCGGCGACATGGCGTAGGAACCGCCCGGGCGGAGACAGCTGCAGTGGCAGGCCCGCGCTGTCATCGGGCAGGATATTCCACCGGTCCAGTGCGGCGCTGACCTGCCGGGTTAGCATCCGGTCGGGGGTGATTAGCGCGGCGGTCTGGCCGGTCTCGGCCGCTTGCCGTAGGCGTAGCGCAATGGCCAAGGCCTCGGCCCGGGGCGAGGGCGCCTCGATCAGCGTCACATCCTTGGTCGCACCGTTCAGGTCGGGCAGGAGCGGGCCTTCAGTCATCCATGCGTCGGTGACCGGGGCAGGGCGCAATGCAAGCGAAATCAGCTTGTTACGGGCAGGTGAAGGGGCCTGATCCGTGGTCCATGGCCGGATTTGATCCGGGCCAAGCCCTAGCCCAAGCATCAGCTTGCGGAACCGGTATTGAGGATGATCCTCAGATGTCAGCGGGTTATCCAGATTGCTCCAAACATGTTCAGGCTGGTCGAAATCATAGCCAGGCAGCACCAGCGCCCCCTGAGGCAGACGCGCAACCGCCTGCATCAGCATCAGGGTGGTCCCGCGAGACCCGGTAGAGCCTGCCAGAATGACAGGATGTTCGGGCGGCGACGCCTCCCAGCGCGCGATCAGGTTCTCGACCACGCGCCGCTGTCGGGCCTGCGCATCCAGCGCGTCCGAACCGGATTCCATGAACTGATCGGCGATGCCGATAAAGGCCTGCGCCCGTGCCCAATGGCCGGACATGTCGCTGACATCCAGTTGCCTGATCGCATCGGGCGAGACACCTTCCCCCTGCATCTCGTCGATCAGCCCGGCCAGACTGTCAGACAGATCGAACAGCGAGGACCGGGCCGCCAGATCGGGTTGCTGGTCCAGTAGTTTTGCGATCAGCTGCGTCAGCTCCAGCCTGCGACGCAGAGGCGGGATTGCGGGTGGGATCTGCGCCAGATCGGCGCTTTCGCCAAGATCTGTGACCAAAGAGAGGCGTGGCAACAGGCAAGCGGGACCTTGATCAAACAGATCGCGCACCCGGCGCGCCATCCGGTGGGTGTTGATTACCAGTTGTACCCGGGCCAGCGCATCGGGCGGCTGCCCCTCAAATCGCTCATGCAGACCGTCAACCAGCACCTTGGGGAAATCCGCGCCCGGAGGAATGGCGAATACCCGGGGCAGGGCGCTGGGCTCAAACATCGGCAATCAGCCCCTCGGCCAGATCAATACCCTCGGGACGCCCCACATCGCACCAGCGACCGGGGTAAGACAGTGCGAACAGGCGCTTTTGCTGCAGCATTCGATCCCACAACACGTTCAATGAAAACACGTCCTCAGCGATGTCATGCAGTGCTTCGGTTTTTAGAATTTGTACCCCGCCGTAAACAAGACCTGCACCGCGGACGATCCGCCCTGTGCTGTCCTGAGTGAAGTCACCAGGGCCGGAGTGGCCAAGGGTTTGCCCAACTGGAACGCACATCAGCAGCGCATCCATTTTATCCGGATTCCACTGATCCTTCAGTAAATTCAGCGGGTTGGGCCCAGCCCAGATCGCGTCGCTGTTCAAGGTGAATACGGGATCGGATCCAAGCAGAGGTAGCGCTGCGCGCAGCCCACCACCAGTATCCAGAATGCGCGGTTCTTCCCGCGATATCATAACGTCGCAGCCCGCCAGATGAACAGCCAACTGATCAGCGTGGTAGTGCAGGTTGGCAACAACCCGCAGCGGCCTGAGCGCATCGACCAGATCCAGTGCGTGATCAATCAGGGGTCGCCCGGCCACCTCGATCAGCGGTTTGGGCCGGTCTTTGGTCAGGGCACCCATGCGAGTACCAAAGCCCGCGGCAAACAGCATTGCAGCTTGGGGGGGGCCGGTCATTGCGCCCTCAGCTTTTTCAGGTTTTCGGGGCTTGGGGCGGGCAGGGCGCTGCGCAACAGGTCTGCCACCGGCACCAACGCGGGATGTTCGAGATCGCGCATCAAATGTGCCCACGCAGCCGGGATCAGGTCGACGTAGTGTGGCTTTCCATAATCGGTCGCCAACCGGGCAAAACCGCCCAGAATGCGCAGGTTACGCTGTGCGCCCAGAACAGCATATGCGGTGCGGAAATCATGCCCATCGACGCCGGTTGCGGTGATATAGCGGTCGATCATCCTCATCTCGATCCCGGCGGGCACAGTCCGACGCACATCCTGTAGCAGTGACATCAAATCATAGGCGGGATGCCCCAGCATCGCGCTTTGGAAATCCAGCAGACCGACACGCGCCAGACCTTCGCGCTCGGGCAGCCAGATCAGGTTTTCTGCGTGGTAATCGCGTTGCACAACAACCCGCGTTCCGCCGGTTTCCCGGTGCAGGATATCCGCAAAGCGCAGCTCGAACCGGGCGCGGGCCTCGTCGTCGTGCGATCCAAGAATGCCTTGTGCATATTTTGTGAACGACAGCGCCGCCAATTCGGTCATCATAGCGGGGTCGTAACTGTCGAGCGAAAGCGTCGGCGCCGCGTGAAGATGGACAAGTACATCGGTTGCGGCGTCATACAGCGTGCGCTCAAGCGTCGGATCGTCCCGCAAGACGCGTGCGAACAGATCGTCGCCCAAATCTTCGAGCAACAGAAACCCGTATTCGCAGTCCTCGGCGTAGATTTCCGGCGCACTCAACCCAATGGAACGCAGGTATTTCGACATACGCACGAAGGGTTCAACAGCTTCGCCCTTGTCGGGCGGAGCATCCATCAAAACGGCGGTCCGGCCGGTGGCAGGGTCGGTCAGACGCTCGTACCGGCGGTTCGAGGCATCACCTGCCAAAGGCGTATGCCGTGCGCCGTTCCATGGTGTCTGCGCGATCAAGGCTTCTGCCAGAATGGCCCGGTTCGTCATTGGATCCCCTCCAGCTTGGCGTTCCATTTCGGGTCTGTCCACGACATCTTAAGTTGTCGCGTATCTTGTTCGTTGGCGTCTGTGGTGAACCGGATCAGTAAGGCCGGCTCTGGCGTCAGAGGACCCAGCTTTTCAGGCCACTCGATCAGGCAAATGCCGGCGTCGAAGGCGTCGACCAGCCCTAGCTCTTCGATCTCTTCCAAGGCAGAAAGACGATAGAGGTCTGAATGCCAGACCTCTCCAAGCTGCGTCTCGTAAACCTGAACCAGAGTAAAGGTCGGCGAAGGCACATCTTCGGGAGCGGACAGAAGAGATTGAATCAATGCGCGTGCGAAATGGGTTTTGCCGCTGCCGATGGTACCTTCAAGCAGGATAGTATCGCCAGACTGCAATGCGCCTCCCAGTTTGGTGGCAACTTCAGCAGTGTCGAATGGGGATTTCGAGGTCAGAGTCAGCGGTGCGTTCATGGCGTCACAATGAACCTGCGCCGGGTCGGCTGCAACCGGTTCACGCGCTGATTTTTTGTATTTCCGTGATGTTCCTGACCGGGTTGTCCGAGGCGAAACGGACAATTGTTGCCCCGTTTTGCATGGGGCTGACCGTGCAGTTCAAAGAGCCGCCGGATTTTAGGATCAGTTCAGCCGACCATTCGGCCCGATTCTCGCGCGCGGTGACGAATTCGCGGATCTCGCCAAGGATCGGCGTGGCGGTGCAGTGCTCCTGCCATTGGCGTGTGATTTCCAGCACCGTTGCTGGTTCGAATCCTACTTCGCCGCTGTCGCCCCACAACACCTGATAGGCGTAATTTGTGATCGCCAGCGAACCGTCATCCGAAAACACCGCGATGGCATCAGCCAGCTTGTCCAGAATGGATTGCATAAGGTCCGTTTCAGCGCGGAACCGTCGGGTCAGTGTGATTTCGGCGGTGATATCTTCGAACAGGAAAGCCACGGCCCCATCGGGATGCGGGCGACCACTGACGGAATAGACCGATCCTGATGGCAGCGACCAGGTTTCCTGATAGTTCCCGTCCTGTGCCGCCTCCAGAAGGTCGTTCATCTGGCGCCGCCAACTGCGATAGTTCTTAGGCTCGGGCATCATATGCTGGTCGCGAAGCCGGTCAAAAAAGCTGGACAGGCTTGGGCGCAGGCTCAGGAAGTCGGGTGGCAGGGTGGTCAGATCAATCAGCGCTGGATTGAACAGGGCCAGTTGCCGGTTGCGGTCAAAGATCGCTAGGCCAATGGAGAGCTGCGCGAAGGTCTTGGTCATGGTCTGCACGAACTTGCGCTGTGCTGTCTCGGCTTCGACAATCGCGTTGATATCGACCGCGTAACACAACTGATCCTGTTCGTGTGCGACCTGGGTCAGGTCAAACCAGAGCTTGGCATCGCTGTCCCTTACCGGAATCGAGACACGGGTTTTTCGACTCAGCTGCGCCTCGTCCCTGTGAGAAGGAAACAGAGGGTCCGTCAGATCGGCATCCGGTCCCGCAATCTTGCGAACCAACCGTACATAGGCCGCATTGCACCAGCCCACCTTGTCACGGTGATCTATCAGCCAAACAGGGTAGGGCGCCTGCTCCATCGCCAAACGAATTGGATCGCGCTGGTCACGGCGTGGCGCAGGGATGGTCCCCGTCAGATCACGTAATTGAACCCGAATGATACCATCGATCCATTCGCACAAAACCTCGCGCTCGACTGTGCAGTCGATGGCTGAAACGGCGATGTTGCCCCCGGACCGGACAATCTCGGGCGTTTCGGGGAAAGCGGGAAAATCACGTTGCAGCAAACGCCGCAGATCAGCCCAGTTGCTGACGGATTCGTAACCTGCCAGCGCAATATCGGAATGGCTGATCAACCGGTCGCCATCGAACAGGAAGACAACATCGAACAGCGCTCCGGGCGCTGACAGCCCGAAATCTCTTGTTTTGGCCTGATGGCGTGGCAAGAGCCACAATATCGCAAAGCTGGCCGAAACCACACTGATTGCGGCCAGAACGATCCATTCGGCCATTGCTCCAACCCCCGGGTAAAACGTTTGAATCTATATGAACAACAATGGTTAACGGGGTCTTAACTCAGATCTGGAACGGTTGGTTGGCGCCCGAGGGAACCGGAGTGTCCCCGGTTTGCGCGTCGATCAGCTTGCGCGGCCAAACGACATTGACGATCGCCCCCCTGCGGTCCGGTTGGTCAGTCAGGGTCTGATAAGGGTCCGCGCCATTGGCGAAGCTCAGTTCGGCACCGCTGCGTTCCAGCAGGGTTTTGGCGATGAACAGACCTAGCCCCATGCCTTCGTATTCCGGCCGACTACTGCGATCGGCGCGGCGGCGGCGCATGAACGGGTCACCAATCCGACCTATGATGTGGGAGGGGTAGCCGCGCCCATCATCCATGATCGAAACGCTGATCCGATCAGAGGTCCATTCAGCTTCGACCCAGACCGTCGACTGGGCGAAATCCACTGCGTTCTGGATCAGGTTGCGCAGCCCGTGAATGATCTCGGGCTTGCGCAGGATCGAGGGCTGCTGCACATCGCCATCCGCAACTGGTCCTTCGTCGAAATGCACCACTTTACCACGATTGATATGTGGCTCTGCCGCTTCATGGATCACGGTGGACAGAGGCGCCTGACGCAGGTGCAAATCATCTTTCCCAGCTCGGCCCATATCGCGCAGGATGTCGCGGCAGCGGTCAGCCTGTTCGCGGATCAAGGCTGCGTCCTCCATCAGCTCAGGCCGGTCGTCCAGCTCTTCGATCAGTTCTGAACTGGCCAGCTTGATCGTTGCCAGCGGCGTACCCAACTCATGCGCGGCTGCGGCCACCACACCACCAAGATCAGTCAGCTTTTGCTCGCGCGCCAGCGCCATATGGGTGGCCGAGAGCGCTTCGGACATCGATTGAACTTCGGAACTGATGCGGTGCGAATAGGCGCCGATGAAAACGATGGCGATGATAATCGCCGCCCAGTTTCCGAACAGCAAAATATCGGGGATATCCAGCACCAACCCCAGATTGGTTCTCAGCGGGAGGTGGAATTGCGCCAGCAACGTGGTCAGGATCACCGCAACGCTGCCGATGATCAGGGTTGAGCGGGTGCTCATTACATTTGCAGAAATCGTCACCGGACCCAGCAACAGCAGCGCAAACGGGTTGTTTAGCCCCCCCGTCAGATACAAAAGGATCGACAGCTGCAGCAGATCGAACAGCACCATCAGGAAGTTCTCGAATTCCGACAAGCGCTTGTTTTCGGGAAACAACAGAATGGCCGTGAGGTTACCCATCACCGAAATGCCGATGACGAAATAACACAATGCCAGCTCAAGCTGAACGTCGTAATATTTCTGTGCAACCGTGATGGCCGTAAACTGGCCGATAATGGCGACCCATCGCAGCAGGATCAGCGTGCGCAGCCTGATCCAGGTACTGCGCTCCTGCCCACGCCAAAGACTGGTGTTGGAATTCGTCATCTGTCGATTATGTCCTATTGCGTCGGTCCGACATGTTGATAGGTGTCCCGGCAGAATCGATCAACATCCCCTTTCGTATCAGGATACGCGCCATGGTTCGTCTTTATGCTATTCTCGCAACTGTTGTTCTTGCAATTGGTCTTGGCGCCATGTGGCTGCTGACGCGGGGTGGCTCAGATGACAAATACGCGCAGTGCCGCTCGTCTCAGATCGCGGGCGGGAGCGCGGCGATCGGCGGGCCGTTCGAACTGCTTAACGCCAAGGGTGAGACGGTAACCGACAAGGATGTGATCACCGAGCCCACGCTTGTCTACTTCGGTTATACCTTCTGCCCGGATGTTTGCCCCTTTGACATGTCGCGCAATGTCGACACGATCGATTTGCTGGCAGAGCGCGGTCAGTCGGTGACGCCGTTGTTCATCTCGATAGACCCGGATCGCGATACCCCCGAGGTTGTGGGCGATTTCGCATTCAACCTGCATGAACGCGTGATTGGCCTGACCGGATCGCCCGAGCAGATCAAGGCGGCCAGCAAGGCGTACAAGACCTATTACAAGGCCCAAGACAAAAGCGATGAGTATTATTTGGTCGACCACTCGACCTTTACCTATCTGATGACGCCCGAGGACGGGTTTCTGGAATTTTTCAAACGCGATGAAACGGCCGAGCAGATGGCGGACAAGATTGGCTGCTTCCTTGATCAGGCCTGATCCTCAACAGTCGGTTTGACCTTTGGAATGGCGCTGCTATTACTCATGTTTAAGCCAAGAGGCATGAAATAGCGGAAAGACCCACATATGGCAGACAGTTCCCAGCTTGAAATCGGCCCCGACAAATCGCTGCTGCTGGTAGATGATGACGAGCCGTTTCTGAGACGTCTGGCCAAGGCCATGGAAAAACGCGGATTCGAGGTTGAAACCGCGGGTTCCGTCGCCGCAGGCCGCGCCATTTCCACAGCCCGCCCACCTGCCTATGCCGTGGTCGATCTGCGACTTGAAGATGGCAATGGGCTGGACGTGGTTGAAGTGCTGCGCGAAAAACGCCCCGACAGCCGGGTTGTGGTTCTGACCGGTTATGGCGCCATCGCCACCGCCGTTGCGGCGGTCAAAATTGGTGCAACCGACTATCTGTCCAAACCCGCCGACGCCACTGACATCACCAACGCTCTGTTGGCCAAGGGTGACGAACTGCCCCCGCCGCCGGAAAACCCCATGAGCGCCGACCGCGTCCGCTGGGAACATATCCAACGCGTTTATGAACTGTGCGACCGGAACGTCTCGGAAACCGCCCGCCGGTTGAACATGCACCGCCGGACGTTGCAGCGGATTCTGGCGAAGCGCAGTCCAAGATAGACCCGTAGACTTAATAGCGTGTATTCTCCGGGCCGTTCCAAACGACTTTCAGGGCGCGGGTTGAGCCTGAGTTTGAAGCCTCAGCGCGTAATTCTTAAGGCAGGCAGAGTGCGCGCACCCAACTTTAGGCAATAACAGCAACTCATCAACCTTTGCCTGCAGCTTGCCACCCATCGCCAGCATTCGATCATCCACGACGCTGTTCTGGTTGTACTTGTTCCAATACCTTTCACGAAACCGGCTGGACCGGTTGGGTGCATCTGTCGCTTTCGTGCCTTGCCCGCGCTGCCGCTTGAGCGCGAAACTGTCTCGCGTTTTCACCGGGTAGTGAATGACAGCAGCCCAATCGTGTGTAGACAGATGCTCGGGCGCGGCACCCAGCGCATGTCTTCGCCGTGATCCCGTACGATACATGTGTTCGTGCATCGGCAGGCCCGCAGCATTTACAAATTGCGATCCATCGTTTCGAAAGTCCGGTCGCAAGTAGGGCCGGTGCAGGCCAAACCCCTGTATTTTATCAGACTTTCGAAAAAGCGTTTTGAAGTAGCGATGCAAATTATGATCTGTATCGGCACGCTTTAGGAATCGTTGCGTGACCAGCCCCGGTTCCCACTTGTCGTTGCCCCCATTTCCGAAGATCAACCAATTCACGGCGATGCCCTCGGCGAAACCGGAACAGCGTTCGACGAGACCTGCGACCTGATTTTCATCGTTTGCACAGAAAAGAAACTCATCGCTATCAAGCCACATCAGCCAATCGGCATCGTTAAGCGAAGGATGCGCATAGGCCGTTTCCGCCGCTGTATGCTGTGGTACTTGCCCGGGTTTCAGATCTTGCAGAACATGGGAAATAACCCCGTTTTTATCCAGCGCATCAAGCAGCTCGGCGGTGCCGTCTGTCGAGTCATTGCTGTAAATCAGAATAGGATCAAACCCGACCAGCAGATGATACGCGACCCACTCAAGTATAAACGGCCCTTCATCCTTGGCGCAGGAGAACAGCCCGACCTTCATATCAGCTTGGCCTGAGTGGGTTTGATCATGATCGCGGTTCTTCCTTGCACGGCCTATCTTCTGAAGATGATATTACGTTGAGTTTGAAAGGCATTTTCATAGCCACGATCAGAAAGTGAGGCAAACAGGCGGTCGGCGCTATCACCAAGATTCACGGTTTCCAGCTGTAGATATTGGGGAAGCGCTGCATCTTCTGCGCTTTCAAGAAAAGGCATAAGAATGTTCGGCTCGTGCCCTTCAACATCAAGCTTGGCAAAATCGGCATCATGCAGATGTGTAAGCTCAAGCAGTGTTCGGGTCTGCACCTCAATCGTATCGTATTTTGACAGCTCCAGATACGCTGGGTCGTTTGCCAAACGCGCCTGACCAAGATTGGTGGCCGTGTCGCCCCGCTTTTCAATAATAAGCGTCGCCTCACCAGTTTCGCCCGCGATCGCGAAAGTGTTCAGCTCCACGTTGCCAAATCCGTTCAGAGAGCAATTATTGCTGAGGCGTTCGGCCAGAGTCGGATTAGGCTCAAATGCATGAATCCGGGAGTCCGGGCTAAGAATTGACGACAAGAAAAGTGAATACAGACCAAAATTTGCCCCGATATCCAAAACCTTGAGAGTCTTCCCCGCAAAACTGTCTTTCAGCCAATTCAGCTCAAGCTCTTCCGGGGACCGGCCCTTCTGCCAGAGAGAGAATTCGCTGAAATTGTCATAAGGGTGCAGGTGGATTCGAATGCCCCGATAGGCGATCAACTGTGGCAGCAGTGACTTTCGGATCAGATTGCGCACCCGCCCTCGGCCTGTCAGATTGTACGCTTCACGTAAACACGCGTTGGCATATTCCATCTGCGCGTTCGTGACCGGTATCTGGCTGTCTGCGTCGCTCATCTGAACCTGCGTCCGATTATGGTCTTGTTTTAGCGGAAAATTAGCACAGGCTGTGCCGCTGATCTATTGGCGACCTAAATGCTGCCCAACAGCTCCTTATGCCGCGCGGTATAGGCCTGCCGCACCTCAATCGGGGGACGCAGTTTGATCTGCAACCCCTCTAATATTGCCTTGTCCGGGCGACCAAAGAACTTTGATGCTTCGGTATCAGAAAAACCCGCGATCTGCGTCGCCTCCATCCAGGCGCTGATCTTGTCCGCCTTCTTGATCTGGCGTTTCACTGTTTTTGGTACCACGGCGGGCAACCCGAAACGTATATGAATCGCAGCAGCCAGCCGGTCGTCTAAATCACCATAATCCGGGCCAACGGCGGATTTCACCGGAGAGATCATGTCACCAATCACATATTCGGGGGCATCGTGTAACAGTGCCGCCAACCGCCATTTCGTCGGTGCATTTGGTGCGATGCGGCCAAAAAGCTCTTCCACCAGCAAGGAATGCTCGGCCACGGAATAGGCAAAATCCCCGTTGGTCTGACCGTTCCACCGCGCCACAAAGGCCAGCCCGTGCGCGATATCTTCGATCTCGATATCCACGGGTGTCGGGTCCAGCAAATCCAGCCGACGGCCCGACAGCATTCTTTGCCACGCTCTGGGTTGTGTTGCCATTTTACCATGCCTTGTGAACTGGGACACGTTCAATTCGCGTTCTTGTGGTATGATGTATCTGTCTGGATCACATGCTGCCAACAATTTCTTGAGCATTCGTGCTTTGAACCTGCGCGATACGATCCCGACATCAAGGACTGAGGGGGGTGCTGACTCCTCCCAGTTGCGCCCTCTCGAAACGAAACTCGTATCGAAAGGAGCTTGCTATGTTCAAGCGTTTGTTTGCAATAACCCTGACCTTCGGAATGGCCGCAACCGCGCCACCTGCCTTTGCCCAGAACTGCGCAGAGCGCGAGCACGTGATTACCAAACTGCAAGACAATTACTCCGAGGAATTAACCTTTGGCGGTCTTCAGAAATCACGTGGCGGGCAGACGGTCATGGAGGTTTGGACCTCGAAGGAAACGGGAAGTTATACCGTTTTGGTGACCCAGGCGAACGGCATGAGTTGTATTGTCGCCGTTGGCACTGATTTTTTTGAAGCGATCCCCAAAATCAAGGCAGAGGGTACGCCAAGCTGATATTTTGTCACCAGACTTCCTGTTTCCGGCCATCTTCATTGCCTCATCCCGCAAGGGATGCTAGTGGCACTTTGGACTGTGAATTGCCGGAGTGGAGTACCTGATGGCCGGGGACTATATCGTTAAAGACATTTCAATGGCCGAGTTTGGCCGCAAAGAGCTGAATATCGCTGAAACGGAAATGCCGGGGCTGATGTCCCTGCGCGCCGAATATGGCGAAAGCAAGCCGCTGAAAGGCGCGCGGATCGTCGGTTCACTGCATATGACCATCCAGACCGCCGTTCTGATCGAAACACTGGTGGCGCTGGGCGCTGATGTGCGCTGGGCGTCGTGCAACATCTTCTCAACGCAGGACCACGCGGCGGCGGCGATTGCCGAGGCTGGTATTCCCGTTTTTGCCATCAAGGGCCAGACGCTGGAAGAGCATTGGGATTATCTGGACAAATCCTTCCTGTTCGACGAAGGCCCCAACATGATCCTGGACGATGGCGGCGACGCGACGCTGTACATCCTGCTGGGTGCACGTGCCGAGGCAGGAGAGGACATTATCCCTGTTCCGGGTTCGGAAGAGGAAGAGGTGATCAAGAAGCAGATCGCCAAGCGCATGGCCGCGTCTCCGGGCTGGTTCACCAAAATGCGCGACCAGATCCAAGGCGTCTCTGAAGAAACCACCACCGGTGTAAACCGCCTGTATCAGCTGGTGAAAGACGGCCACCTGCCGTTCCCGGCGATCAACGTGAACGACTCGGTCACCAAGTCGAAATTCGACAACAAATACGGCTGCAAGGAATCGCTGGTTGACGGTATTCGCCGCGCCACCGACACCATGATGGCCGGTAAGGTTGCCGTGGTCTGCGGCTATGGTGACGTGGGCAAAGGCTCGGCGGCTTCGCTGCGTGGCGCAGGCGCCCGCGTGAAAGTGACTGAGGTCGACCCGATTTGCGCGCTGCAAGCGGCCATGGACGGGTTCGAAGTCACCCTTCTGGAAGACGAAGTCGCAAACGCCGATATCTTCATCACCACCACCGGCAACAAGGACGTGATCCGTATCGAGCACATGCGCGAGATGAAGGACATGGCCATCGTCGGTAACATCGGTCACTTCGACAACGAAATTCAGGTGGCCAGCCTGAAGAACCACAAGTGGACCAACATCAAAGAACAGGTGGACATGATCGAGATGCCCTCGGGCAACCGCATTATCCTGCTGTCCGAAGGCCGCCTGCTGAACCTCGGCAACGCCACCGGTCACCCCTCGTTCGTGATGTCGGCCTCTTTCACCAACCAAGTTCTGGCCCAGATCGAGCTGTTCACCAAAGGCGATGAATACAAGAACGAAGTTTACATCCTGCCCAAGCATCTGGACGAAAAAGTTGCCCGTCTTCATCTGGACCGGATCGGCGTGAAGCTGACCCAGATGGACAGCGATCAGGCGGCCTATATCGGCGTGAAACCCGAAGGCCCCTATAAGCCGGAACACTACCGCTACTAAGTGCGAAAGACGCATGACCAAAGCTTCTGGACGCCGCCGAATCCTGCTTTCGGCGGCGTCTTTTCTTTTTGGCCTCTTAACGCTGTTGACCGTGTTGGGCGGCGGCGTTTGGTGGCTGCTTGCCCATCCCAATACGCCTGTACCCCCGCACTGGAACCCGCTGCGTGATCTGACCGTGACGGCCCCGGTCACCCCGGTCACCCCTTACCAGTTGAACCGCGCACTGGCGGATGACGCTTTATGCCGTGCAGCCTTGGCCGAGGCTGGAGCTCGGTTTGATCCGCTGGACGATCTGGTGGTGGACCAGAATTGCGGAATCGAGGGACGCGGCCGGTTGTCCGGTCTGGTGAACGCCCGCGTCACTGCAGTCGAGACCCGGTGTGCCACAACTTTGCGGCTTGTCATGTGGGAACACCATGTTGTGCAACCCGCTGCGCAGCAACTACTGGGGACTTCCGTCAGCAGATTGCGCCAGATCGGTAGCTATAACTGCCGGCGGATGCGCACCGCGCAAGGACAAGACAATGGTTGGAGCAGTCACGCCACTGCGGACGCGATCGACATCGTCGGAATGGATCTCTCGGACGGGCGCAGCTTGAACCTGCTGGCTGACTGGGACGCTGACGGGCCCGAGGCCGATTTTCTGCGCCAGATCTGGCGCGGAGCCTGTGACTGGTTCCGCGTGGTGCTTGGCCCTGATTACAACCGCTTACATGCCGATCACTTCCACCTGCAGGGGCCCGGCTGGGGCTACTGCCGATAGTACCTCAGCGTAGAGGTGGGATAAAATCGCCGCGGCCCTGTGGTGTGAAATCCAGCACATTCCACAAAGGCCAAGCTGCATCCACATGCCGGGGATGCCAGTCGCTGGGTTCAAAGAACAGCTCGGAACTCCAGAAGTGATGAATGCCATCAGGGAGCTGTTGAAAGACATTCAGGATGGGAAGCTGATCGCCCCCTTCGGTCTGGGCCAGATAGTCACGTTGGTAATTCGTCCCTAATGCTGAGTAGAGCGGCAGCGCATTCCAACCCATCTCATCCTTGAGCGCCGAGAGTTTTTCGGGCGTATTCTGCGCCACTACGGCAACCGAGGCGTTCTGTATGAGATGGTGGATCTGAGAGTTCAGCCCATCCAGAAACGCCGAACACATAGGGCAGGGGCGTTCCGCGTCGGGTCCGTACATCAGCGAATAGATAATCAGCGTATCCTTATCGCCAAACAGCGACGACATAGGCGCACCCTCGCCTGCCAGATCTCGGAACGCATAATCGTTAGGGGTTTTGCCTCCGGTTGGAAGAGAACGGCGCAAGGCCGCGACCTCTTCAACCTTTGCTCTCAGGTCCCGCTCGGCGGATAGAAGTGCATTACGAGCTGACCGATATTCGGTGGTTTCATTCGGTAACGTTACGGGCATGGGGACCTCCGGGAATCATAATTAACAAAAATGTTAAATAATAAATCTGAAAAAATCAAATCACCGAGTCCCGCGAAGTTCAGCCTAGGGGGAAACCTTGTGATTTTTCCCTTTTGGGAATTCCGCCGACAAGGCTAGTCTCTCGTGCATCGGTAAAAAGTTCCGTGACAATGGATTAAGGAGATTGGGACATGGGCAAACGCGACGAATTGATCGCTAAATACGCTGAAGATCTAAAAGGCAAATGCGGGATGGACCCCGATATGGACCTGCTGACCAAGGTCACCATCGGTTGCGGTCCGGCGATCTATGACGCGGATGCGTCGACAGTGGCGGCCAGCCAGGAAGGCGAGCTTGAGACGGTCAAGAACAACTTCCTCATCAAAAAGCTGGGCCTGTCGGATGGTCCCGAACTGATGGAAGGGATCAACAAGGCCATGGAGACCTATGGCATGTCCGAGCGTAACAAGTACCGCGCTGTCGTCTATTACATGCTGACCAAGCATTTCGGCAAAGAATCGGTCTATAGCTGATCCAGCCAAGAACCATTTCAGCACCCGTCGGTCTTACCGGCGGGTGTTTTGTATTTGATTGAAACTCTAAATACTTGGCGTTTGAAGCGCGGTTCTGAAATCGGCTAAGGTCAGGTCATGACCAGGACGGTCAGAACCAATAGATTTCCGTATGCGTGTGGTGAGCTTGGGAGCACGCGGGGTAGGGAAGGTTCTGAAGTCGTCAGGGCCTTCCCTTTTCATTCAATCCGCCTCTGTCTCGCCCAAAGCGCAGATCAACTGCCATTCTGTATCACTGACCGGCTGCACTGACAGGCGTGAATTCTTGACCAGAACCATTTCACCCAAACGCTCATCCGCCTTGATCTGATCCAGATTGACCGGAATTGTGAAAGACCGGACGGCTTTGATATCCACGCATTCCCAACGCTCATCATCGGTTGTGCTGTCGGGATGGGCCTCGGCGCAGACCTCGACAATGCCGACAATCGCCTTGTCCTTTTGCGAGTGGTAGAAAAACCCACGATCGCCAATCTGCATCTGACGCATGAAATTGCGGGCCTGGTAGTTGCGCACGCCATCCCATTCCTCGCCCGCGTCCCCCTTGCCGACCTGCTGATCCCAGCTCCAGGTCGAGGGTTCGGATTTGAACAGCCAATACGCCATCAGCCGATGACCTTTTTCCACTGGATCAAATCAACCGAGTCGAACAGGCCGGCCAGCGCGTAGGGGTCATTTGCGGCCCAGGCCTCAGCGGCGGCCAGATTCTCGACATCCAGAATGACCAGCGATCCGATCATCGCATCGCCGTCCAGTAACGGCCCGGCCTGCGCCACAACACCGGTTTCTTCAATGTAAGCCAGATGGGCGGTGCGGTTGTCCAGCCGGGTCTGTAGGGCACCAGCTTTATCCCGGGCGATCAGGGCGATGAGCATATTATTCCTCCTTGAGTGGGCGACCCAGCAGGGCTTGAATCGCGTCGGTGACACTGTAGGCACCGCTGCTGAGTTTCGCCACCGTTGCGCTGATGGGCATGTCTAACCCTTCGCTCGCTGCGATTTCGGACATGGCCTGCGCAGTGGCGACACCTTCGACGGTTGTCGTGGTGTCAAATGGCTTGTTTAGACCCAAACACAGGCCAAAACGATAGTTTCGCGACAATTCGGATGAGCAGGTCAGCACCAGATCACCCAGCCCCGATAGCCCCATCAGCGTATCGGGCCGTGCCCCGCGCTGGGCGGCAAAGCGCTGCATCTCAGAAAATCCGCGTGTGATCAACGCAGCGCGGGCGCTATCGCCAAGCCCTGCACCAATGGCCGCGCCACAACCAATAGCCATCACATTCTTTAGCGCTCCACCTAGCTCTGCTCCGACGGTATCGGCGGTACGATAAAGACGCAGATTGGCAGTTGTCAGCTCTTGCTGAAGTGCTTCACCCAGTTCGGCATCATCACAAGCCAGCGTCAACGCCGTAGGCAAACCGCGCGCGATATCATCGGCAAAGCTGGGGCCAGTCAGCAAGGCCGGTAGTGCGTCCGGAACGGTTTGACGGATGACTGCAACGGGACCCAGCCCCGTGGAAAGTTCGATCCCCTTGCAGCAAGCCACCAAAACCTTGCCACCCAGTTCGCCGGTATATTGCGTCAACGCATCGCGCAGCTTTTGCATTGGGACGGCCAGTAACAACACATCGGATTGCGCCGCTTGTTCTAATTCAGCTGTCACTGAAACACTGGCGGGCAGTGTAACGCCTGGCAAACGTCGCGGGTTCTCGCGCCCGTGCTGCATCTGCGCTGCTTGCTCGGCATCTCGTGACCAGAGAGTTACAGGCCCATTGCCCGCCAAAGATATCGCCAGAGCGGTTCCAAATGCGCCAGAACCAAGGACGGTCACGCTCATGCCTTGGCCCCTTTTTTGCCGCTACCCAGCATTGCAGGGCTGGTTTGATCCAAGGGCCAGCGGGGCCGCGCCGTCAGATCCAACCCATCTCGTGCACCGGTGCGGAATCGTTCCATACCCGCATAGGCGATCATTGCGGCATTATCAGTGCACAAAGCCAGCGGAGGGGCAGTAAATCGGGCGCCCATTTCCGCAGAAACAGTCTCTAATCCTGAGCGAATAGCGGAATTTGCTGCGACACCTCCGGCAACGGCAATAACCGGTTCTGACGGTGATGTCTCAAGATACTGGGCAATCGCGCGGCGGGTTTTCTCAGCCAAGGTATCAACAATAGCCTGCTGAAAACCGGCACACAGATCAGCGCGATCTTGTCGGGTCAGCCCCCCTTTTTCGGCTACGACCTTATCCCGCATCCGCATCAGCGCGGTCTTGAGTCCCGAAAAAGACAGGTCACATCCGGGGCGATCCAGAAGGGGCCGGGGAAAGCGGAAACGTTTGGCATCACCTGCGCGCGCCTCAGCCTCGACCGAGGGGCCACCGGGCTGGGGTAAGCCCAACAGCCGGGCGGTCTTGTCAAAGGCTTCTCCGGGGGCATCGTCGATTGTCCCCCCAAGGCGGGTGAACTGTTCCGGTCCATGAGCGATCAGATATTGGCAGTGACCACCCGAGACCAGCAGCATCAGGTAGGGAAAAGCAATCTCGTCGGTCAGTCTTGGTGTCAGCGCGTGCCCGGCCAAATGGTTCACCCCGATTAGCGGCAACCCGGTTGCTGCGCTTAGGCCCTTTGCGCACATCACGCCGGATATTACGCCGCCTATTAAGCCGGGACCGGCGGTGACAGCGATAGCGTCCAGATCATCTAAGCCAATTTGGGCCTGTGTTAGAGCCTGTTTGATGCAAATATCCAGCTTTTCCGCATGCGCACGCGCTGCGATCTCAGGCACAACGCCACCATAGGCGCTGTGCAACTCAGTCTGGCCATGCACCACGGATGACAGGATCTCGGCCCCTACGCCTGTGCCCTGCCGCACAACGGCGGCTGCGGTATCGTCGCAGCTGCTTTCCAGTCCAAGGACGGTAAGTGTTTGCACCATAGGCCTGATCCGTTGCATCATGATTGCCAAGCGGGGTATCACCCCGCGCGGACGCAAACAATCCCAA
Source organism: Ruegeria sp. CJ6 (assembly GCF_056536665.1). NCBI lineage: Bacteria > Pseudomonadati > Pseudomonadota > Alphaproteobacteria > Rhodobacterales > Roseobacteraceae > Ruegeria > Ruegeria sp. CJ6. The sequence goes on along the minus strand of NZ_JBQFQB010000010.1, from coordinate 1,031 downwards.
GGCCGAAGGCGCCGACCGTTGTATTTGTTGATGACCCGCCCTCGCGCCGCCTCGGACAGGTTCGTTGCGCAACTGCCGGACCACATTCGGCCGCAAGTCGCGGTTATCCATTCACCCTTGTTAAAGATCGAACCGCTGGGTGTCATGGTTGAGTCCGATGATTCTGCTGGACTGATCTTTTCCTCGGCAAATGGCGTGAACGCCGCCGCCGTATTGAATGTGGAACGCAGCCTGCCCGCCTATTGCGTTGGTTCGGTGACCACGCAGGCAGCGCAGGCAGCAGGGTGGGATGCTCAGATGCTGGGTGCGACGGCCGAAGGGCTGGTGGCCAATCTGCTGAAACTCAAGCCAAACAGCCCGCTGCTACATCTGCGCGGAGAACACAGCCGTGGCAACGTGGCCGCGCGTTTGACTGAATCCGGGCTGACCACCCGCGAACAGCCGATTTATCGGCAACAGCTTTTGCCGCTGAGTGATGAGGCTTCCCACGCCGCCGAGGGTGATCAGCCCATCATCGCCCCGCTATTTTCGCCCCGCACAGCGCGACAATTTGCCGATGTCTGGGCCGGATCCGCGCCTCTGTGGCTGGCCGCGATCAGCGAAGCCACGGCGGAACCCCTTAAAACACTGAGTTTCGAGCGGCTGAAGATCGCGGATGAACCGACCCCGGACAAAATGCAGAAAGCCGTGAAAAAACTCGTGAAACACGTGATGCGGGTTGAGAGCGCGCCGGGTGCAGATTAACTTGGGTTAGTCTGTTGTTCATGTGTTTTGGGAATCGATAAGGGGATTAACGCGGTGGCTGATAAGAAGAAACCCGATCAGGAACCGGTCGAAGACCCCAGCGTCGAAGAGGTGGTAGAAGCCGCCGAGACCGAAAGTGATGCAGTGTCGGATGAGAAATCCGTTGACGCGGATAACGCTGCGGACGAATTGACTTCCGAAGCCGAAGCCGAAGCCGAAGCCGAAGCCGAAGCCGAAGCCGAAGCCGAAGCCGAAGCCGAAGCCGAAGCCGAAGCCGAAGCCGAAGC
>NZ_JBQFQB010000009.1:0-118544 GCF_056536665.1 Ruegeria sp. CJ6 | reverse complement strand
CTGCGGTCAGCGTGGTCTTGCCGTGGTCAACGTGGCCAATCGTGCCGATGTTGACGTGCGGCTTATTACGCTCAAACTTTTCCTTTGCCATTCCTCAGGCGCCCTTTTTGCAATTTGGGGGACCCTTGGTCCCGTGGTTACATCTGCGCGCGCGAGATATTTGGTTCAGGGGGGAAAATCAAGCACATCCTGAGGGAAATGCATCCATCACGCCGGATTTTGTGTGACAGCTTCGGTTTCAAGCGGCTGGATCAAGCTGGGACGCTTGTCAAACCAGCCATCATCCTTGTGCTCTTCGGCCAGCCACTCCTCAACCCGGTCGGCAACCTTCAAGGCCAGACCGTTCATCTGTTCTTCTCGGGTGCGCGCATTTCCTGATCCTGTAAGGGCGCTTTCACCGGTGGTATCTTCGAGCACCTGAAACTGCTTGCCTTTAGCAAGGAACTCTTTCTTTTCGACGTCATAGACGTTTACCAGAACGATGGCGGTGCTTTTGGGGTTGTAAATCACAGGAATTCCCGGAGGTGCCAACATGTAGCCCTCGAGACTGATGCCAATGTCGTATTCCTGCGAACCTTCATACCGGCCAAGCCTGATGTCCACTGCATTCTGGATCGCTTTGGTCCATTCATCCGGCGTAGCATCCCGCGAAACCGGTCCCTGAACGGCCTTTTCCGCAAAGGCATAATTCACGCGTAGCTTGAATTCACCCAGCGACTCGGGGTCTTCATAAACCTGCGTTTGGGTGCATGCGCCCATCAGGGCCAACCCGGTGATCAGTGTCAGAATGCGCAGCATGTCTCTCGTCTCGATAGGCCTGTTTTCTTTGGATGTAGCGCACCGATACGGGTTGTGCCAAGCCGTATCGGCAGATTTTCACCAAGCGGACAGCATATCACGAGAACTTGTAATCCCTCGGAAAGCCATAAGGTGCTTTTTTCCCGACACCTGCACGCTTGGCCAGCCATTGGGACATATCCGCCTCGTGCCGGGTTTTGTCGCCGCCCATGGACCATTTCAGGCCCTCTTCCCAGTTGAAGGTGGTGATATCGGATAACCCACCATCCAGTTCCAGTGTGCCCTGCCGTCCACGCGCCATGTTGTACTTCTGCAAGCGGACACCCTTACCACGGGTCATCTCGGGCAGCTCTTCTGTCGGGAAGACTAGGAATTTCCCGTTCTGCGAGACGACAGCAACATGATCGCCCTCAACCGGCTTACAGATCATCGCCGTCTCGTCTCCTTTGACGTTCAGCACCTGTTTGCCATTCCGGGTCTGCGCCAGAACGTCATCTTCCGGCACCATAAAGCCGTTGCCCGCATCTGAGGCCACAAGCAGCTTGCGCCCCGGTTTGTGGATCAGGATGTCGATAATCTGCGCCTCGTTCGGCAGGTCGACCATCAGACGTAGCGGTTCGCCCATGCCGCGCCCGCCGGGCAGGTTAGCGGCGCTGACGGTATAGAATCGGCCATTTGACGCAAAGACCAGCAGGCGGTCCGTAGTTTCCGCGTGGAAAATGAAACGTGGGCCGTCACCATCTTTGAACTTCAACTCGCGCTTCAGATCGATATGGCCGGTCATTGCCCTGATCCAGCCCATCTGAGAGCAGACGACCGTGATCGGTTCCTTGTCGATCATCGCCTCAAGCGGCACTTCCTCGACCTGACCTGCCTCGGCAAATTGTGTCCGGCGCGCGCCGCCTTCATAGTCTTTGCCGAAGGTCTTCTTGGTCTCTTTGAGTTGCTCGGCGATCTTGGCCCATTGCAGGGCGGGGTCGGCCAGCAGGTCTTCGAGGTTGGCGCGTTCCAGCATCAGTTCGTCACGTTCGCGTACCAGTTCCATCTCTTCCAGACGGCGCAAGCTGCGCAGGCGCATGTTGAGGATTGCATCGACCTGCACCTCGGACAGTTCGCCCTCACCCGGCTTCGGCGAGACGTAATCGGACTCATCGGTTGCGCGGACGTGATCGATGCCCCAATCTTCGCGCATCAGAGCGGCCTTGGGGTCGTCGTCGTAGCGGATGATATCGATCACCCGGTCGAGGTTCAGGAAGGCGACGATAAAGCCCTCCAATACCTCAAGGCGGTGGTCGATCTTGGCCATGCGGTGACGCGACCGCCTGATCAGCACCTCTTGCCGGTGGTCAAGGAACGCGCGCAGCACTTCCTTCATCGAGCAGACCTTAGGCGTCACCCCGTCGATCAGCACGTTCATGTTGAGGCTGAAGCGCACCTCAAGGTCCGAGTTGCGATAGAGCATGCCCATCAGCACCTCGGGGTCCACATTCTTAGAGCGTGGTTCAAGGATCAGGCGGATGTCATCAGCGGATTCGTCGCGGACATCGGCGAGGATCGGGATCTTCTTGGTCTGGATCAGTTCCGCGATCTTTTCGATCAGCTTGGATTTCTGAACCTGATAGGGAATCTCGGTGACGATGATCTGCCACTGGCCACGCCCCAGATCTTCAACCTCGTATTTACAGCGCAGCCGGAAGGATCCACGCCCGGTGCGGTAGGCCTGCGCGATATTTTCGGGCGGCTCGACAATGACGCCGCCGGTCGGAAAATCCGGGCCGGGAACATAATTCAATAGCGTATCGTCACGCGCATCCGGCGTCTTGATCAGATGCAGACAAGCGTCGCACAACTCAGAAATATTATGCGGCGGGATATTCGTCGCCATGCCCACCGCGATACCGCTGGCGCCATTGGCCAGTAGATTCGGGAACTGTGCGGGCAACACGACCGGTTCGGTCAGTGTGCCGTCATAGTTGTCGCGGAAATCGACAGCGTCTTCGTTCAACCCTTCCAACAGGGCTTCGGCCACGATGGTCATCCGCGCCTCGGTGTATCGAGAGGCCGCCGGATTATCGCCGTCGATATTGCCAAAATTCCCCTGCCCGTCGACCAGTGGATATCGGACGTTGAAGTCCTGTGCCAGTCGCGCCATTGCGTCGTAAATCGCCGCGTCGCCATGAGGGTGATAGTTACCCATCACATCGCCAGAGATTTTCGCTGACTTACGGAAACCGCCCGTCGCACTGAGTCGCAACTCGCGCATCGCGTAGAGGATTCGCCGGTGAACCGGCTTCAATCCATCGCGCGCATCTGGCAAAGCGCGGTGCATGATGGTGGAAAGCGCATAGGTCAGGTAGCGCTCGCCAATTGCGCGGCGCAGCGGCTCGGCTACCTCGCCCCCATTGTCAGGGGTCTCCATATTGGGGTCGTCGATCGTATCGTTCATACATGATGTGATACGACGCAAGCGCGCGCGGGTAAAGCAATCGGCGCATATTTTGCTGGGGACAAGTCGGGCTTTTTGCAACAGGGGGAGGCAAGTATCGGATTTCCCCCGCTTTTCGACTCGAAGCTGAATCTATGGTAGGGTTTCGTACATTAAGACTGCTGCCTTTTATTGATGTTACGATTGCCAGGGGGTGCGCCATGAAGCGCGTTATTGTTATCACTTTCGCCATGCTCGGCTGGAGCTTCTATGTGATGAGCGGGGGCCCGGATTTCGAACCGCGTGGCACCCGCGTCGAGCAACCGGTTCGCGTTGCCTCTGTGCCAGAACATGAGCCTGCATCCGACCACGCACCTCGGGCTGAAGACCTTGTGACCAACGTTGCCGCGCGCATTGTACAGGCGCGCGCTCAGCCCGAGCCACAAGTAGAGGAGGATGCCGCGGTCGTCCTGTCACAAGTCACCAACGATCCGCTGTCTCAGTTCTCTGCATTTGACGAGAACGGCGTCAGCTTTACTCTGGCTTCGCTTGAAGACGGAGCCGCCGGACTGTTGCAGGTCGAGGCCGAGGTGCAGGATGACATCACACCTGTGACTCAAGTCATCGAGCCCGAGAAAGATATCCGCGAAATCTCGGGCACGCGGGTCAATATGCGCGATGGGCCCGGAACGATTTACCCCATCATCGCCAAAGCCAAACTTGGCCAGCGCGTTGAGGTTCTCAGCGATTCCGGCACCGGCTGGCTGCGTTTGCGATTATACCCTGATCAGCGGGTGGGTTGGATTTCTGCCTCACTGGTTCGGAAACCAACAAACTGACGCAACTGTGTCATTGTCCTGACCTAAAGCTCGCCATAGCTATGGGCGAAGTACACAGGCGGGGGCAATATGCAGAAATCGATTCTGATCACAGGCTGCTCATCCGGGATCGGTCTGGACGCGGCGCACGGGATGCGCGCGCGCGGTTGGCGCGTTTTTGCCTCATGCCGTCAACAGCGTGACTGTGATCGGCTACGGGCACAGGGTTTCGACAGCCCGCTGATCGACTATACCGATTCCGATAGCATTACCTCAGGCCTGCAGCAGGTTTTGGACGCGACCGGTGGCACGCTGGATGCGTTGTTCAACAATGGCGCTCACGGCCTTCCCGGCGCGGTTGAAGATGTCCCAATCGAAGGGCTTCGCCTAATTTTCGAGACCAACGTATTTGGCTGGCACGAACTGACCCGGCAAGTGATTCCCGTGATGCGGGCTCAGGGCCATGGGCGCATCGTGCAGAACTCATCAGTGTTGGGACTGGTCGCGTTCCCCTGGCGCGGGGCATACGTCGCCACCAAATACGCCATCGAAGGCCTGACCGATACCTTGCGCCTAGAGCTACGAGACACCGACATCAAGGTCATCCTGATCGAACCAGGCCCGGTCACCTCGAAGATCCGTGTGAACGCGATCCCTGTCTTCGAACGCTTTATTGACTGGAAAAGCTCAGCCCTGCGACAGAGATACGAGGATACGCTGCTGAAACGCCTCTACGAATCCTCCGGACCTGACAAGTTCGAACTGCCTGCCTCGGCTGTTACCGCCAAATTGGCCCATGCGGTTGAATCCAAGCGCCCACGTCCGCGATACTATGTGACGACGCCCACATATGTCGCCGGATATCTGCGCCGTATTCTGCCCACCCGGGCCATTGATCGCATCCTCTCGGACATATGAGGCGAAATTACCTGTTCGCTTTTGCCGCTATCAACGCTAGATGACGGCTCAACAACTGAACAAACACGGACGGTGAGCTATGGACCTGACGATGGTCATACTGCTTCTGGCCATGGCGGCGGTCGTCGTCGTGCTGGTGATGGGCATTGCCAATTTTGGAAAACCCGGCAAAGAAGCCGCGCTGAAAAGCAACAAGCTGATGCGCCTGCGTATCCTGTTTCAGTTCATTGCGGTGCTGCTGATCGTACTTTACGTCTATTTGCGTGGGCAGGGAGGGTAAGGCATGGTCGTTCTCAACAAAATTTACACGCGCACCGGTGATGATGGGAAAACCGCTCTGGGCAATGGTGAGCGCGTCGCCAAATACTCCGGGCGTGTCGCGGCCTATGGCACTGTGGATGAGCTTAATTCCTTTGTCGGCGTGGCACGGACCGAAGCAGACGGAGAAGTCGAAGCCGCCTTGTCCCGTATCCAGAATGACCTGTTTGATCTGGGTGCCGATTTCTGCCGCCCCGACATGGATAAGGATGCCGAGGCCGACTACCCGCCCCTGCGTATCGTTTCCGCTCAGATCGACCGGCTTGAAGCCGAGATCGATGCGATGAACGAAGCGCTCCAGCCCTTGCGCAGTTTCATCCTGCCCGGTGGCTCACGTTTGGCCGCGCATCTGCATGTGTGCAGAACAGTTTCGCGCAGGGCCGAGCGGTTGGCGGTTGAGCTGACAAACATGGAGCCGGTCAATGAGGTGGCTGTCAAATACCTCAACCGCCTGAGCGATTGGTTCTTTGTCGCGGCGCGCTGTGCCAACAACGGCGGGCACGATGATGTGCTCTGGATTCCCGGTGCAAACCGGTGATCGCGCCTGCCGTCGGGAAACTAAATTTCGTTTCTGGTCCAAAAAATGACAAAACGCGACGTCTCGAAACCATGACGTGACGATTTTGCTCTGTCGCAGAACATCACGACCCGCTATCTAAGCCAGCGAGAGCATTGGTGGAGTCGCTGCGCGGCTTGCCGTTTTTGTAAGGAGCATACGCAAAAATGAAGGTACTCGTGCCTGTCAAGCGCGTGATTGACTACAACGTGAAAGTTCGTGTGAAAGCGGATGGCAGCGGCGTTGATCTCGCCAATGTAAAAATGTCGATGAACCCGTTCGACGAAATTGCCGTGGAAGAGGCGATCCGCCTGAAAGAGGCGGGCAAGGCCGATGAGGTTGTTGCCGTTTCGATCGGTGTGAAACAGTCGCAGGAAACCCTGCGGACCGCACTGGCCATGGGCGCCGACCGTGCCATTCTGGTTGTCGCGGCGGATGACGTGCATCAGGACATCGAACCGCTTGCAGTTGCCAAGATCCTCGCCAAAGTGGTCGAAGAAGAGCAGCCCGGCATCGTTCTGGCGGGCAAGCAGGCGATCGACAATGACATGAACGCCACCGGTCAGATGCTGTCGGCCCTGCTGGGCTGGAGCCAAGGCACTTTCGCATCCGAGCTGGACATCGAAGGCGACACTGCCAAGATCACCCGTGAGGTTGACGGCGGTCTGCAGACCATCTCCGTCAAAATGCCAACCATCGTGACCGTCGACCTGCGCCTGAACGAGCCGCGCTACGCGTCGCTGCCGAACATCATGAAGGCGAAGAAAAAGCCGCTGGATGAAAAAACCGCCGCCGATTATGGCGTCGACGTCACTCCGCGTCTGGAAGTCGTCAAGACCGAAGAGCCGCCAGCACGTGCTGCTGGTATCATCGTGGGCTCGGTTGATGAGCTGGTCGAGAAACTCAAAGAAGCGGGGGCTGTGTAATGGCTGTTCTTCTTCTCGCAGAGGTTAACAATGGTGAGCTGTCGGTTGACGCCACCGCCAAGACCGTAGCGGCTGTCAAATCGCTGGGCGACATCACCGTTCTGGCCGCAGGTGGTTCTGCCGCTGCTGCTGGTGAGGCCGCTGCCAAGATCGATGGCGTATCCAAGGTTCTGGTGGCCGAAGACGCCTCGCTGGGTCATCGCCTGGCGGAATCGACCGCAGCCCTGATCGTGGGTCTGGCCGATGGGTACGAGCATATCGTTGCCCCTGCCACCACCGACGCCAAGAACGTGATGCCGCGCGTTGCAGCCCTGCTGGACGTGATGGTGATCTCGGACGCGTCTGGCGTGGTCGATGCCACCACTTTCGAGCGTCCGATCTACGCGGGTAACGCGATCCAGACCGTGAAATCGAACGACGCCAAGAAAGTCGTGACCATCCGGACCGCCAGCTTCGATGCGGCGGGCGAAGGTGGTTCGGCGGCTGTCGAGACCATCTCGGTCGGCGAAAACCCCGGCCTGTCGTCGTGGGTCGAGGACAAGGTTGCTGAAAGCGACCGTCCTGAACTGACTTCGGCTGGTGTTGTTGTTTCGGGTGGCCGTGGTGTTGGCTCGGAAGACGACTTCAAACTGATCGAAGGCCTGGCCGATAAGCTGGGAGCCGCCGTTGGTGCCTCACGCGCCGCAGTTGACTCGGGCTACGCCCCGAACGACTGGCAGGTGGGTCAGACCGGTAAAGTTGTTGCCCCTGACCTGTATGTTGCAGTCGGCATCTCGGGTGCGATCCAGCACCTGGCGGGCATGAAGGACTCCAAGGTCATCGTTGCGATCAACAAGGACGAAGAAGCGCCGATCTTCCAGGTCGCAGACTTCGGTCTGGTCGCAGACCTGTTCCAGGCCGTGCCGGAACTCACCGAAAAACTCGGCTGATTTCAGACAAAGATTTCTCGACGAAAAATCTTAGAAGGCCCGCCACTGGCGGGCCTTTGCTGTTTATACGCCCAGGTCGTTGATCACTTGGGCAAGTGAGCCAGCGATATTGCGATGTGTGGCTGGGCCGATCATATGCTCGGCAATCGGTTGTTGCAGGGTGCCAAACAACATGTCTTCAAGCTCATCGGATACGCCGGACACCTGAACCTGCAAGGACAAAATATCCGTACAATGGGGTCTCAAAGGCTCAATCATCTCGGGGTTGATTGCAAAGCCGTCACCCGGTGTCGAATCCAAATCGCTCCTCTCCACTTGCAGATGCAAAAGCAGGACGGGCGGGCCTACTTCTGCAAGAAACTTGCCGAGCTTTTCGATCCAGACATTGCGCAACTCTTGTTCCACAAGTTCAATTCGGGCATCCGAGCGTGCCGACAGGCGGTTCAGCAAGTGCTGTACAAAATGGACATCCGTAAAATCTTCTTCGGGATACAGCGCAACCAGATCGGCATTTGGCGCAACGAAACGGTCATTGCGTCGTGGGTGCACCCGGTAGAATCGGTTCGATAGCCCCAGCATGCCGGGTAACTGCAGGACGCATATATCAGATCGGTTTGCGATCTCCAGTAGCCCTTTGTCCTGCGTCAACGCTTCGACACCGCAGAACAGGCTGCCAAGGTTGACGCATCGACGATCCAGACGACGTTCCAACTCATTGGGAAAGGGGGTTTCCACGAAACGGCCAAAAGTCTCTTCGCCCCCCAAACATGCCACATAGGGGTTGTTCAACGCCCTTTGAGGGCCCCTGAAACGTAGTTTCGAATTTTCATATTCGCACGTCGTTTCCGCGGAATGGACCGCATTGATCGATTGATAGCGCATCACACTCACCCAAATATTCACCCAACCGCCATTTTGCCGCCGCAAGTCTTGAGAAAGTCCTAATGCGCGCATTTGAAGCGAAATTGACTGTCCCCGTCCCCTTGCCGCCCATAGGGAACTGCCGATAATGTCGCCATATTCTGCGAACAAGGGCATCGAACAAATGGACGTAAAATCAGTCGGAGTGATCGGCGCTGGACAGATGGGCAACGGGATTGCTCATGTTATGGCGTTGGCAGAGTATGATGTTCTACTGAACGATGTCAGCCAGGACGCGCTAAACAGCGCTATGGCAACCATTGAAACCAACCTGGCGCGTCAAGCGTCGCGCGGCAAAATCTCGGATGATGCAGTGAAATCCGCGTTGAGTCGGATCACGACGACGCTGAATCTGCCGGATTTGGGGCAGACCGATCTTGTAATCGAAGCCGCGACCGAGCGGGAAACGGTGAAACAGGCAATCTTTGAAGACCTGTTGCCGCACCTACAGCCACATACGATCCTGACATCGAACACTTCGTCGATCTCAATTACCCGGCTGGCCAGCCGCACCGACCGGCCCGAACGTTTCATGGGATTCCACTTCATGAACCCGGTCCCTGTGATGCAGCTCGTCGAGTTGATCCGGGGCATCGCCACCGATGAAGCAACCTTTAACTCCTGTAAAGCCGTAGTGGACCGGCTTGGCAAAACCTCAGCCAGCGCCGAAGATTTTCCGGCCTTTATCGTGAATCGCATTCTGATGCCTATGATCAATGAGGCGGTTTACACATTGTATGAAGGTGTCGGGAATGTGCAGTCCATTGACCAATCGATGAAACTGGGCGCAAACCACCCTATGGGCCCATTGGAACTAGCGGATTTCATCGGCTTGGATACCTGTTTGGCGATCATGAACGTGTTACATGACGGACTGGCAGACACCAAGTATCGTCCCTGCCCGCTGTTGACGAAATATGTCGAAGCCGGATGGCTGGGACGCAAAACCGAACGCGGGTTTTATGATTATCGAGGCGAGGTTCCGGTACCCACACGGTAGAATCTGAGAGGGCCAGCCCTCTCTTGAGCCTATGGCTCAATTCACTCCCGAGATATTTTTGGCCAGATGTAGGGGCAGATCAGGATTTGAGCGTCTTGCCCAGCGCCATGGTGTGATCACGAAGCCATGCCATGAAACCGCGGGGGTCGCGTTCCAGCAGGTCCATGTCTTTATCCGAAATCGGGTCACCGATCACCGGCGACTGGGGCCTGTTGCAGGATCGGACGATTTCGTGCAGCAGTAGGCCCTGGCGCAGGATAGGCGATATCCGGTTGGCAATTTGATACCAGCGCGAGTTGCTGCCGGGGAAAAAGATCGGCACGACCTTGGCACCCGACCTACGGATCATCTTCGCGGTGAAGACATTCCACTCCCGCTCGATGGCTGGTCCGAACCAATCATCCGAAGACATCACAACACCTGACGGGAATAACGCGACAACGCCCCCATCTGCCAGATGTTTCATCGTCTTGCTGCGCATCTCGAGCATCTTGGCCTGCGCTTCAGGATCATGCGGGAACGGCACCGGGATCATGAATGAGGTCGCAGCTTCATCCAACCCGGTCAGGACTGAGCGGGTCAGGATGCGATAGTCACTGCGGACCCGACCGATGAGTTCAGCGAAGATCATGCCATCAACCATGCCGTGCGGATGGTTCGCGACGACCACTACGGGGCCTTCTTTTGGGATGCGGGCGATCTGTTCGGCTGGGGTTGTCAGCTCGATACCCATGGTCTTGAGCGCACCGCCCCAGAACTTCTGACCTCGATAGCGTTCGTTCTGCTTCTCGAACTTGTTGACCATGCGCAAGATGGTCAGCTTGCCTGTGCACCATTCGATGGCGCGAATGGCCGTAGACGTCCAGGCATCGTCAAACGAGTTGGCGTAGGTCAGGGTTCTGCGGTCGTAGATTTCACCCTGATCGGTGTCGTGATCCACTACAGGACCTGTCTTGGTATCGTGCGTGGTTTCCGCCAATTGCCTTGTCTTTCCGTCCTTGGTGTCGTGGCTGTCAGAACCCTTCGCCGAACTTATCGTTCACCAATGTTTCCAAAGCCTCTGCCAACGCCTCAGCATCCGGGCCGGACGTCTCGACGTCAATAGTGCTTCCGCGCGACGCTGCCAACATCAAAAGACCCATGATACTATCGCCCGAGGCAGAAAGCCCGTCTCGTGACACCTCGGCGCGCGCATCAAAGCCCTCGACCACCTCGACCAGCTTGGCAGAAGCGCGGGCGTGAAGGCCCTTTTCATTGATAATTTTCAAACTCTTGGTCGTCATATGAGTCTATCCGGTGTCAATCCAATGTCACATTTTGCGCATTGATGTACTTTCGTCCAGCTTCCAAAGCCAAACGCACGGCCTCGGCCAGTGGCAAGTGGCGACTTTTGGCCAGTTTGATCAGCATGGGAAGGTTGGCCCCGTAAAGGATTCGCCGGTCTTGTGGCGCACATGCGCGCAGGCTCAGATTCGAGGGGCTGCCGCCAAACAGATCGGTCACCACAACGACGCCATCGCCCATATCGACCTCGTCCGCCGCGCGGCAGATTTCAACTTGTTTCGCTTCGCGATCATGGTCGGCTTCTATCGGGATGGCCACCAGTCCGGGTTGCTTTCCAACCACATGCTGCGTGGCCGCAAGATACTCCTGAGCCAACCCACCATGTGCAACAATAACGATCCCGATCACTCCGGCCTCACATTCATCGCGCGTCGTTCCATTTCGCGATGCCTAATTGCCACCTGCTGCCCCCCTTCTGCAAGGGCCTTTGCAACTGCTTCAGCCACCGCGACCGAGCGGTGCTGCCCTCCGGTGCACCCAAATGCAACTGAAAGGTGCGCTTTGCCTTCCTCACGGAAGGCCGGAAGCAGTTCGATCAGCAGGTCGACCACCCGGTCAAAGAAGACGCCATAGTTTGCATCTGATTGAACATAGGCCGCCACATCCGAGTTTCGACCATCCGCATCCCGCAGTTCAGGCCGCCAGTATGGATTGGCCAGAAACCGGCAATCGAACACCATGTCCAAACCGCGCGGCAAGCCCCGCTTGTACGAGAAGGATTCGATCGACACCGCCAGATGCCGCCCGCCCTTTGGGGCGAACCAGCGTTCGACCTCTTCCCGCAGCTGATGCACATTCAACGCGCTGGTGTCGATCAGCGTGTCGGCAAACTCGCGAATTGGGGCCAATAGTTCCTTCTCCTGACAAATGCCGGTTTCCGGGCTGGCATCAGTCGCAACCGGGTGACGGCGGCGGGTTTCCGAGAAGCGACGCAGCAGCACCTCGTCACTGCAATCCAGATAGAGGATCGTCAGGTCGACATTCTCCATCCGGCCCAGTTTGGCGGCAAGTTCGATAAACCCGGTGGTTGAAAAATCGCGGTTGCGCGCGTCGATACCCAAAGCCATTGGGCGCGCAGGCTCCGAATTGTCGACGAGGCGAGCCAGCAACCCCATCGGCAGGTTGTCAATCGCCTCGAACCCCAGATCTTCAAGCACATGAATTGCGGTCGATCGCCCTGCACCGGAAGGACCTGTTATCAGAACGACGCGCTGTTGTGCTGTCATGTATTCGGCCATTCCGGGGCTACGCGCCCCATTTTCACAAGTTGAATAAGTCCTGCAGCCAAATTGGGCACGCCAGCCCCCCGAAGCAAGGGAACAGTTTGCTTCAACACAAGAATTTCAGCGGGTTCAGGTAATCGCGCGGGCTCGGGTTGGTCCATATCCACAACAAATGCCAATCGGACCGGCCTCGCGGCTTCAGCTCGCAGTAACCCGATGCCGCGCGCTTCAATCAGGCCGCGGATCTGCGGAAGTCCAGCTGCCATCACGTGATCGGCCTGTCCAGTCAATTCGACCCGGTCATCCGCGACAAGCTGCGCCCCAAGCGCCATCATCTGTAGCGCCAAAGAAGATTTGCCCGTACCCGAGGCGCCAATGATCAATAAGCCTTTTTCCTGAACCACAACACAGGTCCCATGAATGCAGGCCGACCCTTGACCTGCTATCTCAGAAAGTGGGGTGGTGCTCATAACCTAGACGGGAAGCCCGACAACAAACCGCGCACCTAGCGGGTCCGAGGTGATATCGGCTTCGGTCGGACGGATGTTTTCTGCCCAGATCACACCACCATGCGCCTCGACGATTTGTTTCGAAATCGCCAATCCAAGGCCCGAATTGTTGCCGAAATGCTCTTCGGGGCGTTCGGAGTAGAAACGCTTGAAGATCTTGGTCAGCGCCTGATCAGGAATGCCGGGACCGGTGTCTTCAACCACTACGAGCACGCGGTTGTCACGACGGCGGACCCAGACCCGGATGGCGTCTTTGTCCTCACAGAACGAAATCGCATTGGTGATCAGGTTGACAAAGACCTGCGCCAGACGCGCCTCGAGCCCATTGACCACGATGGGGTCCGAGGGAAGGTCTGTGATATATTCGATGCCTTTCGAACGGGCATCTTCACCCAGAAACTGGCTTATGTTCCCAAGCAGATTGAGCAGGTCAAAGGGCTGCTCTTCTTCTTTCACCAGTTCCGCGTCCAGCCGCGATGCGTTCGAGATATCGCTGACCAGTCGATCCAATCGCCGCACATCATGCTCAATCACGCCCAATAGCTTTTCGCGCTGATCATCGCGTTTGACCATGCGCATGGTGCCCACGGCGGATTGCAGGCTGGCCAACGGGTTCTTGATCTCATGCGCGACATCGGCCGCAAATTGTTCGTTCGCGTCAATGCGGTTATAAAGCGCCGTGACCATCCCGCGCAAAGCCTGGCTCAGGCGGCCGATTTCATCCGGACGCGCACTGAGATCCGGGATGCGGATACGTCCGGGGTTCACTCCGGCTCCGCGGTCCTTGCCCATCTCGGCAGCGGCGGCCAGATCAGCAAGAGGATTGGCAATCGTTGAGGCCAAAACGAGGCTCAGACCTATCGAGACCAGCAGTGCCACCACAAACATCTGAAGGATCCGCTCTTGCTCCTTGCGGGCCAGCGCATCGATCTCGCCTGCCGGGCCCGCCATAGCAACGGCACCCACAGGCGTATCGTCCAAGAGGATCGGGGCCACCGCGACAATCACCGTCTTGCCTTTATCGTCGTGTACGGCCTGTACTTGCAATCCGCCGTTCAGCGCCTGCGGGATCATTTCCTGCACCCGTTGCGCCAGCGTCGGAGCTTCGCTTTCGGAAGAACCGCTAAAGACCGCAGACACACCGTTCCAGACCGCATTCAATGCGTCGCTGATCAAAGTGCTTCCAGTGGCGCTGTCGGCGTCCTGATGCAAAAGGCTGGGCAATTTGTCGGCCATGGACGCCCCGCGTGTCCAACCGATCAGAGTGCCCGTGCCGTCATAGACAAAAACCTCGCCGCCTTCGGGCAAGCTGAGACCCGCTAGCGTATCACGGACATCCAATGTGCCTGCACCATTGGCAGAGGGTTGACGCAGCTGGGTTTCAAAAACGTTGCTGACAAGTTGCGCATCACCGACCAGGTTCTGCGCGGTCTGTTGAACCCGTTCTTTTCGCGTGTCGTCCAGATACAGCAGCCCTGCAACCAAAATGACAAGGGCAATGAGGTTGAAGGTGATAATCCTGCGCGCCAAGGGCGAATAGCGCATCGAAAACAGGTTTCGTCGCGAACGCTTGGCCTGTAGCTCGGCAGCATCAGGGTCTTGAGGGATGACCCAGTCATCCCCAAGAACGACGTCTGCGTCGTGCACTTGGTTGGCTTGTTCAGTATCGCGCACGAGACCCCTTCGGCTTGATAAAACGGCCGCGCCTATTCTTCGTTATAACGATACCCGATACCGTACAGCGTTTCTATCGCCGAAAACTCGGGATCGGCTGCGCGCATCTTCTTACGCAGTCGCTTGATATGACTGTCAATGGTGCGGTCATCCACGTAGACCTGATCATCATAAGCGACATCCATCAGCTGATCGCGGCTTTTGACAAAGCCCGGACGTTGCGCCAAGGCCTGCAGCAGCAGAAACTCGGTAACTGTCAGCGAGACATCATTGCCTTTCCAGCTGACTGCGTGGCGCAGCGGGTCCATCCGCAGCTCGCCCCGCTCCATCACTTTTGTATCGCCCGAGGCCGCGTTGGTCACATCACCATCGACCGCTTCCTGACGGCGCAACAAGGCGCGAATCCGTTCGACCAGTAGCCGCTGAGAGAACGGTTTTTTGACGTAGTCATCTGCACCCATGCGCAGACCCAGAACCTCGTCAATCTCGTCATCTTTGGAGGTCAGAAAAATCACGGGCATCTGGGTTTTCTGCCGCAGCCTTTGCAGAAGATCCATGCCGTCCATCCGCGGCATCTTGATATCCAGTACGGCCATGTCTGGCAGCTTTTTGTTGAAAGCGTCCAGCGCAGCCTGACCATCGTTGTATGTTTCGACCTCAAACCCTTCGGCTTCGAGTGTCATGGACACGGACGTCAGGATATTTCTGTCGTCGTCCACCAGTGCAATCTTTGACATCGGGTTCACCCCTATTCCTGCTCACTCGCGCAATAATACGCTTTTTTGTAAGGCATTGTTGGCGGTTTTGAGCCACCGAATCAACTCGTAACCTCGAATCGTGCCATTCTTGCGGCAGGTATGCGGCAAATTTGCCTTGCTGCGCCCAAATAGCTGCCTTGATTTACGGCAGACAAATCGTGATGGCGCTAAACCTCAACTTGGTTGCGCTAACTACCCCCAACCCTCCTGTTCATGTCCCAAAATACCGTGATAAGAGGCGCTTGACCGCCGGCTCTTTCCGGTATCCGCCCCAATGGTGCACCCGGCCCAAGGCCCTCGCGCCGCCACAGGAGAAGACACACATGACATCTGGACGGGTTAACCCGCAATTCCGCCTCGAAGATCAGGGCATCGAGGGTCTGGGCAATGTCTATTACAACTTCATGGAACCGGCGCTGATCGAAGAAGCGCTGAAGCGCGGCGAAGGCACCCTTGGCAATGGCGGCGCCTTTCTGGTCACCACCGGCAAATTCACTGGCCGCTCGCCCAAGGACAAGCATGTCGTCAAGACAGACAGTGTTGCCGACAGCATCTGGTGGGAAAACAACGCCGCCATGAGCCCTGAAGGTTTTGACGCGCTCTATGAAGATATGCTGACCCATATGAAAGGCCGCGACTACTTCGTGCAGGACCTCGTGGGCGGGGCTGATCCCAGCTACTCGATCAATGTGCGCATGGTAACCGAGCTGGCGTGGCACAACCTGTTCATCCGCCACCTGCTGCGCCGCCCGGATCGTGAGGATCTGGATGATTTCACGGCTGACTTTACTATCATCAACTGTCCCAGCTTCCAGGCGGACCCCAAAAAGCATGGCTGCCGCAGCGAAACGGTGATTGCACTGAACTTTGATCGCAAGCTGATCCTGATCGGCGGCACCGAATACGCCGGCGAGAACAAGAAGTCCGTCTTCACCCTGCTGAACTACATGCTGCCCGAAAAAGGCGTGATGCCGATGCACTGCTCGGCTAACCACGCGGTAGGCAACCCGGTCGACACTGCCGTATTCTTCGGCCTTTCCGGCACCGGCAAGACCACCCTGTCCGCCGACCCGTCGCGCACCCTGATCGGTGATGACGAACACGGTTGGTCGGATCGAGGCACCTTCAACTTTGAAGGTGGTTGCTATGCCAAGACCATCAACCTGAACGCCGAGGCCGAACCAGAAATCTACGCCACCACCTCGAAATTTGGCACCGTGATCGAGAACATGGTTTTTGATCCCGAGACCAAAGAGCTGGATTTCAACGACGACTCTCTGACTGCGAATATGCGCTGCGCCTACCCGTTGGAATACATCTCCAACGCGTCGAAAACTGCATTGGGCGGGCATCCTAAGAACATCATCATGTTGACCTGCGATGCGTTCGGCGTTTTGCCTCCGATCGCTCGGTTGACGCCTGCGCAGGCGATGTATCACTTCCTTTCCGGCTTTACCTCGAAGGTCGCCGGGACCGAACGTGGCGTGACCGAACCGCAGCCCACCTTCTCGACCTGCTTTGGCGCGCCCTTTATGCCACGCCGCCCCGAGGCTTATGGCAACCTTCTACGCGATAAGATTGCTCAGCATGGTGCGACCTGCTGGTTGGTCAACACCGGCTGGACTGGAGGTGCCTACGGCGTGGGCAGCCGCATGCCAATCAAGGCCACCCGCGCGCTGCTGACGGCTGCGCTGGAAGGATCACTGACTGATGCGGAATTCCGCAAGGACGCCAATTTCGGCTTCGATGTGCCGGTCTCTGTCCCTGGTGTGCCCGAGGTCTTGCTGGATCCGCGCCGCACCTGGGACGATCAGGAAGCGTTCGACAAACAGGCGGAAAAGCTGGTGCACATGTTCGCGGAAAACTTCGAGCAGTACCTGCCCTTCATCGACGAAGACATCAAAGCTGTCGCGATCGGTTGATCGAATTCAGGGGCCATCATGGCCCCTGACCCACCAGAGCTTACGCTTCGGCACCTTGTGTGCACACAGACAAGTTCATTGCGATAACGTGCAACATGCGCTATCGCAATTTACCCAAGACGCTTCGAAGCCCGGCGTCCTTTGGCAGCGGCTTCTGTTAAATTTGAACATCGGGCGATCCGGGCTAACTTACTCACATCATGTCTCGGGCCGTTCAACAAGGTAATGATTATTTCTACACGGGGATGGGTGTCGGCGTGATGTGTTCAAAAGGTCAGCCTTTCGAACTGCCTCGGTCCGTCACGGAAACTATAGGCAAGTAATGACTGAAATCTCAAAACTCACCGAACTGCGCAAATTGATGCAAAGCATGGAGCGCACTCTTGGGCTGGAAGAACTCTCACCGGTCGAGCGCGACATCTACTATGCCGCCGAAGAACTGTCGAAAGATGATCGCGAAGTACGCACCTTTGGTCTGATCGAACACACGCTGGTCAAAAGCGTATCTCGCCCGACATTTTTCCGCGCGCTGAAGTCTCTGGTTCAAAAGGGTTATCTGTCGCAAAGCGGCAGCGCCAATCGCGGACGGTATCTGGTTCATGCGCCCAGGTGATCGCCACCCCAGATCTGTAATCGGCTGACCCCGTGCGCAGATGGGCCTCTGAAACATTCTATGCCTCTTTGGCCTATGTCGCTGCATCGTTCCTAACATTCCAGGTGCTGATGCCGCTTCAGAACGTGTTTTTTCCCGCATACCCCAGCTATGCCAGCTTATTGTTCCTGCCGCACGGCGTGCGGGTTCTGTCGGCTTGGTTGTTGGGATGGAGGGCGATATTCGCACTGTTGCCCGGCGTTGCCATCGTCTTTGCCCTTGTGGGCGGTTGGGATGTTCTTCTGCCCAGCAGATTGCTGGCGATCACTATCGCGGTCACCACAGTTCCAGCGGTTTTTTATGTCTGCAAGGCGTTGGGCTGGGATTTGTTTCCGCGCGTCGATCGGAAGCCATGCTGGCTGTGCGTGATGGGCGTTGGAATCATCACATCGGTATTGGTGTCCGTTCTCACCAACATGGCCTTCGGCAGCGCAACGGCCGAGTATATCGCCTATCTGATCGGTGATATCTCAGGTCTTTTCTTCCTAATGTTGGGCCTCTATTTCGCCTTTCGGTTTGCTGAAAGACGCAATTAACCCAAAAGACCCCTGCGCAGCAGGTTCAGCCCTGCAATCAGCAGTACAAGCAGAGTGAGTTTGCGGAACTGTGCCTGATCGATACGATCCTGCAGAAACTGACCGCCGCGCATTCCCAGCAAGGCAGGGATAATCAGCAGCGCTGAGAACACCGCTGTGTCAGTCCTTAGAATACCCGAACCCAGATGCGCCACAATAAGCGCCACAGCGCCCAGACCGTATATCACGCCCTGCACCCGCATCTGATCCTTCTTCGGTGTATTCAAGGCTGTCAGATAGGCCACGGTTGGTGGTCCCCACACGCCCGAGATGCCGCCGACAGCACCGGCCACCGCACCCACCATAGCCTCAACCCGCATTGAGGGCGCTTGCAGCGTCAGTTTCAGCCCCAGTAGTTGCATCAGAGCAAAGAACGAAACTGGTGCGCCTAAGATCAACAGAAATGCCTTGGGCGACAAGATGTTGATCAGTTGCGCGCTGGCCAATAGACAGACCAGTCCAACGCTCAGAAATACCTTGAACTTTCGAACTGACGCCACCGCCGCGGGTAAACCTTCCCGCAAGGCCTGCACCCCATTGGTCACCAGCGTGGGCAAGATTAGACCTGCCAGCGCCAGCTCAGGCGGCAGCATCATGCTAAGACCAGAAACAAGCACCATTGGCATGGCAAAACCGACCATGCCCTTGACCCAGCCCGCGACGAAGGCAACGACCAAAGCCAGACAGAAATCCTGCGGCGACATAAGTGAAAACAGTCCCATCGACCCTTCATACCAGTCCAAAAAATTTCTGCACTGCAAAAGTCACTAAGCAATTTTTGAACTTTTTATGGATGTTTTGCGTATTTTTGTTGCGCTGCATGTGCAGCATGATATGACCAGACAACCCAGCAGAGGACGTGATTCATGGCCCATGACGGACAGGATGTGACGAACATGACGCAGCCAGCGGTTTTGCCCGATCTTCTATCACTCAGCGCAGCAGCCCTGCCCGGCGTTCAAGCGGTATTCGATAAGGCGGTCGAATCGGTTCGCGCGCAGGTGACAAGCGAAGGTCGCATATCGGGCGCACTGATCGAGGCCAATCAGACAGCCGCACATGGGCTGGCTTGGCTGGCCACATACCACCAGTCGCTGCAGCAGATGCAGCGCTGGGCCGAGGCACTTCAGGCCGAGGGAAAATTCGGCGAGATGGAGCAGCTGTTGCATCAGATCGCCTTTGGGGAATACTTGCATCAGATCGCCGGTGGTATTCCGATGAACCAGGGCGAGGTTGTACGTTTGCAGGATCTTGGCCTTGGCTGGGATGCTCTGTCGGGATTCCAATGCAGCGAAGTGCAGACACTAATGGCGCAAGCCAACTCTCAGGCCGCGCGCACGCGTCTGGTTGAGTTGATGCAGGACCAGTCCGGTGCCACCATGTTTGGTGCGTCTGGTCTGGACGAAGAACTGGAGATGATCCGAGACCAGTTTCGCCGCTATGCCGTTGAAAAGGTTGAGCCTAATGCCCATGAATGGCACCTGAAGGACGAACTGATCCCAATCGAGATTATCGAGGAACTGGCCGAGATGGGCGTGTTCGGTCTGACCATCCCCGAAGAATTCGGCGGGTTCGGCCTATCCAAAGCCTCAATGTGTGTGGTCTCGGAAGAGCTTTCGCGCGGGTACATCGGCGTGGGTTCTCTGGGCACACGGTCCGAAATCGCCGCAGAACTGATCATCGCGGGCGGTACGGATGAACAAAAGGCCAACTGGCTGCCAAAACTGGCCAGCGCCGAGATCCTGCCAACCGCTGTTTTCACTGAACCCAATACCGGATCGGATTTGGGCAGCCTGCGTACGCGGGCCGTCAAGAGTGAAGATGGTAACTACAAAATAACAGGAAATAAAACATGGATCACACACGCGGCGCGCACCCATGTGATGACCTTGTTGGCGCGGACTAATCCCGACAGTACCGATCACCGTGGGCTGTCCATGTTCCTGGCTGAGAAGACACCTGGAACCGACGAGAACCCCTTCCCCACGCCCGGCATGACTGGTGGTGAGATTGAGGTGTTGGGTTATCGTGGCATGAAGGAATACGAGCTGGGATTTGACGGCTTCGAAGTGAAGGGCGAAAACCTGCTGGGCGGCGAAGAAGGCAAAGGTTTCAAGCAGTTAATGGAAACCTTCGAGTCTGCCCGCATCCAAACGGCTGCCCGCGCCATCGGCGTAGCGCAGAGTGCTTTGGACATTGCCATGCAATATGCACAAGACCGCAAGCAGTTCGGCAAATCTCTGATCAATTTCCCTCGCGTCTCGGGCAAGCTGGCGATGATGGCGGTCGAGATCATGATCGCGCGACAGCTAACTTATTATTCTGCTTGGGAAAAAGATCACGGTCAACGTTGCGACCTTGAGGCCGGAATGGCCAAGCTGCTGGGCGCTCGAGTTGCTTGGGCTGCGGCGGATAACGGGCTGCAGATTCATGGCGGCAACGGTTTCGCTCTGGAATACAAAATTAGCCGCGTGCTTTGTGACGCGCGCATCCTAAATATCTTTGAAGGCGCCGCAGAAATACAGGCGCAAGTCATCGCGCGTCGATTGCTGGGCTGACGCCCGAAGCGACGCGGTTTCCCCAACTGAACCCGGCCTTGCGCCGGGTTTTCTTTTTTCTTCCGTGTTGTACGGATCTTAAGGCCTATTTCTTCCGAGTTGTACAACTCGGTTTCAGGGCTTAATGGGCGAAACTTCCCCCTCGGATCGAGCGCAGAAATCGGGTAAAGGGCGTCAACCAAACCCAGCGCCCAAGCTGGCCAGAGGAGAATCGAGCGTGAAGATCATCATCGCAGTTTTGGCCACCTGCATGGCCCTTGCCGGATGCGCCATGGCACCAAACACCGGGCCCGATGATGTGGACCAGTTGGCACAAGCGATCCAGCAGCTTGACCCCAAGGTTGACCCTGCCGAGGCGCGGCGTGCAGCCGAGATATCTTATGCCTATTCCAATCAACTGAAACAGGACTGGAACGTGACCGATCCAGCCATCATCCACAACGCAAAGGTCATCAACGGATTTCGCGAAAAAGGTCTGTGCAATGATTGGGCGCAGGCCATGACCACGCGTTTGAAGCAAGAGAACTTTCGCACGCTGGACCTGCACTGGGCCACGTCGCCTCCAACTGCGTTCCGGATCATCCACCATTCGGCTCTGATCAGCGCTAAGGGAGATTCAATGTATGAAGGCATCATCCTTGACCCGTGGCGCAACAGCGGGGTGCTTTACTGGGATCAGGTGCGCGAGGACACCAAATACAACTGGCGCCCCCGCCTTGAAGTGCGCGAAGAGTTAATCAGCGGTGTGAACCCCTACTGACAGGATATTGCGATGTTACGTCTGGCCTTGTTCCTGCCCCTTTTGACCCTGTTCCAATGCGACAAGGATGAGACTGTCGCCGCCTATGGCGCAGCGGATCAGACATGGGCTTTGCAAGAGATCGACGGGCAGCCTTTTGAGGCCAGCGCCCTTTTGCGATTCCCCGAAGAGGGTCGGATTGAGGGCAATGCCCCGTGCAACACCTATTCAGGTACACTGAATGCACCCTACCCGTGGTTTGAGATCACCGATCTTGCCGCCACCCGCGCGGCTTGCGCCGGGCTTGAAGCCGAGGGGTTTTATTTCGCCGCACTGATGGCGATGACCCAGTCCGAGGTGTCCGGCGATGTGCTGATCCTGCGCAATGAAGACGGGCACGAGATGGTGTTCAAAGCCGCCGAGTAAACTGCGCCACAAATCGCGCGCGTGCGTCCGGCAAAGGCGTATGACCCAGCGACGGAGCCAGATGGTTTTCCAGAAAATACCCGGTCGTGCGCAAGGCTTCAGCAATCTCGGTATCCGGAGCCGCGCCTTCGCCGCGCAGGCAGGGGGGCAAAGGCAGCAGCTTATCGGCCCAGTCCCCTGCCCCCGCCGCACTGACCGCGCGGCCGGTTTTCGGAGAGACATAGACCAACCCCTCGGTCGCCCCTGTCACTGCGCAGGCCGAAAGATCCAAGCCAAAGCCCAGCTCTTCCAGCAGCGCCAGTTCCCAGCGCAGATAGGCCAGTGGCCAGACCTCATCCTGACCCAGCAGGTCCATCAACTGTTCTGTTTGCTGATAGATCTCCGGATGAGGCTCGCGTTCGGGCAGGCAAAAGGACAGCAGCGCCACCACCGCATTTAATCCGGCGAGCGCCAGCCGCCCAGAAAACGCCGCTGCAGCGCGCGAACGCAGGGGTTCGACCTGAAAGGTGCCAAGATGTTCTTCGAGCCGCGCGCGCCAAAGCACGTCCAGTTGCGCGCCGGGTTGCAGGATCGGGGCGATCTTGCGGCTGGTGCCACCGCGCACAATTCCGGCGTGACGACCATGGGCTTCGGTAAAGACCTCGATGATCGCCGCTGTCTCACCATGACGGCGAGAAGTCAGAAGAATGCCGTGATCACGCCAGTCCAAGTTTGGCCTCGTCAGGTCACCAGATATATACGCAGGAAATCTTATGGCCGTTGCAGGTTCAAGATGGAAACGCGTTAGGTTGACCCTGTGGAACACCAAAAACACGTTGCGTGACATCTGTTCACGCAATAGTGTTCACTTTATGTTCTGCACGGAGGAATTTAAGAAATGTCACTTAACTATGTCATGATCGGTTCAAATGATGTCGTCAAAGCGCGAAGCTTTTACGATGCGGTTGTGCCCAAAATCGGCGGCAAGGTTATTGCTGAATATATGCCCCACGCTGTTTGTTACGAGCTGCGGGGCGGTGGGTCCATGTGGGTCGCGACGCCCTTTGACAAAGAGGCCGCGACGGTTGGAAACGGCAACATGGTTGGCTTGCTTTGCGAAAGTGAAGCGGAAGTTCGCGAGGTGCATGCCGAGGCTCTTGCCAATGGCGGAACAAATGAAGGTGACCCCGGAGATCGACCTCAATATGGCCCGAACTTCTACGGCGCTTATGCGCGCGATCCTGATGGCAACAAGATGAGCTTTGTCTATTTTAGCGATGCAGGCTGATCGCGCGCCCTAGAACGTCATACCTGCGTGAATCAGAATGCCGATAACCATCAGCAGGTTCAGCACCATTGAGATACCGTTGCCCACATAGATGGGCAACTTGCCCACCACCAGCCCATAGGCGAACCACAAAAACGACAGCCCAGCATACAGAGACCAGGACAGCAGCGACTGTCCGGTCGCGTGTTCGGAGTGGGTGAAATAAAGCTTAATCAGTTGTGGAAGCGTGGCGAAGGGGCCAACGACGCCGATGAAGACCATGAACCCCTCGAACCGCTGCATCCAGTGACCGAGATTTGAGTTTTCCAGTTTCTGGGCAAGCGTTTCAGCCACTCAACCCCCTCCTGTTCCTGCGGCCCCCGGAAGATTGGGCCGTTTCGTTCAGCCGGTTGCAAAGCAAAATAGTCGCTTTGCGCCGTACGTCCAAGATCATTTGGCGCGGGTTAGTCCAGACCTTCTTCACCCAGCAGGTGCCTGCCTTGGCGGTCTTCCACCTCGATCACCCAAAGGTCGGGGTCAAAACTGCGTTGGCGGGTGATGGCGGCATCTACGTCTGCCTCTTCGCCGGATGAGAGCTCCACCCATTTGCGCTCGCCGCTCATCAGATCAAAACTGCGCTGAAAGGCTGCGGCCCGCCCGTTGAGTGTGTTGAGTTTGATAAGCACCGCCCCAGCGGTGTCATCCCCATGCGCCACAACAAAAGCCGGTATTTCCTGAAACCGCAGCCGCGCCAGATAGGCATGCACCCAGAATTCAGCTGTCAGCCGGGTCATGGTTCTGACCTTTCCGTAGGGGTTGAGAATTTTCGACGAAAATTCTTGGCCCGGGTCATGCGTTGCCGTCTTTGAAATCCAGACCCATTTCCGAGTAGCGCTCGGACTCCTCCAGCCAGTTTGGCCGGACTTTCACCTGCAAGAACAGGTGAATCTTGCGGTCCAAAAACTCTTCCAGCTCGGCACGCGCCGCCTGACTGACGGCCTTTATGGTCTCACCACGTTTGCCCAGCACGATCCCTTTGTGGCCATCACGCATGACATAGATGACCTGATCGATCTTGGCCGAGCCGTCCTTGCGCTCTTCCCAGTTCTCGGTTTCGACGGTCAGCTGGTAAGGCAATTCCTGATGCAGGCGCAGGGTCAGTTTCTCGCGCGTCATCTCAGCCGCGATCATGCGCAGAGGCAGATCCGCAATCTGGTCTTCTGGATAGAGCCACGGGCCTTCGGGCAGTTCCGAGGCCAGCCATTTGCGCAAATCGTCGACACCGTGGCCTTTTTCGGCCGAGATCATGAAGGTCTCGGCAAAGGGATAACGCGCATTCAGGTCACTGGTCAGCGCCAGCAGCTTTTCCGAGGGCACCTTGTCGATCTTGTTGATCGCAAGTGCGATGGTGCGGCCCTGCCCGATCTCTTCCAGGCCTTCGAGGATGCGCTCGACACCTTCGGTGATACCGCGATGCGCCTCGATCATCAGCACGACCACATCCGCATCCGCAGCCCCGCCCCAAGCGGCGGCGACCATGGCACGGTCCAGACGGCGGCGTGGTTTGAAGAGGCCCGGCGTGTCGACAAAGACCAGTTGCGCATCGCCCTCCATCGCCACGCCACGGATGCGAGCACGGGTGGTTTGCACCTTATGCGTCACGATCGAGACCTTGGCCCCGACCATGCGGTTCAGAAGGGTGGATTTGCCTGCGTTGGGCTCTCCGATCAGGGCGATAAATCCGGCGCGTGTGCTCATGTGTCCTGCGATCCTGTTTGCAAGTGCGCACCCCTATAGCAGAATGCGCGGACGGGCCAGAGGGATTTGTCGCATTGCGGATATCAGTGAGCGAAGGCCAGTCTGCGGCCCATAGGGCGACGCTGCCCGGTCGGCCGGTGCCGGCATTGGCCGGGCTTGATCGCGCGATCAGGTTGTAGTGTTCAACGCCAGAACTTGGTTCGGATAGGCTTGGTCCCCGATCCGAAAATCTGTGACTCCGACCTGCCGGAACCCTTTGGCTAGATAGAAGTCGATTGCGGGCGTGTTCTCGGAATTGGTTGTCAGCCAAATCGACGGGCGCCCTTTTTCACGCATGTAGTCAATCGCGATGTCGAGCAGCGCTGAGCCGATGCCTTTACCTTGATGGCGGTGCTGGACATAGAACGTCACGATTTCTAGGTCAGAAAGCCCGTCCACGGGTGCGATGCGATTTTCTGCAAGCCGAATATAGCCGTCGATCCCCTCTTCGTTTTCAGAGACCATCAAAAGGTCTTGGCCGTCCTCCAATATGGCTTCGAACCGGGCGGTCGTGAACTCGGACAGAGCGAACTCGGCAAAGAAGGCGTTCACACCACGCTTTAGATATGTTCCGATCCAGACCTCAATCGACAGGGCCGCGAGGCTGGCGGCGTCGGTTTTTTGGGCGGGTCTGATTTTCATGATCTGGCTGCGCAGAGGATCAAGACAACTGTTCCAACAACGCCTTTGCCGCTGCCTGTTCGGCCTGTCGCTTGGAGCCTGCGGTGGCCTGAGCTTCGGTACCATTCTGCAGACGAGCGGCGATCGTGAAGATCGGGGCATGGTCAGGGCCGGTGCGTTTGACCTCGACATAGCTGGGCGGTTTCTGGCCGCGGGCCTGTGCCCATTCCTGCAGGGCGGTTTTTGCATCGCGGGCGTCGGCCTCGACCTTGTGGATGCGATCGCCCCAGAGGGCGAGGATCACGTCTCGGGCAGCCTCGAACCCTGCGTCGCGGTAGATGGCCGCGATGACCGCCTCCATCGCGTCGCCCAGCAAGGCCTGCTTGCGACGACCTCCGGACAGCATCTCGGACCGGCCCAGTTTCAGCACCGCACCCAGATCAATCTGGCGGGCCACATCGGCGCAGGCTTCCTTGCGCACCAGCGCGTTGAAACGGGGGGCCAGTTGGCCTTCGGAAGCTTTCTTGTCGGCCTCAAGCAAAGCAGTGGCCATGACGAGGCCCAGGACGCGGTCGCCCAGAAATTCAAGACGCTGATTGTCGGGGCGCGTGGCAGAAGACACCGAGCCGTGGGTCAGCGCGCGCACCAGCAGTTCAGGGTCGGAAAACTCATACCCCAAGCGCTGCTGGAACGCCTTTATCTCAGCCGATAGCTTCAATTGACCGCCTTGAAGAAACGATCACCGCGCCATGTCCAGAAGAACAGCATGGACCGGCCAGCGGAGGAGAACATAATCCGGTCGGCGCGACCGATCAGGTTTTCGTACGGCACAAAGCCAACGCCTCCGGCGGATTGCGGCAGACGGCTGTCGGCCGAGTTGTCGCGGTTGTCGCCCATGAAGAAATAGTGGCCCTCGGGTACAGTATAGACCCCGGTATTGTCCGATCCCTGATTGCCGATGTTCAGCACGTCGTAGGACACGCCATTTGGCAGGGTCTCGATCAGGCGGTTCTTTTCGCAAACACCGCCGATCCCGACGGGACCGTTGGAACAACGCGGGCGCAGGCCTTGTGGACCCTGCGGTTCAGCAACTTCGGTGAACACACCGTCGGGTTGCTGCGGCACAGGAGTGTCGTTGAGGATGATTTGACCTTCACGAATCTGGATACGATCACCCGGCAGACCGATCAGTCGCTTGATATAGTCGCGCCCTGTCACCGGATGGCGGAAGACGATGACATCGCCGCGCTCGGGATCGCCACCCAGCAGACGGGAGTTGTCATCACCCTGCATCCAACCGCACACATCCTCGGCATCGATGTTCAGGCCGACGCTGGGGATGATCAGGCTAGGGCAGGACGCGTAGGAATAGCCATAGGCCATCTTATTGACGAAGAGGAAATCACCGATCAGCAGCGTCTGCTTCATGGAGCCTGAGGGAATCCAGAACGGCTGAAAGAAAAGCGTGCGGAAAACGCCCGCGATCAGCAGGGCGTAGACGATAGTTTTGATCGTCTCCCAGACGGCGTTTCCGGATTTGGCTTCCTCGGCCATACTGCTCTCTCCAGTCTATGCGTGGTTGGGGTGCTACATGCGTGTCGGGTGGAGGCAAGTCAAGGCTGCGCGGGCGCTTCTTGAAGCGGGCGGGCCTCGATCACCACAAAGGCCTGCGCCCAGGGATGATCATCGGTCAGGGTGACGTGGATGATCGCCTCGTGGCCTTCGGGAGTCATTTCTTTCAGACGCTCTGCGGCCCAGCCGGTGACATGCATAACGGGCTGACCCGTGCGCAGGTTGGTCACCGCCATATCTTTCCAAGCGATCCCCATCCGCAGGCCGGTGCCTAACGCCTTCGAGCACGCCTCTTTCGCGGCCCAGCGTTTGGCGTAGGTGCCCGCAGTATCGGCGCGACGCTCAGCCTTGCGTTGTTCGGTTTCAGTGAAGACACGGTTACGGAAGCGGTCGCCGAACCGGTCGAGCGTGCCCTGAATGCGGTCAATATTAGCGAGGTCGGTGCCGATGCCGAGGATCATGTCAGACCTCCAACACAACGGTCCCGAGCTTTTGCCCCGCCTCGACCATTGCGTGTGCATTTGCCGCATCCATCAGCCCTCCGCCGGGGACGACGGCGTGCGACAGTGCGCCTTGTTCCAGCCACTGGCCCAACTGCGCCTCGCCACGACGGCGGGCCGCGGCGTCGAGTTGGTAGACGATCAGCATATGCAGGCGGATGTTCTTGAACATGAAGCCATAGAAATCCAGTTCGGGCTTCATTTGCGAAGCCGAGGCATAGCTGGCGATGGTGCCACCGGGGCGGATCATAGAAAGGGAAGCGGGTTGGTTGGCGGCGAAATCAACCTCGACAATGCGGTCTATGCCTGCGCCGTTGGTCATGTCCATCGCCGCCTCGGCCACGTCTTGCGTGCGGTAGTTGATCCATTCGGACGCGCCGGAATGGGCGGCTTTTTCATCTGAACTGACCGTTGTGATAACGCGTGCGCCGCCCAGTGCGGCCATCTGGCAGGCGTAGCGTCCGACCGTGCCTGCGCCGCCGGTCACAAGCACGGTCTGGTCAGTGATCGGTCCGTCACAATAGAGCGCGTACCATGCAGTCAAGGCGGGGATACCAAAACACGCGCCCTCGGCGAAGCCGGTCGTATCTGGAAGGAATACGGCCTGTTCGGAGGGGAGCGCGATGTATTCGGCCCCAGTGCCAAAAGCGCGTTGCCATTGGCCGTTCCAGATCCAGACACGTTCGCCGACGCGCGCGGGATCGACCCCTTCGCCTACGGCCTCAATCACTCCGGCCCCGTCCGAGTGGGGAACAACCATCGGGTATTGCATCACAGCGCCAGGGCGCGCGCCGCCGCGCAGCTTGACGTCTGAGGGGTTGATGCCGCTGGCATGGACCCGGACAAGAACGTCGCCTGGGCCGGGGTTGGGCGTGGGCAGGTCGACCAACTCAAGGACATCCGCCGCCGCACCAAATCCGCGATAGGTGATTGCTTTCATGACAGTCCCTCGTCTCCTATTGGTCAGCTATTGGTCAGCCGCGTCGGGCGTTTCCAGATCGAACACCAAGACGCCCTCGGCCCCATCCACGCACAGCGCGACAAGCCGTGCGCCAAGTTGCTGGTGGGTTTCGTCACTGGCATAGCGCTGTAGGTCGGCCTGAGCCGCGAAATCCAGTGTGAAGCCGTAGGGATAGCTTGGGGATTTTGCCTCAAAGTCGCGGTTGGGGCCGTGGATGAAGCCACCGCAGCCCGACAAACGGTCTGCGACCGCGCCCAGCCCATCCATCACAGCTGCAAGCTTTGCGGTGTCGTGATCGGGCTCGAGTCGCAGCATCACGCAATGTCGGATCATCCTTGCACCTCAGAGGTCATGACAGGCGCACCGTGAGGATCTTGTAGCTGGCCACGCCAAAGAAACCCGCGAAGGCAAAATCAAACCAGCGGCGGGCGCGGCGATAGGCGTTGACCATGCGCGCAGACGAAAACAGGAAGGCGTAGCCGATGAAGATCAGCAGTGAACCCGCATAGAGCATGGCGAAATAACCCAGCAGCATAGCAAGGCTGGCGTCATTTGGCGCAACGATGGCGTAGATCGAGCCCCAGCTGAGGATCGCCTTGGGGTTGGTCAGGTGGATCGCTGCACCCTTGGCAAATATCGTGCCCAATGAGCCGGTGACCGGATTGCCCAGCGCGACCTCATCCGAAGTCAGCGCGCGACGTAGCGCCTTGAGCGCCAGCCAGCCCAGATAAGCGACGCCGATATAGCGGATCACCTCGAACACCCAGACATTGGCCAGCATGATCGCCGACAGCCCCAGTGCGGCGGCGATGCCCCACGCGGCGGACCCGGCGCAGATGCCCAGCGCAAAGGCCAGACCGGCGGTGCGGCCTTCGTTCATCGCGGTTCCGGCGATGCCCATGGTGGCAGGGCCCGGAGAGCCCCCGGCCATGAGCCATGCAAACCAGATCGCCACAAAGCCGGGTGTGATCATGCTCGCGCCTCGTCCATCAGGCGGCGCATTTCGTGAACCGCAGGGGTGAGGCCGCGAAAGATGGCCTCGCCGATCAGGAAGTGGCCGATATTCAGCTCTCGCACTTCAGGGAAGGCCGCCACCGGTTGCACGGTGTCGTAAGTCAGCCCGTGACCCGCATGAACTTCAAGACCCAGCGAATGGGCATAGGCGGACATCTCGCGCAGGGCTTCCAGTTCGCGCGCGGCGTCGTCCAGTTTGCCTTCGGCGTGGAAATCGCAATAGGCACCGGTGTGCAGTTCGATCACCTCGGCCCCGATGCGGTGGGCGGCGTCGATCTGGCGCTGGTCGGCGGCGATAAAGATGGACACGCGGCAGCCCACATCGCGCAAGGGCGCAATGAAATGGGCCAGCTTATTTTCCTCGCGCGCGACTTCTAACCCGCCCTCGGTTGTGCGTTCCTCGCGCTTTTCGGGAACGATGCAGACAGCGTGCGGCTTGTGGCGCAGGGCGATTTTCTGCATCTCGTCCGTTGCGGCCATCTCGAAGTTCAGCGGCACCGACAGGATCTCCATCAACCCGTCGATATCGGCGTCCGAGATGTGGCGGCGATCTTCGCGCAGATGTGCTGTGATGCCGTCGGCCCCGGCCTCTTCCGCGATCCGGGCGGCGCGCAGTGGGTCGGGATAGGCCCCGCCGCGCGCATTCCGCACGGTAGCTACGTGGTCGATATTCACGCCCAGACGCAAACGGTTGTCAGACATCTTTCGAATCCTTCATTGTCCCTGAGGTCGAGCCTAGTGGTTTTGTCGGGGGAACGTCAGCCTCTGCCTGAGCAAGGCGTTTGATTTGTTCAAACTTCGCTTTGATTCTGGCGCGGCGGCGTTGCTGATAAGTACGGATAAGCGGCAGGCTAAGATAGGCGCAGATCACTCCGGCCACGATGCCTGGAATGACCCCGCCGATCATATAAGGAAAGAACACATCGTCATAGAACCGGCTAAGCCCGTGCCAGTCCGCCTC
This sequence comes from Ruegeria sp. CJ6, assembly GCF_056536665.1. NCBI lineage: Bacteria > Pseudomonadati > Pseudomonadota > Alphaproteobacteria > Rhodobacterales > Roseobacteraceae > Ruegeria > Ruegeria sp. CJ6. Next base: position 87,883 of record NZ_JBQFQB010000009.1, on the reverse strand, counting down.
GCGATGGGTGAACATGGCGATGCAATTGTCCTTGAGATCGCCCATCGCATCCGCAAATTTCCCCATCAACCCATCGGTATCGTCTTTGCGGAACTTGGTCCCCAGCAGGAAATGCCCGGTTTGCAGGCTGATGACCGCGATCGGCACGTAGGTCAGGGGATTGCCAAAGAACGTGCCGCTGAGCGCGGCAAGAATGTTGCCGTTCAGCAGGCGCGCCAGCACAGCGGCGACCAGGAAATGCAAGCCATAAAAAGGCGTGAACGAGGCAAACACCCCTGCCCCGATGCCACGCGCGATGCGTTCCGGGCTGTCAGGCAGGCGCCGAACCCGATGTTTGACATAGTGAAAGGCACGGGTCCATCCGCCGCGCGGATAGACGAACTCTGACGCGACTTGGACAGGCGAGCGGCGATCTCGGCGCTTGAAAACCACTCGTGATCACCCCTTCTCAGCCAGCCGCAACGGCGGGTTTCGCACTTTCCCGGTACCGTTCGACCGCAGCAACGTCGCTTTCAGCCTCGAGCATCAGCATCAGCGAATGCAGCTGTTCAAGATCGCGAAGTTCGACATTGATCATCAGCCGATAAAAATCCGGTTTGCGGTCGACAAATTCGAGGTTCGAGATATTGGCCTTTTTCTCGCCGATCAATGTGCAAATACGCCCCAGCACCCCGGCATCATTGCCGATGGTCAAATCCAGCGTCGCGCCATAGACGGCGGGGTGGGTGCCCGAATGCCAGTGCAGATCAACCCAGCGCTCGGGTTCATTTTCAAACTCGGTCAGGCGATCGCAGTCGATGGCGTGCACGACAACACCCTTGCCGCGATATGTAATTCCGACGATGCGCTCGCCTGGCAGTGGCTGGCAACAGGGGGCACGATCGAATTTCTGGCCCGGTTCAAGCCCGATCACAGCACGACGGGGCGAGATCGCGTCGCCATCATCCTTGGTGAGTTCGGGATATACCGCTTCGACCACCTCATGGGCGGTCAACTCGGCACTGCCCAGACGGGCCAGCAACTCGTCCCGATCTTTTAAACGCAGGTGTTTTGCAGCGGTTTCCAGCGCCTTGTCGGTGGCTTTGCGGCCCAGGTTTTCGAACCCGGCGCGGGCCAGTTCCTTACCCAGCTTGATGAAGCGTTCCCGGTCGACCTCGCGCAAGGCGCGGCGGATCGAGGTGCGGGCTTTGCCGGTGACTGCGATCTCAAGCCAAGTGACCTGCGGGCTCTGGCCATCGGCGGTGATGATGTCCACCGACTGCCCGTTCTTGAGCCGGGTCCAAAGCGGCACACGAATGCCATCAACCTTGGCCCCCACGCAGGCATGACCAATGCGGGTATGGATTGCGTAAGCAAAATCAATCGGCGTCGCCCCACGCGGCAGTTTCACCACATCGCCCTTGGGGGTGAAGCAGAACACCTGGTCCGAATACATCTCGAGCTTCACAGCTTCGAGGAAATCCTCATGATCATCCTCACTGTCGAATTGCTCGGTCAGGTTTGCGATCCACTTTGCCGGGTCGACCGCAAAGGGGTTTTCGGACCGCACACCGTCGCGATAGGACCAGTGCGCTGCAACACCGGTTTCGGCCACGTCATGCATCTGGCGGGTGCGGATCTGAACCTCGACCCGTTTGCCGTCACGCCCCGAAACCGTTGTGTGGATCGAGCGATAACCGTTCGATTTCGGCTGGCTGATATAGTCCTTGAATCTCCCTGGCACCGCGCGCCAGCGCTGGTGGATGGCACCGAGTGTGCGATAGCAGTCTTCTTCGGTCTGGGTGATGATGCGGAACCCGTAGATGTCGGACAGACGTGAGAAACCCTGATCCTTTTCCTGCATCTTGCGCCAGATCGAATAGGGTTTCTTGGCGCGACCAAAGACTTCGGCTTCAATGCCCGCCTTTTCCAATTCGTGCCGCATGTCGCCGGTAATGCGATGGATCACGTCGCCGGTTTCGCGTTGCAGAGTGATAAAGCGGCGGATGATCGACTGGCGGCCTTCGGGGTTCAGGACGCGGAAGGCAAGGTCTTCAAGTTCCTCGCGCATCCATTGCATCCCCATCCGGCCCGCAAGCGGCGCGTAAATATCCATTGTCTCACGCGCTTTTTGCACCTGCTTTTCAGGGCGCATCGCCTTGATCGTGCGCATGTTGTGCAGGCGGTCGGCGAGTTTGACCAGAATAACCCGAAGGTCCTTGGACATGGCCATGAACAGCTTGCGGAAATTCTCGGCCTGTTTGGTCTCACGGCTGGACAGCTGCAGGTTGGTCAGCTTGGTGACGCCATCGACCAGCTTGGCGACCTCATCCCCGAACAGTTCGGTAACCTTGCCATAACTGGCTTTGGTGTCTTCGATCGTGTCGTGCAACAGGGCCGTTATAATGGTCGCATCATCCAGACGCTGTTCGGTCAGGATGGCGGCAACGGCAACGGGGTGCGAGAAATAGGGCTCGCCGGAATGGCGGAACTGGCCTTCATGCATCTGTTGGCCAAATTCATAGGCCCTTTCGATGCGGTCGGCATTTGTCTTGGGATTGTAATTGCGGACCAGCGCAATCAGGTCTTCTTCTGAAATCATCCGGTCCGCACCTTTGTCGCTTGGGTTACCCCTGGCCCTGGGCCTCCATCAGAGCGCGCAGGAGCTTTTCTTCCGACATGTCGTCATCCGCAGGCTTGTCAGATTCCGCACCCATCAGCAGGGCCATCTGATCTTCTTCGGGCTCATCAACCTCGATCTGGGTCTGGTTGGCTTCGATCAGACGCTCGCGCAGCTCATCAGCGCTTTGGGTTTCGTCGGCGATTTCGCGTAGCGAGACGACAGGGTTCTTGTCGTTATCGCGGTCAACGGTGATCGGGCCACCAGCAGAAATCTCGCGCGCCCGGTGGGCTGCAAGCATCACCAGTTCGAACCGGTTCGGGACCTTGTCTACACAATCTTCGACCGTAACGCGGGCCATGGGGCGCTCTCCGTAAATGAATCCGTGGCAGGAAGGGGTTTATCTAAGCGCGAATCCCCGCCTTGACAAGCAAGAAATGCCGCAAATGCGAGGATCACAGAGGCTTGACCTCTGCCACCTCATCGGGTGGCAAGGCTGCAACCATCTGCGTCACTGTCCGGTCCAGAACGGGATGGCGCCAATCGGGGGCGACATCCATCATGGGAACAAGCACAAAAGCGCGGTCCTGCAAGCGCGGATGGGGCAGGATTAGGTGTTCCGGCGCAGATTTGGTCTGATCTTCGGGGGGAAGGGTCAGCCAGCGCTGGTATTCGGCGTCATCCGGCAGCACAAGTTCATCCCAACAGACCAGATCGAGGTCCAGAGTGCGCATGCCCCAACGCTGTTCACGGGCGCGCTCAAAATCATGTTCGATGCGGTGCAGCAGGTCCAGAACACCCTGTGGCGTGAGGTCCGATTCGATCAAAACCGCTGCGTTGACATAGTCCGGCCCTGCCCCTGCCGGAAAGCATGGGGTGGCAAAAAACCGGCTTGTCTTGCGAATCACCAAGCCCGCCTCGGCCATCGCGATCAGCGACCGCTCAAGTGTCACCTTGGGCCCACAACCTCTCAGACTGAGATTTGCCCCTAGGGCAATGACCGCTTTTGACAAGGTTTTGTCCACTTCAGACCCCATATTCGGACCAGAGAATACTTGCGATAAAGCCTAAAACACCTATTTTAAGGACACCATTGCACTGACCTATTACTTTATCACTCACGGAGCTCACGGTGCGGTGGCTTATACCGGAAGGACCATTTTATGTTTTACAAGGACGAACGGCTAGCGCTGTTCATCGACGGCTCGAATCTTTATGCAGCCGCCAAAGCACTGGGGTTTGACATCGACTACAAGTTGCTGCGTCAGGAATTTATGCGCAGAGGCAAACTGCTTAGAGCTTTCTACTACACAGCGCTACTGGAAAATGACGAGTATTCCCCGATCCGGCCTCTGGTGGACTGGCTGCACTATAATGGCTTCACCATGGTCACCAAACCGGCCAAGGAATACACCGACAGCATGGGGCGTCGGAAGGTCAAGGGAAACATGGATATCGAGCTTACCGTCGATGCCATGGAACTGGCACCACGCGTTGATCATATCGTACTGTTTTCGGGCGATGGGGATTTCCGCCCGCTGATCGCAAGCCTGCAACGGCAGGGCGTACGTGTTTCCGTTGTTTCGACCATCCGTAGTCAGCCGCCGATGATTTCGGACGAACTGCGCCGCCAGGCCGATAACTTCATTGAGCTGGAAGACCTGCGCGACGTGATCGGCCGCCCTCCGCGCGAGATGCCGACTGAACCCCGCAGCGTCGCAGCTGCAGGCGGGCACTGACCCCACCAAACCCCACCACTCACCAATGGGGGTTGGCAAGAATATGCGCGGCCAGGGCCAGAAGCCCTGGCCGCGCGACTTTAAAGGTATAGGTGCTGAAAACACCCTTGTGCTAACAGCGATTCATGTCAGTGAAATGACGCAGTGCTGTCTGGACCATGGCAATGAAAAGACCTAGGTGTTCGGTCCAGGAGATCGCCGAATGACAAAGCCGCCGCTGACATTATATCTGGCCGCCCCGCGCGGGTTCTGCGCCGGAGTGGACCGTGCCATCAAGATTGTGGAAATGGCCCTTCAAAAATGGGGGGCGCCTGTCTATGTGCGCCATGAGATCGTTCACAACAAATTCGTCGTCGACGGTCTGCGCGCCAAGGGTGCCGTGTTTGTCGAGGAGCTGGACGAATGCCCTGATGATCGCCCCGTGATCTTCTCGGCCCACGGTGTGCCAAAATCGGTGCCCGCCACAGCAGCCCAGCGCGAGATGATATATGTCGACGCCACCTGCCCGCTTGTATCCAAGGTACATGTCGAGGCGCAGCGCCATGCGGATGCCGGGCTGCAGATGATCATGATCGGCCACAAGGGCCACCCCGAAACCATCGGCACCATGGGACAGCTGCCCGATGGCGAGGTGCTGCTGGTTGAAACGGTAGAAGATGTGGCGCAGGTCGCTGTGCGTAACCCCGAAAAGCTGGCCTTTGTCACCCAGACAACCCTATCGGTGGATGACACCAAGGACATTATTGCCGCGCTTGAGGCCCGCTTCCCCGCCATCGTCGGGCCGCACAAGGAAGACATTTGTTATGCCACCACCAACCGGCAGGAAGCGGTGAAAGCCGTCGCTCCGAAAGCCGATGCCTTGCTGGTGGTGGGTGCGCCGAACTCATCGAATTCACGTCGTCTGGTCGAGGTCGCCTCGCGCGCCGGATGCAGTTATGCGCAGCTGGTGCAGCGCGCGACCGAGATCGACTGGCGTGCGCTGGAAGGAATTTCCAGCATTGCGGTTAGCGCCGGGGCATCCGCGCCCGAGGTGCTGGTGAACGAGGTGATCGATGCATTCCGCGACCACTACGATGTCACCGTCGAGCTGGTCGAAACCGCTGTCGAGAATGTCGAGTTCAAAGTTCCCCGCGTATTGCGGGAACCAGCATGAGCGGCATCCCCCGCGCGCCGTTATTCCTTGGTTTGGCTGGGCTGATCCCGTTTGTCTGGGGCGCGCTGACTTATCTGAACGGTGATTTGAACGATTGGGGTCGGCAGACGCTGGGGTCGCGCTTCGTGGGGCCGTATATTCAGCTATTCTATGGCTCGGTGATCCTGAGTTTCATGTCGGGCGTGTTGTGGGGCTTCGCCACCAAAACCTCAGGCAGCAAAGCTGCGGCCTGTTACACCTTGTCGGTGTTGCCTGCACTTTGGGCATTTTTCACGACCGGCGGCGGTCCGGTGAATGCGGGCACCAACCTGATGTATGGGTTTGCGGGCTTGCTTTTGCTGGACGCCATGTTCTCATATTGGCGGTTGACCCCGGTCTGGTGGATGCGGCTGCGCGTCCTGCTAACCGCTGTCGTGCTGACCTGTCTTGCTGTGGGAGTTTACCTGTGAGTGATGAACGGACCATCAAGGCCTACACGGATCGCGTTGCGGATTACCTAAGGATCCCCCTGCCCGCCGAGCAGCTAGAGGCGCGTCAGGCTTTTGTAGATGCGGTCCGCGAGGGTGGATATGTGCTGGATCTGGGCTCGGGTCCCGGATCAGACAGCGCGTTTCTGATGCGGCAAGGGCTGAAGGTACGGGCGCTGGATGCAACCCCTGCCTTTGTTGAACATGCGCGGAGCAACGGTGTTGACGCCCACCTTGGCACCTTCGATGACGTCACAGAGGTAGCAGAGTATGACGGCGTCTATGCCAGTTTCTGCCTGCTGCACGCCCCGCGCGCCGATTTCCTGCGTCATCTGAACGCGATCCACACCGCACTGAAGCCGGGCGGGCAGCTGTTCCTGGGAATGAAGCTGGGCACGGGCGAGCATCGCGATGATTTGGACCGTTACTATACCTATTATTCAGAGGCCCAGATCAAGGACGCCCTGACCTCGGCAGGTTTCACCATTGATCGTTCCGTGCAGGGAATGGGGAAAGGTTTGGCCGGGTCTTACGACGGGTTCATTCTGGTATTCGCTCATGCCTGATCTCTTTGCCTATACCGATGGTGCCTGTTCCGGAAATCCCGGCCCCGGCGGCTGGGGCGTACTGCTGCGCGCGATGGATGGCGAGACCATCCTGAAAGAACGCGAGCTGAGCGGAGGCGAAGCCGAGACAACCAACAACCGGATGGAACTGCTGGCTGCAATCAGTGCTTTGGAGACGCTGGAGCGGCCCTCGAAACTGACTATCGTCACCGACAGCGCTTATGTGAAGAACGGCGTTACGGGATGGATTTTCGGGTGGAAGCGGAACGGCTGGAAGACGTCGAACAAGAAGCCGGTCAAAAATGTCGATCTGTGGCAGCGGCTGGATGAGGCGCAAGAGCGGCATCAGGTGACATGGGAATGGGTCAAGGGCCATGCGGGCCACCCGGAGAATGAAAAGGCCGACGAACTGGCGCGCGCCGGCATGGCCCCATTCAAACCTAAGAAGGCGCAGGCGTGAGCGGGCTTGCCCTGCTGGATTACGCCTCGGTTTTGGTCTTTGCGCTGACCGGTGCGCTGGTGGCCAGCCGAGCGCAGCTTGATCTGGTCGGGTTTGCCTTCATCGCCTGTCTGACGGCAGTGGGCGGTGGTACCGTACGCGACTTGCTGCTGGACCGACATCCGATCTTCTGGGTCGGTCAGCCCGCTTATATCCTGATCGCTTGCGGCGCTGCGGTGCTGGTATTTTTTACCGCTCATCTGGTCGAAAGCCGGTATAATTGGCTGGTCTGGTTGGACAGTTTCGCCCTGTCCATCGCGGTCGCTGCTGGCACGGGTGCGGCGTTGTCACTGGATCAATCCGGTATAATCGTAGTGCTGATGGGGGTGACCACGGGCTGTTTGGGCGGCTTGATGCGTGACGTGGTGTGCAACGAGGTGCCGCTGGTACTGAAACAGGGTGAGCTTTACGTATCCTGCGCCTTTATCGGAGCTTTGACCGCTGTGTTTGCCACTCGCCTCGGGCTGGAGGGCCTGCTGGCATTGGGCTTATGTGCATTGATTTGCTGGGCGTTGCGCGCCGGATCTCTGTTGTTCGGTTGGCAGTTGCCGGTTTACAAGGCCCGACCGCCTCGGCAATAGGATATAAACGGACAAGAGATCGCGATGACCTACAGACTTTCGTTTCTGGCCACGGCACTGCTGCTAACGGCATGTGCAGAGCAATACGCCCCGGTCAGTTTCACGGCAGTGGGCAATCAGATCGTCGCATCTGGAACGATCGACCACACAACGCTCAGCGCGTTTGAAGAAGTGATGGACGAAAACCCCGAGATCAAGACACTGGTGCTGCAAAATATCGAAGGTTCGGTCGATGATGACTCGAATGTTGTCTTCAGTCGCGTAGTGCGTGAGGAAGGTTTCGACACAGTGGTTCCGTCAAACGGGCTGGTGGCCTCGGGCGGCACCGATTTGTTTCTAGCGGGTAACCGACGCGTGCTGGAACCCGGCGCCTGCGTGGGGGTCCACAGCTGGGGCGGCGGCGGCTATGTCGCTGCGGAGCTACCCGAAGATCACCCCGAGCATGACCGGTATTTGAACTATTTCGAAGATATCGGCGTCGATCCCGACTTCTACTGGTTCACGCTGGATGCAGCATCCGAGGAAGAGATGCACTGGATGACGGCGTCCGAGGCGAACCGGTTCGACATGACTACACGGTCCGCCCCTCGCCTTGGCACTGCCGCAATCTGCGACGAACGTTAGCGACTGAGCAGCCGCGCGCCGATTTCCTTGACGAATTTCGCCGCCACCATGGCAGTCATGCCATAGGGATCGCGGTGCGGGTTCAACTCGACAATATCCGCGCCGACCAGCTGCCCTTTGAAGCGATGGATCAGGTCGATCACCTCGCGCGTGCTGAGACCGCCGGGTTCGTGATGTGAAACGCCGGGAGCAAAGGCTGGATCCAGCGCATCGAGGTCCAGCGACAGATAGACCGGGCCGTCAAAGCTGATCTCCAGATCGGGGCGCCAGTTGCGCATGTCGATCACCTCGACCCCGAACTTGTCGGCCTGTTCCTGTTGGTGCTTGTTCATGGTGCGGATCCCGACCTGCACCAGACGGTTGATCTTGCCTGTCTCCATCACGCGGGCAAACGGGCAGCCATGGCCCAGCGGGCCGATCTGCTGACTGTCATAGAGGTCGGGGTGGCTGTCGATATGCAAGACATTCAGCCCCTCATACCGGTCCGCGTAGGCCTTGATCAGCGGATAGGCGACCGAGTGATCGCCCCCCAACGACAATAATCGTGCACCGGCTTCGATCCGGGCGGCGGCCTCTGCCTCGATCCGGTCGATGGGTTCCTGCCCCATCATCTCGAACACATCCAGATCGCCGGTGTCTTTGAAGCGGTCGGTTGCGCCCAGATCAGTGCCATCCTCGGCGGTCAGGTTGGCCGCGCCGGAATGCAACGCCTCGCGGATGCGACCCGGCGCAAAGGCGGGGCCTTGCAGGAACGAGGAATGCAGGTCCAACGGCACACCCATCAGGGCGACGTCTCCGGCGGTCAGATCATGCGACATGAGAGGCCTTTCAACAAAGAATTGACGGGACATTGGTCGCAGATCACGGTCGGGTCAAGCGATCAGCGGCGGATATATGTCTGCCAGATCCAGATCACCAAGAGCGCCCCCAGAACGGCGCCGATAAACCCTGAGAGCCAGCCCATCACAGTGATGAGCGTGCGCAGTACCAAACCGCCCACCAAAGCGCCGACAATGCCGATCAGCATGGTGGTTGGAATATCGGCCTCGATCCGCATTAGGCGGGTGGCGAGGAAACCTGCAGCGGCTCCGACGATGATCAGGGCGATGATCGGCATATCATTTCCTCCAATGCGTGGGCACGATGATCAGCGCACCGATCGAGGACAGCACCGCGTCCAACCCCGGCGGGCCAAAGCTGATGCCGAACATGATGCGCACGAAATAGAACAGGAAAGCACCACCCACGCAGATGATGATCGACTGCAGATAGCCGTTATGGGTAAAGCCAGTCTGTTCAGACAGATAGCCTACGATCCCGGCAATCACGACCGTGCCCATCATGATCATGATCATGTACGCCTACTCCGATGACAGGCGGGTCCCGGCCGGCATGGGCCATCCCCGCATAAAAGTTTCCCTATCCTGCGCGCCCTTGCCTGCCCGTTGCAAGCGCAGCAACTCAACTGCGCCTTCGCCGCAAGCCACGCGCAGGTGGTCGTCCAGCACCTCGCCCGGAGTGCCCCGTCCTTCGGCCAGCCGCGAAGCCAGCAGTTTGATCCGGTGACCCTCGACCTCGGTCCATGCGCCGGGGAACGGGGAGAGACCGCGGATTTTTCTATCGACTTCGGACGCGGGGGCCGACCAATCGATCCGCGCCTCGGCTTTGTCGATCTTGGCGGCGTAGGTCACGCCCTCATCGGGCTGCGGGTCAGGTGTAAGGCTGTGCAGTTTGGCCAGAGCCTCAACGATCAGAGCCGCGCCCATATCCGACAGGCGGTCATGGAGTTGCGCCGTGGTTTCCTCAATCCCGATCTCGGTGGCTTCGCGCAGCAGAACGGGACCGGTATCCAGCCCGGCCTCCATTTGCATGATACAAATACCGGTTTGCGCATCGCCTGCCATGATCGCGCGGTGTATAGGCGCGGCCCCACGCCAGCGTGGCAGCAGGCTGGCGTGAATGTTCAGGCAGCCATGGGTTGGCGCGTCCAGAATAGGTTGTGGCAGGATCAGGCCATAGGCGACGACCACCGCGATATCGGCATTCAGCGCTGCAAAGCTGGCCTGTTCTTCGGGTGATTTCAGCGAGGTCGGATGGCGAACGTCTAAGCCCAGCGCCAAGGCACGCGCGTGCACCGAGGTTGGACGGTCTTTTTTACCGCGACCGGCGGGGCGTGGCGGTTGGCAATAGACGGCGGCGATTTCGTGCCCGTCACGGACCAGCGCATCCAGCACCGGCACCGAGAAATCTGGCGTTCCCATGAAGATGATACGCATCCGTCCCTCCGTAGGATGGGGTTTCACCCCATCTTCTGTGCTTTGCGCAGCAGCATGTCGCGTTTGACCTTGCTGAGGCGGTCAAAATACATCCGCCCGTTCAGGTGGTCGATCTGATGCTGCACGCTGGTGGCCTCGATGCCGACAAAATCACGGCGGTCGATCTGGCCCTGTTCGTTGAGAAATTTCACGGTCACTGCGCGCGGTCGCTTCACCTTGGCAGACACGCCGGGCAAGTTCGGGCTGGCCTCGTCATGTTCACGCAGCTCAACCGAGCTGTGCAGAATCTCGGGGTTAGCCAGTCGCACAGCTTTGCCCCGCTGGGTCGAGCCATCCACGACGGCCAGCCGCAGCATCACTCCGATCTGCGGCGCAGCGAGGCCAACGCCCGGCATCGCCTCCATCGTATCGATCATGTCATCCCAGATGGTGCGGATGTCGTCGGTGATCTCGGGGACGTCCTCGGCCTTGGTGCGCAGGCGCTTGTCGGGCCACGGCAGGCAGGTCCGCACCGTCATGTACGGGCCTTTTCGCGCTTGAGCTTCTGCATTTTGCGCGTGATCATCTGACGCTTGAGCGGTTTGAGATAGTCGATGAAGAGCTTACCGTTCAGATGGTCGATCTCATGCTGCACACAAGTCGCCCAGAGATCATCAAAGGTTTCCTGCTGCAGATTACCGTCACGGTCCAGCCAGGTGACATCAACCGTCTTCGGGCGCGTAACTTCGGCATATTGCTCAGGGATCGACAGGCAGCCTTCTTCGTAAACGTTGGTCTCGTCCGAGGAGGCGATGACCTCGGGGTTGAACATCACCAGTGGGCGTGGGGCCTCACCTTCTTCTTTGACGCAGTCCACCACGATCAGCCGGTCGAGCACACCGATCTGCGGCGCAGCAAGGCCAATGCCGGGCGCGTCATACATCGTCTCCAGCATGTCATCGGCCAGTTTGCGCAGATCGTCGGTGATGTCGGCCACCGGCGCGCAGACCTTTTTCAGGCGGGGATCGGGATGGATCAGGATATTGCGTTTCATGGGGCTGATTTAGGCCATCGCGCCCGCCTCCGCAACGGCCCCCTTGCACCTTATGGATTTGTGGTTAGCTTTCGCCTCGACAGATGGAGATGACATGACTTTCAACGACCTGATCGACCGCCGGGGCACCAACTCTTCAAAATGGGATAAGATGGAGCAGCTTTACGGTGTCGCCCCCGAGGATGGGCTGGCCATGTGGACGGCTGATTCCGACTATGCCACGGCCCCTTGCGTGATCGAGGCGGTGCGGGAAGCGGCCGATCATGGCGCGTTTGGATATTCATGGATGCACCCGGATTATCTGAATGCAATCCAGTGGTGGATGAAGACACGCCACAACTGGGAGATCGATACCGATTGGATTCTGACCTCGCAAGGGTTGGGCAATGCGATTGCCCTGTGTCTGGATGTTTGGAGTGAACCGGGAGATGGCGTCGTGATCTTCACGCCCGTCTACCATGAGTTTGCCCATAAGGTGAACAAATCCGGCCGTCGCGTGGTGGAATGCCCGCTGATACGCGATGGCGACAGCTATGGGCTTGATCTGGACGATGCGCAGTCGCGGTTGGACGGATCAGAAAAGCTGCTGCTGTGGTGCTCGCCGCAGAACCCGTCAGGTCGGGTCTGGACGCCGGATGAACTGCGCGCTGTAGCGGCGTTTGCGGAGCGCAACGGGCTGATCCTTGTGTCGGACGAGATTCACCATGATCTGGTTTATTCGGGCAATACCTTCGTACCGATGGATACGGCCGCCCCCGACGCGCGCCCGTGGACGGTGACACTGACCGCGGCGTCGAAAACATTCAACATCGCCGGTCAGCGTACCGGCAACATGATCATTCCCGACGCCAAGCTGCGGGCCGAGATGCGGCACCGGATCACCACGCTGGACTATGACCCCAGTGCGTTGGGTGTGGCGATGATCACTGCCGCCTATTCGCCGGAAGGTGCAAAATGGGTCGATGAACAAATTGCCCACCTGGACGCGAACCGGAAGCTGTTTGATGCTGCCATCGCCGAGATACCGGGCCTGTGGTCGATGCCTCTGCAGGCGACCTATCTGGCATGGGTCGATTTTTCGGGCACGGGTATGAGCCACGATGAGTTTGTCCGCCGCCTACGCGAAGATGCGCGGATCGCGACATCCTCAGGCCCCGGTTTTGGCACCGGTGGAGAAACCTTCGAGCGCTTCAATCTGGCCACCCAACGCGAGCGGGTCGAAGAGGCCTGTGCGCGATTGAAGGCAGCCTTTGGCGATTTACAATGAACCCCGTTCAAAAAAAAACGGAGGCACGTCATGCCCAACCACCTTTTTACGCTTCCGGACATCCCAAGCATCCCGGTGCAGGGGGAACAGGCGACCTATCCGATCGGGCGGATTTTTTGCGTGGGCCGCAACTATGCCGCCCACGCTGCCGAGATGGGGCATGAGGTGGATCGTCAGGCGCCGTTTTACTTCACCAAATCCGCGCCCAACGCGGTTTTGACCGGAGCGCATGTGCCGTATCCGGCAGGCACCGAGGATTATCATCACGAAATGGAACTGGCCGTTGCAATCGGCAAACCGGTTTTTCGGGCCACAGCCACTGAGGCCCGCAACGCGATTTTTGGCTATGGCTGTGCGCTGGACATGACGCGCCGCGACCTGCAGATCCGCGAGCGCAACAAGCAGCGCCCCTGGGATCTGGGCAAGGATGTGGAAAACGGCGCGGTCTTCGCTCCGCTGACCCGCGCCGATGACTGGAGCCCATCTGATGACAAGCGCATCTATCTGAGCATCAATGAGCGGGTCGTACAAGACGCCACATTGTCTGAGCTGGTCTGGAAGATCGATGAACTGATCTCCCATCTATCGGGTTTCTACCATTTGCGCCCCGGCGATCTGATCCTGACCGGCACACCCGCCGGGGTCGGGCCTGTGGTCGCCGGAGACCGAATTGAAGGCGGCATCGATGGTTTGGCTCCTGTGCACCTGACCCTGGCGGCCTCCGACTAAACCGTCCGGCCTGATCCCTGAGAATCTTGAGGCCCCATTACCGCCCGAGCGCCGGTGGTGCGTCGGTGCCAAAGATCAAACGGTGCGCGCGTCAGTCGCGGTTTTCAAGCAATGCGATCGGTGCATCCGGGGCGCGGTAGAAATCCAGTGGAGCCTTGTCCGTCGCCACAGTGTTACGCTTGAACTCATAGCGCATTTCACCCACCGCTTCTTCGTCTGCGATTATCAGGCACTGATACATGTGGTTGGCACCGTCATAGATATCGACGAGCCCACGCAGGCGCGGCGTGGTTTCGGCCTCGACGGTGAAACCATCCTTCCACAATGTCAAAATTTTGAAGCTATTGTCGCCAACCTCCACCCGCAAACGGCTGGATTTCTTGAGGGTAGCGATTCGGGCCGCATCCAATTCGGCGCGAATTTCCTTGGAAACATAGGTACTCATAATAAACTTCCCCCCTTAACACTCATTAGTCTGACGCGATTCCTGTAAAAATCCAGTGAACGGCGTCACATAAGTTTTGGCATTGCGGTTCTGGTGCCCAGACACCGCATCCCACCTGTGCGCGCATGCAGGCCTGATGCGCGCCCGGTGAAATAGGATCGGGGCGCAAGACGGCCTATGTTTGACCCAATCGCAATGCGAAAGGAATAACGATGGGCCTGCTTGTCGACGGCGAATGGCATGACACCTGGTATGACACCAAATCCACAGGCGGGGCGTTCAAACGCTCGGCCGCACAGTTTCGCAACTGGATCACCGCCGATGGCGCGCCCGGCCCCTCGGGGCGCGGCGGGTTCGAGGCGGAATCGGGGCGCTATCACCTTTATGTCTCGCACGCCTGCCCTTGGGCGCACCGCACACTGATCTTTCGTGAGTTGAAAGGGCTGAGCGACCACATCTCGGTCTCGGTCGTGCATCCAGATATGCTGGATAAAGGTTGGACCTTTGAGACCGACGACCATGGCGCGACCGGCGACAAACTGTTCGGATCAGAATTTGCCCATCAAATCTACACCCGTGCCGACCCTCACTATTCGGGCCGCGTTACGGTTCCGATCCTGTGGGACAAAGTTGAGAAAACGATCGTGTCGAACGAAAGCTCGGAAATCATCCGCATGTTCAACTCGGCTTTCAACGGGATCACCGGCAACACAGACGACTACTGGCCCGAGGCAATGCGGGACGAGATCGAAGAGGTCAACGCGCGCATCTATTCCGATGTCAATAACGGGGTCTACAAATCCGGCTTTGCCACCTCGCAAGAAGCTTATGACGCCGCGGTTGGCCCTCTGTTCGACACGCTGGACTGGCTTGAGGATCGTCTGGCCCGGAACCGCTATCTTATGGGTGACCGCGTGACTGAGGCCGACTGGCGCCTGTTCACCACATTGATCCGGTTCGACCCGGTTTATCATTTACATTTCAAGTGCAACAAGCGTCGGTTGGTGGACTACCCGAACCTCTGGGCCTTTACGCGGGAGCTATATCAATGGCCCGGCGTGGCGCAGACAGTGAACATGAACCACATCGTGCGCCACTATCACTTCAGCCATGACAGCATCAATCCGCACCGAATTATTCCAGTGAATCCAACGTTGGACTATTCAGAACCTCATGGACGAGATCAGCGCCCGGCGGCGTAGTGTTCGACCATGGCCGCCAGATCCTCGGGCGGGGTCGAGCTTTGGACATAGGCGCAGGCATTGGCGCTATGGGCAAAGATTGATCCGTCCGAGAAGAATGTGGTGTTGGTGACGAAGATCACTCGCGCCTCGGGCCTGCGATAGCTTGCGAAATCGGCAACCGCCAAGGCGCTGCCGGTTTCCAGAACCAGATCCAGCACGATGATATCGAATGCGGTACCATACAGTGCCAGGATCGCGGCCTCTTGCGTTTCGACCAGCGTGACTTCGGCCTCCTGCCTTTGCAGATGCCGCTGCCAGACCCGACCTAGATCGGGGTTACTCTCAACAATCAGTACTTTCATTTGCAACAACCTCGGCACGTGATATGGGTGAGTGGTGCCGACCCCTGTTGTCCGTGATCACGCGATTTCCTTAACAAAGTGTTAACAAGGCCCGCACAGCGCCGTGATCGGGCGGATTCGCTTGTAAGAACGGCAAAAATCCGCTTGAAGCATGAGAAATAGGCGATTCCGGCTGGGGCAGATGGTTGGACAGGATGACAGATTGAACCCTCGGGCTGCGCGCGATCATGGCGGAGGGCTGGATGGCGCGATGACGCGGTTTGGGGGCACGCGCGCAGACTGGATCGATCTGTCCACGGGAATCAATCCGCATGCTTATAAAGTCTCGGGCCTGCAGCCTCCGGACTGGATGGAATTGCCGGATCATGGCGCGTTCGAACGCCTCTCGGACGCGGCGCGGGTGTTTTGGAACGTGCCTGATGGGGCCGAGATTCTGCCATCGCCTGGTGCCTCTGCGGTGATTGCCCGCGTGCCCGCGCTGACCAAAGCCGGCCGCGTGCAGATCACGATGCCCACCTATAACGAACATGCCGCTGCATTCACCGCTCAGGGTTGGAAGGTGCACGAGAGCGGCCCGGCTCAGGCACGTGTCATCGTACACCCCAACAATCCCGATGGGCGCATCTGGCAGGACGCGGATGTCGACGCGTCGCTGACGGTGATCGATGAAAGCTTCTGCGACGTAACGCCCGAAGCCTCGCTGATTCATCTGGCCCAGCGGCCCGGCATCGTGGTGCTGAAGAGCTTTGGCAAATTTTGGGGGTTGGCCGGGTTGCGACTGGGTTTTGCAATCGGCCATCCCGATCTTATTGCGCGGTTGAATGACCTGACGGGACCATGGGCCGTATCCGGCCCGGCGCTGCGGATCGGCGCGCAAGCGTTGCACGATGTAAAATGGGCTGATCAAACACGCATGCGTCTGGCAAATGAAGCAACACGGTTGGATCAGCTTTTAACGTCCAAAGGTGCGCGGCTGATTGGCGGCACCAGCCTGTTCCGCCTCTACGACGTTGATGACGCGACCGCCTGGCAAGACCGATTGGCGCGGGCGCATATCTGGAGCCGTATTTTCCCCTATTCCCGGACCTACCTGCGCCTTGGATTACCGCCAGCAGATGGTTGGGCCCGGTTGGAAGCAGCGCTGTGAGCACCGCGTTCCTATTGGTCTGCGCCATGTGTCTGGACGCAGCATTGGGTGAGCCGGATTGGCTGTGGTCACGTATTCGCCACCCTGCCGTACTGATGGGCAACGCGATTGGCTGGCTGGACAACCGGCTGAACCATGGGGCGTATCGCCGCCTCAAAGGGGTTGCGACGGTACTCATCCTGGTTGCGGTGGCACTCATCCTTGGCCGGTTGCTGGCGCTGCTTGGTCCGATCGTCGAGATCGTGGTCTGCGCCATCCTTCTGGCCCAGAAATCCCTGATCACCCATGTTCGCGCAGTAGGTGAAGGCCTGTTGACCTCGCTTGCCGAAGGGCGCGCGCAAGTCGCCATGATTGTCTCGCGCGATACGCGAGATATGACCGAGGCGCAGGTGGCGCGGTCCGCCATCGAAAGTGCCGCCGAAAACTTGAGCGACGGGGTGATTGCCCCAGCCTTCTGGTTTCTGGTCGCAGGTCTGCCGGGGCTTCTGGTTTACAAGGTCGTCAACACCGCCGACAGTATGATCGGTTATCGCAACGACAAATACCGCGCCTTCGGCTGGGCAGCGGCGCGGCTGGATGATGTGCTGAACCTTGTCCCGGCGCGCCTGACCTTCGTAATGATCGTCGCGCTGTCCAGCCAATGGTCGCGCTGGGGAGAGATGGTTGAGGATGCACGCCGCCATATCTCACCCAACGCAGGCTGGCCCGAGGCCGCGATGGCACGTGCGCTTGATATCGCACTGGCCGGACCGCGCAGCTATGATGGCCAGATGCGGTATCTCGCCTGGGTGAACGGGAATGCCCGGCAAGAAATCGACGCGGCGGAGGTTTTTCGCGCATCAGACATGCTCTGGCAGGTATGGGGGCTTGCGCTTGGGCTCGTGTCGGTGTGGGTTGGGTTCAACTTCATATTCTGACGGATCAGTCTTATGCGTTTCCTTTCCGGCCTTATTGCCGCCGCCCTCTTCGCCTCGCCTGCACTCGCCCAATGCGGCGGTGGGTTCAATGCCTTCGTCAAAGGGCTGAAAGCCGAAGCCATTCAGCAGGGTTACGACAAATCCACCGTCAACAGCTTTTTCAAGGGCGTTCAGCAGGACGGAGCCGTTCTGAAAGCCGACCGCGCGCAGGGCGTATTCCAGAAACCATTCATCGACTTCTCGCGGCGCCTGATTTCACAGAACCGGATCGACCGGGGCAAGGCCATGTCGGGCAAATACGACGCGGTGTTTGACCGGATTGAGCAGGAATACGGCATTTCGCGCGGTGTGCTACTGGCATTTTGGGCGTTCGAGACCGACTACGGGTCCTTTCAGGGCGATTTCAACACCCGCAACGCGCTGGTGACGCTGGCCCACGACTGCCGCCGCCCCGAGTTGTTTCGCCCGCAGATTTTCGCCGCGATCGAGCTGTACAGCCAGGGCAATTTTGACCCCGCCCGCACCACCGGGGCTTGGGCCGGTGAAATCGGCATGGTCCAGATGCTGCCCCGCGACATTCTGGAAAACGGCGTGGATGGGGACGGAGACGGCAAGGTTTCGCTAAAAACCTCGGCGCCGGATGCACTGATGTCCGGGGCCAAGATGCTGTCGCATCTGGGTTGGCAACCAGGTCAGCCATGGCTGCAGGAGGTCACAGTGCCCGCGCAGATGGACTGGTCACTATCAGGCCCCGGCAAGCCCCGCTCGGTGTCCGAATGGCAGGCGATGGGCGTGCAGGCGCGCAGTGGGTCGTTGGCAAATCTGCCTGCCTCGCTGATCCTGCCACAAGGGCATAAAGGCCCCGCCTTTCTGGCTTACCCGAATTTCGACGTATATTTCGAATGGAACCAGAGCTTCGTTTACGTCCTGACCGCCGCTTATTTCGGCACACGGCTGGAAGGCGCGCAGATTTACGATGCAGGTAATCCAGCGCCGGGGCTGACGGGCGCGCAAATGAAACAGTTGCAGAGCAAACTGCAGGCGCGCGGGCACGACGTAGGCAAGATCGACGGCATCCTTGGGGCCGGAACGCGTGCGGCTGTGCAGGCTGAACAACTGCGTATGGGTTTGCCAGCGGATGCGTGGCCAACGACACAGCTGCTGAAGCAGCTATAAGGGTCAGCGCCTAGGCAACCTTTGCAGGTTCACGTTTCACTGACGGATCAAACGCATGGATAGATACCAGCGAGCCTTCTGTGACGATGGCGGTATTGGGCTGTATTTCAACCCAGCCGTCACTGTCTGCATCAAGCGGCTCGGAAGATATCACTATCCCGTCTTCAGAGGCCCGGTAATGCAAACTGGGTGCATAACGATCAGACGCATAGCGCGCCGCAAATACACGGCTGCCATCTGACCAGCACGCAGCGAACCGCATATAAGGCGACGATCCGCATTGTCGGGACAGCGCTTCCACCCGCCCCACGGCCCGTGCCATTGCGTCGATCGGATTTGAATCCAGACCTTCGCCATGAGCAATCAAAAAGATCGCTTCACTTTCTGTCGCACCCATTCGGTGCCCGTATAAATGTGCCGGGATCATAGCATCGAGCTGCTGCCGGATTTGGTCATGCCCTCCAGCCTGGCCATTGTGCATGAAGCTCCATTTGCCAAATCCAAATGGGTGACAGTTGTTGCGCGAGGTCGCAGTGCCTGTCGACGCTCTTACATGGGCCAAAAACAGTCGTGATCGTGTGTGATGAGCCAGTTGTTTGAGATTTGCATCGGACCATGCGGGATGAGTGTCCTTGTAGAAACAAGGCGTTTCGCGATCAGAATACCAGGCCAGTCCAAACCCATCGGCATTGATTGGTGTCTTCCCGATCAACGCGTTGCGGCTTTGGATGACAAGCGATTGCTCTTGCTCCTGGATCAATTCATCCAGATATCGCTGCTCCCCAACCCAAGCCAAAAAACGGCACATTTGGCATCCCCATCAGTTTTTCGATCCAGGGCATTCTACAACTTGATTTGACGATGATTATCCCGTTTTCTTCCGTTTTTACTCAAAGGTTCTATCAAATTTACCAACTGATCGGGAAAAACAGATCAATTACTCGCTCTGACCGGATAGCGATCGCCTTTCTCGTCGATCAGGATCAACCGCTCACCACTGCGGACATATAGGTCGCATCGGCTGAACCCATTGCGATACGCGATGCAAACACTGCCGTCCCCGGCGATGGAATAGGTGCCAAAGGCGGATTCTCCGCTGGCATAGGTATAAGAATAGGCCCCTCCAGCCGAGTATTTGGACTGGCCGTCATCATAGAATGTCAGAGTCTGGCCTGCCAAAGCCTCAAGCTCCTGCGGAGAAAGCGGCTGGTCTCCGGGTTTGGTGGCCCATTCGGCGGCCGCAAGTGGGGTGGCGCATAGCAGAAAAAAGATCAGTGATCGGGTCATACGCTACCCTAACCCGGCAAGCCGGGAATGGGTCATAACGTTGCGGTGATCGCTCAGGCGACCATCTGCTCGGCCTTTTTCAGATCGACCGAAACCAGTTGGCTGACACCCTGTTCCTGCATCGTCACACCGAACAGCCGATCCATCCGCGCCATGGTCACCGCGTGGTGGGTGATGATCAGGAAACGCGTATCAGTCTGGCGGCACATCTCGTCCAGCAAGTCGCAGAAGCGGGTGACGTTGGCATCGTCCAGCGGGGCGTCGACCTCATCAAGCACACAGATCGGGGCGGGGTTGGCAAGGAACACGCCAAAGATCAACGCCGTCGCGGTCAGGGTCTGTTCGCCGCCCGAAAGCAGGCTGAGAGTCGAGAGCTTTTTGCCCGGCGGCTGGCACATGATCTCAAGGCCCGCATCCAGCGGATCGTCGCTTTCGACCATGACCAGATTGGCCTCGCCGCCACCAAACAGATGCTTGAACAGCATGGCGAAGTTGGAATTCACCTGCTCGAACGCGGTCAGCAGGCGTTCGCGACCCTCGCGGTTGAGGCTGGCGATGCCGCTGCGCAGGGCCTTGATCGCCTCTTCCAGATCGGCCTTTTCGCCGTTCAGCGTGTCGAATTCTTCCTGAACTTCTTTGCTGTCCTCTTCAGCCCGTAGGTTCACTGCGCCCATGGCGTCGCGCTGACGCTTGTGGCGGTTCACTTCGGCTTCAAGTGCGTCGGCGGCGGGCATCTGATCAGGGTTCACGTCCAGTTGGTTCAGCAGCTGGTTCGGCGTCAGTTGCTGATCCTCGGCAATGCGTTCTGCTGCGGCGACTACGCTTTCCTTGGCGGCGTCGCAACGCGCTTCAGCCGCCGCGCGGCTTTCGCGCGCCTCCGAGGCCAGACGTTCGGCTTCGCGCTCGGCAAGAACCACCTCGCGCTGCTGGGTCTCGGCCTCGGCCAACTTGTCGGCGGCTTCGGCGCGCCGAGCCTCAGCGGTTTCGATCAGCTCGTTCAGTTCTTCCCGTGCCTCGGCGATTTCGCTGGGGGCCGCCATCGCCTCCGTCAGTTCTTCTTCCGAGCTTTCCTTGCGTTCGGCCAGTTCCGATATCCGCTTTTCCGCCGTTTCCAGACGATGCCGCCAACCGCTGAGGTCCTTAGTCACCTCCTGCGTGCGCCGGGTGCGCGCCTCGCCCTCGCGGCGCAATTCATCATGCGTCGAGCGGTGGGTCAGCATGGTGATCCGCGACGCCTCGACCGTCTGCTTGATGTCCTCGACCTGCGCGCGGGCGCTGTCGAGATCGCCCAGGCCAGTCAACGCGCCTTCAGCCTCACGCAGTTGTGCGCGGGCGGACATGGCGTCTTCCTTGTGACGGTCGACCGCGAGGGTCAGTGTTTCCAGCTTGCCCTGCGCCAGATTTCGATCCGCCTCAGCCCGGCTGAGCATCCGCGCGGTTTCCGCCATGCGCTGATCTGCGGCACGGCGGGCCTCGCGGGCGCGGCGGTCAGCCTCGGTTACATTGGCCAGTTGCTGTGACAGCGCTTCATGCGCGGCGCGGGCACCTTCGGCCTGCGCCTCGGTGCGGGTCAGTTCCTGTTTCAGCGCCTCAAGCTTGTTGAGCTGTTCCAAACGCAGGGCGGCAGCGCTTGGTGCATCCTCGGCCCAGGCGCGGAATCCGTCCCAGCGCCACAAATCTCCCGAGCGTGAGACCAAGCGTTGACCCGGTTTCAACGACGCCTGCAGGCGCGCGCCCTGATCCGCATCGACCAGACCGATCTGCGCAATACGGCGACTTAGGCGGTCAGGGCCGGACACATGCAACGCCAGCGGCTCGGCCCCGTCGGGCAAGGGCTGGTCGCTGTCATAGCCCGCTACCTGCACCCAACCTGAAGGTCCGTCGCCCTCGACCAACGGTGCACGCAGGTCATCCGCCAGCGCAGCCCCCAATGCCTTTTCAAAGCCCGTTGCCACCCGCAGCATGTCGAGCACTTGCCCACCCTCAGCCGTGTCGCGTTCGACCAGCTTGGCCAGCGCGGTGGTCTCGGCCCTTATCGCGCCCAGTTCACCCTCGGCCTCGGAGCGTTTGGCGCGGGCCTCGGCCTCACGCGCCTGTGTATCGTTGCGCAGCTCGTCGGCGGCGGCCAGTGCTTCTTCCGCTGCCTCAGCAGCTTCGCGAGCTTCTTCCTCACCCTCTTGCGCGGTCTCGAACGCCTCGCTGGCACGGGAAAGGGCATTGCGCGCCTCGTCCACGGCGGCGCGGGCCTTTTCTTCCTCGCCCTCGGAACGAGCCAGTGTCTTGCGGCTGTCTTCAACCAGTCGTTGCGCCGATTGGTGGCGAGCCACCAGACGGGCCATGTCTTCGGTTTCCTGCGACAGGTGATCTTCGCGATCCTGCAACACCGACGCGGCCTCGCGCGCAACTTCAGCAGCTTCAGCGACCTTTTCGTCATAGCCATCGGCGGCTTTTGCAAGCTCGCGGGCCTCCCATTCGAGCCGTTCGATCATCTCACCCGCGTCCCGGTTCAGACCGGATTCGCGTTCGATGTCGTTGCCCAATTGCTGGATACGGTTGGTCAGAGTCTCGATCGTCTGGCGTGCGCGGGTTTCCTGATCCGACAGCTGATCGCGCTGCACCTGCTGGCGCTGCAGGACGGCTGCGGCGATGGCCTCTTCCTCACGCAAGGGCGGCAGGGTTTCCTCGATCTCAGCGCGTTTGGCGGCGGATTCACGCGCGGATGCCTCGGCGCGAGAGGCTTCGGTGATCCGGTCGCGTAGCTTTTCCTCGGCCGCCTGACGGGCCATGTCGGCCTCTTTCCAGCGGCGATAGAGCAGCATCCCTTCGGCCTGACGCAACAACTCGCCGATCTCGCGATACCGCGCCGCCTGACGGGCCTGACGGGCGAGTTGCGCCAACTGCCCGCCCAACTGCTCCAAAACGTCATCCACACGGGTCAGGTTGGCCTCGGTACCTTTCAGTTTCAGTTCAGCCTCGTGGCGGCGCTGGTAAAGCCCGGAGATGCCGGCGGCCTCTTCCAGAATGCGACGTCGTGCGCGGGGTTTGGCGTTGATCAGTTCGGCAATGCGGTTTTGCCCCACCAGCGCAGGCGAATGCGCACCGGTCGAGGCGTCCGCGAACAGCATTTGAACGTCGCGGGCGCGCACGTCCTTGCCGTTGGTCTTGTAGGCACTGCCCACATCGCGGGTGATGCGGCGGACAATTTCCAACTGGTCGCTGTCGTTGAAGCCGGATGGCGCCAAACGTTCCGAGTTGTCCATGGTCAGGACCACCTCGGCAAAGTTGCGCGCAGGCCGAGTGGCAGCGCCCGCAAAGATCACATCTTCCATCGCGCCACCGCGCATGGATTTGGGACGGTTTTCACCCATCACCCAGCGCAACGCTTCCAGCAGATTGGACTTGCCGCAGCCGTTCGGACCAACCACTCCGGTCAGCCCGTCCGCGATGATCAGATCGGTCGGGTCCACGAAGCTTTTGAAGCCGGTCAGTTTGAGTTTGCTAAAGCGCAATGGCTGCTCTTGGTATGATTCCTATGGGTAAGAAGTCTGCGCAACGGATGGGGGAGGTGTCAACGTGATTGCGCAGGATATGGGAGATTGGACCAAGTTATCCACAACATCTTGGCAAAACTACGCGGAGTCTCGCGTATCTCAGTAAGGCGAGCATTCAAAGACCTGATATCCGTAGTCTTCGTAATATCCGTAATCAACGCATTCATAGGGACGGCGAAGGAGTGCGCCGAAAATCAGTTTTTTCCCCAGTTCCTGGTCGCAGCCCAGCACGCCCACAGTGACGGCCGCATCGCCAAGAACGTCCAGAAGCGGACAGCCCGAGACCTGCGCCATGGCCAGCGCGGCCCGGTCACGGATCGGACCCAGACGCGGCGCGTATTGCGGGTTCACGCGGACGGCCTCGGCCAGTTCATTGCGGACGCGGACGTCGAAGATACTGCCATTCACCGCGACGCGCGTTGCGGGCAAGTCGCGAAAATAGGGTGTACCACCCGAGCAGGCGGCGAGGCACAGGAAAGCGAGCACGCGGATCATGCTGCTTTATTAGCGACAATATGGTTAATGAAACCTTTCCCCGGTTCAGGCGCGCAACACTTCTCCTAACCGGCGTATACCCTCGCGGATCGTGTCCTCATCCGAGTTGGAAAAACTCAGTCGAATGGTATTCGACCCGGTGTCGTCGGGATAGAAAGCCTGACCGGGTACAAAGGCCAACTTGACCGTTTCCAGCGCCCTCGCCAGCAGGTCGGCGCCGTTCATTTCCTTGGGCAGAGTGACCCAAATGAACATGCCACCCTCGGGTCGGGTCCAGTCGACGCCATTGGGCATGTGCTGGTTGAGCGCCTCAAGCATCGCATCGCGGCGCGCGGCATAGGTCTGGCGTAGCATGGGGACATGAGTGTCGAAGCGATCCCGTGCCACCTGATACACCGCCATCTGGTTGATCGTAGAAGAATGCAGATCAGCCGCCTGTTTCAGCAGCACCAGTTGCGAGATCACCGGTTTTGCTGCAACCACCCAACCCAGCCGCAACCCCGGTGAAAGAGTTTTCGAGAAGCTGCCGCAATAGATCGTCCGGCAGTTCTCGATCGATCCCTTGCGCGCCTGTTCTAACGCGAGGATCGGAGGGATCGGATCGCCGTCATAGCGCAGCGCCTGATAGGCTCCGTCCTCGATCACTGCGCAATCCAATTCATCTGCCAGATCTAGCAGCGCCTCCCTGCCCCGCAGATCGACCGTCTCACCAGTCGGATTTGCAAAATCGGCGGAGAGATAAGCGAATTTGATCGGGCTGTTGCCGGCGGCGGCCTGGTATTCGGCAGCCCCACGATTGCCATTGATGCTAAGCTGGTCAAAGCGCGGCTCATAAGCGTCAAACGCATTGAGCGCGCCCAGATATGTGGGCCACCCAACCAACGCAGTATCACCCGGTGACAAGAACAACTTACCCAAGTAATCCAGCGCTTGCTGCGAGCCCGAGGTGATCAGGATGTTGTCGATGCCGCACGTAACGCCGATCCCACGCATATGGTCGGCCAGCCATTCACGCAGCGGGGCATAGCCCTCGCTGACCGAATATTGCAGCGCCTGCGCCTGTTGATCTGGGCCAAGCGCATTTTGAAACGCTTCGGCGAAAGCCTCTGCTGGAAACAAAGCGGGGTCGGGAATACCGCCTGCGAAGGAAATGATACCGGGCTCGCCCAGCAGTTTCAGCAATTCGCGGATTTCGGAAGCCTTCATCCGTGCGGTTCGGGTGGCGTAGAGCTGATCCATCTTAGGGGGCCTCCTCCGCCCTTGGGACGCAGATTAGGCAATGCGCCTCTTATGTCAATAATTCTGACCTAATGTTTCAACCTCTGTGAGCGACTTGAACGCCCCTTACAAACGTGGTCAAGTGACTTGACCAATTCCAAGTGGTAGCCAGATGCCTTTTCAAAAAGTTCAAACCGAAAAACTGTCACTGGCTGTTGTGCGCCAGATCGAACTGCTGATCCTGCGCGGCATTCTGCGCCCCGGAGAACGCCTGCCCTCGGAACGGGAGCTGGCCGAGCGCATGGGCGTGTCGCGCCCGTCGCTGCGCGAGGCAATCTCGGACCTCCAGGAACAGGGATTGCTAACTGCCAAGGCCGGATCGGGCATCTATGTGGCCGAGGTTCTGGGCTCGGCCTTCGCGCCAGCTTTGATCCGGTTGTTCGGCAATCACGACGAGGCAGTGTTCGACTATCTCTCATTCCGGCGTGACATGGAGGGTCTAGCGGCTGAGCGTGCCGCCCGCATGGGCTCGGGCAGCGATCTGAAGGTGGTGCAGACCATACTGGACAAGATGGAAGACGCCCACGCCCGCAATGCAGCCGAAGAAGAGGCGCATCTGGACGCCCAGTTCCATATGGCGATCATCGAGGCCAGTCATAACGTGGTGATGCTGCATATGATGCGGTCGATGTTCGATCTGCTGCGGCAGGGCGTATTCTACAACCGACAGATCATGTTCCAGCAACGCACCACCCGCGACGCAATTCTGGACCAGCACCGAGCCATCAACTCAGCCCTGCAGGACCGCGACCCGAAAGGGGCACGGAAGGCGGTCGAGGATCATCTGAACTTTGTCAAAAGCTGCATGGCCGATCAGCAGAAGGCCCTGCGCAATGAAGAGATCGCGCAACAGCGTTTGAAGCACGAGACTGGAGAGGTCTGATCCTTCAAACTGGAAGCCACGAAAAGAAAAAACCCGAGAGCCTGAAGCCCTCGGGTTTTTAAAATAATATGATCCGGGCGATCAGTGTAGCTTTTCACCCACATCCGCGATGGATGCATCGATCAGCTTGTTCGCCTGCGTTGCGGTCATCTGTTTGGCCAGCACGGCGTTGGCTGCCGAAACCGCTACGGTGATGGCCTGATCGCGGACTTCCTTGACGGCAGATGCCTCAGCCGATGCGATCTGATCCTGCGCTGCCGCGAGACGGCGCGCGATGGATTTTTCCAGATCCACCTTAGCTTGTTCAGCCGCCAGAACCGCGTCTTCCTTGGCCGCGGCAACGATAGCTTCGGCCTGACCCTGAACTTCGCGCTGCTTGCGCTCATACGAGGCCAGCAGACTGCGTGCTTCTTCATGCAGGGCGCGGGCTTCGTCCAGCTCGGCTTGAATACCTTCGGCGCGATTGTCCAGCGCACCACCGATCATACCGGGGACCTTGAAGTAGAACAGGACCGCGATAAAGACGATGAAGCCCAGAGTGACGACAAAGTCAGTGTTGGCAAGCGAGAAGAACGGGCCGCTTGCGGCCAGCGCGGGGCTGGCGGCACCAACGGTCAGGATAAGGGCAAGAGTGTTCCGCATGTCACTTATCCTTTCGTCTGCGCATCTACTGCACTGTTGATGGCTTTGGCATCCGCCTCGCCGCCCAGTGCTGTGACCAGTTCAGCCGCCGTATCCTTGGCAACCACTTGAATGCTTTCCAGCGCACCGGCACGGATTTCGGCAATTGCCTTTTCCGATTCAGCCGCCTTTGCAGCGATTTCCGCATCCGCCTTGGCAATCGCGTCATCCAGACCAGACTGGATTTCGGCGCGGGCTTCCGCTGCGATACGCTGAGCCTCAGAACGGGCATCGGCCAGCGCTTTGTTATAGGCCTCTTCGGCCTCGACCGCTTTGGCCTTCAGATCTTCGGCCGCAGCCAGGTCATTTGTAATGGTCCCCTGGCGTTCAGCCAGGATTGCCGCGATGCGGGGCAGAGCCACGCGGGACAGGACCAGAAAGATGACGACCAGCGTGATGACCAGCCAGAAAATCTGGTTGGGGAACCAATCGAAGCAGAGCTGCGGCATCCCGACGGCGTAGCCGCTGGAATCAACGCATGTGCCTACTACTTCTTCAGCAATGGGTTCAGTCGCCATGATGTCCTCCGTCGGAACGTTGTCTTTACAACAGATGGGCCGCTATGGCTTGGGCCCATCTGCGCGTAAGGATCAGGTTCCGCAGATTATACGGCGAACATCAGCAGCAGCGAGACCAGGAATGCGAAGATGCCCAGCGCTTCTGCGAACGCGATACCGATGAACAGGGTTGCGGTCTGCGAAGCAGCCGCCGAAGGGTTGCGCAGGGCGCCGGCCAGGAAGTTGCCTGCAACGTTGCCCACCCCGATTGCGGCTGCGCCGGAACCGATTGCTGCCAGGCCTGCGCCGATGTGTGCGAGATCGCCTTCCATGAGAATTCTCCTTACGATTTGGAAGTTTCGATGTTGGGGGTTCGGACCTTAGTGCGACGGATGCAGCGCATCTTTCAGATACACACAGGTCAGAATGGTGAAGACGTAGGCCTGAATGAAGGACACGAGGACCTCAAGGCCATACATTGCGGTGATCGCCAGAACCGACACGGGCGAGATCACGGCAATCGCGGCAAAGCCTGCGAACACCTTGATAACCGCGTGGCCTGCCATGACGTTACCGGCAAGACGAATGGAGTGGCTGACCGGGCGAACGAAGTACGAGATCAGCTCGATGATCGCCAGAACAGGGCGCAGCGCCAGCGGCGCGCTGGAGACCCAGAACAAGCCCAGGAACGCAGCGCCGTTCTTGACGAAACCCAAAACGGTCACGGTCAGGAACACGGCCAGCGCCAGCGGGATGGTCACGGCGAAATGCGATGTGGTGGTGAAGGACATGGGCAACATGCCCAGGAAGTTCGCGCAGACGATGAACATGAACAGGGTCATGACATAGGGGAAGTACTTTACGCCTTCCTTGCCGCAGATGTCTTCCAGCATCTTGTAGATGAAACCATAGGCCAGCTCGGCCACCGACTGCATCCGCGTCGGAACAATGGCGCGCTTGGACGTGCTGAGAACCAGCAGGGCAAAGATCGCCGCAATCGCCAGGAACAGCCACAGGGTCACGTTGGTGGGCGTGTACCAGGCAATCGCACCGTCGCCGAACAACGGCTTGACGATAAACTGGTCCATTGGATGGAAAGCCAGGCTGCTGCCTTTTTCTGCGGTGGTCTCGGTTGCCACGTTCAGTCCCTCTCGTCCTTCTCGGTCGCGCTTGCGGCCGCTTGTTTCTCTTGAACCTCTTTCGCGCTGCGGAGCATAACCTTCACGCCCGCGACAAGGCCCAGCAATGTGAATAGCACCAGAAAGATCGGGATCGTCCCAAGCAGGCTGTCCAGCCCGTATCCGATGCCAAATCCGATCCCCAGACCGGAAACCATTTCGATGACCATCCTCCAGGCAAGCTCGCCTCCGGATACGTCAGCATCCGCACGAGGTTTCGGCGCTTTGGCCTTTTTCGCCGCTTCGATCTTGGCCTCCAGCTGCGCCATACGCTGCTTTTGGTCATCTTCGGTCACGGGCGTTTCCCTCGCACAGTCTTGGGTAGGGTGCTAAGGGGCTGAGGGCGCAGAGTCAACGGCAATGAAGCCGCAGCATGAACGGCAATAAGTATATGATTTTTATATTAAAATCACAGACCGCGTGAAACCTGCCGATGGCGTATAATTCGCTGACCGGGCGGATAAGCCTGAATCCGCATATTCAACCAAATGGTTGACCAAACTCACAGGCTATGGTTCAGCGGAACCATGTCCAACGACCTCGACACTGTCTTCGCAGCCCTCGCCGATCCCACCCGCCGCGCCATCTTAGCGATGCTGCTGGAAGATGACATGGCCGTCACCGACGTGGCCGAACCGTTCGAAATGTCGCTGGCCGCGATTTCAAAGCATCTGGTGATCCTGACCAAAGCAGGTCTGATTTCTCAGGAAAAACGCGGACGGGTGAAGTGGTGCAAACTTGAACCCGACGCGCTTCGTGCGGCCTCGGTTTGGATGCAGGGGTTCGGACAGTTCGAACCGGTCAATCTGGATGCGTTCGAGCGGTTTCTAGAAGTTGAACTGCCCCCGGATGAGGCCTAACGCACAACTAAGACCGACATGCTGGCGTGTTTGGCCAGATATCCCGCGTGGCTGGACAGGATATAGTCTGTGATCCGGGGTGCGTGGGTTCCCACAACAATCAGATCGGCCCCCATTTCCTCTGCTGCGTGGGTCAGGTCCTTGTCGATCTCGACCGCGACATCAACCGAGTGAATGTTGCGTGTGTCCACACTTGTGCCGCTTTGCATCGCAATTTCACTGGCGCAGGTCAGCAATTCTTGTTTGATCGCGTCTGTTGTCAGGTGGCTATCCCCAGGCTGCGGGCCGGTGACGCTGACGATGGTCACTTTGGCGCCCTGCCATTTGGCCAATTGCGCGGCAACCTCGGTGGCTTTCTTGACCTCGGGCGGCAAGTGCAGGTCGACCGGGACCATGATGTGTTTGAACATATTCGCGTCCTCCTGATCCTGAGATATGTCGACCCGGGCGGTTCGCCAGTCTGACCCGTCGGGACGATCCAAACGGCAGGCTCAGCCCTCGCGGCTATATTCCACCCCGGTCACAACCCCCGTTGGGTCGGCACGACAGAGCCACGGAGCCTCGGCCCCTGCCACGAATACGCTGGTGACCGAGCCTGTCGGGCTGGACTGGGTAGACATCGCTTTGACACCATCAGGCCCTGTGCCGGTTTCGGCGCCCACCAGAGCTTCGCAGCTGGCTTGCAGGTCCGCCTCTGCAGCGTCTTTCGCGCTACCGGGGGCACAGGCGGACAGCGCCAGCAATGCGGGAATAAGTGACATTGTTTTCATGGCCCAGCTCCTTGGTGGTGACAGGCAGGCTGCCACATCAGGTAGAAATCACAAGCTTCAATTCGAGCGCACCGGAGTATTTGCAGGCGCGTCTTCTCCTTTCAGCAGCAACAACAGCGCAACAGCGGTGAGCCCGGCACCAACCAACACCAATGCCGTCGGCGCAGGACGTCCCAGGGCGATTTCCCACAGGATCACCCAGCTGGGCGTCAGGTAAGTGTAGGCCATGACCTTTGCCGCGGGCAAACGCAGGGCTGCAAACTGAACCAGTACAAAACTGGCGGCGGTCGCAAACAACGAGATATAAAGCAGCGTCACCCAGACAATCCCGGGAAGGTTGCCCCAATCTACTGCACGGATATCGGACCAGCCCCAGACCGTCAGGATCAAACACCCCGCAACCAACGTACCGAAGGTGAACACCACCGCAGGCTCGCCCCGGTTCAATCGCCGTATCATCGGCGTATAGACGGCGTGCGCGGCGCAACCCCAGAAATAGATGATCTCGCCGCCTCCGATCTCGAAGACCTGAAAGGCTTGCCAATCCGCTCTGAAGATCACCCACAGCGCACCGACCGCACCGACCGTCAGGGCCAGCGCCATGCGTGGGGTGGTGATCTGGCGCAGCAGCACCCACCCGGCCAGCGCCGACATGACCGGGGTCAGCGTAAAGACCGCTGCCGCGCTGACCGGGGGAGCGGTTTTCAATCCGTAGAACATCAGGACAAAGTAGGCTCCGAACAATCCGCCAAGAACCAGATAGCGCCATGGTGCCCGAGCCGCGCTGCGCGGAATGCCCGTTGTGGCAATCGCAGCGATGCCGATCACGACCGCCGCAATCGCAAAGCGCGCTGCCGTGATCGCCGACGGTGCGATCTCATTTGCCGCCATTGAGCCAAGCGAGAAACTGCCCGCCACCAAAGCCGAGAATGTCAGCATGGCCAGATGGCCGCGCGCCTGCGGTGTCACGGCAGCCAGCCCCTGGATTGATCTTTCAGGAAGGATAGGAAAGCCTGCACCTTGGTGGTCCGGTGCAGATCCACATGAGTCACCAGCCACAGCTTGCCAGACCACTCGGGCAACGGTGCCATCACCTCGACCAGATCGGGATCGCGCGCGGCCTCCCAACGGGCCATAAAGCCGATGCCTGCACCGGCCAGAACAGCCTCTCGCATACAGAAATTATTGGTGCAGCGGAAAGTGATCGCCTGCTCCGGCGCGTTGGCACGCAGCCAGCGGGAAAACGGCGCGCGGCTGTTTTCGTCATCATTGCCGACGAAGTGGTGATTGGCGAAATCTGCAACGTCCGCGGGTTTGCCGTGGCGCGCGAGATAGGCCTTGCTGGCGAATAGTCCGACCTCTTGTGGAATGAACGGCTGCACCACATTGTCCGGTTGATCCGGCGCGGCCCCGGCGCGGATCGCCACATGCGCCTCGCCATATTCCAACCGGAACAGGCGGTCGCCGGTCAGATAGCGCACGATCAATCCCGGGTGGGTCTGCTGGAACTCGGTCAGCGTCGGTACGATGAGCGGGGCCAGTGAGGCCAGTGAGGTGACCACGATCTCGCCCGAGACATCGTCTCCGCGCCCCTTCATGCGACCGACCAGCTGGTTGAACTGATCTTCGGTTGCCTGCGCGACCCGCAACAGGTCCTCTCCCGCTTCGGTTGGTGTGTACCCACGCGCGTGACGCTGGAATAGTTTGACGCCCAGCCGTGCCTCGATCGCATCGATATGGCGGATCACGGTGGCGTGGTGCACACCCAGCACATCCGCCGCGCCGCTGACCGTTCCCATGCGCGCCACCTGATAGGCGGTTCTCACTTCATCCCAATTGTCCATTGCATCTGATCCAATGTGCAAATTCTAACAATGCTTGTTGATATATCCGAGTTTTGTTCATGCGCGCAACAGCCATATTGGGGCAACAGAAGGTAATTCCGCAACAAAGGACGCCCCGAAATGACCAAAACCATCCTGCATATCGACGCCTCGGCCCGCCGCACTGGATCTGCCACCCGCGATCTGTCCGACCGCGTGGTTCGCCACCTGAACGCCGGGCGTATCATCCGCCGCGATCTGGCCACTCCCCTGCCCCTGCTGACCGAAGACTGGATCGGCGCCAATTTCACCCCCGCCGACCAGCGTGACGCGGTACAGAAAGACCTGCTGGCCCTGTCGGACGAATTGGTGTCCGAGTTGCAAAAGGCCGACACGATCGTCATCGGCCTGCCAATCTACAACTTCTCAGTTCCCGCCGCGTTCAAGGCCTGGATTGATCTGGTCGCCCGTGCCGGTCTGACATTCTCCTATTCCGAAGAAGGACCGAAAGGTCTGCTGGAAGGCAAACGCGCCATCCTTGCTGTTGCATCGGGCGGTACGGCGGTGGGCTCCGAGATCGACTTTGCCACCACCTATGCGCGGCATGTTCTGGGCTTCATCGGCATCCATGATGTCGAGGTCATCGCCGCAGATCGCATGGCACTGGACCCCGAAACAACCCTGTCCAATGCGCAGAAAGCTGTCACCAAGCTGGCAGCCTGATTGACCTGACCCCCTTGAACCGTCCAGTCTGCGCCAAGGCAAATCGGCAGACTGGGCGTTTCACATGAAGAAGATTGGAATATTGGGCGGTGTTGGCTGGGCCTCAACTGTCGACTACTACCGGGCGATCGCTGAAGGCGCGGGTCGGTATTTTGCTGAACGCGGCCACGGATCGCCGCTGCCCATCCCACCCATGACCATCGAATCCGTCACCCAAGCCAAAACCCGCGCCTTGCGCGGCGTGGCCGGTGACGAAGACAGCTGGGCCGCTTTCGACGCGGTGTTCCGCGAAGCACTGCTGACTTTGGAACACGCAGGCTGCGATTTCGGCATCATCGCCTCCAATACGCCACACGCGCGGCTTCACGCGATCCGCGAAGGCGTCTCCATGCCTATTCTCAGCATTTTTGACGCAACCGCCGACGCGACCGCCTCGACCGGCGCCACCAATGCTTTGGTCCTTGGAACCGCAGTCACCATGCAGGCCACAAACTATGCCGACCGGCTGGCCGCCGAGGGTATCACGGCAAACACACGCCTGCCCGAGCCTGAGATCGCCGAGATGCAGGCGATGATCGACAGTGATTTCTACGGCGGCGCATCCGACACCGCACTTGCGCGCCTGCTGGCCTTCTGCAACAAACACGCCGCACCCGGAACCGCGATCTTGCTGGCCTGTACCGAGTTGCCTCTGGCCTTCCCCGATCATCTGGATGACCCGGTGTTCGAGGCGGATGGTCACATGTTCATCAACCCCTCTGCCGCCCATGTCGCTGCCGCATTGAACGAAGCGCTTGAGGGGTGATCACGGCAGCCAGTTTATCTCGCACCCGATCTTATCAAAGAACACCATCAGGTCTTCGCGCGACAAAACGACGGTTCGGTCGTTGACCAAAGGGTGCATGTTGATGACATCGGCCTGTTGCGCGGCGGCGTCCATGAAGAACTTAACGTTGTTCTCAACGCCGTTGATCATCGCCAGCGGACTGACCGCGCCAGGGCGGATGCCGAGGTTCTGGAACAGCCGATCCGCCGAGCCGAAGGACAGGTTGCCAACCCCCAACTCCGCGCCCAGCGCCTTGAGGTCGATCTCGCGGCTCTGTTCCAGCGTCACCAGATAATTCCGCTTTTTCTTGTCGCGCAGATACAGGTTCTTGAGCCGCAGTGTGTTTTCACCCGGCACCATGAACTGGCCCTCGACCCCTTTGGCATCCTCAACGGTGCGCAGCGGGATATGAGTATGCAACCGATAGGGCAGCCCCCATTCATCCAACTGCGCCAAAAGCGCATCCGAGCTGAGCGGCAACGTATCCTGAAAGACAGATGATGCGTCCATGGGAACCTCCTCGTATGGCGCGCTCATCGCCCAACCGACAGGTAAATTCAAGCCACGACAGGCGCGGCATTCGGTGCTAGCGTGCCGCCATGAAAGTCACGCGCAACACTCCGAGCCAACTGATCCTGTCCAATACGCCATGGTTCATCGGCATCACGCTGGTTTTCTTCATTCTTGCATTTGTCGGCGCGGGCGTCTTCTTGGCCAGTGAAGGTGGCGAGGGTATCTTGTTCGGCATTTTCTTCGCACTATTCGGCGGAGGCATGGGTTTTGGTGCATTTTGCGCCTTTGTCCGCCGCGTGCAGGTCATACTGGATCGCAATAAAAACAGCATCCTGATCCGCAGACAGTCAGTCTTTGGATATGATGCGGTGGAACATGAGCTCTCGCACCTCTCGCACGCGGAAACTGAAAGCACGACCTCACGTAGCGACAATGGCACATCGACCCTCTATCGCCCTGTCCTGATACTGGATGAAGGCATGAGCGCCGGGCGGCATCCCATTGTCGAGGCTTATTCCAGCGGGCGCGGTGCGCATCGGCTGGTGGATGCGGTCAACGATTGGCTTCCGGCACGCAAGGTTGACTCTGCCAGCCAATCGGCCTAAATCGCCGCCAACATCCGGAAGCGTTTGATCTTCCGGTCCCTTGAGTCGTTCAGGGATCGCCCCCCACCAGCGAGTTTCGCCCGTGGGGGCGTTTGTGCATTTAACCGACGCGTCCTATCTAGGGCACGCCACCAGATAACCGGCTAAGGAGGCCGAAGGCATGTTTGAAAATCTATCCGAACGCCTTTCCGGCGTCTTTGACCGGCTGACCAAACAGGGTGCCCTGTCTGAAGAAGACGTGAAAACTGCCCTGCGCGAAGTCCGCGTTGCCCTGCTTGAGGCCGACGTCTCGCTGCCGGTGGCGCGCGAGTTCGTCAAGAAAGTACAGGAACAAGCGACCGGTCAAGCTGTCACCAAATCGATCACGCCCGGCCAGCAGGTCGTTAAGATCGTGCACGACGCGTTGGTCGATACACTGCGCGGCGAAGAAGACCCCGGTGCGCTGAAGATCGACAACCCGCCTGCCCCGATCCTGATGGTCGGCCTGCAGGGTTCCGGTAAGACAACCACCACCGGTAAGCTGGCGAAACGCCTGAAAGAGAAAGAGGGCAAGAAGGTCCTGATGGCCTCGCTCGACGTCTATCGCCCAGCGGCGATGGATCAGCTTGCGGTTCTGGGCACGCAGGTTGGTGTAGATACGCTGCCGATCGTACCCGGTCAGACGCCGGTTGATATCGCCAAGCGCGCCAAGCAACAGGCAACGCTGGGCGGCTATGACGTCTATATGCTCGACACCGCGGGCCGTCTGCATATCGACGAAGTCCTGATGGACGAGGTCGAGCAGGTTCGTAACGTGGTCGACCCGCGCGAGACGCTGCTAGTGGTCGACGGCCTGACCGGTCAGGTCGCTGTTGAAGTGGCCGAAGAGTTTGATGCCAAGGTCGGCATCTCGGGCGTGGTCCTGACCCGTATGGACGGTGACGGG
Source organism: Ruegeria sp. CJ6 (assembly GCF_056536665.1). Taxonomy (NCBI): domain Bacteria; kingdom Pseudomonadati; phylum Pseudomonadota; class Alphaproteobacteria; order Rhodobacterales; family Roseobacteraceae; genus Ruegeria; species Ruegeria sp. CJ6. Next base: position 52,224 of record NZ_JBQFQB010000009.1, on the reverse strand, counting down.
CGCGGCGGTGCGGCGCTGTCGATGCGCGCGGTCACCGGCAAGCCGATCCGCTTTGTTGGTCTGGGCGAGAAGATGGACGCGCTCGAAACCTTCGAGCCGGACCGGATAGCCGGTCGTATTCTGGGCATGGGCGACATCGTTGCTCTGGTCGAAAAGGCCCAGGAAACGATGGAGATGGAACAGACCGAGCGCATGATGAAGCGCATGGTCAAAGGTCAGTTCAACATGAACGACCTGAAAATGCAGCTGGAGCAGATGATCCAGATGGGCGGCATGCAGGGCATGATGGGCATGATGCCGGGCATGAACAAGATGGCCAAGCAGATGGATCAGGCCGGTCTGGACGATAAAATCCTGCGCCAGCAAATCGCGCTGATCCAGTCGATGACCAAACGCGAACGCGCCAACCCGCAACTGCTTCAAGCCAGCCGCAAGAAACGCATCGCCGCCGGTTCGGGTATGGAGGTCAGCGACCTCAACAAGCTGCTCAAGATGCACCGGCAGATGTCCGACATGATGAAAAAGATGGGCAAGATGGGCAAAGGCAAGATGCTGAAACAGGCCATGAAAGGCATGTTCGGCAAAGGTGGCCCAAGCCCCGAGGAAATGGCTGCGGGCATGGACCCCAAGGCGCTGGAACAAGCCGCCAAAGCGATGGGCGGTAAGATGCCCGGCGGTCTGCCCGGACTGGGTGGCGGCATGGGCCTGCCCCCGGGGTTGAGCGGTTTTGGAAAGAAAAAGTGACGTCAGCACGCTGCACCCAGCCCCCGTCCGGAAAGGCGGCGATGGCAGCAGCGCAGTATCGCGCGGCCCTGCCGGTCATTGAGACCCGGCGGCTGGTTCTGCGTGCACCCACTCTGGACGACCTGCCGGTGTGGACATCGATCTGCAAGGACAGCTTTGGCGATACCGAGCAAGACGCCTGGACTGAGTTTTCCTACTACACATCAGGCTGGCTTTTGCATGGTCACGGCTTGTTCACCGTCACGTTTAAAGACGATGATCAGGTCATTGGCTTCGTCATTCTGGGCCTCGAATGGGACGATCACGAGCCCGAGCTTGGTTATATGTTCGATAGCAAGTTCCGCATGCAAGGTTACGCGACCGAAGCGTGCAGCGCCGTTCGCGATTTTGGCTTCGATCTGCTCGGGTCCGGCCAGTTCGTAAGCTACGTTTCGCAGTCCAACGCTCGTTCGAACGCTTTGGCTCAGCGTCTGGGTGCAACGCGCGACGCCGTTGCCGAAAGCGCCTTTGGTCCAACCCAGCATGTCTGGCGATACGGCGAGGTGCAGGCATGACACTTGCCATGGCCATACCAACGCTGGAAACCGAACGCCTGATCATGCGGGCCCCCTGCGAGGCCGATTTTGAGGCTGAGGCAGAGTTTTTTGCCAGCGACGCCTCGAAATTCGTCGGCGGCCCGAAACGCCCGGATGAGACATGGCGCGCTGTTGCGATGCTGTTAGGCCACTGGGCGATGCGTGGTTATGGCTTCTGGGGTGTCGAGGAAAAAGACACCGGCACCTATGTAGGCCATGTTGGCTTGTGGAACCCTCACGGCTGGCCCGAGCCCGAAATTGGCTGGACGCTTATGAACCACGCCACCGGCAAGGGTTATGCGACCGAAGCGGCACTGGCTGCACGTGCACATGCCTATGACGTGCTGGGCTGGGAAACCGCAATCTCGCTGATCGATCCGGATAATCTGGGCAGCAAGGCTGTCGCGGAACGGCTGGGCGCGCAGTTCGAATATATGTTCGAACACCCGGCTTTCGGGGCGATGCAGGTCTGGCGTCATTCTGCGCCTGCCGATCTGGTAAACGGTGGCGTGGAGGCATACGCATGACCTCGTTCACTATACCCACCGTCGAAACCGATCGCCTGATCCTTCGCGCGCCGCATCTGAACGATCTGCCTGCGATGACCGCGTTCTACGCGACCGAGCGCAGCCATATGGTTGGTGGTCCCAAGGACGCTCTTGGAAGCTGGAGCTCTCTTTCGAACAGATTGGGTCATTGGGCGCTGCGCGGTTATGGTCTGTGGCATCTGACTGAAAAGGCCAGCGGCGCATTCGTGGGATGGGCAGGCATGATCTACGTACCCGGCTGGGCCGAGCCCGAGCTGGGCTGGACGCTGATGGCCGAGGCCGAAGGCAAAGGTCTGGGCTTTGAGGCCGCCGCGGCTGCACGCGACTATGCAGCGCGGCATCAGGGGCTTAACGGTGTGATTTCTTACATCGCCCATGCCAATGATCGCTCGCGCGCGCTGGCCGAACGGCTGGGCGCAACGCTGGAGATTGAGAGAGCCGAGCTTTTGGGCAAGCACGCTCAGATCTGGCGTCATCCGCAGATTGATTTGACCACCGAAAGGACCGGCCAATGAACAACCCCGTGACACAGGCTGCTGCGCTGTTGAAAGACCATCGAGAAAGCATCGACCGACTGGATGCGATCCTAGTCTATACGCTGGGCGAGCGGTTCAAGCACACGCAGGCCGTTGGCAAGCTCAAGGCCGCACACGACCTTCCCCCGTCCGATCCGTCGCGCGAGGCTGCGCAGATCGCACGGTTAGAAGACCTGGCGAAAGAGGCCGATCTGGACCCCGATTTCGCCAAGGCTTTTCTGAATTTCATTATTCAGGAAGTCATCCGACACCACAAGAAACACCAGAACTAAGCCGGTCTAGCACCGGATACGCCATTCAAAGGAGATACCACCATGGCAATGAAAATTCGTCTCGCCCGCGGCGGCTCGAAAAAGCGTCCCTTCTATCGCATTGTTGCGGCTGACAGCCGTATGCCGCGCGATGGCCGTTTCATCGAAAAACTGGGCACCTACAACCCGCTGCTGCCGAAAGACAGCGAAGAGCGCGTGAAAATGAACATGGAGCGCATCCAGTACTGGCTGGATCAGGGCGCACAGCCCACCGACCGGATCGCACGTATGCTGGAAGCTGCCGGCGCCCGTGACAAGGCCGAGCGCAACAACCCCAACAAGGGTACTCCGGGCAAGAAAGCTCAGGAACGCGCGGAAGAGAAAGCTGCCAAGGCTGCTGAAGCTGCCGAAGCGGCTGCAGCACCGGCTGAAGAAGCTGCTGCAGAAGAATAAGCAGTCAGGCGCGTGCAGGATCAAGCCTTTTCCGACGATTTTCGCACGCAGTTCGATCTGTTGATGCGGCTCCGGCGTGATGTGCGCCGGTTTCGCACCGATGCAATTGACGAGGCAGTGCTTACGCGCTGCCTCGACGCGTTTCGACTGGCCCCTTCTGTTGGGCTCAGCGAACCCTGGCGCGTGATCCGCATCGAAAGTCAGGCCGCGCGCGACGCGGCGCTGAAGAATTTCCAAGCGGCCAACGAGCGGGCGCTGAGCGGGTATTCCGGCGAAAAGGCGCAGCTGTACAGCCAGCTGAAACTGTCCGGGATGAAAGAAGCTCCGGTGCAGCTGGCCGTGTTTTGCGACGATGCCACCGACAAAGGTCAAGGTCTCGGCGCAGGCACTATGCCCGAAATGCGGCGTTATTCCGTCGTCTCAGCCATCACGCTCTTCTGGCTTGCCTTGCGGGCAGAAGGCTTGGGCCTGGGCTGGGTCTCGATCCTCGACCCGGACCAGATGGTGCGCGATCTGGATGTCCCCGAGGACTGGCGGTTGATCGGATATTTCTGCTTGGGCTGGCCCGAGGCCCAATCCGATACGCCGGAACTGGAGCAGGTCGGCTGGGAATGCAGAGACACCTCTCTGCCCATCGGGGTGCGCTAGACATGTTCGGATTGTTACGTCTTCCCATCCTGCTGGCGATCGCATTTATTGTGGGCGTATTCTTCGAACGCTCGAACCAGCGCGAGGCGTGCGAGGTGATCGGACAATGGCGGGACGGGCTATGTGTGACGGATGGTCGAAATGAGTGATCTGATCTGTGTAGGCAGCATCGCGGGCTCGTATGGGGTGCGCGGCGAGGTGCGGCTGAAAAGCTTTTGCGCCATCCCCGAGGATATCGAATGCTATTCGCCCTTGACCGACGAAGCCGGAAAGGAGCGCTATCCGGTGGTGCTGACCCGCGCGATCAAGAACGGCTTTGCCGCCCGGCTGGGTGGCATTGAGACGAAGGAAGCGGCGGATGCGCTGAATGGCCTGCGCCTGTATGCGCGGCGCGATCAATTGCCGTCGCTGCCGGATGATGAGTTTTACCACACCGACCTTATCGGGCTTGAGGTTTATGACACCGGCGGCACCCTGCTGGGTCGGGTGAAATCGGTTCAAAATCACGGCGCGGCGGATCTGTTGGAACTGCACGGTCCGGGCTTAAAGGCCACCGTGCTGCTGCCGTTTACACTCGAATCCGTTCCGACCGTTGATCTCGACAAGGGCCGCATCATCGCTGATCCGCCCGAGGGCCTGCTGTAATGCGCCGCGTGTTGCTGCATCTGGGTCTGCACAAGACCGGGACAACGGCGGCACAGTCCTTTCTGTTCGAAAACCGCTCACTGATCTGGCCGCACCATGCGTTGGTCCTGCCCTATCGGACCCGGAAAACCGGCTTGTCCGAAGCAGCCACACGCTATTCCGTCTACGGCACCCCCGGCGCGATGAGCGATTTCAAGGATCAGATGCGTCACTTCCTGAATTCACTGGAATTCGGCCAGAAGCGCGGGCTGGTTCTGAGCGAAGAGAATTTCTCGGGCCTGCGCCCCAGCCGCAATGTCGCGGTGGGCTATGAGGCTGCACCCGAGCTTGCCTCTTGCCTTGTCGGCCTGATCCGCGACCGGTTTGCCGGGGAAGAGGTGCATATCACGATCTACTACTCGCTGCGCCAACGCGGAAGCTGGCTGCGCAGCCTGTGGGCACATGATCTTCAACGCTCGCGCCTGATTCAGGATTTTGAGACCTTTCGCGCCCGGCTTGAACCGGTGCCGTCGCCTCAGATTGCTGCTGCGGCTGTGCGCGACCGTTTGCCCTCGGTCTCGGTCCGCACCGAATGGCTGGAAGACCTGCAGGGCCAGCGACATGGGCTTGGAAGCACTTTTGCTGAATTCCTTGACCTGCCTGCGGACAAAGCCGCCGAATTGGTAGGCCCGACCCGATCAAACCCACGCCTGCCCGAGGATGTCTTGCAGCAGATGCTGGAAATGAACCGATCCGATCTGGACGATGCTGCGCTGATCGATCAAAAGACGGCTTTGGTTCAAAGCACCCAGAATGATCTGATCGGCTCGAGATGACAGATAAACCCGGAAAGTCCCATGGCCGCAAAGCCATCCGTCCAACGTTGAAGCCGCGCGAGTTGATGACGCCGACGCCCGATCTGCACGGGGTGTGGAAGGCCAAGATTATCACGTTGTTCCCATCTGCCTTCCCGGGTGTTCTGGGCGAAAGCCTGACCGGCAAGGCCCTGCAAGAAGGGCTATGGCAGTTGGAAACTGTGGATTTGCGCCAATTCGGGATCGGCAAGCACCGCAATGTGGATGACACCCCGGCGGGCGGCGGTGCAGGCATGGTCCTACGTGCCGATGTGCTGGGTGAGGCCATTGAGCATACGATGGCGGGCATCCGGGGCAACTGGCCGTTGATCTACCTCAGCCCGCGTGGGCGTCGGATGGATCAGAAAATGATGCAAAACCTGGCTCGCTGCGATGGCATGACCCTGTTATGTGGTCGTTTCGAAGGCGTCGATGAGCGCGTGCTGGAACATTACGGCGTGCAAGAGATCAGCTTGGGTGATTTTGTCATGACCGGGGGTGAAATCGCCGCGCAGGCCCTGATAGACGCCACCGTGCGGCTGATCCCGGGCGTTCTGGGCAATCAGGCCTCAGCCGAGGAGGAGAGCTTTTCCTCTGGCTTATTGGAGCATCCGCAATACACCCGCCCCGCCGACTGGAAAGGCCGCCCGATCCCCGAGATCCTGATGTCAGGCCACCATGGACGCATTGCGGATTGGCGTCATGAAATGTCGGAACAGATCACCCGCGAACGGCGGCCGGATCTGTGGGACGCCTATCGAAAATCAGAAGATAAGGGCTAAGACTAACGGGTTGCCTTCCACAACGCCCAGGTTTCCGGTGTGCCGTTGAAGGTGTTGATGTCCACCTTACCCTGAACCCCCGGCACCAGCCCGGTGCCGGTGTATTGCCAGAACCGCCAGACCGAGCCTGGATAAACGTTGCGTGGATGGCCCGCGACCGAACGCAGCCAGAACTCGGTTTTGGGAAGTCGTCCGATATCGGTGTCGCCGTAGAAATCTACCGTCGTGTAGACAATCGGACGTCGGCCATAGTGGCGCTCGAGAATATCAAGGAACCGCTGCGCCTCGGCCCGAACGGTTCGGCCATCAGGGCGCAGGGTGCAGGTTTTGGAATGGGGCGTCCATTCCATATCCAGCACATGCGGCAGGTCGGCCCCTTTGGGCACGTTCTGGATGAACCAACGCGCCTGTTCATGGGCCGGACGGCAGAAATAATAATAGTGATAGGCCCCCCACGGCACTCCGGCAGCTTGTGCGCCGCGTCGGTGCTCGTCGAACATCGGGTCGGTAAAATCTCCGCCCTCGGTGGCTTTGATGAAGGCAAAGCTGACACCATTCTTCTGCGCGGTGCGCCAATCAATCGGCCCCTGCCAACGCGAGACATCCAGCCCATGCACCGGGTAATGGCCGGGATGACGTCCCTCCCACGGGTGCGGGTCGGCGTCGCCAAAAGCGGGGTAGATGATCGAAGGCGGGGTCGTGTCCGCAAAGGCCTGCGGCTCAACCGCCTGTGGCTGCGGGCCGCGGCGGCCACATGAGACGAGTGCAAGTGCCAGAACGGCCAGCAGGATTGCTTTGCGCATCTTATGATCCTGTATCAAATATCTGCTCTTATAATTGATCCCAGAATGCCTGATCTGGCGGACAAGGCAACGGCGGATTTGACGGGCGGCAAAAACTCACCTGTTTCACCACGAATAAGTCTTGATCCCTGCCCGCAAAGCCCGTAAAGCAGCCCAATCCGGTGTGGCGTTACGCGACTCCGGTGTTTTGGTTTGCATCCTGACGTGACGCCCGGCTTTCTTCGGCCACGGCGCGACAGGGCGGACCGGACCAAAAGGAACATTCGATCTGACCTCTGGCGGGCTGTACGCAGGACCCGGTGAAGACCAAGAGCTCTCAGGCCGTGCCCAAACTTCGTGGACCAACCACGAGCAGATAGGAGTAACTGCGATGGACCTGATCGCACAGCTTGAGGCGGAACAGATTGCCGCCCTGGGGAAAGACATCCCCGATTTCAAAGCCGGTGACACCATCCGTGTCGGCTTTAAAGTGACCGAAGGGTCGCGTACCCGTGTGCAGAACTATGAAGGCGTCTGCATCGCGCGCAAAGGTGGCAGCGGCATCGCCGGTTCGTTCACCGTTCGCAAGATTTCGTTTGGCGAAGGCGTGGAGCGTGTGTTCCCGCTGCATTCGACCAATATCGACAGCATCACCGTTGTCCGCCGTGGCCGCGTTCGTCGCGCCAAACTTTACTACCTGCGCTCGCGCCGTGGTAAATCCGCGCGTATCGCAGAAGTCACCAACTACAAGCCCAAGGCTGGCGCCGAGGCGTAAGGAGCGGAAAGATGAAAAAAGACATCCATCCCGATTATCACGTCATCAACGTCAAAATGACCGATGGCTCTGTGGTTCAGATGAAATCCACCTGGGGCAGCGAAGGCGACCAGCTGGCTCTGGAAATCGACCCTTCCGTGCACCCCGCATGGACCGGTGGTTCGTCGCGCCTGATGGACGCAGGCGGCCGCGTGTCGAAGTTCAAGAAGAAATACGAAGGTCTGGGCTTCTAATCCCGACCTGGTTGAAATGCGAAAGGCCGTCCATTTGGGCGGCCTTTTTTGTTCTCCTGCCGTGATTACTGCAGGCTCAGAAATCAAACCCGGTCTGGACGGGGGGCGTGTAAGGCTCGATCATGTCCTCACCCTCGGCCCCGCGCTTGATGGGTTTGACGGTGTGATATTCAAACCGGCCTTCGTATTGCGCACCCAACGACTGCTGCGCCTCTTGCGCGGTCGTGACGCCTGATAGCCAGTTTTCGATCTCATCCGGGGTCAGGATCACTGGCATGCGGTTGTGAATATGCGCGATCTGCGGGCTGGGTGTCCGGGTCAGGATCGTACAGCTATGGCTGCCGTCATCAGTCCTGTAAAACCCCGCAAAAAACATCACCGGGGCATTGCGCTGAACCGTGATGTAGACCGGGCAATCATGGCCCTGGCCCTTGGGCCACTCGTAATATCCCAGCGCCGGAATAAGACAGCGCCCATTGTTCCAGTATTGCTGCCAGAAGCTGACATTTTCGATCTTCGAATTGATCATCGGCTTCTTGCTGCGCGGATCCTTGATTTGCCAGCGCGCAGTAGCCAATTCGGCCTGATCGCCGTCCCAACGGACCATGCCAACCCGATTGGTGGGGGACACATTATAACCACCCGAAGGCAGCTGTTCGGGCAGATCAGGCGAGACCTTGCCGTAGAGAAAATACTCGGTAATCGCCAGCATTTCCCGCTGCGTCAGGTGACCGGCTGCAAACTTTCCACACATGACAAAAGCCTAGGCCGATTGGGTGCCGGTCACAAGTGGCCCCACCGACGATCAGTCCCTTGTCAGATCAACCGCGCTGTGCGGTGGAGGCACGGGGCCTCGCAGCATTACGGCAGCCAGGATCATCCCCAAAAGCGCAGCGATAGCGGCGACAAGCATGGCACTGTTAAATGCATCATCCTGCAGATCTCGCAAGGCGCGCGCCAACGCTTCACCCGTGGTCGGATCAAGCGCCGCTATAAGCTGCTGCACCTGACTGGCGGTGCCATGTGTCAGTGCATGGGCCAGGTCGGCCCGTTGCTCGGACCCGGTGGGCAAGGCGTTGATCACTTCGGACAGGCCGCGTCGGGTAGTGATTGCTTCGGCCAGACCTCCAACCACGGCACCAAGGGTGGCACCAAAATAAAGGAACGCATTCACTACGCCCGAGCCCTGCCCCATATGTTCTTCCGGCAACAAGCGCAGCCCGAGACGCGGCAATAACGAAAAACCGATGCCAAGCCCGATCCCGATAATCACCAGCTTCCACCAAATCGCACCCATGCCTGTTGTGTTCGTCGTTGTCGTCAACAGCATGAACCCACAGGTCATGAACCCCATGCCCAGGATCACCGGCCATCGAAAACTGTAAGGTGCAAGAAAACGCGGAGCCACCACAGACACGACGAACATACTGAGGCTCAACGGCAGGATCGCCACCCCCGCCCCAACAGCGGACAGGCCAAACGCATCTGGCGATTGCACGAAGACGTTGAAATAGACGAAAAAGCTGAACAGCGCGAAGCCGGTAATGAACATCCCTGCCGCCGCCATGAAATAACGGGGGTGGCGGAAGTAGCGCAGCTCGATCAGAGGGTCCGCGCTGCGGCGCGAGGTGATGATCAGTGCAATCACCGCTACAGCCGACACGGCAAGCGGGATCAGGGTCGATCTTGTGGCCCATCCGTGGCTTTCCCCGTTGCTGAGCGCAAAGGATAGCGGGCCAAGCAGCAGGACCAGTGCGACTGCACCCGCAAGATCGAACTTTGCGCCTGCAAGACGCGTGTCGGGCACGTAATGCTCTTTGCTGACCCGCAACCCGACCGCAAAGGCCACGATCAGCAGCGCCAGATCGGTGGCGAACACGCCCCGCCAGCTGAGGTAATGCGCAAACGCGCCGCCAACGATCGGACCAACACCAATTGCCAGCCCGACGATCGCGCCCCAGGCACCGGTGACGCTGGCCCGTTGTTCCTCGGGCGTGGCGGCAGTCAGCAGCGAAAGCGAGGTGCCAAACAGCGCTGCCGCCCCGGCACCTTGGGCCCCGCGGCCTGCCAGCAACATGGCTGCATCCTGCGAAAACAACACAAGGGCCGAGCCAAGACCGAACACGATCATTCCAGCAAAGAAGACGCCCATCTTGCCGGTGATATCGCCAAGTCGGCTGACGATGGTGACGAGGGTCGCGCTAACCACCGTATAGATCGCCATCACCCATTGCAGGCTGGAAGGTGACAGATCGAACTCGGCCTTCAGATTTGGCAGGATCGTCGCAACGGCGGTTGTGTTGAAGCCAACAACCATCATGCACAGCGCGGTCATCACCAGAACCAGACGTGCCCCTCCCGCGCCGGATATGTCCTCAGTGACGTCTTTTGGCATCTGCCTGTCCCCCGTTCAGGAATAGCGCGCTGGCCCTTCGGGCACCGTGTTGTGCCTATTATTAAACGGTTTTTTGCTGATAGATACTGTTTTTAGCGCGCTGCGCGCCCAGCGCCTATTAGATCCAGTAGGACAGCGCCACTGGCAGCACCAGGATCGTGGACAGAGTCGAAACCAGAATGAACCCGGCCACATCGGGTCCGTATTCCGGCACATGCTGATCGATAAACAAATAGGTCGCGACAGAGGAGGGCATCAAACAGCACAGGATCAACGCGCCCCGCTCAGCCCCGGTGAAGCCGAAGCTCCAGACCAACGCACTGGCAATCACCGCAGCCATCAGCAGGTGCAGCGCTGTCAGCAAAACGGCTCGGCCAAGGCTTTTGATCCGCAGGGTCGCCAGCGTGTGGCCCAGCGTCAGCAACATCAGCGGGATTGAAAGACCGCCCAGAATATCAAAGGATTTGGCCACCGGTTGCGGCAGGCTGGTGCCCGTCGCCATCAACACCAGCGACAGTGCGACCGCGTAAATAATCGGCGAAGTCGCCAGTTTCTTGGGTGAGAACTCTCCGGCCGGAATCCACATGCCGATCGTGAAGATACTGATCAGCACAACCACCACAAATGCCATCGTATAGGCCATTCCCGCATCGCCCAGCGCCAAAAGGGTAATGGGCAGGCCGATATTGCCGACATTGCCATGCATCAGTGGCGTCAGAAATGCCCGCACCGGCAGCCGCATCAGTTTGAGCGCGACAAGCCCCAACAGCCCAAAACCTGCAATCGCCAAAGCGGCGGCCATCATGACATCAAGAAAGGTGCCGACCGCAATCTGGGTGGTTGAAAGGTGCGAGATAATCAGCGTCGGATACCCGACCCGCGAGACGATCCCGCCAATAACTTTGTTGTCATAGGGGGCCTTGATCAAAGCCAGAGCGTAACCGATTCCAGCGCAAATCAGGACAGGCAGAACCACGTTCAAAACGTTCAGAAACAGATGATCCAATGGCTGCCCTCGATCACAAATCCATAGGATGGACAGTGAAACAGGGGTGTGTGTTTGGCAAGGATTTACCCTAACCCCCAAGTACCAAGCACTTTTCCAATTTGAGGCTTGATAATAGCGCTCAAGACGGCCCGAGGTTCTTCCCTTCTCAGCTCACACAACATATAGTGGCCGCCAACAACGTGTAGGCAAACACGGCGGGACTTGGGAATACAGGCATGGCACATATCATTGTGGTCGGGAACGAAAAGGGCGGCGCAGGCAAATCAACCGTGTCGATGCATGTGGCCACTGCATTGGCACGGCTGGGGCACAAGGTCAGCACACTCGATCTTGACCTGCGGCAGCGCAGTCTGGGTCGTTATTTCGAGAACCGCTTGAACTTCCTGAACGGCTCGGACCTGTCTCTGCCCAGCCCACGCCACCACGACCTGCCCGAGATTGATGCCAGCGCTCTGCAACCCGGTGAAAACATCTATGACCACCGCCTTTCGGCCGCCGTGGCCGAACTGGAAAGCGATAGCGATTTCATCCTGATCGACTGCCCCGGTTCGCACACTCGACTCAGCCAGGTTGCACATTCGCTGGCCGATACGCTGATTACACCGCTGAACGACAGTTTCATCGATTTTGACCTGCTGGCGCGGATCGATTCCAAAGGTGAGAGAATCCTTGGCCCCTCAGTCTATTCCGAGATGGTCTGGAATGCCCGCCAACTGCGCGCCCAAGCTGGGCTGAAACCAATCGACTGGGTCGTCGTCCGCAACCGGGTCGGCACCCAGCGCATGGTCAACAAGGAAAAGATGCAACGCGCGATCGAAATGCTGTCACAGCGCATCGGCTTCCGCGTCGCCTCGGGCTTTTCCGAGCGAGTGATTTTCCGCGAGTTGTTCCCGCGCGGACTGACTTTGCTGGACCTCAAGGATATCGGGGTCAAGCAGCTCAATATCTCTAACATCGCAGCACGTCAGGAGTTGCGCGACATGATGAAGGAACTGAGCTTGCCGGGTGTTGAGATCGACTTCTAGCCGCGTGGCAGCGCCTGCACAGCTAACCAAAGTAAATCCAAGTGCCTTAAGATGCTCTACGTAGCCGCTCAAGTGTAAGCCACTCTCCGTCGCGCGCAGAGTCAGTAAACGCACATTTCCGGAGAACAGCTTGAGATGCCAAATTGTCTGCGTGCACAACCGCGATCACCCGGTAAACATTGGGGCGTTGGCGCAAATATTCGTCACAGTACTGTGCGACTATCGAACTGGCGTACCCCTTGCCCCAATGCTTCTCACCCAACCAATAGCTGACTTCGGCGCTGCCCGATCCCTTTTCTAGCATACGAACCTGTCCGATTGCGTGCCCATCTTTCTCGATGGCCAACACCTGATGATGATCTTCGTAACCCAGTTCGATCAATTGGGCGGCATCGTCCGCACTGATTGGGCCTGGATAGACCTCCGGCAGATAGCGCCACAGGCGCTCAGAGGAAAGCATCGCCGCATACTCTGCCGAGTCCTTCAGATCCCATGCACGGAAGTGGAATGGCCGGGGATTCGGACGCCCAAATGTGCCCAGGATGTCATCCTCACATTCCAGTGGGACCCAGCCTATTTGAATCGGGTCGTAAGCGACCTCGACACCGTTCGACTGACACCATTTGACTTCACGTTCGGAAAGAACGCCCTGCGACCTCAATCTACGCAGATCAACTGATCTCGAATGCCCGCAGGAGTGTTCAGATCGAATAGATTTGTTTTGAATGTTCATGACGTCCTCCGAGCGAACACACCAACACCAAGTGCTCTGAAACAAGAGACTGCGCCAATTGTTGGATATTCCAACAAAATAGGATAGCCTATTATTCAACAATATTTGATTGGAAAAACCTATTGATCGACATCCAGCTGACATTGAAACAACTGTCCTATTTCCGTACGCTGGCCGACACTGGCCACTACAGGAAAGCCGCCGAGCGTATCGGCATTAGCCAGCCTTCCCTTAGCCTGCAGATTGCCAATTTGGAATCTGTGCTTTGTCTGAACCTCGTCGAACGAGGCCGCGCCGGAGCGATGCTGACGCCTGAAGGACGAGAAATTCTTGAGCAAACCCGAAGCATACTATCTGATGTGATGGCCCTACAAGAAACACACAATCGGATGAAATCCGAACTTTCAGGAAGTTTTCGCCTTGGCTCATCCCCAACGCTGGGGCCCTATCTGTTGCCGCGCGTTTTTCTGCATTTGCATCAGAACCATCCGGATCTGAGATTGATCGTGCGTGACGGCCCCCCCTCAGAACTGCTGCAAGAACTGCTGAGCGGAATGCACGACGTTATTCTGACGCAACTGCCGGTGAAATCGGCCGATGTTTTTGTTCAGCGATTACTGCGAGAACCTCTTCATCTGGCTGTGGCCCTCAGCCATCCCCTGGCGAAAAAGGAAACCGTAGAAGATGAAGATCTAAAGGGGGAAAATGTTTTGGTCCTGTCGCGGCGCTTCACCCTCCACAGCCAGATCGAAAATCTGACCAAGGAGGTCGGCGCAAATCTGCTATATGACTATGAAGGCACCAGTTTGGATGCCATTCGTCAGATGACCGCTATGAATATCGGAATCTCATTCCTTCCGTCACTTTATGCGGCGTCCGAAGTGCCCAAATTTGGCGGGGACGTGGCACTCGTGCCCTATCGGCCCGGCCGCCTGAATAGGTCGATTGGCCTTGTCTGGCGCGCCTCCAGTGGCCACCATCGCGCATTCAGCTTTATCTCAGACGCCATTCGCAGCGTTGCCAAGACAGATTATTCTGGATTGGTCAGCGTTGAAAAATAGTGGTGTTGACCTCTGGCCTCAAGCTACCGCATTAAGCAGCTGTACAATGGCCAGATCTAGCCAGCTGTTCTGTAGATGGTAAACAACTCTTTTGGTTCAGCCACACCCCGCAACATATAGCGCCCGACCGAAATCAGGTCCTGATCACAAGGATGCGCCGCGCGGGCTACATCGTCGGAAATCAGGATCCGCTGCCCCAGTGACCGATGCATCCCCGCAATTCTGGACGTCTGGTTGACCGCCGGACCAATTACCGTGAAATCCAGCCGACTTTCGGAGCCGATGTTTCCATAGAGGATCTCACCAGAGTGCAATGCCAGCGTATAGTTCGAAACCGGTTGTCCCCGTGAACTCCGCTGAGTGTTCAATTCGGCCATACGCTCTTGCAGCATGGTCGCCGCAGCCAGCGCAGCGCGGGCATCGGCATCGATCTCGCCGACATCAAACATCGCCATGACACCGTCGCCCATGAACTTCAGGATGTTGCCTTCGCATTGATGAACAACATCGACCACCACACCCAGGTAGTCATTCAGCATATCTATAACTTCGATCCCTGGCATCTCTTCTGACAGGCTGGTGAACCCTTCTAGATCGAAGTTCCAGATCACCGCATCAATCTGCTGCAGTGACCCGCGACGGATTTCACCGGACAAGACCCGACGACCGGCATCGCGCCCCAGATAAACCCGCATCAAATCTTTCGACACCCGCGCGTTCGAGGCTGACTTCAGAGCCAGCCCCAGATGCGGTAGCGCCGTATTGATCACATCCAGATCATCGTCGCAGAATCCTTCCGGCGCATTGCTAGACCAGGACATCAAGACGCCGTCGATTGCCTCTTTCGCATCATAGGGATTGCGTTGAGCCGGCACATCAAAGCTGATGCCAGTCGCGTAATAGTCCGTGGCTCCGTTTTCCCGCAACTCGTTTAGCAGAGGAAAGCGGCTGGGTTCGTTCTGGTCGACCAGCCGTTCACGGATAGCATCGATATCTTCGTGCAAAACGGCATATAGCGGACTTTGTGTCCAAACTTCACTGGGCTCTTCGGAATACTCGAAGGTTTCCAGATTACTTCCTTTGCTGCGGTACCAGCTATAGCCCGTTCCGCCATAGACGGGATGCAAGGCCGGTTGCGCCGCATGAAAGCGCATCAAGGGAACACCAAGATCAACCAAACGGGTGCAATACCCGTCCAAAAGTTCTTGTTTGTCGGCCCCTTCCAGGCCTCGGGTCACCAACCAATCTATCAGATCATGGGATTTTGCCGTTGGGGAATCCGGCGCTGTCATGTGTCGTTCCTGTGTCCGTTATGACGTTGATCTGGGGGCAGCTGTACCGGATTACCAGTACCCTAATCCATTCCGGCCAGACGTCGCAGCATCATGCGCAGCAAAGCGGCCTCACCCGTGGTGAAACGCGATGCCAGTTTCTGATCATAATCCTGCGCGATACCGCTTAACTCGCGATAAACCTTCTGGCCAGCCGAGGTCAGCGATAGCCGCTCAACCCGCCGGTCATTTTCATCCCGCAACCTTTGCAAATATCGGCGCTGTTGCAATCGGCTGACCGCACGGCTGACCTTGGTTTTGTGGATTTTGGCACGCTCAACAATGTCGCGTGCGGTCATCTCACCATGATTGCCAAGATGAAACAGCACCCGCCATTCAGTTCGCAGCATTCCGTAGCGATCCTTGTAAACGCGCTGAAACTCAAGCGAACTTTCCTCGGCCGCCTGATTCAACAGGAACGGCAGGAAATTTCGCAAATCAAACTCATCTTTTTGGTCATTTTTAGGCTGGGTCATCCTTGTTAGTTACAAAATCAACTATTATTCGACAAGTGACAAGTTGAAGGATCACCGGAGACGAGATGAGTTTTGATATCTGGATCACCTATGTGGCGACGGTGTTGCTGCTGATGAGCACACCGGGGCCAAGCCAGTTGCTGATGCTGTCGAACTCGGCAACCAATGGGCTGCGGCGAGGTTTTTTTACCGCTGCGGGGGATTTGACGGCCAATTTCTTTCAAATGTTGGCCGCCGGTCTGGGTCTGGCTGCCCTGATCGCTACGTCCGGGACCGCCTTTACCGTGATCAAGTGGTTGGGCGTGACCTATCTGATCTATCTCGGCGTCAAGCAAATCGTGAAGGCACGCGTTGCCGAAACCAACGATGCGCCACGTGCCAGCCGCAAGGCGCTCTGGATGCAGGGCTTCATCACCTCTGCCGCGAATCCCAAGGCAGTGGTGTTCTTCGCCGCTCTGTTTCCGCTGTTCATCGATGGCGCGCTGCCTTTCTGGCCGCAATTCGCCATCCTCTCGGCCACATATCTGATCATAGACGGGTTGTTTCTGATGGCCTATGGCTCCACTGCCAGTTGGCTGGCCCGGCGCCTGCAGGGGCCGGCAAGGCTTTGGCTCGACCGGATCGGTGGCAGCTTCATGATATTGGCGGCAGCCCTGCTGGGCTTCAAATCCCTGCGCGCCGCCTCGTAACCGAAAGACATAAGGACGCAATATGCCTTTGAAGAAATCCTGGGTCGCATCAGCCAATTCCGCCGACCACCCCTTCCCGCTGAACAACCTGCCTTATGGCGTGTTCTCGACCGAAACCACCGAGCCCCGCTGCGGCGTTGCCATCGGCGACATGATCTTCGACATGACTGCTGCCGAAGCTGATGGATTAATCGCGCTTTCGGATGAGCCGCTGTTCGATCTGCCCTTCTGGAATCCGCTGATGGAAGAAGGCCCTGCCGTATGGGCTGCATTGCGCGACCGCCTATCTACGCTATTGGCTGAAGATTCGGACGAACAGCACAAGATTGAAGGTCTGCTGATCCCGCAGGACGAGGCCGAGATGCACATGCCCTTTGCCGTCAGCGAGTACACCGATTTCTACGCGGGCCGCCACCATGCCCAGAACGTGGGCACCATGTTCCGCGGCCCGGAAAACGCGTTGCCGCCGAACTGGCTGCACATCCCCATCGGCTATAACGGCCGCGCTTCGTCTGTTGTCGTTTCAGGCACGGATATCCGTCGCCCCTGGGGTCAGTTGAAATCGCCCGATCAGGACCTGCCTGCTTTCCTGCCCAGCCGTCGATTTGATATCGAACTAGAGATGGGTGCAATCGTGGGCACACCGTCTGACGGCCCAATTTCAGTGCAGGAAGCCGATGACAACATCTTTGGCTATGTCCTGCTAAACGACTGGTCCGCACGCGATATTCAGGCCTGGGAATACCAGCCGCTGGGGCCATTTCAGGCCAAGGCGACCGCGACCTCGATCAGCCCCTGGATCGTGACCAAAGCGGCGCTGGAACCGTTCCGCTGCGATACGCCCGACCGTGAGTTTGCCCTGCTGGACCACCTGAAGGATTGCGGCCCGATGCTCTATGACATCGATTTGGCCGTGACGATGGCGCCCGAGAATAAAGACGCCACGACCATCGCACGGACCAATTATCGCGAGATGTACTACTCGGCGGCGCAGCAGTTGGCGCATCACTCGACGTCTGGGTGTCCGATGAACACGGGCGACCTGTTGGGGTCCGGCACCATTTCGGGACCAAACAAGCCAGAGCGCGGATCACTTCTGGAACTCAGCTGGGGCGGGAAAGAGCCGCTGACGCTGGACACAGGCGAGACCCGCACCTTCATCGAGAACGGCGACACGCTGACCCTGACCGGCGCAGCCAAGGGCGACGGCTATACCATCGGGTTCGGCGATTGCACCGGCACCGTGCTGCCCGCACTCGAAAATCCATTCGCCAGAGATTGATGCAGGTCCAGTCCGCATATTCAGAGCGCGCTCTGCCAGTCCTTAACGGCCTCGACGGGATAAAGCAGCATCAGCACGTTCAGCGTCAGACCATCGCGGATCAGCGTGGTGGTCAGGATCTCGAATCCCAGCGCAATGGTGACCGTCATCCAGATCGGCAGGCGACGCGCCAACCAGAACCCCAGCATCATAGCGCCAATATCGGCGATCGAGTTGACGACACTGTCGCCGTAGTAATCCAGCGAGATCGTGACCGCGCGGTAATGTTCGATCACGGCATTGGTGTTCTCGGAAATCTCCCACGCGACTTCTATCAAGGTGGCGATGAACAACCGCCAGCCAACGGCAAGGCGGCGCGCCACCAGCCACAGAAGACCGTAAAACAGAAAGCCATGAATGATGTGGCTGGGCGTGTACCAATCGGTCAGATGCTGCGAGCTTTCGGAACTGAAGGTTTCACCATGCCACAGCTTGACAAACCCGCATTTGCAAATCGGTTCGCGGCCCATCCACAGCAGGATGATGGCGCAGGCAATGACAACACAAGCGGTTGCCCAATAAGGCAAAAATCGACGTTCAAACATATGGCGACAACATCATCAAAGCCAGTCGCTGTCCAGAAGGGAAATCACTGATATGGCCAAGGCATTTGCGTCCCAGGGGGACATGTCGGAAAAGAAAATCAGCTTCACCGAGGTGGGCGAAGGGCTCTATGCCTTCACCGCCGAAGGCGACCCGAACTCGGGCGTGATCATCGGCGATGACAGCGTGATGATTGTCGAGGCACAGGCGACCCCGCGTCTCGCCAACAAGGTGATCGAATGCGTGCGGTCGGTGACTGACAAGCCGATCACCCATGTGGCGCTGACCCATTACCACGCAGTACGCGTGCTGGGCGCGAGCGCGTTTGGTGCGCAACAGATCCTGATGTCGGATATGGCGCGCGCAATGGTGGTTGAACGTGGTCAGGAAGACTGGGACAGCGAATTCCAACGCTTCCCGCGTCTCTTTGAAGGACACGAAAGCATCCCCGGCCTCACATGGCCCACCACCACCTTCAGCGACACTATGACGGTTTATCTGGGCAACCGCCGGATCGACCTGATGCATCTGGGCCGTGCGCATACCGCTGGCGATATCGTCATCCACGTGCCCGATCAGAATGTCATGTTCACCGGTGACATCGTCGAATACCACTCGGCCTGCTATTGCGGCGACGGGCATTTCAGCGACTGGGGCGATACGCTGGATGAGATCAAGTGGTTCGACGTAGACGCTATCGCGCCGGGGCGCGGCGACGCTCTGGTCGGTAAAGACATGGTCAACGCGGCCATCGAAAACACCCGCGATTTCGTCGAAAGCACCTATCGCCCGGCAGCAAAGGTCGCGGCGCGTGGCGGTTCGCTGAAAGAAGCCTGGGACGCCGTGCGCGCAGAATGCGACCCAAAATTCGCTGACTATGCGATCTACGAACACTGCCTGCCCTTCAATGTTGCCCGCGCCTATGACGAGGCCCGCGGCATCGACACGCCCCGTATCTGGACCGCCCAGCGCGATCTGGAGATGTGGGAGGCCCTGCAGGGCTAAGAATTCCGGGCCGGATTTGATCCAGATCGTGGCGGCCCGGATTTGACAGTGAAACGCTAAGACCAACCCTCCGGCGCTATCCCGCCGGAGAACAGATGAGTTGTGCCCGCTGCACCAGAACTGGGAGAGAGACCGTGAACAAGATTTTCGAAGTTCCACTTTACGCCTATGAGGCCAGCCCGGATCAATCCGCGCCAGCGCCCGTGCGTCACAAGGTCATCGTTGTTGGGGCCGGTCCGGTGGGTCTGGCCGCCGCCATCGATCTGGCCCAACAAGGGGTCGAGGTGCTGGTGCTGGACGACAACGACAAGGTCAGCTTCGGCAGCCGCGCCATCTGTTTTGCCAAACGCCCGCTGGAAATCCTCGACCGACTTGGTTGCGGGCAGCCGATGGTCGACAAAGGCGTTCTTTGGAACAAGGGCAAAGTGTTCTTCGACGAACGTCAGGTTTACGAGTTCGACCTGCAGCCCGACAGCGGCGATCAGCGCCCGGCCTTCATCAACCTTCAGCAATACTATTTCGAGCAGTTTCTGGTCGACCGCGTCCGCGAATTGCAAGCGCAGGGTGCACCGATCGAAATCCGCGGCCGCAACAAGGTCGAAGCCGTTGGAACCCACCCCGATCACGTCAAGCTTGAGGTCGAAACGCCTGAGGGTTCGTACACCATCGAAGCGGATTGGGTCATCGCCTGCGACGGCGCGGGCTCACCCATGCGCGCCATGATGGGTAAGGATTTTGTGGGCCGCGTGTTCGAAGACAACTTCCTGATCGCTGATGTGATTATGGAGGCCGATTTCCCCTCGGAACGCTGGTTCTGGTTCGATCCGCCGTTCAACAAAGGCCAATCTGCGTTGCTGCATAAACAACCCGATGGCGTCTGGCGCATCGATCTGCAACTGGGATGGGATATCGACAAGGAACGCGAAAAGCGCCCGGAAAACGTGATCCCACGCCTCAAGGCCATGCTGGGCGAGGAGGTAAATTTCGAGCTGGAATGGGTCAGCATCTACACCTTCCAGTGCCGCCGGATGGAGCAATTCCGCCATGGCCGCGTGATCTTTGCCGGTGACAGTGCCCATCAGGTCAGCCCGTTTGGCGCACGGGGCGCAAACTCGGGCGTGCAGGATACCGACAACCTGTGCTGGAAACTGAAACTGGTGATTGAGGGCAGCGCACCTGAATCTTTGCTGGACAGCTACGATCAGGAACGCATTCACGGCGCGGACGAGAACATCCTCAACTCGACCCGCTCGACCGATTTCATCACCCCGAAATCGCAGATGTCCCGCATCCTGCGCGACGCGGTGCTGGACTTGAGCGAACATTATGACTTCGCCCGCCCGATGGTGAATTCTGGCCGCCTGAGCGTACCTTGCGTCTATGACGGCTCGTCGCTGAATTCGGCGGATGCGTTGAATGGGCCGACGCTGACGCGCCCCGGAGCGTCCTGTCCCGATGCGCCTTTGGGTGATGGCTTTCTACTGCCTAAACTGGCTGGACAGTTCACGCTGCTGACCATCGACGCCGATGCACCAGATGAGATCGAGGTCGATGGCATCATCGTCAAACGCCTGGCACTCTCGGTCAAAGACGACCCGACCCTAACGCTGAAGCGCCGCTATCTGGGCGATGCCAGCGGAGCGGTCTATCTGATCCGTCCCGATCAGCACGTGGCCGCCCGCCGCGACACCTACGAAGAAAATGCATTCCGGCACGCGGTGCGCCGCGCCACAGGCAAGGAGTAAGCGACATGGCTGATCTGATCCTCTCATCCAATCTGACCCAGGCAGACGATTTCTATGCCGATCTGGTGGCCGCCCATGAAGGGCTTGAGAAAGCCGAAAGCGATGCGTTCAACGCGCGCCTTGTGCTGGTTCTGGCAAACCACATCGGCGACAACGCGGTGCTGACGCAGGCGTTGGACGCCGCAGCCCTGAAACAGGAGTAAGCCCATGAAAATCGAACAGATTCACCACGTCGCCTATCGCTGCAAGGACGCGAAAGAGACCGTAGAATGGTATGGCAAGATGCTGAACATGGATTTCATTCTGGCGATTGCCGAAGACCATGTGCCTTCCACCCATGAACCTGATCCCTACATGCACCTGTTTCTGGATGCCGGAAATGGCAATGTGCTGGCGTTTTTTGAGCTGCCTACCAAGCCGGAAATGGGGCGCGATCCCAATACGCCGGTTTGGGTGCAGCACATCGCATTCAAGGTGAAGGACCGTGATGAGCTGATCGCATTCAAGGACCATCTCGAAGCCAACGGCGTCGAGGTTCTGGGTGTCACGGATCATTCGATCTTTCATTCGATCTATTTCTTCGATCCGAACGGTCACCGGGTGGAACTGGCTTGCCCCGACCCCGAGGAAGAGGCCATGCTGGCCCGGCTGGATTCGGTCAAATGGGATATGCTCGAAGAATGGTCGCGCACAAAACGAGCCCCTCAGCATGCCGACTGGCTGCATGCCAAGGAACTAAGCAAAGGCTAACCATCGTATGTCCGAAGTGGTTCTGTTTGATTACTGGCGTTCGTCCGCCAGTTACCGGGTGCGGATTGCACTGAATCTGGCTGGGATCACCTACCGCCCGGTCGTCGTGGATCTGGTGAACGGGGCGCATCGCGCCCCGGATCATTTGGACCGCAACCCGCAAGGTCTGGTCCCGGTGCTGGATATCGATGGGGTTCGGTTGACCCAATCGCTGGCGATCATCGACTATCTGGATGAGACCCGCGAACTGGGTCTGCTGCCAACCGATCCGGCCAAGCGAGCCGCGGCGCGGGCATTGGCGCACAGCATCGCGGTGGATATCCATCCGGTCTGCAATCTGTCGGTTGCCAAACATGCCACCGCGCTCACCCAAGGTGCAGGCGACATGCCCGGCGACTGGATGCGTCACTTCATCCGGCCGGGTCTGCTCGCGTTTGAATCGCTGCTGGGCGGCTTTGATCAATCCCCGTTCTGCACCGGTGAAACGCCGGGTCTGGCCGATATCTGCCTGATCCCACAGCTTTATAATGCGCGCCGGTGGGAAGTTGATCTATCCGATATGCCACGCCTGACAGCAGTCGAGGCCGTCTGCGCCGAGCATTCGGCCTTTGCCGCAGCCCATCCTGACCTGCACGCTCCGCTCTGAACCGGCGCACAGAGTCTGTGTGGCGGTGCGGGTGCACAAATCCTCGCGCCGTCCTTAGGTTTCTATGCAACGACAGATGGAGAACCCCATGCCCAAGATCACCGGCTACCACGCCCATGTCTATTTCGACGCCGACACTCAGGACACGGCGCAGCAGGTCTGTGAAGAGGCCGCGCGTCTGTTTCCCACTGTGCAGATGGGCCGCATGCATGCGCGCAATGTTGGCCCGCATCCGCGATGGAGTTGCCAGCTGGGCTTTCCAGCCGAAGCCTTTGATCAGGTCTTTCCCTGGCTGATCCTGAACCGGCAAGGGCTGACCATCTTTACCCATCCAGAAACCGGCGATCACTTGGCTGATCACCGGGATCGCGCTATCTGGATGGGCGAGATGCTGCCGCTTGATTTGTCGATCTTCGATTAACCCAATTCACGCGCCCGGTCGCGCAGGATGAACTTCTGAATCTTCCCCGTCGACGTCTTGGGCAACGCCCCAAACACAACCGTCTTGGGTGCTTTGAAATGGGCCATATGATCCCGGCAGAAGGCAATAATTTCAGCTTCATTCACCTCTGCCTGCGGTTTCAATTCAACAAATGCACACGGCGTTTCACCCCATTTCTCATCCGGGCGGGCCACCACGGCCGCCTCCATCACGGCCGGGTGTTTATAAAGCGTATCCTCAACCTCGACCGATGAGATATTCTCGCCGCCCGAGATGATGATGTCCTTGGACCGATCCTTCAGCGCGATATAGCCATCCGGATGCATCACCCCCAGATCACCTGAAGCAAACCACCCGCCTTTGAAGGCTTTGTCTGTCGCCTCAGCGTTCTTGAGATAGCCCTTCATGACAATGTTGCCCTGCATGAATATCTCACCCATGGTTTCGCCATCCGAGGGCACAGGCTCCATGGTTTCCGGGTCTGCGACCATCAAGCCAGACAATGCCACGTATTTCACACCCTGACGCACCTTGAGCGCGGCGCGGTCCTCTGCACCCTTGTCGTTCCATTCGTCCTTCCAGGCGCAGACGACGGATGGACCATAAGTCTCGGTCAACCCATAGACATGGGTAACCTCGACACCCATCCCTTCCATCGCTTCGATCACCTTGGCCGGCGGTGGAGCGCCAGCGGTCATCGCCTTAATCTGCTGCGTGAAATCCTTGAGGTGATCCGGTGCATTGGCCAGCATGTTCAGCACGATCGGCGCGCCGCAGAAATGAGTTACGCCCTCTTCTCGGAAGGCGCGATAGATCGGTTCGTCCCGTACGGCGCGCAGGCAGACGGAGGTGCCCGCATTGGCCGCCATCGTCCACGGGAAACACCAGCCGTTGCAGTGGAACATCGGCAAGGTCCACAGATAGACCGAATGCTGCGGCATCCCCCAGGTCAGAATGTTCGACGTTGCATTCAGCGCCGCGCCGCGGTGGTGATAGACTACACCTTTGGGGTTGCCGGTGGTGCCCGAAGTATAGTTCAGCGTGATCGCATCCCATTCATCTGCGGGCAAAGACCAGTCGAACTCTGGATCACCCTCGGCCAGCAGACCCTCATAGGTCAGATCTCCCAATCGCTCGCCACCGTCAAAACTGGCGTCTTCGATGTCGATCACCAGAATGTTGTGATCCACCTGCGCTAACGCCTGTTTCACGACGCCTGAAAACTCGGGATCGACCAGCAGAACCTTGGCTTCGGCATGGTTCAGAATGAAGGCGATGATCGGCGCATCCAACCGCGTGTTGATCGCGTTCAGCACCGCCCCTGCCATGGGCACGCCAAAATGCGCCTCATACAGCTCGGGGATATTGGCCGCGATGATCGAGACTGTATCGCCCACGCCTACGCCACGCGTAGTCAGCGCGCTGGCCAGACGTCGGCTCCGCGCATAGGTTTCTGCCCAGCTATACCGGCGCTCGCCATACACAACGGATGGGTAATCCGGATACACTGCCGCCGTCCGCTCAAGATAGCTCAGCGGAGACAACGGCGTGAAATTCGCCGGGGTTTTATCCAGATGTTGCTGGTAGATAGGTGTGGCTGTCATCCGGCGATCCTCCCAAACTCGTCAGATTGTCGTATTGAGCACAAAGTTTACGTCATAACAAACCCGTATTAATACGCGTTTGAGCTACACTGGAGATATCCTATGGGCTAATCTGGCCCTACTTCACGCGCACCATTCGCGTTGATCTGCAGTATCACGTCACTTTGCGCCCGCCGGGACCTACTGATTCCCCGCGCGCCCCACTTTTGAAAGGACATGTCATGGACGGCACGTTCAACGAAAACGATCTTTCCCGCGTCGTCGAAGCCGACCGCGCCCACCTCTGGCATCACCTGATCCAGCACAAGCCGTTTGAGACCAACGATCCCCGTATCATTGTCGAAGGCAAAGGCATGCGCGTGTGGGACCAAAAGGGCAAAGAGCACCTGGATGCCGTATCAGGCGGTGTCTGGACCGTGAACGTGGGCTATGGCCGCGAATCTATCTGTAAGGCGGTTTATGACCAGCTGATGAAGCTGTGCTACTTCGCCAACACCGCAGGCTCGATCCCCGGTTCGAATTTCGCGGAAATGCTGATCGACAAGATGCCGGGCATGAGCCGCGTGTACTACACCAACTCAGGTTCTGAGGCGAACGAGAAGGCGTTCAAGATGATCCGCCAGATCGCGCACAAGAAATATGGCGGCAAGAAAACCAAGATCCTGTATCGCGACCGCGACTATCACGGCTCCACCCTGGCGACCATGTCGGCAGGTGGTCAGGACGAGCGCACCGCGCAATACGGTCCCTTTGCACCCGATTTCGTGCGCGTGCCTCACTGCATGGAGTACCGCAAGCACGAGCTGGACGGCGCACCGGAAGAGAACTTTGGCGAATGGGCTGCAGATCAGATCGAAGAGGTCATCCTGCGCGAAGGCCCCGACACCGTTGGCGCCCTGTGCCTTGAGCCCGTGACCGCAGGCGGTGGCGTCATCGAAGCGCCTGAAGGCTATTGGCCCCGCGTGCAGGAGATCTGTATGAAATACGACATCCTGCTGCACATTGACGAGGTTGTCTGCGGCGTAGGTCGGACCGGCACGTGGTTCGGCTATCAGCAGTACGGCATCAAGCCGGACTTCGTGACCATGGCCAAGGGCGTTGCCTCGGGTTATGCCGCGATCGCCTGCATGGTCACCACCGAGGAAGTCTTTGACATGTTCAAGGACGACGCGGCAGACCCGATGAACTATTTCCGTGATATCTCGACCTTTGGCGGCTGCACTGCCGGTCCGGCGGCAGCGGTTGAAAACATGCGCATCATTCAGGATGAAAACCTGCTGCAGAACTGCGTCGACATGGGTGATCGCATGATGGGCAACCTGCAGGCGCTGATGGAAAAGCACAAAGTCATCGGCGACGTGCGCGGCAAGGGTCTGTTCCTCGGCGCCGAGCTGGTAACCGATCGGACCACCAAGGATCCGATGGACGAAAAGCGCGTTCAGGCCGTTGTCGCAGATTGTATGGCGCAGGGCGTCATCATCGGTGCCACCAACCGCTCGATCCCCAGCCGCAACAACACGCTGTGCTTCTCACCGGCGCTGATCGCGACAGCGGACGACATCGATCAGATCACCGACGCCGTAGACGGCGCGCTGGGGCGTGTGTTCGGCTGATCTAGGCAACGAACTACCATTGAACCACATGAAACCCGCCAAATTTCGGCGGGTTTCTTTTCATGAGGACATCAGCCAAGCGTATGAGCTGATGCCAAGGATACTCAATTTTCATTCAAATGGCGGGAAAGAGTCCAAATTGGCCCTGAGCGCCGACGTTTTCTGCTGATGAAACGTCCCAAAATATCCATCTCAAAACTTACCTGCGTCCTATGTTTCAGGAGTTTGGGAGGGAAATCGAATGGCGACGCACGGGTATTGTCTGTGTAAAAGAACGAGCTGGGCCTACCAGGGCAGTCAAACATGGGCATGCTATTGCCACTGCGATGATTGCCGTCGGAATTGTGCCGCGCCGGTGGTTGCCTGGTTAGGCGTGCCGATAGAGAACTTTGAGTGGACCGGCGATAAACCCGGCACTTATGAAAGTTCCAAAGGCGTTTTCAGGCACTTTTGCGGGACGTGCGGATCACCTATTGGATTTGAAGCCGATCATTATCCGGGTGGTATGCACCTTTACGCAGCGTCGCTCGAAAACCCGGAAGATTTCAAACCGACTTTTCACGTCAACAAGCAAAGCAAATTGCCTTGGCTGCAAATGACTGATGATCTCGACGCGTTTGAAGGCACATTGCTACACACCCCTAACGACCCAGACGGATATCGTTAGATGAGGAAGCCACCTGGTTTTCAAGTGGCTGCTTTGCGCTGCCCTGCAGTCATTGATCATGTGTCAATGTAAACATACCCGCCACCGAACACACGCGCACGGATGACAGCGGCAGGTCGGACGCTCGGCTTCACCGTACCAGCTACCGGCCGGGGCGCGGAGAGCTCAGATTACTCACCAAAATTCGGATAGATAAACCCGTTCACCGGGTACGAACTGCCGTAACTGCCCGGCCGGCTTTCAACCCGGACAAGCGTCCAATCATTGTTTTTGGACACGTCCCTCACGCCCATCTGCAACGACACCTTATTCCGGAGCCAGTTTGCGTGGTTCACAATGACTTCCCGCTCGGTGACAATATCGGACACGACAGCCACATGTCCCAGGGGCATCCCTCTGGTGGCCCGAAACGACATCACCGCACCGACCTCCGGTTCATTACCCCGGTCAAATCCATTGCGGGCCTTGCCCCACCAATCCTTGGCATTGCCACGAATTTCGATGCCGCTGAGGTTGCGTGCGTAGGGCACGCACCACACCCTTTGTCCCAGCGCATGTTTTCTTGAGACCTCTTGCAACGCCATGGCCTGACGTTCGGGATCCAAGTCCACCTCATTCGGATTCTTAGCACAGGCCGAGATCAGACTGAAAAGTCCCAAAACAACGGCAATTCGCGCGACGCCGGGCAGGCGCGACCAGATCGTATCGGTATTGCGTGCGTTGTACTGCAAGAAGGTTCTTTGCCGGTTTGAGTGGTGAAGCAGTTTTAATAATATCTTTAGGAAAAAGAAAAGAGCCCAACTGTTCTCCGGCAGAATATTGCCAGTTCCTGCGCCGCATTCCGGCCGTTGGCCGAGCGTGCGGTCACTTATTCAACAGGTTTCCTCACTGTGCCGTCCCTGGGATTCCTGGTTGGCCAAGAGACCGGCACAATGTCATCTGACACATGAACGCCAACCCCTCATGAAGGTCGACGATCAAGCATCCGCTGGACAGTCGGGTTAGGCAGAATTACTTTGACCGCAACCCAATCCAACAGGAGGTTTGTATCGGATGTCCAAGACACTCTCGATCGCGGCAACTTCAATTCTGTTTTTGTCAACAGCGGCCTATGCGCAAGAACAATGCGCTGCTGGCAAAACGCTGACAGACGGCAAATTCACCATCGCAACGGGCAACCCGGCCTACTATCCGTGGGTGATCGATGACGCGCCAGAAAGCGGCGAAGGGTTCGAGGCTGCTGTGGCTTACGCCGTCGCCGAAGAAATGGGGTTCGCGGCCGATGATGTGGTCTGGGTCCGATCCTCGTTCGATGAGGCGATCCAACCCGGCGCCAAGGAATTTGACGTCAACATGCAGCAATACTCGATCACGCCCGAACGGGATCAGGTGGTCGATTTCTCTACCCCTTACTACACCGCCCCGATGGCAGTTCTGGTCAGCCCCAATTCGACCGACACTGCCCCGACGCTTGAAGCGCTGAAAGGCCTGCAATGGGGGGCCGTCGGCTCGACCACGGCGGTGCCGAAACTGGCCAGCATCATCCAACCCGACAGCGACCCGTTGCTGTATGGCGACAATGCTGACGTTAACGCCGCCATGTCGGCCAACCAGATTGATGCGGCCCTGTTCGATCTGCCCACCGCCCTGTTCCTCAGCGCGGTGATGATCGAAGGCTCAAAGGTCATCGGTCAGTTCCCGGCGGATGAAAATGACAATCCGGATCATTTCGGCATGCTGATGGAAGAAGGCAACCCGCTGAAAGCCTGCGTGGACGAGGCGCTGGCGGCACTGGCAGCTAACGGCAAACTGGCCGAAATCGAAGCCGTATGGCTGCAGGACACCACTGGTGTCCCTCTGATCAAGTAACATGGCAGATCATAAGGCGGCGGGGATGACCCGCCGCGAACGGTACGAGGCGCACCAACGACGCAGGTCGTTGGTGATCGCCACGATAAGCACGGTCACAGTTGTGGCCGCGATTTACTTTCTGGTGCCGCTGGCTCCGGGCTGGTCGAAGGTTCAGCAGAGCTTTTTTAACGGCGAGACGCTTGTCAAAACCTTCCCGAAACTGCTTGAAGCGTTTCGGATCAACGTGATGATCTTTTTGTGGTCCGCACCGGCGATCGCCGTGCTTGGCCTGTTGATTGCCTTGGCGCGGGATGCCAAATCGCCCGCCCTGTTTCCGCTGCGCATCTTTGGCGCGGCGTTCACTGACATTTTTCGCGGCGTGCCTGTGATCCTGACGGTCTATCTGATCGGCTTCGGCATTCCGGGGCTGGGCCTGCCGCGCCCGTGGAATTCGCCTTACATATGGGGCTCGCTGGCGCTGATCCTGACCTATTCGGCCTATGTGGCCGAGATCTTCCGTTCCGGCATCGATAGTGTTCACCACAGCCAACGCGCCGCCGCATTGTCGCTGGGTCTGTCGGAACGGCAAGTGATGCGCGACGTGGTGTTGCCGCAGGCGATCCGCAACGTGGTGCCCTCACAGATGAACATGCTGATTGCGCTGCAAAAGGATGTCTCGCTGCTCAGCTTTATCGGCCCGGTCGAAATCTTCCGTCAGGCCGGAGTGTTCAAGTCGCTGCTGGCGAATTTCACCCCCTATGTGGGCGCGGCGATCATCTTCCTGATAGTCACCATCCCCGCCACACGCTACGCCGATCACCTGATGGCCCGCCAAATGCGAGAGAGGCGCTGATGCCCAAACTGGAACTTCAGGGCGTGGTGAAACGCTTTGGCGACCGCACGGTCTGTGACGGGATTAATCTCACCGTTGATGAGGGCCAAATGGTTTGCTTGATCGGCGCATCCGGGTCGGGCAAGTCGACTCTGCTGCGTTGTATCAACCTGCTGGAACCCATCGAAGACGGTGCGATCTTTCTGGATGGCGAGGATATCTCGATCCCCGGTCTCAACCCGCAATCGGTGCGCGCCCGGATCGGGATCGTGTTCCAGAGCTTCAACCTGTTTCCGCATATGACCGCACTTGAGAATGTCATGCTCGCACCTCGCCGGGTGCGCGGACTGACGCGCGCCGAATTGCAGCCCGAGGTCGAAGCGCTGTTTGCCCGGTTCGGACTGGCCGACCGGATGCACAACTATCCCGACCAATTGTCGGGCGGGCAGCAGCAGCGCGTCGCCATCGTGCGCGCCTTGGCCATGCAGCCTGAGGTCATGCTGTTTGATGAGATCACCTCGGCCCTCGATCCCCAACTTGTGGGCGAGGTGCTGGATGTTCTGCTGATGCTCAAGAAACAGGGCATGACGATGATGATGGCCACGCATGAAATGGGCTTTGCCCGCGAGGCCGCCGACAAGATCTGCTTCCTAGACAGCGGTCGGATCATCGAAGAAGGCCCGCCCGAAGCGGTGTTTGACCACCCGACACACCAGACCACACAAGCCTTTTTGGCGCGGGCGTTGAAGTAAGCGCCTGGGCTCTGAATCCCTGACAATCTGACCCTCAAGGACTCGACTCTTTGAGGGTCAAGAACATATAAGAACAAATATAGAACATTTGGGGGTTTTATATGTTCGGCGGGATGCAGCGCCGTATCGTTTCACTCTGGTTTCCCCGGCTGGCAAGTGACCGGGCTTTGCGCCTGCGCCCGGTCGATGGGCCGTTTGTTCTGACGCTGAAACAGAATAATGCAAACCGGGTGTATTGCCTGAATGTACAGGCCCAGCGGCAGGGCCTGCACAGCGGCATGCCCTATTCCGATGCCCGCGCCTTTTGCCCCGATCTGCAAAGCCATCCCGCCGACCCGCAAGGGGATCAACGGTTTCTGCACGCCCTGCGCCGCTGGGCCACGCGCTATTGCCCCTGGGTCGGGCTGGAAGGTGAGGATGGGCTGGTTCTGGACATCACCGGATCGGCTCATCTGGCTGGCGGGGAAGAGATGATGCTGACCGACATGCGCAGGCGTCTGGCCCGGGCCGGGCTGACGGTGCAGATCGGTCTGGCCCCGACACGCGGCGCGGCCTGGGCCTTGGCACATTATGGCGAGGGGGTCGCAACCCAAGATACGCTGAAGGCCATCCGCGCCCTGCCGGTGGCCGCGCTGCGGCTGGATGAGGATACCTCGGTCGCGCTGCAACGGCTGGGCCTGCGCCGGATTGGCGAGCTGGCGCAAACCCCGCGCGCGCCGCTGACACGCCGCTTTGGCCCCGAGGTACTGATGCGTCTGGATCAGGCGCTGGGGGATCAACCTGAACAGATTACCCCGCTGGCCGATCCGCCCCATTACGGCGTGCGCATGACCCTGCCCGAGCCCATTGGGCTGCTGTCCGACATGATGGCCGGGGCGGAACGGCTGCTGGAACGGCTCTGCGACAAGCTGAAAGCGCAGGAAATGGGCGCGCGCAAGCTGTGCATCACCTTGCGCCGGGTGGATCAGGACCACCAACAGGTCGAGCTGCGGCTGGCCCGCCCTCTGCGTGATCCGTATCGCATCCTGCCCCTGTTCGAGCGTGGATTGACCGAGGTGGATGCAGGCTTTGGCGTCGATCAACTGCGGCTCGAGGCCACGCTGGTGGAACCCTTGCCGGTGCGCCAGATCAGCCGCGCCGCAAGCCGGGGCAAAGATCAACTGGATGACCTGATCACCCGCATCGGCACCCGCATCGGGTTGGAACAGGTCCACCGCCTGCTGCCCGCGCAAAGCCATATCCCCGAGCGCAGCTTCATCATCTCGCCCGCCGCCTATTCCGACCCTGCAGGGGGTTGGTGCGCCCTGCGCCCGCGCCCCCTGCAGCTGTTTCCGCCGGAACCCATCGCCGGATCGGGCCCGCACCCGCCGCGCCGCTTTCGCTGGCGGCGGATGTCGCTGACCACAGGCCGCTCAACCGGTCCCGAACGCATCTGCCCCGAATGGTGGCTGGAGGATGAGAACTGGCGCACAGGCTTGCGCGATTACTGGCAGGTTGAAACCCGGCAGGGGCGGCGGTTGTGGCTGTATTACACGCCGCAAAATCCGGGATGGTTTGTGCATGGGGAATTCGCATGAGCAAACCGAACCCGCCCAGCTCGCACGCGCAGGACCCCGGCTATGCCGAGTTGGGCGTAACCACCAACTTCACCTTCCTGACCGGAGCCTCACACCCAGAAGAGCTGGTAACCCGCGCGGCAGAGCTGGGCCTGAAGGCCATCGCGATCACCGACCGGAACTCTCTGGCCGGGGTGGTCCGGGGCTGGAGCGCATTGAAAGAGCTGCGGCGCGAGGCGGAAGGCGCGGTTCAGATCCGCTCGCAACACCGGGTTGATTCCTCATCCCGGCAAGAGGTCGGGCATGTGCAGCCGATCGACAAACCGGATGTGCCCGCTCTGCCCAAGCTGATCGTTGGCTGCCGTCTGGTTCTGCGCGACAGCGCGGTGCACTGGCTGGCCCTGCCCCGCGACCGCGCCGCCTATCAGCGACTGACCCGCCTGCTGACGCTGGGCAAGCGACGGGCCGAGAAAGGCGACTGTCATCTGGATTTGAAAGACATGCTGGCGGCCTGTCAGGGGATGATCCTAATCGCGCTGCCTCAGGCAGGGTTGAAACAGGCCATCCCCGACATTCAGACCGTCCGGCGGCAGTTCCCCAATGCGGTGTTTCTGGGGGCCGTGCCGCGTTATGACGGCAGTGACCGGGCCTATCTGGCGGCCTGTGCGCAGGCGGCGCTGCGGGCCTCGGCCCCCATGGTGGCGGTAGGCGATGTGCTGATGCACCGTGGCAACCGCCGCCAACTGGCCGATGTGCTGACCTGCATGCGCGAACACATCACGATTGACCAGATCGGCACCCGCGCCCTGCCCAATGCGGAACGGCGGCTAAAAAGCTATGCGGATATGGCCCGGCTGTTTCAGGACCACCCCGGCGCGCTGCGCCGCACGCTGGAAATCGCCGACCGCTGCAGCTTTGACTTAAATGAGTTGTCTTATGAATACCCCGACGAGATCGCCAGTTCTGAGACCCCGCTGGCGCGACTGGAACGTCTGGCGCGCGAGGGGTTGAAACGGCGCTATCCCGATGGCCCGACCGAGAAGGCCATCAACCTGATGAAAAAGGAACTGGCCCTGGTCGCCGATCTGGATTTCCCGGCCTATTTCCTGACCGTGCATGACATTGTGCAATTCGCCCGCTCGCAGGGCATTCTGTGTCAGGGGCGGGGCTCGGCCGCCAATTCGATCCTGTGCTATCTGCTGGGCATCACCGATGTCAGCCCCGACATGATCGCCATGGTGTTCGAGCGTTTTGTCTCGAAATACCGAGGCGAGCCGCCGGATATCGATGTGGATTTCGAACACGAGCGGCGCGAAGAGGTGATCCAGTGGATTTACGAGCAATATGGCCGCCACCGCGCGGGCCTCTGTGCCACGGTCATCCATTTCCGATCCCGCGCGGCAATCCGCGAGGTGGGCAAGGTGATGGGCCTGTCTCAGGACGTGACCGCGGGCCTGTCCGGCCAGATCTGGGGGATGAGCAATGGCGGCGTTGATGCCGAGAGGTTGCAGGAACTGGGCCTCGACCTCAAAGACCGGCGCCTGATGCAGACGGTTCGCCTGATTGGCGAGATCATCGGCTTCCCGCGCTATCTGTCGCAGCATGTGGGCGGGTTCGTCATCACCAAAGGGCGGCTGGATGAGCTATGCCCGATCGAAAACGCCGCGATGGAAGACCGCACCGTGATCGAATGGGACAAGGATGACATCGACGCGCTTGGCATTCTGAAGGTGGATATATTGGGGCTGGGGATGCTCAGTTGCATCCGCAAGGCGTTTGACTTGATGCAACAGCACAACAGCGAAACCCTCAGCATCGCGACCGTCCCGCAAGAGGACACGGCGACCTATGACATGCTGTGTGCCGCTGATGCGGTGGGCGTGTTTCAGGTCGAAAGCCGGGCACAAATGAATTTCCTGCCCCGGATGCGACCGCGCGAATTCTACGATCTGGTGATCGAGGTTGCCATCGTCCGCCCCGGCCCTATCCAGGGCGATATGGTGCAGCCCTATATCCGACGGCGCAACGGGCTGGAAAAATCCGAACCCTTCGGCCCTGCCTTGGAAGAGGTGACGCGGCGCACGCTGGGCGTGCCGCTGTTTCAGGAACAGGCCCTGCAAATCGCCGTGGTTGGTGCAGGGTTTTCGGCGGAAGAGGCGGATCACCTGCGCCGCTCGCTGGCCTCGTTCCGGCGCATGGGGACGATTGGCACATATCGTGACAAGTTCATCGCGGGGATGCTGAACAACGGCTATACGCCCGAGGTCGCCGACCGCTGCTTTGGCCAGATCGAAGGCTTTGCCGATTACGGCTTTCCCGAAAGCCACGCAGCGGCTTTTGCGATGCTGGCCTATGTCTCGGCCTGGATGAAATGCCACCACCCGGCGATCTTTGCCTGCGCGCTACTGAACTCGCAGCCCATGGGGTTTTATGCCCCCGCCCAGATCGTGCGCGACGCGCGCGAGCATGGGGTCGAGATCCGCCCGGTCTGCGTAAACGCCTCGACCTGGGACAATCTGCTGGAACGCCGCGCCGATGGGGCTCTGGCCCTGCGGCTGGGTTTTCGCCAGATCAAGGGGTTCAAGCAGGAGGACGCGGATTGGATCGTGGCCGCGCGGGGTAATGGGTATCCGGACCCCGAAACGCTGTGGCTGCGGGCCGGATTGCGCCCGGATGTGCTGACCCGTCTGGCCGAGGCGGATGCGTACTCCGGCATGGACCTGACCCGGCGCGACGCCCTGTGGCATGTCAAAGCCATCCGCAGCCGGACCGCCCTGCCGCTGTTCAATGACCCCATCGATGGCGAAAGCATCAATGAGCCGCAGGTCAACCTGCCGGTGATGCATCTGGGCGAGGAGGTTGTCGAAGACTACGTCTCGACCCGTCTGACCCTACGCTCGCACCCGATGGAGCTGTTGCGCCCGTCCCTGCCCGGCCTTGTGCCGCATGCCACGCTGCAGGACATCCCGCTGGGCCGCTACAGCGTCTGCGGGCTGGTGATCACACGCCAACGGCCGGGAACCGCCTCGGGCGTGATCTTTCTGACGCTCGAGGATGAAACCGGTGTCAGCAATGTGGTTGTCTGGCCCAAGGTCTATGAACGGTTTCGTCGGATCGTGATGGGCGGACGGTTGCTGCAGGTCCGCGGGTATCTGCAGCGCGAGGGGATCGTCGTGCATCTGATCGCGCAGGAAATCACCGATATGTCGCATAAACTGTCCGAGCTTGGGCATCCGCTGGATGAGGCCATCGGCATCACCCAACCGCAAGCGGATGACAC
Source organism: Ruegeria sp. CJ6 (assembly GCF_056536665.1). Taxonomy (NCBI): domain Bacteria; kingdom Pseudomonadati; phylum Pseudomonadota; class Alphaproteobacteria; order Rhodobacterales; family Roseobacteraceae; genus Ruegeria; species Ruegeria sp. CJ6. Next base: position 17,093 of record NZ_JBQFQB010000009.1, on the reverse strand, counting down.
CCCGCGCCCCCGGCAGAACGGCCCAAGCGCCCGCCATCCGCGCGAACAGGCCAAGCGTCTGTTCCCAAGCCGGGATTTTCACTAGAACCCGCGCCAGCATAAGGCCAGTTTCAAAGAAACATCTGGCTAACGTGATCCGGTCACCTCTTTCCCTTGCCCTTGCCCGCAATATGTTGCACCACACACGGGTTCAAACCCGGTGAACGGGCCAAAGGATAAGGACAAGGCGCATGGCTGACGGATCGATCGACATCAACGCAAAACCCACCGAGGACATTTCGGTTCGCGAGGTGTTTGGCATTGACAGCGATATGGCAGTCAAAGGCTTTGCCGAACGCAGCGACCGCGTGCCGGTGATCGACCCGACCTACAAGTTCGATCCCGAAACCACGTTGGCGATTCTTGCGGGCTTTACCCATAACCGCCGGGTGATGATTCAGGGCTATCACGGCACCGGGAAATCGACCCATATCGAACAGGTTGCCGCCCGTCTGAACTGGCCTGCCGTGCGCGTGAACCTCGACAGCCATATCAGCCGGATCGACCTGATCGGTAAGGACGCGATCAAACTGCGCGACGGCAAGCAGGTCACTGAATTCCACGAAGGCATCCTGCCCTGGGCGCTGCGCAACCCCGTTGCCATCGTCTTCGACGAATACGACGCAGGCCGTGCGGATGTGATGTTCGTGATCCAGCGCGTGCTGGAGCATGACGGCAAACTGACCTTGCTGGACCAGAACGAGATCATCACACCGAACCCGAACTTCCGCCTGTTTGCGACCGCCAACACCGTCGGTCTGGGCGACACCACTGGCCTCTATCACGGTACACAGCAGATCAACCAGGCGCAGATGGACCGCTGGTCTCTGGTCTCGACGCTGAACTACCTCAGCCACGATGCGGAAACGATGATCGTGCTGTCGAAAGCCCCGCATTACAACACCGCCGAAGGCCGCAAGACCGTCAGCCAGATGGTCACTGTCGCCGACCTGACCCGGACCGCCTTCATGAACGGTGATCTGTCCACCGTCATGAGCCCCCGGACCGTGATCAACTGGGCCCAAAACGCAGAAATCTTCCGCAACATCGGCTATGCCTTCCGCCTGTCGTTCCTGAACAAATGTGACGAGCTAGAGCGCCAGACGGTTGCCGAGTTCTATCAGCGCTGCTTTGATGAGGAACTGCCGGAAAGCGCGGCGAGCGCGAGCTTGGGCTAAGCAATATGAATTGCGCCCTGCGGGGCGCAATGCCTCCGGCGGAGGTATTTTTGGCCAGATGAAGGGGGATCCGGTTTCGCATTGATGCGGCGGGTCACTGCAACACAAAGGGCGATTGAACATGGTGCAGAAGAACGACAATCCTGCTGATCCGTTCAAGAAGGCTCTGGCCGAGGCTACTAAAGTTATGGCCGACGACCCCGAATTGTCGGTGAGCTACACTGTTGATCCATCGGGCCTGTCGGGCGAGTCGATGCGTTTGCCGCAGGTCTCACGCCGGATGACGCGCGAAGAGGTTCTGTTGGCGCGCGGGACGGCAGACGCATTAGCTTTACAACGCAAATATCATGATGACGCGACCCATGCGCGATATGCCCCTCCGGGTGATATGGCACGGGATCTTTATGAGGCGATGGAGACCGCCCGGTGCGAGGCGATGGGTGCGCGGGATATGCCCGGCACCGCGTCGAATATCGACGTCAAGATCGGGCATGAGGCGATCCGGCGCGGCTATGATCAGTGCAAACAGCCTGCGGATGCGCCATTGGCTGTGGCGGCGGGCTATCTGATCCGGCATCTGGCCACGGGCCGCGACATGCCGCCTGCCGCCGAGAATGTCATGAACCTGTGGCGCGGATTTATCGAGGAACAGGCCGGCGGGACGCTGGAAAATCTTGACGAAATCCTTTCGGACCAGGCCGAATTTGCCAAATTCGCCCGACAGATGATCAAAGATCTGGGTTACGGCGATCAGCTGGGTGATGACCCGGATGAACTGGACGACGAGCAGGAAGATCAGGCCGAGGATGACGCTGAAGAACAGCCCGATCCCGACAGCACCGGGCAGGATGATCAGGACGAACAAGACGCCGACGCGACGCCTGAGCAAACTCAGGAAGAACAGCAGGACCAGTCTCAAGCCCAGGTCTCGATGGACGAGATGGCCGAGGATGAGATGGGCGATGAGGCTGAAATGCCCGAGGGCGAGGCTCCGCTAGAACCGCCTGCCCCGCCACCTGCGTCCGAGGCGGACCCGGATTACAAGGTCTATCTGAACACCCACGACGAAGAGATCGCAGCTGAAGATTTGGCGGAACCGGCAGAGCTGGAGCGCCTACGTGCGTATCTGGATCAGCAGTTGGAGCCGCTGAAAGGTGCGGTCAGCCGTCTCGCCAACAAGCTGCAACGCCGCTTGCAGGCACAGCAGAACCGGTCTTGGGAATTCGACCGCGAGGAAGGCATTCTGGATGCCGGACGTCTGGCGCGCGTCGTGGCCAACCCGACCACGCCGCTAAGCTTCAAGGTCGAAAAAGATACCGAATTCCGCGATACAGTGGTGACGCTGCTTCTGGACAATTCCGGCTCGATGCGGGGCCGTCCGATCTCGATTGCCGCGATCTGTGCAGATGTCCTGGCGCGGACGCTGGAACGTTGCAACGTCAAGGTCGAGATTCTGGGCTTTACCACCCGGGCCTGGAAAGGCGGTCAGGCGCGCGAGGCGTGGCTGAACGATGGCCGCCCGCAACAACCGGGGCGACTGAACGATCTGCGCCACATCATCTACAAAGGCGCCGATGCCCCATGGCGTCGCGCGCGACCCAATCTGGGTCTGATGATGAAAGAGGGCCTGCTGAAGGAAAACATCGACGGTGAGGCGTTGGAATGGGCGCATCGCCGGATGCTCGCGCGGCGTGAGGCCCGCAAGATCCTGATGGTGATCTCGGACGGCGCGCCGGTGGATGATTCCACGCTTAGCGTGAACCCGGCAAACTATCTGGAAAAGCACCTGCGCGACGTGATCGCCATGGTCGAAAAACGCAAGATGGTAGAACTACTGGCCATCGGCATCGGCCACGACGTGACGCGCTATTATGACCGCGCCGTCACGATCACCGATGTCGAGCAGCTTGCAGGTGCTATGACCGAGCAGTTGGCCGCACTGTTCGACAGCGACCCGCGCGCCCGCGCGCGCGTGATGGGGATGAAGCGGGCCAGTTGACGGCCCTGCTTCGACAGTGCAGACTTAGTGCCATCCAAGCCAGTTTTTGCACCGCTGAAGGCGACTTTGCTTATGGTGGCGCAACGGATAGCGCATAAGCGCTATATCGAAGGGCAGGAACATCATTCGTTCTCCTGTTTATCTGCTTGGATAGTGTCCCAACCCTGCCCGGCCTGCTTGTAGCTGGTCCTGAGATACGCCCTAGAAACCCTTGAGATTGTTGTTGAACCTTGTCGTTCCGCGAGAAACGGAGTGTATTTGCCCCATGCGCTATGAGTTTGCAGACTGTATTCTGGATGTGGATCGACACGTCCTGACCCGCCGGGGTGAGCCCGTCGCAATCGAACCTCAGGTATTCGATCTGTTGGTCCTCTTGGCCCAGCACCCAGGTAAGCTGGTGCCCCGGGACGAGATCATCGCGCGGGTATGGAGTGGCCGCTTTGTCTCGGATTCTACCATCAGCGCACGTATCGCAGCGGCGCGTAAAGCAGTCGGCGATGATGGCAAAGCGCAACGGATCATTCGGACAGTCGTACGGCGCGGGTTGCAAATGGCGGCGGATGTGACCTGTGACGCCGACACCGATTCAGGCGTAGAAAACCATACGCAACGGCTGCGTTACGCGCGCGGTGCGAAGGGCCGCGCTGTTCCATACACGCTTTCCGGTGATGGGTTGCCGGTGCTGCGCATCGGTTCGGTCGTGCACGATCTGGAGGCGGAATGGCGCATCCCGTCCGAGCGTACCCGGTTGCAGGACATGGCAAACCGTTTCCGCCTGTTACGCTACAACAAGGACAATGACGTCAGCTCAAACATCGATCATCAGGCGGTGTATGACCGCAGAATAGAAGAAATCCTGACCGTCGTGAATGCAGCGGGGTTTGACCGCTTTTCCATTCTCGGTGAAATGGGCGGCACCTTCCCTGCCCTACACTTCGCCGCAAGGCACCCCGAGCGGATTGACAAGCTGATTATCTCCGGCGGATGGGCAGAAGGGCGAGATTACCGGGAAGATACCAAACAACCCGACTCGATCCGGTCACTGATCGCGGAAGGCTGGAACACGCCGGGCAGCGGCTATGCTATGGGCGCTGAATTCAGCTATTTTCCAGAAGGTCCGCTGGATAGCGTTCGGCACATGGTCAATGAATTGCAGACACTTTATTCAAGCGAGGAAAGACTTCACTACCGTGACATCGCCAATAGCACCTCGGTGCTGCAACTTCTTCCGATGGTGCAATGCCCCACTCTGGTTCTGCACGGGCGGCACACAGCCGTTCACCCCCTGTCCGAGGCGCGCAAACTGGCGGCTGGAATCCCCAATGCCTCGCTTGTGATCCTTGAGACCGGCAACCAGATACCATTGCCTGGAAATGAGGCCTACAACCCGTATATCCAGGCCATTCAACGCTTTCTTGAGACAGAAGAATAGTGTGCGCCGAGGCGCTGGACATTTCCTACCGCAGGCCGCAGGTTTGCGCGCAGCAAGACCGACGAATGAGGCCGCCCATGTTCCAGAGTTTCGAAGTGACCGCACGCCCCGAGCAAGGCCCACCACGACTGGACGCTTTGCGGGACGAGCTGGCGCGCGAAGGCCTGCAGGGCTTCCTGATCCCGCGTGCGGATGCGCATCAGGGTGAATATGTGGCCCCTCGGGATGAAAGGCTGGCCTGGCTTACCGGGTTCACCGGTTCTGCGGGGTTTTGCGCGGCGCTCACGGACATTGCCGGGGTTTTCATCGACGGGCGCTATCGCACTCAGGTAAAGGCCCAGGTCGCACAGGATTACACGCCGGTCCCATGGCCAGATGTCAGCCTGAGCGCGTGGTTGAAAGAGCAATTGCCAAATGGCGGCAAAGTCGGGTTTGATCCGTGGCTCCACGCTGCAGGACAGATTTCGTCTGCACAGAAAGAGCTTGAAGGCAGCGGCGTCGAACTGGTGCGCTGTGATAACCTTGTAGACCGAATTTGGGCGGATCAACCCGACCCTCCGATGAATCCTGTCAGGGCACATCCGATTGAATTTGCAGGTGAAAGCGCCGAGCGCAAAATCAAGCGCCTCGCGAGTGACCTGCAGAGCGCAGATCGCGCGGCAGCGGTGATCACCTTGCCGGATTCGATCATGTGGCTGTTGAATATCCGCGGCGCGGATATCGCATACAACCCTGTGGCCCATGGCTTTGCCATCCTGCACGGTGATGGGCGGGTGGATCTGTTCATGGCCGCTGCCAAACTGAACGGGCTGAAGGATCATCTGGGCCCGCAGGTCACCCAACACCAACCCGACGCGTTCCTGACAGCGGTTGAGGCACTTGAAGGCAAGGTACAGGTCGATCCGGGAACGGTTCCGCAGATCGTAGCGGATGCGTTGGGGGACCGTATGGTCGATGGCGGCGATCCCTGCGCCCTGCCCAAAGCCCGCAAGAACCCGGCCGAAATCGCAGGCACGGCCGAGGCACATCTGCGAGATGCCGCAGCGGTGATCGAACTGCTGTGTTGGTTGGACGCGCAGAAGCCCGGCACCCTGACCGAGACACAGGTAGTAACGCGGCTGGAAGAAAGCCGCCGCCGGGACAACGCGCTGCAGGATATCTCATTCGACACCATCGCGGGCACCGGGCCGAACGGGGCCATCATGCATTATCGCGTGACCGAGGAAACCGACAGCAGGCTGGAAAACGGTCACCTGCTGGTGCTGGACAGCGGTGGGCAATATCTGGACGGCACCACCGATATCACCCGCACAATTGCAATCGGCGATGTTGGGGATGAGGAGAAGGCCTGCTTTACACGCGTCCTCAAAGGCATGATCGCCATGTCGATGCTACGCTGGCCTGTTGGCTTGGCAGGACGCGATATCGAATGCGTAGCGCGGCTGCCGCTGTGGCTGGCCGGGCAGGATTTCAACCATGGGGTTGGTCATGGGGTCGGTACCTATCTCAGCGTGCATGAGGGCCCTCAGCGCCTGTCTCGGGTCAGCCATGTCCCGCTTGAGCCGGGTATGATCCTGTCGAACGAGCCGGGATATTACCGCGAGGGTGCTTTTGGCATCCGGCTTGAGAACCTTGTCGTAGTGGAAGAGGCCCCAAACCTGCCCAGCGGTGACGATGAACGCGCCATGCTGAACTGGCGTACGCTGACTTATGTCCCAATCGACAGGCGTTTGATTGTAGTCGATATGCTGACACGAGAGGAACGTGCTTGGCTGAACGCCTATCACCGCGACGTCGCGGAAAAAGTCCGGCCAAGGCTGGGCGACGCCGCTCAACTGTGGTTGGATGCCGCAACCGCACCGGTCTGACACCGGATTGTTACATAGTTTGGGCAGAGGAGAAGCCCTGACACGACGAGGGAAGGAACAGGAATGACAGACACCATCACGATCAGCAAAGCACCGGGCAAATGGAGCGTCCGTTCAGGCGGCGCGATTTTGGGTGAAACCAACAACGCGCTGGAACTTCTGGAAGGCGACAAAGACCCGGTTATCTACTTCCCGCGTGCGGACATTGCGATGGCCTTTCTGGATCGGACCAACAAAGTCACCCAATGCGCAGGCAAGGGAGACGCCACGCATTTCTCGATCGTAAACAAATCCTCAGTCACCGAAAACGCCGCTTGGAGTTATGAAAACCCGATCGACGCGGTGGCCGAAATCAAGGATCACCTGGCCTTTTATCCCGCAGACTCGATCAAGGTGGAACAACTCTGATCCAAGTATCCGCGCAGGACCGGATCGATCTGCAAAACGGCGAAAATCCTCAGAACCTGCCCTGTCCACAATGTTGCGAGGTGACCATGACAAAGCATCTATTGAATTCCGCAGGCCCGATTGCGGCCCTGACGATGGCCTTTTCAATGGCCCTGCCCGCCGCAAGCTCTGCTAACACCGGTCTGGCCAATCCCGCGGCAACATATTGCATCGCGCAAGGCGGGCTCTACGGTATACATGACGGCCCGGACGGTCAGAGCGGTATCTGCCAATTGCCCGACGGCACCCGGATCGATGCCTGGACCTATTTTCGCGAACACCATGCGGGCGCGGATGGCAGCAAGCCGGTCGGCCTTGCAAATCCCGCCGCCGTGTACTGTGGCTCAATTGGAGGCGAATATGACCTGACCACGTCTCGCTGCGCACTGAGCGACGGTACGTCCGCCGATGCATGGGAGCTGTACCGCAAGGCACATGGAAAAACGCATCAGGTGGTGAACCCAGCAGCAGCCTACTGCCTTGAGATCGGCGGCAGCTACAAGATCAAAGACACTGGTTCGGGTCAGGTGGGTATATGCACCAAGCCGGACGGCACCTCGCAGGACGCATGGGCCCTGTTCCGTACGGAAAATCCCGAGTGATCCGATCCGGTAATCAAGCCCGACATCCACACCCAAAATGAACTTGAAGCCCCGATTGAGCCGCAGTTTACCGAAGATCAGAGCGCGTGTTAGTGACCGTTTTGCGACAGCCTGATCGCGTCCATTAAGTCGCCTTGGCTAATTTTCAGGTTTTCCTGCAACGCAAGCATATTATCTGGCTGCTGATTACACTGGGGTTCGCCTTCCTCGCTTTCGATGAAGGGTTCGAGATTCACGAAGGTCTGGACAAGGCGTTTCACCGCTTTTTCGGGATTTCGCAAACCAGCCTGACCGACCGGATCGACGACATACCTGATCCCCGGATTTGCCCTTCTGGCCGCATCCTTGGTGCACGATGCCGTTACAAATGACAACGCCTTGTTTCTGTGAGTCGATATCCCCGGGGCCAATGTTCTTGATGTAAAACTGCCCCTTCGCGCGCTTGAAGAAGTTGCAAAGTTGATGCCCGAGGTGGAGTTCCTTGCCTGTTTCGTTCAGGTTCTTCGATAGGTCAAATCGACCTCTGATCAGCCATTCGATGCAATCTCTGCACCGGCGGCCGAGAAAACCTGCCAATAAACCCACACCCGCCTCGAAACAGTAAGTCGCAACATAGGTTTCAGAATCACCCGTGCCGCGATTGCAGTAGCCCTGGACGATCTGCTGTTCTAGTGTCGCGCAGCGACCAGACATAGGACTTGGGAATGAAAATCGCCACCGCCGCCTATGACCTCGATTGGCTCGATAGTTGGGCTCAATATGAAGACAAGCTTGAGGCATGGGTTTCCGAGGCCGCAGGACAAGGTGCCGACCTTCTGGTCTTTCCCGAATACGGCGCAATGGAGTTGTCGACGCTCGACGGCCCTAAGGTGGCCGGCGATCTCGAACGCTCAATCCGGGCGGTTTCCGACCGGATGGAAGATGTACAAGTTGTGCATTCGCGCCTTGCAAAGATGTATAACACATACATTCTGGGGGCTTCCGCCCCGGTCATCGACGGACCAGGGCGCCCGGTGAACCGCGCAGTGTTCTACGCTCCTGACGGTCGTCTCGATCATCAGGACAAGCAGATCATGACACGGTTTGAACGCGAGGCCTGGGACATCGCCCCGGGCGGTTCGTTGAAACTGTTTGATACCGCATTGGGTAAAATCGGCGTTCTGATCTGCTATGACAGTGAGTTCCCTCTCTTGGGTCGGGCCCTGAGCGAGGCCGACTTGATCCTCGTACCATCCTGCACCGAAGCCCTGTCCGGGTATTGGCGTGTGCGGATCGGCGCCATGTCTCGTGCCCTTGAAAATCAATGCGTTACGGTAATGTCATCGTTAGTTGGCGGCAATGAATGGTCCGAAGCAGTCGACATGAATACCGGCATGGGTGGCGTGTTTGGCCCGCCCGATATCGGGTTCCCACCGACGGGAGTGCTTGCCGAGGGCACGCTGAATACCGCCGGCTGGACCTATGCCGAGACCGACCTGTCCACAATTGCAAACGTCCGCGCAGACGGGTGGGTGTTGAACCGCACGCACTGGACCGAGCAAGACGCTCGGGTCGATTCAGTCACAATATCACCCCTTTAGGTGACTTCGCCCTTGAAATAAGGCCGAAATAGGCTCATTTAAGCGCACGATCTGCAGATTCTGCAGGTGCAACCTAATGATGGAGACAACATGGCCAAGGAAGATACGCTCGAATTTCCCGGTGTCGTGAAGGAACTCCTGCCTAATGCGACGTTTCGGGTCGAGCTGGAAAACGGCCATGAGATCATCGCACATACGGCAGGCAAGATGCGCAAGAACCGCATCCGTGTTCTGGCCGGCGACAAAGTTCAGGTCGAAATGACCCCATATGATCTGACCAAGGGTCGGATCAACTATCGCTTCAAGTAACGCTTCGTACATGGCGTTTATCCTCGGATCGGGCAGCCCGCGGCGGCTGGACCTGCTGGCGCAGCTTGGCGTTCGGCCCGATGCGATCCGTCCGCCGGATATCGATGAAACCCCGCTGAATGGCGAACTGCCGACCCCCTATTGCAGCCGCATTACCCGGCAAAAAGTTCAGGCTGTTCAAGCTGATAGCGATGATATCACCTTATGTGCTGACACTACGGTCGCACTGGGTCGCCGCATTCTTGGCAAACCCGAAGACGCGGGACAAGCTGCTGAGTTTCTGCACGCCCTGTCCGGCCGACGCCATCGGGTGATCACTTCGGTCGCTGTGCGGCGCGGGGATAAAATCCTCCAGCGTGACGTGGTTTCTCAGGTAAAGATGAAACGTCTGTCTGACAGCGAAATCAATGCCTATCTTGCGACGGATGACTGGCAGGGCAAGGCCGGAGCCTATGCAATACAAGGCCCTGCCGGTGCGTTCATCCCGTGGATTTCAGGCTCGTTCACCGGTATCGTCGGCCTGCCCTTATCCGAAACGGCTGCACTGCTGCAAGGCATCGGCTATCCCTTATATCGCGAGGTATCATGAAGGGTCGTACCATCATTCTGGATCATATTCAGGGACGCGAAGCTGCAGCTCTGATGGTGGATGGTATTCTCGACGATTTCCTGATCGCCACAGATGCCCCTGCGCCAGGTACGATCTACCGCGCCCGCGCCGATCGCCCGGTCAAAGGTCAGGGCGGCATGTTTCTCACCACACCCGACGGCCCGGCTTTTCTGAGGCAAGTCAAAGGGTTGGCACCCGGTGCTTTGCTACTGGTGCAGGTGACCGGATATGCCGAGCCCGGCAAAGCCATACCCGTCTCGAACCGTATTCTGTTCAAAAGCCGCTTTGCGATCGTGACACCTGACGCGCCCGGCCTGAACATCTCTCGCCGTATCCGTGATGAAGATATGCGCGACCAACTTCTCGAAATCGCGCATGAGCAAATGGGAAACAGCACGCACGGCCTGATCCTGCGCTCGTGCTGTCAGACGGCGGATGCAGATGAAATCGCTGAAGATATCTCTGCCATGTTGGCACTTGCCGAGCAGGTATTGGCTGATACGGGCAGTGAACCAGAATTGCTGAGCGAGGGCGATGGTCCGCATATCCTGGCCTGGCGTGATTGGACGGACCCGGCCGAGGTCGTGACCACATCCGGCGGATTTGAGGACCACGGTGTCGTTGATGCGCTCGATACAGCAAAGGGGGTTTCCGAAACGCTTCCCGGTGGAGGACACCTCTATATCCAACCGACCCGCGCGCTGGTTGCGGTGGATGTGAACACCGGCGCCGACACATCTCTCGCGGCGGGAACCAAAGCTAACTTCGCCTGCGCCAAAGCCCTGCCGCGCGCCCTGCGCGTGCGCGGGTTGGGGGGGCAGATCACTCTGGACCTTGCACCGATGCCCAAGAAAGACCGGAGGGGTTTCGAATCGGCCTTGCGGTCGGCATTCAAGTCCGATCCTGACGAGACGATCCTGGCCGGTTGGACCCCGCTTGGCCATTTCGAACTACAGCGCAAACGTGGTCGTATCCCATTGACGGAGATCCTGAAATGAGCTGCCCGATCTGCGGAGAAGATACCCAGCAGGCTTTTCGACCATTCTGCTCCAAACGCTGCGCGGATATCGATCTGGCAAAATGGCTAAACGGTTCTTATGCGGTGCCATCGCAACGTGAAGAAGACGCCGAGACGACCTCGGAACCAACCGAAAGCCCCACGTCCCTCCCGCATTGAAAAAATGTCAAAAAGCCTCTGGACACCGCCTGTGGCAAGTCATAGAAGGCCTCCACCCAATGGCAAACGCCATTCCCGTGCCCGGGTAGCTCAGGGGTAGAGCAGTGGATTGAAAATCCTCGTGTCGGTGGTTCGATTCCGCCCCCGGGCACCATTCCCAACAGGTAAACTTCTGTTTCCCTTCAGCTTTAACCGGAGCTGATCAAGGGCGTAGTACATGCTGGAGAACAAAACCGTTCCCTTCTCATTTGTGAATGCAGAGGTCTTCTACTTCACACGACGGGTCCCGAAGGACCTCGATCACCACTAGCTGCAGAGAAGTGTTGCTTTCCGGCGGTCTCCGAGCGACTCAATGCGATGGCTGAACTCGTAAGGCTGGGGATTCCCGTCTCGGCGAGGCTGCAGCCGCTTGTACCGGACAACGAAGAAGACGCGGCAAAACTAATTCGCGGATTCGCTGATTGTGGTGCGAAACACGTTTCGGTCGAGTAATTGAAACTGCCTATCGAAAAAAATGCTTCGCAGTCAAAAGTGTTGGAAAGAGTTCTTCCGAGCGCCCGAAAAGACTACCAATCACGGCAAGCGGATCGCGCAGGTAGGGAGTATGTGCTACCGCCTGAGCACAAGATTGAAGGCCACGAGTATCTATCAACAACCGCCAAGAAACATGGATTAATCTATGCTATGCCGATAACGAGTTTTTGCTTCGCAACCCCTTTCGCTCTTGCTTTAATGGTGCAGATTTGTTCCTGAGGGGCTCTGGGTCTCTAACATCACGCATTTCATTGTGATCAAGATAGCCATAGCCCAGCCCAAAACTCAGATCCGCAACACCTATTCCTACCGAAAATTGAAGGCATGATCTGCACCTCTCAGACCTAGTTATCACCCATACGTCGATCCATGTCATGCCTATTGCTTTACCAACGCAGGTCCATCTAGCGCGGGGGACGATCTAAATACTGAAGATTATTAGTGCGATCAATTTACACCTTTAACCGCAGAATAAAGTCGGCGGAATTTCATCAACCGCTCGGAAAGTGCAGCCATTTCAGCGGGTTCAAACCTTTCGGTTGTGGGCGGGTGATATGCCAAATCGGCTTTCGTCAACGCGCCGAGACCACACGCCGCGAGCCGGGCTGCGCCATATGCCGGACCGGAAGCCGCCCCATCAGATCGTACAATGGGTTTTCCAATCACCGTTGCGATCAAACCAAGCAACAATTCTGATCGGCTGCCGCCTCCTATGGCGGCCAATTCGGGCAGGTCGTCAATTGTGTCACCAAAACTGAGCGCTGCATCGGCAAAGCTAAACGCAATTGCCTCAACTACAGAGCGGCAGATGTCAGCACGTGTTGTTGAATCCTCCAGTCCAAAGAAACTGGCCCGAATACGTGGGTCTCCGTGCGGGCTGCGTTCACCCGTCAGATAGGGCAGAAAAATCGGAACGCGATCACCGTTGACCGTTTCAGCAAGCGCGACAACTTTGGTAGAAGTCAGCCCCAACTGATCCCCAATCCATGAAATGGGCCTTGCCCCGTTCAGCATCGCAGCCATTTGATACCAACGATCGGGCAGCGTGTGTGCAAAAGCATGAACATAGCTTTCAGGGTTAGGCTTATAACTTCGATTAGCCACAAATAGCTAACCGGATGTCCCAAGTGAGATGAACCCACGCCCTGGCTCGGTAGCACCCAATGACACCGCCCCTGTTGCCGCGTCCCCTCCTCCGGTCACGACGGGAATACCGGGTTTCAGCCTTGTCTCTGCCGCAGCTCGCGCGGTCACTTTCCCAACAACTGTTTGACCGTCGAATACTGGCGGTAACCAGTCGGGCTTTACAAATGTGGCTTCGGCGACAGCGGCATTCCATTTGCGCGACGCCTGATCAAGCCACATTGTTCCGGCCGCATCGGACGTATCGGTTGCCAATTCTCCATGCAGACATAAGCCGATATAGTCTTTGGGCAGCAGGATATGGGCAAGTCGACCGTAATGTTCGGGCTCATGTTGTCTAAGCCATGCAATCTTAGGTGCGGTAATGCCTGGCAAGGGCAGGACACCCGCAATCTGTCCAATCTTTGGTTCGGCCGCACGCAGTTCATCACACTCGCGTGCTGATCTGCTGTCATTCCAAAGGATCGCCGGGCGGATCGGACGCAGATCGCGGTCCAGCAAAACGGCTCCATGCATTTGACCGGACAATCCGACGGCCTTGATTTCGGACAACTCAATTCGGCCCACAAGTTGGTTCAAAGCGTCTACTGTCGCCTTCCACCAAAGGTCCGGGTGCTGCTCAGACCAGCCGGGCTGGGGTGAAGATGTCTGTATCCCCACCGAAGATGTCGCGAGAATCCGGTCCCTATCCGCGTAGGCAAGCTTGACAGCCGAAGTTCCGATATCGATCCCGAGATACACTCAAACCCCTCGCCCCGTTCAACTACTCGGAGACCGTGTGGCTATTGATTTTTTAGCGCGCGCAAAGAATATGTAAAGATACGATAAAATCAAGGCGGCTATGATCCGCAGGCAGACTAGCATGACCAAGATTAAGAATATGGAAGAGTTCGCGGCCCTCAGCGGCATTTCGCGGCCCACAGTATCCAAATATTTCCATGATCCCGAAAGTGTTCGCCCGACGACAAGGGCGCGCATCGAAGAAGCGCTCGAACGGTTTGATTACCGCCCTAACATTTATGCGGTGAACCAGAACCGAAAGCTGACCAAGAATATCGGCATCGTCGTACCCTATTTGTCTGACCCTTTCTTTGCAGAAATCGCACGGTATCTGGAACAATCCTGCATCGCGGCGGGCTATCGACCGTCTCTCTTCAGCTCACATGGCGAGCAAAAGCTCGAGAACGAAATTCTGGACGGCCTGCAATCCCTGAAACCCGCCGGGGTTTTGCTAGCCCCTTTGGGGCGTATCTCGGACCGATCCGCGATCGAGAAATTCTGTGCCAACGTGCCAACGGTCTTATTTGACAGTAACCTGGATGGTTTGGGGGCTGCCTTTGTTGGATCGGACAATTTCAGTTTTGTGTCACAAACGGTCGAATACATGACCCGCACGGGCGAACCGCCATCTTTCTTTGAAATGCGTACGCCTGCGAATCCGAACGCCAACAAACGTCGAAAAGCCTATGTTGAGGTGATGGAGCGTCTCGGGTTCGAGCCTCATATCATCAAAGTCGACGGCATAGGCTGGGCATTTGAAGAAATCGGTCACCGGGGCGCGTTGAAAGTTCTGGACGAGCGTCAATTGAGGACGAATTCAGTTCTATGCAGCAATGACCGACTGGCAATTGGCTTTCTCGCGGCCTGTTACGAACAGGGGATTCGGGTCGGACGCAAGAACGATTGTACGCTGCGCGTGGCCTCAAATGACGATCATCCGTTCGCAAAATTCACCTGCCCTTCTCTGACCACAGCTGCGCATGACTACGACAACGTAGCCGGAAGAAGTGTCGAAACGCTGTTCGAACTCATTGAAAACGGGGGAGAATTTGAGACGCGAACAGAAACCCTTTTCCCTGCGCGGCTCGTATTAAGGAATTCGGCATAACTCGATAATTTTAACGCGCGTAAAGTTTTTATTGACGGCGCGACAATTTACGCTCTACGCTCTCTGCACGACATCCAAGCTCAGGGAGGACAGGGATGTATCTGAAGCACGCACTTCGCGCGGCGACTGCATTGACATTCGTCGCTACGGCCGCAGCCCACGCGCAATCTATCACGATCGCCACCGTGAATAATGGCGACATGATCCGGATGCAGGGCTATACTGACAAATTCACCGAAGCGACCGGTATCGACGTCGAATGGGTAACGCTGGAAGAGAACGTGCTGCGTCAGCGCGTCACCACCGACATCACGACCAAGGGCGGTCAGTTCGACATCATGACCATCGGCATGTACGAGACGCCCATCTGGGGCGCGAATGGCTGGTTGGTTCCGCTGGATGGTTTGTCCGAAGACTACGATGTCGGGGACATTCTGCCCGCAATGGCGGGGGGCCTAAGCCATGAAGGGACGCTGTACGCAGCGCCATTCTATGGTGAAAGCTCGATGATCATGTACCGCACTGACCTGATGGAACAGGCCGGCCTTGAAATGCCCGACGCGCCGACCTGGCAATTCATCCGCGAAGCTGCCGCTGCGATGACGGATCGGGACAATGACATCAACGGCATCTGCCTACGTGGCAAGGCTGGTTGGGGTGAAGGCGGCGCCTTTATCACCGTGACAGGCAATTCCTTCGGCGCGCGCTGGTTTGACGAGGATTGGAAGCCCCAGTTCGATCAGCCGGAATGGAAAGAAGCGCTCACTTTCTTCGTCGACATGATGAATGAATCTGGCCCGGCAGGCTTCGCCACCAATGGGTTCAATGAAAACCTGTCGTTGTTCCAGCAGGGCAAGTGTGGCATGTGGATCGACGCAACCGTCGCGGCGTCCTTCGTGACCAACCCTGACGACTCGACAGTGGCAGACAAGGTTGGTTTTGCACTGGCACCGAACTCGGAAGGCGTAGATAAACGCGCCAATTGGTTGTGGGCCTGGGCGCTAGCGATCCCAGCGGGCACGCAGCAAGAGGACGCGGCAAAGCAATTCATCGAATGGGCGACCTCGAAAGACTACATTGAGTTGGTGGCCGAAAATGAAGGCTGGGCCAATGTGCCGCCGGGCGCGCGAACCTCGCTCTATGAGAACCCGAACTACAAGGAAGTTCCCTTTGCGAACATGACCTTAGAGTCGATCCTGATGGCCGATCCACAGAATTGCTGCGCACAGCCGACGCCATACACGGGTATCCAGTTCGTCGCGATCCCCGAGTTTGCCGGCATCGCTACGCAAGTAAGTCAGGAGTTCTCGGCAGTTTATGCCGGACAGCAGTCAGTGGACGAAGCACTCGCCAAAGCGCAGGCCTTCACCACCGAAGAAATGGAAGCCGCAGGCTACTGAGGCATCCCTCCCCGGCGGGCGGGCAGAAGTCTGCCCCCCGCTCTACCCTTCCACAACTCGCGTTTTTCTCGCAGGCTTTGGTTATGCCTGAACAGAGAGGGTTTGCGTCATGGCAACTCAACATTCCCGATCCGTCGCGCGCCTGATGATGGCACCCGCAGTGGTCCTGCTACTTGGCTGGATGCTCGTGCCCCTGACGATGACGCTGTATTTTTCCTTCAAGAAATATCTGCCCCTTCGCGGTGGCGACTTGGGCTGGGTCGGGTTCGACAACTATGTCCGGTTTGTCTCGTCCAGCTCCTTCTGGCCCGCTGTGCAGGCGACGCTGATGATCGTAGGCGGCGTCTTGGTGATCACCGTAATTCTGGGCATTCTACTAGCGATGCTGCTGGATCAACCCATGTGGGGTCAGGGCGTTGTCCGTATCCTCGTGATCGCTCCCTTCTTTGTCATGCCCACCGTGTCTGCGTTGGTGTGGAAGAACATGTTCATGGATCCTGTGAATGGCTTGCTGGCCCATCTATGGCGCTTTTTCGGGGCCGAGCCGATCTCATGGCTATCCGAGGCCTCAATGACTTCGATCATTATGATCGTCTCATGGCAGTGGCTACCCTTCGCGACACTGATCCTGCTGACCGCAATTCAGTCACTGGACAGTGAACAGCTGGAAGCAGCCGAAATGGATGGTGCGCCAGTCCTGAAACGCTTTTATCACATCGTCCTGCCACATCTGAGCCGCGCGATAACCATCGTGATCCTGATCCAGACGATCTTTCTTTTGTCGATCTTCGCCGAAATCTTCGTGACCACCGGCGGCGCCTTCGGCACCCGCACCCTCACCTACCTGATCTTCCAGCGTGTGCTGGAAAGCCAGAATGTCGGCCTCG
>NZ_JBQFQB010000008.1:0-145709 GCF_056536665.1 Ruegeria sp. CJ6 | reverse complement strand
CATCAAACGGCCCTGCATGTCAACCAGACAAACCAATACCGTATCAATCTCGCCAGACGAAACCTCAGCCTTCAAATGCTCAAATGTCAGCGTCGCGCTCACGATGCGTCCTCCCTGATCGTGATATCGTTCAGCGCCGGTTCAAGCAGCGCCAGTATGTCCCGGGACATGTTGGCAACCTGTATTTCATTGCCCAAAAGATCATTGCGTACTTCGATCATCACATTGGCCAGCCCCCGGCTCAGCGCATGGAGACGGAGCGAATGCGTTACACCGTCAGCGGGGCCATAGGGCTGATTGCGTTCCGTGCGGCGATGCGGGATCTGATCCATATGATCCAGCATGGCATCGACCAGACGGCTGTCCTCGTCATGGAGAAGTCCAAGTTCAACCGCGCGCGGCTTACCAAAATAGACTGGCGTAAAGGAGTGAATAGTCACAACGACTGTATCCGGACCACGCGCATCCAGAACCTGTGCAACAGCCTGACAGAACGGGGCATACACTGCCTGGGTACGTGCATCGCGTTGCGATTGATCGAGGCCCACATTGCCCGGCACTTCGATCAGTTCTGATTTCTCGGGCATTGCGCTTGCCGCCTCGGGCGGACGGTTGCAATCATAGACCAATCGCGAGACGGTCGAGGCCACGACCGGAGCATCAAGCGCTGTCGACAGCGCCCGTGTCAGCGCCATTGCGCCCGGATCCCAAGCAGCATGGCTGACGCGCGCGGATGCGGACAATCCCAAGTCATCAAACTCTGACGGAATGCGGTTGCTTGCATGTTCACACAGCAGAACGACGCGCCCAACGCCCGCCTGGTTCAGGATTTCGACCGATCCGGTCATCCTTTGACCTCGGTATCCGCATCCTGTTCCATCTGCGGCATTTCTTCGATCAGACGCGTTTCAAGCAACTGCCCATTGCGATACAAGATCGGATAGGCAACCGCCGCGATATGGCTGTTGAATTCGCGAAAGGCGCGCAGGGTTTCGAGGTGGATGTCACTGGTTTCAAAGCTTTCTGCGCTGCCATGTTGCAAGCGTTTAAGGTGGCGTTTGCGACTGTCACGCTCGGCCCGCTTGATTTCGGTTTTTTCCAGGCTCAGCAGACGCGCGCTTTCCAGATCGTCCGAGATCAGCACGTTCGAGGCCAGTTTCAGGTTGGCCACAATCCCCTCGTGCATTTCGACCAGCTCTGACCAACCTTCTTTCGAGAACGCGGCCCCCTTTTTGCGCATGTCATCCGCCAATGCCGTCAGGCGTTTGGCCACCACGTCGCCCGCGGTTTCCAGGCGAATGGCATATTCCATTAGGTCCCGCGCAATCTTGGCATTTTCCTTGCCGAACGCATCAGCGGGGATAGCCGCCACATATTGCCGGATACCAGAAAGGCAATCGTTCACATCAGTATCCATGTCCCGAATGGCCCGGATCTGCTCCTTGTCGCCGCTGCGATAAAGCTCCAGCGCAGGCCGGAACATCGAGCCAACCATATCGCTCATCCGCAGAAGCTCGCGTTTGAGGTTAGACAGGGCCTGATTGGGTCTGCTGAGGGAGTCGAGATCAAGTGCGCTGATCGGTTGCCCGGGCTGCGCGCTGCTTTCAGGACTTTTCGGATCGGGCAGCAGTTTTTCGAATGGCGCGCACAGCATGCCGCAGAACGGCAGTGCCAGAACCAGAAGCGAGGCGTTGAAAATCAGATGTGCATTCACCAGCATCTGCCCGCCTTGCAGATCGCCCAATACTCCGGTTCGCAGCGCCAGGTTGGCAGCAAACAGCGAGACAATTGACCAACTGCCCCGCAGCGCCAGATTAGCGAAGGGAATGCGCCTTGCAGACAGGGCCATGCCGCGTGTCAGCCAAACCGGGATGAAGGCGGACCCGAAATTAGCACCCAACACCAGCGAGAGCCCGGCGGCAAACGGGATCGCCCCGATTTGCACCAGGGTCACACACATCAAGATCGCAGCGACCGAAGAATGCATGACAAAGGCCAGCGCTCCACCGACCAGGAACGCTGTGATGTAATCACGCGCAAGATACTCGGCGATGGCGGGTAGAAAGGCGCTGTCACGGATCGGGTCCATCGCCTCGCGTAGAAAACGCAGTGAGATCAGGATGAATGCGACACCCATCAGAATACGGCCCAACTGGCGCGGTTTCTTGGCCTCTGTCTTGACGAACAGATAGCCACCGACCGCAAGCAGTAGCGGCACCAACCAATCCAGTTTGAAGGACAGAACCTGAATGATCAGCGCCGAGCCGAGATCGCCACCCAGAACCATCGCGAGCCCTGTCGGAAAGGCCAACATCCCGCCCGCCGCAAATCCGGCGGTCAGCAATGCAACCGCGGCCGAGCTTTGCAGGACGACGGCCATTGTAAGCCCTACCATCGAGGCCTGCGCATAGCTGCGCTGCCCCGTCATCACCCGCTGAAACGATGCACCATAGCTACGCTCGATGCCCGTGCGCACCATGCGCACAGCGTAGAGCAGCAGCATCGTTGCACCAGCCAGACTTATGAGGAAACTGACAATCGCCATTCCGTTATCCGTTCACCAGATCAAGCAGCTCGGAATGCAGTTGCGGCGTGGCCGCCGATATGACTCGGCCGTCGGAGTTCAGACCTAGCGGCTTACCCTCCCAATCGCTCATGATCCCGCCCGCAGCTTCAACTACGGCGGAAACCGGCAGATAGTCATAAGGCTGCAGATCATAATCGATGACCGCATCAACATGGCCCATCGCAAGCAGTGCATGCGGGTAGCAGTCATAGGCAAAGCGTCGGGTCTGTCCCGAATTCATCAACCGATCAAACAGGGCCGGTTGATCCCGGTAAATCTTGTCGCCTTCGTTGACGAAAAAAACTGCGTCGCTCAATTGGCGTGTAACGCTGACCGAGACAGGCTTGCCATTCAGTGTGGCCCCTTGACCTTTCATGCCGATCAGAAATTCGTTCAGGGCAGGCATGCCGATCACCCCCAATCGGGGAACACCATTCGTGAGATATCCCAACAGGAACCCAAACAACGGATGCCCCGACAGGAATGACCGGGTGCCGTCAATGGGATCTACAATCCAGACATTCTGCCGATCCTGACCTTCGAACCCCTGCTCTTCGCCAAAGATACCGTCATCTGGAAAGTTCTCAGCCAAATATTGTCGCACAACGGCCTCGACACCCTTGTCCGCCTGTGTGACCGGGCTTTCGTCCGCCTTGAACTCAACCCCCAAACGTCCCCGAAAGTACCCGCGCGCAGCCTGCGCGGCGATATTGGCGATTTCGGCGGCGTGAATCGCGATATCTGACGTACCTTCGGGCGTTGCAACGGTATTTGGTGGGGTTAGCATCTGTTTTTGTCCCTCATTGCAATGCCTTAAGCAGTATTCAGAGACGCCGTCATGGTACAGGTAAACTGGATGACTAACGGATCGCCATTGCACATGGGTGTTCCGGTTGTATCGTCACTCTGCGATGCTGCATTACGCAACATCTTTTAAGCATCAACGTCACAAAACCCCACACAGCACAGCAACATTAACCCACAAAAAACAACTTATTCAACCAAATTATTCCGTTTTTGGTTGATTAGCGGTTTCGTTTGTGGATTTTTGAGCGGTGGGTATCGCCATTCCGAGGCAAAGCAGGCAATACCGCCGCGTAGTTTTGGCAGGAATACACGCGCAGGGCCAAGGATTCGGTTCAGCGATCAGGAGCACCGGGATATGACAGACAAACACAACGTCCTGTTTATCATTACCGACCAGATGCGGGCGGATTGTTTGTTTGGGGCATTGGAGGCCCATGTTGACCTGCCTCACATGCGCGCATTGATGGAGGACAGTGTTTCTTTCACGCGGCACTTTTCCGTTACCAACCCCTGCGGGCCATCGCGCGCCTCATTGCTGACCGGGCAATACGCGATGAACCACCGGTCGGTACGAAACGGCACGCCCCTGCGCCACGATGCACCGACCATCGCCAGCGAGATGCGCAAGGCAGGGTATCTGCCGATGCTGTTTGGATATACCGACACATCACAGGACCCGCGCGTGTTTGATGCAAAAGACCCGGCGCTCAGGTCATATGAATTCCACATGGCCGGTTTTCAGGAAATGCTGGAAATGCGGTTGGAGATGTCATTCCCATGGCGTTCTCATCTGAAAAACCGTGGATATGAGTTCGAAAACTATATTGACGTGTTCAAACCGATCGCACCCGATGGCGGCCAGCCTGCACTGAATGACCCGGCCTTCTACGCAGCCGAGGATAGCGACACGGCCTTTCTAACCGATCGGTTTCTGGAAACCATGCCGGCCTATGCGGATGATGACCGGGGATGGTTTGCACATCTGACCTACATTCGCCCGCATCCACCGCTGGTAGCCCCGGCACCATATAACCGAATGTATGACCCTGCCTCGCTACCATTGCCATCGCGGTTACCAACCGCCGAGGCCGAAGAGGCGTTGCATCCGTTTTTCGCTCCGGCACGGGCCAACAGCACGGTTGCCGGATTTGTTGAAGGCTTCCCGGACCTTGAGCCGACGGACGAGGTAGTGCAGACGCTGCGCTCGATCTATCTGGGTCTTGCCACGGAGGTAGATCATCATATCGGCCGCGTGGTTTCGTTTTTGAAAGAGACAGGGCAGTACGACAACACGTTGCTGGTGGTCACCGCAGATCATGGCGAGATGCTGGGGGATCGACACAGTTGGGGTAAGATGTCGGTTTATGATGCGGCCTATCATACACCCTTGATCGTGCGCATGCCCGATGGAGCCCGTGGCAAACGGGTCGAGGCACCCACGGAATCGATTGATATCGTTCCGACGATTCTCGAATGGATCGGGCAGACAATACCGGATTCCATGAATGGGCATTCGCTGTTGCCCTTCCTTCAGAGTGAATCCTCAACCCCGGCTGACTGGCGCCGCTATTCATTCTCGGAGTTGGACTTCGCTGATCCGCTGAACCCAACCCGCTGGCAACGCGAACTGGAAACGGGGTTAGAGGACAGCTGCCTGAGCATCCTGCGCGACAACCGGTTTACATTGGTTGAGTTTGCGGCTGATCTTCCGCCCATGCTGTTTGACGGTGAAGGGCAGGGTGAGATGGAGAACGTGGCAGAACATCCTGAACACGCCGCCACATTGGCGCGCATGACACGCGACATGTTGCGTCACCGGATGCGGAAAATGGACAAGACCCTATCAAACTGGATGATCACACCGGATGGTCCGCGCCATCCTTGACGTTCCTATATGGCTGAGGATCGTCAACCACCCCACGTTACAGTCATCAGCATATCCTCGAACTCTGCGGTGTCGAAAAACAGCACGATCTCACCCGTTGGGCCTGCGGGTAACGGAACCGTCGCCAACTGACCAACCGCCAGATCGCCCAGTTCCGGACGGCGGGTCAATGTGTCCTGAACCACACCTCCGTCGCTGGTATCAGAACGATCAGACACCGTGATTGTTGCCGGAGCAGCATCCAGACTGCTTTCAGCAAAAAGATCGCACCGTTTGAGCGTCGTGAGGCGACCAGCCGACCAATAGGGATAGTGCTCGGGTCGGAGTGTCAGCCGCAGCTCGTGACGCCCACCCGCAGCGGGTGTTTCGCGGCGGAAGCGTGCCCATTCTGTCGGGAACTCGTGCCGCAGTGAAAATAGCCGCACATTGCCCACAGTCCCGTCTGCCGCAATGTCAGCCTTCAGTTGATCAACGGCTGCATTGCGCACAGGCCCACCGCCATCCCGCGCAGTGTAGCGCAGGTGCAAGACGACGTCCGAGATCGTGTCATAGTCGAACTGCTGCGGATCGCCCTGCGTTGGGTCCGCCGGCAGCTCTAGCCGCCACTCGCTGACTGCGCCCACATTTTCGAATGGTAAATAGCGATCATCAGGCATGCCCTCGAACTGACCGGTTTCCATTTGCGCCGCACTGAACACATTGCTTTCGGCGCTGTGAATATCGGCGAAACGGTCGTCTTCGGGGCCCGTGCGAACATAGCCATCCCCGATATCCGGTCGTTGCCGGATGCTGCTCTTGAGATGCACAAGTTTCGCATGGGTTCCTATATAGGGCCCGGAAACACAGGGCAGGCTGAGCGCAACACTCTTGATCCGGCGGAAGTAATGGCCCGGCCCATCCAGATCGAACTGGGCCTCGGGGATTTTAAAGGTACACCGACCTGTTCTTCGCAGATTGACCAGGGCCAGCGGATCGATTTGTAGCAGGCTGACATGTTTGGTCAGCTCGTATTCGTTGCGATTGTGCTCGTGATACGCAAGCTCCATCCGCTTGACGTCCAGCAGCAGCGCCTCGCCTGAAAGAAGCCCCTTGCGACCGCCATCCCAATAGTTGAACTGCACCAGAGTTTTCTGATCCAACTCGGGCCGCATCAGTTCGGCTTTCATGGTCTGCTCGGCGCGTCGCGCGGTATCGAAGGCAAAGCGGTAGTACTCGTAATACAGCTTTGACAACTCGCCTTGCAGCCAGCCATAGAGCTCTTCGTTGGTGTATTTGTCCTGCAAGAAATCGCGGGTCTGCTCTGTTAGACGGATTGCCTTCTTCAAGTTCAGGTATTCGCGATGCTGCGCCTGTTCCGCGATCAACGATGTCAGAATCTGACGCCCGATCTGCATCACATCATGGGCCGCCAGATTGTGCTGCAATATCCATTCATCGGCGCGACGTTCATAGGCGGCAGTGCGGGCCGCCATCCCGGCCTGATCACGGTTCCAGTCCGCGATCATCCCGGAAACATCCCCCGCGATCCGCATGACCGAGGACAGCACGGTTCCCACCTTAAAATCGATGGTGCCGCCGAGACCCCAATAGTGCAGATCAAGTTTCGGGTCGGGGATTGGGGTAAGGGTTGCTGAAATCGAGTGGAATACCGATTTGGCCAGCGTTGTGTCCCGGGCTATTGGAAGCAGGATGTTAAGTTCTTCATTCTCTTTTTTCGACAGGTGAAGGTCTCCGTCCCCGGTTTGGCCTGACGTCTGCGCGCCATCGCCATCGCCCGAACGCTCAAGATCGGGAAACTCCAGCCGCTGAACCGGCACGTCATATTCCGCAACAAGTGCTTCGTAGGCTTCGTCGAAATTGGCCTTTGTCAGGGTCTGACGGGTCAACTCAAGGGTCTCGGGCGCATTTGGATCAGCTTCCTGACCCAGCAGGCGCTTGTAATAGTTCAATCGCTCAAGCGCCGCGCCACGACTGCCTATCAGCGCTTGCGTCGCTGCCTCGGTGTTTTTCCATTGAAGGTAACGAAGATCGACCTGCAGTTTCTGCAAGCTGACTTCGTGACCTTGCCGCAACAGGGCCAGTGCCTCGGCGTCGCGTTTTTCCAAGGCGGTCAGCAAGGCCGACCCGATATTGCGGACCTCTCCGGCCAATTCCGCCGCCTTCTCGATCAACACGCGCGAGCGGACGGGGCTGACCGGTTGATTCAAACCCGAAACGACAGATCCGATATCCAGCCCAGCCGCCGCCGCCTTGACCAGCATTCCGGGATCGATCGGCGGGTCGAACAGGGCAAGCGGACGAACCTGCCCTTCGATATCCATACAGTTGCGGATTTTGAACAGCCGGTCGGCAACCGTATCCCAATAACCCAGCAGCTTTTCATTATGCGGGATGCAGAAATACAACGTGCGGGCCATACCGAATAACGGCGCAGCGCTGTCGCTGGTGCCCGCACCTGTTGGCGTTGTGAAATTGAAGGGGAACGCGCCTTCAAGCTCAACCAGTGCATTGCCCATCGGATCAAGCCCTTGCGCCCGAAGTTGCGCAAAAGTCCGAGGTGTGGTTGTTCCACCCGCAGGCGAACGCTGCGGCTTGTCGCCCAGCAAGTTCGAGGCGAGCACATAGATCTGAAGCGCTTCCATGATAGCTTCGCGCGTGAATTGCTGGAACAGGTTGTCACCCCAGGCAATCAGATTGTCGAGGTACTTCATCACCACGTGCATCATGAATGAAATCGTCCGTGTGCGCGCGACTGCAAAGGGCTGAAACGGGGTGTTTCGCACCGCTTCATACCCATTTAGGATCGCTTCTTTCTCGGCCAGCTCCGCGTCGGTGCATTCGTCGTTTGGTTTGCTGAGCAGGGTCAACAACGTATCGATGGATTGGGCTTCGCCCTCGCGAAAGGCAAGGAAACGCCAATAGCGTGTGGGCACCGGTACATCGGGGTCATTCTCGGTCGGATCGAAAATCAGATGGAACCAGCGTTGCGCTTCGGCGAAACGTTGGGTCTTGGACAAGTGCACCGCAATGGTCAGCGGCACATGGAACATCAGTTCCCAATTGTAGTTGGCATAAGGCCCACCCATCCGCGTGTCGATTTCCTTCGGGAACGAATGGATGTCGATCTTGTCGGTTTCCTGTGGGGAATAGAGGGAATTGAAGAATGACTTGCGCAAGCTTTTGTGAAACTCCGGGGACAACATCCCGGGCACACCCTGTATGTTCAGACGCTCGATCAACTCCGACACGAAGGGGTGGAAGAAGTTTTCAAACGTGTAGTCCCAGTGTTTTTCATAGCTTATAAGCTTGATCTTCTGGGGGCCGAAAATGTCCTGATCAAGCAGGTGATGATAGCCGTAAGTGCTGATCTTGCTGGTATCCATGATCAAAGTCCTTTCCGGATCAAGTGCGACGCATGCGGACGGTGCTGCCCATCGGGCCGATGTCGCGGTCGCCAAAGCGGACCGTGCCACCGGTGCCCAGCGCTGTATGGACAAAGGCGTCTTCGGTCACGAATGCACGAAGAGTGCTCAGGTCGGCGCTGCCAAAGCCGGGGATTGCAGTCACCCGTTCAATCCGGTCGGGCTGCTCGGCAAGCGGCTCGAATGCCAGCACCATGGTATCGATTGTCGGGTCAACTTCGGCCACGCGGCCAAAATCAAGCCAGGTCACAACTTCGACGATCCGCTGCTTCGTGGACACGTAGAACACATGTCGCGGGTCGGCATAGAAGAACGGCGACTCCCAGGCTTCTCCATTGGTCGGGTGATGCGGCTGTGTGGCCTGATCGGGCGCCTTATTGGACAGCAACCGATGCGTGATCCCGTCATTGGAATAGATCGCTGTAAGGCGGTTTGACCCGGTCGACGTAATACGTTTCGGCAAGAAATGCGGCGCCTTCTTGGGTGAGCGCGTATCGGGTGTGCTAAACGTGTTGTACATAAAGAACGAAACGCCCAGCCAATCCTTGTACGAGATCGATATCCGCATCCCGTTGGTCCATGGGAATGAAGACAGGCGGATGCCTTTACGGAAATTGCGCATCTCTCGGGCTGGCACGTTTTCGCGCAGCAACAGGGGCTCATCAGGATCCGAACTGCGCGGCGGTTGCCACACGCCATCCACCCGTTCGGTCCAGTTCAGCATGACCTTGACGTCAAAGGTGGGTTCATCAACATCCATCAACGATGACGCCTCAACCTCGGCCAGCGGTCCTGATCCGGCATTGGGTGTTCCCCGCGCCGTGTTTTCAGGCATCATCTTGATCCAGAACAGGAACAGACGATTGTTCCAGACCAGCGGCATAACCGGATTATCCTCGATATCCAGCGGGATTTTCTCCCACGCGCTCCACGAGCCGTAGGCACGGGTTCGGTGGTAATAACTGCGCTTGGCCCCGGCGGTGCGCCCGATAACATGCAACACGTCGTCTGCAGCACCGGGATCGCCTTCGATCTGGTAGAGACCGCATACTTCCAGCTTGGCTACCTCTTCCAGTTTCTGCAGATACCCGATCAGCGAGGTGGCTGCGCGTTCCTCGGTGATGTCACCCTGCAGCAATTCACTCATCGCCTCGCGGAAGAAGGGTGACTGGTCGTCGCGCAATTCCGGCTCCATCCAGTTTTCAGGGTACAGGAAGATTTTCCGGTTTGCCTCCCACACGCGGTAACGCTTCATCCACTCCCAATGCTTGGACCGAAGGCTGGATGCAGCCACACGGGGTTCAAGGTTCATCAGGCAGCGCTCGGTAAAGATCTGTACCGAGGACAATGCGTGACGAACCCGCGAAGTGAGCATGCACGGCTCCATCTGCACGTCCATCAGGAAGTATTCGAACAACTTTTCGGGCGTGTTGATATGCGCCGCATCCGGACGCCCGCGCAGATCGTGCAGGATATGCGCCACCAATGCATCACGCTGGCGCTTGCGCAGGCGGTCATTGATCGGTTGCAGGATTTTCAGCCAGTCATCCGGACTGTAGCGCGCGCGAAGGGCAGCCCGGAAATTCCGCACAATGGGTCCGGTTGGGGCGGGTGTTGCGGCGTCGATTAGCGCTGTCGCCGGAATCCCAAGTGCCGTCAGCCATTGGGCGATGTCATGAAGCCGCTCCAGAACGGCCAGATCGCCAATATCGGCTGGGGTGAGTCCGAAATGTACCAACAGGGCGGCGATATCCACGGGATCCCAGCGCGTGACTTGGAACAACTCAGCCTCGGCGTCGGCTATGGCGACTGCTGGATTCTCGGCTATCGAGACCAGCCGGGCATTTTCAGGGGCATAAGCCGCCTTTAATCGCGCCATGCGCAGGTGGGCCGTTAGCACCCCCATCAGCGCGGCAGAGGTCGGATCATCAGGTGTGCCGGTGACGGGCAGGCTGTTTGGCCAGGCCGCACCCGCAATCTGCAAATCGCCATGTGTCGTCAGGTGCAAGATCTCAGCGACGTCAAGTTTCAGCGTTTCGGACAACCGGGCAATGCGGCGCGTGCGCAAGTAGGCCGCGCCCAGATGCGATACCGGATCAGCCGGGTAGAGATGCGAAGCGCCGATGACCTCAGTTCCTCGGCCCGGTGCACTCCAACGCAACGCCAGTCGGTCGGTCACATTGGCCACGCCCAGCGCGATTTCGACCAAAGTGCCTGCGCGAAGCTCGATCGCGTTGGTGTTTGACCATATGCCGCCCGCCTCGGTCAGAGGAACAGGTTCGCCTGCGATGCTGAGTGTCACGGTCGCGCCCGCATCAGCTTCGACAGCAATGTTGAAGAATCCGTTTTCAGGCGCTTCCAGATATCCCCGTAACTGGATCGAAATCGAAGAACCTGGTGTGGTTTGATTGTCTGGCAGCACTGTTCCAGTGGAGGCGAAATCAATCGCGCCAGATAAGGTTTCGACCCGCGCAGGCGGTGCAGTGTGGGCCGGACCATCGCTGATTTCAGCACTCAGACCCCCGGATTCGAGCATCAGGGCATCCTCAAGCGCGGAGCTGGCCGGATCAGTCGCCGCATGCAGAACCTCGGCCTTTTCGAACAGGACGGCTGCCAGATCAGCCTCAACCTCGATCGCAGTTCCCAAAAGCTGCAGCGCTACCTGACGTTTCCGTCTTGAGATCAGCTGCGGCAGGATGCCTTCCAGCAGGGCGCGATAGGCCTCGGCCTTTGGAGCGACTGAACTGCGATAGGCGTCGTGCAGCGGCAGCAGCTCGGGGAAGCGGGTGAAAAATGGCTGTGATTGTGCCTCGCTTGCGTTGAACAAAGCGTCAATTGCTGGCGTGAAGGCAGCAGGTGTCCCGGCGACGGCCTGCAGGGCATCTCTGACCGTGGTCGACATGAGCCCGTTGAAAACCAGAACCTTGCGGAAATCGTCATAAGCGATTTGATCGGGCGCCTCGGCCAGGATCGCCGGCTCTAACGCAGGGGCAGAATGGTCATAGGTAACCTCGGCCGAGGATGTGGCCTCCAGATATCCGAAGAACTGCTCGGTCGCTTCGGCCCCATAGACCAGAGCCATGTGGGACCGGGCAATACCGCCATCGGGATCGTCCACCAGAACAAAGTCATTGGTGATCGCCGCAAACCCTGCACGCAGATCGCGTGCCAGGGTCGTGATGTTTTCTGCGGGCGGTGTCGTCTGGCCACTTGGGTCATGGTTCAACAGCAGCGCCAGCGCTGTTTCCAGCGACAGGCCTAGCTCGGACAGGCGATGCACCAGATCGATAACCGTCAGCAGAGCGGGTGCAGTGGCGTCTTGCGGGCCATAGGGGTCAAGACCGGTGGCTTGCAGCAAACGCTCCAATCCCGGCACGCTTTGCTCAAGCGCGCGCGCCAACCAGCCGCGACGGTAGATTGCGCTGACCGTCTCAATGGTCAGGGGTGTCGTGTCATCGAACCCCAAAACAGCAACGATCCGGTTAAATTCCGGACCCGTCAATGAAAAGGCCGCGCGCAATGTTTCAACCTCGGGCAGCAACAGGGCCGCAGGGTCTGTAAGCACGCCGCCAAAACCATCTTCGGCAAAGGCGGGGTTTTCGCGAGCAGGCCGCTGGAACATTTCACGGAATAGCGCGGCGGTTCCATTGGTGCTGATTGGTCCAAAGAGGGCCAGGATCGGGCGCAGCGCGTCCTCGGGCCTTAGCTCCAGCGCATCAAGGGCCGACATGGCGATGCCCAACTGTGGCAGGAGCTCGGCAAAGCCGGCGTCCATGCGAGCCAGGTCCACCTGCGCGTCGGCGCCGTCCGGCATCTGGTTCGTCGGATAAAGCGCCGAGATGATAGCATCCGTGTCGGCAATGCTAAGCTCCAGAACACGCCACAGGCGGACGAACCGGTTAATCCGGATAAAGTCATTCCATTCAAGGCGGTTGGACAGCGGATCAGGGTCTGGGTGACGCAGTTCAAGCGCGCTTAGGTCGCACATATCCGACGGGTCTTGCGGATTTGTAAGCACGATCAGACCCATGATCCGGTCGAAAGTAGTGTCATCAAGCAACCATGCCTCGATATCACCGCCAAAGCGTTCAGGCTCGACCCCTGCCGCCATCCGGCTTTGTAGTTCTGCGAAGTTGATCGCGCCGTCCCGGAAGGCCCGGATATCGTCGAAGCCCAGGCCAAGATGCTCAAGCTTCGGGATCAGCGCGGCTCCGGGGTTCACGAACTCGGTCTTTAGGATGTTCACGAGATCAACCGGCGTGATCTCGGTGCGGCGGCACAGGTCGCGCACGCTTTCCAAGCCATCACGCACTTCGGCTGCGCTGGCACCCGCATCAAAACCATAAAGCGAATGCACTGTCAGATCGGGTCGCGCTGACCCGGCAACCGACACGCTTTCGGTCAGGACGGCGTTGAGACCGCGCGAGATGTTCAAGCGCTGCAGCCAGATGTCGCGCCATCCGTACGGTGCATCGTCCAGCGCGTCTGACGAACGCAAGTCGGCCATAACCCGATGTAAAGGCGCGTCGAAACGATTGAACAGGGCCTTCAGTGCCTCCAACGAACGGTCAAACGGCAATGGGGCAGGGAATTGGGTGGTGGCCAGCGTGGCATAGGCGGCATCGCGGACAAATTGAGGGCTGGCCAACAACTCTTCAGGCGGTGTTTGACCATCGGTCGAATGACCCTGATATCCACCCAAAGACATGCCGTTGACAACGAAATGCTCCAGCACCTCGTTCACCAAGTCGATGTATGGCACAGGCGTCAGAGTGTTTTCGCAAGTCAGAGGCAGGTGTTGAATATCAGGCCGCCGATCAAGCAACACATCAAGTGGATTGGTGAAGCCGTTCGGAATCTCGGTCGCGGGGCGATCGAGAAACAGCAGAAGATCGACAAGATAGGCTGCGGGGCTGAGGACTGACCGGCAATGCTCGCATCCGCAATAATCCATCGAACCGAAAAGCTCTTCTAATGTGGAGTATGCGAGCACATCACCAAAATTGTCCGACCCGCCCGGGGTAGGGTTCAAAAACCCGTCAGCAGCGCCCACGCTGGGGCCGATCGCTGGCATAATCCGATGAGTCATATAGGCGGTGGCCAGATTCAGAACCGCTCCATGGACCTGTTCGGCCTTGCGGTAGATCTGCATCGCGACGGCCTCGTTCAGAACGGCCTTGTGGGCGCGCAGGAACTCATCTTGTGGCAGCGCCACGACCGCATAGGCCGAATCCAACCCTGCAGCCAGCATGGCATTCATACTGCTGTCGTCGGGCGAGATCTGATAGACCCGCTGAATGCGTGAGATTTCGCGCACCACTTCTGGCGGTTCGTCCAGCGCATTTTTTGCAATAAAGCGCGCAACGGGCTGCTGACCTATCTGGAAGGTATCGGCATGTTTTGCGAGGAATTCATGAACGCTGTTCGACAACCCGGTATCGACCAATGGCGTCTCCTGCGCCCGGACCATTTCCGCAACAACCGCAGTCGGGAAAGACAGCCGCACCTGAGCGGCCATGAATTCTGCATAGTTGGCGCGTCTTTCGGCGGCATCCCGGCCCTGAACTGCCTCTGGCACGGGGTCGGTATCATCCATGATCGCGGCCCAGGCGTCGGCTTTATGAAAACCCGCCTTCACTAGGCCTCCCAACGTACCGTCCGCATCGCCATCGGTGTCACGGTGCAAGCGTTCGACCAGCTTGGAGTTGTTGAGCGTCAGATAGGCAAGCTTGCCATCGGTCTGCAAACGGGTGGCTTTGTCCTGACCCAACTTACCCTCTACCTCGGTCCAGAATGTATCGAGATCATCACCATGCGCCGCATGGAGCGCGGCAAAAGTTTCACGCTCGTCATCCCGCGTCAGCGAAAGTGCAAGCAAAGGCTGCATTCCGGCCAAAGCCCCGGGAGGGGGCGTATCCAGCCGCACGCGCGCGGAAACTTCGGTAAATCGGGCAAGGGAGGCATCTATCTGATCCGCCAGTTTGGCGTCGATCAATCCTTCATCCAGCGCGGATTTCCAGATTTGCGCCACTTTAGCAGGGGGCGTGCGGAAAACCGCGGTGTCATCGGCGGGAACACCTGCACGTAAAAGCGCATAGAACAGGCCAGAGTCGATGCGTTGACCACGCCGTCCAGCGGTCTTGTCAGACAACTGTTGGGATAGCGACGCCAGTGCCACGGCGCGCGCGTCCCAACCTGTTTTATTGGCCAGATATGTGATGTCCTGACGGGTGTCGCTTTCTTCAAGTTTCGACAAGGCACCGTTGAACTGACCAGAGAGCGCCTTGGTCAGTGTGGCGTGTTCTGAAGACAGTTTTGCGGCACTTTCAGCAGGCAGAACCACGGAAAGCTCGGAATCCGGTCCGGCGTCATATTCCACCGCCGAAGCGGCAACCACATCGTCATTCAAACGCACCTGCACCTGAAGGTCTGGTGCATCCTTGCCGCGCTTGGTTATCTGATCTCCGGTAAACACAATCTCGAAGGCACCGCGTTTACCGGCTGTAGCCTTTCCCAGTTCAACGTCGCCGCCGACACCTTTGTCGACAACAACAACAGCAAGGCCATCAACAGCCGCACTTTGCGCACTTATGACGCGACCGCTGACACGGTAGGTGCCAAAATCCGTCGGTGTGTCCAGTCGAGCGACCAGATCGTTAATCACAGCTGCCGTTCTTTTATCGACACTGCCGGTCGGGGACAGATCGGCCTCTTTCTGAACCAGGCGAACGGCTTCAGAGGTGCCTTTTCCGTAGGTCGGTGTGCGGCCATCCTTTTCGCGCGACACGATATCGGCCAGCGCTCGGCGCGCGCTGATATCATTGGCCAGCAGCAAGCCTTCACGCAGCAGTGCCAGCAAAGCGGATTGCAGATCGCCCACCGTAGCGCGGCGCATTCTGGGCTTTAGCGGATGCGTAACTTTGGTCATGAGGAGGTACCCTTTCTGACAACTGCGTTCACCATTTCAAATGGCCTTTGATGCCCTGGCCTTGCAGGATCGACATCGTGCCTGCCGCGCCCAGGCCAAGGTATCCAGCGGACCGTCGGAAAAAGCCGCCAACGCCGCCCTGACGATGGCCTGCATCGATTTCGTCCACCCAAAAATCGGCCGCTTCGCGTGCGGCGGTTTTTTCGCCTTTGATTGCGGAGCGAGCTTCGGTTCCGGCCAGTGCAATTGAGCCGAAAGCTGCGAGCCCGGCGGCAAGGACCGATCCAGCACCACCACCCGTGACGAGCTTGCCCGACACCGAGACCACGTTGAGAGTGCCCGAGGCTGTGCCCTCGACCACATTTGCGGTGCCCACGCCGGTCTCGCCTTCGGCGATTTGCGTGATCCCTGTGCCAACCTGAATGCCGCTGGCCGCCATACCGATCACCATGAGCCCACGGCCCATGACCCCTAGGATGGCGCGGCCCCCGGACAGGGTCTGCGACACTGCCCTGCTGCCCCGCATTGCTTTGGCAAGCTTGGAAATTGAGGTGATTTTGCCTTGCTTGTTCACCATGTTCATGGTGTCGACTTTTTGCACCATCGACGCAGTGTCAGGCGCAGCGCCCGGGCGGTAGACTTGCACGGTGCCCTTTATCATGCCGGTATTGGTGTCGAATGAGGTCAACATTCCGTTTCCCTGTTTCGGGATCTCGATCAGCGTCCAATTGCCGTTGCCATGCGCCACCAGGTGAGAACGGACTCCGGCGACCTTCACACCCTGGGCATGGGTGGTGTTGACGTCTGCAAAGGAAACCATGGCAGTGGGCGGGTGCGTGTGTGCGATAGCCGTCGTTCCCTTTGGAATCGAGACCTCGGGCTTGGTGGCCGTGCCCTTCAATATCTTGAACGTGTTGTTCTCTTTGATAAGGGCAAACTCCTGCACGCTGCCTTCGGTGTTCCTGACCTGAGTCGCCAGCGCATCAAGCGTCTCAAGACCCTTCTGCAACGATGCAACTTCAAGGCCTCCGTTGGGCACAGTGGGCGGCGCAGTGCCCTCGGGATCGTTGAGCGTTACCGGGTTGTTATAGGCATAAGCATAAAGGTTCAGCCCACCTTCAATTCCGATGGGATCGGCGCTGATCCATCGGCCGAGCCAAGGGGCGGCATAGCGGGCACCATGATGGTTAAGCCCGGTTTCGGCATCCCGCTCCATCGCGGTATATCGAAAACGTTTCGGCCCCAGACCTGCTGTTGCAACGCCTTGGTAAGTGGTGCTGCCGAAGGGGCTGTATTCCTCGTAAGACAGAACATTGCCGTTCTCGTCCAGTTCGATCCCCACACTGCCCACATGGTTACTGTGCTGATAACGAATGACGCGGCTGACCGCACCACCGGCGATCGTCGCCTCAACCAATGCGATACGGCCAGCTTCGTCCCCCACATGCAGGGTCTCTCGGGTCCGCGGGTTTGCACCCGGTTCGCGGATAATGTCGAACCCGCCCAGCGAGATCGTTTCGCGCCGAATGGCTCCTGCAGAGGTTTCTATCACTTTTCGGATGCGAGTCCCGTCAGAGGCGTAAACAAAGAATGTGCGGTCCCCTTGGTGCGCCAGGCCGTCCGCATCATCAGGTCCAACTGCCTGACGGCGGCACATGCGCAGTTGGTTGTCGTGGTCCCATGCGATCTGATCGAGATGGGAAAGGCGCAGCATGTTGCCCATCGCGTCATAGCCATCGCCGCCCTGACTGATGATATCATTCAAGGCACCGACCGATGTTTGACTTAAGCGGTTCGAGGATACCCCCGCGGCCAGATCGCTGTCCTCGCCATAGGTGTAGGTCCGCGTCCAACCGGGCGCCACGGGATCAGAGCCCCGGTGGCGCATCTCAATCAAGTTGCCCGCAATGTCATAGTGAAAACGCTCAAGATACCGGCCAAGGGCGAAACCATCACTGCGGTGTGGCAGCCGAGCTCGCGCGGCATCGTTATAGCTGTGGGCGCCGGGTGCGCCGCCTTGCTGGCCCAGATGTTCGCGGCCCGTCGCCTCGATCAAACGATGCAGGGCATCAAACGTATAGTCGTTAGAGGCATCAACACGGCGATTGCGGAAAAAGATCTGCTGTTGCGCGCTGTCGCGGATGTGGGTCACGTGGCCAGACACATCGTAGATCATGTGCTGCGCCTGCAAGTGGCATCCTGGCCAGCCTGCAACTGGCGGTGTCGGACAGTCCGAGCCAAAACCCGTTGCCGCTCGCCGGGTGATGATGCGTTCGGTCAGACGGGTCAACGGATCATGCAGGATTTCTGTTTCAACCGCGTTGCCATAGGTGATGCGTTCGCGGTCGCCCCAAGGGTTGTATGCAATGCCTGTGACCACGGCATGATCCGCAGTGGCGGGATCCAATAAAGTGTCAGGTGCCGCGGGTCGTGCGTGCCAGGTGTCCACCCGATCAAGCCGCGAGGACGGGTTATAGCGGTACTGCACAACCTGGATGCGCGCGCCCGGCCCTTGCGGTTGCAGCGGCACCAGTTGGACCGGACGATCCAGCGCGTCAAAGCGGGTTTGCCCTGCGAAAATCTCGGGCTCAGTCGCCACGGGTGCGGCCCAATCGAGCGTGGTGCGAAACTCCTGCGCCAGTTGCCGCTGGCTGCGGATTGGGTTGCCTTTGAAATCATGGGCCAGAATTTCCATCGTGCCGGATTGGTCGCGGCTGATCGCAATGCGTTTGCGGCGGTTCAGGGCTTCGGGTGTCGTCAGCGATTCTCCGTAGATCGTTTCATCGATCCGCAGCTCAGGACCCGCATTGATGCTTAGATGAGTGGCGATGGGTCGGCGCAATACATCGAATTCGTGGCGCAGCCGGTGGTCGCGCGCATCCCACGTAAACGCCGTTTCGCCACCTACATCCGTTAGCCGCCAACGGGTACCGCCCTCCATACTGTCGGTCCGAATGGCGGTGCTGAGCATGTCGAAAGCGGTACGCTGAACCTCGCGCCCAAGCTCATCCCAGGTTCGGCGCGTATTGCCTTCGATATCGATTTCGGTCGCAACGCGGTGGAGTGTCTCGATCGGTAGGGTGCCCGGGGCCGCGTTGCTGTAGAGCGTGCGGTTCGGAGTGAGGCGCGCGATCAGCGCACCACGGGTATCCGCCAATGCCCGCATCGGTGTGTCATCATAAAGCGCCGATTTCGATGCAGCCTCAGTGGCGCGCTGCCGGTCTTCGGGATCGGGGAAACGGGTAGCCAACGCCTGCGCTTGCGCCGGATCAGTGCGCAGCGCGTGCCAAGTGGGTAAATAGGCAGCCTGCGGCAACCTGCGGAAATGGTCGCCAAGATCGGGGTCTTGGGCGGGATCCGAAATCAGTACAGTATCGCCCGGGTCCCATGTCGTCTGGTCCCAAACAGAAAACCGGTGTTTGCTCCATGTATGATCGGGATTCAAAATCCCGATCTCTCTGCCCAATGCGTCGTAGAAGAAAATTGGGCTTACACCGATGCGGATGTCGGACTCATAGGTCGGGCGATCTGTGAAGAACGGTTCGAACTGTCGAACAATATTGCCTTTGTTGTTGCGCACTTGCCAGCCGGTACCGACCCAGCGTGGCGACTGCGATGCGGACATAACCGGCCGACCATCAGGTCCCAGCAGAATGCTCCCCGAGCCATCACGCGTTGGGACCGGACCGTCTTCGGCCTGAATCTTGCGTTGAATTTCCTGCCCCATCCCATCTGTAAAGGTAAGTTCGGCCAGGAACGGGGTGGTTTGACCCGGCAAAAGATCACTGTCGTGAACCTCTCGATGCAGGGAAAGACCGATGACGGGTGATGGGACAGGATCCCCACGAGAGTGATAATAGGCCCAGGGATCATAAACATAACGCATTGTCGCGCGCCCAAGTGCTGCCAGAGCTTCAGGTCCACGCGGATTAGTCAGCACTTGGGTGCGTGCTGCAGGCACCAGTGTCGGATCAAAGCCATCCAGCCTGTCACCTTCGTCGGGCCCATCGACCTTGCCCATTCGGGCCATGCCGGTCACGCGGCCATAGGCGTCAAAGACCACCTCGCTGCGATTACCGTTCTCATCGGTCAATACCAAGGCTTGCAAAACGCGATAATCCTGTCGGCGTTCGGTGATTGCGCCTGCTGGACCGGTCGAGCGTACCCCTGCCGACATGCGATTGCCCAATGCGTCCTGCGTTTCCTCGATCAGCAGGTCGAAAGCGTCATAGCGGGCTGTTGTTTCCGTAGGTGTCGCAGGCTGATGGAACGGGTCCCGCAGGCGATGTGGTCGAAAGAAATGCTGACGTGCATATGCCAGCTCTTGCGCGGGCGTATCACCGCTTGAGGGCGACAAAAGCTGACGGTCCGATGGGCGCCACCACTGGCCGTCGCCGTCAATCTCGGTGTATCCCGCCTGCGCCATCTCGGCCGCACCAACGCGGCCTCCATAAACCTGCGTGACAAGACCCGGCGTGAAGGCCAGTTGGAAGCTTTGATGGAGAAGCCCCAAACTGCCCATCTGGCCAAGCGGCAGTGGGCCGGTCAGCGTATCATCCCTGAAGTACTGACGGCGGTGTTCGATCAGACGACGCTGCACCTGACCCGCGGTTGGGGTCGCTTCATAAGCAAGATCGGCTGCAGCGTTCGCCTCTGTCTCGATCTCATCAAAGGACAAACGCGTACCCGGCGCTGGGCTTAAGCCGGTAAGCTCAAAGCTTTGTTCTTCACATGACACCGGGGCGCGGTAGGTTTGATCTGTCGCGATCAGGTCCGTGACGCGCCGCGTGTGTAATACCGCATGTAACTGCGCCTGACGCGCCTGATCTTCAGGCGTCAGCGTCGGATCAGGTGTTTGCCGGCCATACATGACATCGACGCGGCGCAGTTCAGTCCCAAACGGGTCAACCTCCAGTATGACCTGATGCTGAAGGCGTGGGTCATCGGGGATCCGCTCATAATGCGCGGTTAGAATTTCCCGGGCATGGGTCAGAAACACGGCATGACGGTTGGGTCCACGGGATTGCAGAAGATGCACAGTCTGCGTTTGCTCGACCACCTGATAGGGGTGACCGTTGGGATAGCCGGGCTCCGCCCTGCCATCGAGCGCATAGGTTTCACGCCGAAGCACCGTGCCGCGAAGCGCGCGCGCAGCCTCGCGGGTTTCTCCGGTTGTCAATCCGGGTGGCAACACCGTGTCTGGCAAAAGCCGCCGTCGCGCTTCAACATCGTCGTCACGCCAAGCGGGTGCGCGCCAGTATTCCCCACGATCCTGCCCATCAAGCAGACCAGCCAAGACATCGGGCAGACTACCTTGGTCGAGATACACGCCGGTATGAAACCATGTTCTGGTCAGTATGGGCGGAACATGAGATGCCGGGTCTTCGTTTGATGCCAGTGGCCCCAGCGCATCTGACGAGAGCGCTGCGAATTCCTCGGTGTCCCATCGTTCGACCATGCCGAACCCGCGAAACTCGCGCTCGACCCCGTCGAAATGACCATGGTGAAAGGCAAAGCGAGATACGAACCGGGTTTGCGCCACACGATCATGTGTGACGATGCGATCAACCACCTGCACCGGGAACGGCAGGCGTGTGGCCCAAGGACGTCCTTCATAAAGGTCTTGCAGGTAAAACCGCGACGACGAGGCATAGCGCAATTCGGTCTCGCCACCGAAATTGTTGACATATCGGGTCATGAGGTGCGGTTTTTGTCCGCCCATCAGATCGACGTAACGCAGAGGCTGACCTGCGTCGCGGGACAAAGTAGAGGACCACACAAGACAGGCGGTGCCCGTTCCAAATAGATCGAGCAGATCAACCGAAGTTACGGTATCAAGCGGCGGCACATTCCCTAGGCGTCGACGCGGTGCAAGCCGGTTGCCAGACATGTTGAAATAGAGGTCGATACCTTCTGCACCCAGATAGACAATGTCGGTGGTGCCCGAGCCGTCGATATCCGTCAGGCGCAGGCGGCTGCGGTCGAACATTTCGGGGCGATCAAATTGTGGCGCGTCGTCCATCGCCACTTTGGTGCCGAAACGCCCATATCCGCAATTGGGCCAATAGGCGACTTCACCACAGCGGATACGAACCAGATCAGACAATCCGTCGCCGGACATATCCGCCAGAAAAATTGCAGCCTCCGGATCGGAAAACACAAGTCGGGGTCCGTCAGTGTCGTTCCATGGCTGCGCTTGCCTGTGCGCGGGGCCAAACCCGGCCTCGCCTTCAGAGGGGTGCCAGACAAAAGCGGTGTCCTCGGTCAGAAGAATGTCTGCAAGGCCATCGCCTGTCAGGTCAACCATCTTCATGCTGTCATTGGACACATCTACATGTGGCCAACATTCAAACGCGCGGAAGTCGGACCAGCCGGATTGCGCGTCGCGCTCATGGAACCCCGGGGTTGTCCGGTCCATTACCACCAGATCCGGGCGACCGTCCCCTGCAAGGTCCATCCATTGGCCTGACTCAGCAAATGCAGGCCGTTCGGCAACCAGCACGGGGGCAGCAAAGCGCGCCGTGCCATTCATTGGTCCAAGATTGCGAGTGTAATGCCAGGCACCCGGGGTCGAGGTCAGTATTCCACCAACTCCGTCACCGTCCAAATCAACCCAGTTTGCCGGATCGGTAAGTCCGGCCGGAGCACCTTCGGTCTGCTCGCGGTCAAGGCCGTGCACAATATCGTTCACTTCAGCTCGGCTATAGGTGAATTCCACCGGTGGAATTGCCTGTCGTCTGTAGGCGAGGAACGTGGCACCGTTCACATCGAGCGGTGCAACCGTATCGTCCGGAGCGAAGCCCGACTGCGCGACCGCCATGAGGAATGAGCCATAGCGCGTACTGCCGGGGTGCTGACGCTCGTCATCAGTGTCAGCACCGGGAGGGGTGAAATCGTCATAGGAAAACTCAGTTGCCTTCACGAGACCGCGATAGCCCGGTTCGCCCGTCGGCAGGTCGGGGATATCGTGAAATGTCAGAATTCGATGGCAGCGACGATAGCGCCGAACCTCAAAGCCCGCGCGGTAGCTTGATGTGGGGTCCGGGCGCACTTGCCAATTTCGGCCGGGATCAGCGGATGCATGGACAAGCCCATGCTGAGCATCCGCCGCCACGTTGGGATCAGGTGCGATTGGCAACAGGTGGTCTTCGCCATAATCGAATACGACCGTGAACAGCCATCCACCTGCATTCACATCCGGATCAACCAAACGAGAGACTCGATTGCCGTAGCGGATGCGTTTCAGGTACCGCTCGGCTGTGCGGGACCGATTGGCTTCGTGCGCCTGCGCCTGATCGATGCCAACTGCGTCTTCGGCGACATGCTCGTATCGGATGGCGTTGCCTTTGTCGTCGATGGTCTCGGACAACAACCAGCGATATACACGGGCGGGGTCGTCCGGGTCTGCCACCCTTGATAGGCCTGACGCGCCATAGATCGAAGTGACGTTTTCGCGCGACGTGACACGCCAATGCGCGATACCCGTCGCCTCGTCTGTCCACCGCTCAATGCGGGCAAAAGTGCTTTCGATCCGTGGGCGGAACCTGTGGATGGTCACACCTGGAAACCGCGCGCGATCTTCCCATTGTGCCCCCTGAGAATCGAGCAGCGGCACCAGATCTTCAGACCCCGAAATCAGGAAGACATCCGATCCGGCGGCATCGTCGTATTGGGGCAGGCCTTTTTCCGTTTTGCGCGTGATCTCGGGCAGCGAAAGTGACCATCCAAAGCCGAAAATGCCGCTGCTGGTGCCAGCCTCATAGCTCAGTTGCAGCTCTGGTGTGAAACCACCACGCCCAGGGCTGACAGGAACCGGAATCGTCAAG
Organism: Ruegeria sp. CJ6; assembly: GCF_056536665.1. Classification (NCBI taxonomy): domain Bacteria; kingdom Pseudomonadati; phylum Pseudomonadota; class Alphaproteobacteria; order Rhodobacterales; family Roseobacteraceae; genus Ruegeria; species Ruegeria sp. CJ6. Next base: position 122,275 of record NZ_JBQFQB010000008.1, on the reverse strand, counting down.
GACGCAGACCCGGTCACCGGGTTCGAGGTAATCTTTTCACCAATACCAGAAATCGCGCCACCGCCTTTCGGCAGATTAAGCGACAGCACATCTTTGTTGGCGCCATTGTCACCTGAAATGGCGGATGCTTCCGACCTTTGAGGTCGGGAAATGGCAGTGGAGCCTAACATTCGGCCACCATAAATTCGTCATAAAAATATCAGCGCCACAGGGGTGCTTTACGTAGGGTAAGCAATCGGAAACCGCTGGGTCAATGCAATCAGATGGGATCGGCGATTGTCTGCCGTACCGTTCTGGTTGTGTTGTTAAGCACAACCTCGCAAGCCTTGGACAAGGCTACGAAGTTTCATTGCGCCGGCAGCTTATCACCGGGGTTGCGGGACCTGCAGAAACAATAAATCAGTAGGGGTAAGGGCAGGGTTCGCGTGCGAATCCGGTTCATGCGGACCAGCTAGAATCAGCGATCCGACTAACGGACGCGCCTGAGGTAAACGTAATAGGCGCCATCGCCGCCATGGCTGATATGTGCGGGTGTTACCTGCAGCACCGCTTGTGCAAGTGGCGGAATAGACAACCAGTGGGGCACCTGATTGCGCAAGACCCCACGCGGCGTTGGAATGGGTCCCGGTTCGTCCCGGTCCTTGCCCTTGCCGGTTATGACCAACACCAGCCGTTTGCGCTGTGCCTGTGCGGTCAGGATGAACCGAACCAATGCGGGATGGGCTGCGCTCATGCGCATCCCGTGCAGGTCCAGCTTGCCTTCGGGCTTGAGCTTGCCGCGTTTCATGCGACCAAAAGACTTGGTGTCCATCTGCACCGGATTTGTCCGTAAACCTTCGGTGATCGATGGCTTCAGGTTATTCCGTGACGGTTTGGTTGGCGCAGTCTGACCCAGTTCAAAGGCTTCTATCCGCGCCTTGGGCGTTTTGGTCGGTTTGGGCTTGGGCAAGGTAGTGGGGTGCACAGTCTGAGGCAGTTCGGGGTGCAAACGCTCAGCCTGTTTGGCGACCTTGCGCCACAAATCGATCTCATCCGCAGTCAGTTTGCGCCGGGTCATCAGAACTCATCCGGTAACAGGGCGTAGGCCCTCTGGATCGGCAACAGCACAACCATACGGCCGGGATCCTTCAAGCGACCGGCGGCCTGCCCGGCATCATCCCCTGTGCCAAAGAAAATGTCGGCACGTTGCGCACCCTTGATCGCCGATCCGGTGTCTTGTGCGATCATCAATCGGCGCAGCGGGTTTTTGCCATCCTTTTCTACCCAAACTGGCGCGCCCAAAGGTGTATAAGCCGGATCTGCCGCGATACTGCGCATCGTGGTCACTGAGCGGTTCATGGCGCCTAACGGCCCGAACTCGGGCGCGACACGCGTCACTTCACGGAAGAAAACATACGAAGGGTTGTGTAGTAACAGCTCAGCCCCGGCTTCAGGGTTTTTGCGTACCCAGGTCCGGATCATCTGCGCGCTGACCTGGTGCGCGCCCAGCGCACCCCGTCGGACCAGTTCCGCGCCGATCGAGCGATAGGGATGCCCATTCGCACCGCCATATCCAACCCGCAATGCACCGCCATCGGGCAGACGTATCCGGCCCGAGCCTTGAATTTGCAGAAAGAACAACTCAACAGGGTCATCGACCCACGCTATCTCAAGGCCCCGACCTGTCAGGGCGTCACCGGTCAGCAGGTCACGGCGACTGAGCCACTTGCCCGCCTCTCGCGCCTCGGGCGGCATCCGGTAGAGTGGATAGCGGTATTTATCAGTTGGGGTTTTCGAGCCATCCAGTTCAGGTTCAAAATATCCGGTGAACAGTGCGTCATCGCCGTCTTCGACCAGAACAGGACGAAAGAACAGCTCGAAAAAAGCCCGCGCCGCGCCAGGTTCGTAACTCTGAGCCACGCCACACAGCGCCTGCCAATCAGGATCGTCCAGATCACCACAGGTGTTCAGAAAAACCGAAAGGGCCGCCCCGTGATCGTCGGCGGCCCAGCCATCGAGGTCATCGAATGACAGGATGGATCGCGTCGCCTCGGCTCCGGCGGCGCTGGCGGTGGTCATGACGACCCCCAGAAATAGCGACCGGAGCGCTGCAATCATGCGTCCGTGGCAACAAGCAGCCAGTTCGGATCGTCCGCGCCCATGACACGGGCAAAGGTCCAGCTGTCCTTTTGGCGTTTGACGGTGTTCGGGTTGCCTTCGACAATATCCCCGCCGCGATCGCGCACGACTGACGTCAGCTCACCGATAAAGCGCATGGTGATCTCAGCCTGATTGGTATCCTTATCGAAGGTCGCATCGACCAGAGTGGTTTCACGCACCCCGATGAATTCGGCTTCGATGGTCAGACCTTTGTCTTCGCGATCCGCAACAACCGATACAAAACTGTCGAATACTTCTTCGGACAGGAACGGCTGGATTTCGTCCAGATTGCCCTTTTCAAAGCCCATCACGATCATCTCATAGGCGCCGCGCGCGCCCTGAACAAATTCGCTGACAGAAAAACTGGGTTCGACCCGCTTCATTGCGGCCAAAGTTTGCGCCTGTTCACTGTCTTCGGCCACATGGTCGGTGATGTCGTGATCTGGCCCGCCTTCAATCACTTCGAAATCACGGCGCGCGCCATTGGTATCAGGCTGTTGCTGAAGGGGCGGTTTCTCAAAACCTTCGCGTGTACCCAACACGCTTTTCAAGCGCAGGATCAGGAAAATGGCAATTCCGGCCAGCACCAGAAGCTGGATCAGGGGTGAGTTCATTTCGTCCTCTTTTCAGAACCCGGGCTTTGTATACGCTGCCCTCTGCCACTATGTAGGTGACAGTCGGGGCCAAGTCCACAGCCCGGACCATGCTAAAGGATACCGCAAATGTACTTGTTCTTGGCTTTTTTATTGGTTCCGATCATCGAGATCGCCCTGTTTATCCAGGTTGGCGGTCTGATCGGGCTTTGGCCGACGCTTGCAATCGTGGTTCTGACCGCCGTTCTGGGCACGGTTCTGGTGCGGACACAAGGTCGCATGGCGCTGGCGAATTTGCAGCGATCCTTTGCCGAATTGGACGACCCAACCGAACCGCTGGCCCATGGGGCGATGATCTTGCTGTCTGGTGTTTTGCTGCTGACACCAGGGTTTTTCACCGATGCCATTGGTTTTGCTCTGCTTGTTCCCGGCATCCGGGTCGCAGTGTTCCGCTATCTCAAGTCTAAGGCGACCATCACGCATTTTCAAATGGGCACCGGCGCACAATTCAGGTCGGGGCCAAACCCGTTTGATCAGGACGATGTGATAGATGGCGAATTCACCGAAGTTCGCCCTCGCCAGAACTCCGGAAAGCCGTCGAAGTGGGTGGAAGGCCCGCACCAGCATTGAGCTATCCGGCCCAAATTGCTAAGCAGTGCCGAATTTCAATTCCGGAGAAGTTTCATGGCTGACGAAAGCCCTGCAGAAAACACCGCCGCACAGGCAGCCCCTCAGATCCAGATGCGCGTTCTGGGACAGTTCATTCGCGACATGTCCTTTGAAAACGTCATGGCGCAAAAAGGCGTCTCAGGCGACGTACAGCCCGAGATTTCAGTTCAGGTCAATCTGGACGCAAAGAAACGCACGACCGAGCACCAATATGAAGTCTCGATCAAGCTAAAACTGACATCCAAGGCCAAGGGCCTGGAAGACGTCTTGTTCCTGTGCGAAATCGACTATTGCGGCCTGTTCCACGTGGAAGGTGTGCCCGAAGATCAAATGCATCCGTTCCTGATGATCGAATGCCCGCGTATGCTGTTCCCGTTCCTGCGCCGCATCGTCAGCGACATCACACGCGACGGTGGCTACCCGCCGGTCAACCTGGATAACATTGATTTCGTGGCGCTCTATCGCAACGAACTGGCGCGCCGTCAGGCGGCCGCACAAGAGCAAAAAACCGACGCCTAAGGTTTTGGTCCGCGTCTGGTTCGGGTCAGGCGCGGGTCCACAGGGCGTTCTCGCCCAGCTTTTCAACAAATTTCTGATGTGCTGCGCGCTCATCCTCGGTGATCCGGGATGGCAGGGCATCGGGTCGCGCTGTCGGGCGCCATTCCTCACCACCGCCAGACGCTGCACTTGCCGACGTTGACAATCCAAAATCGGGCTGACGGCCTCCGATCAGCTCCAGATACACTTCGGCCAGAATTTCCGAGTCAAGCAGCGCGCCGTGCAGCAGCCTGTTCGAATTGTCGATGCCAAACCGGCGGCACAATGCATCCAACGAAGCGGGTGATCCCGGAAACCGTTTGCGGGCAATGGCCAGCGTATCGATTGCCTGATCCATCGGGATCAGCGACACCCCCATCCAGCCCAGTTCGGCGTTCAGAAACTTCATGTCGAACGAAGCGTTGTGGATCACCAGCTTGGCGTCACCCACGAATTCACGAAACCCTTGCCCAACCTTGGCAAAGACAGGTTTGTCCTTCAGCGTCACTTCGCCCTTTTCCGGCGGGCGCGGGTTTTCCAGCAGGTCGGGGCCGATGCCATGCACACCAAATGCCTCTTCCGGCATAGAACGCTCGGGGTTGATGTAGACGTGATAAGTTTCTCCTGTGGCAACGTGGTTCCACAGCTCAACCGCGCCGATCTCGACGATCCGGTCGCCGCTTTCGGGATCAAACCCTGTAGTCTCGGTATCGAGTACAATCTCACGCATCTGCCAACCCTGCCCGTATCTGCCTGACGATATCCTGCACCTGCGCGCGAGCATGGTCCAGAGTATCCGTGACAATCACGAAATCCGATCGCGCGCATTTCTCTTCGTTTGGCATTTGCTTGGAGCGAATCTGCTCAAACTGCGCCTCATTCATCTTGCCGCGCGCCATGACCCGTCTTTTTTGTTCTTCAGCAGAGATTGAAACACAAGCAACAGCATCCATCGCCGCATCACCACCGGTTTCAAACAACAGCGGAATGTCGAATACCAAGATTTCGGCGGACGACGAAGAACGAAATGAGGCGCGATCCGCCGCTACCAGAGGGTGTACGATTTTTTCTATTGTTTTTAGCGCGTCAGGATTATCCGCAATGATTTGCTTCAATGCATCCCGGCTGACCGCATCCTCGGCAATGGCGGTGGGAAACGTAATCCGCATGGGCTCAACCGCAGCGCCGCCCTTTGCATAGAGCCGATGCACCGCAGCATCCGCATCCCAAAGCGCACAGCCTTCATCTGCAAACATCTGAGCGGTCGTGCTCTTGCCCATCCCGATTGATCCGGTGAGCCCCAGCGCAAAACTCATGCCAAGGCCGCCGCGCGGGTTTCAGCGTCCACTTCGGGGCGAACACCGAACCAGCGTTCAAACCCGGGAACAGCTTGATGCAGCAACATTCCCAGCCCGTCGACCGTTGTACATCCAACCTCTTCCGCCTGTTTTAACAGATGCGTTTGAAGCGGCGCGTATACCAGATCGGTGACAACAGCGCCGGGTTGCAATCCATCCAGTGGTACGCGTAACTCTGGCTGCCCTTGCATACCCAAAGACGTGGTGTTCACGACTAGTTCTGCGTCTTCGATCACATTTCCCGCCTGCACCCAGTCAACGACCGTAATCCGTTGGCCGAACTCTTCCTTCAAATGATCCGCACGGGTGCGGGTGCGGTTGGTCAACAGGATTTCAGGCACTCCGGCTTCTGCCAGCGCTTGAAGCACCGCCCGCGCAGCACCGCCCGCACCAACTACAACCGCAGGCCCATCCTGCGGGTTCCAATCGGGCGCACCGCTGCGAAGATTGGCCATGAACCCGTAGCCATCCGTATTATCCGCGTGAATTGAACCATCCTCGCGGAATACAAGCGTATTTGCCGCCCCGATGACTGAGGCACGGTCCGAGACATGATCCGCCAACCGCAAAGCAGCCTCTTTATGCGGTACGGTCACGTTGGCCCCAACAAACCCAGCCTTGGGTAGTGTCCGCAGAACGATTTCCAGATCGGCCGGGGCGACATCCATTGGGATGTAGTGCCCCACCAATCCATAGGTTTTCAGCCAATGCCCGTGCAGTTTTGGCGAGCGGGAATGTGCAATGGGTTGCCCAATCACGCCGGCCAGAGGAACGCGATGCTCCGTCATTGATCGATCACTCCCTTCACGGCCAGAAAATTGAGCAGCTCTAACAGGGGCATACCCAAGACGTTAAAGTAGTCGCCGTCAATGGTGGCAAACAGGCGCACGCCTTCTTCTTCCAGTTTATAAGCCCCCACTGCGTGCCGAATACTCTCCCAGTTCCGCGCCACGTAATCACGTAAATAGGCATCCGAACTGGCCCGCATCCGCAAACGCACCTGACCGACTTGCCGCCAGATGGGCTCACCATCCTGATAGATCACCGCCGCCGACAGCAACATATGTCGCTTGCCGCGCATTGCTTTAAGCTGCGCCAGTGCTTCTTCCGGCGTTTCCGGCTTCGACAGCATCTGACCTTCGAAATCCAGAACCTGATCGCAACCCAGAACCATAGTGCCGGGCACTTTGTCACTGATCTTACGTGCTTTCATTTCGGCAAGCGCATCGGCAACATCACGGGGCGAAGCTCCCTCAGCAATCAGGGCGCGTTTGGCTGTGTCTTCATCCACCCGCGCGATCTGAACCGAAAACGGGACGCCTGCGTTTCTGAGCAACTGCGCGCGGATCACGGACCCTGAGGCAAGGACTATGGGGACAGTCATGTGGAAAACCCCGTGTGCAAATCAATGAGTAGTCTCGAATGGTTTGTATGGCTTTACGGTTGACACGCAACCCCGGGAATTTGGCGCAAGACTTCCCCGATTCTCCCGGATCCTGTCCAGACGGGACAAGGATAAGTTGGAATACTCGGATAAGCATCCCGTCCCGGATTGTTCCAATGGTTATCCACAATTCAGCCCGAGCTTTTATCTCATAATTTATTGTTATTAATCATTTTTTTTCTTGATCAACAGATTCTGCGCCGATGTGCTTCACTTTTTCCACCTGGGGAAAAAGGCAGGACAAAAAAGTAATCCACCGAATTTGACCTCCCTACAAAACCATCATCCTTTTTCTTTCTTATTTTTTTTATTAGGAGGGGTTCAGGTAAGCCCGGAATACCCAATGACCGATATTCTTTTCGCAATATACCCTTGGGTGAAATCGCTGCACATCATGGCCGTGATTTCATGGATGGCTGGTTTATTCTATCTGCCCAGATTGTTCGTGTATCACGTTGAAAAGGCGCAAGCCGTAGAGGGTGCGCAACAGATTTTCTTTGAAATGGAAGAAAAGCTGCTGCGTGTGATCATGCGCCCCGCAATGGTCGTGGCCTGGGTTTGCGGGCTGATCATGGTGTTCACGCCTGGTATTGTCGGATGGGATTGGAGCTGGCCGTGGGTCAAAGGCGCAGCAGTGATCGGCATGACATGGTTTCACCATTGGCTTATGGCTCGGCGCAAGGACTTTGCTGAGGGGCGAAATAAGCTGACTGGGCAGCAGTACCGCATGATGAATGAGGTTCCGACCGTTTTAATGGTTGTTATCGTTCTAGCGGTCGTTGTGAAGTTCTGAGGGCCTGTTTGACTCTTCTTAGGTAAGCGCTTATCTAACGCGTAACGCGCCCGTCCGGGCGAGGTATCTTCCGTTCTGAAATTCCACTCTGGTGCCGCGATCCAAGCGGCCGAGGTTCGTATCATCATGACAACTGAATCCCTGAATCTGGCCGATCTGAAGGCCAAAAGCCCCAAAGACCTTCTGGCCATGGCCGAGGAGCTTGAGGTCGAAAACGCCTCAACCATGCGCAAGGGCGAGATGATGTTTCAGATTCTGCGCGAACGTGCGGATGAGGGCTGGACCATCGGCGGCGACGGCGTGCTGGAGGTTCTACAAGACGGGTTCGGGTTTCTGCGCTCGCCCGAGGCGAACTATCTACCCGGACCGGATGACATCTATGTTTCGCCTGATATGATCCGCAAGCATTCGCTGCGCACCGGAGATACGGTTGAAGGTGAGATCAAAGCGCCCGATGAAAACGAGCGTTACTTTGCGCTGACCAACGTCACCAAGATCAACTTTGAAAATCCGGACAAGGCCAAACACAAGATTCTGTTCGACAACCTGACGCCTCTGTATCCGGATGAGCGTCTAAAGATGGAAATCGAAGATCCGACCATCAAGGACAAGTCTGCTCGCGTGATCGATTTGGTTTCGCCGATTGGTAAAGGTCAGCGATCGCTGATCGTGGCACCGCCGCGGACTGGTAAGACGGTGATCCTGCAGAACATCGCGCATTCCATCGAACAGAACCACCCGGAGTGTTATCTGATTGTCCTGCTGATCGACGAACGCCCGGAAGAGGTGACTGACATGCAACGCTCGGTGAAGGGTGAAGTTGTGTCTTCGACCTTTGATGAACCCGCGACTCGCCACGTGGCCGTGTCGGAAATGGTCATCGAAAAGGCTAAGCGCCTGGTCGAACATAAACGAGATGTTGTTATTCTACTCGATTCGATAACAAGACTTGGTAGGGCATTCAACACTGTGGTGCCATCTTCGGGTAAAGTTCTGACCGGTGGTGTGGATGCAAATGCCCTGCAACGGCCCAAGCGCTTCTTTGGTGCTGCGCGGAACATCGAAGAAGGTGGTTCGCTGACCATCATCGCCACCGCCCTGATCGATACCGGCAGCCGCATGGACGAAGTGATCTTCGAAGAATTCAAGGGCACTGGTAACTCGGAAATCGTTCTGGATCGTAAGATTGCAGACAAACGCGTGTTCCCGGCAATCGACATCCTCAAATCCGGCACCCGGAAAGAGGATCTGCTGGTCGACAAGGGCGATTTGGCCAAGACATTCGTTCTGCGCCGCATCCTCAATCCGATGGGCACAACAGATGCAATCGAGTTCCTGTTGTCGAAGTTGAAACAAACTAAGACGAACGGCGAGTTCTTCGATTCAATGAACACCTGACAAGGTGCTGGCACTGACGCGGGGGCTATCAATGGATACGATATTCGCCCTGGCCAGCGCCCAGGGCAAAGCAGGCGTGGCTGTGATCAGGCTTTCTGGTCCGCAGGCATATGCCTCCGCCAATGAGTTGTCTGGCGGGGGCCTGCCAAGGCGTGGAATGACAGTACGAACACTCTGCGCGTCGGATGGATCGCGGTTGGATGAGGGCTTGGTTCTGACGTTTCAGGCCCCGTCCAGCTTTACCGGCGAAGACGTGGCCGAGCTTCAGATTCACGGAAGTATGGCGTCAGTCAACGCTGTGCTGACCTCTCTTTCGGATATGGACGATCTTCGGCTGGCCGAACCTGGTGAGTTCACGCGTCGTGCACTGGAAAACGGCAAGATGGATCTGGCGCAGGTCGAAGGCCTTGCTGATCTGATTGATGCAGAAACCGAAGCACAACGGAAACAAGCACAGACGATTTTGGCTGGTGCTTTGGGCACATTGGCAGAAAGTTGGCGGCGTGATCTGATCCGCGCGGCTTCCCTGTTGGAAGCCGTGATTGATTTTGCTGATGAAGAGGTGCCGATCGACGTAACCCCTGAGGTTCGAACGTTAATCTCTGGTGTTATGGAGGAGCTGAGGCAAGAAGCGAAAGGCGTTCGGATCGCAGAACGCATTCGCACCGGCTTTGAGGTCGCCATTGTTGGACTTCCGAACGCAGGGAAATCGACCTTGCTGAACGCGTTGGCAGGTCGGGAAGCCGCTATTACCTCCGAATATGCCGGGACAACCCGTGATGTGATTGAAGTTCGTATGGACTTGGACGGATTGCCTGTCACGCTGCTGGACACGGCCGGTTTGAGGCAAACCGATGATCACGTTGAAAACCTGGGAATTGAACTGGCGCGCAAACGGGCAGAGGCGGCCGATCTACGAGTATTTCTGTCGGATGAGCCTGATCAGCTAGGTGTACCGATGCAGGCAGATGACATTCATGTTCTGCCAAAATCTGACCTGCGTGAACCCTTTTCCGGTGGTATATCGGGGAAAACCGGGCACGGGATTGACCAGTTGATAGACAACATATCGCGTGTATTGACTGTTCGAACAGCTAGCCATGGTATTGCAACGCGGGAACGTCACCGTATTGCGATGACTAAAGCATCGGACGCACTTGCGGCTTCGCGAGATGTTCTGGAATCAGGTCCGGACATGTATGATATAGCTGCTGAAGAGTTGAGAACGGCAATTCGGTCGCTTGAATCTTTGGTTGGCAGGATTGATGTCGAAACCCTTTTGGATGAAATCTTCGCAAGTTTCTGTCTGGGAAAATAGGGAGTGTTTCACGTGAAACATTCGAGATTTGATGTTGTAGTCATTGGCGCTGGACATGCCGGTACCGAAGCTGCCCATGCGGCAGCACGGATGGGTGCGAACACGGCGCTGGTTACTTTGTCCGAACAGGACATCGGTGTCATGTCCTGCAATCCTGCGATCGGAGGGCTAGGGAAAGGTCATCTGGTCCGTGAAATCGATGCAATGGACGGGGTCATGGGTCGTGTGGCGGATCGTGCCGGCATTCAGTTTCGTCTATTGAACCGACGTAAAGGACCAGCTGTTCAAGGCCCAAGGGCGCAAGCGGACCGTGCGCTTTATCGGACCGCGATGAAGGAAGAAACGAAAAAACAAGACAATTTGTCGGTGATCACTGGGGAAGTGGTCGATTTCCTAATGGATGGTGACTGCGTAATCGGTGTCAAACTAGCCGACGGTTCCGAGGTCCCAGCTCAGACAGTTGTTCTGACGTCGGGTACATTTCTGCGCGGTGTAATTCACATAGGAGACGTTACAAGGCCAGGTGGACGCATGGGGGATCGTCCATCGGTTAGGTTGGCTGAGCGCCTTGACGCTTTTGAATTACCGACGGCACGGCTGAAAACAGGTACGCCACCGAGGTTGGACGGACGAACCATAAATTGGGATATACTTGAACGACAGGATGGCGATGCAGAGCCAACACTGTTTTCATTCATGTCCCAAGCGGTGACAGCGCCGCAAATTGCCTGTGGAATAACTCATACCAATGCTCAGACGCACGGAATAATCGAGAAAAATCTATCGCGATCAGCAATGTATGGAGGTCATATTGATGGTGTTGGTCCCAGATATTGCCCTTCAATCGAAGACAAAATCGTCAGATTTGCGGAAAAGGAGTCACACCAGATATTTCTGGAACCGGAAGGCGTGCGGGATCATACGGTGTACCCAAACGGGATTTCAACGTCTTTGCCCGAAGATGTACAAGTCGAATATGTCCAATCCATCATAGGATTGGAAAACGCGGTAATCTTACAACCCGGATACGCGATTGAATACGACTACGTTGACCCGCGCGTTCTATCTGCGTCTTTGTCTGTGCCCGATGTTCCTGGTCTATATCTTGCAGGACAGATCAATGGGACCACAGGATATGAGGAAGCGGCCGCGCAAGGCCTCGTTGCAGGTTTGAATGCAGCTCTGGAAACACAGGGGCGTGCGCCAATACATTTTACACGCTCAGACAGCTATATTGGCGTAATGATTGACGATTTGACAACACGAGGCGTTGCCGAGCCTTATCGGATGTTCACATCCCGTGCAGAGTTTCGCCTATCACTTCGCGCTGACAACGCAGATCAAAGACTGACCCCGATTGGTGAGCAGTTGGGCTGTGTGGGTGAACTCCGCCGCAAGGTTTTTGCTGAGAAATCAGAAAAACTTGTAAAGGCAAAGAACAAACTGACAGAGACCACATATACGCCAAAGCAAATTCGCGAAGCTGGTATCAGCATAAATCAGGACGGAAACCGGCGCGATGGAATGGCGGTTCTTGCTTTTCCAGAAGTATCGTTTGAAGACATGGTTTTACTCGAACCCGATCTACAGAATACAGACGATGAAATTCGCCGTCAGGTCGAGCGCGATGCGTTGTATGCAAACTATATTGCGCGCCAACAACGGGATGTCGAAGCAATGAAGCGCGATGAGGCGCATGAGATTCCTCGGGATTTCAATTATTTTGCGCTTGATGGTCTGTCGAATGAAATGAAGCAAAAGCTATCGCAGGCGAAGCCTGCGAATATTGCGCAGGCGAGTCGGGTAGAAGGTGTCACGCCTGCGGCTTTAACTCTCGTCCTGGCGAAGCTCAGGCGCGATGTGAAAGCCAGAAAAGCATGAGTTATCAGAACGCCGTCTCTGCGGAGGCTCTGGATGTTTCACGTGAAACATTCGAACGCCTGGTGATCTATGTATCTCTGCTTGAAAAATGGAACCCAAAAATCAATCTGGTTTCAAGAAATAGTCTTGAAGAGATTTGGATCCGCCATATCAAGGATTCCATTCAAGTTTTTCAGAACGCAGATCGCGTAGATCATTGGGTGGATTTAGGCAGCGGAGGCGGCTTTCCAGGCATGGTTTGCGCCATCATGGCAATTGAATCTGCGCCTGAAACGCGTTTCACATTGGTCGAAAGCGACCAACGTAAATCCGCATTTCTTCGAAGTGTGACCAGAGAGAGTGGCGCCAATTGTTCCGTGATCTCTCGTCGAATTGAAGCCATTGATCCCTTGCATGCGGACGTGCTTTCAGCTCGGGCTCTGGCTGATCTGACCACTCTAATGTCATTTTGTGACAGGCATTTAAGTAAAAACGGTACAGCGTTGTTGCCAAAAGGCGCAACCTGGAAAAAAGAGCTGGAAGATGCGCGCAAAGAATGGAAATTCGAGGCTGAACCCATTAAGAGTTCAACAGAACCCCAAGCCGTTATCCTGAAAATCAAAGGAGTTGCACGTGGTTGATCTGTCTCGTCCTGCTGGGCCTCGGATTATCGCGGTTGCCAATCAAAAGGGCGGGGTCGGGAAAACCACTACAGCGATCAATCTGGCAGCCGGATTGGCCGAGGCCGGATGCAAGGTTCTTGTGGTCGATCTCGATCCTCAGGGAAATGCCTCTACGGGTCTAGGGGTCGAAGATCGCGACTGGACGACATATGATCTTCTTCTCGACGATGCACCATTGGAAGCTGTGGTGCAGGAGACCGAGATCGGTAATCTTTTTGTGGTTCCAGCGACCGTAGATCTCAGCTCAGCAGATATTGAGCTGATCTCGAATGAAAAGCGCAGTTATTTGCTGCATGACGCGCTTCGACAGACTGCAATTGATGCCTTCGATCTGGACTTTGTGCTGATTGATTGTCCGCCGTCCTTGAACCTGCTCACCGTAAACGCAATGGTAGCAGCGCATTCCGTCCTTGTTCCATTGCAAAGTGAGTTCTTTGCGCTGGAAGGCCTGTCACAATTGATGTTGACCATTCGCGAGGTTCGTCAGACCGCTAATCCTGACCTCAGAATCGAAGGTGTTGTGTTAACGATGTATGACAACCGCAACAACTTGTCCCGTCAGGTCGAAAAGGATGCGCGTGACAATCTGGGTGAGATGGTATTTAAAACCAAGATACCCAGAAATGTGCGGGTCAGCGAAGCACCATCTTACGCGCTTCCTGTGCTGCAATATGATTCGGGTTCGCTCGGGGCGATGGCGTACCGGTATCTCGCCCGAGAGGTTATGCACAAGAACAACAAGGTAGCCATTTAAGTGGCCGTGAGGAGGGCAACATGAATGCCAGGAAAGGAAAACCCCGAGGATTAGGTCGCGGGCTATCTGCGTTGATGGCTGATGTCGCACCAGAAGCTGACGGTCGGATTATATCTGAACCCCGCCGTCCGGATCTCACGGTACCGATCGAAAAACTGCAGGCGAACCCAGATCAGCCGCGCCGCCGTTTCGCGCAAGAGCAATTGGATGAGCTTGCGGCCTCGGTCAAGGAAAAGGGTATTATCCAGCCGCTGATTGTCCGCAGCATCGATGGCGGCCAATACGAAATCGTTGCGGGTGAACGGCGCTGGCGTGCTGCGCAGATGGCGCAACTGCATGATATCCCAGTTATTGTTCGCGAATTTGATGACACCGAAGTGCTTGAGGTCGCGATTATCGAGAACATTCAGCGCGCAGATCTGAACGCGGTGGAAGAGGCGGCAGGCTTTAAGCAATTGATGGATCGCTTTGGTCACACGCAAGAAAAGCTGGCCGAAGCGCTTGGTAAAAGCAGAAGCCATATCGCTAATCTGCTGCGTCTTTTGTCACTCCCATTGGATGTACAATCCCTTGTAATAGAAGGAAAATTATCCGCCGGTCATGCAAGGGCATTGATCACGGCAGAAAACCCATCGGAGCTGGCGAAACAGGTGGTTCGTGAGGGCCTTTCGGTGCGTGCGACCGAGGCATTAGTGAAAAAGCAGCAAGGTGGAGCGGATAAGCCGGCTCCGAAATCCAGAAACCTGAATGCTGGGAAGGACGCAGACACCCGAGCGCTTGAAAAGGATTTGTCTGCGATTCTGGCGATGAAGGTGACGATCAACCATAAGGCCGGATCTGAATCCGGGCAGGTTGTGTTGGCTTATGAGAACCTGGATCAGTTGGATGATCTGTGCGCAAAGCTCAGCCGTTAGGTCGGGTCCAGATAAACAGCATCACAGCGCTGAGCACAATGGCCTGAATGATCAGGACGTGAGAAGGAACCGACAGTAGAACCGATAAACCAAATACGGCGGCAACCGAAAGGGTGGCCGCCTTTTTTGCACCGGGTCTGATCGCGCCAGAGCTTTGCCAATCGACGATCATAGGGCCAAAGGTTCGATGGCTCAGCAACCAGTTATGTAGCCGTGACGATGAGCGGGCAAAAAAGAACGCGGCCAACAGAAGAAATGGCACCGTCGGCAGCAGCGGCAGAGCGACTCCGATCATGGCAAGCGCAACGCATAACAACCCCAATCCGGCCCAGAGAAATTGCATCTGTTACTCCAACAGCTCTCGGATTACCGCATTGAGCACGGCGCGCCCGTTTGAAGTTGCGCGCAATTGATTGCGATCAAGGGTTAGCATGCCCAGATCGATCAGTGAATCAAGTTTGTCATGCGAAAGTTCTTCACCTGCAAGCCGAGTATATCTGTCTATATTAAGGCCCTCGACCAAACGCAGACACATCATAAGGTATTCTGAGGCTTGTTCACGTTGGCTAAGCTCGAATCGATTGCTTTCGCCGTGCCCATTGGAGGCAGCCGTCAGCCATTTGTTTGGTGAAAGATGAGTTTCCGTCGCGAATTTCCGGCGATCCAGGGTGATCCGACCGTGTGCGCCGGGTCCAATACCGATGTAGTCACCATAGCGCCAATAGATGAGGTTATGCCGTGATTCCGCTCCGGGCCGGGCGTGGTTTGAGATCTCATAGGCAGGCAGCCCATGCGCTTCGCAGATTTCCTGCGTCGCCAGATACATATCCGCAGCGTTGTCATCCTCGGGCAAACCGCGCAGCTTGCCCAGGGCATAGCGATCACCAAAGGCTGTGCCTTCCTCAATGGTCAGTTGGTATAGCGACAGGTGATCAACTGCCATCGATAGGGCTTCGGTCAGCTCAGCACGCCAGGCGTCCAGAGTTTGATGCTGGCGGGCATAGATCAGATCAAAGCTCACACGGTCAAAGCAAGAGCGCGCGATATCGAAGGCAGCGCGAGCCTCGGCAACCGTGTGAATGCGCCCCAGACGACGCAGGTCATCGTCGTTCAAGGCCTGAACACCCATCGAGATGCGGTTCACGCCCGCATCATGATAGGCCGCGAACCGCCCGGCCTCGACCGAGCCTGGATTGGCCTCAAGCGTGATTTCCATATCGTTGGCCGATCGCCAAAGGGAGTGGGCCTTGTCGATGATGGCTGCGACGGTCTCAGGCGCCATCAGTGATGGAGTTCCGCCGCCAAAGAAGATTGTGTTCAAAACCCGGTCAGGAGTTTCGATGGCCGAGCGGCTCAGTTCACTAAGATAACACTCAAGCCATTGTTTTTGATTAATATTCTTGGAAACGTGGCTGTTGAAATCGCAATAGGGGCACTTGGCCTCGCAAAAGGGCCAATGCACATAAAGGCCAAAGCCCCCGTTTCGCCAATCATCCGCCAAAGCAGCCTTTCACGAACATCTCCACCGCGCGCCCGCGATGGCTGATCTTGTTCTTTTCCCAGCGATCCATTTCGGCAAAGGTAATGTCGTGCCCCTCAGGGACAAACATCGGGTCATAGCCGAACCCGTCCTTGCCACGGATCGGCCAAGTCAGGTGACCGGGCGCGACGCCCTCGAACACTTCGTCATGCCCGTCGGGCCAGGCCAGAACCAGAGTGCAGCGAAATTGGGCCATACGCGGGTGGGGGGCGTTTTTCGCCTCTAGCTCATTATGGGCGCGAGTCATCGCCATCAGGAAATCGCGGCCACTGCCGGTTTCGGCCCAATCGGCGGTGTAAACACCGGGTGCGCCATCCAATGCATCGATGGTGATCCCGGAATCGTCCGACAGGGCAGGTAGGCCGGTCGCCTTTGCAGCTGCGTGGGCCTTGATCCGGGCGTTACCGACGAAAGTGTCCTCGGTCTCTTCAGGTTCGGGCAGGTTCATTTCGCCCGCGCCGACAACCGTTACGCCAAAGGGCTCAAGCAGATGCGCCATCTCCTCGAGCTTGCCTTTGTTGTGGGTGGCGACCAGCAGTCGATCACCTTCGAACCTGCGAGTCATGCGGTTGCAGCTTTCTGGGCAGCAGCAAGTTCACCCACGCCTTTCTCGGCCAGGTCCATCAGTTGATCCATTTGCGCGCGGCTGAAAACGGATCCTTCGGCGCTCATCTGCACTTCGATCAGCTTGCCCGAGCCGGTCATGATGAAATTGCCGTCAACGCCAGCTTCGCTATCTTCGGGATAGTCCAGATCTAGCACGGGCTGACCGGCATAAATTCCGCATGAAACGGCGGCAACAGGGTCTAATAAAGGGTCAGAGATCACATCGCCTGTTTTCATCAGCTTGTTCACGGCCAGACGCAGCGCCACCCAACCGCCAGTGATCGAGGCACAGCGGGTGCCGCCGTCGGCTTGAATGACATCGCAGTCAACAGTGATCTGCCGTTCTCCCAAGGCAACCCGGTCTACACCGGCGCGCAAGGCGCGGCCGATAAGGCGCTGGATTTCCACGGTGCGTCCGCCTTGCTTGCCGCTGGCAGCCTCGCGCCGCATCCGCGTATTGGTCGCACGGGGCAGCATGCCATATTCAGCGGTGACCCAGCCCAGGCCCGAGCCTTTGATGAACGGTGGCACGCGATCCTCGATTGTGGCGGTGCATAGCACATGGGTGTCGCCTATCTTGATCAGGCAAGAGCCTTCGGCATGTTTGGTGAACCCCGTTTCAATTGAAACGGCGCGCATTTCGTTTAGATCACGTCCTGAGGGTCGCATGAGAAATCCTTTATCTGCTGGGTTGGGGATACCGTCCTGCGGCGTTACGATGCAAGCCCGATTGACCTTTCATTTGCCTGCGATTTAATGACGATCCAGCAGAGGGCCGCCGATGAGCGAAGCAAGCAAAATTCTGGATGAGATGAATGACCGGTCGCGCGAGGTGTTCCGGTTGATTGTCGAAAGCTATCTGGAAAGCGGTGAACCCGTGGGCAGCCGGACTCTGACGCGCACATTGTCCGAGAAAGTCAGTGCTGCGACCGTACGCAATGTGATGCAGGATCTTGAATTTCTGGGTTTGCTCGATAGTCCGCATGTCAGCGCTGGTCGAATTCCAACACAGCAGGGGCTGCGCATGTTCGTGGACGGATTGCTGGAAATGGGCGATCTGGGTGCGGATGATCGGCAAAAGCTGGACGAAACACTAGGCTCTAACGCAGGCGATGTGGGTGGTATGCTCGATCGCGTCGGCGCGGCGCTATCACACGTGACACAAGGGGCTTCGCTGGTTCTGACGCCAAAGCATGAGGCCGAGATCAAGCATATCGAGTTCGTCTCGCTTGGGCATGACCGGGCCTTGGTGGTTCTGGTGTTTTCGGACGGGCAGGTAGAAAACCGGCTGTTTACACCTCCGCCTGGCCAAACACCCAGTTCGATGCGCGAGGCAGCCAATTTCCTGAATGCACTGATCGAAGGTCGAACGCTTGGCGAAGTGCGCCGTCAGATGCTGTCACAGATAGACGCGCGGAAACAGGAAATCGATGTTCTGGCGCGTGAGATGGTCGAGAGCGGCATTGCCGCTTGGGACGGGGACGGTGGCGACTCGGCCCGGCTGATCGTGCGCGGGCGTGCGAATCTGTTAAATGAGCCGGGTCAGGCAGAAGAGCTTGATCGAATCCGCACCCTGTTTGACGACCTTGAACGCAAACGCGATATCGCCGAATTCCTTGAATTGACCGAAGAAGGCGAAGGTGTGCGCATTTTTATTGGCTCTGAGAACAAACTTTTCTCACTTTCGGGTTCCTCTTTGGTGGTGTCTCCATATATGAACGCTGATCGTAAGATAATCGGTGCGGTTGGGGTCATTGGACCCACACGTCTGAATTACGGGCGAATCGTACCAATCGTGGATTATACGGCGCAACTGGTCGGCAAGCTGATTTCCGACCGGAGCTAGAGGGTAAGAGATGGCAGAGCCCAAGAACGAAGATTTTCTGGACGACATCATGTCCGCCGAGGCGGAAGAGTTTGCCGAAGATTTTGCTGAGATCAGCGATGAGGCGCTTGAGGTCGATCAACTGCGTGCTGAGCGCGATGACTACAAAGACAAGTTCATGCGTGCGCTGGCCGATGCCGAAAATGCGCGCAAGCGTGGCGACAAGGCGCGTCGGGATGCGGAACAATATGGCGGGTCAAAACTGGCCCGCGACATGCTTCCGGTTTACGACAATATGAAACGCGCGCTTGAGGCCGCGACGGATGAGCAGAAAGAGGTTGCCGCCGGCTTGCTGGAAGGTGTCGAGTTGACCATGCGCGCGCTGAAGGATGTGTTCCAGAAGCATGGGATCGAGGTGATTACGCCACAGGTCGGGGACAGGTTCGACCCGAATGTACATGAGGCGATGTTCGAGGCCCCGGTGCCCGGAACCAAAGCCGGCGACATCATTCAGGTGTCGGCAGAAGGCTTCATGCTGCACGACAGGTTGTTGCGTCCGGCGCAGGTTGGGGTGTCGTCAACGCCCGCAAGCTGAACAGTTCCTGGGTCAACCGGGTTCGAGGCGGTCAGGATCTGGCCGCCTCTTTCAGTTTGTAGATCAAGTCCAAGGCTTCGCGGGGGCTGAGTTCATCTGGAAGGATGGTTTCCAGCATATCAGCAACGGGCGAGGTTTTTGGCGCAGGGGGAGGCGGCGGCGCAGCTGAAAACAGGGGCAGATCGTCGATCAGTGCTTTCTGCTTACCGCCTTCACGTTCGGTTTTTTCTAATTGATCCAACACGATACGGGCGCGGTCCACGACCGAGGTGGGCAAGCCAGCCAATTGTGCAACCTGGACGCCGTAAGACCGATCGGCAGCGCCTTTATGTACCTCATGCAGAAAGATGACTTCACCCTCCCATTCTTTGACTGCAACGGTCGCGTTTTCTACACCGTTCAGACTTCCAGCGAGTGCAGTTAATTCGTGGTAGTGGGTGGCGAACAATGCGCGGCATTGGTTTGCCGCGTGTAGGTGTTCCAGTGTGGCCCAGGCAATGGAAAGGCCGTCGTAGGTCGCGGTGCCTCGGCCGATCTCGTCCAGGATGACGAGCGCGCGGTCGTCGGCCTGATTCAGGATGGCTGCGGTTTCGACCATTTCGACCATAAAGGTCGAGCGGCCGCGCGCCAGATCGTCTGACGCTCCGACGCGGCTGAACAATTGACTGACTAATCCGATTTGCGCCCGTTCCGCCGGAACATAGCTGCCCATCTGCGCCAGTAGGGCGATCAGCGCATTCTGGCGCAGGAAGGTTGATTTACCGGCCATGTTGGGGCCGGTGAGCAACCAAATTGCAGCGCCTGCATCGGCGCTCAGATCGCAGTCGTTGGCGATGAAAGCATCGCCGCTTTGCTGCCTCAGGGCATGCTCGACCACCGGGTGACGGCCTCCTTTGATGTCGAATGCGCGTGACCCGTCGACCTTTGGACGGCACCAGCTTTCGCCGCGAGCCAGATCGGCGAGTGCAGTGGTTAAATCCAGCTCAGCCAGTCCGCGCGCGGCTTGATTCAATCGGGCGGCAAGATCCAGAACAGCCCCAGAAAGCCTTTGATAGAGCCGTTTTTCGATCTCTAACGCGAGATTTCCGGCATTCAGAATCCTTGTTTCGATCTCGGACAGCTCCACCGTGGTGAAGCGCACCTGATTGGCGGTGGTTTGGCGGTGGATATAAGTCTCGCTAAATGGCGGGTTCAACATTTTCTCGGCATGGGTTGCCGTGGTCTCGATGAAGTAGCCAAGCACATTGTTGTGTTTGATCTTCAGTGACGTGATACCGGTATGCTCGGCGTATTTCTGTTGGAAACCTGCGATGACCGAACGGCCTTCGTCACGCAAGGTGCGCGCTTCGTCCAATTCGCTATCAAACCCGGGGGCGATAAAGCCGCCATCGCGGGCCAGCAAGGGTGGATCGGCAACCAATGCTTCGTCCAGCAAGGTCAACAGATCGTCAAATCCGACAAGGTTCTGGACGGCAGTGGCCAGCAGAACAGGCAGATCCTGTGAGGCACAGGTTTCGGCGATTGTTGCGGCTTGTTCCAATCCATTGCGGATAGCGGCCAGATCACGCGGGCCGCCTCGATCCAGCGAAAGACGAGACAAAGCGCGATCCAGATCGGGTGTTTTGCGTAAAGCTTCGCGCAGATCTGAGGCGATCAGGCTATCTTCGACCGCTAAAGATACTGCGTCCAGTCGGGCGTGGATCACATCCAGATTACGCGAGGGGCTGGACAGTCGCTGTTCCAGAAGTCTTGCGCCACCTGGCGTTACTGTTCGGTCGACCACGGACAGCAGCGACCCGGCGCGTCCACCAGACAGCGACCGGGTCAGTTCCAGATTGCGTCGCGTTGCGGCGTCGATCTGAACCACGCGATCCTCGGATTCCTTCAGGGGAGTTTGCAGTAGTGGCAGTTTGCCCTTTTGCGTGATCTCCAGATAATCGATCAGCGCGCCCATGGCCGAAACCTCGGCCCGCCCGAAGTTCCCGAATGCATCCAGAGCGCCGACGTGAAACAACCCGCAGATGCGTTTCTCGGCTGCAGCGCTGTCAAAACTGGCGCGTCCAACAGGGGTGAGCGATATGCCAAGGTCCATGACGGTTTCATGCAGCTTTTCCTCGGACCCATCTGCCACGATCAGCTCGGACGGGGCCAGCCGAGCGAGTTCGGGGCTCAACCGGATTGACGTCAGCGGCATCACGTGAAACGCACCGGTTGAGATATCGGCCCAGGCCAGCGCGGCTTCGTCCCGAACCTCGGCATAGGCGGCCAGAAAGTTGTGCCGCCGCGCCTCTAGCAGGGCATCTTCGGTCAGTGTGCCGGGCGTCACCAGACGCACAACACCGCGCTTTACCACCGATTTAGAGCCTCTTTTCTTGGCTTCCGCCGGGCTTTCCATCTGCTCGCAGACCGCGACGCGGAATCCTTTGCGGATCAAGGTCAGCAAGTAGCCCTCGGCAGAATGCACCGGCACGCCGCACATCGGGATATCGTCGCCATTGTGTTTGCCGCGCTTGGTCAGCGCGATATCCAACGCCTCAGCCGCGTTCACCGCATCCTCGAAGAACATCTCGTAGAAGTCACCCATGCGATAAAACAGCAGGGCATCTGCATGAGCCTCTTTGATCTCAAGGTACTGCGCCATCATCGGCGTGACTGTGGACAAATTCGGCCCCCTTCTGGCGTGTTCCGGGCGCGACCTTACAAATCCCGCATCTTCAGTAAAAGGTGAAAACTCATTCTCGTTGAGGCGCGGCCCCGCCTGCGTTATGAGGCAAAAGCCCCAAAGTCATGGAAACGACCTGTAAGATGCCCAAAGCGAAGATCACCAAAGAAGAGGCGCTGGCCTTTCACCTAGACCCGACCCCCGGCAAGTGGGAGGTGCAGGCCACCGTACCCATGACCACGCAGCGCGATCTTTCGCTGGCCTATAGCCCTGGCGTTGCGGTTCCCTGTGAAGCCATCGCTGAAGCACCAGAGACGGCGTATGACTATACAAACAAAGGCAATCTGGTTGCCGTGATCTCGAACGGTACCGCCGTTCTAGGCCTTGGAAATCTGGGTGCGCTGGGCTCAAAACCGGTGATGGAAGGCAAATCGGTCCTGTTCAAGCGGTTCGCTGATGTGAACTCGATCGATATCGAGCTGGATACCGAAGACCCGGACGAGTTCTGTCGCGCTGTGCGCCTGATGGGTCCGACCTTTGGCGGTATCAATCTGGAAGATATCAAAGCACCTGAATGTTTCATCATCGAACAACGCCTGAAGGAAGAGATGGATATCCCGGTCTTCCACGATGACCAGCATGGCACGGCAGTGATTTGTGCGGCGGGCCTGCTTAACGCGTTGCATATCTCGGGCAAAAAGATCGAAGATGTAAAAATCGTCCTGAACGGGGCAGGCGCTGCAGGAATTGCATGTATCGAACTGCTCAAGGCCATGGGTGCACGGCACGAGAATTGCATCGTCTGCGACACCAAGGGCGTGATTTATCAGGGCCGGACCGAGGGCATGAACCAGTGGAAGTCGGCCCATGCCATCACGACTGATCTTCGCACTTTGGAAGAGGCCATGAAGGATGCGGATGTATTTCTGGGCGTGTCGGTCAAAGGGGCGGTGACACAAGACATGGTCGCCAGCATGGCTGACAATCCGGTGATTTTCGCCATGGCGAACCCTGACCCGGAAATCACCCCGGAAGAGGCGCACGAGGTGCGCGTTGATGCGATCGTCGCGACGGGCCGCAGCGATTATCCGAATCAGGTGAATAACGTTCTGGGTTTTCCTTACCTGTTCCGCGGTGCGCTGGATATTCATGCCCGTGCGATCAATGACGAGATGAAAATCGCCTGCGCTCATGCTCTGGCGCGATTGGCACGTGAAGATGTTCCGGATGAGGTTGCCATGGCCTATGGCAAGTCGCTGACTTTTGGGCGCGACTACATCATTCCAACGCCTTTTGATCCGCGCCTGATCCACCGTATCCCGCCTGCGGTTGCCAAGGCTGGTATGGATACCGGCGCGGCGCGACGTCCGATCATCGATATGGACGCTTATGAGCTGAGCCTGAAATCCCGCATGGACCCGACGGCCAGTATCCTGCGCGGCTTGAACGCGCGGGCGCGTCAGGCGCAAAGCCGGATGATCTTTGCCGAGGGTGACGATCCGCGCGTATTGCGCGCGGCCGTTATGTACCAACGCTCGGGCTTTGGTAAGGCTTTGGTTGTGGGCCGGCCAGACGACGTAAAGGAAAAGCTCGAATCCGCTGGTCTTGGGGACGCGGTGCGTGAAATTGATGTGGTGAACGCCGCCAACACCGCGCATCTCGAGGCCTATAAGGATTTTCTGTATCAGCGCCTGCAGCGTAAGGGCTTTGATCACAAAGATATTCACCGACTCGCTGCACGGGATCGACATGTGTTTTCGTCTCTGATGCTGGCGCATGGTCATGCGGATGGTCTGGTGACCGGGGCCACACGCAAGTCGGCGCACGTGCTGGACCGTATCAACCATGTGTTTGACGCCGATGCCGCCCATGGCGCGGCTGGGGTTACCGCGTTGCTGCACAAGGGACGGATTGTTCTGATTGGAGACACTTTGGTGCATGAATGGCCTGATGAGAACGATTTGGCCAATATCGCTGAACGCGCCGCAGCCGTGGCGCGCCACATGGGGCTAGAGCCTCGGGCGGCGTTTGTCAGTTTCTCGACCTTCGGTTACCCGGTGTCTGAACGTGCTGAGAAGATGCACCGTGCCCCGGCGGTGCTGGATGAGCGCGGCGTCGATTTCGAGTACGAAGGCGAGATGACGGTTGATGTGGCCCTGAATGTGGATCAGCAGGAAGCCTATCCGTTCCAACGACTGACCGGACCAGCCAATATCCTGATTGTTCCTGCACGACACTCGGCCTCGATTTCGACCAAACTGATGCAGGAAATGGGCGGCGCCACCGTGATCGGCCCGATCCTGTCCGGCGTCGACAAGCCGATCCAGATCTGTTCGACGGTCTCGACCGCAAATGACATTCTGAACATGGCCATCCTGGCCTCCTGCGATATCGGGTAAATCATGACAATCTGGAACCTTGGCTCAATCAACGCGGATATGGTCTATGCCCTGCCGCATTTGCCCGAAGCGGGTGAGACACTGGCGGCCAGTGGGCTACAGAGGTTTCTGGGTGGCAAGGGCGCCAACATGTCTGTGGCGTCTGCACGAGCCGGATCGCGGGTATCCCATATCGGCGCAGTGGGCTCGGATGGCCTTTGGGCGCGGGATCGGCTGACCGAGTATGGCGTGGACACGCGGCATATTGCCGAGGTGGATGTGCCGACCGGTCACGCCATCATCGCAGTAGATGCGCAGGGAGAAAACCTGATCGTTCTGTATCAAGGCGCCAACCATGCCATCTCGAACGACCAACTTGGGCAGGCATTGTCCTCGGCGGTTTCAGGTGATCTTCTGGTGATGCAGAACGAAACCAATGCGCAGATTGAGGCCGCTAAACTAGGTTGCGAAATGGGGCTGACTGTCTGCTACGCCGCCGCCCCATTTCAGGCAGACGCAGTTCAAGCGGTTCTACCTTATTTGGATTTTCTGATCCTCAACGAAGTCGAGGCCGAGCAATTGCAGGATGCAACGGGTCTCGCCCCTTCAGACCTGCCGGTCGAACATGTGATCGTCACCTTTGGCTCAAAAGGTGCGCGCTATTATCAGCAAGATCATCAACCCCAAGCGTTTCAGGCCCATAAGGTCAACGCTGTGGATACCACCGGGGCAGGTGACACATTCACCGGCTATGTGTTGGCTGGAATGGACCGGGGTATGCCGATGGCGCAGGCGATTGCCCAAGCAAACCGCGCCGCGGCCCTGATGGTCATGCGGCACGGCACTGCAGATGTCATTCCTGATCTGAAAGAGGTGCGCGAAGCGCAGTTTGACTAGGACCCTGCAAAAGGCGCTTCGTTGCCCCACAATTGTTTGACCCGCGCATCGCGACCGCAGGCTTCGCGGTAGGCCTTATAGGCGTTCTTTTGGCGCTTGGGGCCAAAGCGGGTCAGTACCAGCTTGCTACCCTTGTAATAATCCTGGTGATACGCTTCGGCTGGATAAAACGTTCCGGCTTGCAGGATCGGCGTGACCACGGTCTGCCCCAGCGCGTTTTGTGCGCTGGTCTTGGCTTGCTGTGCCTGCGCCTTTTCCCCTTTGTTAGAGACGAAAATTGCTGTGCGATAGCTGTCGCCGCGATCGCAGAACTGGCCACCCGCATCCGTGGGATCGACTGAGCGGAAGAACATGTTCAGCAAGGTTGCACGGGAAACGCGGGCGGGATCGAAGGTGATCTGGACCGCCTCGTAATGCCCTGTTCCGCCTTTCGAGACCTGATCATAGGTGGGACTATCCGTCTTGCCACCGGTATAGCCCGAGACCGCGCCGATCACGCCGGGCACGGACTCGAAATCGGATTCCACGCACCAGAAACAGCCACCGGCGACTGTTAGCGTTTCAGTGCCAGCGGCCGGAGCAGGTAAAGCGCGCAGCATTGCTGCCAACAAGATCAGCACAAACAGAAGTGAAGGTTTCAGGCAATCAAGGTAAGTGATCCGGGTCATGGCAGGTCTCCTTCCGAAACCAAGCTGCCCGCAGATTTTTGCGCTTGCAATGCGCTGACATGATTTGTCACGCGCTGGTGAGACGAGTTTATCAGCCCAGCAGCTGCCCCAGCTTCATCGCAACACCCATGTTGCCCGAGATTTTCAGCTTGCCCAGCGCAACCCCGGTCATTGGGTTCAGCTTACCGGTCAGCAACTTAGAGAGGTTCTCGCGCGAGATGCGGATGGTGCAGTCTGTGTCCCGATCCTGGGTTGAGGCAGTATTCTCCGCCAGAACGATCACACCCTCATCACCACAATCGAACTTAAGCGATCCGTCAAAGCTTTTGCCGTTCAAACCCTTTTGAATTCCGTCGGCGATGTCTTGCAGCATTATCCGTCCTTCCCTGGTTGACGTATGCGTAAAGACAATTTCCTGATCCGGGCAAGCCCGACCCGACGGAAACCCGGCAAAGAAAAACCCCGGTGCCTGATCAGACACCGGGTCCAGATCTAAAATTCTGAACGCTTACTTGCTCAGCCGTTTGTCACGCGCGGCCAGAAGCTTCAGGCGCAGTGCGTTCAACTGGATGAAGCCTGCCGCATCTTTCTGGTCATATGCACCGGCGTCTTCCTCAAAGGTCACGTGCGCCTCGGAGTACAGCGAATGATCCGACCAGCGGCCCACGGTTGAGGCAAGACCTTTGTACAGTTTCACGCGAACGGTGCCGGTGACATGCTCTTGCGACTTGTCGATGGCCGCCTGCAGCATCTCACGCTCGGGGCTGTACCAGAAGCCGTTATAGATCAGCTCGGCATATTGCGGCATCAATTGGTCTTTCAGGTGCATCGCGCCCCGGTCCATGGTGATGGATTCGATGCCACGATGTGCTTCCAGCAGGATGGTGCCGCCGGGAGTTTCGTAGATGCCGCGCGATTTCATGCCCACGAACCGGCCTTCAACCAGGTCCAAACGACCGATGCCGTGCTTGCCGCCATATTCGTTCAGCTTGGTCAGGATGGTCGCGGGGCTCATCGCCTCGCCATTGATGCTGACCGCGTCGCCTTTTTCAAAACCGATCTCGATAAACTCCGGCTCGTTCGGCGCCTCCTCGGGGTGGACGGTGCGCTGATAGACATAGTCGGGTGCCATATCGGCGGGGTCTTCCAGAACCTTACCCTCGGACGAGGTGTGCAGCAGGTTGGCATCGACCGAGAACGGGGCCTCACCACGCTTGTCCTTGGCGATCGGGATCTGGTTGGCCTCGGCAAATTCCAACAGCTTGGTACGGCTGGTCAGGTCCCACTCACGCCACGGCGCGATCACCTTGATTTCGGGATTCAGTGCGTAAGCAGCCAGTTCAAAACGAACCTGATCGTTGCCCTTGCCAGTCGCGCCGTGGGCCACAGCGTCAGCACCGGTCGCTTCGGCGATCTCGACCAGACGTTTCGAGATCAGAGGGCGCGCAATCGACGTACCCAGCAAATACAGGCCTTCATACTGCGCATTGGCGCGGAACATCGGGAAGACGAAGTCGCGGACGAATTCTTCTCGGATGTCTTCGATATAGATGTTCTCGGGCTTGATCCCCAGCAGTTCAGCCTTCTTGCGGGCTGGCTCAAGCTCTTCGCCCTGACCCAGATCGGCGGTGAAGGTTACGACCTCACAACCATACTCGGTCTGCAGCCATTTCAGAATGATCGAGGTATCAAGGCCACCGGAATAGGCCAGAACAACTTTCTTGGGCGCGGACATCTGATTTCCCTTTGTACGTAGAACGACTGGCCCCTAGCGGGTTTTGGACGTGGGGGCAAGCGGCGTGCATTGACGCAGGGCGGGAATTGCGGTGAAACGGGCGGATAGAGAACAAGGATTGGTTGAGAGGGCGGTTTCATGCTGGGGCTGGAGATTTTCGTACATTCGGTGAAGATGGTTTTGAGGAACCTGACGCAGGCGCTACAGATTTCAGTCGTACCGGCGCTCATTGGCGGCTTTTTAGCCATCGGCCTGTTCTTCCTGTTTGGCATCCCTTTCGAAGAATTCAACAGTGAAACCAATGGCTTCCCTGAAGGCGTAACGGCCGCGTCCTTCACCGGATTTCTGCTCTGCCTTATGGCCGTTGTCTTTGGGGTCATGCTGTGGATTGTCGTGTCGTGGCACCGTTTCGTTCTACTTGAGGAATATCCAAGCGGTTTGGTTCCGCCTTTCAGGTTCGACCGTGTGCTCGCCTATTTCGGACGCCTTCTGATGCTCGGCCTAATCGCTCTTATCATCATGATACCGGGAGCGCTGATCATGGGCATGATGGCGCAATCCTCTGTGGCGCTGGGAGTTCTGGTTTGGCCGGGTTTGATCATCTTTCTCACGATCGGATTCTATCGGGCCTCCCCGATTTTACCCGGCGCAGCGATCGGAAAACCAATAAAGCTGTCTGAAGCGTGGCAAGCAACCTCAGGCGCAAGCGGAGCCATCGCACTTCTGGTTGTCTTGTCCATCCTCTTCCAAATATTGCTTCAGCTACTGGCGTCTTTGCTGCTTTTCGTCCCAATCATAGGTGTCTTGATTGTCTTGTTTGCGAGCATGCTGATCGTCCCCTTGATCAATGTCAGTATCCTGACGACGATCTATGGTGTGTTCATCGAAAAGCGCGAGCTGGCCTAAGCCCGTACACATATGTATTCCTTGCCCTTTCGACGATGATGGGGCAGGGAATCCAACATGACTGATTTCACGACCCGCGCCCGCGCTGCCGAAAAGGCAATGCGCTCAGTGTTTCCAGCAACTCCGTTGCAGCGGAATGCTCATCTATCCGATCGATACGGCGCGGATATCTGGCTCAAGCGCGAAGACCTCAGCCCGGTGCGGTCGTATAAAATCCGCGGTGCGTTCAATGCGATGCGCAAGCAGCAGGGGCAGGACCTTTTCGTTTGCGCCAGCGCTGGCAACCATGCGCAGGGCGTGGCCTATATGTGTAAGCATCTGGGTGTGCGGGGTGTGATCTTCATGCCGGTGACCACGCCGCAGCAGAAGATCCAAAAGACGCGTATTTTCGGCGGCGACAATATCGAGGTTCACCTGATCGGTGATTATTTCGATGACACGCTGGCTGCGGCGCAAAGCTGGTGCGCAGAACAGGGCGGATATTTCCTGTCTCCGTTCGATGATGCGGATGTGATCGAGGGGCAGGCCTCATTGGCGGTTGAGATCGAAGAGCAATTGGGCCGAGTGCCCGATCATGTAATTCTGCCGGTTGGCGGCGGCGGTATGTCTTCGGGGGTGGCGACCTGGTTCGGGGACCGGGCGCATTGCCTGTTCGTGGAACCGGCCGGCGGGGCGTGTTTGCGCGCGGCGCTGGCAGCGGGGCACCCGGTGGCGCTGGATCATGTGGATACATTTGTCGATGGCGCAGCAGTAGGCCGGATTGGTGAGAAACCGTTTGAATTGCTGAAATCGCGGCATCTGTCGGATGTGCTGACTTTGTCCGAAGACCGCATCTGTACCACCATGATCGAGATGCTGAATGTCGAGGGCATCGTTCTGGAACCTGCCGGTGCGTTGGCGGTTGAGGCTGTGGGTGACGTGCAAAGCTTTGTGCGTGGCAAGACGGTGGTCTGTGTCACCTCGGGCGGGAACTTCGATTTCGAGCGTTTACCAGAGGTCAAAGAACGTGCGCAGCGCTATTCCGGGGTGAAGAAATACTTCATCCTGCGCCTACCGCAGCGCCCCGGTGCCCTGAAAGAATTCCTCGGCATCCTCGGCCCTGAGGATGATATCGCACGGTTCGAATACATGAAGAAATCGGCGCGCAACTTTGGCTCGGTCCTGATCGGAATCGAAACCCGCAAGCCCGAGAATTTCATGCGCCTGTTTGCGCATCTGGATGAAGCCGGGTTTACTTATACGGATATCACCGAAGACGAGACGCTGGCACAGTTTGTGATCTAGCGCAGGTTTTCGGCCAGACCGGCCTGAAACAGTTTTTTCGACTCGTCGTAGGCCGCGATAATCGCCAGCAAATCAACGGCGGCGCTGTCACCTGCGGCTGCGCGTCGCTCACCGTCCTGGCACAGTTTCGAGAAACTATCAAAGCCAAGACTCAGCGCGCTGCCCTTCAGGAAATGCAGGTTCTGTTCGATCTCGGAGCGGGTAGTGTCATCGCGTAGCTTAGTGATAATTTCCTGAACCTCGTCCAAAAAGATTTCGACAACCTCGGTGAACTCGTCTGCGCCGACTTCATCACGTAACTGTCTGACTCTGGACCACTGAATCATGCCACCCTCTTTCGGTTGCATGTTGTTAGACCGTCGCGGGTAAAGATGGGGTTAAATCGCGGCGATTTGGTTTTTCATAGGATGTTAAGCTGAGAGGCATAGCGTTGCGACAACTGGAGAGTTGAGCAAGTACAGGGACTTCATGGTGCCGGATGCCAGTCAAGTAGAGGCCCGGGTCGAGCTGGATTTTGGCGCGATCCGCAAGGTTCTTGTTGTGGACGACAGCCGTCTGCAGCGGCGCATTCTGGTGGCCTCGCTAAAAAAGTGGGGATTCGAGGTTCTTGAAGCCGACAGTGGTGAAGCCGCGATAGAGCTTTGCACCTCGGACCCACCTGATCTTGTTCTAAGCGACTGGGTCATGCCAGGTATGGGCGGGCTTGAGTTTTGTCGCGCCTTCCGAGAGCTGGACAGTGAGCAATATAGCTATTTCATTCTTCTGACCTCAAAAAGCGAAAAGCAGGAGGTCGCGCGCGGTCTGGATGCTGGGGCAGACGATTTTCTGATCAAGCCGCTTGAGGCTGATGAGCTGCGTGCGCGCATATCGGCCGGGGCGCGTATTCTTGACATGCAACGCGAATTGTCCCGAAAAAACCAGTTGATCGAAACAGCGCTGAACGAACTGAAGCTTGCCCATGAAGCGATCGATAAAGACCTGATGCAGGCGCGCAAAATTCAGGATTCGCTGGTGCCTGAATTGAAGGGGACCTTTGGCAACTCACAGGTCAGCCTGCTTCTGAAACCCTGTGGTCATATCGGTGGTGACCTGGTGGGGATGTTTTCGCCCGGTGTCAATCGGCTGGGGTTTTACAGCATCGATGTCTCCGGCCACGGGATCACCTCTGCGATGATGACGGCACGGCTGGGCGGGTATCTGTCCAGCACGCATTTCGATCAGAACATTGCGATGGAGCGTCGTTTCAATAAATTCTACGCCCTTCTGCCACCCGAAGAGGTCGCTTCGCTGCTTAATTCGCGTCTGATCGCCGATGCCGGGATCGAAGAGTATTTCACCATGGTCTATGCCATCATCGATCTGCGCAACGGACATCTGAAAATGGTGCAGGCCGGACACCCGCATCCGCTGTTGTTGCGCCGTGATGGTAAAACCGAGTTTCTGGGCGAAGGCGGGTTGCCCATTGGTCTGCTGCCTGAGGCGCAGTTTCAGCAGACGGAAACCTATATGCAACCGGGCGACAAGCTGCTCTTGCATTCGGACGGGTTCACCGAATGCCAGCTCGCCGACGGCAGTCTGCTGGATGATGACGGGTTGAAGGCGATGGCTGTTGAATGTGCCGCCGATCACGGTGGACCGGAATTTCTGGATGACATGTTCTGGCGTCTTACACAGGTGATGTCACCGGACAGCGGAATTGCGGATGATGTCTCTGCAGTGTTTTTTGAATATAACGGACCTTAAAGCTCATGCAGGTGGCGCTGGGCGAAATGGGCGTCGCCCTCGTTGCCCAACAGATGAACGGCATCTGCGGTCTCCATCCAAATGGCCTCGTGAAGGTCTTCGGTCGGAGGGCCTAGGCGTCTGACCGGGTGGGCGCGGTAAATCAGGCAGACCTTCTCGGCCCACAGATCGTATTCCGGCATGTAGGTATATCGACGAAACGCACCCACTCTCCGGGGCGCGGCGATCAGCCAGCCGGTTTCTTCGTAAACCTCACGGTGAAGCGCTGTAATCGGTGATTCCCCCGGATCGATGCCGCCGCCCGGCAGCTGCAGATCGGGTCCGGGTTCCAGCTGACAGGTCAGCAGCAATCGGTTGCCTTGTGGCAATAGGGCATAAACGCCGACCCGCCGGGTGTATTTTCGCTCTGCCTCGGGGCTTTCACCGAACCGTCTGATCATGTAAGGCCCCTTTCAACCCAAACTGTTCAACCTATATGGTGGCGGTATGCCAACCTGTGGCGCTTAAGGAAACCCCATGTCTATTGGAACCAAAATCGCGTGGGACGATACCGTCCTGCCCTTTCAACTCGATATACCCGACATGCGAGGCCGCGTGGCCCGGCTGGACGGCGTGTTGGGCGGCATCTTGAAACAGCACGACTACCCGGAGGTGGTCGAGGCGTTGGTGGCCGAGATGGCCCTGCTGACTGCATTGATAGGGCAAACGGTATCGCTGCGCTGGAAGCTGTCTCTGCAGGTGCAATCCAAGGGCGCGGTGCGGATGATCGCAACCGATTATTATGCGCCACAGGTCGAGGGCGAACCCGCGCAGATCCGCGCATATGCGAGCTTTGACCGCGACCGGCTGACCGATGCAGCCCCTTTCGATCAGGTGGGTGACGGGTACTTCGCCATCATGATTGACCAAGGTGAAGGTACACAGCCTTATCAGGGCATCACCCCACTGGCCGGGGGATCACTGAGCGCGTGTGCGGAAGCCTATTTCGCGCAGTCCG
This sequence comes from Ruegeria sp. CJ6, assembly GCF_056536665.1. NCBI lineage: Bacteria > Pseudomonadati > Pseudomonadota > Alphaproteobacteria > Rhodobacterales > Roseobacteraceae > Ruegeria > Ruegeria sp. CJ6. Next base: position 89,979 of record NZ_JBQFQB010000008.1, on the reverse strand, counting down.
AACAGCTGCCGACCCGGTTTTCGTTGAGCTTCGGCAAATCGACCGAACCCGGCGTCGGTGAACACTGGCGCGCTGGCGGGATCATGCTGCAGCACATGCCCAAAGCCTCGCCCTTTGCCGCTTCCGGGGAGGGCAGCGGAGAGATCCTGTCTGCCTCGGATCTGGTGGATGGTGAAGAGGGCGAGAACTGGGATCGCGTCAACATCCTGCTCGACACCGTGGATGATCTGGAGATGATCGGGCCATCCGTTGCGCCAACCGACCTTCTGGTGCGTCTGTTTCACGAGGAACAGCCTCGCGTCTATGATGCACAGCAGGTAAAATTCGGTTGCACTTGTTCCGAAGATCGCGTGCGCCAAAGCCTGTCGATCTATTCGGCGCAGGATATTGCGACAATGACCACGGACGAAGGCACCGTCACAGCAGACTGCCAATTCTGCGGTGCGCACTATGTGCTGGACCCTGCGACCGTCGGGTTCGAGGCCGAAGGCCCGGATGGCGCGTGATCTGATCACAGACCTGACCGAGGCGCTGAGCCGTGATGGGTCCGGGTCCAGTGACTTTGATCTGAACCCGGAAACGGTGCTGCCGGCGGGGCGCAAACTGCGCCCTGCGGGCGTGTTAGTGCCTGTTTCTGTGACCGGAGACGCACCTCGATTGATCTTGACCAAACGCTCTTCGGCGTTGAAACACCATCCGGGCCAGATCGCCTTTCCGGGTGGAAAACAGGATGAGGGCGACATCGACGTTACTGCGACAGCTTTGCGCGAAGCACAGGAAGAAATTGGTCTTCCGCCAGAACTACCCAGTATTCTGGGTCATCTGCCGACTCATGAAACCGTGACGTCCTTTTCGGTCACGCCGGTTGTTGCGATCCTTGAAGCCAGTTTTGAACCAGTCGCCGAACCGGGCGAGGTGGATGAGATCTTCTTCGTTCCGCTTGCGCATGTCCTGAACCCAGAGAATTATGTCGTCGAGTCGCGCCGTTGGCGTGGCCAAAGACGGTATTACTATGCTGTGCCCTATGGCCCCTATTATATCTGGGGTGCGACGGCACGGATGCTGCGGGGATTGGCAGCGCGGATGAGTGAATGAAGCGGATCACAGAAGATTGGTTAACCGACCAAGCCACGCAGGATGTATGCACCGCCCTGACCAACGGCGGGGCGCAGGCGCTATTCGTTGGTGGCTGTGTGCGCAATGCTCTGCTGCAGGCGCCGGTTTCTGACATTGATATCGCCACAGACGCCGAGCCGGAACACGTCGTGGAACTGGCGCAGAAAGCTGGTCTGAAGCCGATACCAACAGGGATAGACCATGGCACCGTGACGATTGTCAGCAAAGGTATCCCGCACGAGGTCACGACGTTTCGCCGTGACGTCGAAACGGATGGTCGGCGTGCTGTCGTCGCCTTTTCCGACAAGGTCGAAGAAGACGCCGCGCGTCGTGATTTCACCATGAACGCGCTTTATGCCAAACCTGACGGCACAATCCTTGATCCGCTGAACGGTTTGCCGGATCTACAGGCGCGTCGCGTACGGTTCATCGGGGAGGCCAGTGATCGCATCCAAGAAGACTACCTAAGGTCGCTCAGATATTTCAGGTTTCATGCTTGGTACGGGGATGTGGATGGTGGCTTTGACCCCGCTGCACTGGATGCAATAGCTGCAAATTTGGACGGGTTAGAGACACTTTCGCGCGAACGGGTCGGGGCAGAGATGCTAAAACTGCTCGCTGCGCCTGACCCCGCGCCGTCGGTTGCCGCCATGCGCGTCACTGGCGTTTTGGCGCAGCTCTTACCCGGGGCTGATGACCGGGCACTGCCGATCCTGATTCAGCTGGAACAAGACGCCCATGCAGCGCCCGAAGCGATTCGTCGTTTGGCCGCGATTGCATCGCCCGAAGTGGCCAAAACCCTGCGTCTTAGCCGCGCGCAACTGCAGCGTCTGGCTCGGATGCGCGACGAAGCGATGGCGACGACCAGTGTCGCAGAATTGGGTTATCGCTATGGGTCGGAAGGCGGATTGCACGAGACACTTTTGCGTCATGCATTTCTTGAACAGCCTTGGTCCGAAGACCTGAACCGAGCTTTGCAAAAAGGGTCCGCGGCCAGTTTCCCGATCAAGGCGGCGGATTTGATCCCCGCCTTCTCGGGCCCCGCGCTGGGTGCAAAACTGGCCGAGCTTGAGGCGCGTTGGATCGCGTCGGATTTCGCGCTTAGCCGCGAAGAATTGCTTGCCGACTGATTTGAAGTCTCAAAAAGGGATGACAAACCCGAATTGATTTGGCAGGGTGCGCCTGACTCATATGGAGGGAGGAATGCGAATGTATTACGGGATCTGGTTCGGCTAAAGCCCGGAACACTTTGACCCGTAGGGGTGGTGTTCTGGCGCCATCTTTCTTCGCATGACCTATTTTCTGCTCAATCGGAGCACACTCCATGTTTCGCTACTTCGAAAACCTCATTGACCCTTTTGTTGCCTATGAACAGGTAGACAAGCCACCGACGCGGCTGTGGCCTTTCATGCTGGGCTACTCGCAGCCTTTCAAACGCGTTTTCGTATTGGCCGCGCTGATGTCCGTGGTCGTTGCTGCTGTCGAGGTCGGGCTGATCTTTTATATGGGTCGCGTTGTGGACCTGTTGGGCAGTTCTCCTGCTGAATTCTGGCAGGCGCACGGGACTGAATTGGTCGTGGTTGCCGCCTTGATCCTGTTTATTCGTCCCATCCTTCAGCTTGTTGACGTCTTGCTGCTCAACAACACAATCCTGCCGAACTTTGGGACTCTGATCCGTTGGCGGGCGCATAAACATGTTCTGCGTCAATCGGTTGGCTGGTTCGAGAATGACTTTGCCGGGCGCATCGCAAACCGGGTTGTTCAGACCCCGCCCGCCGCGGGTGAGGTGGTCTTTCAAGTCTTTGACGCGATCTCGTTCTCGATCGCCTACATGATCGGTGCGGCCATTCTGCTTATGGCGGCTGATCCGCGACTGTTGCTACCATTGCTGATCTGGCTGGTGTTTTACGGTGCGCTGGTGCGCTGGACCGTTAAGCGGGTCGGCCCGGCATCTCAGGCGGCGTCGGATGCACGCTCGACCGTGACGGGCCGGGTGGTGGACAGCTATACCAACATCCACTCGATCAAGATGTTTGCCCATGACACTCAGGAACAGGACTATGCGCGCGAGGCGATTGCGGAAACCCGCCGCACTTTCCAGATCGAGATGCGGATTTTCACCATTATGGATGCCGCGCTTGTTGCGCTGAACGGTGTGCTGATCGTGGGAGTCGTCGGTTGGGCAATCCTGCTTTGGGCGCAAGGTAGCGCAACGGTGGGAGTGGTGGCCGCCGCCACGGCACTAACACTACGGTTGAATGCCATGACCGGGTGGATCATGTGGGCGCTGACCAGCTTCTTTCGCGAATTGGGTATCGTTGCCGAGGGTATGCAGACCATCGCGCAGCCCATCGATCTGTTGGACGAACCTGATGCGAAACCTTTGCGGCTTGGTAATGGCCAGATCGAAATACGCGATCTGTCTCATCACTATGGACGAGAATCCGGTGGTTTGGATCACGTCAACTTGACCATCCGGCCAGGCGAAAAGATCGGCCTGATCGGCCGCTCCGGTGCCGGAAAATCGACTCTAGTAAAGCTACTTTTGCGATTTTACGATGTCGAGAAGGGCGCGATCCTGATCGATGGCCAGGATATCTCGAAGGTCACGCAGGACAGTTTGCGCGGCCATATTGGTATGGTTCAGCAGGACAGTGCTCTGTTACACCGCTCGGTTCGGGCCAACATCCTCTATGGTCGGCCTGATGCGACCGAAGAACAGATGATTGCCGCTGCGAAACAGGCCGAGGCGCATGAGTTCATCCTCGATCTGCAAGACCCGGAGGGCCGCACTGGCTATGATGCGCATGTGGGCGAGCGGGGCGTGAAACTGTCGGGCGGTCAGCGGCAGCGTGTAACGCTGGCGCGGGTGATCCTGAAAGACGCGCCGATTTTGCTGTTGGACGAGGCGACATCTGCCCTAGATTCCGAAGTCGAAGCCTCGATACAGGAAACACTCTACGGCATGATGCAAGGCAAGACCGTGATCGCCATCGCGCACCGGCTCAGCACGATTGCTCAGTTGGATCGCATCCTTGTGATGGATGGCGGCCGGATCGTTGAACAAGGTGGTCATTCCGATCTGTTGGCGCAAGGAGGGCTTTACGCTCAGTTCTGGGCGCGGCAATCTGGAGGCTTCCTGAACCCGGAGGCCGCTGAATGAGGATTGCCGACCTCATCCAACCGTTCAAAGACACAGAAACGCCCCCGCCGCAAACGCTGGGGGCGTTCATCCGTTGGAGCTTGTCCGGCGCCTGGCCGATGCTGTTCGTCGCAGCAGCCTTCTCGGCGATCGCGGGTGCGATGGAAGCTGGCACCGCCTGGGTCCTGGGCCGCGTCATTGATCTGACCACTAACAGCAGTCCCGAGACGTTTCTGACCGGCGGCAATCTCGCGATCATTTTGGGTGCTGTCGCATTCTTCATGCTTCTACGCCCCGCACTGTTCGGCCTGTCGTCGGTGGCAAATAACTACATCGTCATGCCCAACATCACGCCGTTGGTTTTGGCAAAACTGAACCGCTGGACGCTGGGCCAGTCGGTGACCTATTTCGATGACGATTTCGCCGGACGTATCGCCCAAAAACAGATGCAGACATCGAACGCCATGACGCAAGTGGTGTCCGAAACAATCAGCGCTATTGTCTTCGCTATTGCCTCACTTGCAGGCTCACTGCTTTTGTTAGGGTCTATTCACCCGCTTGTGATGCTGCCATTTGTTGCCTGGCTTGTTGTCTATTTCCTGCTGGTGCGCTGGTATCTTCCACGCATCCGCGTACGCTCTGCCGCGCGGGCGGGGGCGCGGGCGATGGTGTCGGGGCAGGTGGTCGATACGATCACCAACATCAAGACCGTCAAGCTGTTTGCCCATTCCGAGTTCGAAGATCATACCGCCCGAAATTCCATGGTCGACCTGCGTGAACGGTCGCTGGAATTCGGCAAACTATCGGCCAGTTTCCGGTTCATCCTGATGACTCTGGCGGGGGTTCTGCCGGTCCTGTTGATCGGCGCAACGCTATGGCTGTGGCGGGCGGGTGGCGCGACCGCCGGGGATATCGTAGCGGCGGGGGCCGTGGCGATACGCATCTCGCAAATGACAGGCTGGGTCAGTTTCACACTGATGGGTCTTTACGCAAATGTCGGTGAGATTGAAAACGGGATGCATACTCTGACCAAGCGCGACCGGGTCGAGGACGCGATGAACGCCTCTGAACTGATCGTCTCAGAAGGGGAGATTGCGTTTGATCATGTCAGTTTTGCTTATGGCCGCGATATTGGCGGTGTCTCCGATCTGCATTTCACCGCCGCACCGGGCGAAAAGCTGGGCATTGTCGGGGCGTCTGGTGCAGGGAAATCAACGTTGGTTTCACTGCTGCTCAGGCTCTATGACGGCGAAAAAGGCGTCATTCGCATCGACGGGCAGGATGTCAGCCAAGTCACTCAGGACAGCTTGCGCCGCCAGATCGGCATGGTCACGCAGGAAACCGCAATGTTCAATCGTTCGGCGCGCGAGAACATCCTCTATGGTCGTCCTGACGCGACTGAAGATGAGCTGATAGAGGCCGCGACCAAAGCCGAGGCGCATGAATTCATACTCGGTCTCGAGGATGCGCAAGGACGCAAGGGCTATGACGCGCATCTGGGCGAACGCGGCGTGAAGCTGAGCGGCGGGCAAAGACAGCGGATCGCCCTGGCTCGCGCTATCCTGAAAGACGCACCGATATTGGTTCTGGACGAGGCGACGTCGGCATTGGACTCCGAGGTCGAGGCAGCGATTCAGACGGCACTGCACCGGGTGATGCAGGGCAAGACCGTGCTGGCTATTGCCCACCGCCTGTCCACGCTTAGCGAGATGGATCGGATTATTGTTCTGGACCACGGTCACATCGTTGAAAGCGGGACGCACGAGGCTCTGCTGGAGCGTGGCGGGTTGTACGCCCGGTTCTGGCATCGCCAATCGGGCGGCTTCATTCAGGCCGAGGCTGCAGAATAAAGGGTTTTGTTGCGCTCAAACCCCAGTTATCAGGCCTCCATGACGCAGCAATACACAATAAACCGCCTTGGACATCAGGGCGACGGAATCGCCGATGGTCCGATCTATGCGCCACGCACTCTGCCGGGTGAAGTGGTCAGCGGTACGTTGCTGGGTCAGTTTCTGAACGATATTCGCGTCGAAACACCCTCGGATCAGCGGGTGAAGGCACCCTGCCGTCATTACAAGGCCTGCGGCGGCTGCCAGTTGCAACATGCGACCGATAATTTTGTCGCCGAGTGGAAAGTTGAGGTGGTGCGCAACGCGTTGGCCGCGCAGGGGCTCGATGCCCCGATGCGGCCCATTCACACTTCGCCTGATCGATCCCGCCGTCGGGCCACCATCGCCGTGCGGCGCACCAAGAAGGGTACGCTGGCCGGGTTTCATGGTCGCGCTTCTGACACGATTACCGAAATCCCGGATTGCCATTTGCTGCACCCAACCTTGATTGCTGCCATCCCGGTGGCCGAAGCCTTGGCGTTGTTGGGTGGCAGTCGGAAAGGTGTGTTGGCCGTAACGCTGACCCTGTCCGAAGGCGGATTGGATGTTGCGGTCAAGGGCGGCAAACCGCTGGATGGACCGTTGGAGCTGGCGCTCGCGCAGGCGACCGAGCATCACGGCCTTGCCCGGCTTAGTTGGGATGATGAGGTTATCGCCATGCGTGTACCTCCGATCCAACGCTTTGGAACCGCTGGCGTCACCCCACCGCCCGGAGCGTTTTTGCAAGCCACAAAAGACGGAGAACAGGCTCTATTACAGGCCGTTTCCGATGCGACGCAGGGGGCCAAGCGGATTGTCGATCTATTCGCGGGCTGCGGAACCTTCTCGCTGCCGCTGGCGCAGACGGCCGAGGTGCATGCGGTTGAAGGTGAGGCCGAGATGACGAAGGCCTTGGATCAGGGCTGGCGCAAGGCGCAAGGCTTGAAACACGTCACGACCGAGGCCCGAGACCTGTTCCGCCGCCCGCTCATGCCCGATGAACTCAAGAAATTCGACGCCGTTGTGCTTGACCCGCCGCGCGCTGGGGCCGAGGCGCAGGTGGCCGAGCTGGCGCAGGCCATGCGCCCGGTGGTTGTTTATGTCTCGTGCAACCCGATCACCTTTGCCCGTGACGCAAAAACGCTGGTTAACGCCGGATATGCCCTTGAATGGGTACAGGTGGTTGACCAATTTCGATGGTCGTCACACACCGAACTTGCTGCTCGGTTCATTTTGAACAAATAATCCTGAGATAAGGACCACCCGCATGGTGATCGCCCAACGACTGCTGCCCATCATCGAAGCACCGGCTTTCGGGAAATTCATCACCGGTGTGATCCTGTTCAACGCGGTACTGCTGGGGATGGAGACATCGCCCACGCTGATGGACGCAGCGGGTCCACTGATCGTGACGTTGGACAAGCTGTGCCTTACCATATTCGTCATCGAAATCGTCATGAAACTGATCGCCACAGGGCGCCGGTTCTTCACCAGCGGCTGGAATGTGTTTGATTTCGTGATCGTGGGCGTCGCCCTAGTTCCCAGTGCAGGGGCGCTTTCAGTTCTGCGGGCACTGCGTATCCTCCGGGTCCTGCGTGTCATCTCGGTCGCGCCGCGCCTGCGCCGAGTGGTCGAAGGCTTCATCTCAGCCCTGCCGGGCATGGCCAGCGTGTTCCTGCTGATGGCGATCCTGTTTTACATCGGCGCTGTGATCTCAACCAAACTTTTCTCGGGCACGTTCCCCGATTGGTTCGGTGATCTGGGTCTGTCGGCCTATACGCTGTTCCAGATCATGACGCTGGAAAGCTGGTCCATGGGCATTGTCCGCCCTGTGATGGAGGTGTATCCCTACGCTTGGCTTTTCTTTGTTCCCTTCATCATGGTGACCACCTTTGCGGTGGTGAACTTGCTGGTCGGTCTCATCGTGAACTCGATGCAGGACGCGCACCATGCCGAGGATGAGGTCAAGACCGATGCCTATCGTGATGAGGTTCTTGAAAGGCTGGAATCGATCGAACGCCGCCTGGCGGAACAGTCGAACAGCAAAAAGTGATTTAAGTTTCGCGAAAATCTGACATAATAATTGACAAAAAAGAGCATCAGGCAGTGAAAATAATGGATCGTCGAGCATTCGGAATGGGCGCAATGGCAACGCTGAGCCTTTCAGCATGTGCCTCAGCCAAACCCAGATTTCTTTCTTATCGCGGGCCCGAGGTGACCTCGATGGTCATCAACAAAGGTGCACGCAAGCTGTATTTGCTCCATAACGAGCAGATTTTGCGGGAGTACGATATCGATCTAGGATTTGCACCCACCGGCACGAAAAACAAAAAAGGCGATGGTCGTACGCCCGAGGGTACCTATCTGATCGACCGCCGCAATCCGCGCAGCAGGTATCATCTATCGTTGGGTATATCGTATCCCAATTCGGAAGACTTGGCTAAAGCCAAGGCCGCAGGTGTTGATCCGGGCGGCGACATCTTCATTCACGGACAACCCAATCTGCGATCCGAGTTCAAGCGGGCGAAGAAGACCCCGGATTGGACGGCAGGTTGTATTGCGGTCAAGAATGATGAGATCGAAGAGATCTACGCCATGGTGAATGAAGGAACCGTGATTACCCTGCGCCCCTAAGCAAGGTTCAAAGCGGTTTCCAGTCACCAAATCCAAATATTGTATAGTCGCGCTGGTATGCTTCCTTCGCCAGCGCTTCAAGCTGTGCGTCGTAAATCTGATCAAGTGCAAACGGCGCGTCCGGCTTGGCCCTGTTTGGGGTTGGCGGGGCTGTATGCCCAACTTTGTAGGCAAGGTCGGGCAAGGCGGTTTCCATCTCATCCTCGCGCAGGATCAGGTCGGGCATGGTGAAACCGGCCATGCCTTCCAGCGTCTGCGCCTGTCCGCACCATTCCCCATCCACACGGATCGGGGTTTGACCCGCCAGAATACTGCGTAGCATGCCCAGAAAGGCCGCGAACGCCTCGGAATGCTGATCGCGGGTATAATTGCTGAGATCACCCTTGGCAGGCAGAGGCACCTTGTACCGTCGGCTCAGCCTATTGCGAATGCTGACATATGCGCCGGGGCCTGTGTGCAGAATACGGTCGCAGAACACCGCATGCGCGCGCGCCAGCGGATGGCGTAGCACCGTGAATTTGCGGTGACCGGGATGATCCTGCATCCATTGACGGGTCTGTTTTTGATTGCGGCCGGTGATCAGGTCGGCTTGTGACACCCCGTCCAGATCGGAAATCCACTGCACCACTTCAGCCTCGGGGCCGCCGCGCACCGGAAGGTACATCAGCGAAGTTTGCGCAGCACCCACATAGCGCGAAACAGCCGGCCCGCGGTGCGGCTCGTAACTCGGGATATGGTGTAGCTTGAAGCGGTCACGTTGCGACAGGGCCAGCTCCATATCATCCGGATTGGTCACTTTCGACAGGGCAGGCGCTGGGTTTTGACGTTTGAGATGCTGGTTCAGCTCCTTAAGACGTGCGCTGACGCCAAGCCACGCGGCAAGGCCGTTCAGAACGTCCAAATCTGTTAGATCGTCATAGTCGATATAGAACGGTGTTTGCCCGGTGGTCTGCAGATGTTTGAGCACTGTTTGTTGAAATGCTTGCCGCTGGTCGAGCTGTTCGGCGAATTCTTCGGCATCGAAGGTGATTTGCGCCTCCCGACGTTGCTTGATGTTCACCAACCGCCACTGCTTTGTTTCCAAGGCGATTTTCCACGATATGTAGCTATCCAGAGGGTTGCGCATCAGAATGATTTTGGCGCAGCGCGGATCATCCAGCGCCGGTGGCAGCGCCCGCGCATCGTGGTCGCTGAAAAAGCGAAAGCCGTTCATCTCGCCCGGCGCGTTTCGGATGGCGTCGATCAGCGCCATCGGGTCGCGTTCACGATCTTCCAGGGTAAAGCCCAGAACGCTGTCCAGTTTTGGCAGGCCGACGAAATAGGGGTTAAACGCTTCTCCGTGACACGTGACGCCATCCAGCGTGTTCAGCTGCAATTCAAGCAGGTTCGAACCGGTCCGCATATCGGCCAGAACGATGAAATAATCGAAGCGGCGGGTCATTTTATGTTACTGCACCAAATAGGGCTTCTTGAACGATTTGGACTGTGCGCCAAACACGTCATTCACAGGGAAATCCCCCATCAGATAGGGATGCATCCCTTGGTTCTTGAGGTTTTGCAGGAACTTTCCGAACCCGGTCAGATCGACCATCGTCGGTGCCTCGGTCAGATGCGTGGGTTTGGGCGCGCCCATGTCCTCCAGAACGGTCTGCAGTTGTTCCATGGGGGATTCCACAAACTCTGCCATTGTCCATATTCGAATGCGCGTCTTTGCCCGAGCGGCATCCAGCAGCTTGAGCTGTTTGCTTTCGATCTGTTGTAGGCGGGCAGCTTCGCACCGGATATCGGCAAAATTCAGGTTCGAACGAAACAATGGAACCGCCCAGGCCCCCGAGATGACCGCAATATGTGCATTCTGGTCTTGCGTCAGGAATTCATTGATTTTCTGAATATCCGTTGGCCCGAATTGAAAGCACTGACGCTCGCCTCGTGTATTCCAGATGAGGTTCGACAGAAAGGCCGAGGGGTTATAGTCGCGTAGCGTGGCGCAATCGCTGAGCGCACCGTTGATGATCGTCTCATCTTCGGCAAATTGCGCCCGTTCGGGACCGAACAGGTGCCCATGCACCCGCCCGCCGATGGCGTTTGTCAGCCAAGGTTCGAAATCCTCGAACAACTCGGTAAAGCCTTGAAACACCGAATAGGGAAAGGCTGTCAGGCTGCGCTCCGTAGCCGCGCGAGGGAAGCGGCTTTGCATATAAAGACCATCACGACCGCGAACGCGCCGCTCGACCGCTTTGGAAAACACCCGGTCGATCTTGCCGGGGTTGGGCTCGGCCGGGGTCAGTGCGCCTTCGTGGTCGGTCAGGAAGGTCTGATACAACCGGTTCGCGCTGTGCCAGACTTTGCGCGCCACGAAACAGTCGGACCGGCGCAGCAATTGTAGGTGATCGTCGTAGAACATGTGCGGCCGACCTTGATGGTCGAACTTCGACAGAGTCAGCGATCGGCTTTCGATATGGGTGGAATAGAGCCGTGCCAGTGTCTGAAAATAGCTTTCATCGGGAATCCAGACCTGGCGGAAATAGCGATCATATTCGGCGCGCTTAGGATCCTGAAGAATGGCCGACAAGGTTTGGCGGGTCAGACACCACCACTGGCTGCCCATATGGGGCACCAGACCGTCTGGAATTCTGCGGCGCAGACCGAGGGCGCGTTGCAATCGCACGTAATTGTCAAACAGTTTTCGTTGCCTGCGCCATGAGAAGGGGAACCGCAGGGTGAAACGCTCCAGGTCCAGGCCGCCGATCGTCCAGCTCACGTCGCGCGTGGTGGCGCTTTCGATGAAATCGACACGGGGTCGGTCGGCCAAATAGTCGATCAGATCAGCGACCGGACGCAGCGGCAGACACGCGCCTGAAGACAGATATACATGCCGGACGTTCGGAAACTTCTCCAACATAAGCGATGCGGCGGATTGTGATGCGGCGACAATACCCCAGCCGCCCCATTCACAGACATGGCGTTTTGAAAACAGGATCAGCGGTTCATCCGAACAAGCGGCGACAAAATCGGAATAAGCCGGATCGCCGACTTTCTGATCTACATGAATGACCACAGGACAGCCCGAGGCGGCCCAATGGCGTGCCACCTGCTCAACCCGATCCAGCGCGGTGTGCACCAGCATTACGATGCCCAAGGTGCTCATGCCCAGTTCCCCTTGGACATCAGGCCGAGGATCTCAATCTGTCGCCAGTTGATGTATTTCTCGGACCATTTGTTCCAGAAAACCGGATTATCCTCTAACTGCTTGGCATAAGCCTTGTACTCGCCCGACGCAGCATAGTGCTGTCCGCGCAGCAACTCTTCTTTAGCTTTTTCCCCAAGCGTATTGATCAGCTTTGCATGCAGCAGCGCTCCGCTGGTTTTTTCACCGCCCTGCTCTTCATAGACCTGATTGAGCCCGCGCGGCAGCAAGGCGTGGGTTGAGCTGACATAGGCGTAGCGCCGGTGCCATTTCACAAGAGGTATCTTGTTCAGGGCCGGAGCCTTCAGGGGATTGTTCTGAAAGAAAACCCGTGCGCGTGCACCGCCTTGAATCCACAGATTCCCATAGGTCGGGTTGCGGGTAATCATGAAGTTGCCTGAATCGAACCAAGGCGCGACTTCAAAAGGGTTCTGGCCCTCATGATAGGGCGCATCCATGATTCCGGTTTCGGGATACATGTCGATCAGCATGGTGCCGAAACTGCGCACACCAGTATCGTCCAGCCAGTCGGTCAGGGCGCGGATCGGGCGGGTATCGCAAAAAGGATAGATAAAGAATTCATCCGGATCGACCGTCAGAACCCAGTGCTTATGCGCATAGCGGCGCAGCAGGTAGTTGGACCAATCCAGACCAAAGGTCGCATTCTTGTAACCTACATCCGTCCACCACAGCGAAACGTCCGGCTGGCTGCTCAGGTATTCGTGGGTGCCGTCATCGCTGTTGTTGTCCACGCACAGGAAGTGATTGATGCCAAGCTTTCGATAGTAGTCTAAGAAATAGGGAAGGCGGATCTTTTCGTTCCGCATCACACTCATCAACAAGATGTCGTTTTCTTTGATCTTGTTGGTGTTATCTTGCACCGCTTTCAGATCCCGACGCCGACGTAGGCAACGCAGCAGGCGGCGCTTGCGCCGCAATCTCATGCGATAGGAATCCAAAAGGCTCACGCGGCTGCCCAACCTTTTTTGATACGCGCGTCTGCCCGGGGCCGCCTGAGGCCTGAGTGGTGCCGGACATTAACGTTTTATGACATCTCTGCACCTTGTGAGGCAACGGGTTTAAATCCGGTTTACTTCCCCCCTGTGGCAGGAAATCCGCCCGCGTTCATGAGCCCAAGGTCTTGTAACTGTTGCCAATCACCTAGTTTGACCGAGTCAGAAGTCCAAAGATCAGGCCCGCTGATGATCCCGTCATAATAGGCGCCGAACCGATCGGGGTCGTGAAAATGTTGCCGCCTCTGTTTTTCGATCCGCGATTTGTCGACAACCTCGGGCAGGAATTTCGTGTGTAACAACACGCCCGAGGCGGTCTGCCCACCCGGACCGTCATATTCAAAATTCAGGAACCGGGGCAGCGCGGAATGGCACGAATTCACATAGGCCATATGCCGTGACCACCGGGTCAGAGGGATTTTGTTCAGGGTCGGTGATTTTTGGGGCTGATCTGCAAAAAACACCCGCTCGCGTACGCCTCCCTGAACCCAAAGGTTGCCCATCGGCCTTTGGCGCTGGGCACGATAGGGGCCGGGGTCAAACCAGTTCAGGCAATCGGTTGGATCGGAATGCGGATCATAACTTTGCTTGCCCAGCCGACCTTTGGGATAGAGATCCAGCATCATCGCCCCAAACGTGGTTTGACCGCGCGCGTCCAGCCATGCGGTCAAATCGCGCAGCGTATGGGTGTTGTGATGGGCGTAGATCACCAACTCATCGGCGTCGACCATCAACGTCCAGTGGTCGTGCCCAAATTTCCACTGCAGCCAAGTCAGCCAATCCAACCCGAACCGAGACGCGCGATAGCTCGCCGTAGTCCGCCACAGCGACACATCCGGCTGTTTAAGCAAATACGGGACCGAGCCGTCATCGCTGCCATTATCCACCATCAGAAAATGATCAACGCCCAGCGTGCGATAATGGTGAAAGAACCACGGCAGACGGCTGATCTCATTCCGCAGCGTAGTAAAGGCCAGAATGGCGCTGGGCGTGATCTTTTGCGTGTTGTCAGTCAACGACTTCAGTTGATGGCGGCTGCGAAAAGATCGCCACAACAGCCGCTTGCGTTTCAGGCGCAGCTTGTAGCGCTGCACCCAGGTAAGCGGCTGATCCTCAAGCCTCACTTGGTATAGCTGCCATTCTGATGCCAACGCCAGGCATCCGTGATCATCGTCTCTAACGTTGATCTTTTTGGTGTCCAGCCCAGCTCTTCCTTGGCTCGGACCGAGCCTGAAACTAGACGCGTGCAATCCCCGGCTCGGCGCGGGCCGATGCTATACGGCACCGCACGGTTGGTGACGGCTTTGGAATGCTCGATGATTTCCATCACCGAAAACCCCGACCCGGTGCCCAGATTGAACACGCGGCTTTCTTTGCCCTGTTCTAGCCACTTTAGCCCCAGTACATGTGCATCGACCAGATCACAGACGTGTACATAATCGCGGATGCAGGTGCCGTCGGGTGTGTCGTAATCGGTGCCGAATACAGTCAAGCCACCCCGCTTGCCATCGATGGCGTCCAGCATCAGCGGCACCAGATGGGTTTCTGGTTGGTGAAACTCTCCAACTTCGGCATCCGGGTCGGCCCCGGCCACGTTGAAATAGCGGAAGATCACGTGCTTCAGGCCATATGCGGCTTGGAAATCACGTAAGATGTCCTCGATCGCTCGTTTCGAGGCACCATAGGCATTCAATGGCTGCTGCTGAGTGCTCTCGTCCAGCACAACGTTGTCATGTTCGCCATAGGTGGCGCAGGTCGACGAGAACATAAAGTTCAAACATCCCGCATCCACAGCCGCCTGTATCAGTGTCAGCGAACCGGTGACATTGTTCGACCAATACGTTCCGGGCTCAACCATCGCTTCGCCGACCTGACTGAGGGCGGCGAAATGTATCACGGCGGCGGGTTGGTATTTGGCGAACACTTCGTCCAGCCGGGCGCGGTCCAGCAGGTCGCCCTGCTCGAAAGGGCCGAATTTCACCGCGTCCTGCCATCCGGTGACAAGATTGTCATAGGTTACGGGCGTATACCCCGCCCTTGCCAGTGCCTTGCAGGCATGAGAGCCGATATAACCTGCGCCACCTGTAACCAGAATATTTGTCATTCAAGCCCCATAGCGGCCATCATTTCTTCGATCTTGGCCACGTCCTGCGGGTTGTTCAGCTCCCAGAACTGACGACCTTTGGCTTCAACTTCGACACACAGAACCTTGCGGCCGTTTTCCATGAAGCGCAGCTGTTCCAACCCTTCCAGTGTCTCCAGCGGACCGCTAGTCCAGCCCGGATAAGCAGTCAGAGCGTCAGGCCGATAGGCATAAACTCCGACGTGGTGGAATACCGGTGTCGGGTCACTGCTGGCATAGGTCTCGGCTGTGAAAGGGATCACTTCTTTCGAGAAGTAAAGCGCGCTGTGGTCATTGCCGAACACCGCTGTAGTGCCCCCGACCCGGCCTTGCTTGCGATCGTTCAGTAATCCGTTCAGTGCGTCCCCGTCACAGCGCAGCACGGGGGTGGCCACACCCGCATCTGGCGCGTTGCGCAGACCCGAGATCAGGTCTTCAACAAACCAATGCGGGGTCAAAGGCGCATCCCCTTGCAGGTTGACGACGATGTCATAACCGCCACCCAGAGCCGAGTGCGCCTCGGCGCAGCGTTCGGTACCGTTGCGGCAGGTGTCTGAAGTCATCACCACCTCGGCACCAAATCCCTTTGAGACTTCGCGGATACGGTCATCGTCGGTTGCCACAACCACGCGATCTACGCCTGACACGGAAATCGCAGCGCGCCAGGATCGTTCGATCAGAGTCATGCTGGTTCCGTTTGCCCCGGTCAGCGGAACCAGAGGTTTGCCTGGATAGCGGGTCGAAGCGTAGCGCGCGGGAATGACAATCAATACTGACATCAGGCTTCCTTCAGCTCAACGCCTGGAGCATAGGCGATGAAAAATGGATTGGCATAGCCGTCTTTGCCATAGGTCAGCGGCGAATGGTCGTCAAAGCGCACCACATGTCCGCCCGCACCGGCCAGAACCGCGTGGCCCGCAGCGGTGTCCCACTCCATGGTGCGGCCAACACGGGGGTAGAGGTCGGCCTCTCCCGTCGCCACCAGACAGAACTTCAGCGACGACCCGGCACTTTTGCTGTCGCGCACCTGATATTTGTTGATGTAATCCTCGGTCGCCTGATCCCGATGCGACTTGGATGCAACGATCATCAGCGCCGAATTGTTTGGTTTAGAGATTGATATTGGCGTCAACACACCCGGCTGATCTTTGTCCAGTGCGCCGGTTTCCTCGACAGCTTGCCCATCGGCTTGCGTATAGAACATCCGCCCCCGCGCAGGTGCGTAAACCACACCGCGCGTCGGCACGCCGTTCTCGACCAGAGCAATATTTACCGTGAAATCGCCCCGTCGGTTGATGAACTCTTTGGTGCCGTCCAAAGGATCAACGATCAGAAAGGTATCACTCTTTTCGGAATGCGAAGCTGCCTGTTCCTCGGTCACCAGCAGGATATCTGGAAAAGCCTCGCGCAATCCGGCCGAGATCAAAGCATCCGCCGCCTCGTCCGCCTCGGTTACTGGGCTTGAGTCTGACTTGACCTTGACGTCGAAATCATCCGCTTCGTAGATCTGCATGATCTTGTCGCCTGCCTGCAAGGCCAGCCGCCGGATGACGGGAATAAGCGCGTCATAAGTCACAAAAAAGCTCCGTTCCTGTGGTTTGTTGATCAGGGCATCTCACGGACTTATGATGCGATGGATACGGAACAGCAAGAATTTCGTGCCAATTTGCGGCTGACATAGCAGGAAAGAGTATTCGAGTGTTTCACTTCAAGAGAAATCAGTCATTGCTGGGCGGGGCTTTCACCACCGCCGAGCTGATATTCCATGCAGTAGTTCGCAATATCCGGTCGCAGCACTCCAACGCGGTGATGGCAATCCTGATCAACATTGTTCAGGTCGTCCTTCTGGTGACGGCGTTTTATATACTTATGACGCTAATTGGTCGAATGACTGGCATGGCCAAAATCCGGGGCGAGATGGTTTTGTTCCTGCTCTCCGGAGTTTTTTTGTTCCTGACGCATATCAAGTCTGTCACTGCAATCGCCGGGGCTGGATCCGGCAACAATCCGATGACTCTGCACTCGCCAATGACAATGATGGTGATGTTGTCAGCATCTGCCTTCGGTATACTTTATACGCAGCTTATCTCGATCCTTGTCATCCTGTTCGTCTACAGCGTAGCCGTCTCGCCTCTTGTGGTCCAAGAGCCCGGCGGTGCATTTGGGATGCTTTTGCTGGCCTGGTTCACGGGATGCTCGGTCGGTTTAGTGTTGTTGGCGCTGAAACCCTGGTTTCCCAATACGGTAAGCATCCTGAAAAATGTGTACCGTCGATTGAACATGATATTTTCGGGCAAGATGTTCGTTGGCAACGCGCTAGGTGGGTTCATGCTGACCTTGTTTGCCTGGAACCCACTGTTTCACATCATCGATCAATGTCGTGGTTTTGTGTTCCGAAATTATTTTCCCCGGAACACCAGTTGGGAGTACGCGCTTTGGGTCGGAATAGTTTTAACAATGATCGGCCTGCTGGGTGAGTTCTATACCCGCAGGCAGGTCTCGAAAAGCTGGGATGCGCGACGCTGATATTTGCTGTGCGTGCTGTATTCTGAAAACCTGTTCCCGGATATTGGATCGCACTTCACATTGCGACTCTCAAAGTCAGGTTGATGCGTCCGCCCTTTGGCAAAAGTTTGGATGATCCAAACCGGATGCGATCCACCCCGTGATAGGTCAAGCGTGCCGGGCCGCCCATGATCGCCACATCGCCCGAGCTCAGCCAGATCGACTCGGTCTTGCCGCCCCGCGTGGTGTTACCGATACGGAACAGCGCGTCATCGCCCAATGAAATCGACAGCACGGGCCACGAGAAATCGGCCTCATCCTTGTCCTGATGCAGGCCCATCTTGGCGCCTTCACCGTAATAGTTGATCAGACAGCAATCGGGCTGGCGATCCGCGCCGGTCAGGTCCTGCCAGATGGTCAAAATCTCATCTGGAATCGCGGGCCATGTCATGCCCTTTGGATGCGTGTCCTGATACCGATAGCCCGCCCGGTCAGTGACCCATCCCAGCACCCCGGCCGAGGTCATGCGCACTGACATTTCCTTGCCCGAAGGTGTCACGGGCCGATAAAGCGGTGCCACTTTCAGAATCGGCCTAAGCAGGTCAACTAGATGCGACTGCGCCGCCGCATCCAAATAGCCTTTCCGAATATCAAATCCGCGCAATAACAGCCGCGCCATTCCAGAATCCCCAAACCTTGCCAAAACCTTGCCAAAAAAGGCCACAGATTCCCGAAAACCTGCGTTTCTGAACGCTTGCAGGCCCCTGTTCTCGCCCTTATATACGCCTCGACGCGCGATGGTGTAGTGCTGTCGCGCACATCAATCGGGGGCAGGATGCCGCAACGGGTCCAACCCTCGGGACATCGCCTTGAATGGAAAGGGATTGAAAATATGGGAAAAGTAATCGGGATTGACCTCGGTACCACCAACTCGTGTGTGGCCATCATGGACGGCTCGCAGCCGAAGGTCATCGAAAACGCCGAAGGGGCGCGGACCACGCCCTCGATCGTCGCTTTTACAGAAGATGAGCGTCTGGTCGGTCAGCCTGCAAAACGTCAGGCGGTCACCAACCCCGACAACACGATCTTTGGCGTCAAGCGTCTGATCGGTCGTCGTGTGGATGATGCAGAAGTCGAAAAAGACAAGAAAATGGTGCCCTACGCCATCGTTGATGGCGGCAATGGCGACGCGTGGGTTGAAGCCCGCGGTGAAAAGTACTCCCCAAGCCAGATCTCGGCCTTCACTCTGGGCAAGATGAAGGAAACCGCAGAAAGCTATCTGGGTGAGGAAGTCACGCAGGCGGTTATCACCGTTCCGGCATACTTCAACGACGCACAGCGTCAGGCCACCAAAGACGCCGGTAAAATTGCCGGTCTGGAAGTGCTGCGGATCATCAACGAACCGACAGCGGCTGCTCTGGCCTATGGTCTTGACAAGGAAGAAACCCAAACCATCGCGGTTTATGACCTTGGTGGTGGTACTTTCGACGTAACCATTCTGGAAATCGACGACGGCCTGTTCGAGGTGAAGTCGACCAACGGCGATACCTTCCTGGGTGGTGAAGACTTTGACATGCGCATCGTCAACTACCTGGCGGATGAGTTCAAAAAGGAACACGGTGTCGACCTGTCTGCCGACAAGATGGCCCTGCAGCGTCTGAAAGAAGCCGCTGAAAAAGCCAAGATCGAGCTGTCCTCGACCTCGCAGACCGAGATTAACCAGCCGTTCATCTCGATGGGCTCGAACGGTCAACCGCTGCACATGGTCATGAAACTGACCCGTGCCAAGCTGGAATCGCTGGTGGGCGACCTGATTAAGAAGTCGATGAAGCCTTGCCAGGCTGCCCTGAAAGACGCAGGCCTGTCGGCTGGCGACGTGGATGAGGTTGTTCTGGTCGGTGGTATGACCCGGATGCCGAAAGTGATCGAAGAGGTCACCAAGTTCTTCGGTAAGGAGCCGCACAAGGGTGTGAACCCGGACGAAGTTGTTGCCATGGGCGCCGCCATTCAGGCCGGTGTTCTGCAGGGCGACGTCAAAGACGTGGTTCTGCTGGACGTGACCCCGCTCAGCTTGGGCATCGAGACGCTGGGTGGCGTATTCACCCGACTGATCGACCGCAACACGACCATTCCGACCAAGAAGTCTCAGGTCTTCTCGACCGCCGAGGATAACCAAAACGCCGTGACCATCCGCTGTTTCCAGGGTGAGCGCGAAATGGCTGCGGACAACAAGATCCTGGGTCAGTTCAATCTAGAAGAGATCCCACCCGCACCGCGCGGCATGCCTCAGATCGAGGTGACTTTTGACATCGACGCCAACGGCATTGTCTCGGTTTCGGCCAAGGACAAAGGCACCGGCAAAGAGCAGAAGATCACCATTCAGGCCTCGGGCGGTCTGTCGGACGAAGATATCGACAAGATGGTCAAGGATGCCGAGGAAAACGCCGAGGCGGACAAGGCCCGCAAAGAGCTTGTCGAAGCCAAGAACCAGGCCGAAAGCCTTGTTCACGCGACCGAGAAATCGATCGAGGAACATGGCGACAAGGTCGACCCGTCGACCGTCGAAGCGATCGAGCTGGCCGTTGCTGCGCTCAAGGATGAGCTGGAAACGGACAATGCCGACAAGATCAAGTCGGGCATCCAGAACGTGACCGAAGCGGCCATGAAACTGGGTGAGGCGATCTATAAGGCACAGGCGGAAGAGGGCGAAGATGAGCCCGCAGCCGCAGATGCCGCGCCGGGTGACGATGACATTGTCGACGCCGAGTTCGAAGATCTGGACGACGACAAGCGTAACTAACGGGTAACCGGGCCAATTTGGGCCGGTCCGGTTGCCGGGCCGGCCCGATTACGTTGAGGCAGAAGGAAATACTGATGTCCAAACGCGACTATTACGAAGTGCTCGGCGTGTCCAAGGGCGCTTCTGCGGATGAGATCAAGAAAGGCTTTCGCTCGAAAGCCAAACAGCTGCATCCCGATCGCAACAAGGACAACCCCGATGCCGAAGCGCAGTTCAAAGAGGCCAACGAGGCTTACGATGTTCTGCGCGATGCTGAAAAGAAAGCCGCTTATGACCGCTTTGGTCACGCCGCGTTTGAAAACGGCATGGGCGGTGGCGGCGGCCGTCCCGGTGGCGGCTTCGGTCAGGGCGATTTCTCCAGCGCGTTCTCTGACGTGTTCGACGACCTGTTCGGCGACTTTATGGGTGGCCAGCGTGGGGCAGGCGGGGGCCGTCGCGCCGCACGCGGTTCAGACCTGCGCTATAACCTGCGGGTCACGCTGGAAGAGGCTTATGCAGGCCTGCAGAAAACCATAAACGTTCCTACGGCTGTGGCCTGTTCCTCTTGCGAGGGAACTGGTGCCGAAGGTGGAGTTGAACCTACTGCATGTCCGACTTGTTCCGGCATGGGCAAGGTTCGCGCGCAACAGGGCTTTTTCACGGTTGAGCGCACCTGCCCGACCTGCTCTGGTTTGGGTCAGATCATCAAGAACCCTTGTAAGTCGTGCCAAGGTGCGGGGCGCGTTGAAAAAGATCGCGCATTGTCCGTGAACATCCCTGCCGGTGTCGAGACCGGCACTCGGATTCGTCTGGCCGGTGAGGGCGAGGCCGGAATGCGTGGTGGTCCTCCGGGTGACCTCTATATTTTTGTGGAAGTTTCCGAGCACAAGCTGTTCGAACGTGACAGCGTGAACCTCTATTGCCGTGTGCCAGTCAGCATGGCCAAGGCAGCACTTGGCGGTTCGATCGAGGTTCCGACCATCGACGGTGGTCGCGGTCGTGTTCAGATTCCTGCCGGCAGCCAGTCGGGCCGCCAGATGCGCCTGCGTAGCAAAGGCATGCCCGCCCTGCGCGGCGGAGGCATCGGGGATATGTTCATCGAACTTGCCGTGGAAACTCCGGTCAATCTGACCAGTCGTCAGAAAGAACTTCTGCGTGAGTTTGACGATTTGGGTGAAGATAATCACCCGGAATCTAAAAGCTTTTTCTCTTCTGTAAAGTCCTTCTGGGATGGCATGAAGGGTTAAACGGTTAAGCAGGGGCTCTGCCCCCATCGCCCTTTGGGCGACTCCCCCGAGATATTTATGGCCAGATGAAACAGGGGATCCGTCTGTTGCCGATCCGGCGGGCAGGGATAGGGCGCGTTAACTTTTCGGAAACCGATTCTGCGTCAGAGTGGTGTTATGACCCAAGACGCCTTTGCCGAAGCCCCCATGCTGTTCGATACGGATGAAGCACCGGCGCAGCCGCTGCCCGTTGGTCGGTTACCCTCCTACATCAAAGACCATCGCAAGCGGCTGCGCGAAAGGTTCATGTCTGGCGGATCAGCAGCGATGCCGGATTATGAACTGCTGGAACTTGCTCTGTTCCGATCCATCCCGCGCCAGGATGTGAAACCGCTGGCTCGGGCACTGATGGAAGAGTTTGGTGATTTCAATCGTGTGTTGACGGCACCCGAGGAACGGCTGCGTCAGATCAAAGGCGTTGGGGACACGGTGATTACCGATCTGAAAATCCTTGAGGCCTGTGCCCATCGCATGGCGCGTGCCCGGGTGATGCAACGGCATGTGATCTCGGGGTGGGATGCGCTTCTGGACTATTGTCACACCACGATGGCGCACCGCGAGATCGAGCAGTTTCGTGTGTTTTATCTAGATCGCAAGAATGTGCTGATTGCGGATGAAGAGCAGGCCAAAGGCACGGTGGATCATGTGCCGGTCTATCCGCGAGAGGTCGCGAAGCGGGCGTTGGAACTCAATGCCTCGGCTCTGATCCTGGTCCACAATCATCCATCCGGTGATCCGACGCCGTCGCAGTCGGATATCGATATGACCAACCGGATTCAGGATGCGTGTTCCGCCCTTGGGCTGACTTTGCATGATCACCTGATCATCGGGAAATCGGCTGAACTGAGTTTCCGCTCGCAAGGCTATTTGTAAGGGTTATCGGATCCAAACTTCGACCCGACGATTCACCTTGCGGCCCCATTCGGTGTCGTCGCAGGCCATCGGCATGGCCTCGCCAAAGCCCTCGACACTGATTTCGATGCTGTCGGGGAGGCTGGTTTCGACCGATGCCAGCACTGCGTTTCGGACGGTTTTGGCACGCTGCAGGGCAATACGTGAATTTGCGACCGCCGCGCCCTCGCCGTCACTAAACCCAACAAAGATCAATTGACGCGCCTCCAACGTTCCGCTTTCCAAAGCTTGCGCAAGGTTCAAGATGTTTGACCGGGACTGAGCATCGGGTCGCGACGACCCCGGTTCGAACCGAAATGACAAAGATAGCCGCGAAAGTGGACGGAGGGTTTCGATCATGCGCTGCAACTCTTCCAACCCGACCTCAGCTCCACCGGTGCTGATCGCATTGGCCAGCCGATCGCCTTGCAGCCCAACCTGGATTGTTTCAAGGGATTGATCGACAAATCCGGCTTGCCGGATGACCATCTGTGCGGCGCTGCTTTGGGTATAGGCCAAAAACTGTCGCGCGACTTTGGGCAATCGTCTTTGTGGCAAATAGAAAAACATGGGTGAGGTCAGCGGATAATCTTCGGTCTTGACCGATTGCCGCGTTGCCGGCAAGGCATGTCCGCACCCACCGGTCAGAGGCAGGGCGCGCACAGTCCCGGCCTCGGCAAGACTGGCGACGCCGAGCGCGAACGGGTCGTTCGAGACCGTGCGCACCAGATTGCTGTTTCGATCGTGGCGCGTGATCTGAGCGGTCATATGTGCGTTGGCAGGTGCTAACAGCAAATCCTCGACCGCCTGATCCAGCCCGGAACCGACCTGTGGCAGATGCAGAGAGATCGGCGCATCAGGCCCACCGAGATCGCCCCAATTTGCGACCTCGGCGGTGAAAACCTTCACCAGATCAGCAAGCGATATCTGGCGCACGGGATTGTCGGCCGACACGATTGGCACGATTGCATCCAGAGCCAAGACGCGCGACCGACGGGTATGCGTCAGATCTCCGAGCCCGGCGGCTTTGGTCAACTCCAGTTCGTCTGATCGAATTTCCCGCTGCGCCAACACGACATCTGCGGTGTTCTCAACCAGATCGATAAAGCCGTCAGCCGTATCCGTTGCACGAAATATGAACCTCGCCAAAGGCGCCTGCCGATCAGGGTGATGCAGAGCGTAGACCCGCAGGTCTCCGGTGCCCTCGGGCTGTGACAGGGTTAACCCTTCCTCGATGGCAAAGCCCTGTGCAAGTGCGGGCAGCAGCGTCTCGGCGATCACTGATGAGCCAGCGAACCGAACTTCGGCCACAAAATCCGTCAGGTTGGGGCAAGCTGGGCCGTCGCAGGTGACCCCCGATCCATCGACCGTCAGCTCTCCGAATTGCGTATCGACACGGTAGAATTCACCGTCGTAACCAAGAAGGGTGCCGACCACTTCTACCTTGCCGTCATGCGAGGTCAAAGTGATGTCCTGCGCGAATACGCTCTGTGCCAAGGATAAGGCAAAAAGCGCGGCGAACGCCGCACGAAGAATGTTCATTGGAAACCGTAGATCTGCCTGCTGCTTTTATTTGGCAGCGATTGTCAGGTCTGAGAACAGATTATTCAACACCAGAAAATCGCCAGCTGCCTCACAACCGGGCATATCCAGCGACAGGTCGCGTGAGCGTAGCCGTTCCGCGCGCCATTCCAACGATTGCACGCTTAGGGGCTTGCCGCAATTTGCTTCGGTGACCTCAGTTTCAACCGACAGAGTGATACTTCCGGCCTCGGTTGCGGTCTCGATGGGGTATGAATAAACCTCGATATTGCGCGCGACGTCCGAACCGCCCTGACCCAGATGGATCACCGAGCCCGCGCCGCCGGTCTGGGACCCGGACCACACGTGGCCTTCTTCCCCGTAACCTGCGCCGAATTCCAGCGCATGAAGCTGCAGATCGGTTTCGCCCTGCCACTGCAAGGCAACCCGGTTGAAGCTGTTGATCTCGGGCACATGCGTCGTCGCAACGGTGCCTTTCTCATCCGGCAGCGAGATCAGGAAAATAGCGTATTCCGACAGCGCCGGGATGGTCAGGTTCAAGCCGCCAAGCGCATCGGTCTCGGTGCTGAAAACCAGCCCGTTGTGATGAACCTCAATGGTCTCATTGGCGTGGCAGGGGGCCTTGACCCGCAGCCGTACGTTGGCGCCGGGCACAGCCATGGCGCGCGCGCTCATATCGCAATTCGAAGGCAAACGGCTGGTTTCTGGCGCTGAGCGTATGGATTGAGATAGATCCTTGGGACGCGCTTCTGTCGGGGAAGAAGAGGTCAGGACAACGCTTTCCAGTCCGGTCAGGTCCGAGTCCTGTTCCGAGATCGAAGCGACGCGTTCACCGCTCGGCTCAGCATTGGGTTGCTGCGCCGATCCGCTTTGCATCAAATATCCAATGGCCAGAGCGCAGGCAACGGTTCCGCCCGTGGTCACGTAGTTCTTAATGACAAACAAGACACCCTCCCCAGTTGAAGGAGCGAGTCGCAATTTGCTTCCCAATCAAGGCCAATATGTGGCCGTGAGGCGGACTCATTGTGGTGGAAAGCAGGTGACGTTAAGTCAACCTGCCGTGGCAATGTTTGAATTTTTTCCCCGAGCCACAGGGGCAAGGATCATTGCGTGACGGGTTACCCCAAGTCGAAGGATCATCCTCAACAAAACCCGGACGACTGTCACCAGACGCTTCGGCTTCGGCGATCGCCTCGGCATTCCCGGCAGCTTGATCCACAGCTTTCTGCGCCTGTGCCTGTTGCGCTGCCATCTGCGCGAGCATTTCCTTCTGTTCTTCTTCGCTCAGCGGGCGCACGCGCGACAATTGCTGAGTGACGGTTTCGCGCAAGGAATCAAGCATCCCTTCGAACAGCTGGAAGCTTTCGTTCTTGTACTCGTTCAGCGGGTCGCGCTGTGCATAGCCACGGAAACCCACGACCGAGCGCAGATGTTCCAGCGTCAAAAGATGTTCGCGCCATTTGCCATCGATAGTCTGCAGCAGAACCTGCTTTTCGATGTTGCGCATGTTTTCCGGGCCAAACGCCACGGCCTTCTGCGCCATCATTTCATCGGCGGCCTTGATCAGACGTTCGCGGATTTGCTCGTCATCTACGCCTTCCTCGGCGGCCCAGTCCTGAACCGGCGCATCGATGGTCAGCTTCTCTTTGACCGCTTCGTGCAGACCTTCTGTATCCCATTGATCTGCATATGATTTTGGCGGCATGAATTCGTCGATCATATCGTCGATCACCTGCTCACGCATATCGGACACGACATCCGACAGATCATCTGCTGACATGATTTCACGCCGCTGGCTGAACACGACTTTCCGCTGATCGTTCATCACGTCGTCGAATTTCAGAACGTTTTTGCGCATGTCAAAGTTGCGACCTTCGACCTTGGATTGCGCCCGTTCCAGCGATTTGTTCACCCAGGGGTGAATGATTGCCTCGCCCTCTTTCATGCCCAGCGTGGTCAGGACCTTGTCCAGACGTTCCGAACCGAAGATGCGCATCAGGTCATCTTCCAGGCTCAGGTAGAACACGGTGCGGCCCGGGTCACCTTGGCGTCCCGAACGCCCTCGCAGCTGGTTGTCGATCCGGCGGCTTTCATGACGTTCGGACGCCATTACGTAAAGACCACCGGCCTGCAGCACCTTTTCCTTTTCTTCCGCGTGCTTGGCTTCTTCTGCCGCACGCAACTCGGCCGGGTCAGCCTCGGGGTTTTCGGCCAGCGCCTGTAGCACCTTCATCTCAACGTTACCGCCCAGCTGGATGTCAGTACCGCGACCCGCCATGTTGGTGGCGATGGTCACCGCACCCAGACGGCCGGCATCTGCGACGATCTGGGCTTCCTGTTCGTGCTGACGGGCGTTCAGAACATTGTGCTCGATACCCTCCTTAGTCAGCATCTGGCTGATCACTTCGGACTTTTCGATCGACGTGGTACCGACAAGAACCGGCTGACCTTTTTCACCGGCCTTTTTAACCTGTTCAATAATGGCACCGTATTTTTCGGCTGTCGTGCGATAGACCTGGTCGTCTTTGTCCTCACGCGCGATTGGTTTGTTGGTCGGAACCTCGACCACACCCAAACCATAGATTTCCTGAAATTCTTCCGCCTCGGTCAGCGCAGTGCCGGTCATGCCGGACAGCTTGTCATAGAGGCGGAAATAGTTCTGGAATGTCACGCTGGCCAGAGTCACATTCTCGGGCTGAATCTGTACGCCTTCCTTGGCTTCGATGGCTTGGTGCAGACCCTCCGACAAGCGGCGGCCCGGCATCATCCGACCGGTGAATTCGTCGATTAGCACCACATTGCCATCCCGAACGATATAGTCCTTGTCACGTTGGAACAGTTTATGCGCGCGCAGGCCCTGATTGACGTGATGCACTACAGTGGTGCTTTCGGGGTCGTACAGCGAATGCCCCTCGGGCAGCAGACCCGCTGAAAGCAGTTGCTGCTCCAAAAACTCGTTGCCTTCATCGGTGAACGTCACGCTGCGGCTTTTTTCATCGAGCGAGTAATGATCGTCCTGCAGCGTCGGGATCACGGTATCGATGGCAGTATAAAGGTCCGATCGGTCTTGTGCCGGCCCCGAGATGATCAGCGGCGTCCGCGCCTCATCAATCAGGATCGAGTCGACTTCGTCGACGATCGCGAAATTGTGGTGCTTCTGATAGACCTGTTCCAGATCGGCCTTCATGTTGTCGCGCAGATAGTCAAAACCCAACTCATTATTTGTGGCATAGGTGATGTCACACTTGTACGCCGCCATCTTCTCGGCATCCGGTTGGCCCGACCAGATCACACCGGTCGTCATGCCAACGGACGCAAACACCTTGCCCATCCATTCCGAGTCGCGCTTGGCCAGGTATTCGTTCACCGTGACCACATGCACGCCCTTGCCGGTCAGAGCATTCAGATAGGCGGGGAAGGTGGCGACCAGGGTTTTGCCTTCACCCGTTTTCATTTCCGAGATGTTGCCCTGGTGCAGGAACAAACCACCCATCAACTGCACATCAAAGGCCCGAAGACCCAGGGCGCGCTTGGCCCCTTCGCGGACATTGGCAAATGCTTCCGGCAGCAAGTCATCCAGCTTTTCACCGTCCAGCGCTCGTTTGCGCAGCTCAGCGGTTTTCTCGATCAGGCCATCGTCGGTCAGGATCTCGAACTCCGGCTCCAGCGCATTGATCTTTTCGACCAGCGGGCGGGCCGCCTTGATCTTGCGGTCGTTCGGTGTTCCGAACACCTTTTTGGCGAGCGTTCCGAGTCCCAGCATGTTCACTCCAGCGGATCTGTTTTTTTCTTGGTTGCGACAGGCTTGCCCACCTTGCGCGCAGCCCCTAGATACGGGGGGTGAAAGGCGGCCCTGTCCAAGGCTTCAAAGCGATGTAAGGGGCAGGTTCCACAGTGTCAACGCTGCGCCCTGTCGCGGCAAAGAAATAGGATAATTCCATGCCCAAAGGCCTCACTTTTCTGCCATCGCTTGCGCTTGCTGCCGTGATGGCGTTGCCGCTGGCCGCCCAGGACGCACCGGATGCCAACACCGTGGTTGCCCGCGTGAACGGCGACGAGATCACATTGGGTCACGTCATCGCCACCGCCTCGGCGCTGCCGGCGCAGTATCAGCAGCTTGAAGATGAGGTGCTATATGATTTCATCCTCGAGCAACTGGTCCAGCAGCACCTGCTGAGCCTTGAACAGGAAGAGCTGAATACACTAAACGCCCTTCGACTGGAAAACGAAACCCGGTCCCTGCGCGCCGTACAAACCGTCGAAGCGCTGACAGCCGCCAGTGTCACTGATGAGGCCATACAGGCCGCCTATGACACGCAATTCGCCGAGTTTCAGGGCGAAGACGAGTTCAATGCCAGCCACATTCTGGTCGAATCCGAGGACGAAGCCAAAGCTGTCAAAGCCCAACTTGAAGAAGGCGCAGATTTCGCTGAGCTAGCGAAAGAAAAATCCACAGGACCCTCTGGCCCCAATGGCGGTGCGCTGGGCTGGTTCGGCAAAGGCCAGATGGTGCCCGAGTTTGAAGGTGCCGTGCTTGGCCTTGAAAAGGGTCAGGTCTCGGATCCGGTGCAAACCCAGTTTGGTTGGCACGTGGTCACGCTGAACGACAAGCGCAAGACCGAGGCCCCCGAATTGGCGGTCGTGCGCGATGAATTGGCTCAGACCATTCGGCAAGAAGCAATTCAGGCCAAGATTGACGAGTTGACGCAGCAAGCGCAGATCGAGCGTCCCGCGCTCGAGGGCGCCGGCCCCGAGGTCATGCGCCAGCTGGAGCTGCTGCAGGAGTAACCCCGTGGCCACGATAACCAAGGTTTCACCGCTGGCCCCGGCGGCCTTCCCCGAATTGCCCGCGATCGACGGTGTGCGCTTCGCCACTGTCGAGGCTGGTGTCCGATATCAAGGCCGCACCGATGTGATGCTGGCCGTTCTTGATCCGGGCACCTCGGTGGCCGGAGTGTTCACCCGCTCGGCCACCCGTGCGGCCCCCGTTCTGGATTGTCAGGACAAGATCGGCGGGCCCGGCGACGGGCCTGCAGCGATCCTTGTGAATTCGGGCAACGCCAATGCGTTTACCGGCCATTACGGGCAGACCTCAGTGGCCGAGGTGACGCAAGCCGTCTCCAAAGCTACCGGTGTTGAGGTAGATCGGGTTTTTACCTCGTCGACCGGTGTCATCGGCGAGCCGCTGCCCCATGACCGCATCGTTGCACAGCTTGAGGCGTTGAAGGCGGGCCTCAGCCGTCACGCGATCGAGGACGCGGCGCGCGCGATCATGACCACCGACACCTTCCCGAAGGGGTCGTCGGCGCAGGTCGATATTGGCGGCCAAACAGTCTCTATTGCGGGGATAGCGAAGGGTTCCGGCATGATCGCGCCCGATATGGCGACGATGCTGGTTTATATCTTCACCGACGCTCAGATCGAGCAGACAGCGCTGCAGGCGATGCTGGGCGCGCAGACCGACCGGACCTTCAACTGCATCACCGTGGATAGCGATACCTCGACATCCGACAGCCTCTTGCTTTGCGCCACCGGGGCATCGGGCGTCGATGCCACCGGCAATGCCGCTTTCGCGCAAGCGCTGGAAACAGTGATGTTGGACCTTGCGCAGCAAGTGGTCCGCGACGGCGAAGGGGCCACGAAATTCGTCGAAATTCGTGTGACCGGCGCCGCCACGGATGCTGATGCCAAAACCCACGGGCTGGCTATCGCCAACTCCCCGCTGGTCAAAACCGCCATCGCGGGCGAGGACCCGAATTGGGGCCGCATCGTCATGGCCATCGGCAAATCCGGTGCTGCTGCAGACCGCGACCTTTTGAGCATATCGTTCGGAGACATCCTTGTGGCTGAAAAAGGCTGGGTCAGCCCCGACTACCGCGAGGAAGACGCTGCGGCCTATATGAAAGGTCAGGATTTGGTGATCGCAGTCGATCTGGGACTGGGTCAGGGCGCTTCCACCGTCTGGACCTGCGATCTGACCCACGGCTATATCGAAATCAACGCGGATTATCGCTCGTGAAGACAGTGTTAGTGTCTGCCGTGGCTCTGATCGACATCGAGGGCCGCGTCCTACTGGCTCAACGCCCCGAAGGTAAATCCATGGCCGGTCTCTGGGAATTCCCCGGCGGCAAGATCGAACCCGGAGAAACCCCCGAGGCCGCCCTGATCCGCGAATTGCACGAGGAACTGGGCATCGACACCTGGGCCTCATGCCTCGCGCCGCTGACCTTTGCCAGCCACAGCTATGACGATTTCCACCTGCTGATGCCGCTGTTTGCCTGCCGCAAATGGGAGGGGATACCGCAATCGAAAGAAGGACAGGCGCTGAAATGGGTGCGGGCGAATGATCTGAGGAACTACCCGATGCCTGCGGCAGATGTGCCGTTGATCCCGATTTTGCGGGATTGGCTATAAGCCCTTAAAAAAGACTCTAATCTGACTCAACTGGCAAAACGACAAAGCTTGGCAAATCACTGTGGTGCATGTCATTGCTGAACATATCGTTACGAAGGCAACCGACGTATTCTGCTTGAGGTTCCCTTTGTTCGATCCGGACTGGCCCGCCCTCAGGCGTAGCAATTCCCGCATGCACCGCGGCCATACAAATGTTGCTCCACCAAGCGTACACTTCGCATCCCTGTACATTGAACGGCCGTATCCGTTGCGCCTCTTTTGTGCACATGCACTCAATGGGTAAGTCAAGTTCACCAATATGGCCGGGGCAATCCTGTAACTCATCGGCTGAAATCGGTCGACTCCCGCTACCAGCGATCACAAAAATCGCGATGGCCACAAATATGATCTGCTGAGCTCTATGCATTATCAATTCTATCACGAACTCACGCATTGCCCAAAGAAACGCGGAGGTTGTATTCGCTTTTGGCAGCGCTGGTTTATCCAGTTCAACGATTTTTACATCTTGTACAACTCGGAACTTCACTCCTCCGCCCCTGTTACAATTCGTAAGAATTGAGAAAACATCAGGCAAAACTTGACGCTGATCGTTACGACGTCCCTTATCGGGGCATTGGCGTTCGGGCACCATCCCGAACCCGCCATTTTCGGCCCGGGGAGGGGTCGGATGGGGAGGAGAGAAAGATTGGCTCAGACGCAGTCGGGCGCTGAAGGGATGGACTCTCTTCCGGCGCTATTACACCGCAATGTGACCCAGTTCGGGGATGCCCCGGCCTATCGGGAAAAGGAATTCGGGATCTGGCAATGCTGGACCTGGGCGGAAGCCGCCAAAGAAATCCGTGCCATCGCGCTTGGGTTTCTAGAACTTGGCGTTGAAAAGGGTGACCATATTGCTGTGATTGGTCGGAACCGTCCCGCCCATTACTGGTCGATGGTTGCCGCTCAGATGGTAGGCGCGGTGCCGGTGCCTCTGTATCAGGATTCGGTCGCCGAAGAGATGGCCTATGTGCTGGAACATTGCGGCGCGAAATATGTGGTCTGCGGTGATCAGGAGCAGGTCGACAAGGTCATTGAAATTCAGGAAAACCTGCATCAGGTCAAACACATACTTTATACCGACAAGCGGGGGATGCGGAAGTATGACCACTCGCAGATGAACGCGCTTGAGGACATCATGGCCGAGGGCAGTGCGGGGCACGCGCGGTTTGATGCGGAACTGGACAAGCGCATTGCGGCGATCACTTACGATGATACCTGCGTGATGCTTTATACCTCGGGCACCACGGGCAAGCCCAAGGGCGTGGTGCTGTCGAACCGCAATGTTATCGAAAGCGCTAAGAACTCGGCGGAATTCGATCATCTGACCCGGAACGAAGACATCCTGTCTTACCTGCCGATGGCTTGGGTTGGCGATTTCATATTCTCGATTGGTCAGGCTTATTGGTGCGGCTTCTGCGTGAACTGCCCCGAAAGCGCCGACACGATGATGACCGACCTGCGCGAGATCGGGCCGACCTATTTCTTTGCCCCGCCGCGGGTGTTCGAAACCCAGCTGACCAACGTGATGATCCGGATGGAGGATGCGGGCAAGCTGAAGCAGCGCATGTTCCATTATTTCATGGCCCATGCCAAGAAGGTGGGTGGCCTGTTGCTGGACGGCAAGCCGGTGGGCTTTGGCGACAAGCTGAAATACACGCTGGGCAATTTGCTGGTCTATGGCCCGCTGAAAGATACGCTTGGCTATGGCCGGTTCCGTGTGGGCTATACGGCGGGTGAAGCGATCGGGCCGGAAATCTTTGATTTCTACCGCTCTTTGGGCATCAACCTGAAGCAGCTTTACGGTCAGACCGAAGCGACTGTGTTCATCACCGTGCAGCCGGATGGCGAGGTACGGGCGGATACGGTTGGTGTTCCGGCGCCGGATGTCGAGCTGAAGATCGATGATAAGGGCGAGATTCATTACCGCTCACCCGGCGTGTTCGTCGAGTATTACAACAACCCGGATTCGACGGCCTCGACTAAGGATGCCGAAGGTTGGGTGGCGACGGGGGATGCCGGGTTCATCGAGGAGAACTCCGGCCATCTGCGGATCATTGACCGTGCCAAAGACGTGGGCAAGATGGCTGATGGTTCGATGTTCGCGCCGAAATATGTCGAGAACAAGCTGAAGTTCTATCCCGATATTCTTGAAGTCGTGCTGTTCGGGAATGGCAAGGATCGATGCGTGGCTTTCATCAATATCGACCTGACGGCGGTCGGAAACTGGGCGGAACGCAACAACGTGGCCTACGCGTCCTATCAGGAACTTGCGGGACATCCTCGTGTGTTAGAGACGATTCGGAGCCACGTTGAAGAGGTAAACAAGTCGGTCGCGGCGGATGAAATGCTATCGGGCTGTCAGGTGCATCGCTTTGTGGTTCTGCACAAGGAACTGGATGCCGATGATGGCGAGATGACTCGGACCCGCAAGGTGCGGCGTGGGTTTGTCGAGGACAAATTCAGCGACATTATTGCGGCGTTGTATGACGGGTCGTCGAGCGTTTCGACCACGACTGAAGTGACCTATGAAGATGGTCGTAAGGGATCGATTTCTGCGACGTTGGAAATTGTCGATGCGCCAGTGGTTCCGGTCGCGCAGCACAAGGTGGCGGCGGAATGAGTGGGCTGACGCGCGCCGCTCGACCTGCGGTCATCGCCCCGCCCGCCGTCCCGTTTTTGTGTCAGGGAGGTTCTGATGCTGGATAACTCCGAAGGATATGTCACCGAAGACGGCCGCAAGATCGGCGGTGTGGTGATGGAGATGAAGAACATCACCCTGCGCTTTGGCGGCGTGGTGGCCATCAAGGATATCTCGTTCGACATCCGTGAGGGTGAGATCCGGGCGATCATCGGGCCAAACGGCGCGGGCAAATCCTCGATGTTGAATGTGATCTCGGGGTTCTATGTCCCGCAAGAAGGTGAGGTCTGGTTTCACGGCTCCAAGCGCCCTCCGATGCGGCCGTTTGAGGTGGCGCAGCAGGGGATCGCGCGGACGTTTCAAAACATCGCTCTGTTCGAAGGCATGAGCGTGTTGGATAACGTGATGACCGGGCGTTTGGGTTTTATGAAGACCAATATTCTTCAGCAAGCGCTGTGGAAGGGCAAGGCCGAGGCAGAAGAGACCGAGAACCGAGAGGCGGTCGAGAAGATCATTGATTTCCTTGAGATTCAGCACATCCGCAAAACGCCGGTGTCCCGCCTGCCTTACGGGTTGAAGAAACGCGTCGAACTGGCGCGCGCGCTGGCAGCGGAACCGAAATTGCTGCTGCTGGATGAGCCGATGGCCGGGATGAACGTCGAAGAGAAAGAGGACATGAGCCGCTTTATCCTCGACGTGAATGACGAGTTTGGCACCACGATTGCGCTGATCGAGCACGATATGGGCGTGGTAATGGATCTGAGCGACCGTGTGGTTGTGATGGATTACGGCAAAAAGATTGGTGACGGCACCCCGGATGAGGTGCGCAACAACCAAGAAGTCATTGATGCCTATTTGGGGGTCAGCCATGACTGAGGTCCGGGCAGAATTGGGGAGGGGCTGGCATGCCTGAACAATTAATCTTCGCGATGGAGGTCATCCTCAACGGTCTGATGGCTGGGGTGCTGTATGCGCTGGTCGCGCTGGGCTTTGTGTTGATCTACAAGGCTTCGGGGATTTTCAATTATGCCCAAGGGGTTATGGCCCTGTTTGCGGCGATGACGCTGGTCGGAATCATGAACGGGCAGGTGCCTTTTGCGCATCTGATCAACGCGACTTTCGGCACGCACGTCTATAATTTTGGTTGGAATGTGCCCGCGTTGCTTGCGATTATTCTGACCATGGCCGTGATGGTGTTGCTGGCCTGGTGCGTGCAACGGTTCGTCATGCGCCATCTGGTCGGGCAAGAGCCGATCATCCTGTTCATGGCGACCATTGGTCTGGCCTATTTCCTTGAGGGCGTCGCCGACCTGATGTGGGGGTCCGAGATCAAGACGCTGGATGTGGGTCTGCCGCAGGGTATCAACCTGTGGATTGACGAGACGACCTTTAATATCTTCGACTACGGTTTCTTCATCGACAATCTGGACATCGTGGCCACGATCATCGCAGCACTTCTGGTGGCGGCTCTGGTCGCGTTCAGCCAGTACACCAAGCAGGGTCGGGCGATGCGTGCGGTGGCGGATGACCATCAGGCGGCGCTATCGGTCGGGATTTCGCTGAACTTCATCTGGATCATGGTCTGGTCGGTCGCCGGGTTTGTGGCGCTGGTCGCGGGCATCATGTGGGGCACCAAATCGGGCGTTCAGTTCTCGCTGTCGCTGATCGCGCTTAAGGCTCTGCCGGTGCTGATGCTAGGCGGGTTCACCTCGATCCCCGGAGCCATCGTCGGTGGCCTGATCATCGGTGTGGGTGAGAAACTGTTCGAGTTCGCCATCGGCCCAATGGTTGGCGGTGCGACTGAGAACTGGTTTGCCTATGTATTGGCGCTGATATTCCTCGTGTTCCGACCTCAGGGCCTGTTCGGCGAGAAGATCATCGAGAGGGTTTAGGGCGTGACCAAGCTGATTGCTATCATCAACGTGATCGCATGGGCGGGGTTTTGGGCTTTCGGCTACATCGCCCTGACATCGAGCGATCTGACCGAGGGCCAACTTGTGATCGCTGTAATTCTGGCCTTTGCCGGGCTGGTCATGGGCATCCTGGCTTACATGAAACTGGTGCGCGCTTCCGAGGCCACCGGATATGCCAAAGGGTCCAATCAACTGGACGCCGCTGCCCGCAATCGGGCGCAGGAAGAATGGGGAAAGTAAGATATGTTCTATCGTGAGGCCGGGGATTTCAAAACCTCATATATCGCCGACAGCCAGACTTTCCCGATCAAGTTTGACCGGTATCGGTACTATGTCGTTCTGGCGGTGGCGTTTGGAATAATTCCGTTCATCATCAACGATTATTGGGCCAATGCGCTGCTTCTGCCATTCCTGATCTATGCCATCGCTGCGATCGGGCTGAACATTTTGGTGGGCTATTGCGGGCAGGTGTCGCTGGGCACCGGCGGGTTCATGGCTGTGGGGGCCTATGCCTGTTACAAGTTGATGACGGCTTTTCCGGATGTCAGCATGTTCATCCATGTGATCCTTGCTGGAGGGATCACTGCGATTGTTGGTGTTTTGTTTGGTCTGCCATCTCTGCGGATCAAGGGATTCTATCTAGCAGTCGCTACGCTGGCGGCGCAGTTCTTTCTTGTGTGGCTGTTTAACCGGGTGCCGTGGTTCTACAACTACTCGGCCTCTGGCCAGATCAATGCGCCGGAACGCGATGTGTTCGGCATCATTATCACTGGCCCGAATGCTCCGGCATGGGCGACTTATCTGTTCTGCCTGATCTTCCTGACCGTCTGTGCCATCATCGCGCGTAACCTGACCCGCGGCACCACTGGTCGTACCTGGATGGCAATCCGCGACATGGACATCGCGGCCGAGATCATCGGGGTGAACCCGCTCAAGGCCAAGCTGACCGCCTTTGCTGTCAGTTCGTTCTTCGTGGGCGTGGCCGGCGCGCTGTTCTTTGCGGTCTATCTGGGCGCGGTCGAGGTTGGAGAAGTGTTCGGCATTCAAAAATCGTTCCTGGTGCTGTTCATGGTGATTATCGGCGGATTAGGGTCTATTTTTGGATCCTTTGCCGGTGCCGCCTTCCTCGTGTTGCTGCCAGTCGTTTTGAAACTGCTTGGCGTCGATCTGCTGGGCTGGCCCACAGATATCGTGGCGCACCTGAACCTCGTCATCGTCGGTGCTCTGATCATCATGTTCCTGATCCTCGAACCGCACGGTCTGGCGCAGCTTTGGCGTGTGGCGAAAGAGAAACTCAGACTCTGGCCGTTCCCGCACTAGGGACCGGCCCAACGAAAAGACGGGTGTGAAACCCGAAACCCAACATCGGATCAACCAAGGGAGGAGACACCCGATGAAAAAGAAACTGGCAACCCTGGCGCTGGGCGCCGTTATGGCCGCAGGTCCGGTCATGGCCGACCTTGTATTCCCGTCGCTCAGTTACCGGACCGGGCCTTATGCGGCCGGCGGTATCCCATTTGCGGACGGATATGCCGACTACTTCACACTGCTGAACGAACGCGATGGCGGTATCGGCGGTGTTGCGGCCAACGTGATCGAATGCGAGACCGGATATAACACGGAAAAAGGCGTGGAATGTTATGAATCGACCAAGGGCGAAGGTGCTTTGGTCTATCAGCCCCTGTCCACCGGCATCACCTATCAGTTGATCCCTAAAGTGACCGCAGACGGCATTCCGCTGCACACGATGGGTTATGGCCGCACCTCGGCGGCGAACGGTAAGGTGTTCAGCAACGTGTTCAACTATCCTGCCAACTACTGGAACGGGGCGTCGGGCGCGATCAACTATCTGCTGGACGAAAACGGTGGCGACTTGAGCGGCAAGAAGATCGCGCTGGTCTATCACAACTCGGCCTATGGCAAGGAACCGATCCGTACGCTGGAAACACTGGCTGAAAAACATGGCTATGACCTGACCCTGCTGCCGGTCGACCACCCCGGTCAGGAGCAGAAGTCGCAGTGGCTGCAAATCCGCCGGGAAAAGCCCGACTATGTGATCATGTGGGGCTGGGGCGTGATGAACCAGGTCGCCGTGCAAGAAGCCGCCAATATCCGCTTCCCGATGGAGAACTTCATCGGTGTCTGGTGGTCCGGGGCCGAGTTTGATGTTGAGCCTGCGGGTGATAAGGCCACCGGCTACAAAGCGCTGACCTTCACCGGTCTGGGCGACGACTATCCTGTCTATGACGACCTGAAGAAATATGTCGTCGATGCGGGCAAAGCTGCAGGCGCCGGTGATCAACTGGGTACGGTGCAGTACAACCGCGGCCTCTATGCTGCGATGCTGGCCGCAGAAGCAGTGAAAACCGCGCAAGAAATGCACGGCACTGCCGAGATCGACGCATCGATGATGCGCGATGGCATGGAGGCGCTGGAGATCACCAACGCCAAGATGGAAGCGCTGGGTATGGCCGGTTTCGGACCTGAATTCGCGGTCTCATGCGAAAACCACGGCGGCCCAGGCCTTGTCGGCGTTGTTCAGTGGGATGCAGCGGCGGGTACCTGGAACTCGATTCAGGGCTTCGAACCGACTGACGCTGAGGTCATCAACGCACTGATCGACGAAGACTCGGGCGCATATGCTGCTGAGAACAATATTTCTCAGCGCTGCGAATAAGGTGCTCTGAACCAAACGGGGCGGCGGATCGCTGCCGCCCCGAACCCCACACTCGCACAAGGACACGCGCTGATGTTGGATGCGGCACAAACCACTGACGTGCAGGCGGAAACCCTGCTTGAGGTCAACAATATCGAGGTGATCTACAACCATGTGATCCTTGTTCTGAAAGGCGTCAGCCTGACTGTGCCCAAGGGCGGCATCACAGCCCTACTGGGTGGCAATGGTGCGGGCAAGACAACCACATTGAAGGCCGTGTCGAACTTGCTGCATTCGGAACGGGGCGAGGTTACCAAAGGCTCGATTAAATATCGCGGCGAGGGCGTGCATGAAAGCGACCCGGCTGCCTTGGTTGAGAAGGGCGTCATTCAAGTCATGGAAGGCCGCCACTGTTTCGAACACCTCACAGTCGAGGAAAATCTGCTGACCGGTGCCTATACCCGGAAGGACGGGTCTGCCGCGATCCAGCAGGACCTTGAATTGGTTTACAATTACTTCCCACGCTTGAAGGAACGCCGTCGTA
The DNA here is from genome assembly GCF_056536665.1 of Ruegeria sp. CJ6. Lineage (NCBI taxonomy): Bacteria > Pseudomonadati > Pseudomonadota > Alphaproteobacteria > Rhodobacterales > Roseobacteraceae > Ruegeria > Ruegeria sp. CJ6. Next base: position 51,690 of record NZ_JBQFQB010000008.1, on the reverse strand, counting down.
GTCAGGCCGGTTATACTTCGGGCGGTGAGCAGCAGATGGTTGCAATGGGCAGGGCTCTGATGTCGCGCCCCGAGACCATCCTTCTTGATGAACCCTCAATGGGTCTGGCTCCGCAACTTGTCGAAGAGATTTTTGGCATAGTAAGGGACCTGAACGAGAAGGAAGGCGTGTCCTTCCTGCTGGCCGAGCAGAACACAAATGTGGCTCTAAGGTTTGCTCATTACGGTTATATTCTGGAATCTGGCCGCGTGGTGATGGACGGCCCCGCCGCTGAATTGCGCGAAAACCCGGACGTAAAGGAATTTTATCTCGGCATGTCTGACGAAGGCCGCAAGAGCTTTCGAGATGTGCGCTCATACCGCCGCCGCAAGAGATGGCTGTAAGCGGGTGGAGGATATTTCAATGACCTATTTTGATAAGCTTGAAACCCGATCCGCTGACGAGCGCACCGCTGATCACGCGCGCGCCTTGCCAGAACAGATTGCCCGCGCGCAAAAAGCGCCCGGATATGCCGGCATCCTGTCCAACGTGGACGCCGGCACAGTGACAGACATGCAGGCGCTGGCACAACTGCCGGTTCTGCGAAAATCCGATCTGACAAAGGCGCAGGGCACCCGACCTCCGTTTGGAGGGTTCACCGTAAAACCGGCGCGGAATTTCCAGCATGTCTTTCAATCTCCGGGGCCAATCTATGAACCCGGCAGCACTGATCACGACTGGTGGCGCATGGGCCGGTTCCTGAATGCTGCTGGGGTTGGTCCGGGCGATATCGTTCAGAACTGTTTTGGCTATCACCTCACCCCGGCGGGCATGATCTTTGAAAGCGGCGCACAGGCCGTTGGCGCGTCGGTCCTGCCTGCAGGTACAGGTCAGACCGAGTTGCAGGTGACCGCCGCACGCGATGTGGGTTGCACCGCATATGCAGGTACGCCTGACTATCTGAAAGTTATTCTGGATAAAGCCGAAGCCATGGGCGTCGCGCTGAAATTTTCCAAGGCCGTTGTGGGTGGCGGGGCGCTGTTTCCAAGCCTACGACAGGATTACGCCGATCGGGGCATCGTCTGTCTGCAATGCTACGCGACCGCTGATCTGGGCAACATAGCTTATGAAAGCCCTGCGATGGAGGGTATGATCATCGACGAACACGTGATCGTTGAGATCGTCACCCCCGGCACAGGAACCCCGGTTGCACCTGGTGAAGTAGGTGAGGTGGTTGTGACCACGCTGAACCCCGATTACCCGTTGATCCGATTTGCCACCGGTGATCTGTCGGCGATCATGCCCGGAGAGTCTCCGTGCGGGCGCACAAATATGCGTATCAAAGGCTGGATGGGTCGCGCCGATCAGACCACCAAGATCAAGGGCATGTTCGTCCGCCCCGAACAGGTGGCCGCGCTGGTCGACAAGCATGATGAAATCGTCAAGGCGCGTGTCATTGCGGCGCGACAGGGCGAGATGGATACCATGACCGTTCAGATCGAAAGCCCCTGCGAGAACGATGGTGCCTATGCAAAATCGGTGGTCGAAGTCCTGAAACTGAAAGGCGCGATTGAAGTTGTGGCGCCGGGCTCTTTGCCCAAAGATGGCTTGGTGATCGAGGATCAGCGCGTTTATGAATAGGGATCTGCGGCAAACATTGCCGCAGTTTTTGTTAGTGGGCCCACTGGTGTTTCTTAGAGTTTTAGTCGATTAAAGGCAGACCCTATGGGATTCTCAGTCAGACGCGATGGCCGAAGTCGAATATTCAGAACACGGAACGCATAACCGCGGCGCCCTAGGCACACGCTTTGTGGGCGGCATTGCCTATGTCGTGGCGGCCGCTTGTCTGTTGCCAATGGTGGCGGTTGTTCTAGCGGCGGTGACCGGTGGCACCGACACAATTTCCCATTTGTTAGAGACTGTTTTGCCTGGCTATGCGCTGACCACGGTGATCCTGGTGGTGCTGGTCGCAGCAGGGACGTTTTCGATTGGCGTCGGCGCTGCGTGGCTGGTCACGATGACCCGCTTTCCCGGAGTGCGGTGGCTGGAAATCGCTCTGGTCCTGCCGCTGGCCTTTCCGGCTTATGTGCTGGCCTATGCCTATACCTTCATTCTGGATCACCCCGGAATCGTTCAGACCACGCTGCGGGATGTGACCGGCTGGGGCCCGCGCGACTATTGGTTCCCCGAGATTCGCTCGACCGAGGGCGCGGCGGTGATGTTGATCCTGGTGTTGTATCCCTATGTCTATTTGCTGGCGCGCGCGGCATTTCTGCAGCAAAGCGCCACGGCCTTTCTGGCGGCCCGGGCGCTGGGCAATGGCCCCTGGCATGCCTTTTGGCGCGTATCCCTGCCGATGGCACGCCCGGCGATTGCGGGGGGCGTCTTGCTGGCGGTTATGGAAACCATCGCCGATTTCGGCACAGTCGCCTATTTCGGAGTGCAGACTTTTGCCACTGGCATCTACACAAGCTGGTTTTCCATGGCTGATCGCGCTGCTGCGGCGCAACTCGCCCTTTGTCTGTTGGGTTTTGCGCTTGTCATGGCCGTGGCCGAGCGGACACAGCGCGGCAAGGCCAAATACTATCAGGCAGGCAAGCGCCACGCAGGTCTGCCAGCGGCGCAACTCAAGGGATGGCAATCACTCGCGGCATTTCTGCTATGCGCAATTCCCGTCCTGTTCGGATTCCTTCTGCCTGTGGTTATCCTTGTGCAGATGGGGTTGGAATCCGAGCAGAACCTGCTGTCGCGCCGATATATCGGGTTCATACAGAACTCGCTGACACTGGCGGGGACTGCGGCGGTTATCACCGTCAGCGCAGCGATTTCGATAGGATTCTTCCAACGCCTGCGCCCCAGGCGCGGGTCCGCCATGGCGGCTTATGTGGCGCGGTTGGGCTATGCGGTGCCGGGTGGCGTGATTGCCGTGGGGCTGATCGTCCCCTTTGCGGGTTTCGACAACGCACTGGATGCGTGGATGCGCCAAACCTTTGGTATCTCGACCGGACTACTGGTCACTGGATCCATCTGGTTGTTGATCGCGGCCTATATGGTGCGCTTTCTGGCCGCCGCGCTCAGCGCCTATGAGGGCGGGCAGAGTACCGTTCACGCCAATATGGATGCCGCCGCGCGGTCACTGGGTCAAACCCCGTTGGGAACGCTGCGCCGGGTGCATCTGCCGATCCTTACGCCTTCGCTGCTAACGGCACTGTTGATTGTCTTTGTGGATGTGATGAAAGAGCTGCCCGCGACCCTGATCATGCGGCCTTTTAACTTCGACACGCTAGCAGTGCAGGCCTATCGTCTGGCCTCGGATGAGAGGCTTGAAGGTGCAGCGGTTCCGTCGCTGGTTATTCTGGCTGTCGGGTTGCTGCCGGTGATCTTGATTTGCCGTCAGGTTGGGCGCAGATAGCGGGCGGGCGATCCAAAAATACAACACCTTGATGCCAGTGGGCTTGATTCGACGGCGATTTCCGGCAAGGCTTGTCATATGAACATGCAGCCTCCCAGCCGGTTCGGGTCCGGCTCTGCCCAGATGCCGGTCGCGTTTGACCGGCGCGAGATGTCTCAAATCCTGTCTGTTTATGGCCGAATGGTTGCTGCCGGTGAATGGCGCGACTACGGAATCTCGAACCTGCGGGATATGGCGGTGTTTTCGATCTTTCGGCGCACGGCGGAACATCCCATTTACAGGGTCGAGAAGCACCCGCGCCTGCGGCTACGTCAGGGCATGTATTCCGTGGTCGGCATGGATGGGCGTATATTGAAGCGCGGGCACGATCTGCGCGCGGTTCTGAGGGTTCTGGAACGCAAGCTTATCCGGGCCGTTGACCTAGATTAGAGCCTTTTATGCGCTGTAACCGGCCCGTCACCCTGGGCGGCGATCCGGGCAATCGCCTGATCCATCGGTTCGAGCGCAACGGCCATGTGATAGGCGTTGGCGTGAAGTAGAAGGTTTTCGGCGGCAACCCAGGCAACATGGCCTTTCCAGAACAGCAAGTCTCCGCGCCGTGCGGGATCGCCCTCGGGCACCGATCCACCAACTTCGCGTTCCTGATCGCCGCTGTCTCCGGGACAAGGAACGCCGCAGGCGAGCAGTGCGAGCTGTACGAGGCCCGAGCAATCCAGCCCGAATCGACTGTTACCACCCCAAAGATAAGGGGTGCCGAGAAAAAGTTCGGCCGCGGAAACGGGATCGGTCAGCAGGGAATAGGCGGGCACGGCATGCACCCCCGGAATGAACCCGATTGGCGTTTCCAGAAATCCGCCCTCCTCAGACAGAGCCCTGATTTTACTGCCAAAGCTAAGAGAGGTCAGATCGCGGCTTTTTATATCGGGCTTCTCATAGGCATGGGTCGAAGCGGCGACGATCCAGTGAGTCTGTGGCTCAATTGGTCCCAGATGGTCCGTCGCCACCCATCCGGTATAGCCGTCCTTGCTGGCTGAGGTCTTGCTCCAGCCGTTTTGGTCGTCCAAAACAGTGACCGTGTCGCCGAACAACAATTGCCGGTCGCGCGGACCGTCAGGGTGGCGTAGCAGGTCTATGACCGGTTGAATGATGCGCGCCTGAGTCATAGGCCAAGGATCTCTGGCAAAGCCCCTAGGAGGGCACGCGGGCCTTGGCCCAAACCACCCTTGCTGCGACCGGGTTCCTTACTGCGTTGCCACGAATAGATGTCAAAATGCATATAGCGACTTTCGGCAGCGAACCGGCGCAGGAACAGTGCCGCGGTGATAGAGCCCGCAAATCCACCAGAAGGCGCATTGTCGAGGTTAGCGATGCCGGGTTCGATCATCGCTTCATAGGGGTCATGAAAAGGCATACGCCAGACCGGATCAGCGGCAGCCCGGCCAGCACGCGCCAGCACGTCCGCGGCTTTGTCGTCATCGGTATAAAACGGGGCCAAATCAGCGCCCAATGCAACCCGGGCCGCGCCAGTCAAAGTGGCCATCGAGATGAGCAGGTTTGGTGCCCCTTCATGCGCCAGAGCAAGGGCATCGGCCAGCACCAACCGACCCTCGGCATCAGTGTTGTTGATCTCAACCGTTAGCCCATTACGCGCCGTCAGGATGTCGCCGGGGCGGAAAGCATTGCCCGCTACTGCGTTTTCGACCGCCGGGATCAGGACCCGTAATTGCACCTTCAGATCCAGCGCCATGATCATACGGGCCAGACCCAGCACATTGGCCGCTCCGCCCATATCTTTTTTCATCAACCCCATCGAAGCACCGGGTTTCAGATTCAGGCCGCCGGTATCGAAACAGACCCCTTTCCCAACTAATGTTAGTTTTGGCCCTTGATCGCCCCAGTTCATCTCGATCAGACGCGGGGCCTGTTCGGCAGCACGCCCCACCGCGTGGATCATCGGAAAATTCTGTTCCAGCAACGCATCGCCTGTGATGACCGAGATGTCTGCGCCGTGTTCCCGTGCCAGTGCCTCAACCGCGTGTTGTAATTGCACCGGGCCCATGTCCGAAGCGGGTGTGTTGACCAGATCCCGTGTCAATGCCTCGGCATTGGCCATGATTTCGATCCGCCGGGCATCTACGCCCTCGGGCGCGATCAGCGTGGCGTTAGCCGGGCTTTGCGCTGCATAGCGATCAAAGGCATATCCCGTCATCAGCCAGCCCAGGCATTCAGCCTCAAGCACATCTGCGGGAACGCCCGAGGCGATATGATAGGTGCCCTTGGGCAGCGATTCTGCGGCAGCGGCTAGCGGAAATCGCTTGCGTACCCGTTTTGCCGCGCTGCCATATCCCGCCATGGCAAACTGCGGATTACCATCTGTGCCGGGCACCAGAAGTGTTTGACCCAGAGCTCCGGAAAACCCATCGGCCGCAACCCAAGCTCGGATATGATCCGGCTGATCGGTCAGCCAGCTCTCAAAATCTGATTGCTCTAACACATGTAGTGGCAGCGATGGGTCGGAGGCAGGGGCGAAGGACAGGGTCATGCGTGTCTCGGCTGGTTGGATTTTCGCCCAGACTATCTGTCTGCGGCGCACTCGCAACCCCCTCTCAGACAGATAGATCTTGCTGGTCCCAGACGGCAGTCAGCGATCGCTCACCCACCCGGATTAGGCGGCTCAGAGTCGCCCCTGTCGCCACCGCATCGCCAGCGTCGACAGTACAAGCTACATCGCCTGCCACACGTGCCAGTGCTGTCATGCCGATTTGCTCGGATATGGCCACGAGAGATTTTGCGCATTTGCGCAGCCCGGCCCAATCGCGTTGCCGCCAAAACCGTTCACAATTCGACAGCCGCAACGCCAGTTCTTCAACCGTGCGGCACAGCACGTCCATCGCGTTGGTGTCGCCAAGCTGATTGTACAGGCTGCTCAGGCGGTCCGGGTCCAGACGCACGGGTTCTTTCTGTTCCAGTGTGATAATCTTGTCCACCACATTCACCCCAATTGAAATGCCCCCACGGCACTGTCAGAGATTGGCGGCAAATACTTTGCAAAACCTTGCACCGGTTCAAAAGAATGGGTCGAATTTTCTGAGAATTCAGGCTTCCACGCGGTTCTGTGGGCAAAACCGGGCGAGAGTCCGGTCACACCTCTTGCGTTGACGCTCACTTGCTGCCAGTACCATAGAAACCGGACAGAGAAGGACAGGATCATGCCGATTACCACTGACGAGCTGGCCGCTGCCCGTACCGCCTGGGGCGATGGGTTGATTGCGATCTCCAAAGCTTTTGAAGACGGTGGGATCGATGCGGCCCGTTCCGTTGCCGAGGGTGTTCTGGATGCGGCATACGGCTATAATCTGGGCCCGGTCCTGTTCAAACCAACTATGGCGTCCGGAGATCATACCTTTCGCCCGACTCGCCACGGTGCACTGGCCTATTTTGTCGGTCACGATGCCGAATTTCCGCTTGATGGCGGTTTCGGGATCAAGGGTTGGCGCGAAATGGCAAGTGAGACATCGGCCAGCTTCGTCGAAGGTGATGTCGCCATGTGGATGGGCAAGGTCATTCTGACGGATGGCCAAGGTAACATCACGCAAGTCGACAAAAGCTTCGGCTACAAAAAAGACGCTGACGGAGTGCTTCGCATCGTACTGCACCATTCGTCGCTGCCTTACCAGCCACCGGCCTGATCCTGCGGGCCATACGATCGGGCCTCTGAAATTACGTCGATTCTTTGATATGTTTCCGATGATGTTGTCAGAATCGGATCGAGCTCATGAAATTGATTAAACGTATTCTCGTCACCCTACTGGTGATCATTCTGGCGCTTGTCGGAGTATCATATCTTTTGCCTGGTCAGGCCGAGGTGTCCCGCAGCATCACGATCGACGCGCCAGCCTCGGCGATCTTTCCCTATGTGAATTCGATGCAGGAGACCGAGAAATGGTCCCCCTGGCTGTCCCGGGACCCCGAAACCAAGCTGAGCTATAGCGGCCCGGAAGCGGGTGTCGGAAACACGCTGAACTGGGCCTCGGACAACCCGCAGGTGGGAATCGGTTCGCAGGAAATCACCGAGAGCACCCCGGATCAGTCCGTGCAAACCGCACTGGATTTTGGCCCGATGGGGACAGCCACCGCCTCGTTCCAGTTGCGGCCAGAAGGATCAGGCACACAGGTTACCTGGGGATTCGTATCCGACCTTGGTATGAACCCCATGTCCCGCTGGATGGGCCTAATGATGGACAATTGGGTCGGCGGAGATTACGAGCGCGGGTTGGAGAATTTGAAGACGCTGGTTGAGGGACAGGGGTGAAGGATCAGGCAGGAGGCATCTCTCTGATGACTGCTTTGAGGCCATACCAGAAACGATTGTTGAAATGTACGTGCGCTCATAGCAGTCCCTTTGCCGCGCAGGAGGCTGGGATCAAGCCATCGTGCAGCGCAAATAACCTCCGCTGACGCGGTGTTCAACTCGGTTCAAGCCCATACAGAACGGGGCGTGGATCGTTTGGTCCTTCGCTTCAATGCCATTTGTAGTGCCTACCATATTGACGACAGCTTAATCGGGGCGACCACCGACAACCCGTCTGTTATTGAATATCAAATCGTGAAGACCGTAGGTTCGAATGTGCAAGTTGGTTTCTCGAAAGCCACAGATTCGATTTTGATGCTCTGAACATTTGGAAAGGTGTGTTTATGAGGCGAACGGTATTGATGTTAGCTGTTTTGGCATTAGCGGGATGCGCTTCAACCACCACTCCTCCATCAGCACCTATTCCAAACCCCGGTCGCGCGAGCGCGCCCGTCAGTTCACAACAGGCACAAATAAGGTTCCGTCAGGTCGCCTCACGAATAGAACCTGTGGCAGAACGCGAATGCCGCCGCCGCACTACGAATGTGAATTGTGATTTTTTGATCCGCATTGATCCAGACAAAAAAGCACCCTCAAACGCGTATCAGAGTTTAAGTAAGTCGGGGCGCCCCGTTATCACAATGACTCAAGCGCTGATACGGAATGTAAACAACACTGACGAACTTGCATTTGTTATGGCGCATGAGGCCGCTCACCACATTCAAGGGCATTTGGCGCGACAGGCCCAAAATGCGGCGGCTGGTGCGGTGCTTTTGGCCGGTCTAGCAACAATTGCGGGGTCAGGGCCGAATGACATTGCCGCAGCACAAGACATTGGAGCCTTTGTTGGTGGGCGCAGCTATTCAAAAAACTTTGAATTGGAAGCTGATCGACTAGGCACGGTAATAGCCTACAAAGCGGGTTATGATCCACTCAAGGGTGCGCTGTACTTCGCACGAGTTCCTGATCCTGGTGATCGCTTTCTGGGGACGCATCCCCCAAACTCTCAAAGATACTACGCGGTAAAAGCGACAATGTCCCAGATCGGTGGCTGACCAACTGGTGCTGGATAGGCAATGGCAACGCATGCACAAGGCGGCTTTGCCCCGCAATATTGCCATCTCTGCCCGTCCACAAAATAATAAACCCCACTGGCGGTGCAGCGGGGTTTAATAGAGTCACAACCAACTGGCGAAGGTTACCCCTTCTTCAGAACTTCACGGCCCAGCAATTCTGCAATTTGAACAGCGTTCAACGCCGCGCCTTTGCGCAGGTTGTCGGACACGCACCACAGGTTCAGGCCGTTCTCGATAGTCGAGTCCTGACGGATACGGCTGATGAAGGTGGCGAAGTCGCCCGCGCATTCGATGGGCGAGACGTAACCACCGGCTTCACGCTTGTCGATTACCATGATGCCCGGTGCTTCGCGCAGGATGTCGCGGGCTTCGTCTTCGTCGAGGAACTCTTCGAACTCGATATTCACCGCCTCGGAGTGGCCGACGAATACCGGAACGCGAACGCAGGTTGCGGTGACCTTGATCGACGGATCGACGATCTTTTTGGTCTCGACAACCATCTTCCACTCTTCCTTGGTCGAGCCGTCTTCCATGAAGACGTCGATTTGAGGGATGACGTTGAAGGCGATCTGTTTCTGGAACTTCTTCGGCTCAACCTCGGTCGTGGGATTATAGATGGCCTTGGTCTGATCCCAAAGCTCATCCATGCCTTCCTTACCGGCGCCCGACACCGACTGATAGGTCGACACAACCACGCGCTTGATCTTGGCACGGTCATGCAGAGGCTTCAGCGCGACGACCATCTGCGCGGTCGAGCAGTTGGGGTTGGCGATGATGTTTTTGTTTTTATAGTCGTGGATCGCCTCGGGGTTACATTCCGGCACGATCAGCGGAATGTCCGGGTCATAGCGATAGAGCGAGCTGTTATCGATCACCACGCAGCCAGCCGCTGCCGCCTTAGGGGCGTAAACCTTTGTGGCCTCGGAACCCACGGCAAACAGCGCCATGTCCCAACCAGTGAAATCGAATGTGTCCAGATCTTTGGTAGTGAGCGTCTTGTCGCCAAATGTCACCTCAGTACCCAGCGAACGACGGCTTGCCAGAGCAGCAAGTTCATCGACAGGGAACTGGCGTTCCGCCAGGATGTTCAGCATTTCGCGGCCCACGTTACCCGTGGCGCCGACGACTACGACGCGATAGCCCATTTCATGTCTCCAAAGTTAAGGACGCGCGTTCATAGCCGCGTTGCGGCAAAGAAAAAAGAGGCGTTTCGGCTTATTTCACCCCGTCACACCGATTTGACACAGTTCAGTACCGTTCAGGGTTGTTTCAGCAAGGATCGATAAACCTCGACAATCGCCTGCGCTTCGCCTTCGATTCGAAAATTCTGCTCGACATGGGCGCGCGCGGCTAGTCCCGCAGCGGCCAGCGCGGCGCGGTCCTGCACCATATCCTCCAGCGCGTCGGCCAGTGCAGGGGCATTGTCTTTCTCGACCAGTCTTCCGGTCTCACCATCCTTGATTTGCGCACTGAACGCTCCGACCCCGTGACTGGCTATGGCGGGCACGCCCGAGGCCATCGCTTCAAGCGGTGTAAGGCCGAACCCTTCGTGCCGTGCGGGCGCAACGAACAGATCGAGCGCGCAATAGGTCTCGACAATCTCATCCCAAGGGCGCTCACCCAGAAAATGAACGCGGTCGCCCAGCCCGGCGTCCTGCAGCTTTTGCTCCTGCTCAGCCTGAAACGCCTCAAATTCGTTGGTGGTACGCCCGGTAAAGATCACATGCGCATCGGGGTGATTAGGCAGCATCTTCAGGGCGGCATCGACCAGCAAGTCGACCCCTTTCTGAGGGCGGATACGGCCAAAACACCCGATCAGCAGCCCGTCTGGCAGGCCAAGTTTTTGGCGCAGGGCGCTTTTGTCCTCGGCTGGGTGAAACAGCTCGGTGTTGACGCCATGCATGATGACAGTAGCGGGATGCTCCAGAAAGGAAGCGGCCTGAGGCGTCGTCGCGATCAACGCGTCCATTTTCGAAATCAGCCGCTTGGTGAACCCGGAATGATCACGTTGCGCGGCTGAGGTAAATAGCAGTTTGTAGTTGCGCCGAAGCACAGTGCGCAGAAACAGACCCATCAACATCTCGGTATTCCGGCGCGCATGCCAAACCCGTTTGCGATTGGGTAGAAGCAACAGTTTCCAGAGTCTGATATGGGGCAAATCTGGCGGCAGGCCGGGACCGGTGGCACGGATGCCGATCATTTTCTGCTGGATTGGCAGCAGTCGGATCACCGTCGTTGTCACGCCCGACAGGGAATGCTTCAGATTGGGTGCAATCACCTCAATGTCCTGCACGGGCGGTCTCCGGTTTCAGTCCACGCTGTCCCGACTGAATAGATAGATCACGCAGCCAATGGCAAGGGTGACCGCGAAAAAGCCGAAGATCGCCGTATAAGGTGCTGAGGGGCTGATCCCGGCGCTGGCCGCATGGATGCGCCCGGTGGCAAATTGCGCCAGACCAACGCCGCCAACGCCAAAAAGGTTCAGCAGGGTAACGCCCCGCCCGACCAGATGCGGCGGCACGAAGGCCCGGCCATGGGCCATGATCACCGGAAAACTGGCGCCCAGAAAGCCGATCACTGCCAACAGCAGCACCGAGACCCAAACGCCGCTGTCAATCCACAGGCACAGCAGGCCCAGTGCTGCGACTCCCAAGGTATTACCGCCCAGGATCACCCATTTCCGGGTGCCCAGGATACGGTCCAGCGGCCCATAGGCGAAGGTTCCTGCGATCATCGCGGCCCCCATGATCAACGTTGCCGTCCCGATCTGAGCGGTGCTGAGCCCGAACACGTCATTCAAATACGGCCCGGCCCAAAGCCCTCGGATCGCACCCGATGGCGCATAAGACACAAGCATGAGCGGCAGAATGGTCCACAGCGCAGGTTCTTTCAGCAGGTCTAGAAGTGATCCTTTTTGCTCGGTTTTTACCTTTTCAGGGTCATGCACCGTCAGCCAGATCCCCGCAGCCACCGCAGCAGAGATAATCGCCAGACCGGCCAGCGTCGCGCGCCAGCCCATCAGCTCGACCGCCAGCGCCGTGGGGTATGAGGCGACCAGATTGCCGACAGATCCCACGCCCAGCATCACGGCGGCGAGCGTGGCGAATTTGGCAGGTGGAAACTCTCGTGCAAAGATATAGTAGGATGCCATCAGAACCGGCGAGCATCCTACCCCGATCAACGCCATGGCGAGCGCCACATGGAACGGGGTCGTTGCGACCGCGAACAAGCCAGCCCCGCCAGCCCCGCCGATCAGCAGCAGCACCGCAGAACTGCGCCGAGGACCGACGCGGTCCAGTGCCCAGCCCACCGGGATCTGCATCGCCGCAAAGATTAGAAACCAAAGACCTGAAGCAAAGGCGAGGTCTTCGGGTGTTGCGCCGATATCGCGTCCCAGATCGGTGCTCAAAACTGCCAGAAAAGCGCGGAAAAACTGGCTGAGTACATAGGCCAGACACAAGATCACCAAACCTGCCTGCATTTCTTGACCTATTGTCTAGCTGCCTCGCCCCGATGCTTGGCACGCCGCGTTGATCGGCACAAGTGCCATGATTGAATCGATTGGGGCGGACATTCTTCACAATTGAGCTATCATCACGGAAGATTTTGGATTTCCCGAGTGTGTTATGACCCCCTCAGACTCTGTATTTTATGACTCCGTCCCCATTTCGGACAATTTCCTCAGCCTCAGTGACCCCGCGCAGTTCACACCTTTGCCCGAGACATGGGTTCTGGGCGTCGCCGATATCGTAGATTCGACCGGTGAAATCGCGCGGGGCCGGTACAAGACCGTCAACATGGTGGGGGCGGCCGTGATTTCAGGCATGATCAATGCGCTGGGTGGGCGCATATTTCCGTATGTCTTCGGTGGTGATGGTGCTGGATTCGCCGTATCGGGTGAGGATGCCGAGATCGCGCGGGATACGCTGGCAACACTGCAAAGCTGGGCCGAAACGGAATTCGCCATCACTTTGCGCGCGGCGCTGGTTTCGGTGGCCGACATCCGCGCCGCTGGACGTGATCTGCGTGTTGCTCGCTTTGCGCCGTCCACCGGCGTTGACTATGCGATGTTTACCGGCGGGGGACTGGCCTGGGCCGAGGCTCAGATGAAATCCGGGCAACTTGTTGTGCAACCAGCCGGACCTGACGCGCAGCCCGATCTGACCGGCCTATCTTGTCGTTGGTCCAACAGTCCAGCGAGGGTTGGTCAGATCGTTTCACTGGTTATTCAGCCTACATCAGAGTCTAATGAGGCTGAATTCGCCGCCCTGACTCAATCCATCCTGTCCGTCGCCGAAGGGCTAGAACGCGCCGGTCACCCGGTTCCGGCCAAAGGACCTCCGATGAGTTTCCCTCCGCCCGGCGTCGATATCGACGCCCATGTCTCACGCGCAGGTCGGAATCTTCTGATGCAGAAAACACGCTTGATGATCGGGAATATGTTGATCGGCTTGTTGTTCAAAACCGGGATGCGCCTGGGTCAATTCGAACCCAAGCATTACAAAGAGATGGTCAGTCGCAACGCTGATTTCCGAAAGTTTGATGACGGTCTGAAAATGACGCTGGATTGTGACTCGAGCACGTTGGAACAGCTCACTCAGATGCTGGACGACGCGCAAACAAAAGGCAAAATCAGATATGGAATGCACGCCCAGCAAGAGGCGATGATGACCTGCTTTGTTCCCTCGGCCATGCGCGACGACCATGTGCATTTTGTTGACGGGGCCTCGGGGGGATACGCGCAGGCTGCAGCGTCAATGAGGGCCTAAAGCCCTCGAGCGATTTCAGTGATCACGTCATAGGCCATCATCACGTCCTGTTCTGTGGTTTCAAACTGACCGGCCTGAAAGCGGATGACCAGATCGCCATCCACGCGGGTCTGTGTCAGGTAGATCCGCCCATCATCATTGATTGCATTCACCAGCCGCAGGTTCAGATCATCCAGATCTTCGGCCCCATCCGGCTCGTATCGGAAGGTCCAAAGAGACCACATTGGAGGCGTCACGATCCGAAAATCCGGTTCTGCTGCTAGACGATCATGCAGTGCGCGCGACCAATTGACGTGATTCCGCAGCCGTTCGCGCAACCCCTCCAGCCCATAGGTGCGGATGACGAACCACAGTTTCAGCGCGCGGAACCGACGTCCCAATGGCACCGACCATTCCGAGTAATTGATGATCCCGTCCTTGCCGTGGGTTTTCAGATATTCCGGGCTGATCGCAAGCGTGCGGACCAGATCATCGGGGTTTTTCAGGAAATGCGCACAGCAATCGAATTGCACGCCCAGCCACTTATGGGGATTGAATACAATGCTGTCGGCCTGATCGATCCCCGGCCAGTAGTGACGATATTCGGGGCAGATCATCGCCGACCCCGCCCAGGCTGCATCGACATGGGTATAAAGCCCGTATTTCTGTGCAATCGCTAGGCAGTGATCCACTGGATCAGTTGCCCCGGTTCCGGTCCCTCCAACACAAAGGATCACGCCCGCCGGGTGGAATCCAGACTCTAAATCTGATTGAATCGCTGCTTCAAGCGCCTCGGGGTTCATTCCACGCCAATCACCCCGCACGGGGATGCGCACTAGATTGTCCTGTCCGATCCCCGCAACCCAGATGGCGCGGTCGATTGAGGTATGAACCTCGAAAGAGCAATAAATGCGCAGTGGCTTTTGACCGAACAGCCCCTGCGTGTTGCCCTGCCAGTTCATCGCCTTCTCGCGCATGGTCAGCACAGCCGCCAATGTCGCAGATGACGCCGAATCCTGAATAACCCCGGCAAACCCTTTGGGCAGGTCCAGCGCTTCGCGCAGCCAGTCCATCATTCGTGTTTCCATCTCGGTTGCGGCGGGCGAGGTCTGCCACAGCATACATTGCGGCGCGATGGCGCTGGCCAGGAACTCGGCCAGAACAGACGGGGCCGAGGCGTTCGAATTGAAGTAGGCGAAGAACCGAGGGTGTTGCCAATGGGTAATGCCGGGCATCACGATTTGTTCGAAATCATGAAAGATGTCCTCGATCGGCTCGCCCTGCTCAGGGGGATGCGCGGGCAGAGCGTTCAGGATATCGCCCGGCTCGGTCCGGGCGCGCACGGGCTTGTCGCCCACCGTCAGGTGATAGTCTTGCGTCCACTCGGCAACCTTCTTGCCCCAATCGGAGAATTCATTCCATTTCATCTTATCCGCCTCGGTAGCCTTTTTGTCAGTATCATATGCTAAACAAGTTAAGTAAAGTCCAGTAAACGAAACTCAACCACAACCAACGTTCTATTGCGAAATATTTGGAATTGCGCGAAAATTCCATATGTCAAAGAACTTACCACAGACGTCCCGATCATTGCCGATAGCGCTGTTGCGCGCTCGGGAAAGGGTGATGGGGCCTATTCGTGGTGTGCTAACGGATGCTGGCGTCACCGAGCAACAATGGCGCGTTCTGCGCGTTTTGCAGGAAGAAGGACCTCAGGAGCCTACTCAGATCGCCGAGCGCGCCTGCCTCTTGTTGCCCAGCCTGACGCGCATTCTGAAAAAGCTCGAAGACAGCAAGCTGATCATGAGGCGGCCTGATACCAAAGACCGCCGCCGACAGATTGTCGAAATCAGCGAGAATGGGTTGCAAATTATCGACGCAAATCTGGCGGAAATGTTGGAGCTGGCGGAACACACCCGCTCTTTGCTCGGGGCAGAGCAGCACGAGAAGTTGCTGGACCTTCTGGTAGAGCTTCACCAGCTGGAAGGCTGAGCGCAATGCTCAGAACAGGCTCTAACCAAACTTCTTGTCGTCGTTCAGACCTCGTTCAGGGCCCCAAACGATAAGCATTGTGGGCGGAGAAGGTAATATTCGTTGCCCGTAGATGGTTCGCGTCGTAGCCTCATCCTTACCTTTAACAAACGGTTCAATGCAGATGGATGGGCCCAAACCGCCAGAACCGGCACTGCCTGCACATATTGCAAAGCAGGATTTAAGCGAGCGAGTGGGCGCGCGTGTACGCCGGGCGCGTCAAATGCGAGGCATCCCGCGCCGGATCCTGTCTGAGAACTCGGGCGTTTCCCCACGCTATTTGGCGCAGCTTGAGGCGGGTGAGGGCAACATCTCGATCGGCGTGTTGCACCGTGTCGCACAGGCACTGGATTACAAAGCCGAATGGTTGATTGGTGAAGATGATCCGTGGGATTCGGATGCTTTGCAGATAGTTGAGCTTTTCCGACAAGCCAGCGACGACGTCAAAGAAAGCGTCAGGCGTGCATTGCAACCTCACCCAGATGAGGATGCACGTGCGCATCGGATTTGTCTGATTGGGTTACGCGGAGCGGGTAAGTCAACTCTTGGCGCTATGCTGGCTGCCGCACAAAGACTGCCGTTTGTTGAACTCACAGCCATGATTGAAGAGATGGCCGGCATGCCCATGTCTGAAGTGATGGCGTTCTACGGGCAAGACGGGTATCGCAATCTGGAAGCGCAGGCGCTGGATCGGGTGATTGCAGAGCATGATCGGGTCGTGCTGGCAGTCGCGGGCGGGATCGTATCAGAGCCTTCGACCTATGCTACCCTGCTTGGCCGGTTTCACACCATCTGGCTGCGCGCGTCACCGACCGAGCATATGGATCGCGTGCGCGGCCAAGGCGACGAACGCCCGATGGCCGGAAATCCCAAGGCGATGGAGCAGCTCAAGAACATATTGGCCAGTCGCGAGGCTTTGTATGGTCGAGCAAATGCGCAGCTGGATACATCGGGCAGGGCGCCACATGTTTCGCTGAACGAGCTGCGCCTACTGATTGAGGAACAAGGTTTCCTGATCGAAAAATTGGGTTCTATCTAGGATCTTTCAGCCAATCCTTTTCAAACTCCACCCCGTCAAGTTCCGCAAATCGCCGTACACGGTCCAATTCGGCGTGCAAGCGGCGGGTTCTTGCATCAGACCAACGCACCGACCTTTCAGGCCATACGGATCGGACTTGCAACAGCCCACGGTCTCGCTGGGCCTTCATGTCGATGCGCCCGATCAACCGGTGCCCCTCAAGCAACGGGAAGACATAATAGCCGTAGGTACGCTTGGGTTCGGGGACGAACACCTCGATCCGATAGTGGAATCCGAACAACCGCTCGGCCCGGTTCCGGTCACGCAACATAGGGTCAAAAGGGCTGAGAACTCTGATCCGGCCCGGCGCATCGGGCATCGCCGCTGCATGTTCGCATAGACCGGGGCGGGCGAACACTTTTCGTTCCCGTCCGTCTGCGCATTCGACGCAGATCTCTTCGATTTCACCCTGTGTTAGAGCCTGTTGGCACCAGGATTTTGCCTCGGCAGCGCTTACCGTATCCCAGAATGCGGCAAGCTCTCCCGATGTGGCGAACCCCAGCCGGTCGAGTGCGGCGTTACACAACCAATCCACAGTTTCATTTGCGTCGCAGAGCAAGTTGCCGGGGCAAAGTTGAGTTTCTATAACCCGCTCTGTCAGGTCATAGCGTTTCTGAAACCCATCGCGTCCAACCACGGTCAGCGCGCCGGATCGCCAGAGATATTCCAGCGCGGTCTTGGATGGATGCCAGTCCCACCAACCGCCAGATCCCTTTTTCTCGTCTTTTCCGACATCGGACGAGCCAACCGGACCATGGTCGCGGATATGTTGTAGGACGGTTTCGAACTTTTGCTCAAACCCGTCACGCCGCCAGTTCTTCCAGCGGGCTTTCAACATGTCGGCATCGCGTAGGAACCGCAGATGCCAATGGCGATAGAATTCCATTGGGATCACCGCCGCATCGTGCGTCCAATGCTCAAACAGCGCGCGGTCGCGTTCATAGAGGTGTTTGAGGTGGCGCGAACGATAGCTGGGCTTACGCGCATATAGGATCATGTCATGCGCGCGGGCGACGGTGTTGATACTGTCGAGCTGGACAAACCCTAAACGATGGATCAGCTGTAACAAGTCATCGCCTTTGGAACTTCCAGTAGGCTGTTCCAAAAGCGCGTGCCGATCCATGAACAGCGCCCGCGCCGCGCGGTTGTCCAGACGTTGCTGCGCCATCGGGAGTTATCGCCGTTTCAGCGTGTCGCCATAGCTGATCTTGGGGGTCAGGGTAACGCGGGTTTCAACCTCGGAATCCGGATCGGCCAGCTTCGCCGCAATGATCTCGGCCGCGGTGCGCCCAATCTCGGTCCGGCAGGCATCCATCGTGGCCAGCTTGCGTGGTAGCCCCTGCAGCAGCTCCACATTGTTGAATCCGGCCAATCCGATCTGACCGGGCACATCAATCCCTTGATCCAGCAAATACAGCAGCCCACCTGCGCCGATCATATCGTTGGAATAATACAGAAAATCCAACTCGGGCGAGCGTTCAAGCATCGCTTGTGTCATCTCGCGCCCCTTGGCCAGCGCCGACCCGCCCGAGTAGAATTCGCGATCTTCGATCTCGATCCCGTGCTTGCCCAATACTTCGGTGAAGCCTTCGAACCGTTTACGGGCACGGTGGTCCAACGGCATCTTGGTGCCCATAAACCCGATATGCTCATAGCCCGCCTTCAGGATTGCCTGCGCCATTTCGCGCCCGGCGCGGCGGTGAGAGATTCCCACCATCGCATCCACCGGTTTGCCATCAGTATCCATGATCTCGACCACCGGTATGCCAGCTGAATCCAGCATAGCGCGCGCGGCTTCGGTATGCTCCAGTCCGGCAATGATCACGCCTGAGGGCCGCCACGAGAGCATCTCGTACAGCACTTTTTCTTCTTTTTCTGGCAGATAGTCCGTGACGCCAACCACCGGCTGCAGTTCAGTATCTTCCAGCACCTGATTGATACCGGTTAGAACTTCGGGGAAGACCATATTTGACAATGACGGGATGATCACAGCGACAAGATTCACCCGGCTTGACGCCAATGCTCCCGCGATCTTGTTGGGCACATATCCCAGCTCTTTTGCGGCGGCCAAAACACGGGTACGGGTGGCATCCGACACATCCCCGCGATTACGTAGCACCCGGCTAACGGTCATTTCGGATACTCCGGACGCTTCCGAGACATCACGAAGGGTAAGCGGGCGTTTTGTTTCTGTTGTCACCGAGATACCTGCATTGTTTGTTTGGCCGATGGTAGCGTGAACAGGGCGAATTGTTCAACTGTTGTGCAAAGCCCATGACAATCTGAAAAAACCCCGCTAGAGAAAACGACGCGCGGCCCCGTGGCTCAACTGGATAGAGCAGCCCCCTCCTAAGGGGCAGGTTGCAGGTTCGAATCCTGCCGGGGTCGCCAAGCTTTTCTGAACGTACCCGCTTAAATGCGTTACAGATCAAGCGTTCTAAATCTCTGCCCTTTGGGAGACGAAGAAATTATACCCTCGTCACTTCTTGCCGGGTGTGCCGTCGAATTTCTTTTCGATGTCGCTCCAACAGTCGATGTAATCGTCCTGCAGTGGTGCCTCATTGGCGGCGAACGCTGTGAGATGCTGCGGAAAGCGGGTTTCGAACATGAAGGACATGGTGTTTTCCAGCTTGTCTGGCCCTAGGTTTGAATTCGATGCTTTTTCAAAGGCTTCGCGATCTGGGCCGTGGGGCAGCATCATGTTGTGCAGGCTCATACCGCCGGGAATAAAGCCCTGCGGTTTCGCATCATATTGGCCGTAAATATTGCCCATCAGTTCGGACATGATGTTCTTGTGGTACCAGGGCGGGCGGAAGGTATCTTCCATGACCATCCAGCGCTCGCGGAACAGAACAAAGTCGATATTGGCGGTGCCGGGCTGGCCTGAAGGTGCGGTTAGAACGGTGAAAATCGACGGATCCGGATGATCGAACAGGATGGCTCCGACCGGGCAATATGTACGCAGGTCGTATTTGACGGGTGCATAGTTGCCGTGCCACGCCACCACGTCCAGCGGGCTGTGACCGATTTTGGTCTGGTGAAACTGACCGCACCATTTGACGATCACGTTTGAGGGCACTTCGCGGTCCTCAAACGCCGCGACCGGTGCTTTGAAATCACGCGGGTTGGCCATGCAGTTGGCGCCGATCGGGCCGCGGCCAGGCAGTTCGAATTTCTGGCCGTAGTTTTCGCACACGAACCCGCGCGCAGGGCCTTCCACAACTTCGACCCGGTAGACAAGGCCGCGTGGAATGATAGCGATTTCCTTGGGTTCAAGGTCGATGATCCCTAATTCGGTGTAGAATCTCAGAACGCCCTCTTGCGGCACCACCAGCAGCTCGGAGTCAGCCGAGAAGAAGTAATCATCCTGCATCGAAGTGTTCACCATATAGATATGGCTAGCCATCCCGACCTGAGTGTTCACATCCCCGGCAGTGGTCATGGTGCGCATGCCCGTGACCCAGGTTGTCTGTTCACCGGTATGGGGCACCGGATCCCAGCGGTATTGTCCCAAGCTGACAACGTCAGGATCTACATTGGGCGCTGATTTCCAATAGGGAACATCGATTTTTTCATAGCGATGTGAATGCTTTACCGACGGGCGGATACGATAGCACCAGGTACGCTCGTTCTGGTGCGAAGGTGCCGTGAACGCAGTGCCTGAAAGCTGCTCACCATAGAGGCCGTAATTGCATTTCTGCGGGCTGTTCATACCCTGGGGCAGAGCATCAGGAAGCGCTTCGGTTTCGTAATCGTTGCCAAAGCCCGGCATGTACCCTTCGTGCGGCCCTTTCAAGGATGGGGCAACTGTCATGCGTTCATTCTTGGTCAGCTCATTCATTTTGCACGTTCCTTCCGGACAGATACGATCGAATTTAATGGGTGTGGTAATAGTTGACTTTGTAACTAACAAGCGCGACGGGAAGGTATCTTCAAAAAAGATGAGTTTGATTTGCAGGAAATTGCCATAGCCTTGCACCATGTCCTTCTTCGACTGGCAAAAGGTAGTGCAACAGAGATTGTTAATTCCGGTACCTGCGGGTCGATTCTCGGGGTCAAACAAAGAAATTGACTCAGACAGGCCAAACCAGCCTGATTGTACATCGGTCAAGTGACCGGAAGTGCCAGGGGTTCAAATTTTATGGAGATTTTGGTGCCCAGGAGAGGACTCGAACCTCCACGTCCATACGGACACTAGCACCTGAAGCTAGCGCGTCTACCAATTCCGCCACCTGGGCAGGTGTCGTGGAGGGGCGTTTAAGCTGACTGGCAGGGGGCGTCAACCAGATTCGGGGGGTTTTTGAAAGTTTTTTGATGCGTGCCCCAACTTCTGGTTCACGCGACGGATTTTCAGAGAAGCGCGGCGTTATTGCGCCTTGTTCGACGGGCTCGTGGGCGCTAGATCAATTCAGACCAAGACAGCAGGAGCGCCATCATGTCGAAACTCGTCACGATTTACGGTGGATCGGGCTTTGTCGGCCGATATATCGCGCGGCGTATGGCTGCCGAAGGCTGGCGTGTCCGCGTCGCTGTACGGCGGCCCAATGAAGCGATGTTCGTCAGACCCTATGGCGCGGTTGGTCAGGTCGAGCCTATCTTGTGCAATATCCGTGATGACGCCTCGGTCGCTGCAGCGATGCATGGTGTGGACGCAGTGGTGAATTGCGTAGGCGTATTGAATGAGCTGGGCAAGAATGCGTTCGACGCAGTGCAGGCCGAAGGTGCCGAACGGATCGCCCGGCTGGCGGCCGCTCAGGGTATCGACCGCATGGTTCATATCTCGGCCATCGGTGTGGATCCCGAATCCGACAGCGAATATGCGCGCACCAAAGCGCAGGGCGAGGCGGGCGTTTTGCAACACATGCCGGGTGCCGTCATTCTGCGCCCATCAGTCATTTTCGGCACCGAAGACCAGTTTTTCAACCGCTTCGCAGGAATGACACGGATGAGCCCGTTCCTGCCGCTCGTTGGGGCGGAAACGAAATTTCAACCTGTCTATGTCGATGATGTTGCGCAAGCGGCAGTTCAGGGCGTTCTGGGCAAAGCGTCTGCCGGTGTTTATGAACTGGGCGGGCCAGAGGTAAAGAGTTTCCGCGCCTTGATGCAGCAGATGCTCGACGTAATTCATCGCCGCCGGATCATCATCGGGATGCCTTTCTGGGCGGCGAAAATCATGGCGGGTGTGTTGGATATCGCGAAGTTCGTCAGTTTTCAGTTGTTTCCGAACAATATCCTGACCCGTGACCAACTTAAGAATCTGCGGCACGATAATGTGGTGGCGGATGACGCCAATGGTTTTTCGGACCTCGGGATCGAGCCCGCGACGTTGGAGTCGGTTCTGCCAGAATATCTGTGGAAATTCCGCCCCGCGGGTCAGTATGACGATATTCAGAACTCGGCCAAGAACCTGCGCATCTGATCAGCTATAGGCGATCATTAGCAGTATTGCTCCGAGGATGACCCGGTAGATCACATAGGGCGTGAAACTGACGCTGCGCAGAAGCCGCATCATCAGGTTAAGCGCGAGCAGAGCCGAAACAAAGGCGAAGGCTGCGGCAATCGCGCCGTCCTTGGCCAGCTGTGTGTCCGCCTCACGGACGACGTCGACCGAAAGCAGGACGCCCGAAGCGACAATCGTTGGTATCGACATCAGCATGGCAATCCGCGCACCATCTTCGCGTGTATAGCCAAGCTGGCGAGCGCCTGTGATCGTAATCCCCGAGCGTGAAGTCCCCGGGATCAAGGCCAACATCTGCCACAGCCCCATGATCATTGCGTCCTTTAGGCCCCAGTCCGAACTACGTTTGGTTTGTACCCCCTTTTGATCCATCCAATACAGCACTAACCCGAAGCCAAGCATCGCCCATCCGATGACGGCGACTGAACGTAGAGTCTGCTCAAGCCCCGTCAGGTACACGATCCCGCCCGCAATGACTGTCGGAATCGTGGCGATGACCAAGCCCAGTGCCAACCGCGCCTGAGGCGTCTCAATTCGTCCTCGGATAATTTGGGGTATCCCGGCTAGGGCTTGTTTCACATCTGACCAGAAATAAAGAATAACCGCGCCAAGTGTTCCTACATGGACGGCGACATCGATTGCCAGGCCTTGATCATCCGCGCCAGTCAGGCGGGGCAGCAGGATCAGGTGCCCGGATGAAGATACAGGCAAGAATTCGGTGACGCCCTGAATGATCGCCACAAGAATCAAGTGAAAAAGGCTCATCTGCTCTGCCGGTACCGTGCTCGTTTTGTTGAGAACAATGGGTATAAGCGGGCAACGGGAAAGTGAAGTGTCCAGATAGGTCCGAATCGGAACTAAAAACACGACAAATTTCTCTGAAAAAACATCGAGCGATGCAGTTTTCTCAATATAGGTCAGTACAGTTGACTTTTCATCCAGAATGACTTCACTTAAAGAACCCTGACCAAGCCAATTCATGGAGTCTGACCCGTGGCCAAGCAACCGATGCTGAAATTTGTGCAGATCGATCGTGTCATGCCTGAAAAGCGTGCCGCCAGTGACCGCAAAGAGGACTTCGATGAAATCTATGCCGAGTACGCCGCGGAGAAGGCGGCCGAACAGGCCAGCCGATGCAGCCAGTGCGGAGTGCCCTATTGCCAGTCCCATTGTCCGCTGCACAACAATATCCCTGATTGGCTGAACCTGACGGCAACCGGGCGGTTGGAAGAGGCGTATCAAACAAGCCAGGCTACCAACACTTTCCCTGAAATCTGCGGCCGCATCTGCCCACAGGACCGTCTGTGCGAAGGCAATTGCGTGATCGAGCAATCAGGCCACGGTACGGTCACCATCGGCTCGATCGAGAAATACATTACCGATACAGCCTGGGATAAAGGCTGGGTCAAACCCGTTCAGCCTCGTGCCGAGCGCGACGAAAGCGTGGGTATCATTGGCGGTGGACCCGGTGGATTGGCAGCGGCGGATATGCTGCGCCGGGCGGGTATTCAGGTCACGGTCTATGATCGTTATGACCGTGCGGGGGGGCTGCTGATGTACGGCATTCCCGGTTTCAAGCTGGAAAAGGATATCGTCCAACGCCGAAATGACCTGCTGGCAGATGGTGGTGTTGCATTTGAGCTGAACTGCGATGTGGACGCCGCGAAATTCGCGGAAATCCACGCGAAACATGATGCGGTGATTATTGCAACGGGCGTCTACAAATCCCGTGATCTGTCCATGCCCGGCAGCGGTCTGGGTGGGATTGAAAAGGCGATCGATTTTCTGACAGCCTCGAATCGCAAAAGTTTTGGCGATGCGGTTGATGACTTCGACAATGGCCGCCTGAACGCGGAAGGTAAGAAAGTGGTCGTCATCGGCGGGGGCGATACCGCAATGGATTGCGTGCGCACGTCGATTCGTCAGGGTGCGACGTCGGTCAAATGCCTCTATCGTCGGGACCGCGCCAATATGCCGGGCTCGCAGCGTGAGACCCAGAATGCCGAGGAAGAAGGCGTGATCTTCGAATGGCTTAGCGCACCCAAGGGCTTTACCGGCGATGAGCAAGTAAACGGTGTCATGGTGCAGAAGATGCGTCTGGGCCAGCCCGATGCCTCGGGCCGTCAGGCTCCCGAAGTGATTGAGGGCGCAGACTATGTCGAAGAGGCCGATCTGGTGATCAAGGCGCTTGGCTTCGAACCCGAAGACCTGCCCACCTTATTCGGCCAACCTGATCTGCCTGTGACCCGCTGGGGTACAATCAAAGCTGCGTTCCAGACCGGTGCAACCGAGATGGAGGGCGTTTATGCCATCGGCGACATCGTGCGCGGTGCTTCGCTGGTGGTCTGGGCGATCCGTGACGGGCGCGATTGCGCAGATGCCATAATTGAGCGTTTTAACGCCAAATCCGCCATCGCAGCCGAGTGAAACAAAACGCAAAAGCAATTCGAAAAATCCCAGCGGGTATGCGTTCGAAAGCGAACGCCGACAGATGAACAAAAGCCTGTGTGCCCCCTTGGGAAGAAGGAGACAGCCAATGACCAAATATGATGCCGATTGGGTGCGGGCCGAGGAAGCCAAGCGCAAATGGATGGCAGAAAACGGTCTCTATTCAGAGGAAGAAGAACATTCCTCGTGCGGTGTGGGCCTTGTTGTGTCCGTCGATGGTAAGCCGTCACGCAAGGTGGTGGATGCCGGGATCGATGCGCTAAAGGCAATCTGGCATCGCGGCGCGGTGGATGCGGACGGTAAAACCGGGGATGGCGCAGGTATCCATGTGCAGATCCCGGTCCCATTCTTCTATGATCAGATTCGTCGCACGGGTCATGAACCAAACTTGGATGAACTGGTTGCTGTCGGTCAGGTTTTCCTGCCCCGCACAGATTTTGGCGCGCAGGAACAGTGCCGGACCATCGTGGAAACCGAAGTTCTACGCATGGGTTACTATATTTATGGCTGGCGACATGTGCCGGTTGATGTGACCTGTCTGGGCGAAAAGGCCAACGCGACCCGGCCCGAGATCGAGCAAATTTTGATCTCGAACTCCAAAGGCGTGGATGAAGAGACATTCGAGCGTGAGCTCTATGTCATTCGTCGCCGTATAGAAAAAGCGGCGCTGGCCGCAGGAATCTCGGGGCTATATCTGGCGTCGCTGTCTTGCCGGTCGATCATCTACAAAGGCATGATGCTGGCCGAGCAGGTCGCTGTTTTCTACCCCGACCTGATGGATGAGCGGTTCGAGTCCGCTTTTGCGATTTACCACCAGCGCTATTCGACCAACACGTTCCCGCAATGGTGGCTGGCCCAGCCCTTCCGTATGTTGGCCCACAACGGTGAGATCAACACGCTGAAAGGCAACATCAACTGGATGAAAAGCCACGAGATCCGCATGACCTCGGACAGCTTTGGCGTCTATGCCGAGGACATCAAGCCGATCATTGCGGGCGGATCGTCGGATTCTGCCGCATTAGACTCGGTATTCGAGGTTTTGGTGCGTGCGGGGCGCTCGGCGCCGATGGCGAAGACCATGCTGGTTCCGGAAAGCTGGTCCAAGCAAGCTATCGAGCTGCCGCAAAGCTGGCGCGACATGTATTCCTACTGCAATTCAGTGATGGAACCTTGGGATGGCCCTGCTGCGCTGGCAATGACGGATGGCCGCTGGGTGTGTGCCGGTTTGGATCGGAATGGTCTGCGCCCGATGCGCTATGTGGTAACCGGCGATGGTCTGGTCATCGCGGGGTCCGAGGCGGGTATGGTGCCGATTGATGAGGCCACCGTGACCGAAAAAGGCGCGCTGGGACCGGGCCAGATGCTGGCTGTCGATATGAAAAAGGGCAAGCTGTTCCGCGACAAGCAGATCAAGGACAAACTGGCCCGAGCACTGCCGTTTGGCGACTGGGTCGGCAAGATCAACGATCTGGACGAGTCACTTGCGGGCGTGACGGAACACCCGAAATTCACCGGAGAAGAACTGCGCAAGCGTCAGATCGCGGCCGGGTATTCTGTAGAAGACCTAGAACAGATTCTTGCCCCGATGGCAGAGGACGGCAAAGAGGCGCTGGCTTCGATGGGGGATGATACGCCCTCGGCTGTTCTGTCCAAGCAATACCGCCCGCTCAGCCACTTTTTCCGGCAGAACTTCAGCCAGGTGACGAACCCTCCGATCGACAGTTTGCGTGAATACCGTGTGATGTCGCTGAAGACGCGGTTCGGCAACCTTAAGAACGTGCTGGACGAAGACAGCAGCCAGACCGAGATCATCGTTCTGGAAAGCCCCTTTGTCGGCAATGCACAATGGGACACCCTGGTCAATCAACTGGGTTCACCCCTTGCGGAGATCGATTGTAGCTTTGAACCCGGCCGAGGCGCTCTGAGCGCCGCCTTGGCACGTGTTAGAGCCGAAGCAGAGGAAGCCGTGCGCTCGGGCGCGGGTCACTTGGTTCTGTCTGACATGAATTCAGGGCAAGGTCGTGTGGCGATGCCGATGATCCTGGCCACCAGTGCTGTGCATTCGCATTTGACCCGTCAGGGTTTGCGGACCTTTTGTTCGCTGAACGTGCGGTCTGCTGAATGTGTTGATCCTCATTACTTTGCGGTTCTGATCGGCTGTGGCGCGACTGTTGTGAACGCCTATCTGGCCGAAGATTCACTGGCTGATCGCATTGACCGTGGTCTGCTGGACGGCACCCTGACCGAAAACGTTGCGCGCTATCGCGAAGCCATCGACCAGGGTCTGCTGAAGATCATGGCCAAGATGGGTATTTCGGTTATCTCGTCCTATCGCGGTGGTCTGAATTTCGAAGCCGTGGGTCTCAGCCGCGCGATGGTGGCCGAGTATTTCCCGGGTATGACCAGTCGTATCTCCGGCATCGGTGTCACCGGCATTCAGACCAAAGTCGAAGAAATTCATGCTAAGGCGTGGGACAGCGGTCTGGATGTTCTGCCCATCGGAGGTTTCTACAAAGCGCGTAAATCGGGTGAGACCCACGCGTGGGAAGCAACCTCAATGCACATGATGCAAATGGCCTGTAACCGCGCCTCATATGAGCTGTGGAAACAGTATTCGGCCAAGATGCAGTCCAATCCTCCGATTCACTTGCGCGATCTGATGGATTTCAAGCCGCTGGGCAAGCCGGTGCCGATCGAAGAGGTCGAATCGATCACTTCAATCCGCAAACGCTTTGTCACTCCAGGCATGTCGCTGGGCGCCCTCAGCCCCGAGGCGCACAAGACACTGAACGTGGCGATGAACCGGATTGGCGCGAAGTCGGATTCCGGCGAAGGTGGTGAAGACCCGGCGCATTTTGTGCCTGAACCCAACGGTGACAACCCGTCGGCCAAGATCAAACAGGTGGCCTCGGGCCGGTTCGGCGTGACCGCCGAATACCTGAACCAGTGCGAAGAGCTTGAGATCAAGGTCGCCCAAGGCGCGAAACCGGGTGAGGGCGGTCAGCTGCCGGGTATGAAAGTCACAGACCTGATCGCGCGTCTGCGGCATTCTACTAAGGGCGTTACGCTGATATCGCCGCCGCCGCACCACGACATCTACTCGATCGAGGATTTGGCGCAGCTGATCTATGACCTGAAACAGATCAACCCGCGCTGCAAAGTGACGGTTAAGCTGGTGGCGTCCTCGGGCGTTGGCACGATTGCTGCCGGTGTGGCCAAGGCGAAAGCCGATATTATCCTTATTTCGGGTCACAATGGCGGAACGGGCGCGTCGCCCGCAACCAGTATCAAATACGCTGGACTGCCGTGGGAGATGGGCCTGACCGAGGCGCATCAGGTTCTGGCGATGAACAACCTTCGCGACCGCGTTACTCTACGGACCGATGGTGGCCTGCGCACTGGTCGCGACATCGTCATGGCCGCGATGATGGGCGCTGAGGAATACGGCATCGGTACCGCCGCCCTGATCGCAATGGGCTGTATCATGGTGCGTCAGTGCCAGTCGAACACCTGTCCGGTGGGCGTGTGTACGCAGGACGAATCGTTGCGTGCCAAGTTTACTGGCAACGCGGACAAGGTGGTGAACCTGATCACCTTCTACGCACAGGAAGTGCGAGAACTGCTGGCTAGCCTCGGCGCACGTTCGATTGACGAAATCATCGGTCGTGCTGATCTGCTAGCACAGGTCAGCCGCGGATCGGCGCATCTGGATGATCTGGACCTCAACCCGCTGTTGATCACCGTCGATGGTGCACATGATATCGTCTACAACCGCGACAAGGATCGTAATGCAGTGCCGGATACGCTGGATGCCGAGATTGTGCGCGATGCAGCACGGTTCCTGAAAGACGGTGAGAAGATGCAACTATCTTACGCGGTGCAGAACACGCATCGGACCGTGGGTACACGTGTCTCAAGCCACATCGTCCAGAATTTCGGCATGCGGAACACGTTCCAGGACGATCACTTGCATGTGAAACTGCAGGGTTCGGCCGGCCAGTCGCTGGGGGCTTTTGCCGCTCCAGGTCTCAAGCTGGAGGTCTCGGGTGATGCCAACGACTATGTCGGCAAGGGGCTTTCGGGCGGCATGATTGTTGTGCGACCCCCGCAGGTGAGCCCGCTCAAGGCGGAATATAACACCATCATTGGCAACACCGTCCTATACGGTGCCACCGATGGCCACCTATTTGCGGCAGGCCGCGCAGGTGAGCGGTTCGCGGTGCGAAATTCAGGTGCCAGAGTGGTTATCGAAGGCTGCGGCTCGAACGGATGTGAATACATGACCGGCGGCGTTGCGGTTATTCTCGGCGATATCGGTGCCAACTTTGGTGCGGGGATGACGGGTGGTATGGCTTATCTGTACGACCCCGAAGGCAAAGCTGAGGCGCTGATGAATATGGAGACGCTTGTCACCTGTCCGGTGACAGTGGACCATTGGGAAGATCAGCTGAAAGCAATGATCGAGCGCCATGTCGCGGAGACCAACAGCCGCAAAGCCATTGATATCTTACAGCATTGGGATGTGGAAAAGACCAACTTCCTGCAGGTTTGCCCAAAAGAGATGTTGAACAAGCTCAGTCATCCTCTGACCACCGAAGTGGCGGCGATTCCTGCAGAATAGGTCTTGAGAGATCTAAATCTTTGGCCCGGCGTGTCGTTCCCAACACGCCGGGTATTCTTTTGTCTGGCCATATTGTTTCCAATTCTTGTGTAATGCCGTGCATAACGCCTAGCTTTAGTCATAGTTTATTCGGGAAATGCAGGCATGCTGCTATCCCAATGATGTGAGTGAAGTGGAATATCGGTGTGCCCACGACGTATACAGACCAGTTTTTTGTGCTCGACCCGGCCAATCCGGGTGCGAACGGAACCGTTGTTGGATCCACGCTGAACGTCGAGTTCTTTGATATCATCGATCAGAATGACGATGATCTGGTCAACCGGCTGAATGGAGACTCGGTCGACGGATCTGACATCACTGCGTCTTACTTCGATGATATGGTGACGATCGAGTTGCCGGGTGGTGCGCAGGTTACATATACCGGCGTTACCTTCTACCTTGCTGACGGGCGCGAGGTTTTTACCCCAACAGACGGATCGGTTCTGCAGCAAGGCACGTTTGTTTCTTCGTCAGTCACCGATTTTAGCGATGATGGGGCTTCGTTTGGTTCGGTCGATATCGCCAACGGTGATCTGGGTCCGCCCTGCTTTACGCCCGGCACATTGATTGATACTCCCGATGGGCCTCGGCCGGTCGAGGACCTGAAACTTGGAGATCTGGTTACGACCGCGGATAGCGGCGCTAAACCTGTGCTCTGGATTGGTCGGACCAAGGTGGCAGCCGAGGGTAAACTGGCCCCAATTCGGTTCGAGACAGGGATGTTCGGGCTCACGCGCCCTCTGCTTGTTTCGCCGCAGCACAGGATGCTGATCGATGATTGGCGTGCACCCTACCTGTTTGGCCATGAAGAAGTTCTGATCGCTGCCCATTGTCTTGTGAACGGAACAACAGTCACGCGTGTCGAAGGGGGCGAGGTGGATTATATCCACATTCTGTTCCTGCGACATGAGATCGTGTTCGCCAATGGCGCCAAAAGTGAAAGCTACTACCCGGGACATGCACTGACCCAGGCCGAGCGTCGGACGCAAGCAGAAGTATTGGCCTTGTTCCCGGAGTTGGCGGCGCGCGGAGCAGCCTCAGTCAGAACTGCACGCCCGGTTGTGCGACCGCGCGACGGACAGATGTTGTCGAAATAATCCGTTTCAAATACGCCCTTCGCGGCGTATAGCAAGGCATGGCAAAAAAAGCAGTCCGCAAACCGCGCGGTAAGAAAAAGAAGGCGTCCAGATCAAACAAAACAACAGGCCCCATCGCTCGGATACGGCGCTGGGCCCTTCGTGTTGTTCTGGCGATGGTCGTGGCTTTTGTGTCTTTGGTTCTGATCTATTCAGTCGTGAACCCGCCGGTCACGCATACGATCTGGTCCGAGTGGCGTCGGCTTGGGAAGGTTGATCGCGAGTGGGTGCCGATCGAAGAGATTGCCCCGATCATGGCGCGGTCGGTCGTAGCAGCCGAGGATGCCAACTTCTGCCTGCATTGGGGCTTTGATGTCGAAGCGATCCGCGATGCGCTGGAAGATGGCGGCAGCCGGGGTGCATCGACCATCACGCAGCAGGTGGTCAAGAATGTATTTCTCTGGCAGGGGCGCAGCTGGGTCCGCAAGGCGCTTGAAACCTCGATGACACCGGTTGTTGAAATCGTCTGGAGCAAGCAGCGCATTCTCGAAGTGTATCTGAACGTCGCGGAAACCGGACAAGGGATCTTTGGCGTCGAGGCCGCGGCGCAGAAGTATTATGGGGTGAGTGCGGCAAAAATGTCTCCGACACAAGCGGCGCGTGTGGCGGCGATTCTGCCATCCCCGCGCAACCGGTCGGTGACGGATCCATCGGTGCGGACCCGCAGGCGTGCCGCGTCAATTCTGGATGGAGCGGCCACCATCCGCGCAGATGGACGCGCCGCGTGTTTCGAGGATTGAAACCCAGACCCCTCAGCGGCTAAAGCTTGAAGGGTACTCTACTGGTTCGAATGGAAGTTCATGGCGCGTCTGTTTCACGTCCCCCTCTCGCCCTATTGCCGCAAGGTTCGCCTGTCTCTGGCCGAAAAGAAGATCGAGGTTGAGCTGGTCGAAGAACGATACTGGGAACAGGACCCGGATTTTTTGCGCCGCAACCCGGCGGGTAAGGTTCCTGTGCTGCGACTGGATGGTCAGATCATGGCCGAGAGCGCCGCGATCTGCGAATATATCGAAGAGACCCGACCCGAGCCACCCTTGATGCCTAAAAAAGCCGAAGCACGTTATGAGGTGCGGCGTTTGGTAGGCTGGTTTGATGACAAGTTTCACCACGAGGTGACCTCAAAGCTACTCTATGAGCGGGTGAACAAGAAAGTAACGGGGCAAGGCTATCCGGACAGCAAGAACGTCAAGGAAGGCGCGCGCGCGATCAAGTATCATCTGGATTATATGGCCTGGCTGCTGGATCACCGTCGCTGGCTGGCCGGAGATCAGATGACATTGGCCGATTTCGCCGCGGCGGCGCATCTGTCGGCGCTGGATTACATTTCGGACGTAGATTGGAACCGAAGCTCTGCGGTGAAGGACTGGTACGCCAAGATCAAATCCCGCCCGGCGTTCCGCTCGATTCTGGCGGATCAGGTTCCGGGATTCCGGCCACCGCCACATTACGCGGATCTGGATTTCTGATAGATTGAGGGGTAGGGTGCTGTCCGCCCCCTCTTGGCCATTGGGCCAATTCACCCCCGAAGGTATTTTTGGCCAGATGAAGAGCGGATCGGAGTTGAAACAGCGGTTGGTGGAGCAAGCCTTGTCTGAGGGGTTTGTCGCCTGTCGGGTTTGTCGTCCTTGGGATGTGCCCCTTGTTCCCGAACGGTTGGATGCCTTTCTACAAGCCGGATATCATGGCCAGATGGGCTGGATGGCTGAGCGGGCTCATTGGCGCGGTGATCCGTCTGTGCTGTGGCCTGACGCGCGGTCGGTGATCATGCTTGCGGAGAGCTATACGCCCGAGCATGACCCGACTGCGGTGCTGGCGCATTCTAACTTGGGCGCCATTTCGGTTTATGCGCAGAACAAGGATTATCACGATCTGGTTAAGAAGCGCCTCAAACGATTGGCGCGCTGGCTGATTGCCGAGGGTGGGGGTGAAGTGAAGGTGTTTGTCGATACTGCTCCGGTGCCAGAGAAGGCGCTGGGGCAGGCCGCTGGGCTGGGGTGGCAGGGCAAGCATACCAATCTTGTCAGTCAGGATTGGGGAAATTGGGCCTTTTTAGGGTCTGTTTTCACAACTTTGGATTTGCCTGTGGATGGCGCTGAGGTCGACCATTGTGGCTCATGCCGCGCGTGTTTGACGGCCTGTCCGACCGACGCGTTTCCGGCACCGTATCAGTTGGATGCGCGGCGCTGTATTTCGTATCTGACCATCGAGCATAAGGGGCCGGTGGAGGAAGAGTTGCGCGCGCTGTTGGGCAACCGAATCTATGGCTGCGATGATTGTCTTGCGGCCTGCCCGTGGAACAAGTTTGCGGTCGCGGCCAGTGACCTTCGCTATGCGGCGCGGGAGGAGCTAAAGGCGCCTCCGTTGGCGGAACTGGCGCAGCTGGATGATAAAGCATTCCGCGCGATGTTCTCGGGCTCGCCGATAAAGCGGATCGGCCGGAATCGGTTCGTGCGGAACGTGCTTTATGCGATTGGGAACTCAGCGGTGCCGGCGTTACTGCCGGTTGCACAGGCGCTGACCGATGATCCGGATCCGACCGCGGCTGATGCAGCGCGCTGGGCGGCATCCCGGTTGTCGTAAACAGGCTGGACGCGCCGCAGGAAAACGCTACACCCGGTTCTGGCGAACAGATGGAGGACCCGATGGCGTTGGCTTTGGGGGTGGATACGGGCGGAACCTATACGGATGCGGTGCTGATCCGGGATGAGCGCGAGGTGATCGCGTCGGCCAAATCGCTGACCACACGAGCGGATCTAGCGATTGGTGTGGGGCGCGCGGTTTCTGCTGTGCTAGAGACGGCTGATGTGTCTCCGGATCAGATTGGGATGGCATCGTTGTCGACAACGCTGGCCACCAATGCGTTGGTCGAAGGCCAGGGCGGGCGCGTGGCGTTGATCTATGTCGGGTTTCGGGAAAGCGACCTTGAGAAACACGGTCTAAGAGAGGCGTTGAAGGGCGATCCGGCTTTGGTTCTGGCTGGGGGGCACAACCATGCAGGGGGTCAGGTCGCCGAATTGGATGTTGCAGGGCTAGAGGCCTTTTTAGACTCACATTCAGGCATTTCCGGCTATGCGGTTGCGGCACAGTTCGCGACCAGGAATCCGGCGCATGAACTGGAAGTGGCGCGCGTGATTTCCGAGCGTACGGGAGTGCCGGTCACGTGCTCTCATCATCTGTCGGCCAAGCTGAATGGGCCAAAGCGTGCAGTGACCGCCGTGCTGAATGCACGATTGATCGGGATGATCGACCGCTTGATCGGGCGCGCGCAGGATCAGTTGCGCGCGCAGGGCATCACCGCCCCAATGATGGTTGTGCGCGGGGATGGCGCTTTGATGAGCGCCGAGCAGGCGCGGGAGCGTCCGATTGAAACGATCCTAAGTGGCCCTGCGGCCTCTATCGTTGGCGCGCGCTGGCTGACCGATGTTGAGAACGCGCTGGTGTCCGATATCGGCGGGACCACGACCGACGTCGCGCTGATCAGAGATGGCAAACCTGCCATCGACCCCGCAGGCGCGCAGGTTGGCGGTTTCAGGACCATGGTTGAAGCGGTTGCGATGCGGACTCATGGTTTGGGCGGTGACAGTCAGGTGCATGTGGTGACCGAAGGCTTGGGCGGCGGTGTCTTCCTTGGGCCGCGTCGGGTTCTGCCGGTGTCGCTGATCGCAGCTGAGGCCCCGGATGTGGTACATGCGGCATTGGATGAGCAATTGCGGGCGACGACCGTAGGTGAACATGACACGAGGTTTGCCCGTCGTGTGTCGGGTATCCCCGCCGATGGGGTCGGGCCGCGTGAAACAGTATTACTGGACCGGTTGGAGGATCGTGTTGTGCCGCTCAGCAGTCTGTTGCAAACCCGGATGGAGCATGGGGCACTGGGCCGTTTGGTGGATCGCGGGATCGTACAGGTCTCGGGTGTCACCCCTTCGGATGCCAGCCATGCTCTGGGGCGGCTTGCGGATTGGGACTGCTCGGCAGCGCTCAAGGCGCTGGAACTGATGGCGCGTAAGCGGGTTGGATCAGGGGACAGGCTGGCAGTATCGCCTGAAGCGCTGGCTCAGCTCATTGTCGATCAGTTGACGGAACAAACCTCATTGACCTTATTAGAGACTGCTTTTGCCGAGGAAAGCCATGGGTTTGACCAGCCTGCAAGAGATCTGGCCCGGCATGTTCTGACGCAGCGCGGGTTGGCGAAACACCGTGGGTTGTTGGCATTGGATACCGCGCTGAATGTGGATGTAGTGGGCCTTGGGGCTTCGGCCCCCAGCTATTACCCGGCAGTCGGAGAGCGGTTGCATTGCAAGATGGTCCTGCCAGAGCATGCCGGTGTTGCAAATGCCATCGGTGCGGTTGTCGGGCGGCTGACCCTTCGGCGGGCCGGTTCAGTTACGTCCCCGGCCGAAGGCCGCTATCGGGTACATCTGGAAGAGGGGCCGCAGGATTTCTCGGACTCGAATTCCGCTCTGCAGCTGCTTGAAGAGGTGCTGCGCAACGAGGCTGAGGGCGCGGTGCGCCAAGCAGGTGCCGAGGATATACGCGTGACAGTCGACCGCGATATCCGCACCGCCAAGATTGAAGCGCAAGAGGTATTCGTCGAAGCGTTGATCACGGTCGAGGCCAGTGGACGACCTCGGGTGGCGGTCGGATAGCCCCGCAAGGGGCTATACCGCGCAAGTCATTCTGCCGCACTGGAGCGTTTTGGCAGCACCCAGTCCGGGCGCGGGAAATGGCAGGTGTATCCGTTGGGGATGCGCTCTAGGTAATCTTGATGCTCGGGCTCGGCTTCCCAGAAATCGCCGACGGGTTCGACTTCGGTCACCACATTGCCGGGCCAAATGCCACTGGCGTTGACATCGGCAATTGTATCTTCGGCCACCTGTTTCTGGGCATCGTCCACATAGTAGATCGCCGAGCGATAACTCATTCCGCGGTCATTGCCCTGACGATTCAGGGTGGTCGGGTCGTGGATCTGGAAAAAGAACTCTAGCAGATCGCGATAGGTGATCTGGGTCGGGTCGAACCAGATTTCGATCCCTTCAGCATGGGTGCCGTGGTTGCGATAAGTTGCGTTTGGCACATCGCCGCCGGTGTACCCGACGCGGGTGCGCGAGACGCCGGGCAGTTTGCGGATCAGGTCCTGCATGCCCCAAAAGCAGCCTCCGGCCAGAACGGCGCGTTCATCGGTCATCAGAAATCCTCCACATGGATCAGAAATTCGCCATACCCTTCGGCCTCCATCTCGTCGCGATGAATGAACCGCAGCGAGGCGGAATTGATGCAATAGCGTAGCCCGCCATGTTCGCGGGGGCCATCGGGAAACACGTGGCCCAGGTGGCTGTCGCCGTGTTTCGAGCGGACCTCGGTCCGGATCATGCCATGAGTGGTGTCGCGAAACTCTTCGACATGTTCATGTATGATTGGCTTGGTGAAACTGGGCCAGCCGCAGCCGGATTCGTATTTGTGGGTCGAGGCGAACAACGGCTCGCCCGAGACGATATCCACGTAGATGCCCGGTTCCTTGTTGTTCAACAGCTTGCCAGTGCCCGGGCGTTCGGTGCCGCTGCGCTGGGTGACGTGAAATTCTTCAGGTGAGAGGGCCGCAATGACCTCGGGGTCTTTGGTATAACGGGACATGGATCCTCCGGTGTTTGAATGATGATGTCCTATTTGGGCATAGATGCGTAGGAATCAAAACCATATTACAGCGCGCTCGCGGGTCTGTGCAGTTGATCCAAACGAATGCACAGCGCGTATGATTTATAACAGGAGGTGAAGTGATGTTCCGTATGGCTCTGTTGACTGCTCTGATCTTGTTGGGCAAAGCCCTTCAGGCGGCACCACTGACGGGCGAATTTTCATCAATCGATGGCGGGACATTATCACTGGAAGACTGGCGCGGACAGCCCGTGCTTGTGGTCAACACGGCGTCGCTTTGCGGCTTTACCGGACAATACGCAGCGTTGCAGGAGCTGCACGAAACATATGAAGTACGCGGGCTGGTGGTACTGGCGGTCCCGTCGAATTCGTTCAAACAAGAGCTGGCGTCGTCGAAAGAGGTCAAGAATTTTTGCGAACTAAATTATGACCTTACGCTTCCGATGACGGATATCACTCCAGTGAAAGGTTCGGATGCCCATCCGTTTTACCGAGCTGTTGCTGCGCAGACTGGCTTTGTCCCGAAATGGAACTTTAACAAAGTGCTTATTGGCCCCGAGGGTGAGGTCGTTGCCACCTATGGGTCAAGCACCAAGCCAAATGCGCCTAAATTGATAGATCAGGTCGAGGCGTTACTGCGCTGACCGGGTTCGCGCGACAGCTGTACGGCAAGAATTCCCAGCGTTGTGATCAGAACCCCCACCGCATCCAATGGGCCCAACTTCTCACCCAGTAAAATGGCGGCGATGGTCACGCCGAATACCGGGTTGAGGAAATGGAACGTTGCTGCACGGATCGGGCCGATGCGATCCAGTAGCAGGAACCAGATGAAAGTTGCCAGAAGGCCCGGGAATAGCGTGGTGTAGGTAAAAGCCAGCATAAAAGGCAGTGTGGCGTGGATATGAATAGACTCGAACACCGGGGCGGCGAGAAACAGCACCGCCGATCCGATAAGCATCTGCAGCCCAACCACCATCATGAAGTTACCGCCCGAAGTCGCCCCCCGAACAGCCAAGGTGGCAAAGGTCAGCGCCAGCGCCCCGATTCCGCAGAGCAGAACCCCGAACAGATCGACACCAGCGTTAATCCGGCTACCCATGATTAGCGCGACACCGACAAAACCTGCCAGCAAGCCGACGATGCCCAGCGGGCGTATCCGCTCACCCAATAGCAGCCAGCCGGCTAGGGCTACCAGCAGGGGCATAGTCGAGGCGATGATCGCCGCGACCGAAGCCTCGACTGTCTGCATCGCATAGAAGTTTAGACCCAAATAAAGGGCATTTTGGCAGATTCCGAACAGAATAGTGGCGCGCCATTGGTTGCGAGTCAGGCGCCAGCTTTGCCCCATGGCGCGTGCGATCGCCACGCCAATTAGTCCCGAAATCAGAAATCGCAGCGCCAACGAGAACAAAGGCGAGGCATCGGCAACGATGATCCGCGCCGAGCTGAAGGCCGAAGACCAGATGAGGGCGAAAACAAGCCCCATGGCGATGGCGCGCAGGTCCATTACGGCCTCCTGATGAAATTCGGGCGACTGTTCCTGATTTTAACATGAGCTGCAAGGACCCATTGCGTCGAATAGCGGGGTCGCCCGATAGTTGGCATCAATGAGCTTGCGCGCAATGAGAATGAGCAGAGCTTTTGTAGAAAAGCGCTGCTCATCATTATGATTCAGCTTGTCGCTTGATTCAGGCGAAAAAGCTAAGATCGTCCATCGAGAACCAACCCGCGTTCTCGACATGGTCATTGGTAATTTCACCTCCCGATGCAACGAACTCGACGTGATCAATATCGCGCCAGTCAAACTCGTGTGTGACGTGATCGAATGTCAGATCGACCTCTGCAGAGTGCACCAGCTCATCGCCATTATAGGCATTGATAGTGACTTGGTTTGCCCAGTTCGATTCAGGTATATACGTGGTGTCCGATCTGGAAGCATTGGCCAAGGAAACGCTGTTGAAGTTGAATTCTTCGCCATCGCTTTTCGAGAAGCCGACAGTTGCCCCCCAGGAATTGAACGCCTCCAGGTCGGGGTCGGGGTTTGAGCCACCGTATTCGTATGGGGTTAGAATACCATCAGTGTTGCTCTGCCCTTTGCTAACACTTGCAATAAATGCACCATTCAGCACCTGATCACTGTCATTGATGCGGGTTCCGTCATTGAAATCCAGCACGAACTCTTCAAGCGGGTCAGGCGCGGTCAGTTCCGGGAAGTATTGGAGCAAGGATTCAGGGATGTCCTCGACCTTTTCATACAAAGAAATCTCTTTCCCGCCTGCGTCTGGATAGCTGGTGACCTTCAATGCCCAAGAAGCACTGTCGTCCCCGTCCAGTTGCAGCACGTCAGAACGTTTTCCATCCGCATAAAGTGTAACGGTTACGTCCCCATTATCTTTCTCCAGCCGACGTTCCGAGATTTGTCCGTCCTGATAGGCGGTCGTGATCGAATCCCAGGATTTCGCATCCAACTCATCAGTCTGGCTGATGCTGACGCGCTGGCCATTTGACCAGATCTCATGTTTCACGACTCCATTGTCATATGTCGTTGTCTTTTCAGATTTCTTTCCACTGCGATCAAATGAGGTGCTGATGGTTTCCCACGACTTTGTGTCGCTTCCGTCTGTCTGCGTTACGTTGCTACGCTGTCCGTCTGTCCACGTTTCCTGTTTGACAATTCCATTGTCATAGGTGGTCGTCCGTCCGGTTGTCTCCCCGTTGACATCGAAGAACGTGTCGATCCGATCCCAGGATTTGGTTTGTAGAAAGTCCTGAACAGTACTGAAATGACCGGGCGCGAAGGCTTCAACCGTCCGGGCACCATTATCGTTTGTTATCGTGCGGCCTATGATATTGCCCGACGCATCATAGCGTAGAACGATCTGGTCCCAGGGTTTTGCACCGTCTCCGAAAAACCCATCTTGGATGAGAATCTCATTCGGAACACCATTTTGAAAGGTCTCGGTCACGCGGATACTGTCTGGATAAACCGTTCCGCGTTCGGTCATTATGCCATTGGCGTCATAGTCAATGAACCGATTATCAAAGCCCAATGCCTCTTCTGTTCCGACATAAAATTCCTGACGCAAAACGCCGTCTTCGTAAGTCCCGAAGACCTCGTATCCGGCATCAAAAGTCGTCCGCGTTGCAACGACAACATCGTCTTCAATCGTGTATTGGATGCTTGCCCAGTCGAATTGATTTTCTGTATCGAATTCAGTGGTTTGATATCGTGCCATAAATCGAGATTCCTCAATAATACTTCCCATTAAGCGAGTGGATGAGGAATATGACACAACTATGGCGATAGCTGCAAAAACTCGATATTAATCAGATGCTTACATAACTTATTCAGACAAAAAAAGGGCCGCCCGGTGGCGACCCCTTCGATCTTGCGATCTGTCTTCGGCGAATTAGCCGTTGACGCTGTCTTTCAGAGCTTTCGCGATGGTCATTTTGACCACTTTGTCGGCTTCTTTCTTGAACTGCTCGCCGGTGGCGGGGTTGCGCACCATGCGCTCGGGGCGCTCGCGGCAGTAGATTTTGCCAACGCCGGGCAGGGTGACGGCACCACCGGCCGAAACTTCGCGAGTGATCAGGCCGGTCATGGCCTCGAGCGCAGCATTTGCGGATTTCTTGTCAGTTCCCATTTCCTCAGCGAGAGCAGCCACCAGCTGAGTCTTTGTCATAGGCTTTGCCATTTCTTGGTCTCCTTAACGTGCCCGATCTATAGGGCCTCACCGCGTAACTGTAACGGGATATTGTGGCTGAACACAACGAATAGTAGCACTAAAAACCCCAAAAATAGGGGAAATTCGTTGCTTTTTTGCTTCAGAGAAAGGCCGTTTCGTCAAACGAACGCAATTTCCGGCTGTGTAACCGTTCCAGCGGCATGCCGCGCAAGTGCTCCATCGCCCGGATTCCGATTGCCAAATGACGACTGACCTGAGTGGTATAGAACGCCGAAGCCATGCCGGGAAGCTTTAATTCACCATGCAAGGGCTTATCCGAGACGCACAGCAAGGTGCCGTAAGGAACCCGGAACCGATAACCGTTGGCTGCGATTGTTGCACTTTCCATATCCAGCGCAATCGCACGGGACTGGCTGAGCCGTTGCACCGGGCCGGACTGATCGCGAAGCTCCCAATTGCGGTTATCGACCGAGGCGACTGTACCTGTTCGCATGATACGTTTCAGCTCGTAGCCTTCCAACTCGGTTACCTCGGCCACAGCCTGTTCCAGCGCGACCTGGACTTCGGCCAGCGGGGGGATCGGCACCCAGACGGGCAGGTCGTCGTCTAGCACTTTGTCCTCGCGCAGGTAGGCATGTGCCAGTACGAAATCCCCAAGCGCCTGCGTGTTGCGCAGACCGGCGCAGTGGCCGACCATCAACCAGGCGTGCGGGCGCAGAACCGCAATGTGGTCGGTGGCCGTTTTGGCATTCGATGGCCCGACACCGATATTGACCAGCGTAATCCCAGACCCATCCGCGCGTTTCAGGTGGTAGGTTGGCATTTGCGGCAGTTTAAGGGGCTGTTCCAGTACGGCTTCGGCGTCCGTGATCTCAACATTCCCGGTCGAGACAAAGCTGGTATAGCCGCTGTCGGGATCGGCCAGTTGAGCCCGTGCGTAGCTCTCAAATTCCGAGACATAGAACTGATAGTTGGTGAACAGCACGTGGTTTTGGAAATGACCGGGGTCAGTCGCGGTGTAATGCGAAAGCCTTGCCAACGAATAGTCCACCCGCTGGGCCGTGAACAGCGCAAGGGGCCCGGCTTCGTTTTCCAGCTCGTGCACGCCATTCACGATATCGTCGTTTGTTGTATTCAGGTCCGGTACATCAAACGCATCGCGCAGAGTGAAACCAGCTGCACCCTGATGCGGGACAACCAGATCCGGGTTATTGGCGACAGCGAAATGGACCGGGATCGGCGTTTCCGAGGCTCCGATTGTGACCGGCTGATCGTGGTTCTTGATCAATAGTGCGATTTGCTGGGTAAGGTATGACCGGAACAGATCGGGGCGCGTCACTGTCGTGGCATGAGTACCTGGTTCGGACACGTGACCGAAGCTCAGCCGACTGTCGACCTGCGCGTAAGACGAGGTCCTGATCCGGATTTCGGGGTAGAACGCCCGAAACCTCTCGGTAGGAGCGCCGTTCTTAAGTGCATTTGCAAACCTATCGCACAGGAATTTTGTCGCCTGTTCATAGAGCTCTTCTAAACGTGCGACAGCTGCAAGCGGATCGCTAAATTTCTCGGGGTTGGGAACGTCAGGTGTTCGGATAGTAGTCATGCAAGGGGTTCCAGAAGGTCGATCTTTTCGAATGTACGTACATCCACCAGCCCAAGGTCCGAGATCCGCAGTTCAGGAATCACAACCAGGGCCAGCAGAGAATGCTGCATATATGCGTTGTTAAGCTGACAGCCGCAGGTCTTCATCGCCTCGACCATTTGTTCCGCTTTGGCGGCAACCTCAGTCGCTGGGTTGTCGGACATCAAGCCTGCGATGGGCAGTTCCACCAAGGCCAGTTCCTCGCCATCGCGAAAGATTGTGATGCCTCCGCCCACTTCGGCCAGCCTGTTCGTGGCCAGCGCCATCTGTTCACGGTCGGTGCCGACAACAATCATATGGTGGCTGTCATGCGCAACGGTCGAGGCCATGGCCATTTTGCCTTGATACCCAAAGCCCGAGACAAAGGCGTTAGTCACACCCCCCGTGGCGCGATGCCGTTCGACCAATGCGATCTGGCACACGTCGCCTTCGCCTTCAACAAGCCCTTCGATAATCGGCAGCTCGGATTTCAACGCTAGCGTTGGGGCCTGATTTTCAACCACCCCGATCACGTTGGCCGTGACACGGTTCGCTCCGGCAGGGGCTGCGATTTCAAAGTCTGTCGAGGTCAACGCATGCCCTAGGTGTACGGTATTTCGCGCCTTAGCGGGCCAGTTCAGATGCGGGCATTCGACCGTTACCGTCCCGTTTTCAGCCACAATCTGACCGCGCGCGACCACGGTTTCGATCGGAAGCTCTACCAGATCAGAACTCAGGATAATGTCAGCGCGCCGCCCGGGTGTGATCGAGCCGATCTCGCGTTCCAACCCAAAATGGGTCGCCGTGTTGATCGTCGCCATTTGCAGCGCAACCAGAGGATCGCAACCACAGGCAATCGCATGTCGCACTACGCGGTTCATGTGTCCGTCATTTACCAGCGTTCCCGAATGGCAGTCGTCGGTGCACAAGATGAAGTTGCGCGGGTCCAGCCCTTTTTCAGTCACCGCAGTAATCTGGGTTTCGACATCATACCAAGCCGACCCCAACCGCATCATTGACCGCATTCCCTGACGGACACGTGCGATGGCGTCTGCCTCGCAGGTGCCCTCATGGTCATCAGCAGGGCCGCCGGCGACATATGCCGCGAAATCAGACCCTAAATCAGGCGAAGCATAGTGCCCGCCAACAATTTTCCCGGCGCGCTGTGTGGCTGCGATCTCTGCCAACATTTTCGGATCGCCATGAATGACACCGGGAAAGTTCATCATCTCGCCCAGTCCGATGATACCGGGCCACGACATCGCCTCGGCCACATCCTCAGCAGTGATTTCGTACCCGGTCGTCTCCAACCCGGGAGCTGATGGCGCACAGGACGGCATCTGAGTGAAAATGTTCACCGGCTGCATCAGCGCCTCGTCATGCATCAGTCGCACACCTTCTAACCCCATCACATTGGCGATCTCATGCGGGTCGGTGAACATCGAAGTTGTGCCATGCGGAATGACTGCGCGGGCAAATTCTGCCGGGGTCAACATGCCCGATTCGATATGCATATGTGCGTCGCATAACCCCGGCACCAAATAGCGACCGTGCGCCTCGATGATCTGAGTCTCAGGACCGATACAATGCGCGGCGTCCGGCCCCACAAAAGCAACGCGCCCCGCAGCGATCGCCACGTCATGGTCAGGCAGGGTTTCGCGGCTATGCACATTGACCCAGACGCCGCCACGGATCACCAAATCGGCAGCCTCGCGGCCAGCAGCCACGGCGATGAGACGAGGGGCGGTATCGGGCCAACTTGGGAAGGGAGTGTATTCCATGACCCAACTTTCCCGAATGCGGCGCAAGGTGCAACCCCCACTATTAAGGTATCATGGAATCATCACAAAACCTGCCATCCGCAGCGCGCCAGCGCTGCCACGCCCAACCAGAGGAGATGCCCAAAGGGCATCAACGATGGGCGGGAGCGACCCGCGATTAGTTGTGGCGATCGGCTTCAATCTCTGCGCGCAGCCAGTCGACAAACGCCAACGCGCCCGGCGTTTCCTCGGCTTGGGGCGATAGCAATAGATAATAGGCCTCGGGCATAGCAGCGCGATGGATGAACGGCGCGATCAGGCGGCCTTCTTCAATCAACCGTTTTGCGATCATGTCGTGGGCTAAACACAAGCCTCCTCCGGCCATCGCAACCGACAGGCTGACCAGATAGGTCGTCGAATAGGTTACCTTAGGTTTCCCCCAAGTTAGACTCTGATCTGTGATCCAGCTCTCCCAATTCGACAACAAATTTGAACAGTCGAACAGGG
The DNA here is from genome assembly GCF_056536665.1 of Ruegeria sp. CJ6. NCBI lineage: Bacteria > Pseudomonadati > Pseudomonadota > Alphaproteobacteria > Rhodobacterales > Roseobacteraceae > Ruegeria > Ruegeria sp. CJ6. The sequence continues at coordinate 8,087 of NZ_JBQFQB010000008.1, read as the reverse complement.
GCTGTTCCTGCAGGGTTTCCAGCGTCACCGGGAAGTCGGGGGCACAGACAGGATAGTAGTGATCTGTCCGTAGCAATTCCGTTCGCACCGTATCGGCCGGGCGCAGCGAATAGCGGATTTCCACCGCCGCGCCTTCGGCCATTTCGCGCGGCTCCCAGAGCTCAGTAAAGATATTCAGATGTACATCCGGATGCAGTTCCCGAAACCGGGGTAGGCGCGGAGCCAGCCAGTTGACGGCAAATGTGATGTTGCTCTGGACCTGAACCGCGTTTTGTTGTGCGCCCGTGACGGCTTGTGTCCCCCTTACCAGAGTTCGAAAGGCTTCACGCACGACCGGCAGATAGGTGATACCAGCTTCGGTCAGCTCCAATGCACGCGGACGACGTAGGAATAATGGCTGACCCAAATAGCCCTCTAGTGATTTGATTTGCTGGCTGACTGCGCTTTGCGTCATGTTCAAATCCCGCGCCGCCCCCGTGAATGACAAATGACGGGCCGCCGCTTCAAATGTGCGTAGCCAGCCGAGCGGTGGAAGTGATTTCTGCATGCTCATAACTCTGCCAGTAGTTTTACTAATGAACTAGGCGTGTTTTTTTCGTTGGTCAAACGTTTGCGGTGAAGGCACGATTTCCCAGAAGTCAATTGACCAGCGAAGGAGCCCGGCATGAGCGTTACAAACCTGCGTCCCAACATCGATCATTGGTCCGAACGCGTGGACATGGCCGCCGCATTCCGCTGGACCGAACGGTTGAACATGCATGAAGGGGTGGCGAACCATTTCAGCCTTGCGGTGAACGAAGACGGCACGCAGTTCCTGATGAATGCCAACCAGATGCATTTCGCGCGTATCAAGGCGTCAAATCTGCTGCTGCTTGATGCCAATGACAAAGATGTCATGGACCAGCCCGGCGCACCGGATCCGACGGCTTGGGGGCTCCACGGATCGATCCACCGCCATTGCTCGCATGCGCGCTGCGTGATGCACGTGCATTCGATTTTTGCGACGGTTCTTGCCTCGCTGGCAGACAGCAGCTTGCCGCCGATCGATCAGAACACCGCAACTTTCTTCAATCGCTACGTAATCGATGAAGAATTCGGAGGTCTGGCTTTTGAAAACGAAGGTGAGCGCTGTGCCGCGATGCTGTCGGACCCGAAAAAGAAAGTCATGATCATGGGCAACCACGGGGTTTTGGTGATCGGCGACAGTCCGGCAGATGCCTTTAACAGACTCTATTATTTTGAACGCGCCGCAGAAACGTACATTCGTGCTCTTCAAACCAGGCAACCTTTGCGCGTTCTGTCCGATGAGATTGCTGAGAAAACCGCGCAAGAGCTTGATGAATATCCCGGTCAGGCCGAAGCACATCTACGCGAAATCAAATCTGTTCTGGATGCCGAAGGCTCGGATTACGCAACCTGAAGCGCACTGTTAGGAGTTTCAGCCATGACCGATATGCATGATGCAGAAGCCGCCCGATGGAATTACCGCCCCGAAGGGCCCGTCGGTTTGAACCCTTTGTTCAACTGGCCGCCGCGTCCTGCGGCTATCCTGAACTGGTACAAAGGGGCTTGGCTTCCCCTTACGTCGCTGACGCTTTGCATGGTGATGGCTTTTGCCGCCTATTTCGTGTTTTTACCTCCATTAGAGACCATGCAGAGTTTCGCGCCCGGCTGGATGTTCCGTATCTGGCTGCTGAACATGGTGCCTCAGATCATGATAGCAGGAGGTCTGCATTGGTGGCTTTACATGCGCAAAGGGCAGGGCATGTACAAGAAATTCGACCGGCGTGATCTGACACGTGACAATGGGTCGTTTACCTTTCGAAATCAGGTTTTGGATAACATCTGGTGGACGCTGGGAAGTGCGATGACTGTGGCGACGGTCTATCAGTGGCTGATCTACTGGGCGATGGCGAATGGCTATGCGCCAGTGATAACCTGGGCCGCGGCCCCCGTTTGGTTCGTGATCTGGATGCTTTTCATCCCGATGTGGTCAGGGCTTCATTTCTACTGGGTGCACCGATTGGAACATCACCCGAAACTCTACAAGCACGTTCATGCTGTGCACCATCGTAACGTCAATATCGGACCATGGTCGGGAATATCGAACCACTGGTATGAAAACCTTCTTTATTTCACCACCTACTTCATCCATCTGATTGTACCCTCGCATCCGCTGCATCTGCTATTTCACGCCTACTTCCAGCAGATCAGCCCGGTACTGTCTCACTCGGGTTTCGAAAAGCTGAAGGCTGGTGAAACGGATGCCGCGCGGGCCGGGGATTTCTTCCACCAGCTTCATCACCGGTATTTCGAGTGTAACTACGGCACATCCGAGATTCCGTTCGACAAGTGGTTCGGCACTTATCACGATGGTTCAGCCGAGGCGACAACGCGGACACGGGCTTTCAAGAAGCAGATGTATACTTAGACACGAGGGCGTTCTGCCCCGCCGAGTTCTGCATAGGTCCGTATATGACCTACGCAGAGCTTTGGTCAGGTTTTCTCAAACAACGCGATCAAAGCGACGTCATCTTTGTTGGGGCCGGCAGCAAGATCGCCGTAAATCCGGACCTGCGTTAAAGATAAGTCTCTGATCTGATCCGCCTCGAGCCGGCGGAAGGTATCGGCAAACCCGAGCGCCTCAAAGTGTTTTGCGTTGATCGACAGGGCGAACTGCGCACCGTGGCGTGCGACACGCAAGAGCGCTGGCAAAACTTCTGGCCCAAGATGGCCATGGGTGAACGTTCCGGACGAGACGACACCGGCATAGCTGCCGCGCGGAACCGGCAGGCCCTGATTGAGATCGGCTTCGATCGCGTCGCGATAGATATCCTTGCGCATCGCCTCGTCCAGCATTTCGGCGCTGATATCGGTGGCGTCGATCGGACCCACGCCTAACCCGGCCAGAATAGCTCCGCATAACCCCGTGCCCGCGCCTACATCCAATACCGGGCCTTGTCCGCCTGCACCCACAAAAGCGCGCGCCGTGTGGTTGTGGAGTTGATAATCCTCAAGCGCTGCGAAACTGTCGTCATATTCCCCTGCCCATTCCGCATAAAGGCGCTTGTTCTCCTCGGGCGATTTCAGGGAGTAGGCTGCGTGCAAGTCAGGTGTCTTTTTGGTCATTTCTCAATGAATGCGCATCAGAGGATTCGAATCAAGTGCGTCCATCCGGCGCTTGCATCCACGTGCCGGGCAGATCATCAAAGGGACCATGACACAGACACTATTCTCCTTCGGCCACGGCTATTCTGCCCGAGCGATATCGAAGCAACTGGATCCAACCGCATGGCGGGTCATCGGAACCACGCGTGATTCCCAACAACTTGAGACAATTCGCGATTCGGGTGCCGAGCCTCGTGTCTGGCCAGGGGATCGGCCTGATCTGGACGGGGTGACGCATCTGCTTGTCTCTACAGCACCCACAGCCGAAGGTGATCCGGTGCTGGCGGAATTGAAGGATGAGATCGCCGCGCGGATCGGACAGTTCAAATGGGTCGGCTACCTGTCGACCACAGCCGTTTACGGGGATCACCAGGGAGGCTGGGTGGATGAGACGACGCCCGCCACACCGACGGCTGAACGTGGCCGTTGGCGCGTGCGTGCCGAGGAGCAATGGGGCGGCATTCCGGGCCTGCCCTTGCATATCTTCCGACTGGCAGGGATTTACGGGCCGGGTCGCGGGCCGTTTTCAAAGCTGAAACGCGGTGGGTTGCGGCGGATCATCAAGCCGGGCCAGGTGTTTTCGCGCATTCATGTTGACGACATTGCACAAGTTTTGATCGCGTCGATGGCCAAACCCAATCCGGGTGCGATCTACAATGTCTGTGATGATGAACCGGTGCCGCCGCAGGATGTGATCGGCTATGCCGCCGAATTGCAAGGTCTGCCGATGCCACCTGCTGTTCCGTTTGATGAGGCTGATCTGACCCCGATGGCGCGCAGTTTCTATAATGAGAACAAGCGCGTTCGGAATGATCGGATCAAGGATGAACTGGGCGTCTCATTGCTCTATCCGAACTACCGTGTAGGGTTGGAAGCACTGATGCAGCATCAGAAGGATGCCACTTGATCACCGCGCCTTGCCAAGAAACCGGCACGGATTGTATGGGATTTCGATGAAAGACCGCTCTGTCCCGCTGAACATTACCGTTTCGACCCTGACCCGGCAGCGGCCCGAGATGCTGGCCGCTTTGATTCGAAGCTGGGGAGAGATGAAGTTGCCGCCCGACTGCTCGGTGCGATGTTTGGTGGTGGAAAACGACAGCTCAGCGCTCAGCGAAGGTACCGTGCAGGCAGTAGGGGAGAAGCTGCCTAATGGAGCAAGTCTGAACTATGTCCTTGAGACCGAACTCGGCATCCCGTTCGGACGCAACCGAGCCGCACGCGAAGCGTTGGAGAATGGCTCGGATCTGCTCTGTTTTGTCGATGATGACGAAGTGGTGGCGGTCGATTGGCTTGAACGGTTGGTCGCCGGGTATCGCAACAGCTCTGCCGTGCTAATGGGCGCTCCGCTTCGTGCGGCGGGGCCATCGGGGCAGGAGACCGCGATTCAGCGGCTGATGTTGCGCAATATCAGCAATCGTTACCTCGACAAGGAAAACGCGGCTGCAAAGAAAGCCACGTTGAACGGTACCGGTGGCGTGACCATCGTGACAAATAACTGGCTGGGCGAGACACGTCTGTTCAGCGAAACCGGCCTTTGGTTCGATGAAACCATGCGGATGACCGGCGGGACCGATGCAAAGTTTTATGCCGAGACCGTTGCTGCAGGCTTACCGGTCGGCTGGGTGCCCGACGCTTTTGTGTACGAGACCATTCCTCCCGAAAGGTTGTCATTCTGGTATCAGACCGCCCGGGGAAGGGACCAGTCCAACACCCATATGCGCCGTAAGCTTGATCAGAAGCCAACAAAGGCGATCTTGGGGTTTTTGAGCACCCCCTTTCGCTTGTTGGCGTTGTTAGGGGCAATCCTTCTGTTTCCGTTCCAACCAGATCGGCGATTGATCCAGATCGCCCGAACGGTTGGGTGGCTTGTCGGGGTATTGGGAATTCCCTTCGGCTATAAATCGGCCCTTTATAAGAAGGTCAGTGGCCACTGAATCTGGGCCGGTCAATCCGTTTTGCGTTAGACTCAGTTCAGTCGTTTCATGCGCGGCCATCATCGTAAGCTTATTTGCGTCTACTCTCTCTCGTGCCCGACTTGCGAGGCATGGTGAAGCTTGGCGGTGCAATCGCGATCACGCGCTTCAGGGTCAGGCTGCGCGCAGATGTTCAAATGATAGCTCTGGATTATCAATATCATCAAAAAACAAAACTTATATGAATGGCTTGGATTTGCTAAATCTACATCCAAACAGAAAGAACGAGTCGTTAATGCTATTTCCTACAATGAAGGCCGGGCCGATCTGCGCGATCCCGCGTAATGCCCATTCCAAGGACGAGCGCAAAAACACTCAAGACCCCTGTTTCTCGTTTCAAAGTTAACCGCGCGACGCATACATCTAGCCAGGACTGGAGATCGATATGGACGGAAGTGATACCCCCAACATGGGCAAATGCCCGGTAATGCATGGCGCCGAGGCCCGGTCCAACCGGGATTGGTGGCCGAACCAACTGAACCTGTCGATTCTGCATCAGCATAGCCCTGCATCGAACCCGATGGGCGAGACATTCGACTATGCCGAAGAGTTCAAGAAGCTCGACCTGAAGGCACTGAAGGAAGACCTGTATGCGCTGATGACGGATTCGCAAGATTGGTGGCCCGCAGATTATGGGCACTATGGTGGTTTGTTCATTCGTATGGCCTGGCACGCAGCGGGCACCTACCGCACGGCAGATGGCCGCGGTGGCGCATCGACCGGCAATCAGCGGTTTGCGCCTCTTAACAGCTGGCCGGACAATGGCAACCTGGACAAGGCGCGCCGTCTGCTTTGGCCGATCAAGCAGAAGTACGGCAACCAGATCTCGTGGGCTGACCTTTACATATTGGCGGGCAACTGCGCGATCGAATCCATGGGCGGCACGACCTTTGGATTCTCCGGTGGTCGTGAAGACATCTGGGCACCTGAGGAAGACATTTATTGGGGTGCCGAGACCGAATGGCTGGCCCCAACCGAGAACCCGCACAGCCGCTATTCGGGCGAACGTGATCTGGAAAACCCGTTGGCCGCTGTTCAGATGGGTCTGATCTATGTGAATCCGGAAGGTCCAGATGGTCAGCCAGATGCCTTGGCTTCAGGTCGCGATATTCGCGACACCTTTGGCCGAATGGCGATGAATGACGAAGAAACCGTTGCTTTGGTTGCGGGTGGCCACACCTTTGGTAAGGCCCACGGCGCCGGTGATCCCGGTCTTGTCGGTCCCGAACCCGAGGCCGCCCCGATGGAGGCGATGGGCTTTGGCTGGATCAACGACTTTGGCAGCGGCAAGGGTGATGATACCACCACCAGCGGCATCGAGGGTGCCTGGACCGCAAACCCGACCAAGTGGGACAACGGCTACTTCGACCTGCTGTTTGGCTACGACTGGAACCTGACCAAGAGCCCAGCGGGCGCGTGGATCTGGGAACCTGTTGGGGTCAAGGAAGAGGACATGGCCCCGGCAGCGGGTGATCCATCGAAAAAGGTCAAGACTATGATGACCACCGCCGACATGGCGATGCGCATGGATCCGATCTATGGCCCGATCTCGAAGCGCTTCCACGAAAACCCGGACGAATTTGCCGATGCCTTTGCTCGCGCGTGGTTCAAACTAACCCACCGCGACATGGGTCCGCGTGCGCGTTATCTTGGAGCCGAGGCTCCCAGCGAAGAGCTTATTTGGCAAGACAACGTCCCGGCCGTCGATCACGCGCTTATTGACGACGCTGATGTAGCCGATCTGAAAGCCAAGATACTCGCGACGGGATTGTCTGTCTCAGATCTGGTGTCGACCGCATGGGCTTCGGCCTCGACCTTCCGGGGATCGGATATGCGTGGCGGTGCCAACGGTGCGCGCGTTCGTCTGGCCCCGCAGAAGGATTGGGAGGTCAACGAACCGCTGAAACTATCCAAGGCGCTGAATGCGCTGGAAGGCGTTCAGAAAGCGTTCAATGACGCGCAGTCTGGTGGCAAGAAGGTCTCATTGGCCGATCTCATTGTCTTGGGTGGTGGTGCTGCCATCGAAAAGGCAGCCAAGGCCGCAGGTCATGACGTTGATGTTCCCTTTAGCCCCGGCCGCACCGATGCTTCGCAAGAGCAGACGGATGTCGAGTCTTTCGCGGTGATGGAACCGATCGCGGACGGTTTCCGCAACTACCTGCACAAGGAATACTCGGTTCCGGCCGAGGCCCTGCTGGTGGACAAAGCGCAACTGCTGACGCTGTCGGCACCGGAGATGACTGCGCTTGTAGGTGGGATGCGTGTGCTGGGCACAAACTTTGACGGAACTTCTCATGGTGTGCTGACCGAACGGGTCGGCACGCTCAGCACCGATTTCTTCGTGAACCTGCTGGATATGGGCACCGAATGGAAACCATCCGGTGACGGCGTCTATGAAGGCCGCGACCGCGCAAGTGGTGACGTGAAGTGGACAGGTACCCGCGTGGATTTGGTCTTTGGGTCGAACTCGCAGCTGCGGGCACTGGCTGAGGTCTATGGTCAGGACGACGCAGGTGGCAAATTTGTCTGCGATTTCATCTCGGCCTGGAACAAGGTGATGAACGCGGATCGTTTTGATCTGAAGTAACCCTATAACCATCGCAGTAAATTGCGCCGCCCGAGGAGAGTCGGGCGGCGTTTTCATGCGCCTGACTCAGGGCGCGTACCAAGCATTGGGTACGATTCCGCCGAGAGACTGTTCTTTCTCTTTCTGTAAACCTCCTTTTTGTGAGTTCTCGGGAGGATTTGTTAAGCTAACCTGTTGTTTTTATTAAGGTGAAGAAGAAGGTGGTCGGAAATGTGAAGTTTTTTCAAATTGGGGGTTGCAGGTCCCAGACCTAATCCGTAAATACCCCTTCACCGGCGCTGCTGAGGTGCTGGGACGCGGTGGAAGCTGCGGAGACGCTCGGGAGAGACTGGGGGCATCTGAGGTTTTTGATTGGG
>NZ_JBQFQB010000007.1:0-185852 GCF_056536665.1 Ruegeria sp. CJ6 | reverse complement strand
CGAAGCCGAAGCCGAAGCCGAAGCCGAAGCCGAAGCCGAAGCCGAAGCCGAAGCCGAAGCCGAAGCCGAAGCCGAAGCCGAAGCCGAAGCCGAAGCCCTGAACAGGGCCGAGCCGACCGAAGAAAAGCTGATCGAACGCACAGTCGAAAAACGCGGTGGGTTTGTTCCGGCTTTGTTGGGCGGGGTTATTGCTGCAGGCCTCGGATTTGCTGCAGGCAACAGCGGGTTATTGTCTCAAGGAGCAGATAGCTCGGACGCAATTTCCGCGCTCGAGTCGAAGCTGGCGGAACAATCCGATCAGATTGCCCAACTGACAAAAACTCTTGCTGAAGGCCCCGATGTCTCGGGCTTGTCAGATCAGATCAAGGCGTTGTCGGATAAGCTTGCTCCGGTCGAAAGCGATCTGACTGCCGTGAAGAGCAGTGTTGATGGCCTGACCGGCAAGGTCGACCCGCTTGAGGAACGCCTGACCGCGCTTGAGAAGCAGCCGCTTGAAGCAAATGTCTCGCCCGAGGCCACAGCCGCGTTCGAGGCAGAATTGAAGAAACTACAGGATTCTCTGGCCGCTCAGCGTAGCGAAGTGGAAAAGATGGTCTCAGACGCGCAGGCTTTAGAGGCTAAAGCTTCGGCCGAAGCGCGCGCGGCGACCAACGCTGCCATCCTGTCGCGTTTGCATGGTCAATTGGATGCCGGTCAACCCTATGAAGATTTGGTCTCTGAACTGAAAGCCGGTGGTGTCGATGTACCCGATGCTTTGGCTGCATCTTCGAAGGACGGAGTTGAGACGCTTTCGGCGCTGCGCAGCTCGTTTGCCCCCGCAGCCCGCGCCGCACTGGCGGATGCCCGTGATGCCGATAAAGGCACCGGCTTGGTTGCTTTCTTGCAGCGCCAGACAGGCGCGCGGTCGGTGACCCCGCAAGAGGGCGACGATCCGGACGCGGTCCTGTCGCGTGCTCAGGCGGCGTTGGCGGATGGTGATGTCTCAAAGGCGCTGACCGAATTGAAATCCCTGCCCGAAGCGGCACAAACCGCATTGGCGGATTGGGCGCAGGCGGCGCAGACGCGGGTCTCAGCCGTCGAGGCCGCAAACACGCTTGCTTCAAGCCTGAACTCGAACTGAAGGACCTGCCATGCTGTGGTCATTGTTAAAGATCCTTGTTTTTGTTGCGATTATCGGCCTGCTGGCCATGGGTGCTGGGTTCTTGATGGAATCATCCGGCGGCGTGCAGATCACCGTCGCAGGCACCGAATACACACTGGGCCCGCTGCAATCAGTGATCGCGCTGGGCGTGCTGGTGTTTGCGGTCTGGTTGTTCTTCAAGCTGCTTACGCTGCTGATCGCCACGCTGAAATTCCTAAACGGTGATGAAACCGCCCTTTCACGTTATTTCGATCGCAGTCGGGAAAAGCGAGGATATCAGGCGCTGGCGGACGGGTTGATGGCGCTGGCCTCGGGTGAGGGGCGCGTGGCGATGACCAAGGCCAATAAGGCCGAGAAGCTGCTGAACAATCCGGAACTGACCAATTTGCTGGTGGCGCAGGCAGCCGAGATGTCCGGTGATACCAAGAAAGCGTCCGAGACTTACAAGAAGCTGGTCACCAACAACGCCACGCGATTTGTCGGTGTGCGCGGGATCATGAAGCAAAAGCTGGCCGAAGGCGATGATGAAACCGCGCGCAAGCTGGCCGAGAAGGCTCTGGCCCTCAAACCCCGGCATGAAGAAACGCAGGATGTGCTGTTGAACCTGCAGACCAAGGCGCAGGATTGGGCCGGTGCGCGGTCCACGTTGACCTCGAAGCTGAAGGCCGGGTATTTGCCGCGCGATGTGTTCAAGCGGCGCGACGCAGTCCTGGCTTTGTCCGAGGCCAAAGTGCTGCTGGACGACACGGCGACGGTCGAACAGCAGGAACATGCGATTGAGGCAAACCGCCTTTCACCCGATCTTGTCCCGGCAGCCGCCATGGCCGCGCGCGCCTATATCGAAAAGGGCAAACCGCGTGCAGCAACCAAGATTCTAAAAAAGGCGTGGGAAGTGCAACCTCACCCCGATCTGGCCCATGCCTTTGCCGAGATTGTGCCAGACGAAACACCTGAACAGCGGATCAAGCGGTTCACCGCTTTGACCCGCATTCATTCAGATAATATGGAAACACGCCTGATTTTGGCCGAGCTGAACATCGTAGCCGAAGACTTCCCCGAAGCGCGACGCGCGCTGGGTGATGTTGTCGAAAAGCAGGGGGATGCACGGGCCTACACGCTGATGGCTGCGATTGAACGGGGCGAGGGCGCCTCGGACGCGGTGGTTCAGGGTTGGCTGGCCAAGGCGTTGAACGCACCGCGCGGGCCGCAATGGGTCTGCACCAATTGCCACGACATTCAGCCTGAATGGGGACCGGTATGCCAGAACTGCGGTAGCTTCGATACGCTCAGCTGGCAGACGCCTCAGACGCCCGAGATTGCTAGTGCGACGGGTGTGCACATGCTGCCTCTGATCGTTGGCGCGCTTGAGGATCAATCAGAGGCTGAAGAGGCAGAGGAACCTGAAGAAAGTGCTGAAGAGTCACCTGAAGAGCCGGTCGAAGAGGACTTGATCGAGGGAAAGGCCGAGCCGGTCTCGGAGGAAGTCGCGCGACAGACCTAACGCGCGGTCTCGGCGTTGAAAGCGTCGTTCCGCAGCTTAAACAACCCGGCCCACCGATTTTGATTAAGGGCGACCAAAGCCATTATGTGACACCGGCTGTCGCCGGCGACACCGGCACACAAGACGACTAAACCGATCCCGGCGGGTTTTGCACGTCCAGATAACGTTCGGCCGGAATCCTCACGAGACCTTTGATCCCCAAGGCAGTACGATCCGCATCATCCAACTGCGCAATTGCCCGTTCAACCGCTGTAAAAATCGCTTGCTGATCGTTACCCTCCGCAGTGATCAATGGCAGGCCAGGCGTCGGGTCCGTCCACTCTAACACCCGCAGAGATGCGGCAAACTCTTCATACTCAGCCATCAATCGCCAAGAAACCGCATCAAGGGCGGCGATATCTGCGTGACCTTCCACAACGGCATGCGCCGACCTCAGGTGACCTTCGGTTTGCACACGGTGCTTGAACCAGAAGCCATGCGGCTCAAGATGCCAATAAGGCGCGGCGTAGCCAGATTGCGAAAATGTCTGGTTGTAAGCGAACACCGCTTCCCGAAACGCCATCAGATTTGTGCGTGGATCATCGGCGCGTACGACCAGAGCACTGCGGTAATAGCCGGGCGGGCACCCGTCGAGACCATAGTCTGGCGTGCCAACCAACGCGACCTTATCGTGCAGCCATGTCCGGTAAGGCATGCCGCAAGTCTGGCTCAGCACCAGTTCCGGGTGCTGCCAGACCGAGAATTCCTCGACGTCCTGCGACAGATGCTCAGGGCTCTCGATCCCGGCGCGGTTCAGATTGTCACGGATGAGGCTCCAGTATCGCAGATGTGCCTCATCAAGCTGAGGGCGGGCATACATCATCAGGCTTGCGATCATTGCATCTGCCCGAACAGTTCATACAGCTCTATCGTGGTTTTCACGCCGACCTTCTGCTGGATGCGCCCGCGATGAATTTCTACCGTGCGGGGGCTGATACCCAAGGCAGTTGCGATCTCCTTGCTCGACGTGCGCGCGGGGTGGGTCAGAATATGTTGCAGGACCTGCTCCTCGCGGTCGGTCAAAAGTCTGCGCTTATCCGCAAGCATCTGACGTCGCGATTTCTCGGCGCGCAGACGGTCGCCTATTTCAAACGCGGCCTGTATCCGTTCGATCAGCACCTGCAGGTCAAAGGGTTTTTCCAGAAAATCAATTGCACCTGCCTTGGTGGCCCGCACGGATTCCGGAATGCCGCCATGACCCGAGATGAAAATGACCGGTATGGTCGACTCGCGCCGGTTCAGATGTTCCTGCAATTCCAGCCCGTCCATGCCGGGCATGCCATAGTCCAGGATCAGGCAACCTTTTGCGTCCTCATGCACCTGATTCAGAAATGTCTGCGCATCGGCAAAATGCTCGACCCTTAGTCCGCGTTTGCTGAGCGAGCGTGATAAGGCGACGCGCACATCTTCATCGTCATCGACGATATAGACGACCAGCGGCTCAAAGGTCATGCGTGATCCTCCTTGGGCTGATCGCGGCGCTGCAGGGTGAAACAGAAGCGCGCCCCGGACGTCTCAGTAGGCTCGTACCAAATGGCTCCGTCATTGGCTTTGACGATGGTCCGACAAATGGACAGGCCCAGCCCCATCCCGTCGGTCTTCTGGGTGTCAAACGAGTTGAACAAGGTGACACCATCGCTAATCCCGGGCCCGTTATCCTCAACCCGCACCTCGACCAGTTCATCGCTGGTCTTTGTAGTGATGGTGATTTTACCCTTGCCATCCGGATCCAGGGCCAGGGCGTCGATCGCGTTGCGCAACAGGTTAACCAGTACCTGCGCGATCTGTGTCCGGTTTCCGATGACAAGAGGAAGGTCGGTTTCTTCATAAAGCAGCTTGATCTCGTGTAACTTCGCCTCGGCGTCCATCAGGCTGACGGTTTGCCGGATCAACCCGTTCAGTTCAAACGGAGTCTGACGTCCGCGATCCTTACGCACCACATCACGCAGTGCGCGGATGATGTCGCCCGCACGGCGCGACTGGCGGTCGATATCCGAAAGGATTTCTATCACCTCAGGATCGGGATCGCCGATTTCATCCAGCGTGATCTTCGCGGCGTCGACATTATAGGAAATCGCGCTTAGCGGTTGGTTCAGCTCATGCGCCAGCCCCGAGGCCATCTCGCCCATCAGGTTGACCCGTGCCACATGGGACAGATCGCGGCTGAGGCGGCTTACTTCATCCTCGGCCTGCTTTCGATCGCTGACGTTGTCGATAATGGCAACCGCATGATCAGGGGTCCCGCTTTCATCGCGGATGAGGATGGCATTGACCCGCAACCAGATGGGGGATCCGTCTTTTCGAATAAACTGGTTCTCGGCGATGAACTCGGAATCCTGCAGAAGGGTTTCGCGAAACTTGACCGCGATCTGCTGTTCATCTTCCGGCAGGATGTCGGCCAGCGTCATCTTCTCCAATTCATCCGGCTGATATCCCATGATATCGCACAGCTGTTCGTTGGTCCGCAGAAACCGCCCCGTTTCGGGCGAGATCTGCGCCATCCCGCGCGAGGCCAGATCGAAGGTGCGGCCATAGGCGGTTTCGAACCGTTGCCGTTGCCGAACTTCCTGAGTCAGAGCCGCACCGGTATCTTCCAGCTCGCGATAGGGGCTGTGCAGGCCTTCTTCGGTGGTGATCTCTCCGCTGCGCAATTGCTGGCTCTGGCTGGCGAAGGTGCGCACAGGGGCATAGATCCGGTCGGCCATGGCCAAACCAATTGCGCCCGTCAGAATGGCAATGGCAAGCGCGATCCAGACGCCTTGCGTCCGGTTCTTCTTGATCTCGCCAATAAAGTTGTCCTCGGCCGCATAAAGCCCGATCAACCAACGCAGCCCCGGCTCGGACACCTCGATCAGCATCGCCACATAGTCCTGACCGTTCAGCTGGAAATCGGTATGAACCGGTCCTTCCGTGTCGCTCAGACCGGTTTGCACGACATCTCCGAACGCCTTTTGCGCGATGGGGTCTGCGATTTGGTCCACACGCGTCAGCTCGGGCGCTTCCATATGTGCTTCCTGCCGGATCAGCACCAGCGTTGGATGCGCCAGCACCGCGCCATTTTCGTTCAGAACCAGCGCGGCACCGCGTCGTTCCGACCAGATGTCCAGCAGGAATCCCGACAGGGCGTCGATCTGGATATCGACACCCAAAATGGCACGGATAGCTCCGGTATCGTCCAATATGGGGACACTATAAGTGATCCCCGGCTGGCGCGTGGTGAAGAAGATATAAGGCTCTGTCCAGATCGGTGCTTTGGCTTCGGTCACCATTCTGAACCAAGGCCGGGTGCGCGCCTCATAGGTGTCAGTCTGGGTAGTGGCCGTTTCCAGCAATGTGAACTGATCGTTGCGCCAATGGAAATCGGCGGGATGTTCCGCGGTGCCGGGCAGGAATGGCGGAACGAACTTGGTGCGATAACGTCCGGGCTCTTCCGCGCGCATGACATAGACAAACCTGCCCGTCGCATCGGCCAGATACATCCCTGCGAGTTGAGGCGCGACCTGTAGCTGCTGAAAAAAATGGCTTTCCAATACGCCAGGATCGCTGATATCCAGTACGTCATTTTCAGCAAGTCGCCGAGTTGCATCCAAGGCCTGCCGGGCGGGGTTCAGAAAACTTTTGACTTGGCCGATGACATTGACACTGACTTCGTTCAGCGATGTTCGGGATTGCCGCAACAGCGCGTTCTCCGAGCTGACAAAGGTCGACAGGATCACCGAAAGGATGGCGATGAACTGCAGCCCACCCAAACACAGCGCAAGCGTGGCGCGCAGCGATCTTCGCCTGCGGGCTGGCTCAGTGTGGTCCTGGCGTATTTCTTGTTGCCCTGCGTAGTTCAATTCTTGTCCAAACGACCTTCTGCACGGGTCGGTATCACAGTCACAGAATGTGATCAGTTACCCTCTTTCCCCTATATCTGAATCCAAGCCTATACGTAATCTACCGTATAGACACCTGCTGTTTGGTTTCGCTTTCCTCTTTATCATCGGGGGGCCTGATTCCAGTGCGATTTTTTCTGTTGTGTTCTGAAAGGTTTCAGGCACCCCACAGATCAAAAAAGACTGACAACAGGAGTGTCAAAGTGTTCAAGAAAACCTCAATCACCGCATTTGCCGCGGCGGCCCTGATGGCACCAGCGGCATATGCTGAAGAATTTATCACGATCGGAACTGGCGGCGTTACGGGTGTCTATTACCCGACGGGTGGCGCGATCTGCCGTCTGGTCAACAAGGGCCGGAAAGAGCACGGGGTCCGGTGTTCGGTGGAGTCGACTGGGGGGTCGGTTTACAACATCAACACCATTCGCGAAGGCGAGCTTGAGTTTGGGGTGGCACAGTCGGACTGGCAGTACCACGCGTTCAACGGCAGCTCGAAATTCGAAGAAGCCGGCCCGTTTGAGAACCTGCGTGCCGTGTTCTCGGTACACCCAGAGCCGTTCACGGTTGTGGCGCGTGCCGACGCGGGTATCTCGAATTTCGAAGACCTGAAGGGCAAACGCGTCAATATCGGCAATCCCGGTTCCGGTCAGCGTGGCACCATGGAAGTGCTGCTGGGCGAAATGGGTTGGACCACCGACGATTTCGAACTGGCGACCGAGCTGAAGGCGGCTGAACAGTCCGCTGCCCTGTGCGACAACCAGATCGATGCGATGGTTTACACCGTTGGTCACCCATCGGGTTCGATCCAGGAAGCAACCACCGCCTGTGACTCGGTTCTGGTGAACGTCAGCGGCGACGCGGTTGACAAGCTGGTTGGTGACAACTCCTTCTACCGTACCGCAACCATCCCAGGTGGCATGTATCGTGGTTCGGATGGTGACACCTCGACATTTGGTGTTGGTGCAACCTTCGTGACTTCGGCTGACGTGTCGGAAGACGCGGTTTATGCGGTTGTCAGCTCGGTCTTCGAGAACTTCGATGACTTCAAAAAGCTGCACCCGGCATTTGCCAACCTGAAACCGGAAGAAATGATTGCGGATGGCCTGTCGGCACCGCTGCATCCGGGCGCTGAGAAGTACTACAAAGAAAAAGGCTGGATTCAGTAACCAGACCTGACACGGGGCGCCTTTCGGGGCGCCCCGATTCATATCCGGGCTAAACCGGAGACAAGACGGCCGCAAAAACCAAGGCCGAAGGACAGGGAGATACCAACATGAGTTCCGACACACAGGGCAATCGCCCTCTTTCCGAAGAAGAGCTTCAGGAACTGGTTGCCTCATCAGATGCAGGCGCGCGTGATCCGGCGGGAAATGTCGGGCTGTTTCTGGCGATCGTTGCGGTTTTGTGGTCGGTGTTTCAGGTCGTTCTGGCCTCTCCCCTATCGAATTATCTGCTGCCGGGCAGTGTAGTGAACAACTCACGCCAGATTCATCTGGCCTTTGCGATGTTCCTGGCCTTTTCGGCCTATCCGGCACTGAAATCCAGCCCGCGGAACTACATCCCGATTCAGGATTGGATCATGGGGATCGTGGGCGCATTTCTGGCCCTCTATGGCTATTTCTTCTATCAAAAGATCGTCGATGCGGGCGGTCTCGCAGACGATACGGACAAGTGGTTTGCTCTTGTTGGCCTGCTGTTGTTGTTCGAGGCCGCGCGTCGCGCGCTTGGCCCGGCAATGGCGATCATCGCTACGATCTTTCTGGCCTACGTCTTCTTCGGTTCCTCCGAGTGGGTGCCCGAGGTGATCCGCTGGAAAGGTGCCAGCCTGCAAAAGGCGATGAGCCATATGTGGATCACGTCCGAAGGCGTCTTTGGCATCGCGCTGGGCGTTTCAACCAAGTTCGTCTTCCTCTTCGTGCTGTTCGGCGCGCTTTTGGATAAGGCGGGCGCGGGCAACTACTTTATCAAGATGGCCTTTGGCGCGCTGGGGCACCTGCGCGGTGGCCCGGCTAAAGCGGCTGTTGTTGGTTCTGCGGCGACGGGCCTGATCTCGGGCTCGTCCATTGCGAACGTTGTCACGACCGGCACCTTCACTATCCCACTGATGAAGCGTGTGGGCTTTTCCAGCGAACAAGCGGGCTCGGTTGAGGTCGCCTCATCCGTGAACGGCCAGATCATGCCACCGGTGATGGGCGCTGCTGCCTTCTTGATGGTGGAATATGTGGGCATCTCATACGTTGAGGTGATCACCCACGCCTTCCTGCCCGCTGCGATTTCTTACATCGCGCTCGTCTACATTGTACACCTTGAAGCGGTGAAGCGGAACATGCCGACGCTGGGCGACCGCGTCGTTTCGATGGGGCGCACAATCGGTGGAATGGCGCTGTTCTTCGTGGGCTTTGCCGGGCTGTGCTATGGCATCCAGTACCCGATCAAAGCGATTGTCGCGCTCATGCCCGATGCGTCGGGTCTGGTCCTGTCGGCGCTGATCGTTTTGGCCTATCTGATCCTGCTTTGGCTGGCTTCCGGAGTAGAGGACTTGGTGCCTGACGATCCTAATGCCAAAGAGGTTGAACTGCCGGTAATTGCCGAAATCTACAAGGCCGGTCTGCATTACCTGCTACCGATCATCGTGCTGGTCTATTTCCTGATGATCGAACAGAAATCACCGGGCCTATCAGCCTTCTGGGCGACTTCGCTGTTGTTCGTGATCCTGCTGACGCAGAAACCGCTCAAGTCGATCTTCCGGGGTGAAAGTGACACCGCGAATGCCTTCAAGGCCGGTGTCGTCGACCTGTGGAATGGTCTGATCGACGGCGCGCGCAACATGATTGGTATCGCGCTGGCCACCGCCACTGCGGGTGTGATCGTGGGCACCGTGACGCTGACCGGGGTGGGCCAAGTGATGGCCGATCTGGTCGAGTTCCTGTCAGGCGGTAACCTGATCGCCATGCTGGCGTTGGTGGGTCTGCTCAGCCTGATCCTCGGGATGGGATTGCCGACCACGGCGAACTATATCGTGGTCAGCTCGCTGATGGCGGGTGTGGTCGTGGAATTGGGCGCGCAGGATGGGCTGATCGTGCCGCTGATCGCGGTGCACCTGTTCGTGTTCTACTTCGGTATCATGGCTGATGTGACACCGCCGGTTGGTCTGGCGAGCTTTGCCGCCGCCGCCGTTTCGGGCGGGGACGCGATCAAGACGGGCTTTACCGCCTTCTTCTACAGCTTGCGCACCGTGGCACTGCCTTTCGTGTTCATCTTCAACACTGACCTGTTGCTGATCGATGTGGGCTGGGTACGGGGAATCTTGGTGGCCGTCTCTGCGACCATCGCGATCCTGATCTTCACTGCCGGCACCATGGGCTGGTTCCTGACCAAGAACCGCATCTATGAAAGCGTGGCGCTGATTCTGATCGCCTTTGCGCTGTTCCGTCCGGATTTCTTCATGAACCGCATCGCACCGCCCTTTGCGCAGATCGAACCGGCACAGCTGACGCAGGCCGTGGGTGAGGCCGCACCGGGCAGCACCATGCGGATCGAGGTTGCAGGTCCTGACTTTGACACCGGCAATATGACCGAAACCACCGTGGTTCTGGACATTCCGGAAGGGGCCGACGGCACAGCGCGTGTCGACGCCCTAGGGCTGATGACGCTGGAAGAGGATGGTCTGGTCAAGCTCGACGAGCCGATGTTCGGTACGCCGGTCGCGGATGAGCTGGACATGTTCGACTATTATGCTGACGATGCCGTTCGCATCACCAGCATTCAGGCCCCGCAAAGCCAGCCCGCGAAAGAGCTGATCTTTATCCCGGCGCTGATCCTGTTGGGTCTTGTCGCCTTCCTCCAGCGCGGCCGTGCCGCAAAACAGGGAGAACCCGCATGACCAAAGCTATTCTGTGCGCCGTGGATATCAGCAATGGCGATCTTGATGTTGCTGTCCTTGAACGCGCCGCAGCGCTGGCCGAAATGGATGGCGCGCGGCTGGATGTCGTGACCGTGACACCTGACTATGGCGAAGGCTTTGTCAGCAGTTTTTTTGAGCCCCACCACCACGAAAAGGTGATTGAAGAGGCTCATGAAAAGCTGGTCGCCCTCTGCGCCGCCACGCTGGGGGAAGAGCGCAACGCCAAGGTCCGTCATGTGGTGGCAACTGGCAGCGCCTATCAGGAGATTCTCAAAACCGCGGAAGGCGCGGGCTCGGACTTGATCGTGATCGGCGCGCATAAGCCTGACTTGAAAGACTATTTGCTTGGTCCGAATGCGGCGCGCGTCGTGAGGCATTCGCACACGTCAGTATATGTTGTGCGGTAAATCGATCGGATTTAAGCTGAGAATCTGCCATTTGAAGTTTGTTACTCAGTAGCCAATCTCGCAGATCCTTACCGGGAGATTTCTATGATGAAGACATTCATGAAAACCGGCGCCGTTCTGGCGTTGGGTGTTGTCGCTTGCGCGGCCAATGCGCAGGACCCTGCGCCGGAATATGGCTATGGTTGGGAGGACAAAAACTCGGTGACTGGCACCGAGTTCATGGTCTCGGCCGCCAATCCCATTGCTGCCAAAGCCGGATATGATGTGCTGGCCGCAGGTGGCACAGCCGCAGATGCGATGATTGCCGTGCAGCTGATGCTCAATCTGGTTGAACCGCAATCATCGGGCATCGGCGGTGGTGCGTTCATGCTGTATTGGGATGCGTCGGCTAAAACTCTGACCACCTTTGATGCGCGTGAAAAAGCCCCTGCGAAAGCCACGCCTGAACGGTTTCTGTTACCGGACGGTGAAAAGATGCCGTGGCCCGAAGCTGTTGTAGGCGGACAATCTGTTGGCGTTCCGGGCATTCTGCGCCTGATGGAAGTGACCCATAACCTCTATGGCAAGAAAGACTGGGCCTCGCTGTTCCAGTCTACCATCGATCAGGCCGAGCAGGGGTTTGAGGTTTCGCCCCGCATGGCAAACTCGATCCAAAGCACGATTGAACGTGAGCGCTCAGTCGGTGTGTTCCCGGCGGGCAAAGCGTATTTCTTCAACGAAGATGACACGCCGCTGCAGGCTGGAACCTTACTACGGAACCCCGAGTTTGCCGAAACCCTGCGCATTCTGGCCGATCAGGGTGCAGGCGCCTTCTATAGCGGCCCCATCGCCGAAGATATCGTGGCGGCAGTGGATGCCACATCCAAGGTGGAAAACAACATCACGCTTGAAGATCTGGCCGACTACCGCGTCAAAATCCGCCCCGCCGTCTGCGCCGATTATCGCGGCTACGATGTCTGCGGAATGGGTCCGCCAACCTCCGGCGGCCTGACCGTCGGGCAGATTCTGGGGATACTCAGCAACTTCGACCTCGAAGGCACTGGGTGGAACGCCGAGATGGCGCATCTCTATGCCGAGGCCGCCAAGCTGGCCTATGCCGACCGCGCGCTTTACATGGCCGACAGCGATTTTATCGATGTACCGGTCAAGGGTCTTCTGGACACGGACTATCTAAAGCTGCGCTCGGAGATGATCGACCCTGCTGCAGCCAGCGAGAAGCGTCAGGCAGGTGAGCCGCCACGTGATCACACCGCCCTGTTTGCGCCCTCGCAAAACCCGGATCGTCCCGGCACCAGCCATATCGTGATCCGAGATCAGTACGGCAACGCGCTGTCGATGACGACCACTATTGAGACCGCCTTTGGCAGCCGAGTTTTTGTGCGGGGTTTCTTGCTGAACAACGAGCTCACCGATTTCGACCGCGCACCAAAGGATGGCGACCGTCTGGTGGCCAACCGCGTTGAGGGTGGCAAACGCCCGCGCAGTTCGATGTCACCAACTATCGTGATGAAGGATGGTGAGCCCTATCTGCTGATCGGTTCACCCGGCGGTAGCCGCATTATCAACTATGTGGCCAAAACGATCATTGCGATCCTGGATTGGGAAATGGACCCGCAGGATGCCATCGAAACCGGGCATTTTGTGCATCGCAACGGGTCTGCGATGGATCTGGAGCAGGGAACATCCGCTGCCGAATTCGCTGATGCTCTGACAGCCAAGGGGCATGAGGTCAAACAGGTCGATCTCAACAGTGGGCTTCACGCCATCCTGATCAAGGATGGCCAGCTGATCGGAGCGGCTGATCCGCGCCGCGAAGGCGTGGCACTAGGCCAATAAAGGCGAACTGCAAAAGGGCTGTTGGACAATTGTACCACGCAGCCCTTTTCTCTTGCTTTAACAGCGTACTCGTCCGATAGGGCGGTATGTTCAAAAGCCGCGCGATAACCTTTATCCTGATCACGCTGATGATTGATGCCATCGGTATCGGCATCGTGTTCCCGATCATGCCCGACCTGATGGATCGCGTCGGTGCGGGCAATACCGGGCAGGGGGCTTTTTGGGGTGGGCTGCTGATGGCCGCCTATGCCGGGGCGCTGTTCCTGTGCGGACCTATCGTGGGTAGCATTTCGGATGCGGTTGGCCGCAGGCCGATCCTGATCGCAGCGCTGACCATGTTGGCGCTGGATTATGTGATCATGGCGCTGGCCGAAACGTTCTGGCTGCTTCTTCTGGGGCGAACGCTCGCGGGGCTTGCGGGGGCGACCTATATCACCGCAACGGCTTACATCGCTGACATATCCTCACCGACCGAGAAGGCGGCGAATTTCGGTCTGATCGGGGCGGCCTTCGGGATCGGCTTTGTCCTTGGCCCGGCCATCGGCGGCATCGCTGCCGGGATCAGCATCACTGCGCCGTTCTGGATTGCCGCGGTCTTGTCCGCCGCCAACGCCCTGTTCGGCGTATTCGTCCTGCCCGAAAGCCTGAAACCAGAAAAGCGCCGCCCCTTTGGCAAGCGTGACCTGAACCCGTTCAAATCGATCTTTGACGCCTTCCGCTTTCCGGGGCTGGCAGTGCCGCTGCTGTGCATTTTCATCTTTGAATTTGCCAACATGGTCTACCCCACCCTCTGGGCCTTCTGGATACGAGAGGTGTTTGGCTGGTCCACGCTGTATATCGGCCTGTCGCTGGCCGCATACGGCGTGCTGTTGGCCTTCGTCCAAGCCGGACTGATGCCGGTCTTCATTCGCTGGATCGGCGATTACCGGACCCTGCTGCTAGGGATGGTATCGGCATTGGTCGGAATGATCGGCTTTGGGTTTACCGTAACGGTTACGGCACTTGTCATCTTTATTCTGCTTGCCGCGCTGTCCGACCTCGTGCCTGCCTTGATCACGGCTATGGCCTCGAACCAGGCGGACGAAGACCGGCAGGGCGTGGTGCAGGGAGTCATCGCGTCACTGTCTTCTGTCGCTGCGGTTCTGTCGCCTTTGGTGATGACCGGCATCTTTCAGGCGTCGGTCGATGGCGAAGGCACTTATCTGCCCGGCGCACCGTTCTTTTTCTCGGCGGCTCTGGTCTTGGTGATGATGCCGTTGGTGTTCCGTCTGCGCGGGCACGCATC
The DNA here is from genome assembly GCF_056536665.1 of Ruegeria sp. CJ6. Lineage (NCBI taxonomy): Bacteria > Pseudomonadati > Pseudomonadota > Alphaproteobacteria > Rhodobacterales > Roseobacteraceae > Ruegeria > Ruegeria sp. CJ6. Next base: position 171,861 of record NZ_JBQFQB010000007.1, on the reverse strand, counting down.
GGTCTGAAACGAAAAACGCACCCGCAGCGGACTGCGAGTGCGTTGAATTTTCAAGGCACGAGGCGCTTACTGAATTTCACCCATGCAGAGATATTTCATCTCAAGGAAATCCTCGATCCCGTATTTCGAACCCTCACGGCCCAGACCGGATTGTTTGACACCGCCGAACGGGGCGACTTCGGTCGAGATCAGGCCAGTGTTGATGCCCACCATGCCCGATTCCAGCGCCTCGGCCACACGCCAGACGCGCGCCAGATCGCGGCTGTAGAAATACGAGGCCAGGCCGAACTCGCTGTCATTGGCCATGCTGACGACGTCGTCTTCTTCCTCGAATTTGAACAGCGGAGCGACGGGGCCGAAGGTTTCGTCCTTTGCCACAACCATGTCGCGGGTTACGCCAGTCAGAACGGTGGGTTCAAAGAATGTCCCACCCAGATCCGAGCGTTTGCCGCCCAGCGTTACAGTCGCCCCTTTGGAAACCGCGTCCGATATATGTTCTTCAACTTTGTCGACTGCCGCCTGATTGATCAGGGGACCTGTGGTGATGCCGTCGCCAAAGCCGTCGCCGACATTCAAAGATTTTGTCTTCTCGGCCAGCTTGGCAGCAAACTCGTCATAGACGCCCGCCTGCACATAGATGCGGTTGGCACAGACGCAGGTCTGGCCATTGTTGCGGAACTTCGCGATCATTGCGCCATCCACGGCGGCATCCACGTCGGCATCGTCAAAGACGATGAATGGTGCGTTACCGCCCAGTTCCAGCGACATCTTCTTGATGGTGCCCGCCGCCTGACGCATCAGGATCTGTCCTACACGGGTCGAGCCGGTGAAGGTGATCTTGGCGACCTTGTCATTAGTGCAAAGCTCATTACCGACGCCCGAGCTGTCGGTGCCCGGGATCACGTTGAACACGCCCGCTGGTATACCCGCACGTTCACCCAAAACCGCCATCGCCGTCGCCGACAGCGGCGTCAGCGTCGCTGGGCGCGCCACAAAGGTACAGCCCACGGCCAGCGCTGGGCCAACTTTGCGCGCGATCATCGCGTTCGGGAAATTCCAAGGCGTGATTGATCCCACTACGCCCACGGGCTGCTTCAGCACCACGATGCGCTTGTCGCGCTGGTGGCCGGGGATGACGTCGCCGTATACACGCTTGGCCTCTTCCGAGAACCACTCGATAAAGGACGCGCCATATAGGATTTCACCGCGCGCCTCGGGCCAGGGTTTACCCATCTCGGCGGTCAGGATGGTTGCCAGATCGTCTGCGTTTTCGACCATCAGGTCGAACCATTTGCGCAGAATGGCGGCGCGTTCCTTGCCAGTCTGAGCAGCCCATTCCTTCTTCGCAGCGTAAGCTGCATCGATGGTCTGTGTTGTGCCTTCAATGCTGACATCTGTCACATTGGCGATCAGATCACCAGTTGCAGGGTTGTAGACAGGGAACGTTGCCTCACCTTCGACCCATTCACCGTTGATATAGGCGCGGGGTTCCAGAAGGCTGGGATCTTTCAGCTCCAGCTTGGTCACTTTGGTATCCAGCATGTTCAGGCTCCTTTGGCAGCGTCGATCGAGGCTTCGAGGATATCCATAGCCTCGGCGAAGATTTCGTCCTGCACCGTCAACGGCGCGAGGAAACGAATTACGTTTCCATATACGCCACATGTCAGCAGGATCAATCCACGCTTCAATGCCTCGACCCGTATGGCGTTTGCCATATCGGGGTTCGGGGCGCTGCCGTCTGTGGTGTTGAACTCGGCCGCAACCATGAGGCCCGGACCACGAATATCTACGATCTCGGGCATGCGGGAACGGATCGATTCCAGACGCTGTTTCAAGCGCGAGCCCAGCTCATTGGCGCGCGTGCACAGGTCTTCTTCCTCGATCACATCCATCACAGCATGGGCGGCGGCGATCCCCAGCGGGTTGCCGCCATAGGTTCCGCCCAAACCACCCGGGTGCGCGGCGTCCATCAGCTCGGCACGACCGGTGACGGCGGCCAGCGGCAGACCACCGGCCAGACCTTTGGCCATGGTGGTGATATCAGCAGAGACGTCATAAGCGTCCATCGCGAACAGGTTGCCGGTGCGGGCAAAGCCGGTCTGTACCTCATCGGCAATCAGAACGATGCCATGTTCGTCGCAAAGCGCGCGCAGACCACGCATCAACTCAGCCGGAGCGGGGTAGAAGCCACCTTCGCCCTGAACCGGTTCGATGATGATCGCGGCCACCCGGCCCGGATCAAGATCGGCCTTGAACAGTTTAGTCAAAGCACCCAGCGAATCTTCGGTCGAGGTGCCATGCAGATCGATCGGGAACGGGACGTGATAGGTATCGGGCATCATCGCGCCGAAGCCCGCTTTATAGGGCTGAACCTTGCCGGTCAGCGACATGCCCATGAAGGTGCGGCCGTGAAAAGCGCCGCCAAAGGCGACTACAGCCGGGCGGCCAGTGGCAGCACGCGCGATCTTGACGGCATTCTCGACCGCCTCGGCACCTGTAGTGACAAAGACGGTTTTCTTGGTGAAGTCGCCAGGCACCTTCTCGTTCAGGCGCTCGGCCAGGCGGATGTAGTTCTCATAAGGCAGAACCTGATGGCAGGTATGGGTGAAGTTCGCGGCCTGTTTCTGAACAGCCTCCATCACCTTGGGGTGGCAATGCCCGGTGTTCACAACGGCGATGCCTGCGGCGAAATCAATATAGCGTTTGCCTTCGACATCCCAGACCTCGGAATTCACGGCACGGTCCACATAGACTTGTGTCTGCATTCCCACGCCCTGCGCGATCGAGGTATTCCGGCGTTCAGCAATCTGAGCGTTCAGCATCTTGCGTCCTTTCCCGTTTCCGGGCGCGGTGCCCGTATGTTTGACTGCGCGACTGTAGTATCTGCGCCTGCAAGCGAAAGCCTGTTTCTTGTGATTCATAAGCCATTGATTTACCGTCCCGACAGGATCAAGTGTTGCGGATACTGAACATGAAGAACACCAGCCAAGAGGATTTGACCCTCGGATTGCGCCTGCGAACCTTGCGAGAGCGTGCAGGCTTATCTCAGCGGGCGCTGGCCAAGAAGTCGGATGTGCCGAACTCAACCATCTCGCTGATCGAGTCGGGCAAGATGAATCCATCGGTTGGTGCGTTACGGCGTATTCTGCAAGGCATACCGATTGGCATGTCCGATTTCTTTTCCTTCGAAATCGAACCTGAGCAGACCGTGTTTTACGCCTCAGAAGAACTTACTGAGATCGGAAAGGGTGGGCTGTCTCTGCGGCAGGTAGGATCAAACCTGCATGGTCGCGCGATGATGATCTTGCAGGAAACTTACGAGTTAGGGGCTGACACCGGTCGCGTGATGTACGGGCATGAGGCGGAAGAGGGCGGTATTGTCATCTCGGGTCGGGTGGAGGTGACCGTGGGCGATAAGCGCAAGGTACTGGGACCAGGCGATGCTTATTATTTCGACAGTCGCACCCCGCACCGGTTCAGGCAGATCGGCCCCGAAGTTTGCCGGGTCATCAGCGCCTGTACTCCGCCTACATTCTAAGCATTACGGCAGAAATTTCAGCACTATGCATCATAGTGTTGCAGTATCTCCTGGTTTGATCCACAGTATGATGCATAGTGCGGGAAATTCCTGCAGATAATCCAGGGTGTCCGCCGCCCAATTCAGAGAGTACCGGAATGAAAAAGAAACCTGCCACTCTGCCACGTGGCTATCGCACCTGCACCGCATCGCTTGCCGTCGCCGACGTCGATGCCGCGCTAACTTTCTACGAAAGTGCCTTTGATGCGAAGATACAGGCCTATGACGCGGAAGAGGCCCCCGGCTTTGCCTCGATCAAGATCGGTAACTCGATGCTGTTTGTCACCGCCGGATGGGGTGCGCACGGCCCCGCCGTTCCGGGCACAGTCACTCCGATTGGGCATCATATGTATGTCGAAGATGTGGACACTGCCCTTGCAGCCGCGTTGGAAAGCGGTGCCAGCCTGATCGCTGAGGCGGCGGACACCTATTGGGGTGAACGCTGCGCCACGATTGCCGATCCGTTCGGTCATGTCTGGACGTTGGCGACCCGCGTCGAAAACCTGAAGCCAGCGGATATCAGTGAACGGCGCAAAGCGCTGCTGGACGCGGCGCAGATCGAGGCTGCATGAACGACGCCCCCCTTCCCACATTCACGATCCGTCAAAACGATCTGGCCATTCTCGCGGCTGAGGGTCGCATCGGCGACTATCCGGTCGCCGTTCGCACGGCGCGTGAGGTGATCAGCGGCGGCTTTGCCAACCACTCGGCGCATCCCAATACCTGGACTGTATACTTTCTGGTCGATGGCCAATGGGCGCTGGTCGAATCCACGCGCGGGCTGCGGCGGGAGTGGTCCAGCCTTGATCGGCTCGAGAAATGGCTGCGCAGTTGCGGATTCCGGTTCTTCTGGGTTCGCAACGACATCGATTTTGTGGAACCGCAGGCAGAAGATACCGCCGAGGAAGCCGCAGTATGAGGGCAGTCGCCTCGGAAAACCATAGCCTGAGGACAGCAGGCTTGCGTGACCACACGGTTTTATGTTCCGATGAAGAACGCCGGATCAAATCGGCGGTCGCAATCGGCAAGAAAATGAGAAGAAACGAAAAATGACCCCTTTTGCGATAACCGGAATCCAGATGCATGTCGGTGCGTTGCAGTCGAATGTCGACGCGATGCTGCACCGGATCGACATTATGATGGCACGGTTCCCCTGGACCCAGATGGCCCTGTTCAGCGAACTGGCGCCTCATGGTCCGCTCGACCGGTTTGCCCAGCCCTTTCCCAATGACGACCTGTCGCGCTTTCAGGATGCCGCTCGGCGTTATGGGATTTGGCTGATCCCCGGTTCGATGTTCGAAAAACACGAAGATGGACGGATTTTCAACACCTCGGTGGTGATCAACCCCGAAGGTGAGATCGTCTCAAAATACTCCAAGATGTTCCCGTTCAAACCTTATGAAGAGAACATCGCCTCGGGTACCGAATTCAGCATCTTTGATGTGCCGGATGTGGGCCGGTTTGGCCTGTCGATCTGCTACGACATCTGGTTCCCCGAAACCACCCGCCACCTGACCAGCCAAGGGGTCGAGGTTCTGCTGCACCCGGTTCTGACCGGCACAACCGACCGCGAGGCCGAGCTGTCGATCGCCAAGGCGACCGCTGCGCAGTTCCAATGCTACGTGTTTGACGTGAACGGGCTGGCCGCCGGGGGCGTGGGCCGCTCACTGGTCGTTGATCCCTCGGCCACCGTGCTGCACCAGTCTGCGGGACAGGAGGATATCTTCCCTATCGAGATCGATCTTGATCAGGTCCGCCGCCAACGCGAGGTCGGACTGAAAGGTCTGGGGCAGGTTCTCAAAAGCTTCCGCGACCGCGAGGCGGAGTTCCCGGTCTATGACCGTACTAGCGGGGCGGATGCCTATCTGCACACGCTCGGCCCGCTGCGCATTCCGCAGAAAGGCGACGTTGCGGGCGTCGCTGCATCCGACCCCAGAACGGCGCTGGGATATACTGAAGACGCCGCGACCAAGCCCGACAATCTGTATCTCTACAAAGGGCGCTCTGGCACAGACTGATACCGGCTCAGCTTTTCGGTATCGGCAGAAAGGAAAAATTTCATGCACGGCATTTCCGATAGCGAAAAGCTCCACACTATCTCGGACTACTACAGCGCCTCACAATTGAGGGCAGACCGATGGAGCGCGCTGCGGGAAACGGCCGAGTCTCTGGATCAGGGCGGTAACGAAAAAGATCGGGACCGGGCACGGCAGTTGCTGCAGGCGCTGGCCCCGATCGAGATGTATTTCGCTTTTCCGGGCGGATCGGCGTTCGACTATCTGCGCCGTTTGCTGGACCATGGCAACTTTGGCGATTTCTCAACCGCCGTGCGCCGGGTGTCGCGGGCGCTGACCTCAGGGGCGTATCGTCGCCGCTCGATCCCGCTGATCGCGGATGAGACCGAGGTTGATGAGTTTGAGGACGAGTCCACCCAAAGCCATGAAGCCCGCGCGCTGGGCCGCCCATATTTCGAGGTGATGATCGTTGACAAGGTCAACGAACATCAGGAACGGTTCCTGCAAACCAGCCTGCAACGGATGCGCCGCAGCGAAGATCCGTTCATCTATGAAACCGTTGTGGTCCCCAGCGTCGAGGATGCTCTGATCGGGGTCCTGTTCAACCAGAATGTACAGGCGGTCATCGTTCGTCCGGGCCTTAGCCTGAAGTCTAAGAACGAAACCAATGTTTTGGGCCGCTATATCAGCCTCTATGGCGAGGGCGCCGATCTTGATGCGCTGTCCCCCTCGGAATACGGCCCTGAAACCTGCCGCAGGATCGGCATGCTGCGCCCCGAGCTGGACGCTTATCTAATCACCGACCGTTCGGCGGAAGATATTGCCGGTCTCGATCTGGGCCTGTGCCGGCGGGTGTTCTACAATCAGGAAGACTTTCTGGAATTGCACCTGAACATCCTGCGCGGAGTGCAGCGGCGCTATAAGACGCCGTTCTTCACGGCGCTCAAGGAATACTCAAAACAGCCCACGGGCGTGTTCCACGCAATGCCGATCAGCCGGGGTAAATCGATCAGTCGAAGCCACTGGATTCAGGACATGGGGGCGTTCTACGGATCAAATATCTTCATGGCGGAAACTTCGGCCACGTCTGGCGGGCTGGATTCGCTGCTGGAACCCAAAGGTCCGATCAAAGAGGCGCAGGAAGCCGCAGCCCGCGCATTCGGCTCTAAACAGACGTTTTTTGCGACTAACGGCACCTCGACCTGCAACAAAATCGTTGTGCAGGCGCTGGTACGGCCCGGAGATATCGTGCTGATCGACCGCGATTGCCACAAATCGCACCACTACGGCATGGTGCTGGCGGGGGCGAGCGTGGTCTATATGGACAGCTATCCGCTGCACGATTACTCGATGTACGGCGCGGTGCCGATCCGAGAGATCAAGCACAAGCTTTTGACCCTGAAGGCCGAAGGCAAGCTGGATCAGGTTCGTATGGTTCTGCTGACCAACTGCACATTCGACGGCATCGTCTACAACGTGCAGCGGGTGATGCAGGAATGTCTGGCGATCAAAAAGGACCTTGTGTTCCTATGGGATGAGGCGTGGTTCGGTTACGCGCGCTTTGCCCCGAATTCGCGCGTACGTACCGCGATGCGATCGGCCAATATCCTGCGCGAACAATTCCGCACCCCAGAACATGCCGAGGCTTATGCCAAACAGCAGGAGGAACTGAAGGGCGCGGATGATGAAACCCTTCTGAACACCCGCCTAATCGCACCGCCCGATGCACGCGTTAGGGTCTATGCCACGCAGTCGACGCATAAAACGCTAACTGCGCTGCGGCAGGGTTCGATGATCCATGTCAATGACCAGCAGTTCAAAGGTGCGGTCGAAGAGGCGTTTCACGAGGCCTATATGACCCACACCTCGACCTCTCCCAATTACCAGATCATCGCCTCATTGGATGTAGGCCGCAGACAGGTCGAGATCGAAGGGTACGAATTCGTCCAGCGGCAGGTCGAAAGCGCGATGGCAATTCGCCGGGCCGTGACGACCCATCCGCTGCTCAGAAAGTATTTCAAGCTGGTCACGGCGGGCGACATGATCCCCGAGCAATATCGCGAAAGCGGCATGACCAGCTATTTCGATCCCGATCAGGGATGGGCCGATGTTTGGGATTGCTGGGCCAAGGACGAGTTTGTTCTGGATGCCACCCGCATCACGCTGCATGTGGGCGCCACGGGCTGGGACGGCGATACGTTCAAGACCAAGATCCTGATGGATAAATACGGCATTCAGATCAACAAGACCTCACGTAATACCGTGCTGTTTATGACTAATATCGGCACCACGCGCAGCTCGGTCGCCTATCTGATCGAGGTGCTGGTCGAGATCGCCAAGGAGTTGGACGATCTGATGGACGATGCCTCGAAGATGGAAAAACGGGCCTTTGAAAAGCGCGTCAGGAATCTGAGCGAACACGTCCCACCTCTGCCCGATTTTAGTCGGTTCCACGATGCGTTCCGCTGTGAAGCAGGTACCGAAGCCGGTGACATCCGTACGGCGTTTTTCCTGTCCTATGACGAAGACAATTGCGACTACGTCGAGCCCGACAAGGAGATGTTGGAACGGCTCGAAGCCGGGGAAGAGATGGTCTCGGCCACCTTCGTGATTCCCTATCCGCCGGGTTTTCCCATTTTGGTACCAGGGCAGGTGATCAGCCCTGAAATTCTCAAATTCATGCAGGAACTGGACGTCTCGGAAATCCATGGGTTCCGTGCCGATCTGGGCCTGCGCATTTTTACCGAAGACGCTTTGAAATCAGTAAAGAACCCCTAAGGGGTCAGGGAGGACAACAATCATGCCAAAGAAGGTGCTGAAAAACATCTCGGAAATCCGCCGGTATTTCCATACCAACAAGGACCCGATCTATTTCGTATCGGCAACCAATTTCAACCTGTTGGGGCTGGATGAATGGGTGATGAACTTCACCTATATCTGCTACATGGATTGCTTTGACGGGCGACATCCGAACGTGTTTGTGCCTTCGGAAATGCCGCATGATGAGTTTCAGTCCATCGAAGACATCAACAATTATCTGCTGCAGCACAAAGAGGTCATCGACCTGGTCAAGCGGCGTGGTGGAAAGCCCAAGTTTGTCTTCCTGATGTTCGACGAGACGACCGAGAAGCTGGTCAAGGAGCTGGGCGGTCAGCTTTGGTTCCCCAAAGCCAAGCTGCGCACCAAATGTGACAACAAGATCGAAACTGTCCGTATCGGCAATAAGGCGGGTGTGCCTTCGGTGCCCAACACGCTGAGCGTTGTCAAAAGCTATGATCACCTGAAAAAGATCTGCGAAAAGGCCGGATTGGGGAATGATCTGGTGCTACAATCCGCCTTCGGCGACAGTGGCCATACGACGTTTTTCATCAAGTCCGAGGCCGATTTCAACAAGCACAAAGACGAGATCATCGGCGAAGGCGAGATCAAGATAATGAAGCGGATCGATTGCCGCGGGGCGGCGATCGAGGCTTGTGCGACCTCGGAGGGTACCATCGTTGGCCCGCTGATGACTGAGCTTGTGGGCTTCAAGGAACTCACGCCTTATCGCGGCGGCTGGTGCGGGAATGAGATTTTCTCAACCGCCTTTCCACCGAAAGCACGTGAACAGGCGCGGCAATTGACCTTCCAATTCGGGGAAGAGCTGCGCAAATCAGGCTATCGCGGCTATTTCGAACTCGACTTCCTGATCGATAAGAAAACCGACGAACTGTGGTTGGGCGAATTGAACCCCCGTATCACTGGCGCCAGCTCGATGACCAACCACGCGGCCTTTGCGCACGCTGATGCGCCACTGTTTCTGTTCCATCTACTTGAGTTTTCAAAGAAGCCCTTCGAGCTGGATGTCGAGGAACTGAATGCCCGCTGGGCGGATCCGGACATGATCGACAGCTGGTCGCAAATGGTAATCAAACACACCGATGACAGTGTCGACCGGATCACGCAGGCCCCACAGTCGGGCATCTACAAGATGCTGGAAGATGGCCGCGTCGTGTTCGACCGCTTCGACTATCACCGCCGCGCGGTGGGCGAGAACGAAGCGTTCTTCCTGCGTATCTCGAATGTCGGTGATTACCGCTATGAGGGTGCTGATCTGGGTATCCTCGTGACTCGCGGGCGGTCGATGACCAAGGGCTTCAAACTGACAGACAAATCGAAGAAGTGGATTCATGGGATCACTTCGGCTTATACGGCTGAACCGCTGCCCGCCGCACAACCGATGGAAGACCCCGCCTTCAAAATCATGTAGAAAGCCCCATGGCGCTTGTTTTTCGCTCAATTGACGAAGCGCAGCCCGGTCCCAAGCTGGCCGGGCTGTTTGCCGAATACTGGCCCGCCTACCGCAAATGGTGGGCGCAAGAGGGGTATTCGGCCCGCCCCACCTATCGCGAATGTCTACGCGCCCTGCAAAAACACATGCCCGAGATTCTGCCGCTGTACGAAGAGATCGTCGAACTGGTCGGCGGCAGCGACAGCCAGGCACGGTTTCTCAGCTTTTACTGCCCGCCGAAATATCTTTCGGGCTGCAGCCAGGCGATTTGGCGTGGCAAGACACCGTTTCTGGTGCGCAATTACGACTACCATCCAAAAACCTTTGACGCTGCTCTGCTGAAAACCCAATGGGGCGGGCGCGGGATCATCGGGATGAGCGACGGCGTTCTGGGTCTGCTTGATGGCATCAACGATGCCGGTCTGACGGTCTCGCTCACCTTTGGCGGGCGGCGCGAGGTCGGCGACGGCTTTGGCGTGCCGCTGATCCTGCGCTATGTCCTTCAAACCTGCGAGACCACTGCGCAAGCGGTTGACTGCCTGTGCCGCATCCCTTGTCATATGAGCTATAACGTCACCGTTCTGGATGCGAAACACAATCACAGCACGGTGTACCTTGCCCCGGACCGGCACCCGCAAATCTCGGACCAACCAGTGGCGACAAACCATCAGGGCCATGTCGAATGGTCCACCCATGCGCGCTTTACGGCCACCGTGGAACGCGAAAGGTTCTTGCTCAACCGTCTCAACCAGCACCCGGAAAGCGAGAAGCGGTTTATCGATGCGTTCCTGCGTCCGCCGCTTTATTCAACGGCTTTCAGATCAGGTTTCGGCACGCTCTATACTGCGGTCTATCGGCCTGCGAAGAAGCAGTTGCAACTGCTTTGGCCCGGTGCCAGCTGGGACTTGTCCTTCGATGGCTTCAAAGAGAGTGAGCTGAGCCTGATGTTGCCCGACGAGGCCGAGCCTGCAGTCTGACAAGCGCGGTCGCCCTTCTAAACTTCTTGCTCTTGGACGGGCGACGCAATAATGGGAGCGCGACGCGCGGCAGTTTCAAACAAGGCCCGGCGGTATCAACACCACATATTTCTATGACGCGATAGGACCACGGAAAGCATGACCGGTACCTCCCCAAATTGGCTAAGATTGCTTCCTTACTTCGTCACCGCATTGGTGATGGTCCTGGTCTGGTCCTGGTATCTGACTGATCTGGGTGTTGGGAACATCTATCACTACGATGAATTTTACACTTATGACCGCAGTACAGGCTTTGCGCGCAATGGGGACTGGCTGGCGGTTTATTCCAACAACGAACCTAGCCTAAAAAAACCGCCCATGCAGTATTGGATGTCTGCACTGCTGATGGAGTTTGGCGTATCTGATATTCTGGCCTTGCGCCTGCCGTCGATGATCTTTGCGCTGGGCGCGCTGATGGCAACGGCCGTACTGGCGCGGGTGATGATCCCGGACAGCCCCTGGGCCATGCTGCCTTCGGTCCTGCTGGTGGCCACGTCGCTTCAGTTCTGGCAACACGCCACATCCGCGATGCTTGATACCGGTGCGGTTTTCTTTTCGACCCTTGGAATTGCAGCCCTGTTGGCAGCGTTGGAAAAGCCGAAATACTGGCCTTATTTCGGCGCAACTCTGGTGTTGGCCGCCTTGCAGAAAAGCCCAACCCCGCTGGCCTTTCTGGCGCTGGCACTACTGACGCTGAAGTTGACCAACAGATGGCAGACGGAACCGTTCAGCGAGATCTGGCAGAACAGAACGTTTCGCCGGACGCTCAAGATTGCGATCCCGCTGGCCTTCGCCTGGCCGATCCTGCAAGAGCTTCGGTTCCTCTTTGGCGACTCGCTGGATGGCAACATCAAAGGCGAGATGCTGGATCGTTTTCGCCCATCGCTCAGCGATCGCGGCTTCGGGAAGCTCTATGATCTGATCATCGCGGGCGAGCCGTGGTTGCGGCTGCTGGGTTTTGTCGGCATCTGCGCTCTGCCATTTCTGCAAAAGCGGCCCAGACTTCTTGCTGCAACAGGGATAGCCGCATTTTTCGTCATCATGATGTGGGCCGCAGCCGGCAAGGTTTATGCACGCTACACCCTGCTGATCCTGCCGATGCTGATGGTCGCCGCAACCGGTTTGTTGTTTTCGGTCAAGCGCCTGCGCTGGGCCGGGATGGTGGCCGCGCTGGGTCTGGTCTTTGTTGCAGGCGGCCTGTTCTATGACCGCGATGCCACCGATCTGGGCAAGGGTCGCGTGCGTTTGGGCGTGCCCGAGGCCGAGATTCTGACCCCTTTGGGTGCAATGCTGCAGCCGGATGAAACCCTGCTGCTCTGCGCCTATGACCGCAAGTTGCGCGTACCACCCGGGGCCGCATCGGTCTTTGCTTCCAACGGTAGGCGCTTTGTCTATCTGAGACGGCTGGAGCTGCACAAATACCTCGACAGGTTCGGCTATACCACCGGCCCGCTGCGAGGGCTCTGTTCGGAGGGTGAGTTGTCTGAGCTGGCACCTGACCTGATCGGGCTCGAGACGCAGCCAACTGCGGTTGAGGGTTTGGTCTATTGGTCGGCAACCGGTGTCACGCCCGCCCCTGAATAGGAGACACGGTGCAATCCGCCCCATCGCTGAACAATGCCCCAACAAGTTGCGCAGATGTTGGCCTGCGATGCGGTGGCCACTTGAATTTTCGCCGTTGATCCCGCAAAAGCCCTGAGACTGAAACAAGTAAAGCTACCCACCATGCATGCTGATCATGATGCCAACGCTGACAATCGACCCACCGTGTCGATCGTGATTCCCATGCATAACGAGCAAGGGGCGGTTGCCGGTCTTATCCAGGGCATCTGCGCTGCTGCGGCCGAATTGCCCGCGTTCGAGATTGTCGCGGTTGATGATGGATCGACCGATGGCACTTTTGCGGCGCTGCAACAGATGCAGAAAGACTGTCCGCAACTGCGCATCCTGCAGCACCAAACGGCCGGTGGCCAAAGTGCTGCCGTGCATTCCGGCGTCAAGGAAGCACGCGCGGATATCTGCTGTACGCTGGATGGCGACGGACAGAACCCGCCGGAAGAGCTGCCAAAGATTTGGGCGCCGCTGGTGTCGGGTGGTGATACCTCGATCGGCCTGGTGGCGGGGCAACGGGTTGGCCGACAAGACACTGCGTCAAAGAAGCTTGCCTCGCGCTTTGCCAATGCACTGCGGGGCTGGATGCTGAAAGACGGCACACGTGACACCGGCTGCGGTTTCAAGGCGTTCCGACGGCAGGCTTTCCTCGATCTGCCCTTTTTCAATCATATGCACCGTTATCTGCCCGCCCTGTTTAAGGCCTATGGCTGGAATATCGCGCTGGTGGATGTGGCGCATCAGCAGCGTTTGTCGGGCGAATCCAAATACACCAATTTCGGGCGGGCCATGGTCGGCATCTGGGATCTGTTCGGCGTCGTCTGGCTGACCCGCCGCGCCAAATCCGTTTCCGCAACCGAGGCGTCCCGGTCATGAAAGAAACCATTCTGGAAATCCTGCACGTCGACAGCCCGACCGAGGCGCTCTGGGTCTTTATCGGTCTGGCCGGTCAGCTGATGTTCAGCGCCCGGTTTATCGTGCAATGGATCACGTCAGAGCGCGCCAAGAAATCCGTCATCCCGATGGCGTTCTGGTACCTTTCGATCGGCGGCGGGCTTATCCTGCTGAGCTATGCGATCTATCGCCGTGACCCGGTCTTTATTCTGGGTCAGTCGATGGGCCTGTCCATCTACCTGCGCAACATCTTCCTCATTCGCGCTGAAAACCGCTGATTGATCGTAACGCTTCTTTACGACCTGCCACCCATTACAAGTTTGTCGGTTGCACCCGTTCAGCGGGTAGCGGCCTACGGCTGCGTTGTGTGAACAACCTCTTATTGTTTCTGAAATTTTCGTGCTAGTATCCCGCGAATAGATTTTCAGAATTGTACTCGGAGGATATTTTCTCTTGCCCGATAGCTCACCCCGGTTGTTCAGATTGCGCCCTCTGGAAAAGGCGGATCTGGGAACAGTTGCGCGCTGGTTTCAGGATATCCATGACCTGGCACTGTTCGACCGAACGTCGCGCATTCCTCAGAACCTGGTACAGACCGAACAATATTGGGAAGACGCGATAAACACCTCAAAGGACTGCTGCAAATGCTGGTTCGCAATCGAATCTGACAGTGGTGATCTGGTGGGGATGACCGGGCTTGAAGCAATTTCCAGCGTCAACAGGGATGCGGTGGTTCCGGTTTTTGTCGACAAATCCATCCGTCGACATGGCGTGGCGGTGCGTTCGGTTGCGCTGATGCTGGATTTCGCATTCCGGCAATTGGGGCTGAACCGTATCACCTCGTATTACCGGGCCGACAATCACAGCAGCCGTGATCTGATCCAGCGAATCGGCTGTGAGATCGAGGGCACGATGCGTCAGGCCTGGTTCGCGGATGGGCAGTTCCATGACATGGTTGTCGTCGGCATGTTGAAGCAGGACTGGATCGCGCGTCGAGAGGTGCTCGCGCAGGAGTTAGGCACCCAAACAGTGGTCAGTTTTGATGCCTCTGGGTGGTCTTGGCCCCCCGATTCCGGTGCAGATACCTAAAATGTTACGTATTCTGAGTCATTTTTTGCTAAAACAGTCCTGTCGGATTCGACATGACAACACAATTGAGTATTGCCAGTGAACACGACCGGTTCGGACGCATCAATAAAACAGAAACTAGGCGCGGTGCTTTTTGCCGACGTTGTCGGCTATTCCCGCCTGATGAGCGAGAACGAGATGGATACGTATAACGCGTTGAAGTCTTTGCTTTCGCAGCTTGAATCGGCTTGCTCAAAGTATCAGGGCAAAATCATCGAAGTGCGCGGTGACGGCATTCTTGCCTTATTCGACACGGCGACCAGTGCGGTAGAGTTCAGCATCGAACTGCATCGGATCGCTGCGGAACATAATCAGGCGCGGGATGACGAGCACAACATCAAATTTCGCGCTGGCGTTCACATGGGCGAAGTTCTGATGGACGAACGCGGCATCCACGGTGACAACGTCAATATCGCTGCCCGCCTGCAGGAGATTGCCGAGCCAGAACGGGTTTATGTCAGCGCAGCCGTCTATGAACAGATCCGTAACCGCCTGCGCTATGGCTATGAATTCCTCGGTCCCAAGCAGCTCAAGAACATCATGTCTCCGGTCGCGACCTACTGTGTCCGAACCGAGGTCGAGGGTGCAACAATGGCCGCAACCCTACGTCCTGAGATGCAGCTGGAAGTGCTTGAAAGGCCCGATAACCCGTCGGTTGCGGTGCTGCCCTTTACTAGCCAAGGCGGGGATGAAGATGACAGCTGGGTCGCCGAAGGGCTGACCGACGACATCATCATGAACCTGTCCAAGTTCCGGAACCTGTTCATCATTGCCCGGAATTCCTCGTTCTTCTTCAAGACCCAGTCGATGTCGCCGCAAGAGGCCGCTCGGCGTCTGAACGTGCGCTATATCGCGCGCGGCAGTGTGCGCCGCTCGTCCAGTCGTATCCGGATCACGGCCGAGCTAATCGACGCCAACACCGAACGCACCATCTGGGGTGAACGGTTCGACCGTAAACTCGATGATATCTTCGACATCCTGGATGAGGTGACCGAGTGCATCGTTGCCGCCACTGCAGTCATGATCGAGTCGCATGAAAAGCTGCGCATGGTGCAGGCAATCCCGTCAGACCTGCGGGCTTATGGTTCGGTTCTGCAGGGGCAGCACCATATTTTCAAATACACCCGCAACGACAACCGCAAGGCGCAGCATTGCTACGAATCCGCGCTTGAGCGCGACGGCGGGTATGCACGGGCCGCGGCGGCGCTGTCACGCACGCTCAACATCGATTGGCGCTATTCATGGACCGAAGACCCAAACAGCGCGCTGGACAAGGCCCTGTCGCTGGCTCAGCGCGCGGTGGAGCTTGACCCCACAGACGCGCGCGGGTTTGGAGAGCTGGGCTATGTGCAGCTTTATCGTAAAGAGCATGACTCGGCGATCGAATCCTACAAACGCGCCCTGCAGCTTAACCCCAACGATGCGGACATGCATTCGGACTACGCCGATGCGCTGGCCCATTGGGGCGACAACGAAACCGCCATCAAACATCTGCAGCAGGCGATGCGCCTGAACCCCTATTTCCCCGATCAGTACCTGTGGCATCTGGGCGGGGCCTATTACAATCTCAAACGCTATGACGACGTGATCTCATGCGTGAACAAGATGAACAACCCGACCGAGGGGCAGCGCGTGCTGGCTGCCAGCTATGCCCATAAGGGCGAGCTGGAAATGGCCCGCCAAATCGCAGACAAACACCGCGCAGCGCATCCCAATTTCTCATTGTCGCGCTGGGCCAAGGTTCAGCCAGACCGCCTGTCCGACGACACGCAGCATTTTGTCGAGGGGCTCAAAAAGGCCGGGTTCTGAGCTGCTGCCCGATCTTGCCTATAAAAATCAACTCGCCTGTTCGCGGTCGAACTGCATGCGTAGTCGCCTGACTTCATCCATCTGCTCATGCGACCAGAAGACAAGCGGTTTCAGCATTTCAAGCAAGCTTCTGCCCAAAGGTGTCAATTCATAAGACACTGCCACTGGCGGTCCGGGATCGACGGTGCGGGTCAAATAACCATCGCGTTGCAACCCGCGCAGGTTTTCGGTCAACACACTTTGTGTGATGTCTCCGATACAGCGCTTGAGATCGCCAAAGCGTTTCGGCTCATCCTCCAGCGCAAGGATGATGATCATCCGCCATTTGCCCGTCACATTGGACAGTACGGAACGGATTGAGCAGTTGGAAGCTTCTGCCTTGTTGGCAACACCAATTGGTAGCATCTCAGTCTCTGGTATTGTTTTGAAACTTAATCGCACAATAGCGTCACCTTAGCTTCGGTACAACTCCCTGAAAATTCAGGCAGTAGCCTCAAGCATACCAGGTCATTTTAAAGTACGTAATTGAAATGTAGTATGGATTTGCTACCACGTATCCAGTAGATACGAATCACAGGAAATCAACATGTCCCCCAAAGAACTTGTAATCGCACTTTTTACGGCTGCCTTTGCTGAACATGATCCGGAGGCAGCGCTACAGCTCGTTACCCCGGACTATATTCAGCACAACCCGCAAGTCCCGACCGGAGCCGAAGGCCTGGCCGGCCTGATCCCTTTGGTCGAACAATCCGGGATGACTGCAACTACCCACCGGGTCATCACCGAGGGCGATATGGTTGTATTGCACAGCACGTTCGACAACGCGGACGCTTTTGGTGCACCGACCCTCGCCGCCTTTGACATATTCCGCGTCGAGAATGGCAAAGTTGCTGAACATTGGGACAATTTGCAGCCCGTTCCCGAAACAACAGTGTCGGGCCGTGGCATGACAGATGGGCCGACCGAGATCACCGATCTTGAGAAAACAGAAGAAAACAAGGCGCTGGTTCTGGGGTTTGTGCGTGACGTTCTGGGCGGTGCCGCGCCCGAGAAAGCTCCGATGTATTCCGAGGTCTATATGCAGCACAATCCAATGCTTGCCGATGGGATCGATGGCCTGATCGAGGGCACCAAAGCCTGGGCAGAGCAGGGGAATGTGATCACCAAATTCGAGCCGCAGATTGTGGTGGCCGAAGGCAACTTTGTCTTTGTCGCCTCAGATGCCACCGTCAGAGGGAACCCTTGGGCCTTCTTCGACCTATGGCGCGTCGAAGATGGAAAGATCGTTGAACATTGGGACGTCGTTTCGCCTACGCCAGCCGAAATGGCGCACGAAAACGGCAAGTTCTGATCTTCGAAAGGGATGGCGGGTCAGGCATAAATGGCCCGCCAACCCAAAGCAGACGTTGGAATAAAACCAAACGTCAATCGGTCAGGATCATTTCAACCTTCCTATTCACCACGTGCCTTTGCGCCGCTGACTTTGGCACCTGACACCTTAGCACCGGACACCTTGGCCCCGCTGACCTTCGCGCCCGAGACCTTGGCCCCGCTCACCTTGGCGCCCGAGACCTTGGCTCCGGACATCATCGGTGCGTCATACTCAAAATAGACGTCCAGCAGCACGTCTTCGATCTGACCGGCTGCGATATCCATGCGGATGGTGTAATCGGCCTGATCGTAGTTCCAGACGCGAATATCATTGGCCATCTGGTAATCCGCTGCCGCGACGCCCGAAACCGAGGGGTTCATCGGCGCGCGTGCGGCCTGTTGCGTGGTGTCCGGCGCGTTAGCGTCATTGCTGGTCTGCAGCTTGAAGCCATGGGGCAGGTTGCCACCCGTCGCGCTCTCGCCTTCGCCATGCACCAGAAAGATCGTGGGTTCCGGCATCTCGTAATAGGTGCCGTCATAGGCGAAGCCGTAAATCCGGGCCAGTCGTGCATCGCCTCCGAACTGGTCCCCGATGAAATTATTGACGCCGCGACCCCTCCGGCGGCCATCCTGTTCGATGAACAGCTGCTCCGAGTGACGGTTCGCGATCTGCTGCCAGTGGGTATGTTTGAACTGACGTCCGCGACGGATGTAGACAAACGAGTCGTGCGGAACCTTCTTCCGCTTGTCGAACTTGAACTTATCGCCGTCCTTGATGACCTTGTAGATGCCGGACTTTTCGTTTGCCGCATCCCCGACCTGGACCAGAACACGATCGTCTTCCCGGACATGTACGCCGTCGATTTTGGTGAATTTCTTACTGAAGTCGTAGTCTTCCTCAACCTCTTCGGCCAACCGGACCGAGCGTTGTTTCAGTTTTAAATCACTTAACTCTCGCCCAAACAGTAATACCTCGGAAAAACTGAGTAAGGACTCAGACATATCACTTTCTCCCTATCGGGGGTCGACGCTGCCGATTGCCTCGCCTGTCCCGGTTTGCGCATTCAGTGCGCGTTGAATGTCACTATTATCACCCCGTGCGCGTAACCTGCCACAATAGCGGGGGAAAAACAAAGACTTTAAGGTTCATTCACCTCGGGTGACAGCGTACGAACCGACGCGGCATGGCTCGTGCCGTCGGGCTTGGTCAAACGGGGGCCGGGCGCTGTCAAACCGATGTGGCGCATGCGGAAATTGCCTTCGATAATCTGCCGGAATGCGCCGCCGGTGACCTCGTGATCGACCATGACCAAGGCGCGTTCAACGCCGAAGTAGCTCAGCATATCGGGGTCCAATTTCTCCCACGCATCTGCAAGATAGGACCCCAGCAAATCACGCGCTTCGATCAGGGCAACCCGAAAGCCTTCGGGGTCGGCTGCGTAATGTTCGTCGAACAGGTCCTGCATGATCGCATTGTATTCGTCGGTCCCTTCCAACTCGTCCGAGAGCTCCTCCATCTCCGGGTCGATCACGTCATGTGCTACCAGTCGTTCGTGGTAGATATCGACCAGAATATCGAACATCGCCCCGGTCAGTGGTTCCGACAGGGCGTGTTCGCTGGACCATCCATGCGAGAATTCAGAAAGCGTCCGGTCATTGGCGGCGATCCGGATTTGCGAGTTCTGCGACAGCTCGGCAAAGCGGCTCAGCCGGTTATAAGTATAAAGGTTGCCGCGTGTGTTTTTCAGCAATTCATCCACGACCGAGCCGAAATGCAGCGACGCCAACAGCGCCACCATATCGGCCGCCGATTCATGGAACCCATAATATTCGCCGGTCGCATCCTCTTCGGATGGCATGCCGACCACGCTGTAGATGATGGCATGGCCGATCTCATGCGCGACCACATCGAAGTTCAGGCTGTAGGGGCGGTATTCGTCACCGATATCGCGAGTGCCACCGGTTTCCAGAAATCCCCAACCGATATGCGCGTTATCTAGACTTGGCAGCAACGATAGCTCAAGCCGCTCGAAATCACGCGCGAAATGCCAGGGGATCGGGCGATTAAAATAGCCCTCCCACACATCCATGGTGAAATGGGCCGCTCCGAACAGATGGGCGGCTTCAAAGGCCGGGTCCTCGGGATCGATATGGATGAAATTGCCAAACTCATCGGGCTCGGGCGGCGGCAGGATATAGCCGTCCCATGCGGGCAGATACATCTCGGGGCCGTCTTCACCCTCGATTATCGCGCCATAGGGGGTCGTTTTGTCGACCGGGTACATCGCATACATGCGGGGGCCCGATGGGCCTGGGCCTATGGTCCCTTGCGGGGCCGATATTTCGACCAGTTCGGGCTTGGAATTCGGCTCTAAAAAGGGCGATTGCGGATATAGTAAGAACCGCGTGCCGGGGGGGTCATTCTCTGAATAGTCGGGCCAGATTGCCAATTTTCCCTCCCGTTATCCGCCGGCGTGCAGACCGGCTGCCAATCCGGCCTCTTGGTCAACCGGATCGCCACCAGCTTGGCAAAACATGAACTCGGCGGCAATCAAATCAACCAAGGTATCGCGCCCCTCAAGGCCAAGCCCGATCGCGTAGGAGTCAAGATCATCCGGCACCCTCTGGTCAAGACGTGTTTCAAAATACCAGATCAAGGCGCGCGTCCGGGTTGCAGCGTTGCTTTGATCCGGCAACAGCGCCGCTTTGCGCTGCGCCCGGTCGCGCAACGCGCTGTAGTCGCCCGAGCGTCGAAGCTCGGTCAGCAAAGCGGCATCCATTGTCTCGGCCAGCGTCTGGATTGCGATTTCGATACGGGATTTGTCAGCCAGCATCGCCTCGTACTGCACAAGGGTCAGGTCATTTTCTTCCAGCCATTCGAGTAAATCCGCGTGGCGGGGCAGTCTGGCCTCCAGCCGATGCTCTGTCATTTGCTTGACCACGGCGTTTTTATCCGGCTCCAAACCCTGTCGGCGGGTCTCGTCCTTAGACAGCAAGCCTAACGCTGCGCGATCACGCAGATGCGCGTAGAGAACCGGATCAAGCCGCAGCTCATCCACTAGCGCCCGCGCCTCGCTATCCTGTTGTGCGGCTTCCCCATCCACACGGGCGCAGAGGTCACGCCAGACCAGCGTCCGTTCGGTGCGATGTGCGTCTGACACATTCGTTCCAGCATTCAGAAAGTGGGCCATCTCAGCCAGCATCGCGCGGGCGTCGTCCCCTTTCGCATCCACCTGCCCGTCGGGTAACCATCGTAGAAAGGGTTGCGGGTCAGAAGTGCCCTCAAGGATGCGATCCCAAACCCGGTCACGGTAGTGCAGGTTTTTCGCCTTTTGCTGCAACGCGTCGCCCGTCTCTGACGACAACACACCCGCTGTCTTGGCTTGCGCAATGGTGGCGCGGATCGAGACCATAGGCTCGCTCAGCGGTGGAAAGCCAAGCTCGGCAGGGCCGTGCAGCACCGCCACCTCGTCATCATCTTCGATGGCACCATTCAGGTAACCCTCAAAAATCTGGCCGATCCCGATCATCCCGAAATCCGCCAGCTCTGCCGCGCGCAGCGCACCCATGCTGGCACTGCCAAAGACCGGTATACCTTGCTCCAAGGCCCACAGGATTTCCTTGTGCCAGACCGAGGGCACCCCGTCGAAATACCCGTCTATAATCCCGATCGCACGCGGCTTTTCCCCCACTGCCCGATACACATCGCCCTGCTGAACCGGGGGCAGGATAGTGGCGTTCAGATGTTCGCGTACGGCTTCGGCCCGTAGCGTCGGCCCGACAAAAACAACCACACTCATGACATCACCGCTCGCGCACGGGGGCCTGCGACAAAGTCGGGATCGTCATGGGGCGCTTCCAAGCCCGGTATCACCGCGCGCACCACTGCGATGTCAATTTCGGGTCGCGACAGATCAACAGTGACCACCTGATCTATGCCTGCCTCGGACAGGCGCGCCAGCAACAAAGACAGGTCATCCGTGAAAGATCCGGTCACGTAGGTTGGGCATTCGGTGAAATCACCGATAGGCGCCGAGCCATCGATCAGTTCGCGGATGTATCCGCTGCGCCAGTTCCGGGCAGTGTCCGAGAACTCTTCCGGGTCCAGATCATCCCGCGCGCCCGAGATATAGGTCAACCGTGTTTGCGCCGCCTCGGTCAGCGCCCGCAGCAGGGCAATGGCGCGATCCGGGTGGCAGCCGTCGCCGATGCCGATATGGCCCGTCGTGCTTCCGCCCTCACAGATCGCGCAGCGAAAGCTGGCGATGCCGATGTCCGAGGTCGTTTCCCAGATTCCCAAATCCAGCCCCGCCGCAGTAATCTGTTCCATCGCCTCAAGGCAACGCGGGTCGTCCACTGTACGGGGATCAACACGCGGGGTTGCGCCCCGGTGGTGCCACAGCGTTGTGGCGTCACGCTCGATCAACTCGCAGATCGCGTGGCAACTGGCTTCGGTCAGGTTGTTGCCGGACGCCAGCCCGTTTGTCGTTCGCGGAAACGCCCGCTGCCCAGCCACGGGCGAGGTGGTATAATCGGTGTCCACCATCTCATACGGCACCCAGCAGGGCTGGCCCGAGGGCAGATCGCGCCCCAGCACCCACAGTATCGCCTGATGAGGGTCGAACTGCCCGCCGGTGACGCTGGGCAGACGGTCGGCATCGACCACATACTCCACCGCCAGATCAGCAAAGCTGGACAGCCGTAGCGGCAGTTCGATCCGCTCTGCGTGCCAGGATTCAATCGCTTCCATCACGCCCGAAGCCCGGGCTGCGCTCAGCGACAGCCCCTTGCCCAGCGACACCGCGACCGAGCGCGAGTTTGGCCGCGTCACCATCACTGTCGGCAATCCAACCCGGTCCAGTCCCGTCAGGTTGGCGATCCGGGTTATGCCCATCTGCTTGAGGAATGGTTTGACGATGGCCAGGGTCTCTTCCGGGTCGCGCAGCCGGTGGGTGTCTAGCACATAAGACTTCTGCGAATTCCCGGACATCCAAATGACCTTGCCAAATATCTGATAAACCACCGTAACCCGCCGGGCGGATCATGTTGGCGTCAGGATGCGGGATGAATGCGTAGTGGTCAACCGCGCACCGGCCCGGCAATCCACGCTTGCATGACCCGCGCGCTGCCGTTAAACGAGCTTCCGCATCGCCTCAATAGCTCAGCTGGTAGAGCAGGTCCTTCGTAAGGACAAGGTCGGGGGTTCGAGTCCCTCTTGAGGCACCATCCCCTTACGACAAGCTTTACCCGAGTTCAGATACTCATCTCGATACGCGCGCCCGGAAAACGCGATATCAGCGCGTTTGCTTTGGCACGTGGGGTCAGGCATAGGGCGGTTGAGAGCCCGTCTGCCAATGCTGCCTGTGAGGCTGAGATTGATACAGCCTGATAGGGCGCACCCAACCCCTTTGGGTTCAGGATATGCCCCTGATCGCCCTGCAGCATGGTGCCTTCGGGGGCCGAGGTTGCGACGGCGCGGTCCTGCAGTGTGATCCGTTTGGCGACAGCACCGTCGGGCTTGGCCAGCCCGACGCGCCACGGCTCGCCATTACTCCGCTGGCCAAGGGCGGCGACCTCGCCCATATCCACCAGCACATCGCGCAGATCGAAGGATCGCATCAAAGCGGCAATCCGGTCAGTGATCGCACCTTGAGCAATCCCGTTCAGGGTAATCGCCGAGCGTCCGGGATGCGGCAGGCGGATCTCACCGGCGCTTACGTGAACCTTGTCCCAACCAATCGTCTGGCGTGCACGTTCCACCTGCGGCCCCGCCGCGCCACTGGCGAGTGCTAGCCACAGCGGCTGGATCGTCGGATCAAACGCCCCGCCCGAAGCGTCGTGAAGCGTGGTACACAGGCTCAGCACCTCCAGCAGCTCAGGCGCCGGGGTGACCAGGTGGCCGATCCGGTTAAGCTGACTGATCTGCGAGTACGTCCGGTAGAGGCTGAATATATTCTCCAGCCGATTCAGCTCTGCCTCGACCGCAGCAAAGATCGGCGCGGCCTGTGCGTCCGTCGAGCCTTCCAGCCTCAGGCTGGCGGGTGCGCCCAGCGCGATACCGCGCCATTGGGCGACGTTGCCAGCAGCGGCGGGTACGGCGGCGCAGGCGGCTGAGATGGCCAGGAAACGGCGGCGGGTCAGAATGGTCATGCGGGGGTCTCCAGCGCGAGGTCCAGATCGACGGGGCCCAGCACTTCGGCATCGGGAATATCAGACAGTGGCAGGGCGGCGCCGCCATATTCGGCAATGAACGCCTCTGCCGCAGCGGGGTCGCCAAAGGGCACGACTTCTCGCGCACCCATGCCACCGGCCACATCGGCGCCGACGACAAAGGTCGCACCATCGGCTGCGATCCAGTTGGAAATCCCCGGTTGCCGCCAGCTGGGCGCGACGCTCATGTCACTGACATAGGCAGCGGTGATCTTGGCGTCACGTTCGGGGCTTTTCAGATAGGCCAGCATGTCGCGCACCTGCGCAAAGAACAAAGGCGCGGGATAGCCTTCCAGATGGATCTGCCCTTTGGGCCCGCCATGTTCCGCGATGTTCATCTGGCAGAAATAACTCAGCGCATCCGGGGTGAGATCAACCGGGTCGGGGGCCTCGGCCACCTCTTCTTTGCAGGCCGTCAACGCGACCAGAGCGATCAGGGCTAGGTATCTCATGGCTCAACTCTCCGAAATGCGAGACGCGCAAGGGCAAAGCCTAGCACCGGCCAGATCAGCAGCGAGGCGGGCGCGGCCCAGACCGGCAGGGCCTGCGCCGCCCCGGTCATGCCCGAGGCTATCGCGACGCCCTCGGTTGCGGCGATGTTCCACAAACGGAATGCGTCGGCCGGGTTGGCCACCATCACCCACGGAAAGACGGATTGGGTGAAGGTGCCGCCCTTGTCCATGACGACGGCCCCCAACAGGCCCAGATCATAGAGGACGACAAAAACCAGCCAGAGCCCGGCCGACAAACCTGCCGCCGCCGTGGCCCCCTTTGCCAGGGCGGACAGCAAGTATCCAAGAGCCAGAAAGACAGCGCCCAGCAGGATAGATGTGAGGATCAGGCGGACCAGAGCCATCAGGCTTTCCGGACCCGCGCCGCCAAAGAAGGCGGCCACTGCGCCTGCGGTGCCGAAACCGACGGTCATGGCGAAGGCCAAAGCGGCCAGATGGGCGGTGAACTTGCCGAGCAGGATTTCTCCGCGCCCCGCCGGGTAGGACAGCAGCAGCGACAGGCTGCCGCGATCCACGTCGCCGGCGATGGCGTCAAAGGCGATCATCAGCGCCAGCAGCGGCGCAAGATAGACCGACAGCGTGGTCATCGAGGCCACCGAAACGGTCAGCATGTCGACGCCTAAAGTGCCCGTTGGTGCGCTGCCTGCAAAGGTCAGCGCCAAGGCGAACAGAACCATGATCAGTGTTGCGACCAGCAGCCAGCGGTTGCGACGCAGGATCAGCATTTCTGTGCGGGTGATGGCGAGGAAGCGGGTCATTGCAAATCCTCCTGTGCGTAGTGGCGATAGAGGTCTTCCAGCTTGGGCGGGGTCATTTCCACATCCGCCACAGCGTCGCCCAATCCGGCGATCCGGCGCAGCGCCTCCATCTTGTCTTCGGGTGCGCAGAGCAATTCAACGGATGCCCCATTGATCCGGTTGCCACCCAGTTCGGCGGCCAGCACATCAGGATTGGCACTGGCGCGCACCTTCAGGCGGATCGGCAGACCGGCCAGAGCCGACAGATTGTTCAGCGTGTCATCAGCGACCATCCGGCCCTTGCGCATGATGGCGATGCGATCAGTACGGGCCTCGACCTCGGTCAGCGCATGGCTGGCAATTAGAACGGCTGTGCCTTGGGCAGCCAGCTCGTCGATGATGGCATAAAGGTCCTGCCGCGAGATCGGGTCCAGCCCGCTTGTCGGCTCATCCAGCAAGGCCACTTTCGGCTGACCCAGCAGCACCTGCGCCAGACCCAAACGTTGCCGCATGCCTTTGGAATAGGTGCCGATCCGACGGTCCAATGCGTCGCTGAGACCAACGCGCTCCAACAGGCCAAGCACGTCGGCCTTTGCACCTGAAAGCTGCGCAAACAGGGTCAACTGCTCGCGCCCCGTCAAGGCGGGATGAAATGACACCGCTTCGGGCAGATAGGCCGTCTCGCGACGCGCCTGAGCACTACCGGGGGTGGCGTCTCCGATCCGAATGGCTCCGCCATGGATCGGCGTCAGGCCGAGGATGGATTTGATCAGGGTCGACTTACCCGCGCCGTTATGGCCCAGCAGCGCAACGCGCTGACCGGGGGCAAGAGACAGGGTGATATCATCAAGAACGCGGGTTTTTCCACGGTCCTTGAGAACATGGTCGATTGACAGGGCCTTATCCGTCATGAGGCACCTTTTTCATAGCTGGGGGTTCAGGGGCTTGCATCAATGGGTTGCTGTCCATCACACCCCCCGGCAACAGCGCCGGGAAGGCCGATTGAGACCAGCGCACCAGCTGCACGGCAGGGGAGCCGAGCAACAATTTTGCTGAGGGTTGGGTCCACAGCACATGGTCCATACTGTCATTGGGGCGATAGGGGGCATCGGCAATGCCGTTGCCATCCACATCATAAGCGGCGAAATCGGACCAGTAGTTGCCGCGCCCGTCTTCGGACCACTCGACCCATTTGGTCGAGACGTATTTCACCTGCGTCCGGTTCCCGATGAATGAATTGCCAACGATGCGGTTGCGCTCGCTGCCAGCGGTAAAGTGGATGCCGATGCCGCATCCCTCAAACCAGTTATCGGTGAACTCGTTCTTGTTCGAGTTATAGAGGAAGGTGCATTTCTCTTTCGCACCTTTCACAACGTTTCCGGTGATGGTGCTTTTGTTGGCATAGTTCAGCATGACGCCATGTTCGCGGTCACCGATCGAGACGTTATTGGCCACGGTCACATTGGTCGTGAACATCACCGCGTAGCCCAGATCATTGCCGATCGAGACGTTGTCGCTGACCACCGAATTGTCGGCATACATGTAATGCACGGCAAAACGCAGATCGCGAAACAGGTTGCCGGTGAAGGTGTTCTTCTTCGACGAGTTTACAAAGATTCCGTCGCGGCCATAGCGAATATCGTTGTCCTCAACCACCGCACCCGGCGCGTTCCAGACATAGACGCCATTGCCGCGCTCGTTCATGCGTTGGTCTTGCCGTCCTTCGATCCGGTTGCCCCGGACGATGCTGTCCTTCGCCCCGTGGATGTCGATGCCATAGAGATTGCCCAGCAGCACATTGTCTTCGACCACCGGCGCATGGGCCGTCTTGGTCAACTGAATGCCGCTGTCGATCCCGTCATGGTCCGAGCCCGATCCGATCACCGTCAGCCCGCGCACGGTCACACCCGGCCCGGTCACGGTGATGACGCTGCCTTCGCCTTGTCCGTCGATGGTGGCCTGTCCCAGCCCGTCAATCGTGACGGGCCGGTCCAGAACCAGCGTTTCTGTGTAAACGCCGGGGCTCAGGCGGAGGGTGTCCCCATCCGCCGCCTGCGCCAGTATCTCGTTGATGGCCCCTGCCCGGTTGGGCACATCCCAATCCGCCGCCCAAAGGGGCGAGCCGAGCAGGAGCGGTATGAGCAGGGACCAACGCATGGTTATGCGCTCCGCGGCTCAACGAACATCCGGCCGCGCATCTCCATGTGCAGCGCGTGGCAGAACCACTGGCAATAGAACCAGTGCACGCCCGGACGGTCGGCAATGAAGGTGACCGAGGCGGTGGCCTGCGGCGCAACCTCCATCGCGATGCCGAAGTTCGACAGACACAACCCGTGGGTCACGTCATCCACGTCATCCAGGTTGGTGACATACAACGTTACCTCGTCACCCTGTTTGACGGTGAACTTCTCAAGGCTGAACACCGGCGCGGTCGAGGTCATGTAGACCCGCACCTTGTTGCCATCGCGGATCGGCTCCTCGGCGCCCTCTTCAAGGTCCACACCATCGGCGGCAGCCTGCTGGCGCGCTTCTTCCCACATCGGATCGTTGCGATCCCAGACATTGACCGGGTTCACCTTGGACCGGTGCACGAGGATCGAGTCATGCGGTTCCGCGAAGGTCGGGCCGTCATGGACCACCTTCATCTTATCACCCGAGATATCGATCAACTGCTCGTTTTCCGGCTTCAGTGGCCCGACGTTCAGGAAGCGGTCTTTCGAGAACTTGTTCATCGAAATCAGCCACTTGCCATCAGCCTCAGCCGTTTCGCCCATCGAGGTCGAATTGTGGCCCGGCTGATAATGCACATCCACTTTGTCTAGGATCGGATCAACATCCGCACCACCGTAGGCTTCGATGGCCTTGGCGATGTCCCACTTCACCACCTGGCTGTCCAGGAACAGGGTGGTGTAGGCGTTGCCTTTGCCATCAAACGCGGTGTGAAGCGGGCCAAGACCCAGCTGCGGTTCCGCCACGATGGCCGAGCGTGGATCGGCATTGTCGGCAAACAGCGCATCGACCTTTTCCACATCGATCACGGATACGGTCGGGGACAGCTTGCCGTTGATCATGATGTGTTTCTTGTCGGGTGCTGCGTTCACTCCGTGCGGCGAGTTCGGGATCGGGATATAGCGGGTCAGGTTGCCGCCCGCCTCTTTACGCCCGTCCACGACCTTGACGCCGTTCAGCTCCTGATAGTTGCCAGCAGCAATCGCGTCTTCGATGCCTTTCAGGTTGAACACGACCACGTGGTCCAGCTCATTCTCGGTCATCTCGGCCAGGTTCATACCCATTTCCGAGTTATACGAGGTCGAGAATGCGTATTTGCCCTGATAGTCGCAGTCAGTGTTGTCGAGGTTGCCCGACACCATCACCTGCCATGCGATCTCCATCGTATCACCATCAATGGCGGTGAAGATGTTCACATATTGCGACGGATCGTCGAGGATCTCACCATCATTGACCAGCGGGGCCTCGTGTTCGCCATTGGCGAAAATGTAACCGGTGCGCGGGTATTTCTGCGGACGCAGACCGTGGATGTCATGCGCGTTCGGGATTTCGATGATCTTGTCGCATTTCATCACGTCGCAGCGGATGCGCGCGACGCGCGTGTTGGCCTTGTCATTCATGAACAAATAGCGGCCATCATAGGTGCCATCGGTGAAGGACATGTGCGGGTGGTGCAGGTCGCCATTGTCGTAGGTGACTTTGCCATTGGCGGCCAGGTACTGCTTGGTCTCTGGCAGCAGCCCTTCGGTCAGGATCTTCAGCGACTCGTTGGTCTGGCCCCAGCCGGTGGCCGAGCAGCGGTTGAATACCGGAATGCGCATCAACTCGCGCATCGACGGCACGCCGAGGATACGCACCTCGCCGGTCTGACCCGAGGACCAGAAGCCGTAATATTCGTCCAACTCGCCGGGCTCCAGCGCGGCATTGGCGGCGGCGCTGGCCTCTTTCGCGGTCATCAGGGTGCTGCCCAGACCGGTTCCGGCCAACACGGCGCCGGTTGCAGATGCACCCAGCAGTCCGCGGCGTGTGACGTTCAGTTTCTTATCGTGTTCCGACATGATCGTTCCTCCTTTTTAGGAAACGGTTTGCGGTTTGGCGTTCGGATGGTTCGCCGGTGGTTGTCCGAGGGGGGTTTTCGGTTGAACCGACCCTGTCTTGGCCCGCCGTTTCAACTGGCGGATAACGACGGGACATTTGTCCTCGGACTGGTAGAGCACCTGACAATGCAGGCAGGTGACGCACTCGTTCGGATTGATCTCACCGGTTGGGTGGATCGCCTGAACGGGGCATTCGTTGGCGCAGGTCTGACAGGGGGTGCCGCAATCCTTGTAGCGGCGCAGCCAGTCGAACATGCGGATACGGGCAGGGATCGCCAGCGCACCACCCAAGGGGCAGAGATAGCGGCAATAGAACCGTTCGATGAACAGCCCGATCCCCAGCAGGGTCAGCGCAAAGACCACGAAGGGCCAGTCGCGCATGAATTTCAGAATGATCGCGGTCTTGAACGGCTCGACCTCGGCATAGGTTTCTGCCAGCGGGATCGAGACAAAACTGATCCCGAACAACACGAGGAAGATCATGTATTTCGCGGGCCAGAGCCGCTCATTCAGGCCCCAGGGCAGTGTCCACTGCGGCACCTTGAAGGCCCGCGCGATCTTGTTGGTCAGTTCCTGCAGCGCGCCGAACGGGCACAGCCAGCCGCAATAAGCACCCCGACCCCAGAACAGCAGCGCGGCAGCGACAGCGAACCATTGGATGAAGACCAACGGGTCCAGCAAGAAGGCATCCCAGGAGAAGCCGGTGCGCAAGCTGCCTGCCAGCGCCATCAGGTTCACCACGCTCAGCTGCGCATTGGCGTACCAGCCGATGAAGAACAGCGTCATGGTCAGGTATCCGATGCGGAACCAATAGAAGACGCGGGCGTTCATGGTGGCGTGGAACTGGAAGAAGAATGTCGCCGTCAGCACCAAAAGCATGACGCCCAGCACCCCGATCTCAACCGTGCGATCCTTCCAGATGCGTTTCCAAAGCGCGGCCTTGGCTGCTGCCTCCCCGGTGGCGTCATCGACGACTACAGGGGCCGTAACGGGCAGCAGATACTGCTCGGGCAGTTTGTAGCCCAGATCGAAGGTCAGAAAGGTCTTCTCAACCGCGCCCACAGCCCGCTGCGCCAACAGTTGCAGGCGGAAGGGCTCGGCCGGATCAAACTCGGCCTCAGCGGGGATCTTGAAGATGTCCAATTCCGTGAAGCTTGGGGCATCGGGTGCCGCAACCTTGCCCAACCGGCGCTGCTGCTTGTCGAAGAATCGCACCGAATTGTCGCCTTGGATCAACTGAATCCGGTCGAAAATCCCGCCCCGGACATAGCCCGAGCCCTTGAAGCTGTAGGCCCCACGCCCCAGCACCAGAATGGCCTGCTCGCCTTCGTCCAGCCAGTCGACCATGTTTTGATATTCGGCCTCACCCAGCAGCGACTTGCCGATCGACGGCACGGATACCAACGCCATATGCATATCAATATAGGTGTCATCTGGTTCGCCGGGTTCAGGGCGTTTGATGGCGCGCTGATCTCCGGTGGCTTCGAACGCAGCGTTGACCTGCCCGATATCCAGCGTTAGTCGCCGGACCGAGCCGTCGCCGGACAGGGTGGTCCAGTCGTATACCGCATCCTGCGCCAGATCGATTTCGCGTTTCGGCCCATCGGCCTGCAGCGGAGACAAACCGCCCAACCCCAGCGCCCGCGCCACCTTGATGCCGCCGCGCACAAGACTGTCATCAATCACCATGATCGTGACGGTGGCCCCCGAGATGATATCGAGGTCATGCCCCTCACCGCCGGTTTCAGCCTCAACCTTCAAGTCCAGACCGGCATAGCCTTCGGTCAGCTCAACCATGCGCGCGTTGGGGATGCCAATCAGAACGATGGGCTCCGAGTGTTTGACCAATTGCACACCGGTCAGCACCGCTTGATCATCGATGGCGGCGACCACATGGATCGGTTTGCCGGAATAGCCGGTGGTGCCAACGAAGTCAGAGGTTAGGAAGGCCCAAGCAACGGTCTCGCCGGCCTTCAGAACGGGTGCAACCGGAACGTCATCGCGGACCGGCCCAATGGCATCAGCACCGGGGGCCAGATCGGCGGGTTCAATCTCGGGCAGGAAGCTGGCGAGGCTGTCGGCATGGGCACTAATCGCCATCAGGCAGGACAGGGCAAGGGCCAGCATTATATGGATTGCGCGACTTACGACCACGGCGCACCTCCGATACTTAGGGTGGACGCCATGGACGCGCGCAGGGCGCGTTCAGCAGTTTCTTGGGTCGGGCGCGGAGGTCCCCGGGTTTCGGGCCACAGCTTATGCGACTTGTACAACATGGAAGATTTGCTGTTCTGAAGCTGTACAACACGGAAGTTTCCGATTTGCGGTATCTGCACCAGCTCGGGTGCGGGCGCTGCACTGGTGACAGCGCACAGCGCGCAATCGGCGCATTTTGGGCAGTACGCGGTCGGGTCTTCGGTGTCCTCCTCAAGATCAACTTCAACCCAGACCGCGCCGCCTTCCGAGCAGATCTCCATCCAGACACTTTCACCGGGACTCGCCAGCACCGGTCCAAAGGCCTGCAACAACAGAAGGAATATGCCTGCCAACCCACATGCCGCGCGAGTTGCGCGTACAGGGAGATTGTGCAGAGGGATCAGGGCAGGCATGGAGTCTCCGACTCGGAAAGCTATGCCTTTGGGGTATTGGATTCTACCGAGTCGCGACTTGACTTAGGTTAGGTGAAGCAAATTTCTGATTTTCTTTTCAAATCAATTGTCTGCCTCATCCATCAGGCCACGCACCCAGCGCCCTGCCAGCCATGAGGCGGGCACGCCCAAGGGGATGGACCATAAGATCGCAGGTACTGGTTCAATCGCACCAAACCCCGCGCTGTGCAGGATCAGCCCAGCCAGAAACAGGTTGATGGCCACGGTCAGAGCCGTGGCCGGATAAAGCAGGATGGCCAGCTTCCAGACCGGCCATTTGCCTTCAGTGGCTGGTGCCTTCCGAGAAGGTGATTTTGTTCCAGACATTGTACTTCCCAGACGGTTTGCGCATCGGCAGGCGGCGGACCTCTTCCAGCGTTTGCGCGTCATAGACGATCACCGCGCCGTCATCTTCCCAGATCGAAACCAGCGCGTGACTGCCATCCTTGGTGAATTCTACATGCGCCACGGTCTTACCCGGCGCGGGGCGCAAAGTTCTCACGATTTCAAGGCTTTGCTTGTCGATCACGTGCATGGCATCCTTGTTCGGGCCAAAGAACACATCGGCCCAGACGTAAGGCGAGTTCTCATGGCTGCGCATGAAAAATCCTGGCCCTTCGGTTTTGATCCGCTTGACGGTTTCCCATGTTCCCATGTCGATCACCGAGACCGTGCCATCGGTCAGATGCGGCGTAGCCATCACGGTGGTGTCGCCCTGCTGCCAGGTGATCCCCGAACCTAAGTGAGGCATCCCCGGCAGGTCCAGATCTGCGATCTTATGACCGATCACCAGATCAATCACCTGCCCGCCCTTGCCATCACGCGAGGCGCCCATAACGTATTCATAACTCTGATCGAAAAAGAAATCGTCCAGGTAATCAGGCGTGGTGATCTTGCGCACGGGGAACGGGTCAGGGTTCTTGAACTGCCCCTCGATGCGGAAATCGTGGCC
This sequence comes from Ruegeria sp. CJ6, assembly GCF_056536665.1. Taxonomy (NCBI): domain Bacteria; kingdom Pseudomonadati; phylum Pseudomonadota; class Alphaproteobacteria; order Rhodobacterales; family Roseobacteraceae; genus Ruegeria; species Ruegeria sp. CJ6. Next base: position 139,005 of record NZ_JBQFQB010000007.1, on the reverse strand, counting down.
AATACCGGATTGCGGCGGGTTGGCCCCGTAGAACACCTCCCAAATCTCGGGGACATCCTTCAGCGCCAGAACAAAGCTTTCGCGCGGCGGTGCCTGATAAACGGCGGAAACACGGCTGGGAACGCCCTTTTTGCTTTTGACTTCAATGACTTTCGCGACCGACAAGTCCTCTGTCGACAGCAGGGTCAGCGAGTTCGGTAAATAGTTCGCTACCGCCACCCATTTGCCGTCACCCGACATGGCGATGTTGCGGCTGTTTAACCCCGCGCGCACGCGGCCCACCTGTTTCAGCGCCCAGATATCATATTTCTGCACCCAGCCATCGCGCGACATGATGAAGACATAGCGCCCATCGGGGCTGAACTTCGGCCCACCATGCACGGCGAACGGGGTTTCGAACCGATCCAGAACCTCGAACGTATCGCCGTCCAGCACACTGACATGATGATCGCCTGTTTCCACCACCAGCGTGATGTTCATCGGGTCGCTGTCCCAGACAGGCGCGTCAACCGATACGTACTCATCATCCAGAGTCCGGCTGGCCATGATATCGGCCTCGCCCCATTCGGGATCGGTCTCCAGCGGAGATTTCAACCATCCCGCCAGTTCCTCGATCTGCAACGCGTCCAACTCGTGCGAAAACGCAGGCATCTGGGTGGCCGTACGCCCTTCGGCAATCACCGCCGCCACGCGTGGCCCACGCATCCGTTTCAACGTCTCGGGGATCAGCGCCGGACCGACTCCACCCAGACGGTTTTCACCATGGCATGAGGCACAGAATTCGGCATAATCCGAAGGTGCATCAGCCCAAGCTGCGCCGGTCAGCAGCAGCGAGCAGAATGTGCCGATTTTCAAGGTGTCAAAAGAATTGATGCGCCGGATCATGGCTTTTCCCTCGGAACGGCGTGACCTGCAAACGCTCGCCTGCGCCCTGCACGCCGATTTCTTCGTTTGATAGATAGCAGGCCGGGTCCTCGGCCCACGGGTCGCCGGTCAGTTGCAAGGCACGGATGCGGGTGTTGCCGCCGCAGACATCCTTTAACTGACAAGCCCCGCAACGCCCCTTCAAAGGACGCGGACGGGTACGCAGCATGGCGAGCATCGGGTCATCGCTGGTCCAGAGTTCCGAAAACGATTTGGTCTTCACATTGCCAACAGTGTAATCGGACCAATAGGTATCGGGATGCACGCGGCCGAGGTTGTCGATATTGGCCACGCCCAGCCCGCTCGAGTTCCCACCCCACGCCGCCAGATGCTCGCGCACATGGGCGGCTTTGTCGTCGTCGAAATGCGTCCGGACCCAGTTCAGGAAATACCCGGCATCGGCATCGTTATTGCCAGTCACGATATCCAGCGGACGACCGCCTGAGACGGCTTCCCACGCGCGTTCCAACAACAAATCCAAACCCTTACGGGTGCGCAAATGCTCGGCATCCTCGCCTCGGTTCTTGTCACCGCGCCCGGCATAGACGAGGTGAGACAGGTAGAACTTGTCGACACCCTCGTCGTCGCACAGTTGCAGCAGGTCAGGCAGGTGGTGCTGTGTGCCCTCGGTCAGGCAGAACCGCAGACCCACTTTGATGCCGCGCTTCTTACATTCGCGAACACCGCGCAGGGCGTCGGCAAAGGCGCCTTCGACGCCCCGGAACCAGTCATTTGTGGCCCCGATCCCGTCCAGCGAAATGCCGACATAGTTGAAGCCCACGTCGGCGATCATGTCGGCGGTTTCGTCGTAAATCCGCGTACCGTTGGTCGACAGTGCCAGCATCGGCACCAGATCGCGGGCGCGTTTGGCGATGTCGAAGAAATCGAACCGGTCCAGCGGTTCCCCACCCGAGAGGATCAGGGCCGGGACGCGGAATTGGCCCAGATCCTCAAGGGTTACCATGGCTTGCTCGTGACTGAGCTCACCGGGGAACGCGACATCTGCTGAAACGGTGTAACAGTGGCGGCATTTCAGATTGCAGCGCCGCGTCAGGTTCCAGATCACTACCGGCTTCACCGGGCCGGGACGGCGTCTGCGCACCGGTGTCGGTTTGACGAGCTGCTGCATGTATTCAGTCAGGCGGAACATGTCTCAGCCTTTCTTTTTCAACCGCAGCCCTGTCTTCTTCAGGATGCGCGTGGAATAAAGGATGTCCTTGGCCCGGCAGGCCTCGCCCAGAATGGCGGTGATCTCGGCGCGTTTTTCCTCGACCTCGTCCCGGTCAGAACCGTGGACCATGGCGAACAGGTTATATGGCCAATCGGGCAGGGCGCGGGGACGTTCGTAGCAGTGGGTGACAAAGGGCAGCGCCCCGATCTGAGTGCCCAATTCCGCAATCTGGCTGTCGTCTACATCCCAAACAGTCATCCCGTTTGCCGTCATCCCCAGCTTGTAGTGGTTCGGAGCGGCGGCGATGCGGCGGATAACACCATGGGATTTCAGCTCCGCCAGACGATACAAAAGGGCATCCTCGTCCAACCCAAGCTTTTCGGCAACGGCTGCGTAAGGCGCAGGCACAAGCGGCAGACCGCTTTGCAGCGCTTCGATAATCTCTCTGTCCTGAACGTCGATCATGCTGCCACCCGGAAGCCGATGAAAAATTCCTGTAGTTTGGGGAAACGGAGAACTTCGATCCCCGTTTCCCGTTCGATCGCATCAGCGGCGGCCTCGATCCCCTCAGGCGTTTCGGTGGCCAGCACGAACCACATGTTCAGCCGGTGCGTACGCTCATAATTATGGGCAACCTCGGCGTGCGCATTGACTTTGGTCAGGACGGTTTCGAATTCATCCTCTGGCACGGCCATGGCGCACAGGCAGAACGCTCCACCCATTGCAGCGGCGTCGAAAAACGGGCCGAAACGTGTGATGATCCGCTGCTCTTTCATTCGTGCGAGACGGGTTAGGAGTTCGTCTTCGGGAATCCCAAGTTCCTGAGCTACACTGGCAAAGGGATGCGCGGTCAGCGGCAGGTCATCCTGCATCCGGTTCAGGATTACGCGGTCGGTTGCGTCCATAGTCATGCTGCTGCCTCTTTCGGTTGGATCAACGCGCCGGTCTGTTTGAAACAACGGGTCGAGAACAGCACTTTGTTCCGTGCGCCTGCCAGTTCGGGCAGAGCGGCGGCTGCGGCCAGAACCTCCATCGCTTCGGGGCGCGAGCGTGCATGGATCATGGAATAGAGGCGATAGGGCCAGACATCCTTGACCGGGTTGCGCTCATAGCACAGTGTCACACCTGGATGCGCTGCCAGTGCCGGGCCAGCGCTGCTGACCTGCTCGGCTGGCATATCCCAAACTACCATTGCATTGGCGGACCAGCCCAAAGCGCGGTGGCGTACGATGACCCCCAGGCGAGAGATGATCCCGGCCCGGTGCAAGGCGGCTACGCGATCCATCACGTCGTCTGTGTCGCGGTCCAGGGTTCGGGCCAGCGCCGCATAAGGATCTGAGACCAGCGACAGGCCGGAACTGAGGGCCTGCAACAGGGGGCGGTCGCCTTCTCGCATTGCCGAACGATCCACTTTTCGCGGGCCAGGGGCATTGCGGGTCTCGCCCGACATACGAAAGCCCAGATCAATGTTGAACGGCCGAACCAGCCGCAAATCCAGAACCCGCAGCCCCGAGCGCTGCGAGATCCTTGCGAGGGTGTCGTTCACATGCGCCCGGTCCGGGCCAGTGGCCACAAACCAAAGGTTCCAGTCATCCTCGCGCTGGTAATTGTGGTTCACACCTGGTTCCGCATCGATCAGCGCCGCGACCTCTTCCAGCCGTTCTTCCGGAGCCGCCACAGCCGCCAGCGTACTGGCGGAAACCGCGCCGGGTGCGATAGTCGCACCAACCCGCGTTATGCGCCCGGTTTTGCGCATCCGGGCCAGACGGTCGAGCACCTCTGCCTCTTCCAGCCCAAGGGCGTCGGCCAGAACCTGAAACGGGCGCTCTACGATGGGAAAATCACGCTGGAAATCGTCCAAAAGACGGCGGTCGATCGGGTCGGTGATATGCTGCATGTCAAAGCCCCGTTCTGTGTGCACGTGCGGTGAAGAAAATGCCCGAGGGGCTGTCGGCGTCGATCTCGCGCAGTTTTTCAAACGTTTGCGTGTCGTAGACCATAACCTTGTTGGCGTCGCGCACGCTGATCCAGACCTCATGCCCTCGCGGAGTGAACTCCATATGCAGTACGGCAGGGCCGGGTTTGAATTCGTGAATGATCTCCTTGGTCACAGAATCAATAACCTGAATGGTGTCGTTCAGAGGGTGGGCAAAGTTCACCCAAACCTGCCGCCCGTCAGGACGCGCCATGGCAAAGACCGGCTGACCATGGGTCTGCGTACGTCCGGTTTCGGTCAAAGTGTCGGCGTCGATCCACAGAACCTCGTGATGGCCGACGGCGGGCAGCACAAATTCGCGCCCGGTCAGCGCCCAGCCTTCGAGGTGGGGCATCTTGTAGACCGGCATCTCCTCTTGCCCGCGCCCATAGTTGGGCAGCACGCGGATGGGTTCGGGCGTCTCGGCCCAAAGGTCCAGCGCGGTCAGGCCATCCTCGCCAAACAAGCCGGTGATATAGGTGCGGCCATTTGCGGTGATCAGCGCGTCATATGGGTTCTTGCCCATTTCGGGGATCTTGGTGATCGCGGGTGCGCCGTTGGAGAAATCAGCAATCCAGGTCTCGCCCGTGTCCCACATGGTAAAAACAAACCGGCGGCCGGGTGCATCGACCAATCCGATGGTTTTGCTGTCGGTAGGAATGTCCGCGACCATCTCTAGCGTGTCCGCATCGAAGACGCGCACACCGCCAGGTTCATAATTCGATACAGCGACCAGCTCGCCGTCATCCGAAATGGCACCGCCAATGGCGTTGCCCGCCTGCACGACCCGGTTCACGATCTGGCGGGTGACGATATCCACCTTAGTCAGGCCGCCGTCACGCCCAAAAACATAGGCAAAGCGTTCATCGGGTGAATAGACCAGCGAGGCATGGGACAGATCGCCCAACCCTTCGATCCGGGCCAGCGCGGCGCGGTCGGATTGGTCCACCAGTAGAACCGAGCCCTTGGCGCGTTCGATCACAAGTCCAAGGTCGCCCGTCGCGGTGGGTTCAGCCTGGGCGGTGGTCATGAGCAAAGTGGCGGCGAGGGTAAGGATGAGCTGTTTCATTGTGCCTCCTGTGCCAGCAGGTAGCGGGCGATCCATTCGGCCTCTTCTTCGCTGATCAAGGGCCGCCATGGGGGCATCGCGGTGTCGGGGATGCCGTCGAGGATTACGCCGGTCAGAACGTCCGCGTCGTAGTGCTCCAGAGTCTCGGATCTCAGATCAGGGCCGAGACCGCCTTTCAGCGACAGCCCGTGGCAAGAGCCGCAGTCCTGATGGACAAGACGCTTCAGTGCGTTGGGGTCAAGAGTGTCGGCGGCGAAGGCCGTGGTGGCAACAAGCACTGCGGAAGTGAGAACAGCACGTGCCGCCCATCCTTTGCGTCCTCTCACAGCCGGTTGCTGTGCCGGCCTTCTGGAACCGAACTTAGCCATGCGCCTGCTCCAAAAGGTCGGCCACAGGCCGTTCTGCGCAAAGTGAAACTACTTTGCCGATGATGAACAGCGTGGGCGCCTTTAGCCCGGCCTTGCGCACATCAGCGGCCAGCCGATCCAGCCGGGATACCATCCGGCGCTCATCAGGTGTGGTCGCTTTGCCAACCGCCAAAACCGGAGTTGAACCGGGTAGGTTCTCGGTCATCAGTCCCATGGCGATCTGACCGATATTGGCGACGCCCATATAGACGACCAAGGTCGAGTCCGGGTCGGCCAGACGTTTCCAATCCAGATCCAACACCTTGTCGGCCTGTCGGTGCCCGGTGACATATTGCACCGAGGTCGCCAGCCCGCGATGGGTCAGCGGCACGCCGGTGGAACAGGATGCCCCTTGGGCGGCGGTGATGCCCGGCGCGTATTCGACTGGGATGCCGTTTGCCATCAGGTGCGCGGCCTCTTCCGAGCCGCGTCCGAAGATCATCGGGTCACCCCCCTTGAGGCGCGCAACGGTGTGACCGGCGCTGGCTTCCTCGACGAGGATTTCGTTGATGCGATCCTGCGGCACGGTATGACACTTGGGGGTCTTCCCAACCGGGATCAGCCGTGCGCCATCAGCGTGCAGATTGAGGATATCGGCCGAGACCAGACGGTCATAGACCACCACGTCCGCCTCTTGCAGCATCCGCAGCGCGCGCAGGGTCATCAGTTCGGGGTCACCGGGGCCTGCGCCAATCAGAAAAACCTTACCGCTCATGTGCAAACTCGCTTGGTCTGAATGTCTTCGGAGCCCGGAATTCCTGCGCGATCAGGGGACGTTGCTGGGTGAGCCGGGCGTGTCATGCGGCCAGACTGGCGTAATCTGAAAGGAACCTCCTTGACTAAAGTTAAGGAGCGCGGGAATTGCCCCGTGCTCCTTTCGGCTTGCCTGTATGATTGCCTCGGCTCAGGGTTCGACGGTGATCATGCCGATCATGTTCTGTGTCTCCCAATGTGGGCCACACAGATAGTCCTGTGGACCCGGGGTGAGGAAGGTCAGGTCAACCGTCTCCTCAGGAAACAGACGGTCGCTTTCGGGCTCGCTGCCGTCTTTCAGCAGGACCGAGTGACTGGTGCGCTTATCGACATTCACCCAGCGCACGGTTGTGCCCGGTTTCACGGTTAGCTCGGCTGGGCAGAACGTGTATTTGTACATCAGTACCACATCGGCACCCTCAACGGCGGAGGAGGGCTGACCGAACAGCTCGACATAGCGCTCTTCGGCTTCGGCACACAGCGCGGCGGTGTCCTCTGCCCATGCGGGCGCGGCCAGAAGCAGCAGCGCAGGGAGAAGGTGTTGGGGTTTCATTGTCCAAGTCTCCTCTTTTAAGCGGAAGGGGCCGGATTGCCCGGCCCCTCTTCCTTATTGTTTGACGACGTTGATGAAGGCATTGTCGTCGTCCAATGCCAGGCTGGTATCCAGCGTCACGTGGTGGAACCGTGCGGCGGCAAAGTCATCGTGGATGGCAAAGCCCACCGTATAGGTCTGACCGGCCTCCAGCGGCACGTCACCAGCTGCGCCCGAGTTCAATGGGCGCGTGAAGACCACGGTCCACATACCTGCATCAAGGCTGGCCGAGGCGGCGATCTCACCGTCATTGACCACGCGCTGTTCCAGCAGATAGCCGTTGGTGGCGCTGCCGTCCGCGTAGACGCGCATCAGATCCAGATAGGTGCCATCGGCCAGATACTGCTCGATCTGATCGGCGGCCTGCAGCTTGTCCCAGCCACCCAGCGCCTTACCGCGGCGGCCTTTGATCTCGACCTCGGTGCGGCTTTCGCTGATGTATTTGGTCACAGTGTCCTGCGTGCTCAGCCGACCCGAGACATCGCCATTTGCGGCAATCGCCTCGGCACCCGGGTCAAAGGGCATGTAGCTGTTGTCTGCATGGCACGAGGCCCAGCAGCCGACCTGATCGCCCAGCTCAATCCCAGTGCCGGTGATCATCATGGCCACCTTGATCTGGTTGTCCGGGTCCATCTTGCCGCCATCGACAAAGGGGGCGGGGTTGTGGCCCGCATCCGGCCATTGCAGACGGATATAGAGGGTCTCATCATCATGCGCGGCTTGAACGGTGGCGTCTATCACGCCGCGTTTGCCCGGGATCGGGGTTGGTTCCAGATCCCCACCGGCCACGATCTTGTTGCCGATCGCGTCTAGTTCGGCAGCGTGACAGGTGGTGCACTTGTCTCCGCCCTTGGTCAAAGGACGTGCTCCGCCGTGGGATCTGCCGTTCTGAACCCATTCAAACGAGGCCTGACCGGGATAGAACAGTTTCATATCTGCACCGGGGACAGCGGCCCAATCGATATTTGTGCCAACATCGCTGCCGCCATCTGCCGGGGCTGCGGCATCTTCGCCAGAAGCTTTGGCACGCTCTTCCGCGACGGCTGCGTCAACCGCTGCTGCGATCTGGGCCTGTACGGCCTCTTGCTGGGCTACACGCGCGGCTTTCTCAGCCTCGGCATCGGCAGCTTCCTTGGCTTCGATGCGTTCGAGACTTGCCAGGTATTCGGCCGGGATTTCGCGAATGAAATCTGGGTTCGGCGCTTCAAGCTTTTCCAGATACTCTTCGTCGGCCCGGTCGCGGGCGTCCGAGTGCGCAATCCCCTTGTGGCAGTCAATACAGGTCTGACCAACGGTCATCGCGTTCAGGTGCTGCTGACGGGCGCGGGGTTTCTGGAACTCGGGCATCATCGACTCGAAGTCATGGCAGTTGCGGCACTCGCGCGAGTCCGTGGATTTCATCCGCTCCCATTCATTCATAGCCAGATGCACGCGCTTGGCTTCGAATTTCTCGCGCGTGTTTATCGTGCCGACCACCTTGCCATACAGTTCTTTGGACGCCTTGATCTTACGGATGATCTTGTGAGTCCAATCCTTGGGCACGTGACAGTCGGAACAGACCGCGCCTACGCCCGAACGGTTCACGTCGTGGATTGTGCCGGTGTATTCTTCGTAAACGAAATCTCGCATCTCGTGGCACGAGACGCAGAATTCCTTGGTGTTGGTAGCTTCCATAGCGGTGTTGAACCCGCCCCAGAAGATGATGCCGGCGGCAAAGGCCGCAGCGATCCCGGCCACGGGCATTCCCCACAGGAAATACCGGCGCCAGATTGGTTTTTTCTTTTCCGGTTCGGAGGTCATATCCGGTCTCCGTTTTGGCTTCTTTTTCTGGCCCTGGATGTCAGGCCTGTGGATTTGGCTGATGAGTCAAACGAGGAAAGGGCGGGCGAGGGGCCCGCCCTTTCCGGTGCTGAGTACAAAACCCGTCAGGTGACGTGGTTCGAACGGTTGTAGACGTTGAACTTGCCGGTGGGTGCAAACAGTCCCTTCACGCGGCCGATCTCTTCCAGCGTCTTGGCGTCGAAGATCACGATCTCGCCATTTGGCTCTTTCGAGGTCGAGCGGTTCCACTTGGACACCCAGACCTCGGATCCGTCTTGGTTGAACTCGAAGTGGACGGCGACGTTGCCTTCCTCTTCTGTGATCTGGATCGTTTTCACGATCTCACCGGTTGCCTTGTCGATGACCTGCACCGATTGCTGGATCTCAGGCTCGGGGTGCTTGGTCTGGTCGGCCCAGATGTAGTCCGAGTTCGGATGGGTCCGGATGAACAGACCGGGTCCGTCGGTTTCCACCTCATAGCAGACCTTCCAGGCATCGTCCGGGCGGCCTTCGGGGTCGTTGCCCCAAACGGTAACCGTGCCTTCGCCCAAGTGGGTCGTACCGGCAACAGGACCGCAATTCGGGTCATCCCAGTTGGCGCCCGGGCCGGGGTGCGGCAGCGGCGCGGTATCGATCATAGCTTCCAGCTTGTGAGTCTCGGTATCGACCACGACCATCTTGTTCGACGCGTTTGCGGCGATCTGGAAATAACGGCCGGTCGGATCAAAGAACCCGTCATGCAGGAACTTTGCGCTGTCGATCTTGTCGATCCGCAGGTTGTCCAGATCGGAGTAGTCCACCTGCCAAAGCTGACCGAGCTCCTTGACGGCCACGATCCATGTGGGCTCGTTCGGGGTGGTGTAGATGGCGGCCACGCGGGCCTCTTCCACATAATCCCCGTCCACGTTGTAACCCCGGGTCGAGACAACCTTTTTCGGCTCCATGGTTTCGGCGTCGACGATGGCGAAATGAGGGGGCCAATAGGCGCCACCGATGACGTATTTACCGTCACCCGATACCGCCACGTCGCGCGCGTCATAACCAATGGTAACCTCGGCAACCAGCATGTTCTCGGGGTTCTGCCACAGGTCGATCTTGGTCATCTTCCCGTCGCGGCCCATGGTGTACCAGAAGCGGCCCGGATTTTCGGGTTCTTCCAGTTTATGGTGCTCGGACGCTTTCAGGACGTGCACGGCGTAACCGGTCGGGATATGCGCCAGCACCTCTTTGGTGTCGCCGTCGATCACGGCCACTTTGCCCACGTCACGTTCGATGACGACAAAGAAGTTTTCCCAGTTGCGGCCATGCAGCGGCTCGGTCGGGTAATCTTCGGGTTCGACATAGACCTTGCGGGTCGCCATCATCTGTTCAAGCGACATTTCCGGCGGTTGGGGCGGCTCCATCTGGATGTAGGTCGCCATATCGCGGATTTCTTCTTCGGACATCACGTCCGAGAAGTTGTTCATCCCGCCTTCGGTGCCCCATGCGATGATTTTTTCCAGTCGCTCCTGCCCCAGTTTCAGGGTGCCAGACTCGGTTACGGTACCATCGTCATTCTTCGTTTCAACCAGAGGCTCAAGGCTTTTGCCGGTTGCCCCTTTGCGCAACACACCGTGACAACCGGCGCAGCGCTCAAAGTAAAGTTGTTTTGATGATTCAAAGGCTTCCTTGCTCAGGGTTGGCTCTTCGGCAAAGACTGGCGCAGCGACGCTGCCCAGCAACATTGCCAAACCGACCCCTAAGGCGCGGCCAGTTCTGTTGTAGCTGATTCCAAGTGACATGATCACTCTCCATTTGCTGGTGAGGCAGGTCCTAGGGTGAAACATCACGCGTTTGTCATCCTTGACGAAAGTCAACGGAGCGCGCGCAAATTGGAAATTGACGGGCTATAATGAGCCATAAAACAAAGGGAAAACCTGAGTTTCAGGGACATGTTTTTCGGATGCTTGATTTCGGTTAAGTCCATCACTGGTCGGCCTTGCTAAACCTGTTCCAACAGCCATTGAGGCCGAGGAGAACAGGCATGTCGGCAGTGATCGCGCGCGTATTGGGCGAGGGGTTTCGCATCTTTTTCCTGTCCGCCGGACTTTTTGGTCTGTTCGCGGGAGGCGCGTGGGGTTTTTGGTTGATGACGCAGACCGGGTTGGTCGGATACGAAGACCCAACCTATTCCATGAGTCCCCCAATGTGGCACGCGCATGAGATGATCTTTGGCTATGCCACAGCAGCTCTGGGCGGGTTCTTTCTGACGGCTGTTCCCAACTGGACCGGGACCCCAGAGGCGCGCGCCAGGTTCATCATGCTGGCCGCAGGTCTCTGGTTGGCCGGGCGGGTAGCGATGTGGTTCTCCGGTGCGCTGCCGCCGGTTCTGGTCGCTGTGTTCGATCTGGTCTTTGTTCCAATTCTGGCGGCAAAGATTGCTACTCAGCTGATCCGACGCCCCAAACCGCAGAACATGGTATTCCTTTTGCTGCTCAGTGCGATCTGGATTGCCAACTTGTTAACCCATTTAGAGTGGATCGGTGTGACCAGCGATACGCTGGACATCGGATTGCGGGCGGGGTTGCTGACGCTCTGTAGCCTAATCGCGATACTTGGCGGGCGCATTACGCCAGCTTTCACCCGAAATGCGATGAAACGCGCGGGAGAGCCCGAATCCAACTGGCCTATTTCGGTAGGAACGTTTGATAAAGCCGCTATGGGGCTTGCACTGTCACTGCCGCTGAGCGTGCTCGTCTTTGGAATCGGACCTGTATCAGGCGCTATCGCGCTGATGCTTGGCGTTGCTCAGATCCTGCGCATGGCACGTTGGCGCGCACGCTGGGCACTGCGGCAGCCGATCCTGATCGCGTTGCATCTGGGGCTGGGCATGCTGGCGCTGGGCCTGATCCTGTGGGGGCTGGCAGTGCAGGGGTTCGGCAGCGAGATCGGGGCGCTGCATGTTCTGGGCATTGGCTGCGTCGGCGGCATGACCCTTGCCGTGATGAGTCGGGCCGCCCTTGGCCATAGTGGCCGCGCCCTCGTGGCCCCGCCGCCCATGGCGATCGCTTACGGTTTGATGGCGGCAGCCGCAGTTTTGCGCTGGGTCGGGTCGGCGTTTGACCAGGGATATCTGGTTGCGATGCTGGCCTCAGATGGGCTGTGGATCTGCGCCATCGTCTTGTATCTGGTTGCGATGTGGCCCGCGTTGACCGGGCCACGTCTAGCGGCCTGAGCAACGGTTTTTAGATCAAGAAGGTCGGAGCAACGCCCTGTCATTCTTAATATGTCGTTGCAGCAAAGTATGGATTTGTCTTCCGCGTTTTGGAATCTGGCGGGCTGCGATTGGTTGATGGTCTGGCAAAGCTAACTCTGGGAAGAGCGCAACAATTTCGGCCAGCGCCTCGGGCTGTATTCCTTTCAAGGCTTGCTTGCCTGTGAATAGGCTTTCTGACGGCGCGCCTTCCGCCAGCACGATCTCATGCCGGTCGAACAGAATATGGAAATACACCACGCCCTGAGCTGTCTCGTCGACGGTTATGCCGGGTATGCCGACCAGCTTATGGGCTGGGACCAGAACCTCTTCGCTGTCGAACATGCGAACGGCGATACTCGAACGGATCAACATGCGATGCTGCGGTGAGACCAACAGATCACGTCGCGGCAGGTTGCTTCCCAGGCTGCCCGCTGTGATTCGGATCGGGCGCAGCTTGGGATTGAGCGCAAATTCAGACCTATCCAGAGCGCGCGCGCCGATCCAGCGAATTGGTTGTGGCCCATGATCCAAGGTGACAACCATGTCACCAGCGGAAAGCGTTTCTATCGCGACATCACCATCAGGTGTCGCGATAAGCGTTCCGGCTGAGAAACAAGGAACATCAACGATGGAACCGGGGTCAGTCGTGTCCGGTGCGTTGCTCGGTGTAACGTTGACGACGCTCATCGAATACGTCACCCCGGGATCTAGGGGCTCAGAGGTTATGTAGCCAGCGTTGGTTCCTTCAACCTCGACAAGGTACACAGTGATTGTCCCACCGCCGGGATTCGTCAGAATGTAGGATTCTTCCAGATAGATGTCGCCGCTCAGAAACGTTGTCGAACCATCAAGGTTTGTTACCGTTCCGGTCTGTGTATCGTCGTCGCCATTTTCGTTGTTGAATCTGTCGCCATTGAAAACATCCCCGGTATCGGGAACTGGCGGGCCAAACCCATTTCGAATGAAACCACCGGCCTCGTCCTCAACATTGAATACCCTTCGGTCCGTCGCGGGGTCATAGCTTGCGTCCAGGGTGATCGTATCAGGCCCAATTGTATTCACCGTAATGACGCCGGGTGCGTACCCGATGTATGAGTAGTTCGCCATTCTTTAACCACCACGCTTCAGGTGCCATCTAAGCACCTCTATTCACCGATAAATCGAGAACGCTCGCTTCAACTTTTCGAACGTCCGGAAACATGCTGTTCTAAGTACTATTTTTCAAGGCAATCTGAGGGCATTTTAGTGATACTGACGCAATTATGACCACAGGTGTCCAATTCCGCGCTTACTTTGGCATGCTTGACTTTCGTTAAGGCAGCCCTGCGACCCACCCGCCATTGTCATCAGACTAGCTAATCTGCGCAAAGGAGAGCGCAATGCGAGAAGTCATGACAAAGAGCATGGCTCGCAACATATTCTATGGCGGGTCACTGTTCTTCATCCTCATCTTCCTGGCCCTGTCGGCCCACTCGCACTGGTACATCGTCAACTCCGAGAATTCGGCGAAGCTTGATGACAGTGTGGTTCGGGGCAAACATGTCTGGGAAAAACATGCCTGCATCAACTGTCACACGATCCTGGGCGAGGGCGCCTACTACGCGCCGGAAGTCGGGAATGTGATGACCCGCTGGGGTGTGCTGGACGACCCGGAATCGGCCTTTGAAGCGCTCAAGGGCTGGATGGAGGCGCAACCGACCGGCATTCCCGGTCGTCGGCAGATGCCCAATTTCAACCTCAGCGACGAAGAGATCCGCGATCTGACCAACTTCTTGATCTGGACGGACAACATCGATGCGCAGGGCTGGCCGCCCAACGAGGCAGGCTGAGAAAGGGAACGGAGCAATGAAATACGAATCCCAAAAAATCGCCTACGCCTACTTCGCAGTAGCGATGGCCCTGTTCGCGGTACAGGTAATCGGCGGCCTGCTGGCCGGTTTCATCTATGTATTCCCGAACTTCCTGAGTGAGCTTCTGCCGTTCAATATCGTACGGATGCTGCACACCAACTCTCTGATCGTCTGGCTGCTGCTGGGCTTCTTCGGTGCGGCCTACTTCCTGATCCCCGAAGAGACCGAGCGCGAGATCCATTCGACCAAGCTGGCCTATCTGCAGTTGATTATTCTTGTGGTTGGCACGCTGGGCGTGGTCGTGACCTATGTCTTCAACCTGTTCGAAGGCAACTGGCTGCTGGGCAAAGAGGGGCGCGAGTTCCTTGAACAACCCAAATGGGTCAAGGCGGGCATCGTCGTGGCCGCGCTGATGTTCCTTTACAACGTGTCACTGACCGTTCTGAAGGGCAAGAAGACGGCGATTTCGAGCATCCTTGTTCTGGGCCTCTGGGGTCTGGCGCTGCTGTTCCTGTTTGCTTTCTACAACCCGGGCAACCTGTCCTTGGACAAGCAATACTGGTGGTATGTCGTCCACCTATGGGTCGAAGGCGTATGGGAGCTGATTATGGCCTCGATCCTGGCCTACCTGATGCTGAAGCTTACGGGCGTTGACCGTGAGGTGGTCGAGAAATGGCTCTATGTCATCGTCGCCGCCGCGCTGTTCTCGGGCATCCTTGGGACAGGTCACCACTACTATTGGATCGGTACACCCGGCTATTGGCAGTGGATCGGTTCGATCTTCTCAAGCCTCGAGGTGATCCCGTTCTTCGCGATGATGGCCTTTGCCTTCGTCATGGTCTGGAAGGGCCGTCGTGACCACCCTAACAAGGCTGCTCTGCTGTGGTCACTGGGCTGTGCAACGCTTGCCTTCTTCGGTGCCGGTGTCTGGGGCTTCCTGCACACGCTGCACGGGGTGAACTACTATACCCATGGCACGCAGATCACCGCAGCCCACGGTCACTTGGCCTTCTACGGTGCTTATGTCTGCCTCAACCTGGCGATCTTCAGCTATGCAATGCCGATCCTCAAGAATCGCGATCCCTACAATCAGGTTCTGAACATGGGCTCGTTCTGGCTTATGACCAGCGGCATGGTCTTCATGACCTTCGTCCTGACCTTCGGTGGTACCGTGCAGACTCACATGCAACGTGTGGTCGGTGACTACTTCATGGACGTGCAGGACCAGATCGCGATCTTCTACTGGATGCGTCTTGGCTCTGGTGTGGTTGTGGTGCTTGGTGCGCTGCTGTTCATCTACTCGATCTGGGTGCCCCGGAAAGAGGTGATTGAACCCGGTGCCTCTGAAACCCCTGCGGAGTAATGGATATGGATGGCTCCATGAAACTGAATGAGGGGGCGGCGAACGCCCCCTTCTACCTCGCCCAAAGCGATGAATGCGATGTGTTCACCGCCGCCTACAACAACGACCTGCCGGTTTTGCTGAAAGGTCCAACAGGTTGCGGTAAGACCCGCTTTGTGGCCCATATGGCCGCCAAGCTTGGTCGCCCGCTTTATACCGTGGCCTGCCACGATGACCTCGCCGCCGCCGACCTGATCGGTCGCTACCTGTTGAAGGGCGGCGAAACCGTCTGGGTTGATGGCCCTCTGACTCGTGCGGTGCGCGAAGGCGCGATCTGCTACCTTGATGAGGTGGTCGAAGCCCGCAAGGACGTCACCGTTGTGCTGCACCCGCTGACCGATGACCGGCGCATCCTGCCGATCGACCGCACCGGTGAAGAGCTTGAGGCCGCGCCCGGCTTCATGCTGGTGGCCTCGTACAACCCCGGATACCAGAATATCCTGAAAACCCTGAAACCCTCGACCAGGCAGCGGTTCATCTCGCTGGAATTCGACTTTCCTTCGCCCGAGATGGAGGCCGAAGTCGTCGCGCAAGAAAGTGGTCTGCCGCTTGAACGCTGTAAACCGCTGGTACGCCTTGCAGGTAAGTTGCGCGGGCTTAAGGGTCAGGACCTTGAGGAAGGCGTGTCCACCCGTCTGGTCGTTTATGCCGCGACGCTGATCGCACAGGGCATGTCCACCGACCGCGCCATCCTCGCCGCAATGATCGAACCTCTGACTGATGATGAGGATATCAAACGCGGGCTCCTCGATCTTGTCACGGCTGTCTTTGGGTGAGGCCGGCCGATGGTCAGGATCGATTTTGAGCCATGGGAACCCGAAGAAACGATCGGGAAACTGTGGCACA
The DNA here is from genome assembly GCF_056536665.1 of Ruegeria sp. CJ6. Lineage (NCBI taxonomy): Bacteria > Pseudomonadati > Pseudomonadota > Alphaproteobacteria > Rhodobacterales > Roseobacteraceae > Ruegeria > Ruegeria sp. CJ6. The sequence continues at coordinate 122,960 of NZ_JBQFQB010000007.1, read as the reverse complement.
CCCTTGCCAGTCGCCTTGATGCACCTGAAGTGCATGATGGAGCCGCGGTCGACCTCTCAGAGGTCGCAGGGCGGCTGGCAGTCCTCTTTCGAGGACTTGGGGGTAGTCCGGGCGTAGAATTGCGCCCGGTCTCGCCCGAGATTTCGCGCCACCGTCTGGGGTGGCGTCGTCGTCTGGCAACCGAGGCCGAGCTAATGCCGCGTGCGTCGTTCGATGGCGAAGTTCTGCGTTTGCCGGATCGGCTAGCGGTGTTTCCCGCGCGTGAAGCCAACGGTGCGCTTTATGTCTGGCTGGCCGCCGCCGCTGCACATGCCGGAACTCGTAGCGACGAAGACGACCCGTTGCGCGCCGACCTGCATGCGCTTGTCGCCGCCCGACAGATGGTCGAGGCGGCGTTGCACAACGCCCCTGGCCTGCGCCCGCTTTATACCGAGCTGTGCAAGGGCGTGCTGTATCAACGCGACATTTCCGGGCTGCCACCCGTCGAGGCAGCGGTTGAAGAACTGGTCCGCCACATGCTGGGCGACCCCGCGCCTTTGTCGCCAAAGGCTGAACATCTTCTAGCGTTGGATGACGACCTCACCGCCCCGCGCGCCTATCAGCATTTCCGGCCTGTCCCGCTGTGGCCCGAGTTGCGCCCGGTCGGGTTCTCCGAACATAACGAAGTGGAGAACCCCGAAACCGAAGGACCGCCTGAGGAATCCGGCGAAAAAACCCACCGTGCCCGCCGCCGCAAATCGGATCAGGCCAACCGCAGCGACAGTTTCATCCTGCACAAGTTCGAAGCGATCCTCAGTTGGGCCGAGTTCCTGAACATCAACCGGCGCATCGACGATGACGATCCTGATAACGCCAAGAAAGCCGCCGATGATCAGGAAGAGATTGGCTTGGGTCAGATCTCGAAGGCGCCGCCGACCAAACTGAAACTTCATCTGGACCTCGCTCCGGAGGACGTGAACCGCGAACGCCTGTCGGGACGGGTTTTGTATCCCGAATGGGACGTGCGCATCGGCCAATACTTGCCCGATCATGTCAACGTTCTGACCTCGGATGCCGAGATTCGCGAAGATGCCGCCGAGTTCGGCAAAGACCCCGCCACTGCCCGCCGCATCCGCGCCGTGAAACGCCAGTTCGAGGCGCTGCGCCCGGGCCGCGTGATGACACGCGGTCATCTGGATGGTGATCAATTGGATATCGAGGCAGCCGTTCGGGCGCAGGTAGACCGTTGTGCCAATGGCGAAGGCACCGAACGTATTTGGATGCAATCGCGCCCCGAGGCGCGCGATTTGGCGGTGTCTATCCTGCTGGATGTCAGCCGCTCGACCGAAAGCGCCGTCACAGGCCGCGCCGTAATCGACATTGAACGCGAGGCTCTTGCGGCACTCGCCTGGGGTCTGAACGCCTGCGGCGACGATTTCGCCATCCACGCCTTCAGCTCGCTGAAACGCCAGCGGGTTTATGTGCAGCGCTGTAAACGCTTCGATGAGCCGATGGGTAGTTTGGTGGAACAGCGCATCGCCTCGCTGCGCCCCGGCCACTATACCCGCCTCGGCGCCGCAATACGCCATTGTTCCGCCGATCTGGCCGGCCAATCGCGCAAACGCCGGTTGCTATTGATCATCACTGACGGCAAACCCAACGACCTGGACCATTACGAGGGTCGCCACGGTATCGAAGACACCTGCATGGCCGTGCGCGAGGCGCGTAGGGCAGGGCAATCGGTCTTTGGCGTTACCATCGACAAAACCGGCAAAAGCTGGTTCCCGCGCATGTTCGGTCAAGGCGGCTTCGCCGTCATCCCCGACCCGCACCGGCTGATCATGGCCCTGCCTCAGATCTACCGCCAACTGGTTGGAGCATGAGCGACGCCTCTTTGATCGATGAGCTTCCGGGCGAGCTGCTGATGTGGGTTCTGATCATCTCGGAATTGCTGGTTTTCGGCGCGGGCCTGATTGCCTTTATGGGCGTGCGCCTGACCGACCCGACAGGATTTGCCGAGGCTCAATCGCACCTTTACCGGACAGGGGCAGCGCTAAACACGGTGGTGCTGGTCACTTCGGGCTATCTGGCGGCGCAGGCGCTGCAGTGGCGAAAAATCGCGCGCCGGGGCGTGGCTCGAATGGCCTTGATCACTGCCGCCGTGCTGGGTGTCGTGTTCCTGATCATCAAAGGTGCGGAATACGCGGGCAAAGCCGCACAGGGGATCACCTATGAGACCCACCCATTTTTCCTGTTCTATTATCTGCTGACCGGGTTTCACGCCGCACATGTGTTGGCAGGGGTCGGTATCCTGCTGCTGGTCGCCTGGCGTGACGATCCACGCAACATTGAGGCAGGTGCGCAGTTCTGGCACATGGTCGATCTGGTCTGGATCCTGCTTTTCCCCGTGATCTACCTGTTGGGATAATACGGATGCCCGCAGCTTCATCTTTTCCCAAATACTCCCGCCGGAGGCTCCCGAATACGCTCACGCGCGCATGGCTCAGCCTTCTGGCGCTCAGCGTTGCATCTGCACTGCTGACTGTGCTGCCCATCCCGCCAGCCGTTCTGGCGGGGTGTATTCTGGTCCTCGCACTGGCGAAATGTCGCGTTATCCTGGCTTGTTATCTTGATCTCGTAAACAGCCCGGCCTGGCTGCGAGGTTTCACCATGGTGCTGACGGGCTTTGCCATCATTGTCTTCGCCCTCTACCTGATCTGACTCAAAAAACGCCGCCTCCGGGGAGACGGCGAAGTTTTACGCTAGGGGGCGCTTCTTGGTTACTGGGCTGCCATCGGCATGCGCGCAATCTGACAGCGTTGCCAGAGTGTGGACAGCGCGCCAACCAGATGCTCGATATCCTCATCCGTATGTACCGGAGACGGCGTGATCCGCAGACGCTCGGTCCCTTTTGGTACGGTGGGATAATTGATCGGCTGAATGTAGATGCCGAACTCTTCCAGCAGCGTGTCCGAGATAAACTTGCACTTCACCGGATCGCCAACCATCACCGGGATGATGTGGCTGGGGTTAGGAATATGAGGAATACCTTCCGCATCCAAACGAGCCCGAACCTGCGATACACGGGCTTTCTGCAGGTCGCGTTCAGCATTCGATTGTTTCAAATGCCGGATCGAGGCCGCGGCCCCGGCCGCGATCGATGGTGGCAGGGCGGTGGTAAAAATAAACCCGCTGGCGAAGCTGCGCACGAAATCGCACAGCGCAGCCGAGGCAGCAATATACCCGCCCACCACACCGAACGCTTTGCCAAGCGTGCCTTCGATCACCGTCAGGCGATCCATAAGGCCTTCTCGTTCAGCGATACCACCGCCGCGTGGCCCATAGAGGCCAACGGCATGAACCTCATCCAGATAGGTCATCGCGCCGTATTTGTCGGCGAGATCGCAAATCTCTTTGATGGGGGCGATGTCACCATCCATCGAATAGACCGACTCGAACGCGATCATCTTCGGCGCATCGGGATCAGCTGCGGCCAGTTTGGCTTCAAGGTCATCCAAATCGTTGTGTTTCCAGATCACCTTCTGCGCCCGCGAGTGGCGGATGCCTTCGATCATCGAGGCATGGTTCAGTGCATCAGAGAATACGATCAGGCCGGGGATTTTCGCGGCGAGAGTGCCAAGGGCTGCCCAATTCGAAACATACCCGGAAGTAAACAGAAGCGCGGCTTCCTTTCCATGCAGATCGGCCAGTTCGGCCTCAAGCAGCACGTGGTCGTGAGTGGTGCCTGATATGTTTCGCGTGCCCCCGGCCCCCGCGCCGCAGCGATCCAATGCGTCATGCATTGCATCGATAACAGATGGGTGCTGACCCATGCCAAGATAGTCATTCGAACACCAGATCCGCACATTTCGCTGGACAGATCCATCCGTCTGACGCGCGTTCGGGAAAGAACCACAGCGACGCTGCAAGTCTATGAAAACACGATAGTTCCCTTCATCCCGAAGGTCACTGAGGCTTTGACTGAAATAACGCTCGTAGTCCATGTTACGTGCTCCCCGGAATACTGGCTTTGAGCCGAGAATAGGGCAGCGAACCAAGCCGCAACATGACAATAGTCAAGTTTAGGCAACATAAAACTATGGTGCACAACTGCCGGCTCTGGCATAGCGTGGAACAGGGATGGACCGACCGCGCCCATGCGCCGGCAGGAAATAACAGGGGTATTCTCTTGTCTCACGAAGCACAAAAAGCGATCGCACGTCAGTCGCTGCTGCTGCGCAGTTTACCGGAACAGCATGTGGAAACACTGCTGAGCCACGCGATCTGGCGTCAGTATGACCGTGGTGAGACAATATTCCTGCAGGAGGAAAAAGCGCAGGCCATCCACGTCGTGCTTGAGGGTTGGGTCAAGCTGTTCCGCATGACCCCCACCGGGGCCGAAGCCGTCGTGAGCGTCTTCAAACGTGGTGACAGCTTTGGTGAGGCCGTAGCTCTGCGTAACGTTCCCTATCCTGTATCCGCCGAGGCCGTATCGGCCTGTGATGTCATGCATATCCCCAGTCCGATCCTGATCTCATTGATGAGAGAGGACCCTGAGATCGGTATTTCTATTCTGGCCGCGACCTTTACCCATCTTCACTCGTTGGTGGCGCAGCTAGAGCAACTCAAGGCTCAGACCGGAGCGCAACGCGTGGCCGAGTTTTTGTTGAATCTCTGCGACAGCGACAAAGGCGGATGCGAGGTTTTGCTGCCCTACGATAAGATGCTCATCGCAGGCCGTCTGGGGATGAAGCCGGAAAGCCTGAGCCGGGCGTTTTCGCGGCTCAAGGCGGTGGGTGTGAAGATCAACCGCAACCACGCCGAAATCTCGGATATCGCGCTTTTGCGGGACTATGCGGAAAGCGATCCGGCGGAAAACTGGGGGCGGTGACCCCGGAATTGCCGCCGGGCCCGACCAACCACTTCAGACGGTTGCGCCCTTGCGGCGAATGGCGGTGCCCAGACTTCCGGCGCAGAGACCAACGATAATTGCGATCAGCAGCGCTATCGTTCCAACGTGGGAAATCTGCCAACCGGCAAAGAGCAGAGGCGCGATTAGGCCAACCAATCCACCCATCAGTGCACCCAACCAGTATTGGCGCGTCATCATTCCCAGTGCCAGACCCAGAATGCCGGGCAGACCCAGTACGTTACCGCCGATGGTTCCAAGTATCTCTAACATCTCAGTCCCCACCTTGTTCCGAGCTTTTGTTCAGGAACGCGCGGATGTCGTCCCCTGATGCTGCAGCGTGTTCCTGCAGAACCTCACCATCTACCTCTTTCGCAATCTTCTCATACGTTTCCAAATAGTTGGGTGGGAGACTGTGTGCGATGCCCTGGTGGCAATCGATGCAGGTCATGCCGGTGTCGATTGCGCGCTGGTGTTCGCTGGCTGCGCGGGTTTCCTGAAGGGTGAAGTCCATATAGTCAAAGTTGTGGCAGTTGCGGCATTCGCGGCTGTCGGATTCCTTCATCTTCTTCCATACGGCCGACGCCATGGAAAGACGATGGTCCTCATACTTCTCTTTCGTGCTGATGGTGCCTGCCAGTTCGTGGTAGACGTCCTTCACGGCCATGATCTTGGCTTTGATCTTGTGGTTCCACTCGTCCGGGACGTGGCAATCGGAACAGATGGCCCGCACGCCGGAATCGTTATTGTAATGGACCGTTTCCCGATATTCGCCCAGATTGGTTTCCATCGTGTGGCAGGATACGCAGAACTCTTCCGTGTTGGTCAATTCCAGTGCCCAGTGGAACCCACCCCAGAACAGGATGCCTGCCAGAAACCCGGCCAGTAGTGTAAAGCCGACACTGAGGACGGCGATCGGGCTCCAGAACCAGGTCCAGAGGCGCCGGATGAGTCCTTGTTTTTCTTGGGAGTCGGACATGTCGCGCTCTCCTTTTCGACCTGTGTTCAGTTTCCGGAGGAAGGTTCAAAAGTGTTATCGACCAGAGGCAGCGCATCGGCCTGTGGTACGTGGCACTGATTGCAGAAATACCGTGTGCCGGCGATCTGATCCAACTCTCGCCCTTCGCGGTCCAGATAGTGAGTCATCGACAACGTCGGAGCGTTGCGTTCACCAGCCTTGGTCCAGTCATGGCAGGAGAGGCACTGATTGGTGCGCAGGTCGATCTGGTACTGTTCGATCGAATGTGGGATCAGCGGCGGCTGCTGGCGATAATTACGCTGCATACGGCCTTCGACTGTCCGATGCACCTGATCCAGGACGGCGGGTTCATCGACTTCGGCACCGCGTAGGCTGTTAACTCCGGCAGACTGCGCGAGGGCCAGGCCACCGAGGAGCAGCGGCGGGATCAGGGCAAGGCCCACTAGGATCGGCTTTTTCATCTTCTCACTCCTTCAAAAAGGTCTTGAGGCGCGCGGCTGGGGCGCGGCGGTTGATTCCGGTGGCGCGACGGTCAGGGCGTCGAACCGATGGGTGAATTTGAAAACGTCTTCAGCGCAGACATCGATGCAGCGACCGCAATTGGTGCAGTCGGGCGACAGGATCAGCGGGTTGTCTTTGCCTTTCAGCGCCGGAGAGATCACATGGTTTTCCGGGCAAACCGCGTAGCAGTCCATGCAATCGTCACAGGCGTCGCGATTGGCGGCGCTGACCCGCAGCATCGCCTTGCTGCCCACCAGTCCGTAGAATGCGCCTACGGGGCAGACATGGCCGCACCATCCATGGCGCGAGACAAGCAAGTCAAACAGGAAGATCGCGGCGACCATCGCCCAGACGAAGCCCATGCCAAAGATCAACCCGCGATGCAGCATGGTGATCGGGTTGACCAGTTCCCATGCAATTGCGCCAGTCAGGCCAGAGACGATCAGCACAGTGGCCATGATCCACAGCCGCGTTCCGCGTTTGGGCTGCCAGCCTTTTTGCAGACCCAGCTTGCGGTGCAGCCAGTGCGCGCCGTCGGTTACAGGGTTGATCGGGCAGACCCACGAGCAATAGACGCGGCCTCCGACCAACGCGTAGGTCGCCAGAACGATGACGGCACCAATGGCGGCGGTCAGCTCGGGCCAGTGCCCTGCGATCAGACTTTGCAGCAAGACGAACGGATCGGTCAGGGGCAGTACGCCTAGGGTCAGCGACCCGGCCAGAGTGCCCTGCACAATCCAGATGCCGAACCACGGGCCCAACAGGAACAGTACCAGGAAGAACACTTGGCTGGCACGGCGCAGCAGCAGGTATTTATGGGCACTCAGCCAACCTTTGGCGGCGATAGCTTCATGCCCCAGCGGCATGTTTGTGCGGACGGTCATTGAGTGACCTCCGGCAATTTGAATCTGGGCTCAAACCCGCCCGGTGCGACAAGGTTATCGGTGCCCGGTCCCGGCAGGCGATCAGGCAAATCGATGATACCTTCGACGACGGGCGCGCCTTTGGCTTCTTTCTCTTCCCAGCCCTTGCGGTAATGGTCGGCGCTGCTGCCCCGGGCCAGTCGGGCGGGCAAAACCTTAATTGCGGCTTCAGGAAGAACGCAGCTTTTCTCGCAAACGCCGCAGCCGGTGCAATGATCGGCGTGAACGGTTGGAATGAAGATTGCATGACTGCCTGAGCGGGCGTTGTGTTCGGTCTCCAGCGTAATGGCCTCGTCGATGACGGGGCAGACGCGGTAACAGACATCGCAGCGCAGGCCGAAGAAGTTTAGGCAGTTTTCCTGATCGACCAGAACGGCGACACCCATCTTGGCGTCGTCGATATTGTCCAGTCCCGGGTCCAGCGCCCCGGTCGGGCAGGCAGCGACGCAGGGGATGTCGTCACACATTTCGCAAGGGATATCGCGGGCGGTGAAATACGGCGTGCCGGTGGCCACCGCATCGACACCCAGCTCGGCCAGTTTCAGCGTGTCATAGGGACACTCTCGCACGCACAGACCACAGCGGATGCAGGCTGACAGAAAGTCTTTTTCCGGCAAGGCACCGGGGGGGCGCAATGCCTCGGCCGGCAACGCCCGTGCGTCCCGCGCCAGCCAGGCCAGCAAGGACCCGGCTGCTACGCAGCCACCCGCTGCGCGCGCTGAGTCCTGCAGGAACCGGCGCCGCTGCGGCGAAAGGGGTGTGCCAACACGAGACATGGGGACGACCTTTGCCTTGCCAGCCTTTTACGCGCGCTCGACCTTACAAGCGCATTTCTTGAAGTCGGTCTCTTTCGAGAGCGGGCAGGTCGCGTCCAAAGTCAGCTTGTTTGTCAACTGGCCTTCGTCGAACCATGGCATGAACACCAGGCCACGCGGCACTTTGTTCCGGCCTCGGGTTTCGACCCGGCTGTTAACTTCGCCGCGGCGGGTGGAAAGAACGATCTCCTGCCCGCGGCGCAGACCGCGGTCGCGCGCATCATCCGGGTGCATGTAGACAACGGCGGCGGGATAGGAGCGGTGCAGTTCGGGCACGCGGCGGGTCATCGAACCTGAATGCCAATGTTCCAGCACACGCCCGGTGCAGAGCCACAGGTTGAATTCCTCATCCGGTACCTCGGGGGCGGGTTCGTATGGCGCGAAGATGATCTTGGCCTTGCCGTCCTTATGGCCATAGAATTTCACGTCTTCGCCTTCAGGCACATACGGATCATAGCCTTCTCGGAAGCGGTACAGTGTTTCCCTGCCATCCACGACTGGCCAGCGCAGGCCACGCGCCTGGTGGTAGGTTTCGAATGGGGCCAGATCGTGCGCGTGGCCGCGCCCAAACTCGGCATATTCCTCGAACAGGCCCTTTTGCACGTAGTAGCCAAAGTGCTCGGACTCGTCGTTGTCGAATCCTTCTGCGGTCTCTGACAGCGGGAACTTGTCGATCGTGCCATTGGCGAACAGCACGTCATACATGGTCTTACCACGATGTTCTGGCATGGTGGCCAGCAGTTCCTCGCCCCAAACCTCTTCAACGGTGAAGCGTTTGGAGAACTCCATCAACTGCCACAGATCGGATTTCGCTTCGCCCGGAGCTTTGACTTGTTGCCGCCAGAATTGGGTGCGACGCTCGGCGTTGCCATAGGCGCCTTCCTTCTCGACCCACATGGCGGTAGGCAGGATCAGGTCAGCCGACAGGGCTGTTACAGTAGGATAAGGATCGGAGACGGCAATGAAGTTCTCCGGGTTGCGATAGCCGGGATAGCCTTCTTCGTTGATATTGGGCGCGGCCTGCATGTTGTTGGTGCACTGCACCCAATAGGCATTCAGATCGCCGTCCTTCAGCTTGCGGTGCTGCAAAACGGCGTGGAACCCGGGTTTGGGTGGGATGGTGCCCGCAGGAATTTTCCACGCGGTCTCGCAAATCTCGCGGTGTTTGTCGTTTGCAACAACCATATCAGCTGGCAGACGGTGAGCGAAGGTTCCGACCTCACGTGCCGTACCACAGGCCGAAGGTTGACCGGTGAGCGAGAAGGGCGAGTTTCCGGGTTCGGAAATCTTACCCACCAGCAGGTGCACATTGTACATCAGCGAGTTCACCCACGATCCGCGAGTGTGCTGGTTGAAGCCCATGGTCCACAGACTCATCACTTTGCGGTTGGGGTCGGCATATTGCTGGGCCAGACGCTCAAGCTGAGCGGCAGGAACACCGGAGAGTTCCGATGTGTATTCCAGCGTGTATTCCGATACCGCTTCGGCATATTCTTCGAAGCTGATCGGCTCCATCTTGCCAGAGTTTGGATTCTCTGCCTCTTCCTGCAGCGGGTTGTTATCGCGCAGTCCATAGCCAATATCGGTGGCGGTCTTGGTGATGTTGACGTGTTTGTTGACGAACTCTTCGTTCACCGCGCCGTTCTGGATAATGTAGTTGGCGATATAGTTCAGGATCGCCAGATCGGTCTGCGGCGCAAAGACCATTCCATTGTCGGCCAACTCGAACGAGCGGTGTTCATAGGTCGACAGTACATGCACTTCGGATCCCGGTTTGGTCAGACGTGTGTCGGTCAGGCGTGACCACAGAATCGGGTGCATCTCGGCCATGTTCGAGCCCCAGAGCACGAATGTGTCTGCGTGCTCGAAATCGTCATAGCAGCCCATTGGTTCATCAATGCCGAAGGTGCGCATGAAGCCGACAACCGCCGAGGCCATACAGTGGCGCGCGTTCGGGTCGATGTTGTTGGACCGGAAACCAGCCTTCATCAGTTTGGCAGCGGCGTAGCCTTCCCAAACGGTCCACTGGCCCGAGCCGAACATGCCGACACTGGTCGGGCCTTTCTTGGCCAATGCCTCTTTCCACTTGGCAGCCATGACGTCGAAGGCTTCGTCCCAGCTGACGGGTTCGAACTCACCGTTCTTGTCATATTCGCCGTTGGTTTTGCGCAGCATCGGCGTGGTCAGGCGGTCTTTGCCGTACATGATCTTGGACAGGAAATAGCCCTTGATACAGTTCAGACCGCGGTTCACCGGCGCATCCGGGTCGCCCTGCGTGGCAACTACGCGCCCGTCTTTGGTGCCAACCAGAACCGAACATCCGGTACCGCAGAACCGGCAGGCGGCTTTGTCCCAACGGATATCAGGGTTGCCGACCTGAGCGCTGGCTTGTCCGGTCGCAAGGGGAAGTCCTGCGGCTGATGCTGTCGCAGCGGCGGCGGTTGATTTCAAAAAGGTCCGGCGGGATTCAGAGATGGTCATGACATGGGTCTCCGGCTTTAGATCTGGCGAGAAGCGTTAAGGTGCGGACGGGTCTCCGCGAGGTCTTCGAAATGGTGGTAGGTCAGGGTCAGAGAGATCACACCCGGGATCTGGTGCAGATCCATGATCGTCTCGGACGCCATTTTTTCCGGCGTATCCTCGACCACAACAACAATGCGGCCATCCTCGGATGCCGCGTGAACTTCTGCCCCGTTTGTACCTGCAATCGCGGCCTGTGCACTCTGCGTGGTTTCGGGGGTTACATGGACGAGGCATCCACAGATATTCATAAGGCTACCTCCTGAGTGGGCGGGGTGTGGCGTTCAAAGCTGACAGAACCGGCAGGACAGGCGCTGGCACAAGCGCCACAGCCGGTACAAATATCGGTGTCAAGTTGCGGTTCAGCACGACCACCGGTTTGCAGCCGAAAGCGGATCGCATTGTGGTCGCAGACATCCTGACAGACCCGACAACTGACACCATTCATCGACAGGCAAGAGGCCGACACCGCAGCGCGCCAAGGCCAATCGGCCACGTGTTCAGGATTCAGCGCCCCGGTCGGGCAAGCGTTGGCGCAATCACCGCAAAAAGTGCAGGGGCCTGCATCCAATTGCACAACAGGCCAGCCTTGCGCGTCGAAACGGATGATATCTTCAGGGCAGGCCTCGCGGCATTCGTCGCATTGGGTGCAAAGCTCAAGAAACTCGGTCACCGCACCCGGTGGGTGGATGGCTGATGTATCCTCGCGCAGCACTTTCCCTTTCAGGAATGCGCGTCGGCTGGCTAGCTTGTTCATTCGCTCGCGACCTTTGAGTGATCGACAGGGGTTGGCCTGCCTGACTCGGGTGTTAGCGTAGCACAGCGTGTAAGGAATTGACCTAGATCATTTTTGAACTGCTTATTTTTTCAGCATCCAGGGGCGGCAACACCCGAATATCAGGCGCGTTTCTCACCGATTGTAGCAACGCCAAGAACCGAAAGCACCTTTGCCTCGATCTGTTCTGCGTTCATTCCTGCGACGGCGTACATATCCGCCGGGCTCGCCTGATCGATGAAGATATCCGGCAGCACCATCGAGCGATACTTCAACCCTTCGTCAAACACGCCCTCATCCGCAAGCAATTGCGCAACATGGCTGCCAAAGCCGCCGATGGCCCCTTCCTCGATGGTGATCAGTGCCTCGTGATTGGCAGCCAGATCAAGGATCAGGTCCCGATCCAGCGGTTTGGCAAAGCGTGCATCGGCGATGGTGGGCTTGATCCCGCGCGCCGACAGCGCCTCTGCTGCTTTCTGCACTTCGGCCAGCCGCGTACCGAAAGACAGCAGCGCCACCCGGGCACCTTTCTGGATCAATCGGCCCTTGCCGATCTCCAATACTTCTCCGCGCTCGGGCAGATCAACGCCCGCTCCTTCGCCGCGAGGATACCGGAAAGCGATCGGGCCATCGTCATGTGCCGCCGCAGTGGCGACCATGTGCATCAATTCGGCCTCATCTGCAGCCGCCATGACAACCATACCCGGAAGGTTGGCCATGTAAGCAATATCAAACGACCCCGCATGGGTCGCACCGTCTGCCCCAACCAGACCCGCACGGTCGATGGCAAATCGCACCGGCAGGCGTTGGATCGCCACATCATGCACAACCTGATCATAGCCACGCTGCAGGAAGGTTGAATACATCGCACAGAAAGGCTTCATCCCCCCGGCGGCCAACGCAGCCGAGAAGGTCACGCCATGCTGTTCGGCAATCGCTACGTCGAAACAGCGCGACGGATAGCGCTCGGCAAACAGGTTCAGCCCGGTCCCGTCCGGCATCGCGGCTGTAACCGCGACGATCTTGTCATCCCGCGCTGCTTCATCGACCAGTGTCTTGCCAAAGACCGAGGTATAGGAAGGCGCGTTCGAAGGCGCCTTTTTCTGCTCGCCCGTCACCACATCGAACTTGGCGGTCGCGTGACCCTTGTCGCGGGCCTGTTCGGCGGGGGCATACCCCTTGCCTTTCTTGGTCAACACATGGATCAGGATCGGTCCGCTTGCCTTCGCCTTGACCGCACGCAGAACCGGCAGCAACTGGTCCAGATCATGCCCGTCGATGGGGCCGAGATAGGAAAAGCCGAGCTCTTCAAATAGCGTCCCACCCATAGCCATGCCTTTCAGCATATCCTTGGCGCGCTTTGCCCCTTCGCGGAAGGGTTCCGGCAGCAACGATACCGCACCTTTGGCAGCAGCTTTCAGATCGTGAAATGGTTCTTCGGCATAGATGCGCGATAGATAGTTCGACAAGGCGCCCACTGGTGGTGCAATGCTCATCTCATTGTCATTGAGAATTACGATCAAGCGTTTCTTCAGATGGCCTGCATTATTCATCGCCTCAAAGGCCATACCGGCGGACATAGAGCCATCGCCGATCACAGCGATCGCATCGCCCAGCCCTTCAGGCGTAACGCCGCCTAGATCACGCGCGACAGCAAAGCCTAGCGCGGCACTGATTGAGGTACTGGAATGTGCAGCGCCGAATGGATCATAGGCGCTTTCACTGCGCTTGGTGAATCCGCTTAGGCCGTCTTTTGTGCGCAGGGTGCGAATTCGGTCCCGGCGTTCTGTCAGAATCTTGTGCGGATAACACTGGTGACCTACGTCCCAGATGATCTTGTCTCGTGGCGTGTCGAATACCGCGTGCAACGCCGTGGTCAGCTCGACGACACCCAGACCCGCGCCCAGATGCCCTCCGGTCACCGACACTGCTGAAATCGTCTCGGCCCGCAACTCATGTGCGACCTGATGCAACTGCGCATCTGAAAACTGCTTCAGATCCGCTGGGCGGCTCACAAGGTCCAACAAGGGCGTATTCGGGCGGTCAGACATTTGGCGTTCCTGGCTTAGCTGTCCCGGGCAATAACGAAGCGGGCAGCCTGCTTCAAGGTTTCTGCAGCGGAGCCATGTTCGTCCAGCGCAGCACAAGCCTGTTCCACAAGCTCAATTGCACGGGATCTGGCGGCGTCCAGACCCAGTAGCGAGACAAAGGTCGCCTTGCCCGCCTCGGCGTCTTTCTGCAGCCGCTTTCCGGCCTTTTCGGCATCTCCTTCGACATCCAAAATGTCATCCGCGATCTGAAAGGCAAGCCCAAGCGCCTGGGCATATTGGCGCAAGGGGGTGGGATCGGCCTGCGCCAATCGCGCACCCGCGCAGGCGGACCATTCGATCAACGCACCGGTCTTGCCCGCTTGCAGATGTGTAATCTCATCCAGTGTCAGCGGCTCCGCCGCCGTCTCAGCGGCGATATCCAGCGCCTGACCCAGAACCATACCCTGTGCGCCGCTCGCTTTTGCCAGTGTTAGAGCCAATTCAGCGCGTATTTCAGCGTTTCCAACCTCTGGCCGAGCGCAAAGCTCAAACGCAAGTGTCTGCAGCGCATCCCCGGCCAGAACGGCGGTGCCCTCATCCCATTTCACGTGCACCGTCGGGCGTCCACGCCTCAGGTCGTCATCATCCATGCAAGGCAGGTCGTCATGGACCAGAGAGTATGCATGCAGCGCTTCGATACCTGTCGCTGGCCAGATTGCCCGAGCTGTATCGACGCCAAGCAACCGCGCGCTTTCCAATACCAGAAACCCCCGCAGACGCTTGCCGCCCTCGGTGGCATAGGCCATGGCCCGTGTCACATCCAGATCATCCAGCGCGCTCAGAACCAGATCGAAATGGCTCTGAATCAGCGTGGCATCCTGTGCCAGCTTTTCACGAAACATTTACTGACCTTCGACAGGCGTCGTCCCGGTTGGCTGGCCATCTGCGTCCAGAGTGATCGCGGCCACTTTTTCCTCAGCACGCTTCAACTCATCCTCGCAGCGCTTCTTCAATGCGGCGCCACGTTCGTACAGCGCAATCGATTGATCCAGCGCCACATCACCACGTTCCAACTGGCCAACCACGGCCTCAAGCTCTTTCATCGCTTGTTCGAACGTCATCTGTTCAACTGGGGTATCGGTCATCGTGCTGCCTTTATCAGTTCTTCCACATGGGCGCGTGTCGCCTCGGCCAATGCGTTCAGATCATAACCGCCTTCCAGAGTCGAGACGATACGGCCATCACACACTTCATCGGCAATCTTGCACAGCTCCGCCGTGATCCAGGCGAAATCGCCCGTGGACCAATTGAGATTGGCCAACGGATCATCCTGATGCGCATCAAACCCAGCGGATATAATGATCAGTTCCGGCCTGAACGCCCGCAGACGCGGAAAGGCTTGCGCCTCATAGGCTGCCCGCATCTCGGCCCCACCCGTGCCTGGAGCCAATGGTATGTTCAAAACGGTCTCATAAGCACCGGTCTCATCCGGGCGGCCCGAGCCCGGCCATAAGGGCATCTGCTGGCTGGTAATCACCAAAGCGCGTTTCTCATCCCAAAGCAGGTCTTGCGTGCCATTGCCATGATGCACGTCGAAATCCACCACTGCCACGCGGTTCAACCCGTGATGATCCAACGCGTGCTTTGCAGCCAGCGCGGCATTCCCAAACAGGCAGAACCCCATTGCCGTCTCGGTCTCGGCATGATGCCCCGGAGGCCGAATAGCGCAAAACGCGTTCGGCGCTTCGCCGGTCAGTACCAAATCAACGGCCCGCACCACCGCGCCCGCCGCACGATAGGCCGCATCAACAGATCCCGGAGACATGAACGTATCCCCATCAATCTGCTTGAACCCATCCGGGGGCCTATGGTCGAGAATATCGCTGATATGGTTCTGCGGATGCACCCTTAGCAGATCATCATCCGCCGCCAACGGCGCCGTCACACGCTGAACATCCAGCCCCTCAAGCGCATGCAGGATATGCTCCAACCGCGCAACCCGTTCCGGATGTCCCTCAGGTGTCACATGGTGCAAACAATCTGCATGGGTCAATAGGGCGGTTTTCATCAGGATCCCATCTTCATCTGGCTAAAAATACCTTCGCCGAAGGCTTAAGATCGCCGCGCAGCGGCAAAATCAATCCGGTGCCAACATATACCCTGCACCCCGTACGGTCTGCAGATACCGGGGTTGCTTCGGATCTTGCTCAAGCTTCCGACGCAAGCGGGTGATCTGTACGTCCACAGCGCGCTCCTGTGCCTGACCTTTGTCACGCCCCAGATCTTCGACCAGCTTGGCCCGGCTGATCGGTTCGCCGGGTTGAGCCGAGAATATTTTCATCAACTGGCTTTCGGTCGCGGTTAGGCGCACCGGGTCTTCGCCCTGCCACATCTCACCGCGTTCGATATCATAGCGAATGGGCCCAAGATGTAGAATCTTCGCCGCCGTGTCCTGTGCAGGTGTCTCTGGCATCCGACGCAGAATGGCGTTGATCCTCAGCAGCAACTCTTTCGGCTCGAATGGCTTGGCCAGATAGTCATCCGCACCCGCCTCAAGCCCGGCAATCCGATGCTCGGTCTCGCCCTTGGCCGTCAAAAGCAGGATCGGGGTGGAATGGGTGTCGCGCAGGGATCGGGTCAGGCTAACGCCGTCTTCGCCGGGCATCATCACATCCAGTACAATCAAGTCGAAATCGAGCCCCGACAAAACCCGCCGTGCGTGCGCTGCATCCCGCGCCGCGGTTACAAGAAAACCGCTGCGCATCAGGAATTTCTTGAGCAAATCACGAATACGCTCGTCATCGTCGACGATCAGAAGATGGGCGTCCATTTCGCTCATGAAGTCGTATCCCGCAGTTTCGTATATGCACGACGCATATCAGCATCCATCATCGCTTCAAGCACTTTGCGAAACCCGGCTACCGCTTCGGGGCCCGCATCTTTGTAGGCCGCACGCATCCGGGCGCGCTGGGCGTCAGATAGTTTGGCCTCGAGTGCCTTTCCTTTATCCGTCAGAAATAGGTGGCGTTCGCGTTTGTCCACTGTTCCGACCCGGCTTTCGACCAACCCATCTTCAATCAGGCTGCGCAAGACGCGATTCAGCGATTGCTTCGTGACACCCAATATGGCCAGCAGATTGTTCACCGTCGTTCCCGGCGCTCGGTTGATAAAGTGGATGGCCCGGTGATGCGCCCGACCATAGGCCAATTCAGTCAGGATGCGATCAGGATCAGCGGTAAAACCTCGATAGGCAAAAAACATGGCCTCGATGCCCTGCCTCAGTTGTTCATCTGTCAGAAACAACAGGCTTTCTCCGCCAAAGACCGGGGCGGGACGGATGTCGGTCATGTTGGGCCTCATTCGCAATATAACCTGACTTTATGTCAGCCTTATTGACATTCCAAGAGCGCGCAGGTATCGAATCGCAGTTTTTGCGCAACATTGTGTCCGATACGGACCTAAACGGCGCAACATTCGGAAATATCGACCGGTTCAGGAGGTTTCGCATGGCTGGATATGACGATCGCGACGGTGTCATCTGGATGGATGGCGAATTGGTGCCCTGGCGTGAGGCCAATGTGCACATCCTGTCCCACGCGATGCATTATGCGTCTTCGGTGTTCGAGGGTGAGCGCGCTTACAACGGCAAGATCTTCAAAAGCCGCGAGCATTCCGAACGCCTGATCGCGTCGGCAGAGGCGCTGGATATGCCGATGCCATACTCGGTCGATGAGATCGAGGCCGCCAAGGAAGAAGCGCTCAAAGCCAGTGGTCTTCAAGATGCGTATGTACGTGCGCTGGTCTGGCGCGGTTCGGGCGAGGATATGGGTGTGGCGTCCGCTAAGAATCCGGTTCGGATGGCCATCGCTGTTTGGCCTTGGGGTGCCTATTACGGTGACGCTAAGATGCAAGGCGCCAAGTTGGACATCGCCGAGTGGAAACGACCCAGTCCGGAAACCATTCCAGTCCATGCCAAGGCAGCAGGTCTTTACATGATCTGCACCATTTCCAAACACAAAGCTGAGGCCAAAGGCTGCTCGGACGCTTTGTTCATGGATTACAATGGCAACGTCGCCGAGGCGACGGGGGCAAATGTCTTCTTCGTTAAGGATGGCGAAGTGCACACCCCGCTGGCCGATTGCTTCCTCAACGGCATCACTCGTCAGACGGTGATCCAGATGCTGAAAGACAAGGGCATCACTGTTCATGAACGTCGGATCCGTCCCGAGGAGATGGCCGATTTCGAGCAATGCTGGCTGACTGGCACTGCAGCCGAGGTTACACCTGTCGGGCAGATCGGCGATTATACCTTCGAGGTCGGCGATCTGACCCGCGAAATCGCCGAAGATTACGAGAAATTGGTCCGCGCGTAAGTTAACACCGTATTGAACCCCCGCTCAGGCGGGGGTTTTGATTGCAGATCATGCAAATATGCATGCAGATCGTTCGAAGGTATGGACGCTGCCGGGCCAAGCCGTATCGTTGGCTCATGTTAGATCTTCTCAGCGATATCCTTACACGCCTCTCTCTGCGTGGCACATTTTATTTCCGCACATCCTTTACTCCGCCGTTTGGGATACAGGTGCCAGGCTTCGAGAACGTGGCCCGGTTTCACTTTGTGCAACGCGGTGAATTGAAGGTGCACCTGCCAACAACCGGCGAGACCTTGCGGTTGAGGCAGGGTGATCTGATTCTTATTCCCCACGGTGCGCCGCATGCGCTGCTGTGTAATGAAGTCAAACCCTATGATGCCTTGCCCCTTGAGCGGGTGTTAGAGCTGTCAGGCTACAAAGGCGATGGTGTCCTGGTCTATGGCGGTGAGGAAGCCGAGCGCGATACGCAACTGATTTGCGGACATTTCTCATTCACCGGGCCAGCCGGGCGAAACGGAACCGGTCATATGCTGATCGACCGGTTGCCACCTTTCATACTGATCGAGAATTACGGTGAAGAAGCGGGTGCCTGGATCGAGGCGACATTGCGCATGATCGGATCTGAAGTGTCCGGTGCTCGTATCGGCGGTGACCTGATCGCGCTGAAACTGTCCGAAGTGCTGTTTGCGCAAGCGATCCGGGCATACCTTGAACATCAAAGTCCTCATGATGCCGCGCTTGCCGGATTTGCCGATCCGCGCATCTCGCGGGCGCTGACTGCATTTCACCAGTCTCCGGCGCAGGAGTGGAGCGTTGCGATGCTCGCGCGAGAAGCAGCAATGTCACGCACTGCATTTGCGCAGCTTTTCTCACAAAAGATGGGGACTACCCCGATGCAGTACCTGACGGACTGGCGGATGCAGATCGCGTGCCATGGGTTGACCGAAAATCGCTGGAACGTTGCGGATGCCGCAGCAGAAGTGGGATACGCGTCCGAGGCTGCGTTTTCACGCGTGTTCAAGAAGCAGGTCGGACTGTCGCCCGCCGCGTACCGTGCGATGCACTAATCGTACAGATCATTTGAACGATCTGCAATAAATGCAAAACGAACTGAGATGTTGCGTTCAATCGCGCGCCCCTAATCTTTGATCATCACTGATTGAAGAAAGGAAGTTCACATGTCCCTGCGTTTTGTCACCCGCTCTGTCCATGCCTATCTTGACTACCCGGTTGCGATTGCGCTGATGGTTTTGCCTTTTGTACTGGGGCTGGGCCAGTCCAACCCGCTGGCACTCTGGCTGTCCGTTGTGACCGGCATTGCAGCATTCGTACTGACCGTTCTGACAGACCATCACCTTGGGATTTGGCGGGTTCTGCCATACAAGTTTCACTTGGCTGTTGATCTGCTAGTCGGCGTCACGTTCCTTTTGGCACCCAGCCTGTTTGGGTTTTCTGGGCTTGATGCGTTGTTCTACTGGGTGAACGGGGCCGCAGTCGTTGTGGTGATCTCGCTCAGCGCGCCCGAACAGAGCGCTATTGCTTGAAGTGAGTCAGAACCGTAGCGATCAGCTGGGCCATGCGGGCATCCGGATGGCCATTTTTGTTTTAGACACTAATAAGGCCAAATTTGCCCAATGGGCCGCCCCGGTCGCATCAGATTTTCAGGCTTGAATTTTCCGACAAAAACCATCAGATATAGCGCAACGCCAGATGACACCATCAAGCAACTGGTTCCGGGGCGATCTGTGGGCTCAGCAAAAGCAGATGTGAAGGCCTGCCATTGCCCCGGGAACGACCAAAGGAGCCCGCGATTGCGTGATCGATTTGAAGAACTGATGGCCGATCCCTGCTGTGCATCGTGTGATTGCGACGCGCTAACCTCAGAAGTCGCGGCCTATCTCGATCACAAGACCTGCAACGCCGAGCGCTGCCGGGCGCTCGAAGAACGCTCAGCCGCAACGATGTACGCAGTCAGGCGCGATTCGATGCGCGCGCTGAATGAGGGTGGTGCGCGGGCCTAGAAATCCACACCACGTTGGGCTTTGATGCCGGCTTGGAACGGGTGTTTTTCTTCGGTCATCTCAGTCACCAGATCCGCATAGTCCCTTAGGGCTTGCGGGGCATCCCGGCCAGTCAGGAACACGCTGGTCTTGTCAGACCGATCTTTCAATCCTTCGATAACAGTGTCTACTGAAAGGTATTCGTAGCGCAGGGCGATATTGATCTCGTCGAGGACAACCAGATCGTAATCGCCGCTTCTCATCAGATCACAGGCCTTGTTGAAGGCCGAAGTCGCAGCCGCGATGTCGCGCTCGCGGTCCTGCGTATCCCAGGTAAACCCTTCGCCCATCGTGTGCCAGGTGACCAGGTCGCGTTCCTCAAAGAACCTGCGCTCACCGGTTTTCCACTTGCCCTTGATGAACTGAACCACAGCCACTTTCTGGCCCCAGCCCAATGCCCGGATCACCACGCCAAACGCAGCCGAGGATTTTCCCTTGCCTTTACCTGTATTGATCAGCACCAGTCCCCGGCCGGGATCGACCGCTTCCGAGACTTTCTTGCGGTGCTTGGCTTGCACCTCTTGCATCTTTTCTTTGTGGTTCTGTGCGTCGCTCATCGGGAAACCTCATAGGTGTATCGCGACCCAACCTAGGGAAAGATTGCGAAAGGTAAAGTCAGGCTTTGGGATCCGTTGCTGATCGCGCTTTGGTCCGATCAAGGCCAAGTTGTCGTTCACGCAGGATCACCACGACGTTGCCTGCAATCACCAACGCCGCGCCGCCCAGCATCACCAGGGTTGGCAACTCATCGAACCAGAAATAACCAATGACAATGGCGAACAGCATTGTGGTGTAGTCATAAGGTGCCAGCATTGACGCTTGTCCAAACTTGTAGGACGAGGTCACCAGAATCTGCGCCACTCCGCCGATCAGGCCGATTGTCACCAGCAATGCGGCTTGCTCCCATGTCGGGATAACCCAGCCCCAAAACACTGTGAGACCCGAAAGCAAGGTCGCTGTGAGAGAGAAATAGAACACGATTGCGGCGGGATGATCCACCTGTACCAGTTGGCGAATATGTATCTGCACAAAGGCACGGGCAACGGTTGCAGCCAGCACGCAAAGCGCACCTATTGTTGCGGCGGTTTCGGCAGTGCCTGAACCCAGCCGGGGCCAGATCATGATCAGAACGCCGACAAGGCCAAGCGCGACGGCCCCGATACGAATCATTCGTATCCGCTCGCCCAACATGATTGCGGCCAGAATCAGCGTGAAGATCGGGGTTGCATATCCGATGGCGGTTACCTCGGGCAGCGGCAACAGGCTAAGACCAGTAAAGGTCAGCCCCATGGCCGAGGTTCCCAGAACCCCGCGCCAGAAATGGCCCATCGGCTTCTTGACGACAAAGCCGTGCACCAGCTCTCCTCGCCAGACAAGCCAGGCGATGATAACCGGAATCGCGAAAAGCGAGCGGAAAAACACCATCTCTCCCGGCGGGAAATCATCTGACAAAGCCTTGACCAATGCAGACATCGTCGTGAACAGCACGAGCGCACTGAGCTTGAGCGCCACGGCCAATGCCGGACGATGTGATGTTAAGGATTTCGCCATGGTCGCGAACCTGCGCCTTTGAGGCGGAAAGATCAACTGGCCAAAGTTGACGTATCAGAGATTGGACCAGTCTAGTGGAAGCTGAGCTCCAATTTCCTCTGACAGGTCCTTTAGAAACCTCATCATCCGCGCGGCTCGGTCCTGCGCGATGGCCCTGCCTTTTTCGGTCAGCATATCATTGGGTAAGCGCAGCAGTTTTATTTGCCAGTGATCGATTGAAAAAATCAGGTCATTCGGCAAACGGTTTTCGGCAAACGGATCTGACGGGTCATAAAGGGTGCGTCCCAGGGCGCCCGATACTGAAAAGTTGCGGGCGATACCGATAGCACCCAACGCATCCAGACGATCGGCATCCCGTAGTATTCGCGCCTCGGGTGTTTCGGGCGGGATGTTGGCCGAAAAGCTATGGGCGGCAATGGCGTGCTGAACAGCTTCCGTTTCGATGGCTGTATAGCCAAGGTCTGCAAGAATAGGCTCTGATTCAGCGGCGGATCGCATCGAGGCCAGATGCCGATCCGGATCATCTTTTGACAGGTTGATCAGATCATGCAGATAACACGCCGCCAGCAAGACACGCGGGTTGGTTTCATCATCCGCAATCGCCTGCGCATTAACCCAAACCCGATCCAAGTGCGCCAGATCATGCGCCGGATCCGTCTGCATCCGTTGCCTGACGACAGCGCGCAGCGAAGCGCGCAGATCAGCCAATCTGTCCACGGTTCTCGCCGATTTGACCACGGTGCAGGAGCAGGTGATCAAGGATCACGCAAGCCACCATTGCCTCACCTACCGGAACGGCGCGGATGCCGACGCAGGGGTCGTGGCGGCCTTTGGTAATGATCTCGGTCTCTTCGCCGGATTTGGTGATGGTCTTGCGGGTGGTCAGAATGGACGAGGTCGGCTTGACCGCAAAGCGCACCACAAGATCCTGGCCGGTCGAAATGCCGCCCAGAATACCGCCAGCGTGGTTCGAGCTGTATTGAGGGCCGTCCTGTCCCATGAATATCTCGTCGGCGTTGGCCTCGCCAGTCAGTTCGGCGGCGCCCATGCCTTCACCGATTTCAACCCCTTTAACTGCGTTTATCGACATCATGGCTGCAGCCAGATCAGTGTCTAACTTGGCATAAACCGGCGCGCCGAGCCCCGCTGGAACGCCGCGCGCGACCACTTCGACCACTGCGCCGACCGAGTTGCCGGATTTGCGCAGGTCGTTCAGATAAGCGGCCCAATCTTCGGCTGCTTTGGCGTCGGGCGTCCAGAATGGATTCTGTTCGATCTGCGACCAGTCGAAATTGGCACGGTCGATCTTGTGCGGACCGATCTGGGTCATATAACCGTTGATTTGAACATTCGGAGCGATCTGTTTGATAGCCTCACGCGCGAGTCCTCCGGCCGCCACACGTGATGCCGTTTCCCTCGCCGAACTGCGCCCGCCGCCGCGATAGTCACGGATCCCGTACTTCTGCCAGTATGTGATGTCGGCGTGTCCCGGACGAAACTTGTCCATGATGTCGCCGTAGTCTTTCGAGCGCTGATCGGTGTTCTCGATCATCAACTGCACCGGTGTGCCTGTGGTCTGGCCTTCGAAAACACCAGACAGGATTTTGACCTGATCGGGTTCGCGCCGCTGTGTGGTGAATTTGTTCTGACCTGGTTTGCGCTTGTCCAGCCAATGCTGGATCATGCCTTCATCGATCGTGACGCCCGGAGGGCAGCCATCTATGGTCGCACCCAAAGCGGGTCCGTGGCTTTCACCCCAGGTGGTAACGCGGAAGAGGTGGCCAAAACTGTTCATCGACATGGGGCATGCTCCTTTGAGCGATGTGATTAGCGGGGAGTGCCTTGGTCCTCAAGCGGATTTGCATTTGCAGAGAAGCAAGCGCCGCCCTGTGGGCGGCGCGATTGGAATAAATCAGGCGGCTTGAGCCACCGCGGCGCGGGTTGCGTTGATCTTAAGCGCTGCAAGTGCCGCCTCGCGCCCTTTCTCGATGAAATGCGCGCGATAGATGGCGTTGTGGTGATCCGTTTCCTGATACTGATGCGGTGTCAGCGAGACCGACAGGACCGGAACACCTGAATCGAGCCCGGCCCGCATCAAGCCATCGACAACCGCTTGTGCGACGAAGTCATGCCGGTAGATGCCGCCATCCACTACAAAGGCAGCGCAGGCTACGGCGGCGTAGCGCCCCGTTTGCGCCAGGTCACGGGCCAGCAGGGGCATCTCGAAAGCGCCCGGAACGTCGAAGACATCAACCTGATCGGCTGGAATTAGTTCGAGAAACCCATCCAGCGCGCGATCCACGATATCTGAATGCCAGTTGGCTTTGACAAAAGCATAGCGGGTGTGTGTCATCATGATCTCCTTTCGTAACAGACACGTCACCCAAGGCGATCACGAGCAGGCACACCGCATTACCGGCGTGCTGCACGTTCTCTTTCATCCGGACTGTAACCGTCGGCTCTGGCTTCTCACCAGATCTGCTGACACCCCGGAGACCGGGGCCGCTCGCGGGCTTACGGGTCATGCCCGCATACCGCCGGTGGGGAATTTCGCCCCGCCCTGAGAACGAGTGGGACCTTGCCAAGGAGATATCGCTTCTGCAAGAGAAATTGGCAGGAGGACGAATATGCATCCCAATCCCACCTTTCGCGCCGAGACGCGCGAGCGTCACATCGAGTTTGCGCGTGACCGCGCCTTTGGTGTTCTGGCAGTGTCGACATCGGATGCACCGTTGTTAAGCCACGTTCCCTTTCTTCTGAACGAGGATGCTTCATCGGCTGACCTGCATCTGGTCCGGTCAAATCCGATTGTTAGGGCGCTGAAAAAGCCGCAACCTGCGAAGATCGCTGTGTTGGGGCCGGATGGGTATATCTCGCCTGACTGGTACGAAGTCGATGATCAGGTGCCGACCTGGAACTATGTAGCGGTGCATCTAACTGGTGTGCTTGAGATGCGGCCAACGGACGACCTGCGAAATCTGCTCGACCGGCAGGCGGCAGACTTTGAAAATCGCCTGCTGCCAAAGCCGCCATGGTTGGCGTCTAAGATGACACCAGACGCGCTGGATAGAATGATGCGCATGATCGTTCCCTGCCGACTCATGATCTCGGATGTCGACGGCACTTGGAAGCTGAATCAGAACAAGCCCGATGAGGCGCGACATCGCGCGGCTGATCACGTGCACTCAGCAGGACTTGGCAGCGAGGTGGCGCGCTTGGCCTCGTTGATGCGCAAGGCCTGAGGCACGCGTTCTCGCCTTCCATTCATTGAGCGCTGAATGTGGCGAGATAAGCAGCGATGTCATCTGCGCCTTTTTTCAGCTTGACGCTCATGTTCGGGCGGGCGGTGTCATCATCCAGATATTCCTTGATGAACCCGATCGGATCCCGAGAATAGGCGGCGATGTTTTCTTCAGTCCACACAAGCCCTTCTTGCCCGGCGCGGATCATGTCGTCGGTGAACATCCCGATGGGCAAACGTTCACTTCCATAAAGATAGTCGTTTTCAGTTCCGGCGGTGCGGCCAACTACGCCAAAGAGATTCGGCCCGGTGATGCCGCCTTTGACCAGAACCTCGCCATTTTTGATGATCGCATGGCACGAAGAGCATCTGTTATAGAGCTGTTCGCCTTTCGCCGGATCGCCGGCTGCGATCGCCTGTACTGAAGTCAGAAACGAAACAAAAACTACGGTTGCTGCTATCTTGAGCATTGAACATCTCCGGCTGGGAATATTGCGCCTGTGGCCTTTCACGCATTCCCGTTTAGAGTGCAATCGAATTCTGGTAGATAATCACGTGTTTGAAATATCTATTTTATATTAATAATTTAAGAGGAATCGTATCGCGCTAAAATAGAAGGAATACAGTGTTCCTAAGGTAGAGATGCACGTGAAATCGGCGGCGTTCGCATAGGGTGAGGAGATTTCAATTTGGGGATCTACCAGCGCGGGTCGATGCCGAATCACGTCCCGCCTGCCTGGCGCCAATTCGCCGCTCTGAGGGTTAAAATCTGCATTTGAGATTGAAATTTTGCCCTTTCACCGTGACATGAATGCTTAGATGCGGCGTATTGCGCGTTTAAGAGCGCTGGACGAACTCTATTCTCCCCGATAGATACCCCGTTTAAGACGCCGCACTTGTGCGGTGCGCGAGCTTTATGCCCGTTCGCGGGCGCCAGATAATCGGAGATAACCTCGTGTCCCAAGCTGAAGACCACGAAGGCACCCGCAGAGATTTCCTCTACTACGTCGCTGGCGGCGCAGGTGTCGTTGCCACCGGGGCTGCCGTTTGGCCCCTGGTAAATCAAATGAACCCATCGGCAGACGTCCAGGCGCTGTCCTCGATCCGTGTGGATGTAAGCGGGGTAGAGCCGGGTACGCAGCTGACTGCAAAGTGGTTGGGTAAGCCTGTTTTCATCCGTCACCGCACAGGTGCCGAGATTCAGGAAGCTCAGGAGCAGGACGCTGAAGGTGTCGACGCGCTGCCTGACCCGCTGGCTCGCAACTTCAATTTGAACGCCGACGCACCAGCGACCGATGCCAATCGCGTCATGCCTTCGCCCGAAGGCGAAGGAGAAGGGGCGTGGATCGTTCAGATGGGTGTTTGTACACACTTGGGTTGTGTGCCGCTTGGCGATGCTGGCGATTTTGGCGGTTGGTTCTGCCCCTGCCACGGCTCGCACTACGATCTTGCCGGTCGTATCCGCAAAGGCCCCGCGCCTGAAAACCTGCCCATTCCGCCCGTTGAATGGGTGGACGCCACCACCATCAAGCTTGGCTAAGGGAGACCTAACTTATGTCCGGAATTCCCCACGATCATTACGAGCCGAAGACAAATGGCGAGAAGTGGCTGAACAGCCGTCTGCCCATCGTCGGCCTGCTTTACGACACCCTGATGATCCCAACCCCCAAGAACCTGAACTGGTGGTGGATCTGGGGCATCGTCCTGGCGTTCTGCCTGGCGTTGCAGATCGTCACCGGTATCGTTCTGGTGATGCACTACACCCCGCATGTTGATCTGGCCTTTGCCAGCATCGAACACATCATGCGCAACGTGAACGGCGGCTATATGCTGCGCTATCTGCACATGAACGGCGCATCGCTGTTCTTTGTAGCAGTCTACATCCACATCTTCCGCGGCCTGTTCTACGGCTCATACAAAGCCCCGCGTGAGATTACGTGGATCATCGGGATGCTCATTTACCTGATGATGATGGGCACTGCGTTCATGGGCTACGTTCTGCCCTGGGGGCAGATGTCCTTCTGGGGTGCGACCGTGATCACCGGCCTGTTTGGTGCGATCCCGTTTGTTGGTGATGCGATCCAGACCTGGTTGCTGGGCGGACCTGCGGTGGACAACGCCACTCTGAACCGCTTTTTCTCGCTGCACTACCTTCTGCCGTTTGTTATCGCGGCGCTTGTGATCGTGCATATCTGGGCCTTCCACACCACAGGCAACAACAACCCGACAGGTGTTGAGGTTCGCCGTGGCTCGAAAGCCGAGGCAGAGAAAGACACGCTGCCGTTCTGGCCCTATTTCGTGATCAAGGACCTGTTCGCGCTGGCGGTCATTCTGGTCGTGTTCTGGGCCATCGTGGGCTACATGCCGAACTACTTGGGTCACCCGGATAACTACATCGAAGCCAACCCGCTGGTTACTCCTGCGCACATCGTCCCTGAATGGTACTTCCTGCCATTCTACGCGATCCTGCGTGCGTTCACTGGCGAAGTCTGGGTCGTTCAGTTCGCCAGCTTCATCACCGGCGGCATCATCGACGCCAAGTTCTTTGGTGTGATTGCGATGTTTGGTGCGATCCTGGCCATGGCCCTAGCCCCTTGGCTGGACACCTCGACCGTGCGTTCGGGCAAGTATCGTCCGATGTTCAAATGGTGGTTCTACCTTTTGATCATCGACTTCTTTGCTTTGATGTGGCTGGGTGCGATGCCCGCGGAAGAGCCCTATGCGACCTTCTCGCTGATCGCTTCGGCTTACTGGTTCGCCTATTTCTTCGTGATCCTGCCGATCCTGGGTGTCATCGAAAAACCCGAGGCGCAGCCGGAAACCATCGAAGAAGACTTCAACGCGCATTATGGCAAGGCAAACGCCGACGCCACGCCGGCCGAGTAAGAAGAGGGACCGGAAACATGTTCAAGAAACTTGCAATCGGTGCCGCGTTCGCTTTGGCCCTTGCGCCCGCCTCGACTTTTGCGGCAGGTGGCGGTGAGCAGCACATCGAAGATTTCGACTTCTCGTTCGAGGGACCGTTTGGAACCTGGGATCAGAACCAGCTTCAGCGCGGCCTACAGATCTATACCGAGGTCTGCGCAGCCTGCCATGGTCTGCAATATGTACCTCTTCGGACCCTTGAAGATTTGGGGTATTCGGAAGAGCAAGTCATCACCTACGCGGCCGACAACTTCGAGGTGTTCGATCCCGAGCTGGACGATTTCCGCCCGGCAATCCCGACCGACCACTTCCCGGCCAACAACGGTGTCGGCGCGCCTGACCTGAGCCTGATGGCGAAGGCCCGTGCCGGTTTCCATGGTCCTTACGGTCTGGGCATCAACCAGCTGGTCAAAGGCATGGGGGGCGCGGAATATATTGCCTCGCTTCTGGATGGTTATACCGGTGAAGAAAAGGAAGAAGCTGGTACTGTTCTCTATGAGAACAAGGCCTTCCCCGGTGGTTGGATTTCCATGGCTCCGCCGCTGGCAGAAGATCAGGTTGAATTTGCCGACGGACATCCTGCAACCGTTGAGGCAATGTCCGAAGACATAGCAGCCTTCTTGATGTGGAGCGCCGAGCCGAAAATGATGGAGCGCAAAAATGCCGGTTTCGTCGGTGTTCTGTTCCTGACAGTTCTGTCTGTTCTGCTGTACCTTGTGAACAAGCGCCTGTGGGCACCGATAAAGGGCAAACGTCTGGACTAAGGTCGACGTATAACTAAAAACTAAACCCCCGCGCCATCACGGTGACGGGGGTTTTTTTGTTGCGATGGTGTGGAAGGGGCCAGCCCCTTCTTGGCCTGCGGCCAATTCATCCCCGAGGTATTTTTGGCCAGATGAAGGGCGGATCAGGCTTGCAGTTGCAGGCCGCTATGCCCGGTGATCTTGCGGGTTACAATCTGGCCTACCGGCTGTGGGGCGTCGAAGGTGACTTCGGTGAATTGTTCGGTTCGGCCCATATGCGGGTTTTCCATCAGGATATGATGGGTTTTGCCGATCTGTGCGGTCAGGTGATTTTGGATCTGAACATCACCGGCAGCGCGCAGGCGGGCGGCACGTTCCTTGATGATGGTGCCGTTCACCTGCTGCGGGATACGGGCCGCCGGAGTACCTGTGCGCTTGGAATAAGGGAAGACATGCAGCCAGGTCAGATTGCAGTCGGCGACGAGTTTGAGCGAGTTCTCAAAATGGGCGTCTGACTCGGTGGGGAAGCCTGCGATGATGTCGGCGCCGAAGGTCATGTCGGGGCGCAGTTTGCGGGCCTCTTCCGTGAAACGAATGGCGTCGTCGCGCAGGTGGCGGCGTTTCATCCGTTTCAGGATCAGGTCGTCGCCGTGTTGCAGGGACAGGTGCAGATGCGGCATCAGGCGCGGCTCGGACGCGATGGCCTGCATCAGGTTCTCATCCACCTCGATTGAATCGATCGAGCTGATCCGCAGGCGCAGCAGGTCTGGCACCAGCTTCAGGATGCGCATCACCAGATCGCCCAGTTTCGGCTGAGCGGGCAGATCCGCGCCCCATGAGGTCAGATCGACCCCGGTCAGAACAACTTCGTTGTAGCCCCTATCGACCAATCGTTTGATCTGATCCACCACAACGCCCGCAGGGACGCTGCGAGAATTGCCCCGGCCGTAAGGGATAATACAGAAGGTGCAGCGATGATCGCAGCCATTCTGAACCTGTACATAGGCGCGTGAGCGGGTTCCGAAGCCATCAATCAGATGCCCGGCGGTTTCCGTGACAGACATGATGTCGTCAACCTGAACCGCCTCGGTCTGACCGATGAAATCGGCGGCCATGCCTTTCCAGGTATCTGGTTTCATCTTTTCGGTGTTGCCGATGACTGCGTCTACTTCGTCCATAGAAGCAAAGGTCTGCGGCTCGGTTTGCGCCGCGCACCCGGTGACGATCAGACGTGCCGAGGGGTTTTCGCGGCGCAGCTTGCGAATCTCCTGCCGCGCCTTGCGGACGGCCTCGGCGGTCACCGCGCAGGTGTTGACGATCACAGCATCCGTTAGGCCAGCCTGCTGCGACAGTTCTTTCATCGCTTCGGTCTCATAGGCGTTCAGGCGGCAGCCCAGAGTGCTGAACTTAGGCGGGTTCATTCCAGTGACCTCAGGTATTCAGGCGTCAGCGTGCCCGAAAACACATGGGTTGTGGGCCCCTTCATCCAGACCCCATCCTCGCGCCAGTCGACCCAGATCGTGCCGCCGTCCAGATCCACTTGCACCTTACGCCCAGTGAGGCCTCGACGTGAGGCAGCAACAGCGGTGGCGCAAGATGATGACCCCGAGGCCAGAGTGATCCCCACTCCTCGCTCCCACACCCGCATGCGGATGTGGTCGGGGGCGACTATTTGTGCGACCTGAACATTGGTGCGTTCGGGATAGAGTGGATGGTATTCGTAACGCGCGCCGAACTCTTCCATCGGAATGGCCTCGGCGTTGTCGACAAAGAAAGTGCAGTGCGGGTTGCCCATGCCGGTCGCCGTTGGTCCACCTTCTATCGGCAGTTCCAGCGTGCCCATCTCTTCCGCCAGGGGAATCTCGTTCCAAAGAAGTTGGGGGTGCCCCATATTCACCGACGTCAGTCCATCGCCAGCGTCGCGGGCCTGTAGTGTGCCGCGTTCAGTTGTGAGCGTGAGTTCAGATTTGCCCGTCTCGTCCATCAGAAACCGAGCGATACAGCGCGTGGCGTTGCCACACGCAGCCGAAGTCGACCCGTCGACATTGTAGAACACCAGATGCGCATCCGCTTCGCCGCGTTCGATCACCGCCAACTGATCGAATCCCACGCCGAACTGCCGGTGCCCGATTCCCCTGGCAAGGGCCGGGGTGACCGGCACGGCATGCGCGCGCGCATCGACAACGACAAAGTCGTTGCCCAACCCGTGCATCTTCATAAAGGCCAAACCGGTGTCGAGTATCTGTTGCATGGCGGGCATATAACGCCGGTCCGGACATGAATCCACCCTGTCGCGTAGATTCCTGAAAAAAGGGGTTGACCCCCCAGTTCCACCTGCCTAATTAGGCCGCCTATCGGGGCGCCGAACTCATACGAATGACGGCGAACTGAAGTACGAAATAAGGTCTTGAACCCGGTCGGGTATTTACCTTACAGAGTGCTGCGGATCGAAGAGATCCTAAAAAGAGTGGGCCGTTAGCTCAGTTGGTAGAGCAACTGACTTTTAATCAGTGGGTCGCAGGTTCGAATCCTGCACGGCTCACCACTTAAGCCAAGCAAATACAAAAGCTTAGAGTAGGTGGTGCCCGCCCTGCGGGGTGGTGTGTTTGCCCAAACCAGCACAATACAAGTAATGCGGCTTGCTGTGTTGACTCGCTCAATAAAAACGCCCCGGAACTCATGCCCCCGAGGCGCTTCACCGATGCAGGCAGCAAGGAGACACTGCCGAGGTTTGCTCTGTTGGATTTACGAGCGACGGTCTCCAATGCCTTGCGCGGCTGGCGAAACTGCGTGCCGTTACTCTGCCATCTCCTGCGGCAACGGCTATCGTGAATGACTTTGCAATCGGGTCGGTGTCTTCAGTTATCGCGGATGCGAATCCCTATTGCAACCAAGCTCCATAACGGTTTCGTGCAGTTCAGGCAGTGGTTCCAGCCTGTTTTCCTGACCACACGCGGTGGGGTGTGGTCCAAGTCCATGACATGTTCACGCCGCTTATGCGAGCACGACGCTTGATCTCGCCCGTTCCAAATGCAGGGTGCTTGGCGTTGACATTGGTACTCTCGCCCACAATCGTGCAGCCATAGAAGAGCATCCGATGGCCTCCAAAATCGAGATGATTCAAGGCTCATCTATCGACGAAGACATTGTGGACCAGGATCGAACTGCTGCTGAAGATTACCATAAGGTACCTGTTTGTCTCGACAGCAATCATACACCCGATCATGTGCTTGCTGAGTTATATGCGTATGCCCCGCTTGTTCCTTCGGGTAGCTATTGCATTGTGTTCGATACAATCGTTGAGGATATACCTCCCATTAAGTTCACTGATCGTCCATGGGGACCTGGAGATAACCCAAAGACTGCAGTTCATGATTGGTTGAAAGTCAATCCTGATTTCGAGATCGACAAGAGTATCGATCACAAGCTGCAAATTTCGGTGGCACCGGACGGCTTCTTACGACGCCGGTAGTTTTGTCACGGTGGATTTCGACCAAACAGACAAAGTCCATGACAGGCCCGCGCTGATTGCCTAGAAATGCCTATTAGATTTGCTTTTGGAACCAGGTGATCCCAGTGGAGCAATTGGCGTTTACATACGAAATGGGTGTGGTCTCGGCGCTTTTGGCCTTCACGGTGTTCTTGTTTGTGTCCGAGATTGTCAGGATCGATCTTTCGGCCATCCTGGTGTTGGTCATTGTGGGTCTGTTGAGTTATGCACCGGGTCTCGAAAATCTGGCAAATGTTCCTCATCTGTTTGACGGGTTTGCGTCCAATGCCGTGATTTCGATCATTGCGGTCATGATCGTAGGGGCTGGTTTGGATAAAACGGGGCTGATGAACAAGGTCGCGTCCGTCATTTTGAAATATGGTGGTAAGTCTGAAAACCGAGTGCTGCCGATCGTTTCGGGCACAGTCGGTGTTATCTCATCATTCATGCAAAATGTCGGGGCGGCGGCGTTGTTCCTACCGGTGGTTAGCCGTATCTCATCGCGATCGGGTATTCCGTTGTCACGTTTGCTTATGCCCATGGGGTTTTGTGCCATTCTGGGGGGGACAATGACGATGGTCGGGTCCTCGCCGCTTATTCTGTTGAATGACCTGATCCAAACTGCAAACGAAGGACTGCCCGAAGCTCAGAAGATGGAACCCTTTGGATTGTTTTCCGTTACCCCCATCGGTGCGGTGCTGATCTTGACGGGGATCGCATATTTCCTGCTGCTGGGGCGTTGGGTGCTGCCGGGCGATTCAGGGTCGGAGAGTACGGGTACCGGGCGCGGGACTCAGGAATATCTTCAGCGGGTCTACGGGCTGAAGGCCGATGTGTTCGAGGTCGTGGTTCCGGCCGACAGCCCGCTGGTCGGGCAGATACTGGCCGACATCAACTTTGAAAATCATCTCTATATCATCTCGACCTTTTACCGTGGCAAGACCTCGATGGTTCAGGTGTTAACAGCCGAGATTGCTGCGCCTTGTCGTTTAGCGATTGTGGGTCGGCGCTGGGTTGTCGAAGAGTTTGCCGAAAAGTACGGGCTGACGGTGCTGCCTGATCTGGATGTGTTTGTCGAAGAGTTCGCACCCACGAATGCTGGGGTCGCAGAGGTGGTCGTGACGCCTGACAGCAAGCTGATCGGCAAATGCCCTCGCGAATTGCTGTTCCGTAAAACCTACGGAATGTCTTTGCTCGCCATCCACCGGGGTGAAGAGACGCTGAGTCATGTCGAGACTGAGACGCATGAATCCACCCAGATCGGGCTTGAGAAGTTCAAGGCTGGCGACATGTTGGTTGCTCATACCCGTTGGGACAACCTAATGCGGATAAAGCGTGATCCGGATTTTGTTGTGGTCACCTCGGACTTCCCGCAGGATGAATTGCGCCCGCAAAAGGTAGGCTGGGCGCTCTTGTTCTTCTTGATCTCATTGTCACTGATCCTGTTCACGGATGTGCGGTTGTCGCTCTGTTTGCTGACCGGAGCCGCAGGAATGATGTTGACCCGGGTGCTCAGTGTTGACGAGGCGTATCGAGCAGTTGGATGGAACACGGTCTTTCTGCTGGCGTGTCTGATCCCGTTGGGTCAGGCGGTGCAGAATACCGGGACTGCGGCCTGGATTGCGCAACAGATCATGATCATCTTGGATGGATGGCCGAATTGGGCGCTACAGGCGGGCGTCGCCATTCTGGCGACGGCATTTTCTCTGGTCATGTCAAACGTCGGCGCGACGGTTCTGTTGGTGCCCCTTGCGGTTTCAATTGCGGTTGCGGCGGGTGCCAACCCGGCGGTCTTTGCATTAACCGTCGCGATTTCGACCTCGAACAGTTTCATTATCCCGACCCATCAGGTGAATGCGCTGATCATGGGGCCAGCTGGGTACAAAGTGACCGATTTCGTCCGTTCGGGCGGGATCATGACGATCATTTTCTTGATCGTCTCACTGTTGATGCTGAATGTGATTTTCTGACCCTGTTAATCACCCAGCTAGGCTGATCGTTTGGCCCTGCTCTGACGCCTGTTGTGCTGCAAGGCCGATACGCACGGCCCAAATCCCATCACGCAGTGAGACCTCGGGTTTGGCACGCTCGCCCCTGACCAGCTCCAGAAAGCCTTTGTGCTGATAATAAGTCGAGCCATTGTGGTCGCCAGCCGCCAGCAACTCGGGATCAACGGGGATGTCGCGCTGGATTGGGCCTTTCGGTGCGCGAGGGCTGATGATCAGCTGTGGTACAGGCGCGTCGCCCAGATGTTCGGGCCAGAAGCGGCCCGGGCCGGGCACAAGCGCTTCGATCTTGGCATCGCGCCCAATGGCCGAGATTTCTTCTTGATACCGCGAACCCTCGGCAAACATGCAAAGCTCGAGCAGCGCGCGCGCGCCCGAAGCAAAATCGACAATGACATAGCCGTGGTCCAGAATATCTGGAGTATCGCCGTCATAAACTTCGTCCAAATGATTGACGGCTTGGCCACCGCTTGCGGAAACGCGAACCGGGTCTGATTGCAGGATCAGGCGCATGAGGTCGAAGAAGTGGCAACATTTTTCGACGAATGTACCGCCAGTGTTACGGTTGAACCGGTTCCAATTGCCGACCTTTTCGAGGAACGGAAAACGGTGTTCGCGGATCGTGAGCATCTTGATCCCACCACCGGCGGTCGCTGCTTCATCGATCAGCGCCGTGATCGGGGGCATATAGCGATATTCCATCGCGACCCAGATCGGGTGCGGAAAACTGCGTTCCAACTCCTCAAGCCGTGCAAGATCGGTGGGATCAGTGAACAACGGTTTCTCGATCAACAGTGGCAGTGGGCGAGTTTCCGCAATCTCGGCCAGTTGATCAACATGCAGGTGGTTGGGGCTGGCGATGACCAGACAGTCCAGATCATTGACCGTCAGAAGGTCCTGAAGGGAAGACACCATCTGCGCGTCGGATGCAATCGCCTGCGCCTTATACGCCATCTCCGGGTCGGGCTCGAAAATGGCGGCGACTCGTGTGCCCTCAAGCAGAGCAATGTTGTGCAGGTGTTCCTGCCCCATCATACCGCATCCGATCAGCCCATAGTTGGTGGTCCGGGTCATGCGCAGTTCCTTTTATTTCAGGCGTTGAACGTATGTGGCTCGATCTGGATCAAACCATGTTTTTGAAAACTCGATAGGTTCAGCTTTCTCAGACCAACTGAACCGTTCGATATACCCTGCGGCTTGGCCCGCAGGTTTGGTGAAGCCTTCAGGAGTCCAGTCGGGCAGGGCACTGACAGAAACGCGATCCTCTGCCCGTGTGATCCAGAAGCCAAGTTGTTGCTGGTAATAGCGATAAAGCGAGTCGGACAGCAGGTTCTGGTCGATGGTCCCGGCTGATTCGTCCAGCCAGATTTCTTCGACCGCGATGATTGTGTCATTCAGATAACGCATCCGGCGTACGCGCGAACCGCTATCAGACAGGCCGAATTCCGGCAGCTTCGCAGGCTTCTTGAGATGATCAACTGACAGAATATCGGCACGCGGCAACCCGCCGCCTTCGGGCAGTTCCAGCCGGAACATAGCATAGACGCTGTTCTGCGTTCCGGTCTCGCGGATGTAGTTGCCCGAACCCTGAATACGCTCCAACATGCCTTTTTTCTCAAGCTCGGCGAGGGATTTTCGCAAGGTCCCGACCGAGACATTTAGGTTCGAAGCCATGTCCCGTTCAGGTGGAAGACGCTCACCATCAATCAGACGGCCCGCAGCAATATCGCGGATCAGAAGCTCTGAGATCTGGACATAGATCGGCAGGGCATTTGGATTGCGGCTGTTGGCGGACATTGAGGGCGCTTCACTCGGTCGCAGGAAAAATTGATACACTATTGATCTACATCAATGCGCTTGCTACGCAAGAGGAAAGTCAAAGATGTACGGAGCGTGAATCAAATGACCATCGTCCCCATCACATCCCCCGACCTGGATGCGGCCGAGGTTTCGTGGTTTGCAGCGCTTTGCTCGGATGATTACCAGTTTCTGGGCGTGCCCGATGGTGAACTGCGATCCAGTTGGGAGCATTGTTCAGGCATCGTGAAAGAGGCCGAGGCGCAAGGCTTTCGCAACATCCTGTGCCCATCGTCTTATCAGGTCGGACAGGACACCCTGAGCTTTGTTGCAGGTTGCGCGCCGATTACCGAAAACATCAACCTGCTGGCCGCCGTGCGCTGTGGCGAAATGCAGCCCATCATGCTGGCCCGTACCATCGCGACGCTGGACCACATGCTTAAGGGGCGGTTGACGGTCAATATCATCTCGTCCGATTTTCCCGGTGAAAAAGCCGATAGCGCTTTCCGATATCAACGCTCGCGCGAAGTGGTCGAGATCCTGAAACAGGCCTGGACGCAGGACGAAATCAACCATGCGGGCGAGGTCTATAACTTTTCAGGCCTGACCACCGACCCGGCTCGGCCTTACCAGACCGGTGGCCCACTGCTGTATTTCGGCGGCTACTCGCCGTCTGCTTTGGACCTGTGCGGCGAGCATTGCGATGTCTACCTGATGTGGCCGGAAACAAAGGATCAGTTGGCCGAGCGGATGAAAGCCGTTCATGCAGTTGCCGAGAATTACAATCGTACTCTGGACTACGGCCTGCGCGTCCACATGATCGTGCGGGATACCGAGGCTGAGGCACAGGAATACGCCGACTACATCGTCTCGAAACTGGATGACGAATACGGTCGCGCGATCCGCGAGCGGGCGTTGGACGCGACATCATTGGGTGTGGCGCATCAATCCAAGAACCGCGATCTGGCGGATGAGTATGGCTATGTCGAACCCGGCCTTTGGACCGGCGTCGGACGCGCACGGTCGGGCTGTGGTGCTGCGCTGGTCGGTTCGACCGATCAAGTTATGTCTAAAATCGAAGAGTATCAGAAGATGGGCATTCGCGCCTTCATCTTTTCGGGCTATCCGCACATGGACGAGGCCAAGCATTTTGGCTCCCGCGTGATGCCCAACCTGAAAACCTGCTCGCTTCCCGAAGCCTACGGGCGCGTGCCAGCAACCACCCCGGCAACCCCGCTGGGCAACGGAGTTCGTCGCTGATGCAACGTGTGAAACTATCTGACACGCTGGAAATGAGCCGTCTTGTCTATGGCATGTGGCGCTTGGGTGATGACAGTGACACCTCGACTGCGCATGTTGAGGCCAAGATTCAGGCCTGTCTGGATCAGGGCATCACCACCTTCGATCAGGCCGACATTTATGGCGGATACGCGGCCGAAGCCGTTCTGGGCAATGCCTTGCGCACCAATCCCAGCCTTCGCCAGAAAATGGAGATCGTCACCAAATGTGACATCGTCGCGCCGATGGGGCGTTATGCCGAGGCCAAGGTCAAATATTACGACACGTCGCGTGCGCATATTCTGAAGTCGGTCGATACATCTCTGTCGGAAATGGCGATCGACCACATCGACTTGCTACTGATCCACCGCCCGGATCCAATGATGGATCACCATGAAACCGGTGCAGCGCTGGATGAGGTGGTTGCCAGTGGCAAGGTCGGCGCGGTTGGTGTGTCCAACTTCCGCCCTTGGGACTGGTCTTTGCTGCAGTCGGCGATGAAAACCAAGTTGGTCACCAATCAGATCGAGATATCTCTGGGCGAGATCAGCCCGTTCACTAACGGCGATCTGGCGTTCCATCAGCAGCATGGTCATCCGCTGATGGCGTGGTCCCCACTTGGCGGGGGCCTTTTGATGGCCGGGAACCCTCCGGTTGGTGTTGTTGCGGATGAGATAGCCGAGGAATTCGGGGTGGACCGCGCCGCCGTTGCGGTTGCCTTCCTGCTCGCGCATCCGGCGAACATCCTGCCGGTTTTGGGCACAAATAATTTGGGCCGTATCAAACGCGCCTCGGATGCGTTGAAGGTCAAGCTGGATCGTGAAAGCTGGTACCGCCTGTATGAGGCGGCGCTGGGACATGAGGTGCCATGATGAACGCAATCTCGCGCGATATGAACCATACATTCGTCCCGCATAAGGACGACACGCGAACCCTGCGCGATGCTTTTGGCCGTTTTGCCACCGGAGTTACTGTCGTGACCTGCGACAGTGAGGATGGGCCAATCTGCATTACCGCCAACAGCTTTTCGTCCCTGTCGCTGGATCCGCCGCTGGTGATGTGGGCGGGCGACCGCAATTCGCGCCGGTTCCGCTATTTTCACGCGGCGCGTCACTTCAGTGTGCATGTTCTGTCTGCTGAACAGGCCGAGCTGTGCTTTGGCTGTTCAAAAGACGCCCATGCGCTGCGTGATATCGAACATGACCGTTGTGAAAACGGCACCCCGTTGTTGCCGGGCAGTCTTGCCCGGTTCGAATGCGAGCAGCACGCTTATCACGATGCAGGCGATCATGTGATCGTGGTGGGCAAAGTTCTGAAAGTCAGCATGGCGGATGGAGACGCGCTGACGTTCTTTGCCGGAAAACTCGGCCAATTCGCGCAGAGCTAAGCGCGATATGACGACTGCGGGTCAAACCCGCAGCTGACAGTGGGAGGATCCGCATGGGCGGACTGGCATCGGCGTTGACGCCGATTGCATTCGTGAACGAAACCGTGCTGCGTCTGGGCCGCGCGGTCGGTGTTGTTGCGATTGCAGTTATGGTTATCGCGATCCTGATTCAGGTGTTCTTCCGATATGTCTTGGGTAACGCACTGCCATGGCCGGATGAGGCTGCCCGGTTCTGCATGCTCTGGATGACGGGCCTGATGGCCCCCACAGCTTTCCGTCGCGGAGGGTTCGTCGCCATCGATATGCTTGCGCGCTTCCTGCCGCGCGTGCTTGGTCAATCGCTCAATTTGTTCCTGCTGCTGATCTCGCTGGCCGTGCTGCTTGTTGCGGTCAATATCGGCTGGTCTGAGGTTACGGGCTTTGGTGGCCGGTTCGCCACTGCGGCGTTGTACCTGCCTACCTCTTTCGGGTTCGATGAATGGTACCGTATTCCGCGCAGTTGGATGATGGCCTCGCTGCTGGTTGGGATCATCTTGCTGATCTCGGTCAATATCGAACTGATCTTGCGGTCGATAGTAACCATGTTGGGCGGAGCACATCTTTTGCCTGAAATTCCCGAAGCTGCGGTGGGGGCTGAATAAATGCTGATTTGGTTCCTGCCCACCTTCCTGATTTTCCTGCTGATCGGCCTGCCGGTCTTTTTCGCACTGCTGGCAGCGCCCGGCATTCTGCTATGGCTCAGCGGTCAGACCAACGACATTACGCTGCTCTATCGCAATGTCTATAACGGTATGGATAGCTTCCCGCTGATGGCGATCCCTTTCTTCATGCTGGCCGGAGAACTGATGAACCGGGGCGGCATCACCATCCGCCTCGTCGAGTTCAGCCAGGCCCTGATGGGCCACCTGCGGGGCGGCCTTGCGCATGTGAACGTCCTCAGCTCGATCCTGTTCGCGGGCCTTTCAGGGTCCGCTGTCGCCGATACTTCGGCGCTTGGGTCAATGCTGATCCCGGCGATGGAGAAGCAAGGCTATACCCGCAAATTTGCCGCCGCGATCACGGCAGCCAGTTCGGTGATCGGGCCGATCATCCCGCCCTCGGGCATCATGATCATCTATGCCTATGTCATGGGTGAAAGTGTGGCTGCGCTCTTTCTCGCTGGCATCGTGCCTGGGGT
Source organism: Ruegeria sp. CJ6 (assembly GCF_056536665.1). Classification (NCBI taxonomy): domain Bacteria; kingdom Pseudomonadati; phylum Pseudomonadota; class Alphaproteobacteria; order Rhodobacterales; family Roseobacteraceae; genus Ruegeria; species Ruegeria sp. CJ6. The sequence goes on along the minus strand of NZ_JBQFQB010000007.1, from coordinate 83,501 downwards.
CATGGTCGGTGTCGGTTTGATGCTCATGATCAAGCTGATGGCGGATCGCTACGACTTCCCGGTCGCCAGCCGTAAATACACTTGGCCGGAACGCCGTCAGGCCAGCCTAAAAGCGTTCTTCCCACTGATGACCCCTGTGATCATCCTGGGCGGAATACTGGGTGGCATCTTTACCCCAACCGAGGCCGCCGCAGTCGCAGTAGGGTATGCCTTCATCATCGGTTTCTTCGTCCTGCGCACATTGACGTGGAAAGAAGTCCCCGAGGTGCTCAGCAATGCAGGTATGACCTCAGCTGTCGTCCTGTTGTTGGTCGGGGCGGCAATGGCGTTCAAGACGGTCGTTAGTCTTAGCCATGCGCCGGAGCAGCTGGCCTCGCTAATCCTCAGCCTGTCGGAAAACCCGCTGATCCTGCTGTTCCTGATCAACCTGCTGCTGTTCATCGTTGGAATGTTCCTGGATGCAGGCCCCGCTATTATCATCCTTGGCCCGATCCTCGGTCCGATCTTCACCAGCCTCGGTGTAGATCCGATCCATTTTGCCATTATCATGAGCGTCAACCTGACCGTCGGTCTGGCCACCCCGCCCATGGGGCTGGTGCTGTTCGTAGCCGCCGCCGTGTCTCGGGAACGGGTTGAAACCATCGCCAAGGCAATCCTGCCGTTTCTGGCGGTCGAAATCATCGTGATCTTCTTGATCACATACATCCCCGCACTATCCATGACGATCCCGAGGATAACGGGATTTGCAAACTGAACTGAGTATCACAGGGAGGAAACGCATGCTCAGAAGATTTATCAAAACCGCAGCGGTGGCCACGTCGCTAGTGGCCGCGTCTGCGATTGCCGCGGCAGCCGCCGACTACACGCTACGCGCCACAGCAAACTCGAATGAAAACGACGAAGACTATGACGGTCTGGTCGTTTTCAAGAACTACGTTGAGGCGGCCTCGAACGGAGCCATTGAGGTTGAGCTGTTCATAGGTACGCAGCTCTGCTCGAACGGTGCCGAGTGCCTGCAGGGTGTGGCAGACGGTACGATCGACATCTACATCTCAACCTCTGGAGGGGCCTCGGGCATCTTCCCTTACGTGCAGGTTCTGGACCTGCCTTACCTGATGGCCGATGACCGCATTGCCGAACATGTCCTATCTGGTGATTTCACCCGGCAGATGCGCGACATGGCGCTGGAGGATTCCGGCGGTGCGATCCGTCTGATGACAATCGGCAATACAGGTGGCTGGCGCAACTTCGCCAATACACAACGCCGTGTTGCTGAGCCGGCTGACATGGAAGGTCTGAAAATCCGCACCGTGGTTGCCGACCTGCCGCAGGAGCTGGTCAAAGCACTGGGTGCATCACCGACCCCGATCCCGTGGCCAGAACTGTTCACCAGCTTCCAGACCGGCGTGGTTGAGGGCTCGAAAAACGGCATCACTGACATCATGGGTATGAAGTTCCCTGATGCAGGCCTGCAATATGTCACGCTGGATGGGCATGCCTACATGGGTGCGCTGTGGTGGATGAACAACGCCAAGTTCCAGGAGATGCCAGAAGATATGCGCCGCGTGGTAGTCGACGGGTTTTATGCGCTGCAGCAAGCGACCTTTGCCTCACCCAAGCGCAAGTCGATCCAGGCGTATGAGGATTTCGTTGCCGGCGGTGGTGACCTTTATGTCCTTACACCCGACCAGAAAGCTGCTTTCAAAGAAGCCGCAACCCCGGTCTATGACTGGTTCCAGTCCAATGTGGCACGTGGCGATGAGATCTTTGTAGCGTTGACTGACGCTGTGGCAGCAGCCGAGGCGGATGTTAATGCCTCACGTGATGCGGATCTGAACTGAATTGCTGGGCCGGGCCCTGGGGTCCGGCCCTCACCGAAACGGGTACATCCACCCTTTGTAGTCGTTGACCAGAACATGCGCCTTCTCGATCTGCTCCGGCGACATTTTTTTGACCACTTCTTCAAGGCTGATCGCCGCATCGGGGTCGCCGCCAATGGCGCTGAGCGTGTACCACATGTAGGCCCGCACCAAATCAGGCGCGGGCATGCCCAGACCCAACTCGTAGTACCAGCCGATACCGGACTGCGCCCCGGGATGTCCTTTCATCGAGGCGCGCAGGTACCATTCAAACGCCCGCTCATAATCCTGTTCGACTCCAAGGCCCAACCCGTACATCACACCGATCAGCTCCTCGGCTTCGGCATTGCCGGAGCGCGCGGCGGGCAGCAATTCCTCACGCGCGGCTTCAAACTCTCCGGCCTCCATCAGATCGCGTGCTTGTTCCAGTTCAGCCAGCGCTGGGGTCGCGAGAAGGCACAGGGCAAATACAAACTGGCGCATGGGGTTGCTTTCCTCTTGGCAGGGGCTGCGGCAGCTCAGGAATTGCCGCGCCCGCTGACGGATGACGATTTCATCCCCTTTGATATGGAACAGGCCGCCATCGGTCATCAACTGTTTTACGATCCGATCTTGTCGGGCAACCAGAACATCAGCTGTGCCCACTGCCACCACCCGGATTTTGGCACCTCGGACGGGTTGTCGCTGGGCATTGGCGAGGGCGGGCAGGGGCTTGGCCCAGATCGCACGCCGGGCACCGGAGCGGACAAAATCCGCAAGCGTATTCCCCGCAATTCGCCGGGGCTTTGGAACCTTGGGGCAAAGGACCTTCACACGGTCTTCCATGACGGTCGCCTAAGTATCTCTGACGTCTACGGTAACGGCTTCAATTCGCCCGCGCAGGAATGGCTGCCGGAGGGGTTGAATTCACTGCTGGCCGCGCAGGCACTTTTCCCGCTGACCTCGCAATTCGAGATGGCCGGAAATGTGGCCGAAAATCAAGTCACCGGCGCGGTGCATGACCGCATCGACAAGGGCTGGCCGATCCTCGCCAAACGGGTACGCACTGATCCGCGCTATGGGCCCGCCATGGTCAAGGCGTTCGATGACATCGACACGACCGAGGACATCACGATAACTCAGATCACCAACGCGCTGGCCGCGTTCATGGCGCTGGAATGGCGCAGCACCGACAGTCCGTTCGACCAATATCTGGCCGGAGACCATGCCGCTCTGACGCCCGAGCAATACGATGGTATGACCTTGTTCTATGGTGAGGCAGGTTGCGCAAACTGCCATTCCGGCCCGTTGCTATCGGATCAAAAATTCCACGCGCTCGGCCTGCCGCCATTTGGACCGGGCAAGACCCGCCAATGGGACCCCTATGCCCGCGACGTGGGTCATATGGGTGAAAGCAACCGTTTTGAGGACGCCTATCGCTTTCGCACACCGATGCTGCGCAATGTGACAGAGACAGCGCCTTATGGTCACAACGGTGCCTTTCCCGATCTGGAAGGCATTATTCGCCACCACTTGAACCCATCTCAGAGCCTCGCTGCCTGGACCCCTGATTTGGCCGGGCTGCCCAACGTGCCGTGGCTTGAGAATGTGGATTTCATCGTCTGGCAGGACCGGTTCGAGATGGAGCGTCATCGTCAGAAAATTGACATCGAACCGCTGGAACTGACCGATGCCCAGATCGCAGATCTGGTGGCGTTCATGGGTGCATTGACCGGGACCACACTGGATGCGCCACTGTTCGGTGTGCCAGATGGGTTTGAGCCCTAGAAACCCACCAAACGTCATTGGAAATTTACCTGAAATCTCATAATGATCGGTGCAAAACAGCCGCCGAGAGTTTCAATGCAGTATCACAACAAGCCCTTTGATCAGCTTCAGATCGGTGACACCGCCGAGCTGACTCGGTTCTGCACAGAGGATGATTTTTATGTTTTCGCATCGAATTCCGGCAACCATAACCCTTTGAACCTGGCCGACGAAGATGGGGACGGTGATAACGTAAACGAGGCGATCGCGCCCGAGATGTTTCTTGGGGCTCTGATCTCGGCCGTTTTGGGGAATATCCTGCCGGGCGCGGGTACGCTGTATAAGTCGCAAAGCTTGGATTTTAGCGCCCGGGCATATGCGGGTGAAGAACTGCTGGCCGGAGTTACGGTTATCGAAAAACGCGATAACCGCGAGGTAGTTCTGAAAACTCAGGTGATGCGCCCTAGTGATGAGGCGCTGATCGTCTCCGGCATCGCGGTCGTGATCGCCCCAGAGAAAGAACTGTCATTCAATGAGATTGAAGTGCCTGGTCTGGTCGTCGAGCGGCACCGGCATTTTGATGCACTGCTCGATCGCTCGCGCCCGCTGCCTCCGATCCCCACGGCAGTTGTCGCCCCAGAAGAGCCCAACTCGCTTGGGGGGGCCTTATTGGCGGCGCGTGAAACCATCATCAAGCCGGTCCTGATAGGTGACCCCGACAAGATTGCTGCAGCAGCGCGTGAGATTGAGTTGCCCTTGGGTGACGTTGAGATCGTTCCTGTTAAGGGCCATCTGGACGCCGCCAACAAAGCGGTTGATCTGGTTGTCGAAGGACATGCTGAAGCATTGATGAAGGGGCATCTTCATACGGACGAACTGCTACGGGCGGCGTTGCGGCGGGATCGTGGACTTCGCGCAGGGCGCCGATTTACGCATGTCTTCGTCATGGATATACCCGGCCAGCCGCATCCCTTGCTTGTGACCGATGCGGCCATCAATATCGAGCCGGATCTGGAAACCAAGATCGACATCACGCAGAACGCGATCGATCTGGCAATCTCAATCGGAATTGGCGCTCCGAAAGTGGGTGTTCTGTCGGCGGTCGAGACGGTGAATCCGGCTATCCGGTCGTCGATTGATGCCGCATTGCTGTCGAAGATGGCCGAGCGGGGGCAGATCAGGGGTGGCTTGGTCGATGGGCCGCTTGCCATGGACAACGCGGTCAGCCTGGCCGCGGCGCGCACCAAAGGGATCGTGTCCGAGGTGGCCGGACGGGCAGACATTCTTGTCGTACCCAATCTGGACGCAGGCAACATGCTAGCCAAGCAACTGACGTATATCGCGCACGCCGAGGCTGCCGGGGTGGTGCTGGGCGCGCGCGTACCGATTATCCTGACCAGTCGCGCAGATGGCGAAAAGGCGCGGCTGGTTTCCTGTGCCGTCGCGGCCCTGCATGCGGCGCGGATGTCGGGTAAGATCTGATGGACCATATCATCACACTGAATTCAGGCTCGTCCTCGCTGAAGTTTGGGCTGTTCTCCGCGGGCGAAGCAGATCCGATCCTTGTCTGTTCGGGAGAAGTGGAACGCATCGGCAGCCCTGCGGCGCGCATCAAAGCAGAGACCACGGATGGCCGTGTGCTTGCCGATACCGCTTCTGAAGCGCTGTGCGATCAGGCCAGCGCCTTGGACTATATTCTGGATTTGCTGGAACGGCAGTTCCCGTCGGCGGGCGTGACCGCAGTTGGACACCGCATCGTGCATGGCGGCCCGGATAATGACAGGCCCATTCTGCTGACCCCCGAAAGCTTGCAGATGCTGGAAAAACTCGAGCCTTTTGCGCCCCTGCACCAACCTTACAATCTGCAGGGCGCACGTACTGCGATGGACAGGTTCCCCAATGCCAAGCAGGTTGCCTGTTTCGATACCGCTTTTCACCGCCACCACCCTTGGGTCAATGACACCTTCGCATTGCCGACCGAGTATTACGATATGGGCGTTCGGCGCTATGGCTTCCACGGTCTGAGCTATGATTACATCTCGGACCATCTGGACAAAACTGCACCGCTGATCCATGGCGGTCGGGTAGTTGTGGCGCATCTTGGCAACGGTGCCTCGATGTGCGCTATGATCGGAGGTCGCTCGGTCGGTTCAAGCATGGGGTTCTCGGCCATGGATGGTTTGCCGATGGGAACGCGTTGTGGCCAGCTGGATCCAGGCGTTGTGCTGTATCTGATGGATCAGCAAGGCATGAATGCGGATGAGATTTCGGATCTTCTGTATCGTAAATCCGGGTTGCTTGGCCTTTCCGGAATGACCAATGATATGCGTACGCTTGAGGCGTCGAATACGCCGGGTGCACGCAATGCCATCAACTACTACACGTTCCGGATACGCCGCGAGCTGGGCGCTTTGGCCGCCGTGTTGGGAGGTCTGGACGCCGTCGTGTTTACCGGCGGGATCGGTGAGAACTCGACCTATATCCGCGACCGTATCTGCACTGACATGGGGTGGTTGGGTCTTGAACTGGACCACGATGCAAACGCGGACAATTTGCGCGTCATCTCGACCGACCTGTCACGTGTGAAACTGATGGTCATTCCGACGAACGAGGAACTGGTGATCGCGCGTGCCGCGGCTGAGAAAGCCGCATAAATCCCAGTTTTTAGGCTTCTGCGCGCAAAATAATTTGGGGGATTGGGAAAAAAATCGCAGCACTACGGGAATCCCCCAATTTCGCGATCCGCGCAGGTGCGTTAACTTTTCATTAACTACCGGGCCAGTGCGCCCAATCCACTTTCACTAATTTCCCCCGATGAGGGGCTGGCTTCTTACCCCCTTGGCCGGCCCCTCGACCTTTTTTGGGGTCTATGCCTGCGTCAGGATTTTCCGAACAAGTGCAGGCAGTGCGGTACTGTTATCATAGCTGAGCGTGTGCGGCATGTCCGAAACCGGCGACTTTCGATATCCCTGTTCAAACAGCAAAAACGGAACCTGAGCCCGTTGCGCGGTTTCGGCATCAACCTCACTGTCGCCAACGAAGATCTGTGGGCCTGCGGCTTGAAGGGTCTTGAAACAGGCGTGCAAGTGCTCTGGATCGGGTTTGCGTATATCCAGCGTGTCTCCACCAAATACCGTGTTGAAATAGGGTAGCAGGCCAAGTTCGCCCAGCACATGCCGGGCAGGGGCTTCGGGTTTGTTGGTGCAGACCCCAAGCGCACAGCCCATATCGCGAAGCTCATCCAGCGCCTGGATCACGCCGGGATAAACTACGGTCTGATCGCAGGCGCCTGCATTGTAGTGCGTCAGAGTAAGCTGTGTCAGGTCCTTGTGAAGCGTTGGCTCCAGCCCGCAATGCGTCATCGCCCGCTCGACCAGCTTGGGTAATCCGTTCCCGACGAATCCCCGGATCGTATCCTGAGGCAAGGCGGGGTGCCCCTGATCGTGCAGCATTCGGTTTACTGCAGCTGCAAGGTCGGCAAGGCTGTCTATCAGGGTGCCATCCAGATCAAATACGACAACTGCTGCCATCTGCGAATCCGCCTTTGTTTGTTGATGTCCAATGCCTAGGTCGTGCTGTGCGACGGCGCAATAGAGACCCGTGGGAGCGATTGAAAAAACAGCAGCTTGACAAACCTTACTATTTTTATCAGATTAATCACACGAACAGATAGCCAGCCCAAAACAGGGTCAGCCAGATCAAGCGAAACGAAGACAGACAAGGCCAAGTGCCACAGATGCTCTGGAGATGCCCCAATGAACGCGCAAACCCCTACCTCGACCCTTAGCTACGCTGTTTCGATGCTTCCGGCCCACAAGGCGGAAGACCTCACCAATGGCGGCAATTTGGCCCATATCGAGCTGGGCGATCAGCTTTATACGCTGCGTATCACCCGCGCAGGCAAGCTGATCCTGACAAAATGAGCGCACCTTCTTCGCGTGGCGGGGCGGCTGTTGGCCGTCTGGCTGACCTGAACCCCATTGAGGCCGGAGCCGTCATGTACCTGCGGCTTTGGGGTGATGGGGTCGAAGGCCGGGCAAATGCCGCAAGCGATTTTGACATCGCGCTGGGTGCAGATCAGGGACGCGCCACGATGCTGACGCTGGACCGGCTGTGTTCACTTTGTGCACATCACGGTCGCCGTCCGCTGGTGCGTCATGGGCTGGGATGTGCATGTCTGGGCGCTGATGAGAATTGTTTTGCCCAGATGATCGGTGCCGCCTCTGAAGGGGCGCGTGAAGATGCAATGATGATGGCCTCGCTGATCGTACGGCCCGATTTCGCCCCGGCACTGGCCTCATTGTCCGAGGAACTGGGCTTGGCGTTACGCCGGATGACCGTTTCGATCCCTTTGCCGACGACCGGGCACCACCCCCCACATTCAGTGCTCCACTGATCGACGGCGACAAAACCCCAGCAATTTCGCTGGGGTTTTGTGTTTCTTAGCAGCAGCCGCAGCCCGCATGATGATGATCGTGATCGCACATGGGGGCAGGGCTGTAGTCACCCACTTCGCCAAGAACCTCCCGCAGCGCCCAAAGAATCATGTCGACGTCCTCTGCTTCGATGGTTAGCGGTGGCCGGATTTTCAGGATATTGTCCTTGGGTCCCTCGCTACCGATCAGAATGCGATGATCGCGCATCCGATTCTTGACGTAGCTGCAAATCTCACCGCTTTCCGAACCGTCAGGATTGACCAGTTCCACCCCTAAAAACAGACCCATGCCGCGTACATCGCCAACGCAGGCAAAGTCCGCTTCGATCTTTCGGAGGCCGTCCATCAGACGAGCCCCCATCACACGGGCGTTCTCTTGAAGGCCTTCATCGTCGACGATGTCCAGCACCTCTTTTCCGATCCGGCAAGACAGGGTTGAGCCGCCGAAGGTCGAGAAAAACTCGATCCCGTTGTCGAAGCTTTCGGCGATCTCTTTGGTAGTGACCAGCACACCCAGCGGGTGGCCGTTGCCGATGGGCTTCCCCATTACCACTATGTCAGGCAGCGCGCCCTGATGTTCAAAGCCGAAGTAATAGTCGCCCAGGCGCCCGAGGCCAGTCTGGACTTCATCGGCAATGCAGACCCCTCCGGCGGCACGGATTTTTTCATATATCGCAGACAGATAGCCTTTTGGTGGAATGATCTGTCCCCCGACCGAGGGGAATGTTTCAGCGATGAACCCGGCTAGGCCTTGCCCTTTTGCCTGCAATGCCGAAATCGCCGGATCAATCAGGTCAGCAAACTTCCGGGCACGCTCGGGGTCATCACGCCGGAACGAACCGCGATAGTCATCCGCGACCTCAACCAGTTCCACCCAATCTGCCCGCCCAATACCGCCAGGTTTGTTGAATTTGTAGGCCGAGATCGCCACCGCAGCGTTTGTGTTGCCGTGATAGCCGTGATCGGGCGTCACGATCCCTTTTGCCCCGGTGTGCGCGCGCGCCAGACGCAGAGCCAATTCGTTGGCCTCTGTCCCTGAGTTGACGAAGAAACAGACTTCAAGGTGATCCGGCAGTTTCGACAATACCTTGTCGGCAAAAGCGGTTTGCGCCGGGTGCAGATAGCGTGTGTTCGAATTCATGCGCTTCAGCTGATCCGCTGCAACCGCCTGAATACGCGGATGCGCATGGCCTACATGCGGAACGTTGTTGTAGGCATCCAGATAGGGTCGCCCCCATTCATCGAACAGGTGATGCCTCCAGCCACGCACCAGCATGACCGGGTCGTCGTATGTCAGGCTGAGATTGCCGCCGAAGTGTTCGCGCCTGTCCTGTAGGATCGCCTGCTTGTCGGTTGGTCGATAGAAAACCTTTTCATCAGGCAAGTTCAACAGTGCTGCGGGGTTGGGGCAGACCGCGTGCCAAAGCTCGAGCTCATCAGGATCCGCTACGCCCGGCCAGTCGGCCTGCATACCGTCGGTCGTCAGCGCCAGTTGGAAATGCACATGCGGGGCCCATCCGCCATTCTGACTGGCATCGCCCAGACGGGCAAAAGCTGCACCCTGAGCCACCGGGTCACCTGGTTTCAAACGCTCGCTCACCTCAGGGTCCAGATGGCCATAAAGCGTGTAGAATGCATCCCCTTCGGGCGTTTCGTGGTGCAGGATCACAACCCCGCCATAGTCGAGATGCGCGTCCCTGTTTTCAACCGCTTCGACCCGACCGCTGAGAGGTGCATGCAGCACTGTTCCGGCGGGTGCAAACACATCCACGGCCAGATGCACTGTGCGCCGATCCGACGCTTTCCACGGTCCCTTGCGAAACCCCGGCTCAGCATAGATCAGGCGTGGCTCGCTGTAATACCCAAGCCAGGGACCATCCCCAAATTCTTCGCCGACCCGCGCTGCCTCGTCCAGCGGCATGTGGAACGGGTTTTGCGGCCAGGTCGAGTTCTCCACCGACAGTGAGCCCATTGGCGTGTCGCTCAGATCCTGCCCGAACATCTGCGCGAAATGTCCACGATGGTTGGACAGATAGGCATGGATGCGCTCGGCCCCGTCCACAACGGGCAAGCCACACGCTGCGCGCAATCGTGCGGGCATGAGTGCGCCATTGATTGCCCCATTTTCGATCAACCGCCACGCCGGGGCCTGGCTGATCGTGACATACGGATCATCCGGGTTCTCAATCGCCATCAGCGTCGAATTCACCACGGACACCGCCAACCGTGCTTGCAACAAAGGCCAGATCAGGTCGATCTCATCCGGGCGTAACCGATTGGCAGCGTGATACCCGCGTACCAGCGCAGCCAATGCGCGCTCGGGTTTAGGGTGGTCCAGAACGACATAGGCCCCGGCAATAGCCAGATCGCAAACGCGCGGCGCTGTGCACATGTCGCCAAGATCGATCAGACCCGAGATGCTGCGTCGTTCGCCCAGATTGCCTTCGACAAGGATATTGTAATCATTGGCATCATTGTGAATCGCCTGCTTTGGCAATGCACCCAGTTGATCAGAGATCGCCTCAAAATCCGCAGCGATTTGTTGAACGCGCGCGCGTCGTGCCGGATCAGAGATGGCCTCTAGTTGGTCGACGATCCAACTCGCCCGCGTCAAATCCCATTTGAAATCGGCGCGATGCAAGCCCTCGTGGGTGAACCCCTCCAGCGCCCTGTCGGTTGCGCCCAGAACACGGCCCAGTTTTAGTATCAGGTCTTCGGTCTTGGGCGCGCTGCTTGCATAGCATGCCCCCGGCAGTCGTTCCTGCAGCCAGACCAGTCGCGGTTGCCCATGTGCGTCGGCAATCTCGGGCAACATCATCCCGTTCAAATCGGGATAAACAGCAGGAAAGGGCAATCCGGGCGCTGCTGCGCTGAGATGTTCCAGCGCCTTGATCTGCAGATCGACCAATGCTGCATCGCACCCCGCGCGCATCACCTTGAGCACATAATCCTGCCCGTTGGTGGCTTTGACCACAAAGTTGAGGTCGTACTCCCCATCCAGACGCGTCAGACGGGCGTCCAGACCCCAGTGTTCACGCAGGCGACCAGCACAGAAAGTGTTCAAGTCGCTCATGCGCTATCTCTTGCAACTGCCACGGTGATCCTCTTCATCTGGCCAAAAATGTCTTCGGGCGGAGTCGCGCCCTGGCGCGATGGGGCAGACAGCCCCCCTTTGCTCAGTCCAGTGCTCGCAACCTTTTGAACAACGAGGACGTATCCCACCGGCCCCCGCCAAGTTTCTGCACGTCTTTGTAGAACTGGTCGACGAGCGCCGTCACTGGCAGTGAAGCCCCGGTCTCATTGGCGGTATCCAGACAGATTCCCAGATCCTTGCGCATCCAGTCGACTGCAAAGCCATGCTCAAAATGGTCATCTAGCATGGTTTCATACCGGTTGGCCATCTGCCAGCTGCCAGCCGCGCCCTGACTGATCACTTCGACCACAGCTCGGCCATCCAGCCCGGCCTTCTCGGCAAAATGTAATGCTTCGCTCAGGCCCTGCACCAGCCCGGCAATCGCGATCTGGTTGCACATTTTGGTCATTTGACCCGCGCCGCTGTCTCCAATGCGGCGGCAGATTTTGGAATAGACCTGCATCACCGGCTCAGCAGCACGATAAGCGTCCATGTCACCGCCGCACATGATCGATAGCACACCATTTTCGGCTCCCGCCTGACCGCCCGAGATCGGGGCGTCCAAAAAAGCAACCCCCTGTGTCTTGCCAGCCTCGTACAACTCGCGCGTGACCTTGGCCGAGACGGTGGTGTGATCAACAAATACCGCACCCTTGGCCATTCCGTGAAAGGCGCCATCTTCACCTGTGCAAACCATACGCAGATCGTCGTCATTGCCAACGCAGGCCATCACGAATTCGGCCCCTTCTGCGGCTTGCCGCGGTGTCAGGGCCATCGCGCCGCCATGCTGGGCGACCCAAGCCTCGGCCTTGGATGCGGTGCGGTTGTAGACGGTGACTTCGTGGCCGGCAGCCTGAAGATGCCCGGCCATCGGGTAGCCCATGACGCCTAGGCCAAGGAACGCAACTTTTGCCATGTGATGATCCTCTCTGTTATCCGCTCCTGCCTCGAGCGGACGGCAGGTCGTGATGTTTAGAAAGGACAAAGCAAAGCTTGGGCCAAAGGGCAACCCTGCGTCACAATTTGCTGCCCAGATCCATAGGGATCGCGCGCCATTCGTTTCACATCTGAACTGGCGCGGATTTCAGCTTCGTATATCGCCAGCAGCTTTGAGCTCAGCCAATTCCCGCAGCAAACGCTGGTTTTCTGCTTGCAGAACAGCCAGTTGCTGACCCAGATCATTCAGATGTGGCCGAAGCTCGGCCTCGGTAAAGCGCGGCGTGATGTGGCGGGGGCAATTCCAGTCAAACGCTTCAACTTTGATGATCGCGGCCCGTTCTGCCTCGGTCTCGGAGCCTTTGATGTAAAGATCAGTTGCTGCCGCGGCACCTTCCTTGAATGTCATCCGCCCAAGTATCTTGAGGCGGCGCTGGCTCGCGTAGTCCATTAATATCAGTGCCACGCGGTCATTCCCATCCAGGTTGCCGCGCGAGATATATTGTTTGTTACCAGACAGGTCCGCATAGCCGATGGTGTGCGGGTCCAGCACTTTCAGAAACCCTATCGGCCCACCGCGAAACTGCACATAAGGCCAGCCGGTTTCTGAGACGGTGGCCTGATAGAACCCGTCGCGGGCGCGAATGAACGCCTCTTCGGTCGGTCCGATTTGATGGCCCTGTTTTGGTCCTCGGCTCAGGAATTTCGCATAGGTCGCGGCGGATCCCATCCGCTCTTGATGGGCGCGAACGGCAGGTGTGAAGGTCAGTTCAGAAAAGGCGCGGGGCATTATGCTGTCTCCTGGGTCGTCCGGGGCGTATGTGCAATATGGTCGATGATGGCCTGCTCTGTCAGGCGTGGGAACACAGATGTGAACGTTTGGCCCCAAATTCGGCAACGGTGCCAAGGACGTTGCGTAGTATCTGTCCTGGACGCCACGTCACATGGATTGGAAGGAATCACACACCCGGCTAGTTTTGGGCAAACACCTGATCTGGAGAGCTATTTGATGTCGCTTTTTACCAGCACCGCCGCCTGGGTTACTGACGAACACCGAATGTTTGCTGAAATGGCGGGCCGGTTCATGGATGATGCCTTGGTACCCAATACCGAGAAATGGGCCGAGAACGGGGCGGTTGATCGTACCTTTTGGTTGCAGGCGGGAGAGACGGGTCTGATGGCCGGTTCGATTGCTGAGGAATATGGTGGCGTCGGCGGCGGGATGGGTTTCGATTCCGTTACTTTGTATGAGCAGACTGCGCGCGGGGACGCAGGATGGGGATATGGCATCCAGTCTATCGTGACCCACTACATCACCGCTTATGGCAGTGAGGATCAGAAACAGAAGTGGCTGCCGAAACTGGCCTCGGGTGAGATGATCGGCGCGCTGGCCATGACCGAGCCGGGCACGGGATCGGATGTGCAAGCGGTGAAGACGACCGCTGAGAAGGATGGCAATTCTTATCGGCTCAACGGGTCCAAGATATTTATCACCAACGGGCAATCGGCTGATCTGGTTATTGTGGCTGCCAAAACTGACAAGTCGTTAGGGGCGAAGGGTGTCTCTCTGATTGTGGTCGAAACCGACGGGGCTGACGGATTCCGGAGGGGGCGGAACCTCAAGAAACTGGGAATGAAGGGCAACGATACGGCTGAGCTGTTCTTTGAAGACGTTAAGGTGCCAATGACCAACCTGCTGGGCCCGGAAGAGGGGCAGGGGTTCTATCAACTGATGAAGCAGTTGCCGTGGGAGCGGCTGACCATCGGGATCATGGCGCTGGGCGCGATCGATTTCGCCATATCGCAGACGGTGGACTACGTGCAGGAGCGCAAGGCGTTCGGACAACGGGTGATGGACTTCCAGAACACACGTTTCAAGTTGGCCGAGTGTAAAACCAAGGCCGAGGTGCTGCGCAGTTTCGTCAATGACTGCATTGGAAAACTGGAGGCCGGTGAATTGGATGCCGCGACGGCCTCGATGGTGAAATACTGGGGCTCTGAGGTGCAGAACGAAGTCATGCACGAATGCCTGCAACTGTTCGGCGGCTATGGGTTCATGATGGAATACCCAATCGCGCGGCTCTATGCGGATGCGCGGGTCCAAATGATCTATGGAGGGACGAATGAAGTCATGAAAGAGCTCATCGCCCGTTCGCTGGACGTCTGAACCAAAACACTCCCGCCCGTCGTCCACATTCCTTACGGAACGTCTCCTCCCGTTGGGCCAGGCAGGCGCGGACGCAGCCCGCGCCTGCCTGGCCCCCTGCCGTCCGCAAGACGCAAGGCCGAAGGCCGCGCAGGGTTTGGCTGTTGCTGGCGTTGATGCCTGACACGTCGCCTGCCATTGTGATCACGGAGTAGTCAGACCTGAAGGGAACCCGGTATGGAGAAGTCCAACAAAGATCGCATATCTGCCCTGCTCAAAAGCATCGAAACGGGCGATCCGGGTCCGGTTTCGGTGGTAAATGAAGCACGATATATCCAGCACAATCCGCAAACCCATGAAGGCAGCGAAGGGCTTGCATCCCTATTCAAACGGCTGTCCCAGACCTCACCGCGCGTGAATATCGTACGCGCCTTTGAAGACGGCGATTTTGTCTTCGCGCATACGGAATATGATTTCTCACGGCGGAATATCGGCTTCGAAGTGTTCCGGTTCGAAGACGGGCAAGCGGTAGAGCACTGGGACAATATCCAGAAACGGATGGGGCCAAACGGCTCGGATCACAGTATGGTGGATGGTCCGACCGAAGTTCGGGATGTCGAGAAAACCGAGGAAAACCGGGCCTTTGTTCGCGCCTTCGTCGAAACCGCGTTGATTGCCGGGGATCTCGACCAGATAGAGGCCTGTATCAATACTTCCGCTTACGTAGAACACAGCCCGCAGCTCTCGGATGACTTGACTGCCTTGAGAACCGCATTGGCTGACAGTAACGCCCTAGATTATCAGCACCTGCATCGTGTGTTGGCAGAAGGAGATTTTGTTCTGACCGTGTGCGAAGGTGCGCTTCAGGGCAAACACAGCGCATTTTATGATCTGTACCGCGTTGCAGATGGCAAGATCGTCGAACACTGGGATACGGTTGAGTCCATTGCACCACGCAGCGAATGGAAAAATGACAACGGCAAGTTCTAAGGCCGCGTTAGGCGTGGGCGTCTGCCCCAATCTGTTCACTGATCCAGGCTTGGAAAGACCGTAGAGGCTCGGGCATCGAGCGGTCATTCGGCCAGACCAGATAATAGCTGCCAAGGCTCACGCGCGGCCCGTCCCATGCCTGGACAAGCCGCCCGGTGCGCAAATCATCTTGCACCAGATATGACGGCAACAGAGCCACGCCCAACCCATGAATCGTGGCCTGAATCATGGTCGAAAACTGATCGAACAGCATTCCCCGTAGGCCGGTGACGGGCTGGCCCTGTATCTCAAACCAGCGCTCCCAGGCATCCGGACGCGACTCCAGATGCAGCAGTGGCGCGGCGCGGAGAGCATCCAAGCTATTGAAATTGACGGCGGTAAGGGCAGGGGCGCAGACCGGCAGGACTTCTTCCCGCATGATCGGCAGATACTGAACGCCCGCCCAGTCTTGCTGACCGAAATGGATCGCGGCATCAAATGGTTCAGACATGAAATCAAACGGTTTGAGGCGGGTCCCCAGATTGACGGTGACCTCAGGGTGCCGTCGCGCAAAATCCTGAAGGCGGGGTGCCAGCCAATGCATGCCGAACGCGGGCAGGATCGATAGATCAAGTGACCCACCCGCCGGATTGGCTTTGAGTTTCAGTGCGGCCTGCGCCAGATCCTGAACAGCAGACCTTGCGGTTTGCACATAGTCTTTGGCTGCTGGCGTCAAGTGCAATCGCATCTGGCTGCGCTCAATCAACTGGACTCCCAGCTGATCCTCCATCGTCTTCAATTGCCGGCTGATCGCGCTTTGTGTCAAGGACAGCTCAGCCGCAGCAGCAGATGCGCTGCCCAGCCGATCTACGGCTTCAAGTGCAAGCAAGGACGAGATTGAAGGCAAGAAACGGCGGGGTGCAATCATATGACAAATCCTCATACCTATTGAACGCAATAGCACTGGTTTTTTCCTGCCGCCAGAGCGATGACTGGTGCGCCACATCACTTTTGTGGTCGAGCGGGTGCCGTACCATCCGCGATCTTGAAATTCACGTCGGAGCGCGGGACAAATCAGCAAGCGGGTCGCTCCCGCGCAGAGGTTCCCCAAGGCCGATGACACCAACAAGACAAAAGCGAGAGACATGGACCGCGCCCAGATCGTACATGAGAATTTCCTGACCCGTGTCGCAAATCGTGATTTTCCCGACGGAGCCCCGCCGCGCGTCGGTCTGGGCGATGCTGAAGCCGTTTCGCTTTTCCGGTCGCAAGTTCTCAGTCGCGCGCTGGATCGGACCAGCCGGGCGATGCAGAAGGCGGGGCAGGGGTTCTACACCATCGGCTCATCTGGCCACGAAGGGATGGCCGCCGTCGCGCACGCATTGCGCCCAAGCGATATTGCCTTTCTGCATTACCGGGATGCTGCGTTTCAGATCGCGCGTGCCGAACAGGTGCCCGGTCAGCAGATCGCGTGGGATATGCTGCTAAGCTTTGCGTGCTCGAAAGAGGACCCGACCTCGGGCGGGCGGCACAAGGTGTTGGGATCAAGGGCGCTGATGATCCCGCCGCAGACCTCGACCATCGCCAGCCATTTGCCCAAAGCCGTTGGTGCGGCTTATGCGCTGGGGGCAGCCCGGCGACATGCGCCCGAACATCGCGTGTTGCCGGAAGACGGGATTGCGATGTGTTCATTTGGGGATGCCTCGGCCAATCACTCAACCGCGCAGGGGGCGATCAACGCGGCAGGCTGGACCAGTGTGCAATCGACGCCGCTGCCGCTGCTGTTCGTGTGTGAAGACAACGGTATCGGGATTTCGGTCAAAACGCCCAAGGGCTGGATTCAGGCGTCGATGGAGCATCGTCCGGGGATCAAGTATTTTCAGGCCAATGGGTTGGACATTTATGAAACCCATGCGGTCGCGAAAGAGGCTGCAGATTATGTCCGCAAGCGCAGGAAACCGGCCTTCCTGCATCTCAGAACCGTGCGGCTTTATGGCCATGCCGGGGCGGATGTGCCCACGACCTATCTGCCGAAAACTGAGGTTGAGGCGGATGAGGCCAATGATCCGCTTTTGCACACCGTACGACTGCTGGATCAGGCGGGTGCATTGTCGCCGGATCAGGCGTTGAAAATCTACAGCGATACCTGCACCCGAACGGATCGTGTGGCTACAGAGGCTGCCAGCCGTCCCCATCTTGCCAATGCGACCGAGGTGATGGCAAGCCTGATCCCGCCTAAGCGCTCTTGCATACCGACCAACGGCCCGAGCGCTGAGGCGCGGGCTAAAGCCTTTGGTGGTGACTTGCGCGCGATGGCTGATCCGCAGCCGCTCAGCCGCCTGATCAACTGGGCGCTGACCGATCTGATGTTGGAACATGCCGAGATCGTTTGCATGGGTGAAGATGTGGGCCGCAAAGGTGGCGTCTATGGCGTCACACAAAAGCTGCAGCAACGCTTTGGTCCGGACCGCGTAATTGATACGCTGCTGGATGAACAATCCATTCTGGGTCTCGCGATCGGTATGGGCCATAACGGTTTCATCCCGATCCCCGAGATCCAGTTTCTGGCCTATCTGCACAATGCCGAGGATCAGATCAGGGGGGAGGCGGCAACCCTGCCGTTCTTCTCGAACGGGCAGTTCACCAACCCTATGGTGCTGCGGATTGCGGGGCTGGGATATCAGAAGGGCTTTGGCGGGCATTTCCATAACGACAACTCTCTGGCCGTTTTGCGGGATATCCCTGGTGTCATCATCGCCTGCCCGTCGACCGGGGCCGATGCAGCACTGATGCTGCGCGAATGCGTGCGGTTGGCGCGCGAAGAGCAGCGGGTCGTGGTGTTTCTTGAACCGATCGCACTCTACCCGATGCGCGATCTGCATGCGGCGCAGGATGGCGGGTGGATGACCACCTATCCTGCGCGGGATCAGAAAATTGCGCTGGGCGAGGTGGGAGTACACGGGGACGGCACCGATCTCGCCATCGTGACCTATGGCAACGGGCATTACCTGTCGCAACAGGCCCTGCCCGAAATTGAGGCGGCGGGTCTGAAAACCCGGATTATCGATATGCGTTGGCTAGCTCCTCTGCCGGTTGAGGCTTTGCGCGAAGCCACCAAAACATGCGCGCATGTTTTGATCGTCGACGAATGCCGCAAGACCGGCAGCCAGTCCGAGGCGCTGATGACTTTCTTCGCCGAAGAAAGTCCCTCCACCCCAACCGCCCGCGTTGTGGCCGAGGATTGCTTTATCGCAACCGGCCCGGCCTATGCCGCGCCTCTTCCTTCGAAAGACGGTATCTTTGCCGCAGCGCTGGCTTTGACAGGAGTAGCCTCATGACCCGCACCGCCGTTGTGATCTGCCCGGGTCGGGGCACTTATAACAAGCCTGAGCTGGGCTATCTGCACCAACATCATTCGGATCGTATGGACTTGTTCCGCAGCTTCGACGCCATTCGCGCCGGAACCGGACAGGATGCGATTACTGCCTTGGATGGGGCTGATCGCTTTAGCGTCGGGAAGTACTCGCGCGGCGATGTGGCCTCACCCCTGATCTATGCTGCCGCGTTGGCCGATGCGCAGGCATTGGCCAACGATATTGAAGTCGTCGCCGTCACTGGTAACTCGATGGGCTGGTATATTGCGCTGGCCACCGCAGGGGCATTGACCCCTGGGAACGGGTTTCGCGTGGTCAATACGATGGGCACGCTGATGCAGAAGCACCTGATCGGCGGTCAACTGGTTTACCCATTCGTCGATGAGACATGGGCGAATGATCCTGCCCGCAAAGCCGCATTGCTGGATGAGGTGGCGAGGATCAATGCGTTGCACGATCACACTCTGGCGCTTTCCATCGATCTGGGCGGGATGCTGGTATTGGCAGGCAATGAGGCGGGTCTGACGGCGTTTGAGGCGGCACACCTCACCGTGCAGGATCGGTTCCCATTGCGGCTGGCCAATCACGCCGCCTTTCATACGGCGCTGCAGGCCCCGGTGGCGGCGGAAGGTCGGGCGCAATTGAGTTCTGATCTTTTTGCTCAGCCCAAGTTCCCGATGATTGACGGGCGTGGCAAAATCTGGTGGCCCGGCGCAACTGACACGAGTGAGTTGTGGGACTACACGCTGGGCCATCAGGTGACCGAGACCTATGACTTCACCCATGCGATCCAGACCGCCGCACGCGAGTTCGCGCCCGATCTGTTCATCGTCACCGGCCCCGGTGCAACGCTGAGCGGCGCGGTGGCGCAGTCACTAACACTGGGGCGCTGGCGGGGCATGACCGACAAGGCGTCATTCCAGTCGCATCAGGAGGCTGATCCGTTCCTCATCGCCATGGGGCGGGCTGACCAGCGCGCCCTTGCAACCAACTGAGACCAGCCTGATGATCGGCGAAACTTTGGCGAGGCCCGGGCATGCGCGACTATGATCAATCGTTATGGCGGCAGACCTGTCGCGAGCGTATCGACACGCAAAAGCTGTCTGATGACGTAAGCGTTGATCTTGCCGTGATCGGCGGTGGTTACACCGGGTGTTCTGCGGCCTTGACCGCAGCAAAAGCGGGGGCTTCGGTGTGCCTGCTCGAAGCGCATCAGATCGGCCATGGTGGATCGGGGCGGAATGTCGGTCTCGTCAACGCAGGGCTTTGGCTGCCACCCGATCAAATTCGGTCGCATCTGGGGCAAATGGCGGGGGATCGGTTGATCGATCTGCTGGCTAACGCGCCGTCAGACGTGTTCGAGTTGATTGAAGCGCACGGGATTGACTGCGAGCCTGAGCGGCAAGGCACGTTGCATTGTGCTCATTCGGCCTCGGGCTTTGGTGATCTGCGTACCCGCCACGCACAGCTGAGCGCTTCTGGTGCGCCGGTCGAATTGCTCGATCCTGACGCGTCGCGCCAGCGGACGGGCAGCCCGGTAGTCCACGGCGCATTGTTTGACCCCCGCGCGGGTACAATTCAGCCGCTGGGCTATGCGGTGGGACTGGCCCGCGCCGCACAGAATGCGGGGGCGCAGATATATACGCAAAGCCCGATTCGATCTTTGCGGCAGGAAGGCGGGGTTTGGGTGCTGCAGGGGGATGGTGGAACCGTACGCGCCAGATCGGTCATTCAGGCGACCAACGCTTATCATCAGGGCATCGCCGATACGGCGCCCGACTATGTGCCGGTCTATTACTTCCAATACGCCACCGCGCCGCTGTCCCATAACCTGCGGGCCAGCATATTGCCGAAGGCAGAAGGATGCTGGGATACCGGCCTCATCATGACATCCTTCCGTTTGGATCAGACGGGGCGGTTCGTCATTGGCGGCATGGGGGATCTAAGCAGCGCCGGAGGATTTGCCCACAAATCCTGGATCAGGCGAAAACTGGCGGCGCTGTATCCGCAACTGGCGGATCAGCCGTTGATCGAGGGCTGGCATGGGCGAATTGCGATGACTTCGGATCACATTCCCAAAATCACTCAGATCGGGCCAAATGCGTTAGCCGCGCACGGGTTTTCGGGGCGCGGGATCGGGCCGGGCACTGTGTTCGGGCGCTTGATGGCTGAAAGCCTGCTGACCGACGATCCGTCCCTGCTGCCGGTTCCGTCGGTGGCTGAGTATAGCGAAAACTTGACTGGCCTGCGCCGCGCCTTCTTCGAAACCGGCGCGGCGCTGACGCATTTTGTTAAGGCGCGGTTCTGAATTCAGACAGACCGGGTGATGCCGCCATCGACGCGGATGTTCTGCCCGGTTATGTAGCCTCCGCCTTCGGAGGCGAGCATAGCCACGACCGAGGCGATCTCATCATAGCTGCGCCCGTAGCGGCCCATCGGGATGCGTGTGCGGAACTCTTCTTTTTCCGGAAGGCTGTCGATGAACCCGGGCAAGACGTTGTTCATGCGGATGTTGTCGGCGGCGTATTTGTCCGAGAACAGCTTGGTAAACGCCGCCAGCCCGGCGCGGAATACGCCCGAGGTAGGAAAAACCGGGTCCGGTTCAAACGCAGCAAAGGTTGAGATGTTGATGATCGATCCACCGCCCTGCGCTTGCATGATAGGGGTCGCCAACCGCGTAGGTCTTACGGCATTCATGAAATAGACATCCATGCCGGTGTGCCAGTCCTCATCGGTCAGCTCCAGCACCGCTGCGCGGGGTCCGTGCCCGGCTGAGTTCACCAGCACATCGATCCGCCCCCAATGGGACATTGCAGCATCGACCAGTTTCTGCAGGTCATCATTCGACTGGTTCGAGCCCGTGATGCCCACGCCACCCAACTCATGCGCCAGCGCCTCACCCTTGCCTGACGAGGACAGGATGCCGACTTTGAAACCATCCGCCGCCAATCTGCGCGCGGAATCCGCGCCCATACCGCTGCCGCCTGCCGTGATCAAAGCTACTTTTACCATCTTCACGCTCCTTTGCGATGTTTGGTATAAAGATGGCTGGCAGCGTTCACTTTGACCAATCAGTTCTATTGCGCATAGGCTGTAGAAAATCTACAGTCTAGTTATGCCCGCTCTTCCACCTCTCAATGCGATGCGCGCCTTTGAGGCCTCGGCACGCCACTTGAACTTTCGCTTGGCTGCGGAAGAAATTGGGGTGACTCAAGGGGCCATTGCGCAGCAGGTGCGGGGCTTGGAGGCGCGGCTGGGCACTGCACTCTTTGAACGACTACCACGTGGGTTGCGCTTGACCGAAGCGGGGCGTCGGTTCCACGCGCCGCTGCGTCGGGCGTTTCGGCTGATTGAAGAGGCTGTCGATGAGCTGGCTGATCAGCGGCAGATCACGATCTCGGTCACGCCCAGCTTTGCCTCAAAATGGCTGGTGCCGCGTCTGAATGATTTTGTGACCCGCCATCCCGATATCTCGGTGCAGGTTGACGCGTGCGAGCGGTTGGCGGATTTCCAGTCTGATGGAATCGATATTGCAGTACGCCAGAGCCGTTCACCGGTTGCTCGAGATCTGCAAGCAACACCTTTGTTCTCGACCGAATTCGTTGTCGTGGGCAGTCCGGACCTCGCATCGCAAATTTCAGGTCCAGACGACCTGATGCAACACGTATTGCTCAGCGATTCCCATGGGCTGTGGCCGTTGTTTCTTGAACGCGCCGGGGTCGAGGGGAAGCCGCGGATGATGAGTTTCAGCCAGACAAGTCTGGCGATAGACGCCGCTGTCTCGGGGCAAGGCTTTGCGCTGGCCAATGCGCCACTTGTGTCTGCGGAACTGGCTTCGGGTCGGTTGGTGCAGCCGCTCTCTGAGGTGCTGGTTGACGATTTGAGCTTTTTCATCGTCACCCCGCAGAAACCGCGCCAACCGGAGCTGGTGAAACAGATGCGCGACTGGTTGCTATCTCAGGTCTGAAGCGAGGCCGCAATCGCGTCGATCCGGTCGCGTAACCAACGATGTGCCGGGTCGTTGGCCGAGCGTTGGTGCCAGACCATATAGATTGACACTGCTTCGCATTTGAACGGCAGTGGCGCACTGTCCAGCGTGGCAAGCGGCCCGCATTTCATCAACTCCGTATCGGTCGAGATCAGGTCGCTGCCTTTCACGAATGGCGGGATCGCGTTGAAATGCGGCAGGGTTACGACGGGCGGTCTGATCTGGCTTTGATCCACGCCACGCATCACGGCACGGGCGTTGCGCCCGTCGGCAAATCGCACCTCAACATGATCGCTATTGCAATAGGATTGCCAATCCTCAGGCGGATCACGGTGAGCGGCATCATAGAATACCAACAACGGGCTGGTGATCAGCCGCTTCTGAAAGATATCCGGCCCATCCGGTGGCAGCGGGGTGAGCATCAATTGACACCGGTCGCTGCGCAGCAAGTCCGGGTCGGGAACACCCGACGGGATGAACTCCAGCCGCAACCTGACGCCTTCGGCGCGTGTCGCCCGCAGAAGTTCGGGAAAGATCAACTCACGCGGCATGTCGTTGGTGGCGATCTGAATGTCCATCTGTTCGGACAGCGGATCAAACGGGCGACCTTCTGTCAGGGCGCGCATGTTGTCCAGCACCTGTTGCACCGGCTCTTTCAACGACAAAGCGCGTTCGGTCGGGGTCAACCCCTGACCGGATCGGACAAATAGTGGATCGCCCAGCACTTGCCGCAACTTGCCCAGCGTATGGCTGATGGCCGATTGCGTCACCCCTAACCGGTCGGCAGCTTTCGACACCGAGCTTTCTTCGAGTATCGTCAGGAACACCCGTAGGACCTTGCCGTCCAGATCTGTGAAATCAATTCTGCTCATACCATTTATGATTATTCATGAATGGATTTGGTGTCCATGCCGGGGTAGGGGAAAGGGCAGCTAACTGGAGGCGCGCGATGGGGATCCGCTTTTTCTCGGACAAGAACAGACCTGTTCACATGGGTCCGTTCCCGCTGGAACGGCTGGCGCGGCTGGATCGGATGCCTGATCTGGCGCAGGTCGAACCGATGTGTGCGCTTAGCTTTCGCAGGCCCGAGCAGCCCGAAAGCATCGTGAATGCGATGGGCGAGTTTCAGGCGATGATGGACGCAATCCGGGATGGATTTGTGAACCCCGTCGCATCGGAAATTCCTGCCAACCCAGCAGATCGTGCCAATCATCTGAAAGCGTTTGGCTATTTCAACGATGCGTCGATGATGGGCTGCGGGCCGCTACCCGCGGAGGCGATGCTGGCTGAGCCTCGGCGCAACCCGGATATCGACCGGCTGGCTCATGCGCTTAGGACGCGGCAAACCAAAACGCTGGCCTCGGGCATCGATCTGATCATGGCGGATCTAAAAGAAAGCATGGAGGCCGCGCCACGCCCGATGGACTGTCATCGCCATACGCTCGTGTTTCTCTATGAGTTCAACCGCGATCCGGACCCCTCGGAGCCCGGGTCCGATTGGATCATGGATGCGCAGGATCACCGCGCCTGTTTGCTTGCCACCGAGAATGCAGTGGTCATTGCCAACTACATCCGCCTCCTTGGTTTCGATGCGCGGGCGCATACGGCGATGTCCTCTGAGGTTGATCTGGGCAAGCTGGCAGTTGCTGCGGGTCTGGCCTCGGTTGAGGATGGTGCGGTTGTGGTGCCTTGGTTGGGTAAGCGGTTCGGATTGGCCGCTGTGACCACCGAAATGGAGATCGCGCATGACCGACCCTTGCGACCGCTGGCCGAACAACCGTGGTTCCGCACGCAAGGACCTGCATGGTGGCTGGGTGCAGGCTTCGCCAAGAACGCTCTGAACCGGGATGCCTATGCCAAGCGGCGCTATGTGGACGGGGCACATCCCTTTGAAAACCTCAAACGAGTCGACACACCAACCACCTATATCGACGAGCAAAACGTAGCCCGGGTGCCCAAACGCGCAGACATGTTTGCGCGGGCTCAGTTCGGCGACATGGGTAAGTCGCTGCAAGACGCGACCAAGGGCGGGCATTACGTGCGCAAATCCGCCCCCAGCTTTGCCCAACGCCGCGCATTGGGTGCATTTGTTTTGCTGCAAGACGGTGACAGCGCCGAGGCTGTACAGCCCACAGATACCGAAAGAAATGCCGCGAATATCAAGGCTGCAACCTATTTCCTTGGGGTCGATGCGGTCGGGCTCAGCCGGTGCCCCGAGTGGAGCTGGTATTCCCATGACGCCACCGGAGAAGAAATCGTTCCGCCCCATGATCAGGCGATCAGCATGATCATCGACCAGGGCTATGAGACGATGGAAGGCGCCAGCGGGGATGACTGGATCAGCGTGGCCCAATCCATGCGCGCCTACCTGCGGTTTTCACTGCTGGGGGGCGTGATCGCGCAGCAAATCCGAAATCTCGGCTACAAGGCCAAGGCGCATACGGTGATGGATGGCGAGGTGCTGCAACCGCCGCTGCTGCTGTTGTCGGGGTTGGGGGAGGTCAGCCGGATCGGTGAGGTGATCCTGAACCCCTATCTTGGCCCGCGCCTGAAATCCGGTGTCGTGACAACCGACATGCCGATGACGCATGACAAACCCATCGATTTCGGCCTTCAGACGTTTTGCGAAAGCTGCAACAAATGCGCTCGGGAATGCCCTTCGGGCGCGATCACTGCCGGGCCAAAGCTGATGTTCAACGGCTATGAAATCTGGAAATCCGACAGCCAGAAATGCGCCACTTACCGTATCACCACGCCCGGGGGGGCGATGTGCGGACGATGCATGAAGACCTGCCCGTGGAATCTCGAAGGTATATTCAAGGAACGCCCGTTCCGATGGGCCGCGATGAATATTCCGCAGGCCGCGCCTGCATTGGCCAAACTGGATGATGCGGTCGGCAATGGTGGTCTGAATAACATCAAGAAATGGTGGTGGGATATCGAATTGGAAGCCGACGGAGCCTATCGCCCGTCGCAGCATCCATTGAACCGGCGGGACCTACAAAAAGACCTCGATTTGAAGTACGAGGATCAGACGCTTGCCGTCTACCCCGCTCCGCTCGCTCCGCACCCTTGGCCCTATCCCTCCAACATGGACCGGGAAGCCGGAATTGCCGCCTATGAGGCGATGGTCACAGCTGAAGACTACAAAGCGCGCAAAACGGCAGGCGATATGTCTGTGATCCACCGTTATCAGGTCGCAGGGGACGCGCCGGTGATGCGGGTGGAACTAACCAAGGTCGACAAGATGACCTCGGATGTCACCAAGTACGAGTTCTCAACCCTCGACGGTGCGCCCTTACCGAAATGGACGGCGGGCGCGCATCTGGACGTGCTGGTTTCGCCCGAATTCCTGCGGCAGTACTCGATGTCGGGCGATCCCTCCGACCGCAACACTTATCAGATCGGCGTGCTGCGCGAGGATGAGGGGCGCGGCGGCTCGGCCTTGCTGCATCGCATCTTCAACGAAGGGCGCAAGGTCTTCATCTCAAAGCCGATAAACCATTTTGAGCTGGTCGAGACTGCAACCAAAACCTTCCTGATGGGCGGTGGTATTGGCATCACGCCGATGATTGCTTTTGCCCACCGACTACATGCGATGGGCAAACCGTTCGAGTTACACTATTCCGCCAGTACACGAGCAGGTGCCGGATATCTGGACGATCTGGCGGCTGTGCCATGGGCCGATCACGTGCACTATCATTTCTCGGACGAGAGCACGCGGGCCGATCTGGAGGCTGTTCTGGAAGGATATCAGGACGGATGGCACGTTTATACCTGCGGCCCCGACCGCTATATGGATGGCGTCATACAGGCCGCCGAACGGCAGGGTTTCCCCGAAGAAGCACGGCATCTGGAGTATT
This sequence comes from Ruegeria sp. CJ6, assembly GCF_056536665.1. NCBI lineage: Bacteria > Pseudomonadati > Pseudomonadota > Alphaproteobacteria > Rhodobacterales > Roseobacteraceae > Ruegeria > Ruegeria sp. CJ6. Next base: position 57,052 of record NZ_JBQFQB010000007.1, on the reverse strand, counting down.
TTTCGGTCCCGGAACAGCCCGAATATGAGAACCATCCGTTCACTCTGAAATTGGCGAAATCGGGTCGGGAGTTGACTGTTCCCGCTGACAAAGATGCGGCGCAGGTACTTAATGAGGCGGGCTTTCACGTGGATGTGAAATGCGCTGATGGGATTTGCGGGGTCTGCAAATGCGGCGTGATATCGGGGGAGATCGAGCATCGCGATTTCGTTCTGTCCAACAAACAGCGCGAAGGTGCGATCATTCTGTGCCAGAGCCGGGCAGCCCAGCCAGACGGGGTGATCGAGATCGATCTGTGATTGCTCTCGATAAAACGACATTTTGAATCCCAAAAATTGGTCGTTCCAGCCATGGACGCCGCCGACTTGCTGCACTAACGTCCCCGGCGAACCCCAGTCTATCCTGATCAACAGGTGCGAGGTACTTTCATGGATTATCACAGCCCCGCCAGCTTTGCCGAGGCGTCGGCTCTGGCCGCAAATGCAACGGGCATCACTCGGTTTCTGGCAGGCGGCACCGATGTGCTGGTGCAACTGCGCTCGGAACTGGTGACGCCCGATACGCTGATCGACATCAAGAAGATCGACGGCGTCAGCGACATCACTCGCAATGCCGATGGCAGCTGGACGCTGGGCGTCGCTGCCACCGGTGCCGAGATGAGCGAGCATCCCGAGCTGGGCCGCGATTGGCCCGGCGTGGTCGAGGCGATGGACCTGATCGGCTCGACTCAGGTGCAGGGCCGCGCCACGCTGACGGGTAACCTGTGCAATGGTTCTCCGGCAGCGGATTCGGTGCCCGCGATGGTTGCAGCGGGCATTACGGTCATTGTGACGGGCCCGGACGGCGCCCGCGAGGTTGCGGTTGAGGACATTCCGACCGGCCCGGGAAGGACATCACTGGCCAAAGGCGAACTGATCTCGGCGGTCAACATTCCAGCGCGTGGCGACAACGCCGGTGACGCCTATCTGCGCTTTATCCCGCGGACCGAGATGGACATCGCGGTCGTGGGTGTTGGCGTAAACTTACGTCTGGATGGCGATACCATCACCGAGGCGCGCGTTTCGCTGGGGGCTGTCGCACCGACCGTCTTGCTGGTTGAAGACTGCGCCAAAGCGCTGATTGGAAGCACGCTGGATGACGCGGCGCTGGACGCGCTCGCTGCAGCGGCCTCGGCTGCCTGCAACCCCATCGATGACAAACGCGGCACCATCGTGTTCCGCACCGAAGTGGCTGGCGTTCTGGCCAAGCGCGCCGCGAAAATCGCCTATGACCGCGCGAAGGGAGAACAAGCATGAGCAAGTTCCACGTATCCACCACCGTGAACGGGGACGCGGTTGAATATCTCTGCGACCCGCGCGAAACCCTGCTGGACTGTCTGCGCGACAAGCTGAACCTGACCGGCGCGAAAGAGGGCTGTGGCACCGGCGATTGCGGCGCATGCTCGGTCAGCGTCGATGGCCGTCTGGTGTGCTCGTGCCTGATGTTGGGCGTCGAGGCTGTAGGCAAGCAGATCGAAACGGTTGAAGGGATCGCGGACGGCGACGTCCTGCATCCGCTGCAAAAGAAGATGATCGAGTTTGCCGCCCTGCAATGCGGCATCTGTACCCCGGGCATTCTGGTGGCGGCCAAGTCGCTGCTGGAAAAGAACCCCAATCCCACCGAAGAGGAAACCCGGTACTGGCTGGCAGGCAATCTCTGCCGCTGCACCGGCTATGACAAAATCATTCGCGCCGTGATGGATACGGCGGCTGAGATGCGGGAGGCTTCGTAATGGCACTGGACGATCGCAAATCTGACTTCACGTTTGTCGGCACCCGCCCTGACCGCCCTGACGGTCTGGACAAGGTGACGGGCCGCGCCAAGTTCGGTGCGGATATCTCAGCCCCCGGCATGTTGCATGGCGCTATCCTGCGTTCACCCCATGCCCATGCGCGGATCGTCAAGATTGATGCTTCAAAGGCCGAGGCCCACAAAGATGTCAAAGCCGTTGTTACCCGCGCCGATTTCGCCGATGTCCCCTTCAAGCCGGGGCTGGAAGGCGAATTCTGGAACGTGCTGGAAAATGTCATGGCGGGCGAAAAGGCTCTGTATGACGGCCACGCGATTGCAGCAGTTGCAGCGACATCAGCCTTGGCGGCGCGCGATGCGCTGAAGCTGATCGAGGTTGAATATGAAGTTTTGCCCCACGTCACAGATGTGGACAAGGCGATGGCACCGGACGCGCCTGTCATCCGCGAAGGCGCGGCGGACTACTCGGTGCCCGAGGGGATGCACCCCAACGTAGTGCGCTATCACGAAAGCGGCCACGGAGATGTCGAAGCCGGATTTGCCGAGGCGGATCTGGTAATTGAGGACAGCTTCGTTACCGAGGCAACCCATCAGGGTTACATTGAACCTCATGCCTGCATGGGGTCTCTGGGTACTGACGGCAAAGGTGAGCTTTGGTGCACCACCCAGGGCCATTGGATCGCACAGAAAACCTGCGCGGCGTTGCTGGGCATCGAAACCTCACAACTGCGTGTGACCGCGTCTGAGATCGGCGGCGGCTTTGGTGGTAAGACCACTGTGTTCATCGAACCGGTTGCGTTGGCGCTCAGCCGCAAGGCCAACCGCCCCGTAAAGATCGTGATGACCCGGTCCGAGGTGTTCCGTGCGACCGGCCCGACCTCATCGGCGTCGATGGATATCAAGATCGGTATGAAGAAGGACGGCACCATCACAGCAGCCCAGGGCATCTTCCGCCTGCAGGGCGGTGCCTTCCCGGGTGCGCCGGGCGACATGACTGCCATGTGTGCCTTTGCGCCCTACAACCTGACCAATGTACGTCAGGTCGGCTATGACGTGATGGCCAACCGCCCGAAACAGGCCGCCTATCGCGCGCCGGGCGCCCCGATGGGTGCGTTTGCGGTCGAATCTGTGTTGGATGAGCTGTGCAATCAACTCGGCCTCGACCCGGTGGATGTGCGCCTAAGAAACGCCGCGCATGAAGGCACCAAAGCCAGCTATGGCCCGACCTATGAGCGTATAGGTCTTGTCGAAACGCTTGAGGCCGCCAAGGCGCATCCGCATTACTCGGCCCCGTTGAAGCCGGGGCAAGGGCGCGGGATTTCCTGTGGGTTCTGGTTCAACCATGGTGGTGAGACCTCGGTATCTCTAGCGCTGTCCGAGGACGGCTCGGCCCAAGTCATGGTCGGTACACCGGACATCGGCGGATCACGTGCGTCGATGGCTCTGATGGCAGCTGAAGTTCTGGGTATCCCCTACGAGAATATCCGCGTGACCGTCGCCGATACGGCAACGCTGGGTTACAATGACGTAAGCCATGGCAGTCGCGTGACCTATGCCTCGGGTCTGGCGACAATCAAGGCGGCGCGCCATGCGGTCGAGCAGCTATGTGCCCGCGCAGCGGCCAGTTGGGGAATTCCGGTTGATGCGGTGAAATGGGAGAACGGTTGTGCCGTGCCCTCAGGCCCCAATGCCGGTGACTTCGATCCGCGCCCGCTGGCCGATATCACCGCCCATATGGGCGCGACCGGCGGCCCGATCTCGGGCCATTTCGAGGCTACGCCGGAAGGCGCGGGTGTATCCTTTGGCACCCATATCGTGGATGCCGAGGTCGACCCGGAAACCGGCAAGACCAGCATCACCCGCTACACGGTCATTCAGGACGCGGGCAAGGCGATCCACCCGACCTATGTCGAAGGCCAGTATCAGGGCGGAGCTGCGCAGGGCATCGGCTGGGCGCTGAACGAGGAATATATCTATGGTGAGGATGGCCGCTTGCAGAACTCGATTTTCCTCGATTACCGCATCCCGGTCGCCAGCGATCTGCCGATGATCGACACGGTGATTGTCGAAGTGCCCAACCCCGGCCACCCGTTCGGTGTGCGTGGTGTGGGAGAGACCGGCATCGTGCCGCCCTTGGCCGCCATCGCCAACGCGGTCTCCAACGCGGCCGGTGTACGCCTGAAGCAACTGCCAATGTCCCCGCCGCGCATTCTTGCCGCGCTCAAGGACAATGGTTGAGGTCCACCTCTGGTCTAGCCTCCGGTCTTTGACCGGGGGTCGCGAGGTGATCGAGGTTGAGGCCGCCACCACGGGCGAATTGCTGCAGGAACTGGTGCGTATACATCCCCGGCTGCAGGCACCGATCGATGCGGGGGTCTCGGTGGCGTTGGACGGGCGCATCATCGCGACCGGACTGTCCGAGCCGATTCCGGAAGGTGCCGAGGTTTATCTGATGCAGCGTCTCAGGGGCGGTTGAAGGCGAAAGGTCTAGTTGGGCCCCGCCGTCACGCGAAATCACGGGACAGGATGAACGCGCAACACTGCTCGGTCAGATATTGGAAGCGCGAACGCTCGCGGACATAGAGATACACTTGCCTTTTGTCGTGAAGGTCCGTGATCGGGCGGTAAGACACCGCCTCCGGCAAGAATTCGGCAACGGTTTGAGGAAGCACTGTGATCCACTCGCCCGATCGCACCAGCGTGATCAATGAATGCGTGTTGTGAATTGTGATCTCGGCGTTTTTGATTGCCGTATGGAAAGCCGGCGTTTGAATCAGATCGCACAACGTGTTTCGGACAAAGGGTGCGCTGGCGATGTCGGGGATATTCAGCGGTTCTGCGCGTGTGATCAGAGGATGATCCGAGGCCGCGACCAATCCAAAGGAGTCCTGAAATAGTGGAATGGTTTGGATGCCGTTCAGGGCGTGATACCCGGATGCGATTCCGATATCTGCCTGATCCTGAGCGATGGCATCCAACACCTGCTGCGTGTCGGTGTCGCGCAGCTCGATCTTCACCCCGGGGGATTCGCTGCTCATGTGGTGCAATAGTGGTGGAAAGATCAACGCGCCAACCGACGGGACGGATACGATCCGGATCAATCCCTGTTCAGCCAGCGCGGCGGCCTCGATATTCTGGACGGTCTGATCGAATTGGCGCACTTGCCGCAAGCCCAGATCGAGTACCTGCTCACCCAGCGGGGAAAGCTGGTTCTTGCGCTCGCCTTCGAACAGCTTTTTGCCCAGATGGTCTTCGAGCTGCTTCAATGTCATCGAGACGGCTGATTGCGTTCGACCAAGGCGGTCGGCGGCCTCGGACAGGTTTCCGGTCTGGGCCACCGTGCAAAAGCAACGCAGCATCTCAATCTTGATTGCCAACTTCAGGTTCCTTGAAGTTTGTTTAAGTTATTTGAGTTTGACTGATGTGCATCGGAAAATCCATCCTGTGACAAACGAATTCTGACTCTGGGGCGCATTGTGACCAAATTGAACCTCATCGCTGGCGAATGGCTGGCAGGCGAAAGCGAAATCGAAAACCGCAACCCTTCTGATCTGACTGACCTGGTTGGTATGTTCGCGCAAGCCAGCAGCGACCAACTTGAAGCGACGCTGGATCAGGCACGTGTCGCGCAAGCTGAATGGGCTGCCTATGGGCTGGAACGTAAGCAGGCAGTTCTGAACGCCATCGGTAACGAGCTGATGACCCGCGCCGAGGAACTGGGCACGTTGCTCAGCCGGGAAGAGGGCAAACCGCTGGCCGAAGGTAAGGGCGAGGTCTATCGAGCGGGTCAGTTCTTTACCTACTACGCCGCTGAATGTCTTCGTCAGATTGGGGAAAACGCCGACTCCGTTCGCCCCGACATCGAGATTGACGTGCGCCGCGAAGCGGTGGGTGTTGTCGCCATTATCAGCCCGTGGAACTTTCCCACCGCGACCGCTTCGTGGAAGATTGCGCCCGCGCTGTGCTATGGCAACGCTGTGGTGTGGAAACCGGCGAACATCACCCCGGCCTCGGCCGTGGCACTGACCGAAATCATCGAACGGCAGGACATTCCCAAAGGTCTGTTCAGCCTCGTTATGGGCTCAGGCCGCAGTATCGGGCAGCGTTTGGTCGAAAGTCCTAAAGTCAACGCGATTTCTTTCACCGGCTCGGTTCCAGTTGGCAAGGGCATCGCGGCGGCGGCGATCCAGAACCTGACCAAAGTTCAGATGGAGATGGGGTCCAAGAACGCGCTGGCCGTGATGGACGACGCGGATTTGGATCTGGCGGTTTCGCTGGCATTGGGCGGCGCGTTTGGCGGCACCGGTCAGAAATGCACCGCCTCGTCGCGGCTGGTGGTGCATGCAGGCATCCATGATGCTTTTGTCGAGAAACTCGTCGCAGGCGCGCAGGCGATGAAAGTTGGCCACGCGCTGGAAGAAGGTGTTCAGATGGGCCCCGTCGTAAGCCAGCAGCAACTAGGCGAGAACCTCGCCTATGTCGATCTGGGTAAATCTGAAGGGGCCGAACTGGCCTGCGGTGGACAGCGCCTAGAGATGCCGCATGAGGGCTTCTACATGTCGCCGGGCGTGTTCCTGAACACCACCAACGACATGCGCATAAACCGCGAGGAAATGTTCGCGCCGCTGACCAGCGTCATCAAGGTTGGCAGCTATGACGAGGCGCTGAGTGTGGTGAACGACACCAATTTCGGCCTGACCTCGGGCATCGTGACTAAATCGCTGGCCCGTGCCACCCATTTCCGACGCAATGCGCGAACTGGTGTGGTGACTGTGAATCTGCCTACGGCAGGCACCGATTATCACGTACCCTTTGGCGGTCGCGGCGACAGCTCGTACGGGCCGCGCGAACAAGGCAAAGCAGCGGCAGAGTTCTATACCACCGTCAAGACCGCCTATATCAGCGCAGGCCCCGTCTGATGCGTATCGACGCGCTGCAATATGCCAACTGGTCGGAGAAGATTTTCCGCCAACTGCGCGAAGGCGGCGTGGATGCGATCCACGTCACCATCGCTTATCATGAGAATTTCCGCGAAACCGTTCTGAACTTTGAAAAGTGGAATCGCTGGTTCGAGCAATACCCGGACCTGATCATGAAAGGCCGTTGGGCCAGCGACATCGACATCGCGCGCGAAACGGGGCGGACGGCTGTGTTCTTCGGGTTTCAGAACCCATCCCCGATCGAAGACGATATCGGTCTGGTTGAGGTTCTGCATGATCTGGGCGCCCGCTTCATGCAGCTGACCTATAACAACCAGTCGCTGCTGGCGACCGGCTGTTACGAGGCCGAAGACACCGGCATCACCCGCATGGGCAAGCAGGTGATCAAAGAGATGAACCGCGTGGGCCTTGTTGTCGATATGAGCCATTCGGCGGATCGGTCGACCATCGAAGCGGCGGAATTGTCCGAGCGCCCCATTGCCATCACCCATGCCAATCCGCACGAATGGTCACCCGCTTTACGCAACAAGCGCGATGCGGTGATCCGGGCGGTGACGGAAAATGGTGGGATGCTGGGCTTTTCGGTCTATCCTCATCACCTCAAGGACAAGTCCGACTGCACGTTGGAGAGTTTCTGTGAGATGATCGCCCGAACGGCTGAGAAATACGGTGCCCAGCATCTGGGGATTGGCACCGACCTGTGTCAAGATCAGCCCGACAGTGTGGTTGAATGGATGCGCGTGGGGCGCTGGACAAAACAGATCGACTATGGCGAGGGTTCGGCCTCGGCCCCCGGTTTCCCGCCCATGCCGGGCTGGTTTCGGGACAATCGCGACTTCGGCAACATCGAGTCCGGCTTGCGCGCCACTGGCATGAACTCCGACGAGGTCGCGGGGATCATGGGCGGCAACTGGTACCGCTTCTTTGCCGATAATTTTAGGCCACAAGGCATATGATGGACCAAAGCCCGCATATCGCACGCCGCGACCCGGCCACTGTGATGCGCCTGTCCCGTCTAGGATCGTTGCATCAATGCCGTCTTAGTTTCATGCGGCAATTGACCCGTCGGATGGCTGCCGAAAACTGGACGTTCACCCGCCCAGTCTTCCAGATTGATGAAAAGGGCGTCGGTCACGCGGTCTACACTGCACAAGGTCCGGAACGCGCTTATTCGTTGGTGGCGTTTGCCCATGATCTGCCACCCGAGCAACGCTCGGATCGTGTGATCGCCGAGGCATGGGACGCGACCTTTGCGTTGTTTGACGGAATTCCTGACCCGGAAGACATTGAGCGGCTTTCGCAAAACGTACCTCTGCAAGAGGCCGGGCGTGTAAGCGAAAGCGAGCTGTCCTTGTCACGGGCCAACCGCTCGGTGCGTCTGTGGGCACATGTCGTGGATCGTCTTGCCACCGGTCAGCAGCCCGACCTCGAACAGATTTACAAGGTCGGTTACCTGATGCGGACAACCGCCGTGTATGGCTCGGGCAAGTTCGGCGCGGCAGATCGTGAGAGGATTGCAGACCGAGACGAAGTCAGCGCGCCATTTCAGGCCGAGATGCTTTCGGTCTACCTGACGCGGACCTTCGTGCGCGATCTGGTGCAACATATGGCCCGCACCAAGGGTGGCGACCAGACCGCAGAGTTGAACCCGGAAATCGCGCGTTGGCTGGGTATAGGCAATTCGACCGGGCTAGGTATGGCGCCTTTCATCGTCAATCACCCGATCCTGTTCAACAACTGGATCATGGTCCGGGAAGAGGCGATCTCGCGGGTTCGGTCCATTGAGACCGCAACAGAGGCAGAAGCGGCCAAGTTTCGCAACATCTTCGCCCGTAGCAGATTGTCGATCTCGTGGTGGAAGTCCGAGCATCCAATCCAGATCGAAAAGCTCGCGGCGCTGAATGCTGACTTGTGCGCAATATCGGACCATCTCGACAAGACCGATCTGACGGGCAATCAGCCCTGGGACCGCTTGATACAGTGGTCTCAGGCTGCGCTCAGCGAAGAAGGGCAGGAGTTGTTGGCCTCGCTGATCCTTGAACCCTACGGAGAACTGGTCGATGGGCTGACCAGCTGTATGGCGGACAGCAACGTTGCGGCGCATGTGATTGATGGCACGATGACCGTTGGCGCGGTGCGCGACCTGATCCGCGCCAGCTTTGGCTGGGCAATGGATCTGGACTGGAACGCGCCCGAACACTGCGCGCGCGCCTGGTATGTGTCCGAGGAAAAGCTCGAGCCCCGGCTGGGTGAGCGGTTTGACGAACCGATTGCAGACTACGAACAGCCGCTAGCCCCGGCGCGCGACGCGGCTCTGGCCGAAAGCGCGCTTTCGGAATGGGCGGATGGTGCACCCATCGCCGAGTTCCTACTTGAACACCCTGAACACCGCCACACGATCCGTCGCGCGCAAATGAGCCGCGTCGCGCCTTACGGCGAAATTCGCGACAACACGATCAGCGCGGATGTTCTGCCGATCGACATGCTGCGTGCCAAACTCTCGTTCTTTGGCGCCACGCATTTCGATCCTCGTTCAGACCGCTGGGTACGTATCTGCATGTATGCTGGCGCGCCTTATCCCGAAGAGTTAAGCAGCAAGACTGCCGATCTGTGGGTCTATCCGGAGCTTGGACCGTGAACGTATCGCTGAATGAGGTCGAAGCCACGGCCAAACGCGCCGCGCGCGGAGCCGGATACCCCTGGGGACTGGCGGAAGAGGTCGGCAAAGCCACACGTTGGCTATGCGCACACGGGATTGATGGCACGAATTCCCTTGCGCAATTGTTGGAGCAAGGTCTGGCAGCCTCACTCAAGAATCACCGCCCGGTTGAGATGCAGTCGGCATGGGCGGGGCAAGGCGTGCTTTGTCCGATCATTACGGGCGCGTTGCTTTCTGATCGGTCTGACCTGCTGCACGCAGGTCCCATACGTATCCAAAACCTTGCGGTGCCTGTCTATCTGCTGCCCTTCGTAGCTTCTGCGGCGCGCGCTCAGGGTAGCGTGATCTCGCTTACGTCCGACCTGTTCTCGGCCGCAACGGATGGCGGTCATTTGGAAGCCGGGCAGGAATGGCCCGCGCTTTCTGATCACGTCCAGATCGCGCTGGGCGGCCAACTCTCCACCCCTCGACCGCACGTGACCCGCGCAACCCCGGACCCGGACAGTTGGGACACCCTTAACCGATTTGCCCACCGCACCTATGCGCCCGCCACCGAAGAATCCCGGCTGTTGGGTGCCGGTGCGGGCCTTTCCGACAATGACTGAATGAGAGACCGACATGATCGAAACCCGTACCCTTAGCCTTGCTGAAATCGAGGATCTTTCTTTCCGTGCGTTGGTGTCCGCGGGCACCAGCGAAGAAAACGCGCGTCCATTGGCAATTGCAACCGCCGCAACCGAGGCGGACGGGGTAGCGAGCCATGGTCTGGCCTATATCCCGATCTATTGCGAACATGTTCAGTGCGGCAAGGTAGATGGGCAGGCCACCCCTCAGCTGTCCCAGCCGCGCCCCGGCGTAGTGACGGTCGACGCCGCGACCGGGTTCGCCCACACGGCGATCGACGCGGGGTTCGAGGCATTGATCGCTGCGGCGCGCACGCAGGGCGTTGCGGTGCTAGCGATCCGCAACAGCTATAACTGCGGCGTTCTGGGGTATCACACCTACCGGCTGGCGCAGGCTGGTTTTGTGGGACTTGGGTTCACCAACGCGCCCGCCTCCATCGCGCCGTCCGGGGGTGCCAAGCCCGTGGTCGGGACCAATCCGTTCTCAATCGCAGTCCCCGGAAACGATGGCCAACCCGCATTACTGATCGATCAAAGTGCCAGCACCATCGCAAAAAGCGAGGTCATGAAACACGCACGCGAAGGCAAACCAATCCCGGTTGGCTGGGCGTTGGACGCAGATGGCAACCCTACGACCGACCCGAATGTTGGGCTTAAGGGTTCCATGGCCCCATCGGGTGGGTACAAGGGGGTTGGCGTTGCCCTGATGACCGAGGTTTTGGCTGCAGCGCTGACCGGTGCCACGCTTGGGATACACGCCTCACCTTTTTCGGGAACCGCCGGTGGGCCTCCGAAAACAGGCCAGTTCTTTATTGCAATTGACGCTTCTGCGACTGCGGATGACGCATTTTCTTCCAGAATTGTCGATCTTGTCGAAGCGATCCGATCTCAGAACGGCGCACATTTGCCCGGTGACGGCCGCCAGGCAAAGCGTTTGGTGGCCAAGAACGATGGTGTGGCTGTCAGTGTAGCGACCCTCGACAAAATAGAAGCTCTGCTGACGTAGGGCTCGATGGCGAAGCTCCGGGACGCTCATGAAGATCTTTCTGGAAATCAGGACACGTGCGAATAGGGAGGAAACACATGTCTATGAAGGAACCTTTTACCGATCTGGAGATCAAGCGATCTTCGGGCGGGTTTTATGAAGGGCACAGTGTTGAGATTGCCTTGCTGAGCAAGTCAATCATGGTCGCGCTGGTTATCTGGGCGCTTGTCTGGCCCGCAAATGCAAACGGAGTTCTTGGAAGCCTGAACTCGCGTCTGCTAGAAGATTTCAACGCCTTCTATATCATTATTGTCGGCTTTTTTGTCTTTTTCCTGTTTGTCGTGGCGGCGCTGCCGCAAACCGGTAAGCGGCTTATGGGCCCAGAGGGCGAAAAACCAGAATTCTCGGATTTCTCATGGTTTTCGATGATGTTTGGCGCGGGCTTGGGCGTCGGTCTCATGGTGTTCGCTACCGCTGAGCCTTTAGGGCTGTGGGGATCGAACCCGGTTGTCATCGCGGGCGATGTCGTCGGCAATAGCGAAGACGCATTGCAGTCGGGATATCGCTACACTTTCCTGCATTACGGGTTTCACGCCTGGGCGATCTATGTGGTGACCGGCCTGTCGCTGGCGTATTACGCCTACACGCGCAACATGCCCCTGACTATTCGCACCGCGCTGACACCTCTGTTCGGCAAGCTGATGAACGGCTTCCTGGGCCACGTCGTGGATGTACTGGGCGTGGTGGCAACCATTTTGGGTGTTTCAGTTACCATCGGGTACGGGGTTTCGCAGTTCATCGACGGCCTTTACGCCATTTCGGGTATGGAATGGATGATGGATCTGACCGGTGACGCACCGGCCCCCAGCACTGTTGGTCTGCTGGCTGGCCTCATCGTGATCATGGGCCTCTCGATCATCTCGGCTGTCTCTGGTGTTGGTCGTGGCGTCAAGTACCTGTCTAACCTGAACCTGGTGTTGTCGCTGATCCTGTTGCTGGTCTTTGTTGTCTTTGGGTCGTTCCTGTTCGCGATGACGACTTACGCAACTGCATTTGTCGATTACATCCAGCACTTCATTTCGCTCAGCTTTGGTGCTTTCAATCCGCAATCGGCGGCGGCGTTTGATGCCGCCCTGCCGAGTGAAGCAGCGCCGTTTGCCGATGCGCTTTACGCCGGTGCGACCAATCCTTGGGGATCGTTTGACGGGTTCAAATCTGGCCTAGAAGGCGACGCCGCCTCGCTGCCGGAATCTGTTCTGGCTTCGGTCTACGCTGCAGGTGATCCGGGTCGGCAGTTTGGCTGGCAAGCGGGCTGGACCACGTTCTACTGGGCCTGGTGGATCGCGTTTTCGCCTTTCGTCGGCCTGTTCCTGGCGCGCATTTCCAAGGGACGCTCTGTGCGTGAGTTCATCATCGGTTGTGTCTTTGCCCCTGCGCTGGTCTGCTTTGCGTGGATGACCATTCTGGGTGGCACCGCGATCGATCTAGAACTGAATGGCACCGCCGAAGGCGCGATCATCGGGGCGTCGAACACCGCCAAGCTGTTTGTCACCTTGCAAGAGATGATCACCGGTGGGCTGTTGTCTGGCATCACCGTGATGTGCGTCGTCCTGATCATGACCTTCCTGGTCACCTCGGCGGACTCGGGCATTCTGGTGATGAACACCATCATGTCTGGCGGAGATCAGAACATCGGCAACAAGCACAAGATCGTCTGGGGCCTTATCCTGACAGCGGTGATTGGCGCTCTGATCCTCGCTGCGGGTGAAAACAATCCGATGGACGCCTTGCGAAATGCGATGATCATCGGTGCGCTACCCTTTACGATGGTCATGGGCCTGATGTGTATAGCGCTTGCCAAGGCGCTTTATCGCGATGGTCTGAGGCAAAAGCAGACCACAGCACCTGCGGAATAAACCTAGGCACGGGCGGTTGTGATGCAACCGCCCGCTGTCGTCAGGCGCTTTTGCGCGCGTCAACTTCAACTCAATTCAATGAAAATTCCAGTGGCAGAGACGCCACGTGATCGTGCACCATTCGAAGCTTTATGTCGGACATGAAGATGGTGTGCCCGGAGGGAATTGAATTTGGATGAGGGAGTGCCAATACATTGATTTAATGATATAAAACCATACGTAGAGCAGCTATGTGTGGCGGTCCTGCGGAGGCGTATTGGCCAATATCATGACTAACATAAGCTACAATGTAACTTCGGCAATTGTTGAAGGAATATCCTTCGCAAGCTTCTCGATAGCCGAACACTTGCACCTACGCGTCCTCGCATTTAGTCAGGATATCGTGAATGCACCGGGCAGCCTTCAGCTCAGAGCAAAGTTACTCTACAAACTTTGCAGATTCTCAGATACGCACCAAACATCATTTCGCCACCGTTTCTACAGCGAACTTTATTGGTCAGCTAAATAATAGCTGCTTCCTGTAACCGTGAATTCGCTGCCGGACGACACTGGAGCTGTCTCCTAAAACGGGAGAGGCAATCTGGCGCGAGACACAGGTTGTCGCCAACCGAAAGTTCACCTCTAACGAGGATTCTGGCTTCTCGCCGCAAAAAAGATGATCCCGGCACAAATGTTCATGCTAATCCAGTAGAGTATTAGTGCAGATGCAAGTGAATAGACCAACGCAAAAAGAACAACCGACACGATTAAGTAACGGATCAATTGATCCTTTTGGTTATGCCAGCGCAATAGGGCCTCGCTAATTCCAAGGAGCAACATTAAGATAGGGAGTAAATTTAATCCAAAAAACAGATGATCTTGTTCCGAAAGATCACTAATTAACAAAAAGCTAACGCCTTTCAATTCATCCGAGCCTCCAAAAATAAAGATCGCCGAAATCAGAAATGGAAGCATAACAACGAACGATGTTCCGGCGACGATCGATTTGATTGGATGATAGCCGTGTTTTTCATAAACTTTTTCAACTACTTCGAATCGTTTTTCGCCTTTTAGTCCAGCAGCTTGCTTTGCGATATCGATGTCGACCAACTGCTTGACCGCGAGAAATTTATCCTCGGACTTTTTCGCCCACTTCTTAAGCGGGATGGTCAAAATCGAGATCACCATTGCAAGCAGAATTATCGATAGCCCAGCAGAATTCGTTGCAGTCCACATCAAATCGAACAGCAAGTCCATCGGATATATAACCGGCAACAGGACCGTATAAACAACATCCCCTATCACTGTGGCTCAATATGGTAAATCACGCGCTTACCGCCTTTGAGGTCTTTGGAAGTACGCACTTTAAAGCGCTCTTTTAGCTCGTGCTCGAAGGCCACGCGGTCGTAATCCAGATACTGTTCCGTTTTGTTCTGCAGCAATTTGACGACCATCTCGTCGTGCCGATTAACGAACTCAATAACGATGTCGCAATTGAAAGACCGCAACCAGTCTAGGAATAATGCCATCGGGATATTGGCAGAAATCCGAATGTGGTGGACAAGGGCCAGAACCAGAATTGCATCTGGATTGGCGCGACTGTCGAATGAAGAGCGTTCCTTGCCTGCCCATCCCTGATTGGGGGAGACGTTGGACAAATCCAGCACTAACGGCAAGATGTTGTTGTGCACCGAGTGACTGGATTCATGCATAAACAGTTTCTGGACCGCATCGTGGTCGCCATCAGCTGCAATGACCAAGTCTGCATGTTCCGCAGCAATTTTTGAAAAAGTGCCTGTGTTGCAGCCGATATCCATTAGGCAATAAGGTTTCTTTTCTTGTACGAACTTTTGTACGAAACCTTTTTTCGCTTGGAGTTCCTCGTCATCGTAAGTGTGGGTTTTGTCGTATTCCGACCAGTCCGTGTGCTCGATGTTCACAGAGAGCGACTTGACCAGTCGCGTTACACTTTCAACAAGTGCCAGTACGTATTTTCGACTGACTTTGCGCTGACTTCGGTCCTGAGCGGGAACGGCATCGCGTTCACGCGCCTCAATCCGCTTTTCTACGCGAGCAGGTAGCAAGATGTGGCTAGCGACACCGCGCTTGAAACGGGAGAAACCTCTGAAAAAGTTCGCAGCCTCAACCGGAGGTATACCGTCCAAGTAGGACCGTAATAATGGAAGGTGATTGATGCCCAGATGACTACGCATCATCAACGGCGTCAGAAAACAGCAACAAAACTGTCGGTATGCCAACCAGGGTTCGCCTTCCTGCCAAGGCACAAACGATGGGATGTCAATAAAGACTGGTGCCGTACCTTCAAACTGGATGTTAAAAGGTGTTGAGTCCTTAATGGTCCACCCAGCTTCCAGCGCGTCGGTCAAGATACGCAGATGCAATAGAGCCGCTCGTCTTAGCATGGCGAACGACCATTCGTAAGAGTAAGAAACGATCGAGACAGGCTCATGCTGCATCACACCTGCCCATCCGGCTTCTAGGATTTCCTTTGCAACAGGATCGTCAGGCGCGCAAAGCTTGGTTTTTACAACGCGCTTTTCGATCTCAAGTTGTTGGTAGAAGGGCTCAGTCTGGAGCTTTTTGAAGTTCTCAAGCGTTTTATTGTCGACGCCTCGAAAAATCGCAGAACTGCCATTTTCGGGTAAGTCAATTGTATATACACGGCTGCTGGGGTCACGAAAGGAGCCACTATTTGCCTTAGTCATCGAGCGCTCGACTGTCTTCTTCATCGCTTTTTGTGCCAAATATCTTTCGCTTCAGCTTATAGAAGTACTTGCGGAACGTGTAAGCAATCGCTGCGAAGAACCCGAGAATTGTGGTTACAATGACGCTCCCCGAACCTGGATCCACGTATGCCAGAGCAACGGATGGGTGCACAATGGCAGCGGCAATGATGAGCAATGCCAATTTCTTGCGGCTATTCATATACATAGTCCTCGAATTTATCACTTACGCCGTCAACGCTTTGGTTGATTCTATAGACTTGATCCAGTTCCTGATAGCGACCCTCGGTCAGGCACTTTAAGATTGCTTCCGCACCTTGAACGCTCGTCGTATACGTCTGCTCATTTCTCAGGTCCACATAGGTTTTACAACGCCCCTTCGGAAAAACGCCCCCTAATATCCCAAAACGATCATGTACAAAGAACTCTGGGTCTTTCGCAAAACGGGTCTCCCAAGTTCCGCGGCTCCTCCATGGGCCGTGATCTCCAAAAATGTACAGAATCGCTGTCGGGTCTTCCCGTTCAAGTTGATCCAGCAGCCGTTTCATGGTTTGCTGTGCTTCCTTAGAGCGTTCCATATAGAAGTCATCAAATGCGGCGTCGGCATCTTCATCCTCGATGAAAAAGTCCTTGCCCGTGTGGCCGGGGGAGTAGATCGAAGCGAGCAAGAATTGCGGCTCCTTTTGACGTGACAGATAAGACACGAAATCAAGTACATGTGCTGCTTTGTCGACCTTTGTATCGGACTTGTTTTTGTCGATGAATCGGCAGAGACCAAACAACGACACCTGTCGAAACTTGCTATCATTGAATTCGCACGCGCCCGCTGTTCGCGACGGAATATGATACCGATCCACATAGCTGCCCTGTTCGGTCCCAAAGTATTTTCCGGCATAGGCCGTGTTGATTTCGTAACCATTGTTGCGGAAAATTGCGTTTAGTCGACCGTCGTACTTACCCGTGTAGAGTTCAAAACTTTTACGTTTGCCGCGATCAAATTCATCAACCTCCATCCGTAGCATTAGATTCATCGCATATTTTGTGGGGACACGGACCGAAAACAGATTCTCGAACCTGTCCATTCTGGTATAAACTGGTTCGTGGAAAGCTGTCTCTTCAATGCCCATGTAGCGAGATGTCAGGCTTTTGGGGTGAATTGAGTCAAACGAGATAAGATAGACATTTGGTTTTGTATCAAACGTGATATCTTCGATGCCTGGAAACTCTGTGTTTTCAGCCTCTTCATTCGCATCCAGCATGTCCCGCCCAGGGACAAGGATGAAAATCACAGCCACGATTACAGCAACTATTGCCCGGCCCCGAACACCCAAGCTCAGAACGATGTAAGTCAAATAGATCGCAAGGAGGCAAAGGCCAGCCATTGCTATCATCGGAAGCAATACGAATGCTTCGACCATCGACCAATTAATCGAAAAAACAGCGGCAGCGAAAAGCACACCCGTCAGAGCTCGGGCCGCTATTGCAAGCTTTGAAGGCAACAAATTTGCAACGACAACCATTGCAATAAGGGCGGAAGAACAGGCCAGAAAGGCTGTTCTGATGTAGTCCAACTCAACGGGGCGAAATTCATTTCTAGCGCTGAAAACTGTATCCAGCGTAAAAATCGATAGCGCTACAACTAATATGAATGCGCTTAAGAAAATACCCAGGAGTCTTTTGCGATTATTCATTGCAGAGAAATCAACTTTCGGTCTTCAGACGAGTGTTTAGAGAAAAGTACCATTTTCTTCAATTGCGGGTGGTTAAGGCTGGTTGAGAGCTCGAGAGGGACCGGTACTACACACTAGGGCTTTTGAAAAGTAGCTAGAGACAGTTCCGAGAGATTTTTAACGTGTTTTGCAGATCGGTCTTCGATGCAATCTGATTGGAACTGGCTCGCGGGCTCTAGTGATTTGGTTTTCTTCCGTTGGACTGGTCCTCCACTATGTTTAGGAAACCGGAGGAGGCACATGGCAGACAGGCGATCGAAGCCCGGGGAGGCAGTCACGAAATTGCGACAGATTGAAGTTCTGGCAGGGAAAGAGGTACCACTTTGCCTAACGTGAGGAGCATTGCACGTCAGAGCCACCCGTCTCGATGGTGACCAAAAGGTCCCGTAGGGATCACATTGAAATAGACCGGTCTGGCACCTTGACGGGAGATCTCAGCCCAGGCTCTGGCCATTCCGCAGCTGGTTCAAAGTCGTCATAATCGTCCACCACGTCATCACCCATGTGGACGTACCGCTTTAGTTCCATGAGGCGGCAGCGGCATGCATTAGTGCAAAGATAGAACTGCACCTCGTCGGTACCTAAAGGGCGCTTATTGATCGTCCATCGGTAGCTTCAATCCTTTTTCGTCTCGAAGGTAGTCACACTAATCTGCAATGTCCTTAGGCCTTACTCGAGAGATATCCTCGTGCTCCGGATAGGCAGCCAACGTGTCTTTCTTATGAGCGAAGTCTCAATCGTTGCATACATTCCCGTAGCTCAGGTGGTCTTTCTGTCACCGCTCCGTGAGATGGGTGAGTGCTGGGCCTTCTGCCGCCTTTTTTAATACGCCTTCGGGTTCCCATTCGGGGAAACGCATGACCTGAGGGTCCGGGGTGAAATCGCCTTCCGTTCTCTTCAACTGCTGGCTAGCCGCCTGCATCCAAGACCTGTGGACTTCACGTTGTAATCGCGCACGCGTCGGTTCGTCTACAGCAATACCTTCTTCCGCCAGTATCTCGTCAGCGACATCTCCGTACCATTTTTTAATGCCGCCTTCGGTAGCTTCCGCTTGTTGGCTCAGGTGCAGTACACGGTTCCATATCTCAGGTTCACCCGGTTCACTATCTAGCATTTCCATCAGGCGGAAATACACGCGACCAGAAAGAGCAACGATCTTTTTCAAAGGGAGGGTTTCAGGCTTTGACCGCGGGCACGCCCACTGCTTTTGGATTTTGGCGTATTCAGCCGCAAATCTCTCTTTGGCCTCTGCAGAGTCTCTGGTGCGGAGTGACTTTGACACCTCGGCACGGTCGAAGATTCCCTTAAGGTCCGCCGGAACTCGCACCCTGATGTAGTATATTCCGCTGTTTTTGTCTTTGCCTGGTGTAGGCATGATAAGCGTCACTGTGTAGAACTCCTATGTAGGAGACTGCAAGCGCAAGCCGCTGTTTTATCGTAAGTTTCTGATGAAAATAAGGAAATCATGGTGCTGCTGGAGAGAATTGAACTCTCGACCTCTCCCTTACCAAGGGAGTGCTCTACCTCTGAGCTACAGCAGCGCTGTGGGCGGGTGATTAGACTCAAACGAAACGCGGCGCAAGGGTGTCTGGACGGTTTTTTTCTACTCCTGTAGAGAAAGGCAATGGCAGACAAAAATTCACCTAAAAAACACGGCAAGTCCGAGGAAACGCGCGAAGACCGTCTAAAGGCGGCGCTAAAAGCGAATGTGGCGCGACGAAAGGCTCAGGCCAAGGCGCGAGCCACCTCCGGGGACAAAGCCGGCAAGGACGAGGGATAAGAGCAAATGGATTCGATTCTGGTAACGGGCAATGGCCCGCTGAACGGGCAGATTCCCATTGCGGGGGCCAAGAATGCATGTCTGACGCTGATGCCCGCGACCTTGCTCAGCGAAGAACCGCTGACGTTGACCAATGCGCCGCGTTTGAGTGACATCAAGACCATGACGGCGCTGCTGCGGTCGCTGGGGGCCGAGGTGTCTTCGCTGCAGGATGGTCAGGTCATTGCGATGTCCAGCCATGACCTGAACAGCCACACGGCGGATTATGACATCGTGCGAAAAATGCGCGCTTCGAACCTGGTGTTGGGGCCGATGCTGGCGCGGCTGGGGCAGGCCGTGGTGTCGCTACCTGGTGGATGTGCCATTGGCGCGCGCCCGATGGATTTGCATGTCGAAGGGCTTGAGGCGCTGGGCGCCGAGATCGAGCTTAGAGATGGCTATCTGCACGCGAAGGCGTCGGGCGGGCTGAAAGGCGCTGTGCATGAGATGCGCTTTGCCTCGGTTGGCGCGACCGAGAACATCGTCATGGCCGCCACGCTGGCCAAGGGCACCACGGTGCTGAAAAACGCCGCGCGCGAGCCCGAGATTGTCGATCTGGTCGAATGCTTGCGCAAGATGGGCGCTCAGATTTCGGGTGAGGGGACCTCGACCATCGAAATTCAGGGTGTCGATCGTCTGCACGGCGCGACCCATCAGGTGGTGACCGACCGGATTGAGCTGGGCACTTATATGCTGGCCCCGGCGATCTGCGGAGGCGAGGTTGAGCTGCTGGGCGGGCGCATGTCGCTGGTCGAATCCTTCGCTGCCAAGCTGGATGCGGCGGGGATCAGTGTTTCCGAAACCGACAAGGGGCTAAAAGTTTCTCGTAAGAACGGGCGTGTGACCTCGGTCGATGTGGTCACCGAACCCTTCCCCGGCTTCCCGACCGATCTGCAGGCTCAGATGATGGCCCTGATGTGCACTGCCGAAGGTGTGTCCGTGCTTGAAGAGCGTATTTTCGAGAATCGCTTTATGCATGCGCCCGAACTGGTGCGCATGGGCGCGAATATCGAGGTACATGGCGGCACAGCCACCGTAACCGGGGTCGAACGATTGAAAGGTGCTCCGGTGATGGCGACAGACCTGAGGGCCTCGGTCTCGCTGATCCTTGCCGGAATGGCGGCGGAAGGTGAGACGGTTGTCAGCCGGGTCTATCATTTGGACCGCGGATATGAACATGTGGTGCGCAAGCTGGAAGGCGTGGGCGCAAAGATCGAACGGATTAAGGGTCAATGACAGACGCAAGTTTCAAAGATGGCCGCGAGGCACCGCTGAACCTTGGAGCCGAGGATGCCGATGACCTGCAGGTGATTGCGACCCTGACGCAGGATGCGGTTTTCCCGGTGACCGAGATGACATGGCAACCCGGCCAGCGCCGCTTTGCGCTGCTGCTCAATCGCTTTCGCTGGGAAGACAAGGATGCCGCTGCCCGGCGCGGTCGCGCCTACGAGCGGGTGCAGGCCGTTTTGATGTTCGGCTCGGTTCTGTCGGTAGCCAGTCAGGGCATCGACCGCAGCGACAAGGACATGATCCTGTCTCTGCTCTCGGTCGAATTCGAGCCAAGCGAGGATGGTGCGGGGCAAATCCTGTTGACCTTGGCAGGCGACGGCGCGATCCGCCTGTCGGTTGAGGCCATCGATGCAACGCTCAAGGATGTGACGCGTCCCTACAAGGCGCCTTCTGGACAAGCGCCCCATCACCCCGAGTGAAGAATAAACGTGGCATCGCTCAGGCCTTCCCGAATCCGCCACGCGGCATCGCGGTGCGGCGGGCAACCGTGTTTGATGTATTCGACATCAGCCGTGTTCTGATCCGATCGATCCGTGACCTCTGTCGGGCGGATCATCTGGATAATCCCGAAAACCTTTCCCGCTGGTCTGCCAATAAGGATCCGGCTTCGGTCCGAAACTGGATCGATAGTGGAGCAATCCTTTGGGTCGCTACGCAAGTGGGAGTGGTTACTGCCGTGGGCGGTATAAGTGGCGAGGGTGAGATATCTCTGCTCTATGTCGATCCCGATCACGCAGGGCGCGGGCTCGGAGCAGCGCTGCTGCACCGGTTGGAAGAGGAACTGCAAGCACGTGGCGCCTCTGAGGCGCATCTGCACGCGACCAAAACGGCACATTCGTTCTATCTGGCGCACGGCTGGCATGATGTCGGCGACCCGACGGAATGGCACGGCATCCCCCAATTCCCGATGCGCAAATCGCTGCAACCAGTGGCCTAAGGGTTGAGGCCACCCGGCCCGGGCGATAAGACCCGTTGAAACGCTTCCGGAGTCTCTCACATGCCCGCTTTCCTCGATACGACCTCCGCCGATTTCGAACCTGCATTTCAGGCGCTGTTGTCCGCCAAGCGCGAGGACAGCCCCGACGTGGATGCGGTTGTGGCGCAGATCATCGATGATGTGCGGACCCGTGGTGATGCTTCGGTGATCGAACTTACCGCGAAATTCGACCGGCTGGAGCTGACGCCCGAGACCATGGCCTTTTCATCCAATGAGATCGCCGAGGCCGTCGCGCAGGTCACGCCCCAGGACCGCGCCGCGTTGGAACTGGCTGCAGAACGCATTCGTGCATATCACGAAAAGCAGATGCCCGAGGATCATCAGTGGACCGATGAGGCAGGCGCAACACTCGGCTGGCGCTGGTCGGCGGTGTCGGCCGCGGGGCTTTATGTGCCGGGCGGATTGGCTTCATACCCGTCGTCGGTTCTTATGAACGCAATACCTGCGAAGGTGGCGGGCGTAGACCGGTTGGCCATTGTCGTCCCCACACCTGAGGGTCAGGCAAACCCGTTGGTCCTGTTGGCAGCGCAATTATCTGGTGTGGATGAGATTTACCGCATCGGCGGTGCGCAGGCGATTGCCGCTTTGGCCTATGGCACCGATACGATTGCGCCGGTGGACAAGATCACCGGCCCGGGCAACGCCTTCGTGGCCGCCGCGAAACGCCGTGTATTCGGCAAAGTCGGCATCGACATGATCGCGGGCCCCTCGGAAATTCTGGTCATTGCAGACAAGGACAACGACCCCGACTGGATCGCGCTGGACCTGCTCAGCCAGGCCGAGCATGACGAAAGCGCCCAATCCATTTTGATCACGGATGACGCAGAATTTGGTCAAGCCGTGACGCAAGCGGTGGAAAAACGTCTTGAGACCCTGCAACGCCGCGCCATCGCCCAGGCCAGCTGGCGCGACTTTGGTGCCGTAATCACTGCGCGCGATCTGGACGAGGCTGCCGCGTTGTCCAACCGCATCGCGCCCGAACATCTGGAACTCTGCGTGGCCGACCCGGTGGCGTTAAGCCAGCAAACGATCCATGCCGGTGCCATTTTCCTTGGCCAGTACACGCCCGAAGCCATTGGCGATTATGTCGGCGGCCCCAATCACGTGCTGCCCACAGCGCGTTCGGCGCGCTTTTCGTCTGGCCTTAGCGTGATGGATTTTCTCAAACGCACAACGCTCAGCCAGATGACACCCGAAGCTTTGCGCGCCATCGGCCCGGCGGCTGAAACGCTTGCGCAATCCGAAAGCCTCGAAGCGCATGGCCTGTCCGTTTCGGTGCGCCTTATCCGGCTGAATGGCTGAAGTGACGCAATGACTTGGCGCGCATGGCGCTTCTGTACGTTGCTCAATGAAAATCGTTGTTATAGGTCTGTGCAGACGCAAGGATTGTGACCGTTAAGATGACCCGTATTTCGCATATCGAACTGGACGACCGAAATCTGCCCCCGCCGACACCGGAGATCGAGCAGGAGCGGAAGGTCGCCATATATGATTTGCTTGAAGATAACTCGTTCACGCTGCCAGCACGCGACGATCGGATGATCCCCGACGGGCCCTACCATGTGCAGCTATCAATCCGTGATAAGCGACTGGTTTTCGATATCGCCACCGAAGCCAGCGAGAAGGCGGCTGAGTTTCATCTGTCGCTTGGTCCATTCCGGCAGGTCGTAAAAGACTATTTTCAGATCTGCGAGAGCTATTTCGATGCGGTGAAAACACTGCCGCCCAGCCAGATCGAAACGATCGATATGGCTCGGCGCGGCATCCACAACGAAGGCAGCCGCGTGTTACAGGAAAGGCTGGAAGGCAAAGCTGAGGTTGATACTGATACTGCCCGCCGCCTCTTTACGCTCATCTGCGTCCTTCATTTTGGAGGCTAACGGGTGACGCCTCTGCCGCAGTCCATTCTGTTCTGTTGCGACCACAATTCGGTTCGGTCACCCATGGCCGAAGGCATCATGAAGAAGTTTTACGGCACCGGCACCTATGTGCAATCTGCTGGCGTGCATAACGATCTTGAGATCGATGGGTTCTGCATCGCAGCCTGTCAGGAGATTGGCGTTGAGCTGTCCCGTCACCGCTCGCGTTCTTTTGACGAAATGGAGCAATGGGGCGATGACCTCAGTTCATTTGATCTGATCGTGGCCCTGTCACCCGCCAGTCAGCGAAAGGCGCTGGAACTGACGCGGTTTTTTCACCTGGATGTCGATTATTGGCCAATTATGGACCCTACCGGACTAGGTGAAACCCGTGAGGACAAGCTACGTCATTATCGACAAACCCGCGATCAGATCATCGCGCATCTGAAAGACCGCTGGGGCGAACCGACGGAGTGACCATGAACCCGACCGTGAAAACTTATTTTGATGCCTTCAATGCCGGTGATGTAGATGGCATGCTGGCCTGCCTGTCGGATGACGTGGCCCATCATGTCAACGAAGGTCAGATTCGCGTCGGCAAAGAGAAATTTGCCGCCTTCTGCGCGCATATGAACCGCTGTTACCGCGAGAACCTGACGGATATCGTGATCTTCGAGGCCGAAGGCGGTACCCGTGCTGCGGCTGAGTTCATCGTCAACGGAACCTATCTGGAAACTGATGAAGGTCTGCCAGAAGCGTATGGGCAGACCTACCGCTTGCCTGCGGGTTCGTTTTTTGACCTTAACGACGGGAAGATCACCCGCGTGACCACGTTCTACAACCTTGCGGACTGGACCAAACAGGTCTCGAATGGCTGAGATTTCGCAGGTCCGCGCAATGACCGGATCGACATTGGTCGACGCGTTGGATGAAGTCGCGCGTCTGCGGATCGACGTATTTCACGCCTGGCCATATCTCTATGATGGCGATCTGAAGTATGAGCGGAAATACCTGCAGTCTTACGTCGATAGCGCCAGGGCCATCGTTGTCGGAGCGTTCGACGGTGATACTTTGGTAGGTGCTTCGACGGGTGCGCCCTTGACGGATCACGCCGACGATTTCGCGGCCGCGTTCGAAGGCTCGGGCCTGTCGCTGGGCGACATCTTCTATTGCGCAGAATCGGTTCTGCTGCCGGAGTATCGCGGACAGGGCGCAGGCCATACGTTCTTTGATCTGCGCGAAGCCCACGCCCATGCGATGGGATTCACCAAAAGCGCCTTCTGCAGTGTAGTACGCCCTGACGACCACCCCATGCGACCAGATCATTACCGCCCGTTGGATGCCTTCTGGCGCGCGCGGGGTTATGCGCCGCTTCCTGGCGTCGTGGCGCAATTCTCGTGGAAGGATCGAGGCGACGATTGCGAAACCCAAAAGCCGCTTCAATTCTGGATTCGGGATTTATAAGCCATCCATGCGCGTCGCGCCGGGTGTTTGAAACGGGTTGTGGCATTGTGAGTTGGCGATGACATGTGCGGCCGAATTTGCCTGAAACACCCTGTGATTGTATAGTTTCACTTATTCAATTGCGCGTTTTCATGGGGAAATTTGATGAAGTCCGTTTTCAATCGCCTGATTCCGGCCTTGGTGCCGCTGACTTTGATCACCGGTTGTGCCTACGAGAACAGGGCCTTTAATGCCGAGCAAACCGTGCTGTCGAATACATCGGGAGACGTTATCCAGCACGCTGTAGGGATCGGGGGTGCGTTTGAAACGGCACCAAAAACATTTCAGTCCACAAGCCTGTTGCTTGAACGCGGTCCTATTCGTACGTCGTATTATGCGCTGCAACTTTCAGATGCCTACAAAAGGCTGGGCGACGAAGCAGCGCGCAATCGGGACCTGACAGCGGCGGCACTGATCACTGTAGCAGGCGGTGCCGCGCTTGGAAGTGCGGCCTCGATCTCAGGGAAAGACCTGGCCTTGGTCTTGGCCGGTGGAGCTTTGATCAATGAAGGCGTTAAATACGTAAACCCTAACAGCGCGGCGCAGGCTTTCTACGTGGCATCCGAGTCAATGGCGTGCGCAAGCGCTGCGATTGCCGCCCATGTACCTGTGGACACTCCACCCGACATTCGTGTGTCTTCTCTGACCCTTTGGTACATTCGAAAAATTGAGGTTTTGCTGCGCGCGGGATTGAAGCGGGACGTACCGGATTGGAACACGTTGCTCAAAAACCTTGGTTTGACGAGGCAAGGAGCCAATGAGGTGGACGCTCTGCGAGCTGGAGACATAAACCTCAGTGCATTGGAAGTAGACTTGGAAAAGTGCCTGAGGCGAGAACCGGTCGAGAAAGGCAAAGCCAAGACTTAGTACGTCGTGCGGGAGACTTTTCCGTAGAACAAAAAAATACGCCTCTGTTTTTGACCTCAATCCGAAAACTGCCGCCGTTTTGCTGCGCGGATCTCGCGAGCTTGTTGTTCTTGTCCTACGCGAAATGAATCCTCGACGAAATCCATATGCGTGCGTGCGGCGGTTTCTGCGCGGTCCGGGTCGCCGTCGATGATGGCCTGCGCGATTGCCTTGTGCTGCTCAAGCAACGCTTCACCCGTGCCGTCCATCGAGCGCAGGAAGCGGCGGTTGTAGAACACGCCTTGGCGCGTGAGGTCATAGATGGATGCCATCATGTGGATAAGGGTCGTGTTTTGGCTCGCATCGACAACGGCGGCGTGCAGTCGAAAATCAGCCTCTTCACTGGCATCCTGATCGTCATTCTCCCAGGCTCGCTGCATTTCATCGATGATTTCTGCGATCCGTTCCTTGTCGGACTGTGTGGCGCGCTGTGCGGCGAGGCGGCTGGCAAAGGCCTCTTGCTCGCGCCGGTATTCAAGATAATCGTAGAAAGCACTGCCGTGCCGGGCATAGAGAGACAGAAGGGCGGGCGACATGGCACGACCGGTCAGTGGGGCGATAAAGGTGCCCTCGCCATGTCGCACGGTCACCAAGCCGCGATTTTCGAGGATTTGGAGTGCTTCGCGCAGCTTGGGGCGTGAAACGCCTAGGGCTTCCGCAAGCTCCCGTTCAGACGGGATTTTGCGACCCTCTTTCAGGATTCCATCAACAATCATTGTCTCGATTTGTGCGACGACCGCATCGGCAATTGATTCGTGACCAACGGGATCAAAGAGGCTGTTCGTGCTCATAATTCCTGTCCGGTAGTTAGATTAAAGATCGTCGAGGTTGTTTATAATATTTACCACTAGCTTTCGGCATTGCAAGAAAAACTACCCAAAAATACGGATGCTCGCCGCGCATATAAGCGTTTGTTTTTATTGAGTGTCACAAAATTATTCGAAAACTCCGGGTTATGAAAGGTCAATCTTGGTTATGAGCCACATCACCACGGCGTAGCCAAATTGGTAAATTAAATTGTTGACTGAATAACAAGGTAAACAATATTTACCACTTAAGCCGTGCTCGCGGCGAGAGTGACAGCCAGACCACCGGCTGATCTTTACCTTGGAGGAGAACCCATGAAGACCACCCTGACATCGCTTGCCGTTGCGGCCTCGCTGCTGGCAGCCCCGGTTGCCCACGCGGCGGATAAGATGCTGCTAAAAACCCCAATCGCGTTTTCAACCGCTCTACCGGGCCTCGGCTCGCCGATCCCGCGCGTGGCCGAACAGCTGGACCTGATGTCCGGCGGCACGCTGAAGATGAAGGTTTACGAACCGGGCAAGCTGGTCCCGCCGTTTGAAATTCTGGATGCGGTGTCTTCAGGCAAGATCAATTCGGGCTATACCACCGCCGGCTACTGGGCGGGTAAGATCCCGGCTGCACCGTTGTTCTCGGCCGTTCCGTTTGGCCCCGAGGCGGGCGAATACATGGCGTGGCTGTACTATGGCAACGGCATGAACCTGTATCAGGAGATGTATGATCAGGCAGGCTTCAACGTCCATGTCATTCCCTGCGCAATCATCGCCCCCGAAACCTCGGGCTGGTTTGCGAATGAGATCAACAGCCCCGAAGACCTGAACGGCCTGAAAATGCGCTTTTTCGGTCTGGGTGGCGAAGTGATGCAGAAGCTGGGTGTGGCCACCTCGCTCCTGCCCGGAGGTGAAATCTTCCCGGCGCTGGAAAAAGGCGCGATCGACGCGACCGAATTCTCGATGCCTGCCATCGACGCACGCCTCGGTTTCCACAAGTTGGTCAAGTACAACTATTTCCCCGGCTGGCACCAGCAAGCGACGGTGTTTGAACTGATGATCAACAAGGACGTCTGGAACGAAGCCAGCGATCAGCACAAAGCGATCATCGAAAATGCCTGTAAGGCTTCGATGGCTGACAGCTTTGCCGAAGGTGAGGCGATCCAACACGCTGCGCTGCTGGACAACGTTGAAAACAATGGTGTTCAGATCAAGCAGTGGAACGACGAGATGCTGTCAACCTTCCGCGCGACCTGGGAAGAGGTTGCCGCAGAACAGGCCGCCAACGACGAATTCTTTGCCAAGGTTCTGGCCGACATGAACGAATTCCGTGACGGTTATGCGGTCTGGAAAGAGAACGCATTCCTCCCCCGCAAGTAAATTTGCCACTTGCGATTATCCGGGGGCGGCTTCCTTCCGCCGCCCTCGGACCCTTCTGATTTTCTTTATTTTCCCCAACGACCCGGGCGCATTCACGTCCCCACTGCCAAACTCTTGAGGAGGAGACCATGGCCGAGACACAGCGTCATCAGGACGACCCAATTGAAGTCTATGAGAGTATCCTTGAGCATGGTGAGCCCGATCGTCAAAAGCTGGCAGTAGCGATCGACAACGGCGTCAAAGCGGTAGGTCATGTGGTCATGTGGGCCAACCTGTTGCTGGTTGGGGCCATCGTTTCACAGGTGGCGATGCGCTATCTACTGAACCAGAACTATCCCAAACTAGACGAGATCCAGTGGCATTTCTACGGGTTGGTGACGATGGTCGGCATCTCGTATGCGCTGGTCACCGACAGCCATGTGCGAGTGGACTTGCTGCATATGCAACTCAGCCAGCGTGCGCGGCGGATTATCGAGATCATCGGAATTTTCACCCTGCTCGTGCCGTTCATCTATCTGATGATCGATCAGGGGTATGACTATTTCTACGAAAGCTGGAGGGTCAACGAATCCTCGGACAGCCCCACCGGCCTGCCCGCGCGTTGGGCTTTGAAAGGTGTGATCCCGGCCAGTTTTGTATTGCTGGCATTGGCTGCGGCGGCACGGCTGATCCACGATGTGCACGCCCTGTTCGTCAATCTCGACGAGGAACGGCAGGGCAAGGGCCTGCGTCTGATCGTCTGGGCGCTGGTGTGCTTTGCTCTGGTGGCGACCGCGCTGACCTTCCTCGTTGAAACAACCGAGGAAAAACTGGTCATCGCCATGTTCCTGACCTTCATCGCGCTGCTTTTCACCGGGTTCCCGGTGGCGTGGACACTGGCCGGGGTTGGCGTTGCCTATTGCGGTCTGGCCTATCTGTTCGACAACGGCCTGATGAACTGGACCAGGCTTGAGGAAACGCTGACCGGTCTGGACTATCTGACGCTGGGCGCGGTGGTGAACCGTGTCTATGCCACCATGTCAAACGCGGTTCTGGTGGCGCTGCCAATGTTCATCTTCATGGGCCTGATGTTGGACGAATCCGGTGTGGCCGAGCGTTTGATGTCCTCGATGCAGCGCCTGTTCGGCACGGTGCGTGGCGGGCTGGCGATCACGGTAACGATGATCGGCATCATTCTGGCCGCCTCGACCGGGATCATTGGGGCGTCTGTGGTTCTGTTGGGCGTGCTTTCGCTGCCGTCGATGATGGAGCAGAAATACAGCCCCTCATTGGCCGCCGGTGTGGTCAGCGCTTCGGGCACGCTGGGCATCCTCATCCCGCCGTCGATCATGCTTGTCATCATGGCGGACCAGATGGCGCTATCGGTCGGCGACCTATTTATGGCTGCAGTGTTCCCCGGCGTGATCATTGGCGCGCTCTACCTGACCTATATTTTTGTCATCGCCCTGATCAAACGCGACGTGGCCCCAGTACCCGAAGGCGCAACCCGTCCTGACTGGAACGCAGTCAAGGACGTGCTGATTGCAGTCTTGCCGACGCTGGCCCTGATCCTCGCCGTGCTGGGCTCGATCTTCGCGGGTTTGACCACACCGACCGAAGCCTCGGGCGTGGGCGCGTTGGGAGCCACTCTGCTGGCGCTGGGATATCGCAAGCTGACGCTGGCCAAGCTGGTGAATGTGCTGAAAGCAACGTTCAACACCACCGCCTATATCTTCGCGATCTTCCTTGGTGCGACGGTGTTCTCCTATGTCTTGCGCGAACTGGGCGGCGACGCGCTGATCGAAGATATGATCCACGGTACCGGGCTCGGCCCAAATGGCACTGTCTTCATGATCCTGTTCATCGTCTTCCTGCTGGGCTTCGTGCTGGACTGGATCGAGATCACGCTCATCGTTCTGCCCTTGATGCGCCCCATCGTGAACGGGCTGGGTCTGGATATCGACGGCTTCGGTGTCATCGATGAACCTGCGCTGGTGTGGTTCGTAATCCTTGTGGCGGTGACGTTGCAGACCTCTTTCCTGACACCTCCGGTTGGATTTGCGCTTTTCTATCTGAAAGGGGTCTGCCCGCCCGAGATCAAGCTGACTGACATCTACAAAGGGATTATCCCATTCGTGATACTGCAGCTGACCGGCCTGTTCTTTGTCTTCTTGTGGCCACAACTGGCCACGTGGTTGCCCTCGGTCGCGTATTAACGGAGGGTAGCGGGATGAACGATGCCGATCTGATCAAGCGTCTTCAGGCCATTTGTGGGCGGCGGCGCGTTTTGACTTCGTCGCGCAGCACCCGCCGCTTTCGCCGGGGGTTCAGATCGGGTGAAGGGGACGCGCTCGCGGTGGTTCAGCCCGCTACGCTGCTGGAACAATGGCAGGTGCTGCAGGCCTGTGTTGCCGCTGACAAAATTGTCATCATGCAAGCCGCCAATACCGGCCTGACCGAAGGGTCTACGCCCAAGGGTAGCTACGATCGTGATGTAGTGTTGATCAACACGCGGCGGATGGACGATCTGCATCTGATCAATGATGGCAAGCAGGTCATCAGCTTTCCGGGCAGCACACTGTTTGCGCTGGAAAAGCTGCTGGACCCGATTGGCCGCCAGCCGCATTCGGTGATCGGATCTTCGTGCATCGGTGCCTCAGTCGTTGGCGGGGTGTGCAACAACTCGGGCGGTTCGCTGGTCGAGCGCGGCCCCTCCTATACCGAGCTGTCACTGTACGCGCGGATCACTCAGGACGGCGAGCTTGAGTTGGTCAATCATCTAGGCATGCAATTGGGTGATACACCCGAAGAAATCCTGACCCGGCTGCAGAACGGTGATTTCTCAGCAACTGATATCGACACCGACAATCGCAAAGCCTCTGACACCGATTACGCCCGTCGGGTGCGTAATGTGGATGCTGAAACGCCAGCACGCTTTAACGCTGATAAGTCGCGTCTATACGAAGCAGCGGGCTGCGCGGGTAAACTGGCGGTTTTTGCGGTTCGGCTGGATACATATGCCAAGAACGAAGCAGAACGTACTTTCTACGTCGGGGCGCACGACACCGAGGCATTCACGGAATTGCGCCGTCGCATCCTGTCCGACTTCAAAACCCTGCCGGTCAGCGCTGAATACATGCATGAGGAGGTATTCGATATCTCTGACCGCTATGGCAAAGACACCATGGTGATGATTGACAAGTTGGGAACCGACCGTTTGCCCACTTTCTTTGCGCTGAAGGGCGCGGTGGACGCGCGTTTGGAAGGCATTCCGGTTCTCGGCAATTTTACCGATCGTTTCATGCAGTTCGCGATGCGACTTTGGCCCGATATCCTGCCGCGCCGGATGCGGGCCTATCGGGATCGGTATCCGCATCACCTGATACTCAAAATGCGCGATGGCGGTATCGATGAAGCGCGCGATCTACTCAATGACATGACTGCCGAAGACAAGCTGGATTTCTTTGAATGCGACCTGCGTGAGGCAAAAATCGCTGGGCTACATCGTTTTGCTGCCGCAGGTGCAGCCATTCGTTATATGAAGGTTCATGCAGCCGAAGTGGAAGATATCATCGCCCTAGATATCGCGCTGCGCCGCAATGACGTCAACTGGTTCGAAGACTTGCCAGCTGAGATCGCGGATCAACTGGTCGGCAAACTCTACTATGGCCACTTCATGTGTCATGTTCTGCATCAGGATTACATCGTCAAGAAAGACGCAGACCCGAACGCGTTGAAGGCCGCAATGCTAAAGTTGCTGGACAAACGCGGCGCTGAATACCCGGCCGAACATAATGTTGGCCATCTCTATGCAGCCAAACCCGATCTGGCAGCTTTCTACAAGTCGATCGATCCCACGAACAGTATGAACCCGGGAATCGGAAAGATGTCCCGCAACAAGCACTATTCGTGAGACGGAACGCCGCTGACCCGTATCCGTTGGATACTACTTGAAGCTGCGGCTGTCCTTGATCTGATCCCAGGCCCAGACGACCTCTTGCAACTGCTCTTCCTGAGATCGGTCACCACCGTTCATATCCGGGTGCAGCACCTTGATCAGCTTCTTGTAGGCTTTGCGAATCTCTGCCTTCGACCAGCTATCTTGCGCTTCGAGGATCTCAATCGCGCGGCGCTCGGTCGGTGGCAGGCGTCGACCGCCGGAATTGGCGCGGCCGGGGTTTTTGGTGGCGTTTTCGCCTAGAACCTGATGCGGGTCCTCGATCCCCAGACGTGCCCAGGCACGGGCCTCGGGATCGCCCATCGGTTTGGTCTCACGCTCCCACACTTTGTCCTTCGAACGCTGCGCGTTTAGTTCGGCCTCGGTGGTGCCGTCGAAGAAATTCCATTTCTGGTTATATTCGCGCACATGTTGCTGGCAGAACCAGAAAAAATCATCCAGCACGTCCGGAGCTTTGGGCGCGCGAAACTTACCGGGTTCTTCACAGCCCTCATGATCACAGATTCGCACCGAAGTTTCGGACGCACCTGACATACCCCGACGGCCGCGCGGCTTCTTTTTCTTAGCGCTCGACACGGACATATCGAATCCGAAGGGATCTGACTTTACCATCTGCACAACCTCACGAAGGCATCTTTTCGACTCGGAGGCAGCAGTTTAATCTAAGCAGCCGAAAGTAGAAGAGGGGGACGGCAATTTATTTGCCGTTGAGCATAAAAATGAGCGTGACCGACGAAATCCGTGAACGATTGCAGGCAGCATTTAACCCGCGTGAGCTGGAGGTGGTTGACGACAGCGAGAGCCATCGTGGTCACGCTGGATATCAGGAGGGCGGTGAGAGTCATTTCAACGTCCTTATTCGTTCTGCGGCTTTCGAGGGGCAATCCCGCGTTGCCCGCCATCGCGCAGTACATACGGCATTGGGGGATATAGTCCCCCGTATCCATGCGCTTGCTCTGGATATCGACATCTGACAGTCGCGGCCTTGGTTCAGATAAGCGACGATTACGTCGCCAATTCTCTGCGGATTTAATCTCGATCAAGGCATCGCGATACATGACCCTCTAATATTCGCCTCGTCGATCTCCGGTTAACCGGAGCGATCAGATTTGCGGATAATGAGGGCTTTTTAAATGATGACCAAAGCCAGAACGTGGTTCTCGGCACTGTCGACAGTTTCATTGCTGTCGGTGGGTGTTGCGTTCCCGGTTCACCATGCCCAGGCGGAACAGCCGGGCCCGGTAGAAGCCATTGAGTTCGACCAAGCCAAGGCGGCACTTGGCAAACGTTTGTTTTTTGACCCGCGCCTGTCTGGCGACACCGAACTGTCCTGCGCCAGCTGCCACCAGCCGGAAAACGGCTTTACCGACGGGCAGGCCCTATCGGATGCCTATGCCGGCAGCCTGCATTTCCGCAACGTGCCGACGTTGATTAACAGCGCCAAGCGCGCCGCGTGGTTCCATGACGGGCGCATTGGCACCAACCTCAACGACGCGACCCGCGAAAGCATCACCGAGACATACTCGATGAACATGGATATGCGTTTGATGCAGGAACGCATCAAGCAAGATCCGGTTTATGTCGAGATGTTCGAAGCCGCCGGATTTGGCGAGCCGTCGAACGGCGGGGTCCGTAACGCCATCCCGGAATATCTGAAAACGTTGATTTCGCGCGGCGCGCCGTTCGATACCGGCGAGATGTCGGAAGACGCCAAGGCGGGCTATGAGCTGTTCAATGCCAGCGGCTGCAATTCCTGCCACTCGGGCGAGCGGTTCACGGATGATCTGCCGCACAATATCGGCGTGGGCGACAACCCCGATATCTGGGCGACCCCGGAACGTCACATCACCTTTGTGACCATGATGAAGTTCCTCGGCGTCGAGAATTACATGAACCTGCGCGCCGACCCCGGTGCGTATATCCGCACTCACACCGCCGATACATTCGGCACGTTCATGACCCCCACGCTGCGTGAGCTGACCTATACCGCGCCATATATGCATAACGGCTCGATTGCGACGCTCGAGGATGTGGTGGCCTTCTACAACGCCGGTGGTGGCGAAGATGAAAACAAGGATCCGCGCATCAAGCCACTTGGCCTCAACGAGACCGAACAAGCACAGCTGGTGGCCTTCCTTAAGGCGCTGTCTGGTGAGCCGCTGACCGGCCCCGACTTCGTCGCCGAGGACATCGATACGGATTATGCGCCGATCGAAAACTGGCAAGACGCGACAAACTGAGGAGTGGACCCATGAAAGACCTAAAGTCTTACCTTTCAGGCACAATCGCCACCGCTGCCCTGTTTGCCGTCCTAGGTGCACAGGCGATTGCGGAAACCAGCATGGAGATTGAGGCCGGCATCGGTGGCGCAGACCCCGATGTAGACTCGCCGCTGGTGGCGCTGGGCGAGCCGCCGATCCCGCTGGACAACCCGCAAACCGACGCCAAGATCGAACTGGGCAAGATGCTGTTCTTTGATGCCCGTCTTGGCGGGAATCCGTCGACGCCCTGTTCGGCCTGTCACATGCCAGATGTCGGCTGGGACGTCGAGGCACCGATCTCGTTCGGCTATCCGGGCACGACCCACTGGCGCAACAGCCAGACCATCGTGAACTCGGCCTATTACGGCAAGCTGTTCTGGGCAGGTTCCTCGAAAAGCCTTGAGAACCAGGCCAAATCCGCCGCAGGCGGTGCGGTCGCCGGCAACGGCGAGGCCGACATGATGGAGGCCCGTCTGGCCTTTGTCCCCGAATATGTCGAACGCTTTAACGATGTCTTCGGCGATCAATGGCCGCGCATCAGCAACGCATGGCGCGCCATCGCAGCGTTTGAACGGACCATCGTTCAGACCGACACGCCCTTCGACAACTATCTGCGCGGGGATGATGCGGCGCTAACCGACGAACAGAAACGCGGGCTGGAACTGTTTACCGGCAAGGCGCAATGTTCCGAATGCCATAACGGTGCGTTGCTGTCGGATGAAAAATACTACAACACCGGTGTGCCCGCCTATGACGGTTGGCAGGACGATGGTCTGGCGCAAGTGACCTTCCGGTATGAGCTTTACGCCAAAGGCTCGACCGAAGAAATGTACCGCCACACCAAGGACGACCCCGGCTTCTATTTCCGTACCAAGGAAAAGGCCGACAAGGGGAAGTTCCGCACGCCAAGCCTGCGCTACACCCTTTATACCGAACCCTACATGCATAACGGCATGTTGGAGACGCTTGTGGATGTGGTCGAGTTCTACAACCAGGGCGGCGGCGAGAATGAGTTCTCGGCCAATAAATCTCCGCTGATCCAACCCCTTGGCCTGAATGATCAGGAAAAAGCGGATCTGTTGGCGTTCCTGAAATCCCTGTCCGGTGACGAGATTCTGGTCGAAGAACCTGATCTGCCGGATTACCAGCCGCTTCCCGCGGCAGCAGAGGAGTAAGCGTCATGAAAGATCATAACGCAACCGGATGCAGCTGTTCGGGCGAGGCCAAAAAGGCCTGCACCGTGAACCGCCGCCAGTTCCTGTTCGCCTCGGGTGCCACCACCTTTGCCGTGATGGTGACCATGCCCACCCGCCATGGCCAGGCGGAACAGGTGCCCGCTTTGGTATCGACCTATCCGCGCAAGCTGATCGGCAAACTGTCCGAACTGGAACAGGATGTGCCGGTCGAGTTCTACTACCCGGACGAGGGCGACTATTCGGACTCGATCCTTGTGAAAACCGGCGTGGAAAGCGGCGGCGGCATTGGTCCGCAAAAGGATGTTGTGGCCTTCAACCTCACCTGCACCCATCAGGGCGGGTCGATGTATGACAGCTACAAGCCTGAACATAAGGTGCTGGGCCCGTGCCCGTTGCACCTGTCCACCTATGACGTGACACGGCACGGCATCCTCGTCTCGGGGCAGGCCTACCAATCGTTGCCACAGGTCCTTTTGGAACTGGATGGTGACGATATCTACGCCGTTGGAATGTTCGGCCTGATCTACGGCCGTTACGACAACCTCATTGCATAAGGGAAGCGGAATCATGGCAACCCCGTATTACGTACCCGAAACCAACGTTCCGCTGCCGCCCAAAGGGGCCGAGGTCATCTCGACCGCCTGCGACTACTGCATCGTGGCTTGTGGTTACAAAGTCTATCGCTGGCCCGTGACGGCCAAACCCGGCGGCCCCACCGCGGACGAAAACGCGTTTGGCGAGGATTTCCCTGTTGCACCGCTGGGTGCCTGGGTCGCGCCGAACCAACACAATATCGTCCTGCACAAAGGTCAGCCGCACCACGTTGTGATCATCCCCGACAAGGACACGCAATACGTCAACACCGACGGCGACAGCTCTTTGCGGGGCGGGTGTATCGCGCAGAAATGCTACAACCCGCAGACGCCCACTCGTGACCGTCTGAAGACGCCGCTGATGCGAATCTATGGCACGCTGATGCCGGTTCCGTGGGATCTGGCGCTGGATGTTGCGGCTGAGGTGGGCAACCACGTGATCGCCAAACACGGCACCAATGCCTATGGTGTGAAGACTTTCAGCTATCAATATATCGAGAACACCTATGCGATCTCGAAATACGCGCTGCGCCATATCAACACCGCAAATTTCACCTTCCACGACACGCCGTCCGACGTGACCTCGACCCCCGGTTTCCGGGACGCGGGTTTCGACAACTTTGGTCCCTCGTACGAGGACTGGCGGGATGCGGAAACCCTTCTGGTCTGTGGCACCGACCCGTATGAGACCAAGACTATCCTATATACCCAGTGGATGATGAAGGGGATGCAGAACGGTCAGAAAGAGATCTATCTGATTCCGCGCCGGTCTGCCGGTGTGGCCCATGCTGAAAAGATGGGTGGCCTGCATATCGACGTTCTGCCCGGCACCGACCTTCTGGTCGTCAACGCCATCGCCCGCGTCATCGTGGAAAATGGCTGGGAAGACAGCGACTGGATCAAGAAATGGGTCAACAACAAGTGGGAAAGCTCGTCGGGCTTCGGTCAGGGTACGCGCAACACGCCATGGCAGTGGCGCACGACCTGGGGCAAGTTCCAGACCAAAGGCTTTGAGGATTGGAAAGAATGGCTGCTGTCGCAGGACGAATTCGCGCCTGAAACCGCTGCAGCCATGGCCGAGATCGACGTGCAGAAAATCTATACTGCCGCCGAATGGCTTGCCAAGCCCAAGGCGGATGGCACCCGGCCCAAGACCTCGGTCATGATCGAGAAAGGGTTCTACTGGTCGAACAACACCGGCAACACGCAGGCGATCTCGGCTCTGGGCATCATCTGCGGCTGTGGTGGTCGTCCGGGTCAGGTGATTGGCCGGGCCGGTGGTCACCAGCGGGGCGGCGTGAAGGGCGGGAAATACCCGCGCAACAAGTCGCCCGAGAAACTGCCGGGTCGCCGTCGCCGCGCCATGGATACGGACCGGTATCTGATTGCAGGTCATACCCGTATGGCCCATGTGATCGGCACCACATGGATTCAGGCGATGTGTGGTTCGCAACAGTTAGCTGACAAGTTCGAGGAACTGACCGTCCGCAACCCGCATCAGATTGCGTCTTTCGACAAGCAAGAAATGATCGACACGCTGAAGGCCCGCGCCGACAGCGGCGGTATGGTGGTCATCAACCAGGACATCTATCTGCAAGATCCGATCGGCAACCGCTATGCCGACATCGTGTTCCCCGCAGCGACCTGGGGCGAAGAGGACTTTCTGCGCGCCAACGGCGAACGCCGCCTGCGCCTGTATCAGAAGTTCTATGATGCGCCCGGTGCGGCCAAGCCCGACTGGTGGATCATTGCGCAACTGGCACAGCGGATGGGCTTTGACGGGTTCGACTGGCAGAACTCGAACGAGGTTGCCGAAGAGGCCGTGCGCTTTACGCGCGGGTCGCGCAAGGACTTCCACGCGGTCTACCGTCTGGCAAAGAAAGAGGGCAAGGGTCTGCACCAGAAGGTCCGAGAATTCGGCACCGATGGTGTGCAATGCCCGGTCATGCTGGATGCCGACGGTGTCACGCTGATTGAAACCAAGCGTCTGCATGACACAACCCGCACGCTGCCTGATACTGGTGCGGCTGGTGCGGATGTATTCAACAAGAAGCTGACGCACTTCAACAGCCAGACCGGCAAGTGCAACATCCAGAAATCGCCGTGGGACCTGTTCTCGGATTACTGGGAATGGCTGAAACCCAACAAGGACGAAGGCGAGTTGTGGGCCACATCCGGTCGGATCAACGAACGCTGGCAGTCCGGTTTCGACGACCGCCGCCGCCCCTATATCGTGCAGCGCTGGCCGGAAAACTGGGTCGAGATTCACCCCGACGATGCGGCCGAGCGTGGCATCGAAAGCGGCGACTATGTGATGGTTTATTCGGAGCGCGTTCCGGGTAACAAGCACACGCTGCTCGGTGTGGAAGGCGACGACTTCCAGTTCTCGAAACTGATGGAGAACGGGCATATCGAACTGACCAAAGCGGCGATCACCGCCGTGGCCATGGTTACGCCCGCCATAAAGAAAAGCGTCGTTTACATGGACTTCCTGCACATGCAGCAGCCTGCAAACGCGCTTGAGGGCCGGATCGTCGACTGGATCAGCGGCAACTACAACTACAAGATGGGCGTCGCCAAGGTCCGCAAGCTGGGGCCGAGCCCCTACAAGACCTCGTTCCGCACGATGTCCTTCGCGCCGCGCGATATCGCCTGACGCTTTTCCGGGGGGCGGACGCCATGCCGCCCCTCGGGTCCGGTCCCACTGCAGAAGGGACCACCTGGAAGGCAGGCTTCGGTTGGGAAACCTGTCTTCCACATTCACCCAACCCGTCCCAACGCAAAACATGGCAGACCTGATATGAACATGCATTCCGATACCGCCCTGCGTGACGAGGCCACCAGCCTGTTCTCCGACTATGCAAAATCTGATTATGACGTGATCCGCCTGCGCGCCATTCAGGCCCTGGCCGCCATTGGGGCCAGTAACAGCCCGGCCTTGATCGAGGCGCTGTTGGATGATGACGAAGACGTCCGGCAAGACGCAGCCCAAGCGCTGGGCGCGCTGGGCGTAACGGAGGCCGCGCCGCAACTGCTGGAAAACCTGATCCACGATCCCTGCGGTGAGGTGAAACTGGCCTGCGTCACCGCCTTAGCACAGCTGAACGCCAAGGACGCCACGCCGTACCTGCGCACCCTCGTCACTGGACGCGGCGAGGATATCACTTGGGACGAGGACGAGCTGCATCAGGATGAATGGGACGACTGGCTGGATACTCAGATCGCGGCAATCAAAGCGTTAGGTCGCATGGGCGATGCGGCTGCGATTGAACCCATTGTCATGGCCCTGATGGACGAAGACGGGCAGGAACTGGGGGATATGGCCTGCGAAGCGCTGGGCCAGATCGGTACGCCGTCCGTGCCGACCTTGGGTGTGTTCGCCCAATCCTCGAACCGCCGTCTGCGTCACCGCGCTCTGCGCACGCTGGCCGGGATCGGTGGAGCCGAGGCCGAAGCCATCTTGCGCAAAGCCACCACCGACAAGGACGGGGCCGTGCGTCTGATCGCTTATGAGGCGCTGATGCCGAACGACCCGGCGCTGGTCGAACAGGCCCTGACAGATGCGGTCGAGGATATCCGCATCGCAGCGCTGAACCAGTCCGGCCTTTCCGAACCCGAACTGCTGGACCGCATGATGCGCGACCCCGGCGCCAAGGTGAAACTGGCGCTGATCGACCGGCTGGACCGCAGCCAGCCTATCGTTGATCAAGACGACCTGCGCTGGCAGGTGCTGGATTTCCTCGCAACCGGACAACAGCCTGAGGTCTCGGCGCAGGCGCTGGGCCTGCTGGCGGCGTTGGCCCCGCAACTGGTGGCAGATCGGCTGAACGCGCTGTTCTCGGTCGAGGCGGACGACCTCAAGGCCGAGCGTATCCAATGGGCCATCGTCGACGCGCTGGCGACCTCGCCCCTGCGCGAGGCGGCAGAATGGCTGCAACGCGCCTGCCGCGCGCCCTTCCGGTCGGTGCGGCTGAAGGCCGTGGCCTCGCTGGCGATGATTGTTACTGACACCGACCGCCCGCATGTGAACCAGCAGCAGGGCCGCGAATTGCTGCTGTCCTTCGCGCTCGCCCCGATGAGCGTGGTCGAAGACGCGCACGAGGAAGAGGCCCCGCAAACCGACATCGCCGCGCTGGAAGAGGCAGGGCTGGATGTATCCGACGGTGGTGAAAACGGCCCTACCTCCAGCCTCGGCGCGATCCTTGGCCATGACGCTATCGCGGCAGAGATGAAGAAAGAGGCCGAGGATGATGACCTGCACCCCCTGACGCCACGCGAGCAGGCATTGTTGGTCAAGGCCACCCGCCATCCCAAACGCCGCCGCGTGGCGTTGGATGACAATGCCGAAGCCTTGGAGCGTGAGACCCGCATTTCGGCCATCCGCCTGCTGGGCGACGTCACAGGTATGCAGATCATGCTGGCGCAGATCGCGCAGGACCCCGAGACCGAGATCGCTGCGCAGGCGCTGGTGGCACTGGGCTTGTCGGTCGCGCGCAACGGGTCCGAACTGAACCAGTCGCATTTGATCGAGCTGATCACACAGGGGCTTTCGCATACCGATGCCAATCTGTCCCTGCAGGCGCTGAACCTGCTGCAACAGGCTGACCTGCCACCGCAGGATGCGCTGCGGGGCAAATTGCGGGCAATGCTGAAAACCGGAGATACTGCCTTTCGTATCGACGCCATGCAGATTCTGACCCGCTGGGACGGGACGGCCGATGTGGCGCGCAGCTTGCTGGACGATGTCTCGGCCCCGGTACGGCAGGCGGCGATGCGGCTTTTGTCTGAAACGGCCCCGGATCAGGCAGGTGCGGCCATCGTACCCTTCCTTCTGGCCAATCCTGAGCAACGGATCGTGACCTATGTCAATGACAGCACCCCTGCCTTGGTGTCCATTGGGCGCGAATTGTTGGCCGGATTGCGCGACGAGAATCGCCGCGCCCAGTGGCCGGTGTTGATCAGCGCTTTGGCCGACCTGTTGGGAGACCCCTACCGGGCGGTCTGAAACCGGAGGGATAGATGGCGATTTCGCTGAAACTAGGCGCGGCGATTCTAACGGGAGCAATGGCTTTTGGTAGTGTCGCACTGGCCGAGGAGATCCCCGAGGTTGCCGTAGTTCATCAGGTCATCGACCTGAACGCCGACACTCCGGCGCATGCATTTCGGTTCGAACCCAAATTCCTGCAGGTTCCCGCTGGGGCGACTGTGCGTTTCAAAGGCTCGACCGGGCGGCACACGGTCACTGCCATTCCTCGAATGATACCCGTGGGCGCGCGCGTCTTCGAGATTCGGGGCAAACCCGAACTGGATCTGACTTTCGAGAAAGAGGGAGTCTACGGCATCCGTTGCCGCGTTCATGGGCGTCACGGAATGGTCATGCTGCTGGTAGTTGGTGATCCAAGCTCGAATCTCGAAGAAGCCAAGGCCTATCTACCTAAACTTGGAGAGGCCGAGCGGGTCGGTTTCGAAGAGCTCTTTGCGAATATGGAGGCCCAAAATGGCTGATGGATGTGCCTGCGACCACCATGCTCATATGTACCTGACCGTAGATGACGCCCTGAGGCGCGGTTTGTCCGTGGCCAACCCCATCACGGATATCGAAACACTGCCGCTGGTGCAGGCCATTGGCCGGATATTGGCCGAGGATTGCGCTAGCAATGTAGACATGCCCGCCTTCGATAACTCGGCCATGGACGGCTATGCCGTTCGCAGCGCCGATCTGGGCGAGGGGCCTGTGTTCGAACTGCTAGTTGGCGGGCGCATAGCCGCCGGTGATAGCGGCGCACACGATGCGCCAGATGGCAGTGCCTTGCGTATATTCACAGGAGCGCCGGTGCCGTCCGAGTTCGATGCGGTATTAATGCAGGAAGACTGTGAGTTTCAGTCCGATCGCATCCGGTTCAACCGCCGTCCAAAATCCGGTCAGCATATCCGTCGCGCGGGCGAGGATTTGAAAGCTGGTGCCACGATCCTGCGGCGCGGGTGTGAAATTACTGCGCGTGAGGCCGCCGCGTTGGCCTCGGCTGGTTATGGCGAGGTGAAGGTTTATCGCAAGCTCAAGGTCACGATCTTCTCGACCGGTAGCGAGCTGCGCCAGCCGGGTGAAGCGCTTGGCCCCGGACAGATCTACAACTCGAACCGGTACATGCTTTTGGCTTTGCTGGATAAACCCTGGATCGAACTAGCCGACCGAGGCCCGGTCGAAGATGATCCGGTGCTGCTGAAGCAGGTCTTGAGGGAGGCCTGTAATAGCTCGGACCTGATTATCACCACGGGCGGTGTTTCGGTCGGGGACGAAGACCACATGCCGCGCCTGTTCAGTGAAATCGGTGGCGAAACCGAGGTGATGAAAGTGGCGATGAAACCCGGCAAGCCGATCATGTTCGGTTGTCGGGGTGATGCGCTTTATGTGGGCCTGCCGGGAAATCCGGTTTCGGCCTTTGTGACGTGGCAGATCATTGGTGCGCGGATGATGGAACGCCGTGCCGGTCTGCATCGGAACGAACGCACCCCGGAGCAGGCGGTTTTGGCAGAACCTCTTCAACGCCGCGCGGGGCGGCGTGAGTACCGCCCGGTAAGCATCGACGGATGTACACCGAATGGCGCACCGCGATTGCGCCTGATGGCCGAGTCTTACAGCGGGCGCGTTGCCCTTCTTGCACAGGCCGATGGTCTGGTAATTATTCCGGCAGAAACTGAGAAGCTGCCAGCCGGAGAAGCTCTGGAGTTCCTTCGATTCTAGATTGATCCCGATGCGCTTGAGGTATCAAATTCTTTGGTCAACGAGCGCCCTTTGCTGTCGATGGCGCGCGGCTGTAGGCCATTGGTGCCGACCTATGTCGGGACCTTCGGGGATCGCCGAATGCTCTGTCGCGAATGTGCGCGCGACGGACAGCTAGGTGACGTCCTTGAACATGTAAGTGGTCGGCTCCAGCCGATCCTCAAACGGGTTTCGGCAATAGTTCGGGATCTCTCCGGCAATCTGAAAACCCATCGACTGATACAGCAAGCGTGAAGGATCGCTGCTACGGGTGTCCAGCACCAGCATCGTGCGTTTCAATTCCCGAGCACGCTCATGCAGTGCCTCCATCAGCGACCGACCCAAACCGCGACGGCGAGCCTGCGGATGAACCAGCAGCTTTGCCACATCCGCGCGATGTGGCTGGTTTGGCATTGCGGCGGGGATCAATTGCACCGTGCCCAGAATGCGTCCGTCACCATATGCGACAAACA
Source organism: Ruegeria sp. CJ6 (assembly GCF_056536665.1). NCBI lineage: Bacteria > Pseudomonadati > Pseudomonadota > Alphaproteobacteria > Rhodobacterales > Roseobacteraceae > Ruegeria > Ruegeria sp. CJ6. The sequence continues at coordinate 13,920 of NZ_JBQFQB010000007.1, read as the reverse complement.
GATCGAGTGTCTCCGCGCGGAGTTCGGGCTGCACCCTGTCCCGCCAATAGGCGCGGGCATCGTCCCGCGAAAAAGGAAGGATGAACCCGATACTGGCACCGGTATGGACACAGCGGTGCAGGATATCGGTCAGATCCTCAAGCGCTTCGTCGAAATATTCCTGTGGCAATCGCGTAATCATATCAGCACCAACAGATAGCGCGCACCGCGTTTGGGTCCGGTTTCGAACTGCGTTGGCCCCGACAGGTGATAGCGAAGGCAGTCGCCGCCGCTGAGCGCATGGGCAATCCCGTCCACTGTCAACGTTAGCCCTCCATCAAGTAGGATCAGGTGGTGCTCCTGTCCCGGCTTGGGCGGAGTATCGTAGGTGATGACAGTACCTGGGGGCAAATGACCTTCCATTACTTCCCCACTGAGGCCAGTCGCCGGTGGTGAAACCGAACGGCGTGTAAACCCGCTTTCGGGGTCATGCCATTCAGGCTGCTTCTCGAAAGGTACTTTGGGATCGAAACTGTCTTCGACCATCATCAGCAGGCGTGACATGGGCAGGCCGTATGCCGCGCATAAACGGCCAAGCGTTTCAGCGGTAGGGCTGACATCACCGTTTTCCATTCGCGACAGTGTCGCCCGGCTGATCCCACTTTGGTCTGCCAGCTGCTCAAGCGACCAGCCATGACCCTGGCGCAGCTCGTTCAGACGCTTAGCGAGGCGGTTTGATAGTGTATCGAGCATGGCTCACATATGGGAATCAGTTACGAATATGGGATTATTGCCTTGCTTTACTTCAAACACAATAGAAAAAGGGCGCAGAAATCTGCGCCCTTTTGCTGCTCGGGTATCGGACTGGATTACTTCCAGCCAACTTCGTTATAGATTTTCTGTGCCTCGGGGATGTTTTTGGCGGCCTCTGAGAGGTTCACCTCATCTGCTTTGAACTCCCCCAGAGCGGCCACGTTCTCAGCCAGCGCAACGCCTTCGACAGCGGGGTATTCATCGTTTCCGTTCGAGAAGTAGACCTGCGCCTGATCGCTTGCGAGATACTCAAGGAACTTAATCGCGTTTTCTTTGTTCGGCGCGTTTGCTGCAACACCCGCACCCGACAGGTTCATATGTGCACCTTCGGCATCCTGTGCCGGGAACTGCACGCCGATCATCTCGATATCCGCGCTTAGACCCTTGACGTCTTTGCGCATAGCGCGGGCCATATAGTATGTGTTGGCAACCGCAATCTCGCACTCGCCTGACACGATGCCGCGCAGCTGGTCTGTGTCACCGCCCTGAGGTTCGCGTGCCATGTTGGCGGCGACACCTTCAGCCCATTTCCTGGCTTCTTCCGCGCCGTGATTTGCAATGATCGATGACAATAGTGTCTGGTTATAGATATTGCCGGACGAGCGAATGCAGATCTGCCCTTTATACTCCGGTTTTGCCAGATCCAGATAGGTTGCGGGTGGGTTGGCGACATCAGCCTTGTCAAAGAAGATGATCCGTGCGCGCTGAGAAAAGCCGTACCACTGATTGTCTTCGTCCTGAAGGTTTGCCGGAATACGCTCCTCTAAGATTGCGCTCTCGACCGGCTGCAGGATGCCTTCGCTCTTGGCGCGGGCCAGGCGCGAGCTGTCGACCGTCAGCAGGACATCAGCGGGCGAATTCGCGCCTTCTGCTTTCATCCGTGCGATCAGTTCGTCGGCCTTGCCTTCGATGCGGTTGATGGTGATGCCGGTGGCCTCTTCGAAGTCGGAATACAGGCGTTCGTCGGTGTCGTAGTGGCGCGAGGAATACAGGTTCAGCTCGCCCTCGGCTGCGGCAGAGGTGGCGATCAGGGCCGTCAGGGTGGCGGCAAAGCAGGTAGAGGATTTCAGCATCATTTGTCCCAACATTGAAAATCGCGACGGGAATTAACCCGACTGATTTGGTCAATTAAACGATTCTCGGTGGGATGCAAGGAAATCCGACAAAATTAGTTGGTCAAAACGTCGCTGAACTTACCTTGCCGGACGGCCCCTTCAGGATTGACGCCGCCTACTTTGTTTTCTTTCGGGTTGCGGTGGGACGGGGGACGGTGCCGGCTCGGGGTCCGGATCGTCGCTGAGCACCGGTTCTTTGGTCAGCATCGCCTGAGTTACCGCTTCCATGTATTTCTGCAGCATGACCGGCGGATCGGCTGGGGCCAGTTTGATTGACAGCCTGCTTGCGCCTTCCTGATTATAGGCATAGCGCGAGGAATAACTTGCGTTGACCTGCGCCGCCACGGGTCCCCAGCCACCTTTGACCGATGCGCTGCCTGATTTCTCGGTCTGTTTGGTCATCGAGATCGCCATCTTTACCTCGATCTCGGCCTCTTGCACCGCATAGAACGCGGGCAGGAAACCCATCGACACGAGGCTGAATTCCTTTGGGGGACCATCGGGGTTGGATAGATCGGGAAGCTGGATTTTCTGATCCGCCATGTATTTGGCGATGTCAGTCGAATGTCTATCCAATTCAGTTTGCGACTCTGCCACGGAAATCGCCAGTTTCTGAACCATTTCCGCGAAAGGGACGTTTAGCAGTTCCTGCCCGATACTCATTTCCAATCTCCTTTGTGAATTCAGTCTCTATCAATAATCTTCGTTGCGGACCGTCTTTTGACCGAGAACGAGACCTTCGCTGCGTTCTGGCTGACCGCCTGTTTCTTCGCGTTTGTAGCGAACTGGGCTTTGTCGCCATCCCGACCAAGCCCAACAAAGGCTTCGACCTGGACATTGTCGATGGTGAAATCGTCGCTGCCGTCGGATCCTGCAAGGATCTGTTCGCCCAGGGCCTGCGAAAAAACCTGCGCATCCACGATCTGCGTATCTTTGTCTTCAACCTCCATTCCGCTCTGGCCTCCGGCCATTGGGTTCACCACCGGAGAACCCGCGCCCATCAGCATGCCACCGCCTCCTTCTTCCAAATCGTCGATCTGGTCTTGCAGGTCCTGGATCGTCTCCAGCAACACGACCTCGCGCGCCTCCAGCGCGGTCAGGCGGTTTTCCAATGACTGAAGCAGTGTGGTGAACGCCTCGGGCAGTTCGGTGATGCGCACATCTATAGGCTGTTTTTTGGGGGTCTTGTCCTTTTTAGTCGCCATCGACCCCTCCACCAGAACCACCTTCATCCACCGGTCCCGGCGCGAACCGCATCCGCATGGTCGACGCGCTGCTTGCATCGAGCGTATCTGTCTGCGTCAGTTTTGGCCCACACAGAAACGCGCCAATGATCCCGCGTTTGCCTTCTTCTGTGGTACTGGTCATCTCCATGACGACCTTCAATTCTACATCGACATCCTGCATGTGGTAAAAGACTGGCGGAATGCCCATCTCGCGCAGTTCCTGAGGATAGTTCTTCAGCGCGTTCAACTGATCCAGACTAAGCTGTTCGGCGGCTTGGGCCACGCTTCGGCCTATATCGGCCACCATCTCGGTCAGGGTTGTTCCTAATAGCGTATCCAGATCATCGTTGGCCAACCCGACCTCCCGTCATAAAAAACAGGGAAAGCGTAGCACGAGACCGTCTCATAACAATACTAAATCTCAGAACCGGACTTTCGGAGCGATTTCCGGCACTTCCGCCGACACGAAAGGGCGCTAGAAGCAGGGCATAAAAAAACCGCGCTCGAAAGCGCGGTTTTTGAATTAAGTTCGTGTAGCCCTTAGCCCTGGCGAGCTTTGAACTTGCGCTGCGTCTTGTTGATCACGTAGACGCGGCCTTTGCGACGCACAACCCGGCAATCACGATGCCGGTTCTTGAGCGAGCGGAGCGAGTTCTTGACCTTCATGGGTCTGTCTCCAATCTGCGGCGCCTTCATCAAAGACGTGGCCAGCGCCTGGGTTAATCGGGTGCCCCGGAAAGACCAGAGCAATGAATTCATGGTGGGCGGTACAAGGATCGAACTTGTGACCCCTTCGATGTCAACGAAGTGCTCTACCGCTGAGCTAACCGCCCATGAAACCGTTGCGTGACCTGCCCCATAACGAAATGGGGCGCGGAACCCCGCGCCGGTAGCGGGGTCTATAAAAGGAGTCGTTGGGGGGATCAAGGGGTTTGGCAGAACTATTTTACGGTCTATGTTGAGTGCGAACAACGGAGAGCCCATGCCCGACGCCGCCACCAATGCAGCCTATATTCTGGATATGCCCGCAACGCGTACGTCCTGCGTGGTATTTGCCTCGCCCCATAGCGGTCGGACCTATCCCGAGTCTTTATTGAAGCGGACTGTTTTGAACCGCAATATGATTCGGTCCTCCGAGGATGCGTATGTCGATCAGCTTTTTTCTTCAGTCGCTGAATTCGGTGCACCGCTGCTCGCCGCGGCCATGCCGCGCGCCTATCTGGACCTGAATCGCAATTCGGATGAATTGGACCCCGCTTTGATACAGGGTGCGCGTCGTCACGGACATAATCCGCGGGTTACTTCGGGCCTCGGGGTGATTCCACGCGTGGTCGCCAACGGCAGGGCGATCTACAGCGGCAAGCTGACTATGGATGAGGCGCGCCTGCGGATCGATACCTATTGGCGTCCATACCATACTCGCCTGAAATCTCTGCTGGCGGAATCGCATCAGATGTTTGGGCAGGCCATTCTGATTGATTGCCACTCGATGCCGCACGAGGCGGTGGCGCTGGCCGGCGGCTCGCGCCGGGCCCGACCGGAAATCGTTTTGGGCGATCGGTTCGGTGCGGCCGCTTCCGGTGTGATCGTTGATCAGATCGAGGCCGCTTTTGCCGACGCGGGTCTGAATGTGGCGCGCAACACGCCTTTTGCAGGGGCCTACGTCACCCAGACCTATGGTCGACCTGCCCGCCATCAGCATGCGGTTCAAATCGAGATCGATCGTTCACTTTATATGAACGAGGAAACGATCCAGCCGAACGGCAACTTTGAGGCGTTGCGTGATGTGTTGCGGCAGGTCACCGCGCAGATCACCAGTATCGGGTCCGATCCAATGTCACTTGCCGCCGAATAGACCTAGCGCAGCGCACGACCTTTTACGATTGCATCACTACCGAAACGGCGCCGGATTTCGTCCGTCGCACGTTCGGCCTGTGATCGGCGTTCTGCACCGGGATCCAGAAGGTCGCCCGAGATATCGGCCTGATCCTCTGAGCACAGGTCAGACAGACCGCATCCCAAAAGGCGATAGGGACCCTGATCGCCAACCTGATCAAATAGCCCACGAGCGGTGCGATAAATCCGGTCCGCTATCTGAGTCGCATCGCGTAGTGATATGCGCCGGGTGATGATCTTGTGGTTGGCCTGTTTCAGCTTCAGCGTCACCACTCGCCCAGCCAATCCCTTGGCTTTGGCCCGGTCAGCTACCTTTTCAGACATACGCCACAGATGCCCGTCCAGAATTTCAAGACTGGCGGTATCCTCGAAAAAAGTGGTCTCATTACTGATCGACTTCATCGGCTCATGGGCCGATACGCGCCGTTTGTCCTGCCCTCGCGCCAGATGCCACAGACGGTAGCCCATTGATCCGAACCGCGCTGTCAGCGCCTCCTGATCCCAGCGCAGAAGATCAGCAAATGTGCGAATCCCTGCGCGATCCAGAGATTCCTGCGCCGCCGGACCAATTCCCCAGATTAATCGCACCGGCCGGTCATGCAGGAAATCAGCCGTCTCGGCCTTGCCGATCACTGAAAAACCCCGAGGCTTGTCGAGATCCGAGGCCACCTTGGCCAAAAACTTGTTATGGCTCAAGCCAATCGATCCCGTCAGGCCCAGCTCATCTTTCATCCTCTTGACCAGACGCGCAAGCATGACCGCTGGCGGTGCACCATGCAGCCGCTCGGTGCCGGATAGGTCCATGAACGCCTCATCCAGCGACAGCGGTTCAACATCAGGTGTCAACTCGTCCATCATGGTGCGTATCTCGCGCGAGACGCTGGCATAGACCGACATACGCGGTTTGATCACCACCGCTTCGGGGCATAGTTGAAGCGCCTTGAACATTGGCATGGCTGAACGTACCCCGCGAACGCGGGCCACGTAACAGGCAGTCGAAACCACCCCGCGCTTGCCGCCGCCAATGATCACAGGCTTGTCGACAAGTTCGGGATTGTCGCGCTTTTCGACCGAAGCATAAAAAGCATCGCAATCCATATGCGCGATCGTCAGGTCAAACAGCTCTGGGTGCGATTTGACCCTCGGGCTGCTGCAAGTTGGGCAGCGCGGCCCTTGCTTAGTTTCCTTCAGGCAGTCGCGACAGATGGCGGGCATGATGTAGTTTCTTTCCGGCCAGCGGCGGATTGGTCAAGACATTCGATAGGTTAAAAGGTATCGCGAATGGATAAGGATAAAAAGAGGACCGATGGACTTCTCCGGGGCAAAAATAGCGTTGTTTCTGGGGCACAAGCTGCTGGTCATTCTAAGAGATGATCGATCAGATATTCCGTTTCCAGGTCATCTCGATTTTCCAGGCGGCGGGAAAGAGCCAGGCGAAACACCGATCGAATGCGCGTTGCGTGAAACAGATGAAGAGGTTGGACTGCGCCTGTGCGCAACCGATCTTGTCTGGTCACGGCAATATGGTCAAAGCTGGTTCTACGTCGCCCTGCGCCCGCCGGAAGATGTTGGCCTGATCCGTTTTGGAGACGAAGGGCAGGGGTGGAGGCTGATTTGTCCGCGGGATTATCTGTCGAATCCGTTGGCCATTCCAAATTTTGCAGATCGCCTTCGGGATTATTTGTCGGAAACGGCGCAGCTTTGAACGGGACTTAACGGCGCAGCTTTGAACGGGACTTAACGGCGCAGCTTTGAACGGGACTTCGAAAGAAAACCCCCCGCGCCTGCGGGGGGAGGTAACGAGCCTCAGGAAGAGATGGCCCGTTGGGGAGTGTCTTGTGTGTAGAATCGCCGAAAATGGCGTTTTTCGATAGCCACAAGCCGAACGCCATAAAACTCATGTTTTTCATGTGTGTTTTCGGGCACAGGGACGATTTGGCGCGGCGGCGCAAAAAATTGACCTAACGTCAATTGCTTGAGCACCGTTCCTTCCGCAATTTTTGGCTTTTCGCCTAATGGTGAGTCAATGAATTTAACTCGCTCAAAACTGCTTGTGCGGCGGCTTTGGGGTCATCCGCCTGATAAATCGGGCGGCCCACGACGATATGATCGGCCCCATCGCCGATTGCACTGGCCGGGGTTGCGACCCGCTTTTGGTCGCCCAAAGCTGCACCAGCAGGGCGTACCCCAGGGGTTACAATCAAACGACTTTCGGATTGGGGCAGGGCGCGGATTAGCGCGGCTTCCTGAGGGCTGGCGATTACGCCATCAGCTCCGGCCTCGAAAGCCTTGGCCGCGCGTTCTACAACGAGGTCCTGCACGTCACCCGCTTTCAGAAGGCTTGCATCCAGATCGTCCCTGTTCAGTGATGTTAGGACGGTTACCGCCAGAATTTTCATGTCCTTGCCTGCAGCGCCCTCCTTTGCGGCGCGTACGACATGCGGATCACCATGCACCGTCAAGAAGTCCAGATCGAACTGAGCCAACCCACGCACTGCATTTTCTACAGTGTTGCCGATATCGAACAGCTTCATGTCCAAGAAAATGCGCTTTCCGTGATCCTGTTTCAACTCGTTGGCCAATGCCAGACCGCCGCCAGTCAACATACCCAGCCCGATCTTATAGAACGAAACCGAGTCGCCCAGCCGCTCGGCCATGGCTAGACCCTGCAGGGCGTTTGGGACGTCGAGGGCTACGATAAGGCGGTCATCGGACATGGGGCGCTCCTTTTTGGCAAACGTTTGCGTCCTAACGGGTTCAGGGCGATCTGTCCATGTGTGAAGCCCGAGGTGACGCAGTTCACTCACTATTTTGCGCAATGTGCTAAAGTGCCGACGTTCAGAACAGGGATAGAAATGATGAAAAAGGTAATAGTACTTGGCGTGGCACTGATGTTGGCCGCATGCGAAGACGCGCCTCAAAGCGATCCGCCCGAAACCGGTGTCGCGCCGGCTCCAACCAATGACAATCTTCTGTTAGTGCGTGGGTACCGATCGGAAGACGACTGGTGTCAATTGACCGGGGAAACAGCCTATACCGGCAACTTCCTCGATCATACAGCAGATCTGGTTTCATGCCCCACAGGCAGCAGTGCCGAGCAATCTTTGGTCGAAATGTATAACGCTGAATTGATGGGAGAAACTGGCGGTTATTCCGTCTATTCTATTCCGCGCGGATGACGCCGATTTATATGCTCTAGCCCCTTGAATGGGAAAAGACATTTCCCAAATTGAATGTGAGGCCCAGACCGACGCGTGCCGCCAAGCGGGCGCATCAATACGGGGCGCTTAAGAAAAGGAGAATGCTATGGACTTGAACAAGTTCACTGAGCGGGCACGGGGTTTCGTGCAAGCCGCGCAGACCATTGCGCTGCGCGAGGGGCACCAAAGGCTGGAGCCCACACATATCTTGAAAGCACTGATGGACGATGATCAGGGGCTGGCCAGCAACCTGATCACACGCGCTGGCGGCGCACCGAACCGCGTGGTTGAGGCGTTGGACGCGGCCATGGGCAAAATCCCGAAGGTCAGCGGCGACGCGAGCCAGATCTATATGGACGGCCAGACCGCCAAGGTTTTGGACGAGGCAGAGAAGCTCGCCACCAAGGCGGGCGACAGCTTTGTGCCGGTCGAACGCGTTCTGATGGCGCTGTGTATGGTGAAATCCAAAGCCAAAGAGGCTTTGGAGGCCGGTGCTGTATCGGCCCAGAAACTGAACGAAGCGATCAACGATATCCGCAAAGGCCGCACTGCTGACACCGCATCGGCGGAAGAAGGCTACGACGCGCTTAAGAAATATGCGCGCGACCTGACCGAGGCTGCAGCCGAAGGCAAGATCGACCCGATCATCGGGCGGGATGAGGAAATCCGCCGTTCGATGCAGGTTCTGTCGCGCCGCACCAAGAACAATCCGGTACTGATTGGTGAACCCGGCGTCGGTAAGACCGCGATTGCCGAGGGCATGGCCCTGCGCATCGTCAATGGTGATGTGCCGGAATCATTGAAGGACAAGAAGCTTCTCGCGCTCGACATGGGTGCGCTGATCGCCGGTGCTAAATATCGCGGTGAGTTCGAAGAACGACTGAAGGCTGTTCTGACCGAAGTGACCGAAGCCGCCGGTGAGATCATACTGTTCATCGACGAGATGCACACGCTGGTAGGTGCCGGTAAATCCGACGGTGCGATGGATGCCGCCAACCTGATCAAGCCTGCGCTTGCCCGGGGTGAGTTGCATTGTATCGGCGCGACGACGCTGGATGAATACCGCAAATACGTCGAGAAAGACGCGGCCCTTGCACGACGGTTCCAGCCGGTGATGGTCACTGAGCCGACAGTTGAGGACACGATCAGCATCCTTCGCGGTATCAAGGAAAAGTACGAGCTGCACCACGGTGTGCGCATCTCGGACTCGGCGCTCGTGTCGGCGGCGACCCTGTCGCATCGCTACATCACCGACCGCTTCCTGCCCGACAAAGCCATCGACCTTGTCGATGAAGCGGCTTCGCGTTTGCGGATGGAGGTGGATTCCAAGCCCGAGGAACTCGATCAACTGGATCGTCAGATCTTGCAGATGCAGATCGAGGAAGAGGCGCTGAAGCTTGAGGATGATGCGGCATCAAAAGATCGTCTGGAAACCTTGCAAAAGGATCTGGCTGATCTGCAGGAGAAATCCGCCGAGATGACTGCTCAGTGGCAGGCAGAACGCGACAAGCTAGCTGGCGCGCGTGATCTGAAGGAACAACTCGACAAAGCGCGCGCTGATCTGGAGATCGCCAAGCGTGAGGGCAACCTCGCCAAGGCGGGTGAGCTGTCCTATGGCGTCATCCCCGAGCTTGAGAAAAAGCTGACCGAGGCTGAAAACGCCGAAAGCAACGCCATGATGGCCGAGGAAACGGTGCGCCCGGAACAGATCGCTTCGGTGGTCGAACGCTGGACCGGTATCCCGACCTCGAAAATGCTGGAAGGCGAGCGCGAGAAACTGCTGCGGATGGAAGACGATCTGCATTCCCGCGTGATCGGTCAGGATGCGGCGGTCACTGCTGTTGCCAACGCCGTGCGCCGTGCGCGTGCCGGTCTGAATGACGAGAACCGCCCATTGGGCTCGTTCCTGTTCCTCGGCCCGACCGGCGTGGGCAAGACCGAGCTGACCAAGGCCGTGGCGAACTTCCTGTTCGACGACGACAACGCGATGGTGCGCATCGACATGTCCGAGTTCATGGAGAAACACGCGGTCGCCCGTCTGATCGGTGCCCCTCCGGGCTATGTCGGCTATGACGAAGGTGGTGTGCTGACCGAAGCCGTGCGGCGCAGACCCTATCAGGTCGTGCTGTTTGACGAGGTCGAAAAGGCACACCCGGATGTGTTCAACGTGCTGCTGCAGGTCCTAGACGATGGCGTCCTGACCGATGGTCAGGGTCGTACCGTCGACTTCAAGCAGACGCTGATCATCCTGACGTCGAACCTTGGGTCTCAGGCACTCAGCCAGTTGCCCGAAGGGGCTGACAGTGCGCAAGCGCGGCGGGATGTCATGGACGCGGTCCGGGCTCATTTCCGGCCTGAATTCCTGAACCGTCTGGACGAAACCATCATCTTTGACCGGCTCAAACGGGCCGATATGGATGGCATCGTCGATATCCAGATGGCACGTCTGCAGAAACGTCTGGCCGCCCGCAAGATCGAGCTGGCACTGGATGATGGCGCGAAGGAATGGCTGGCCAATGAAGGCTATGATCCGGTCTTCGGTGCCCGCCCGCTGAAACGCGTGATCCAACGTGCCTTGCAGAACCCGCTGGCCGAGGCACTGCTGGCCGGTGAGATAAAGGATGGTGAGACCGTTCCGGTGACCGCCGGAACCGATGGTTTGATCATCGGCGACCGGCTGGGAACGTCCGAGCGTCCGCGCCCGGATGATGCAGTCGTGCATTAAATCTCAGGTAATGAAGAGACCCGCCATCCAGGCGGGTCTTTTTTTGGTGGCTTGTATTGCGACTAAGAGCGTTCAGACCTGCCCGGTCAGATCCTGCGCCAGCATCATTGCGTTGCCGTCCGGGTCGTAAAATGTGGCAGTGCTGACCATCCCCTCAATCGTCTCGGTTTCGCCGTCAAACCGAACTCCAGCCCCTTCCAAAGCATCGCGTGCGCTTGCGATATCAGCAACACCAAAGACCGGAACGGAGTTTCCGGGCGCTGGTTCTGCCTGCTCGCCCAAACCAAGGGTCACGCCTTCGGTTTTGGTGAGCATCTCGCTCCAACCCGCCTCATCAATATGATGGATCAACTCAAACCCGAGCTTGTCATTATACCAGCGCGCGCTGGCGTGGCGATCTTTGACCGAAATGGCAAGAGTGATGGTGTTTTCTAAGGAAACGAGGGGCATGGAACTTTCCTTTTGTCCTAAAATAAAGTAACTATATTTTATGGACATAAAACTACTTGTCAAGCTTACCTCCCGGGCCTGGTCACTGAACATTCTTGCGCAGCTGCACCAAGGGGTTCCGGGCAGGCAGGCCCCATTGCTCGCTGCGACCGGGGCAAGCCGGACGGCATTTACCGCAAGTCTTGAACATCTGGTCAGCCTTGGCTTGCTTGAACGGAACCCGGGCCACGGCCATCCTTTGCGCCCTGAATTCCGTTTGACCAAAGCCGGGGTTCAGGCGGCGGCTGTAGCGGCAGAAATCGTGGCCTTGGTGCCGCATGATACCGAATTGAAGCTACTGCGTCGTAGCTGGACGGTCCCTATTCTGGCGTTGACCCGCCAACCGCGGCGCTTTTCAGGGCTCAGGTCGGATCTTCGGGTGATCACTGATCGCGCATTGTCGTCCTCGCTCAAGCAGTTAGAGGCGCAGGATTGGGTTCGGCGCGATATCGAAATTTCGGCCCGGCTGCCTTTTCCGACCTATCAGGCGGTCAATCTTGGGTGCGAAATAAACCGTGTTGTCGGCTTGAACATCGGGTGACCGTTATCCTCGCGCCCAAGCGTACCTAATTTTCGTTACAATCTGTTCGCTCAATCGTGACGCCTGTTTCCTTGGCTCTGTGCTATCAGACCTTACCTCAGTTACGAGGTTAATGGATAACGGAGAACCAAATGGCGCATCGCTGGACCAACAAACTGACGCATGCGGACGTCACCCCAAGGGCGGCGTTTCTGAACCGGCGACAGGTCATGGCCGGTTTGGCGGGTGTCGGGCTGGCGAGCCTGGCGCGGCCAGCGGCGGCCGAGGCGCTTGAACCGAATACCTGGGAAGAGATTACTTCCTACAACAATTATTATGAGTTCGGGACACGCAAGGATGATCCGGCGAAATATGCACACACACTGGTAACCGAGCCCTGGAGTGTAACCATCGACGGTCTGGTCGACCGCCCTGGTGAATATGATTTCAAAGACATCATGTCTGAAATGACTGTTGAGGAGCGAATCTATCGGTTCCGCTGTGTTGAGGCCTGGTCGATGGTGATACCTTGGAACGGGTTTGAACTGGCAGATCTACTCGGCATGGCTGGCGTTCAGGACGGCGCGAAATACGTGGCGTTTGAGACCGCCTATCGTCCCGATGAGATGCCGGGTGTGGCGTATCCGGTACTAGACTGGCCATATCGCGAAGGGCTGCGTTTGGATGAGGCGATGCATCCGCTGACCATTATGGCTACTGGGATCTACGGCAGCGACATCCCGAACCAGAACGGCGCGCCTTTGCGATTGGTGGTACCGTGGAAATACGGCTTCAAATCGATCAAATCGATCGTGCGGATTACCTTGACGGATACCCAGCCTCCGACAAGTTGGAACATGGCAGGTCCTAGGGAATATGGGTTCTACAGCAATGTGAACCCCAATGTGGATCACCCCCGATGGTCGCAGGCCTCGGAACGTCAAATCGGCGGAGGTCTGTTTGCCAAGCGAATCCCGACGCTGATGTTCAACGGATATGAAGATGAGGTCGCCAGCCTTTACGAAGGCATGGATCTGGCGAAGAACTACTGAGATGATGCGGCGGCTCAACGACCTCTTGCGACGGCTTCCCAATTGGGCTGTTTATCTGCTGGGCGCGCTGCCTGCGCCCTGGTTGTTTTATCAGGGCATGACCGGGGGTCTCGGGGTCGAGCCGATCGAGGCGCTCGAGCACGAGTTTGGCGAACTGGCGCTGCAGCTTCTGATTTTGGGTCTCGCGATTTCGCCCTTGCGTCGCTTCGCTGGCCTAAATCTGATGAAGTTCCGCCGCGCGATAGGTGTACTGACATTTTCCTATGTCGCATTGCACCTGTTGATCTGGCTGGTTCTGGATGTTCAGATTCCCAGCCAAATCTGGGCGGACATTATCAAGCGGCCCTATATCACGGTGGGCATGGCTGCTTTTGTATTGTTACTGCCGCTTGCAATCACGTCCAACAACTGGGCGGTTCGCCGTTTGGGGCCTCGTTGGCGCAAATTGCATCGTCTGGTCTACCCGGCAGCAATTCTGGGCGCGCTTCATTATGTGATGCTGGCGAAGGGGTTTCAGATCGAGCCATTGGTCTACCTGGCGATTATCCTGGGTCTTCTGGCCTTGCGCTTGCCGGTCACATCATTCCTGATCCGGTTTAGGCAAGCCGATTCAGCCTGACTCGCAGGCGAGTCTGTGGGTAACAGTGTGAATAACATATCCATGGCGCTGATTTGCGATGGTCTGTGTCCGCGACATCCGGGTTGAATGGCTGGATATTCTACGTAACCGTTTGTTTTTGTATGATAAAATACTGTTTTTGCGTTTTTTTGCGTTTTTTTGATTTTTCCACTTGCGGCTTTTGGGCGATATACTTAGAACGCCCTTCACCGGCGCTGCTGAGGTGCTGGGACGCGGTGGAAGCTGCGGAGACGCTCGGGAGAGACTGGGGGCATCTGAGGTTTTT
>NZ_JBQFQB010000006.1:0-249339 GCF_056536665.1 Ruegeria sp. CJ6 | reverse complement strand
GTGACCAACCCCAACGACTCGACAGTGGCGGATCACGTTGGCTTTGCTCTTGCGCCAGACACCGGTTTGGGCAAGCGGTCCAACTGGCTCTGGGCCTGGGCGCTGGCCATTCCAGCGGGCACACAAAAACAGGATGCAGCCAAACAATTCATCGAGTGGGCCACGTCCAAGGACTATATTGAACTGGTTGCCGCAGCCGAAGGTTGGGCGAACGTGCCGCCGGGTGCGCGCAAATCGCTGTACGAAAACCCTAACTATCAGGAAGTTCCATTCGCTCAGATGACGTTGAACTCGATCCTGTCTGCCGATCCAAGCAACCCGACAGTGAAGCCGGTGCCTTATGTTGGCGTTCAGTTTGCGGCTATTCCGGAATTTGCAGGTATCGCCACGCAAGTCAGCCAGGAGTTCTCGGCCGTCTATGCCGGACAGCAAACGGTGGATGAGGCGCTTGCCAAAGCGCAGGCCTTCACAGCAGAAGAGATGGAAGCCGCAGGGTACTGAGGCAACCTTCCCAGCGGGGGGCAGATCTTCTGTCCCCTGCTCCCACTTCCACAATTCGTGTTTTTCTCGCAGGCTGTCTTACGCCTGAACAGAGAGGTCTTGCGCAATGGCAACTCAACATTCCAGATCAGTTGCACGCCTGATGATGGCACCCGCAGTGGTGCTGCTGCTTGGCTGGATGCTCGTGCCGCTGACGATGACGCTGTATTTTTCCTTCAAGAAATACCTGCCCCTGCGCGGTGGTGATCTGGGCTGGGTTGGCTTTGACAACTATATCCGGTTCGTCTCGTCCAGCACGTTCTGGCCTGCGGTTCAGGCGACATTGATGATCGTCGGCGGCGTGCTGGCCATCACGGTGGTTCTGGGCATCCTGCTGGCGATGTTGCTGGATCAGCCGATGTGGGGGCAAGGCGTCGTCCGCATCCTCGTCATCGCGCCCTTCTTTGTCATGCCGACCGTATCCGCGCTGGTCTGGAAGAATATGTTCATGGACCCGGTGAACGGCTTGCTGGCGCATCTGTGGCGCTTTTTCGGGGCCGAGCCGATCTCGTGGCTATCCGAGGCCTCGATGACCTCGATCATCATGATCGTATCATGGCAGTGGCTGCCTTTCGCGACGCTGATCCTGCTGACCGCAATCCAGTCGCTGGACAGCGAGCAGTTGGAAGCCGCCGAAATGGACGGCGCGCCGCCGCTGAAGCGCTTCTATCACATCGTCCTGCCCCATCTGGGCCGCGCGATCACCATCGTGATCCTGATCCAGACGATCTTCCTTCTGTCGATCTTCGCGGAGATCTTCGTGACCACCGGCGGCGCCTTCGGCACCCGCACCCTCACCTACCTGATCTTCCAGCGTGTGCTGGAAAGCCAGAATGTCGGCCTCGGATCAGCCGGAGGTGTCTACGCCATCATCCTTGCCAATATCGTTGCGATCTTCCTGATGCGCATCGTCGGCAAAAACCTGGACGCGTGAGGAGGAACGACCATGGCCCGCGCCGTCACATCCCGTCGTAAATCGCTGAACACCGCCCTTGCCTGGGCCGTTGGTCTGCTGATCTTTTTCCCGATCCTCTGGACGATCCTGACCAGCTTCAAAACCGAAGCTCAGGCGATCGCCAGCCCACCGCTGTTCCTGAACTTCGATTGGACGCTCGAGAACTATGCAATCGTACAGGAACGCTCGGATTACATGCGGTTCCTGTGGAATTCGGTGATCATCGCAGGTGGATCAACCATTCTGGGCGTGATCATCGCAGTGCCCGCAGCCTGGGCGATGGCTTTCGTGCCGTCCAAGCGTACCAAGGACATCCTGCTGTGGATGCTGTCCACCAAGATGCTGCCCGCGGTGGGTGTTCTCTACCCGATCTATCTGCTGTTCATCCGGTTGGGTCTACTGGACACGCGCGGAGGGCTGGTCGTGGTGCTGATGCTGATCAACCTGCCGATCATCGTCTGGATGCTTTACACCTATTTCCGTGAAATCCCCGGTGAGATTCTGGAAGCCGCCCGGATGGATGGTGCCACGCTGAAAGAGGAAATCCTCTATGTGTTGACACCCATGGCCGTGCCCGGCATCGCCTCGACCGTGTTACTGAACTTCATTCTTGCCTGGAACGAGGCATTCT
Organism: Ruegeria sp. CJ6; assembly: GCF_056536665.1. Classification (NCBI taxonomy): domain Bacteria; kingdom Pseudomonadati; phylum Pseudomonadota; class Alphaproteobacteria; order Rhodobacterales; family Roseobacteraceae; genus Ruegeria; species Ruegeria sp. CJ6. Next base: position 247,213 of record NZ_JBQFQB010000006.1, on the reverse strand, counting down.
GGACGCTCAACCTGACTGCCGTTGACGCAGCGCCGCTTACCGCATTCATCGCCAGCTATTCCAGCCCCGAAGGCCTGTTCTTCGCCAAGCTCAGCGCGGCATCGACCATGGCGATCGCACCAATCCTCATCCTTGGCTGGTTCAGCCAGAAACAACTTGTCCGCGGCCTGACTTTCGGCGCTGTGAAATAAGGAAGACGACTATGGGACGTATCCAACTCAAGTCAGTGACCAAAAGCTTCGGTGACGTAGAGGTCATTCCACCACTAGATTTGACTATCGAGGACGGTGAATTCACCGTCTTCGTCGGGCCCTCTGGTTGTGGCAAGTCCACGCTGTTGCGGCTCATTGCGGGGCTAGAGGACATCACTTCGGGCTCCATCGACATTGATGGCGCGGATGCAACCGACGTACCGCCCGCCAAGCGTGGTCTGGCAATGGTGTTCCAGTCTTATGCTCTGTACCCGCATATGAGTGTGCGCAAGAACATCGCCTTTCCCTTGCGTATGGCCAAGCTGGATCAGGCCGAAATCGACAAGCGGGTCGAAGGCGCGGCAAGCGTCCTGAACCTGAGCGATTATCTCGACCGCCGCCCGGGGCAGCTTTCCGGTGGGCAACGCCAGCGCGTTGCCATTGGTCGCGCCATTGTTCGTGAGCCCGCGGCATTCCTGTTCGACGAGCCCCTTTCAAACCTAGACGCGGCGCTGCGCGTTGGCATGCGGCTGGAGATCAGCGAACTGCACGAACGTCTGGCGACAACGATGATTTACGTGACGCACGATCAGGTTGAAGCCATGACAATGGCCGACAAGATCGTCGTGCTTCAGGCCGGTGTGATCGAACAGGTCGGCAGCCCGCTTGAATTATATCGGACGCCGCGCAACTTGTTTGTTGCAGGGTTCATCGGCTCGCCCAAAATGAACTTCATCGAAGGACCAGAGGCGGCGAAACACGGAGCACAAACAATCGGTATTCGCCCGGAACACATCGCGGTTTCGGAAACTGAAGGTGAATGGTCCGGGATCGTCAGCGTTTCAGAACACTTGGGATCGGACACCTTTTTTCACGTCCACGAGACCGGCCTGGCCGAAACCATTACCGTCCGCGCAGATGGTGAGGTCGGCTTCCGCCATGGGGATCGAATTCACCTGACACCGCGTGCAGATGTCATCCATCGGTTTGATGCGAAAGGCTTGCGGATCGAATGACACGCTTGGCAGGCAAAACCGCCCTGATCACCGGGGCTGCGCGAGGCATCGGATTGGCCTTTGCCAAAGCTTATGTTGCAGAAGGCGCGCGTGTTGCCATCGCCGACATCGACATCCAGCGTGCGAAAGACGCCGCCGCAGAATTGGGTCAGGTTGCATTCGCCATCGAGATGGACGTGACAAACCAACAAAGCATAGATGAGGCCGTCGCAAGAGCCGCTACACATTTCGGCCCTATCGACATTCTGATCAACAATGCGGCAATCTTCACCGCCGCCCCAATCGTTGAGATTGATCGGGAAGACTACAACCGCGTGTTTGACATCAACGTCTCGGGTGCTTTGTTCACGATGCAAGCGGTCGCCCGGCACATGATCGAGCACGGGACCAAAGGTCGGATCATCAACATGGCATCTCAGGCTGGGCGAAGGGGGGAACCTTTGGTCGCGGTTTACTGCGCCAGCAAGGCGGCGATCATATCGCTGACCCAATCGGCAGGGCTGAACCTGATCGCTCATGGGATCAACGTGAACGCAATTGCTCCGGGTGTTGTTGATGGCGAGCATTGGGACGGCGTTGATGCGTTCTTTGCAAAACATGAAGATAAACCGCTCGGCCAAAAGAAACGCGAAGTGGCGGCAGCTGTTCCCTATGGGCGGATGGGTCGCGCAGAGGATCTGACCGGGATGGCTGTATTTCTGGCCTCTGACGAAGCCAGGTACATTGTCGCCCAGACATATAACGTCGATGGCGGAAACTGGATGAGCTGATGAATCCTGTGGCAAACGCAAATCCTGCAGTACATCTAAGGCGAGATAACCTTTCAAACCTGCCGACAACTGTCAGGACCCCATCTTACAGGTGCTCGGACCTGACGCCCGGCATTGTCCATATCGGTCTTGGGAATTTTCACCGCGCGCATCAGGCTTGGTATATCCATCAGTTGATGCAGCAAGGTCAGGCCCACGACTGGGCAATCATCGGAGCCGGTGTGCGAAGCTACGATTCCGAGATGCGAGGGCGTCTGCTGGCGCAGGACTGCTTGACGACATTGATCGAACTGGACCCGAAAGGGATGTCCGCCCAGGTAATTGGTCCGATGATCGACTATCTTCCGGTCGAGGCAGGCAATGCAGCGTTGATCCGCAAGATGTCCGAGCCTTCCATCAAGATTGTGTCTTTGACAGTGACCGAAGGTGGATATTACCGAGATGCCAACACGGGTGCCCTCGACACAGATCACCAAGAAATTCTTCATGATGCAGCAAATCCAAACCAGCCGCGCACGGCCTTCGGTGCGATCATTGCGGCGCTCAAGCAGCGCAGGGCGCAGGGCATCAAACCCTTCACCGCGCTGAGCTGCGATAACCTTAAGGATAATGGCGTGATCCTGAGGAACTGCGTTGTCGGTCTAGCACGCCTGTCTGACCCTGCTCTGGCCGACTGGATAGACCAGAACGGCGCATTCCCCAATTCAATGGTGGATTGCATCGTGCCCGCTACAACAGACCAAGTGATATCACAATGCCACGCACTTGGCGTCGATGACCAAGCACCCGTCTCGCACGAGAACTATCGCCAATGGGTGATCGAGGACGATTTCTGCGCCGGGCGCCCACCCCTGGAACAGGTTGGCGTCACGCTGACCCGTGATGTCCAAAGCTATGAGACGATGAAACTGCGCATCTTGAACGGCGGTCACCAGTTGCTTGCTAATGTCGGCGAAATACTGAATGTCCCGACAATTTCGGATTGCATGCAGGACCGGGATATCTTAGCGTTTTTCAGAAAGGTCCAAGAAGAAGAAATTCTGCCTCATGTCGCAGCCGTCCCCGGAGCGACTGCAAATGAATACCTTGAGCAGGTTGAGACGCGATTTGCAAATACGGCCATTCACGATACGACGCGCCGGGTTGCTTTCGATGGATCGGCGCGACACCCCGGGTTCCTGCTACCGTCACTTCGTAATGCACTTGCGGCAGGCTCTTCCATAAGCGGGCTCGCGCTGGCCGAAGCTTTCTGGTGCCGGATGTGTGCAGGATACCGTGAAGATGGCTCCGAAATCGCCCCCAATGACCCCCAATGGGAGAGTCTACAGAAAGCTTCTCTGGCTTCCAAAGCCGATCCAGAACTCTGGGTCGGCCAGCAACACTATAGCGATGCTTGCGCCCTCGGCGCAGACTTTCCCAGAGCTTTTACCTTCTGGCTAACTACGATCTGGAAACACGGCAGTCGGGCAGCTATCGCGGAATATATCAATCGCAGTTGAGCCCTTTTCTGAACGCGCTTTTCAGAGCAGGGTCAGTCGCCGATACGAATATCGAGCGACACAGTTTTCAGCCATCCGGCCTTAGCGAAGCCGTTGATTTTGATACGACCCCAATACCCACTACGCGCAAGTTTTGCGATTTTCGCCTATAAGTTCTTCCATCATGTCCACGCATCCGAGAAGATGTCATCGAATTTAAGCGCAAACCAAGTCGGCGGAGCGCCCTTAAAGGATCAAAATGAGCGACGCCTCATTTAACGCACAGGTCGTGTAGCGGCCGTTCATTCGTGTTATCAATTGTGTCAACCAGAGGATTGGTTGCTTTTTTCGACAATAGTTGCCCGCTTAGACGAGATACTGCTTAAACTAAAAATCAGAATTACTTCGCTTTGCGTCGATGAATAAAGTAGTCAACAAGTGCGAGACCAGAACATCAGCCCAACCTTCTATTTGCTTCGTCACGGCGAGACCGAATGGAACTCCCAAAAACGGAGGCAAGGACGTCGGGACTCGCCCCTGACCGAAGGAGGCATTCGTCAAGCATTGGCAAACGCAAGTAAACTACGAAGCCGCCTTTCTTTCGATCATTCGCTGACAATATTTTCGAGCCCGCTTGGCCGAGCTGCACAGACAGCATCAATCGTGATCAAGGAACTAGGTCTGCCGCCAGAAATCGTCGAGTACGAGACCAGTTTGGTGGAATGCAGTTTCGGGCAATGGGAAGGATTGACTGAGAAAGAGATCACTCGACAGTTTCCCAAGGAATGGGAAGCGCGATGCTCTGATCGCTGGAATTATCCACCCCCGGGTGGAGAGTCCTATGCTGACGTGCACAATCGTGTTTCCTCATGGTATTCGAGCAGCTCGTTCGAAGGAACAGTGATAATTGTTGGCCACGGATTAACATCCCGCGTGTTTCGAGGAATCTTCCTGGGCCTATCCGCACAAGAGGTATTTGAATTGAACGAACCTCAAGACGGCTTCATCAGGTTGCAAGACGGACATTCAGCCTACATTGAACACTAAAGCTTCGTTGATTGGGCATTTGTCCCGAGTATCCGGTTTTCCGTTGGTTGCAGGTCCAAATTATTATCTCGATGAAGCGGGGGATATCGGCTCATTCACCGCAAATTCACTACGGCACTGAGTTTTCACAAACTGCGCCCCTCTAATTGAATGCACCACTTCACGGATAGCTTTGTTTTTTCTCGGTATGTTTTTTTGTTAGTGTAACACACTGTTCACGCCGACCTCTCCAAGCGAAGCAATCTCTGCTGCACACGGATCTTAATCGCATCCATTGGCCAGCCTTTCGGCATGATCCAATGCGGCTACCTGACAATTGCACGGTACTTTAGACGATGGTTCTTTTGCAAATTTAGGCTAGTTGATGTGTCTGATCCTTCCTAACTGCAACTGAAAAGAACATGAACGGCGTCAACTTTTGTGGCGCGGTGCTCACCGGCAATCGACACACCACCTCATGCCCAAATCCGACAGATGCCTTTGAACCCGCCCAGGATAATCAGATACAATTGCATCCACGCGCAGGTCGATCATTCTGCCTATTTCTTCATGCGAATTGACCGTCCACACGGCAACACATAGGCCCAGTTCTTTTGCGCGCGCCACATTTTCAGCCGTTACATCCGTGTAGTATGGGCACCAAAGCGAACCGCCAGCTTGCTTGACCAAATTTGGAATTTCATCACGACGACCACGAAAGTCAGGGCAAACCGCTTTCGAGGAATCCTCACCAACATCCGCGGCGTTTTCCGGAAGCTGCGTCAGGTAGGAAGACGGCATGTCAGGAGCCTGCCGCTGACACTCCTCCAACAGGTTCCAATCAAAACTGTGGAGCACCGCGCGCGAAGACAATCCTTTGTCACGTACTTCTTGAAGAACCCGACCGACAAATTTCTTCCTATAAAGCGCATCGTGAGCCAAATCCGGATCCGACTTCAGTTCGAGCATCAAATAGGCATCGCCGTATTTTGGATCATCAACCAAATCCAGCAAATCCTGCAACTTTGGAACACGGATGCCATCCAGTTGAGCTTGGTCCGGAAACCGTTGGCCATAAGCCGAATGACCATCCAACCGCCCGATGTCAAATTGCTGGATTTGCTCGAACGTCAATGACGAGACCTTCGGCTCTTCTCCGGTCAGAAACAGGCCATTTGCGTCACGAAAGCTAGGAGCGTGCAGCCGATGGTTGTGGGTTATGATCGGTACGTCATCGGCCGTCAGGACAACATCAAACTCAAGCAGCGGGACGCCGATAGAGAGCGAAAAGTCAAAGCCAATCATACTGTTTTCGGGCAGCACACCCCGCGCACCTCGATGCCCCACAACCCGGATCAGGTTTTTGCCACCACGAAAGGCTTCAACCTGTGGAAAGACCATCAGCCTTCCAACCTCTTGCCGGATGAATGGTCAAACAGATGCATGTGCTCTGAGGCAACTGAGAACCGCATGCTCGGATGCCGGCCTTCGATTGGGTGGACACCCGGAAGACTTATCGTAATCGCGTCGCCTGCATCCGTGAGCTGGCCATGCAATAAGGTGTTTGCGCCTAGCGGTTCCGCCATCTGAATAGCGGCTTCCAACGGACCATTGTCGTCCAGAAACAGATGCTCTGGTCGGATTCCAAGCTTTAGTGGGGTATCAGGCCCCGTGGATGGGCCAATCTCTAAGCCCCCTATCTTAACCGTTCCGTTTTCACGCTGAGCATCAAAGATATTCATTGCTGGGCTACCAATAAACTGAGCCGCGAAAAGGGTTCCTGGTGTTTCATATACCTCCAATGGCGTCCCAATCTGCTCAGCGATGCCTCCGTTCATCACGATCATCCTGTCTGCCATCGTCATCGCTTCGACCTGATCGTGAGTCACGTAAAGCGATGTAATTCCAAGCTTTTCCTGAAGCTCGCGGATTTCTAAACGCATCTGAACACGCAGCTTTGCATCAAGATTTGAGAGTGGTTCATCAAACAGGAAAACCGCCGGCTCGCGAACAATTGCCCGCCCCATTGCCACCCTTTGGCGTTGACCGCCTGAAAGCTGCCGGGGTTTGCGGTCCAACAAAGCTTCCAGCTGCAACAGTTTGGCGGCCTCGGTCACCTTCTGGTCAATCTGGTTCTTTGGAAGCCCCGCGATTTTCAGCCCATACCCCATGTTCTGGCGCACCGACATATGTGGGTAGAGCGCGTAATTCTGGAACACCATCGCGATATCGCGATCCATCGGCTCTTTGTCGTTGGCTCGTTCTTCTCCAATCCGGATTTCACCGGACGTTACGGTTTCAAGGCCCGCAACCATTCGCAAAAGCGTGGATTTTCCGCAGCCCGAAGGGCCAACAATCACAATGAATTCACCGTCCGCAATATCTATGTCGATGCCATGGATAACGTCCGTCGGGCCAAAGCTCTTTTTGACATTCTCTAAGTTTACTGTTGCCATTTCTTACTTCTCGCTATCGACAAGGCCGCGGACAAAGAGCTTTTGCATAGACACCACTACGATGACCGGCGGTATCATTGCCAAAATCGAAGTGGCCATGATGACCGGCCATTCCGCCACGTCGTCGCCGGATGGGAACATCTGTTTGATACCCATCACGATGGTGTTCATTTCAGGATCGGTAGTGATGAGCAGCGGCCAGAGATATTGATTCCACCCGTAGATAAAAAGGATCACGAACAGCGCCGCGATATTCGTTCGGCTCATGGGGACCACGATATCAATGAAGAACCGCATCGGGCGGGCACCATCGACGCGTGCAGCTTCGGCCAGTTCATCCGGGATCGTCAGAAAGAACTGCCGGAACAGGAACGTTGCCGTGGCCGAGGCGATTAAGGGGAAGATCAGCCCATAGTAGCTGTTGAGCATGCCGAACCCGGCGACGACTTCGAACGTCGGCACAATACGAACCTCGACCGGAAGCATCAGCGTTAGGAAGATCAGCCAAAAGAACGTCGTTCGCCCGGGAAAACGGAAATAGACGATCGCAAAAGCTGACAGCAGCGAAATTATAATCTTGCCCACTGCGATTCCGATGGCCATCACAAGACTGTTGAACAACATTGTGGCGACCGGGACGTTTACGCCGGAAAACAGCGCGGCCTTATAGTTTTCCCAGAATTGATCGCCGGGAAGAATGGGCATGGGCGGCGACACGATTTCCGGCTGGGTGACAGTCGATGCCACGAACGCCAGCCAGATCGGGAAAAAGATGATTAAGACGCCAAGGATCATCATGGCATGGGTCAACCAGATCCCCATGCCACGTTTTTCGACCATTCCGTGTTGTTGGGCTGCCATCAGTAGTGCACCCTTTTTTCCACGTATTTGAATTGGATGACGGTCAGCAGACCAACGACAATAAGCAGGATGACGGACTGAGCGGAGGACGAACCGAGATCTTGTCCAACGAACCCATCCGAGAAGACTTTGTAGACTAGAATGGTCGTCGCCTGCTGTGGGCCACCGCCAGTGATCGTGTGGATGACGCCAAAGGTCTCAAAGAATGCATAGACAACATTCACCACTAACAGGAAGAACGCGGTTGGCGACAAAAGCGGCAGCACGATTGTGAAGAACCGGCGCCAGAAGCGCGCGCCGTCAATTGCCGCAGCCTCGATCACCGATCTTGGGACCGACTGCAGCGCTGCGAAGAAGAACAAGAAGTTATAGCTGATACGCCCCCAGGCTGAGGCTACAACCACCAGGCCCATGGCCTCGGTGCCGTTCAGAACGTGGTTCCAGTCATAACCAAGCTGGCCGAGGTACCACGACACGACACCAACACGCGTGTTGAACATGAACAGCCACAGCACGCCTGCAACAGCGGGGGCAACGGCGTAGGGCCAGATCAGCAGCGTCCGGTAAACACCCGATCCTTTGATCAGGCGGTCCGCTATGACCGCCAGAAACAACGCCGGGATCATTGAACACAGTGTTACGAGCGTTGAAAACACCGCCGTCGTCACGAAAGATGCGCGATAGAACTTGTCGCTCAGCAGAAACTCGAAGTTACCCAATCCAACAAATTGGGACGACAGCCCAAATGGGTCAGGAATGAACAGGGACTGCCACACCGCCTGCCCGGCCGGATAGAAAAAGAAAACGGCGGAGATAATGACCTGAGGGGCGATTAGAGCCAATGGCAGAAGCCAGCCGCGAAAGGTGACGCGTTTTTCCATCCCGATAAACCACCGAATAAAGAAGATGCGGGCCCGAAACAGGCCCGCATCGAATTAGGACTTATTGATTGGCAGACTCGAACCGGCGCAGCAGGGCATCGCCGCGTTCTTTCGCACTGTCCATTGCTTCCTGAGCGGTCTTTTCACCGGACCAGACAGCCTCGAGCTCTTCGTCGATGATGCCGCGGATCTGGTCAAACGACCCCAGACGCAGACCCTTCGAATTCGCAGTCGGCTCTTTGGCGGTCATCTGTATGACAGCAATGTCAGTACCTGGGTTTTCTTCATAGAAACCAGCATTTCGGGTCGCGACGCCAGCTTCGGCGGTGATTGGAAGATACCCTGTGTTCTGGTGCCAGTTCGCCTGAACGTCCGAAGACGACAGGAAGCTCAGGAATTCACCGACACCTTTGTATTCTTCAGGATCGTGACCCTCCATCACCCAAAGCGAAGCGCCACCAATAATGGTGTTTTGCGGCTCGCTTACGACCGCCTCCCAATAGGGCAATGGGCGCACGTCGAATTCGAACTCAGCCTCAGAGCTAATGCCGGCATAGCCTGCCGAACTTTCGGTGAATAGCGCGCATTCACCTGCCCGGAAGTTCGCGCCACCTTCGTTTCTGCGGCCGGTATAGATGAATTTACCATCTTTGGCCCAGTCACCCATCGCGGTCAGGTGCGCCACCTGCGTCGGTCCATTCAACATCAGTTCGGTATCAAGACCGGCAAATCCATTGTCCTTCGATGCGAATGGGACGTCGTGATAGGCCGAAAGGTTCTCAAGGTGGATCCAGCTTTGCCAAGCAGTGACCAGCGGACAGTCTTCACCCCCAGCCTTAAGCTGGTCAAGAACGTCACCAACCTTTTCCCAGGTCGACAAATCCGTGTCAGGGTCAACACCCGCCGCTTCCATAGCATCGCGATTGACCCAGAGAACGGGTGTGGACGAGTTGAAGGGCAGCGACAGCATGTCCCCGTCAGTGGTCGTATAGTAGCCTTTGACAGCACCAATGTAGGCATCAGGATCGAATGATGCACCGCTTTCAGCCATCACTTCATACACTGGTTTGATAGCCCCTTCGGCCGACATCATGGTTGCCGTGCCTACTTCGAAAACCATCAGGATATGTGGTTGTTCACCTGCTCGGAAAGCAGCAATACCCGCATTCAAGGTTTCCGAATAGTTGCCTTTATGGCTTTCTACTACAGTGAACTCATCTTGGCTGGCATTGAACTCTTCAACCTGAGCCTTCACAAGATCGCCTAGTCGACCGGTGAAGGCATGCCAGAACTGAATTTCGGTTTGCGCCATAGCCGCCACCGGCGACAGAGCAGTTGTTAAGGCGAGAGCGCCTAGAAAATTCTTTTTCATGATTCCTCCCATGCATCAGGGGTTGATGCTTCGTTGAATACCGACCGCAACGCGTAATCAGCATACATGACGATTTCACGACGTTAACGTTACAATTTTATAATTCAAGCATTTAATTTTTGAGAAAAACATAACATTACATTATAAACCAACCAGAGAAACAACGAACCAGGTTCAAAATATGAGTCAAACTTTGCGGATCCGGCAATTGGAAGCGCTCATGGCCGTTTCCACCAATGGGTCGGTCACTGCTGCGGCAACGGATCTTGGGATAAGTCAGCCCGCAGTCAGCAGACTGCTTTCTGATTTGGAAAAATCACTTGGCTTTCAGCTTTTTGATCGCCGCGAAGGTCGCTTGGTGCCCTCGCAGGAGGTACGATATCTGCAACCCAGCGTAGAGCGCGTTCTGGAATTGATGAAGCAAATCTCGGATGTCAGTCAGGACATCACACAGCGCAAAGCGGGTCACATCCGCGTCGCTTGCTTACCGGGGTTCGCCACAAGTCATCTTCCCGATGTCGTCGCCAAGTTTTTGCAGGATCGTCCCGGCGTCACCCTGACGATTGAACCAGACCGACCGGAACGGATTCTCGAGTGGATGATAGGTGAGCAGTATGATTTCGGGATCACGGACAGCTTTAACGGTCACCCGGCCGTTGAAAGCAGAAACATCAATGTCCGCACAGTTTGCGTGTTTCCCACCGGACATGAATTGGAAAGCCTCTCTGAGGTGACACCAGCGGATATTACAGATGCTAAAATTATCCATACACGACGCGACAGCGACTTTTTTGTGCGGCTTTCCAAAGCGTTTCAGAGCGCCAACGTAGAGTTGAATTCCCACATCGAAGTCAGGCAGTTCACCGCAGCTTGTGAGTTGGCACTAAAAGGTGTCGGAGTTTCCGTGGTAAGCGAGTTGGACGCCGTCCAGTATTCAACGCGTGGATTGAGCTATAGGCCGTTCAAGCCATTGCTTCCTCATACACTATCGCTTGTGCGCCCAATATTGAAACAACCGTCACTAGTGACACTCGAATTCATCGAACAGTTTCAAGAAAGCTTAAAACCGTTCAAAGCCCAATGAGCCCGTCAAAAAACTACGGCACATGAAAGAGCCTTTGCGCTGCCGACAAATCACCTACCCCTTTCTGCATAAGAAACATCAGAGTTTTGAGACCTCTGGGCATCATCCGGATCCAGCACCAAAGCGATCCACACCCATTCAGCCATGATCAGTGAAACAGCCATAAATTTCGCAAAGGAGCATCAATTGCAAGCTTCCTAATCCTTGCTCGCCAAAGTCCATTTGACCGCGCAAATAGCATTCGTCTGACCAACGTGCTAGCGCTGCAGTAAGAGGCAGGCTTATCCGTAGTGCAGGTTGATCGAAATGCGGGGACCGATGTTATCGAAGGTTAAGTTTGAACAACGTAAACGCACTTATGCTGAACCAGCGCACTGTACACGAAATGATCGAGCCAGTTCAGATGCAGGTTTTACGCAGCACCAACAAAACTGTGTCCAGATAGTTCAGTTTCTCCGATCATTGGCCACCCTTAAACTTCCGCCACTAGAGCAAGGAGCAGAATAATGGACATAAGACCACTGACAGGCGGTTTGGGAGCTGAGATCATGGATGCTGACATCCGCGACAGTACCCAGTTTGAAGATATTCACGCCGCGTTTGCAAAGTACTCTGTGATCGTCGTCAGAGATCAGCAGGTCAGCCCAGACGATCACCTGGAATTTGCCCGTCGCTTCGGTCCGATCAATGTCAATCGATTCTTCAGACCTGTCGATGGCCATCCTGAGATCGCCATGGTGCTTAAGGAAAAGGATCAAAGAGAAGCGGTCGGCGAAGGATGGCATACCGACCATTCGTACGATCAAGAACCCGCCATGGGTTCTATTCTCCATGCCATCGAAATGCCGCCATACGGCGGGGACACGCTTTTTGTTTCAATGGGCGCAGCCTATGACGCACTGTCCGTGCCGGTGCGCCAGTTTCTGCATGGGCTTACAGCCATTCATTCATCGCGGCATGTCTTTGGTGCAGCTGCGCAAGAAAGCGAGGCTGCAACGAGCGGGCGTCTGAGCAACGCAGAAAACGCCGTTCAAGACGCGCGCCATCCAGTAGTCATCACGCATCCCTTGAGTGGGCGTCGCGGATTATTCGTGAACCCGGTGTTTACCACGCATATCGAGGGCCTCTCTCGTGAGGAGTCTGATGCAATCCTTGACATGCTCTATGATCATTGCAAACAACCTGAATTCCAATGCCGCGTCCGATGGCGGACTGGAGACATCACCATGTGGGACAACCGAGCGACATGGCACAAGGCCATCAACGACTATCACGGATTTCGACGCCTGATGCATCGAGTAACTGTGGAAGGCTCAGCTGTTTCCGCCATTCAGCCAACATAGAATACAGCCCCGAGGGTGCGCAAAATTGCCTATGGTGTGAGTTCGGACCATTAAATTGCCAATGTCGCGAATGCCTGATTTGACGGACCCAACCGTCACAATGGCAACCTCAAGCAAATGGTGGGTTCGGGCTGTTCTCGATTTTGGTGTTTGCGCCCGGAAGGACAAGTTGTTGCTGAACCGCAATCAGCAGCGGGGAGCTGTCCCAATCAGGTTCCCCATAGTAACAGACGCCGGCTTTCTAGAAATTGCTCAAGTGCAAACAGGCAAAGCCTGATTTCAAGCAGAATTCGTCGTCAGGGACCGAAGCCCCTGACAGATGTTGAATTTACCAGGTTGAGTCCGGGTCAACTTTGAAAAGATGCTCCATAAAAACGCGAGTGACGGCCTGCAGTTTATCGGTGCGCGCGTGGTCGCGTTGCAGTTCGGCTGGAACCACATTCCATGTTATAGGTTCAACACCAGCCTCGATCATGCGGCGCATGCCGTTTGCGTGGCTGGTCTGAGTGATCGATCCAACGGCATCTTCCGGAACGTAGACGTCATATCCGGCCAACTCGGCCTCAATCGCGGGATAAGCCAGACATACATCCGTCCAAAGACCGCCCATTATCAGCTTCTTTCGGCCCGTTGCTTCAACTGCAGCTACAAATTCAGGCTCTTCCCAAGCGTTCACATTGGTCCGGTCAACAAATACCGCGTTCGGGGCCAGTTCGCGCAAATCTTCGATCATAGGATCATAGCCGTTCAATCCTACGGCTACATGGCTGAATATGATCGGGATGTCGTAGATCACGGCGGTCTTTATCAGACCCGTGGTATTGTTGATCAGCTCTTCGTGGTTGATATTCTTAACCCCAGCCAAAATCGGCGGCTGGTAGTCGATAAGGATCAGCACCGAGTTGGTCGGTGACAGAAACGGGTCATTATCTGCGGCTCGGACAGGCGTGCCTTGATAGCCGTCTGGGTATGTTGCGACACCATCCACTGTTTTGATCATAGGTATTTCTGCGGTTGCTGGGAGTGCTACGGCGCTGATCGTCAAGCTCAGGGCTGCGGCGAACGGTTTGATGAAAGTGGTCATGGGAGCATCTCCATTAATGAAGGGGGTTCAACCGTGCACATGCTCGGCGATCAGTTGCGCGACAGATGGTCCGGGACCAACAAGTTCCAGGACATTACGATCCGGATCGCGGATGAAAATTGTCTTGGTACCGCGAAATTCTCGACGGCCTGTTATGGCTATGCTGCGTTCGGTAACAAAGGCCTCGGTTGCTTCGGCGTCCCTTACCTTGACGGCTAGGTGCGTGATGCCGGGAAACTTCTCGACCTCATCCATCAAGACGTTTTCACCAGCTTTAGCTGTAGCGGGGCCTAACAGGTTGATGTTGATCCCGGACGGATGCAGCATCACCAACGGATGGCCATGGTCATAGCCGCCATCCGCGATCAACTCGAATCCCAGCAACTCATAGAAGGCGACTGATGTATCGCGGTCGCTGATGCGGATGCCAATGTGATCGAAGTTTCTTATATCCAACATGGTTTGGCCTTTCATTACACTGCAACCAATGTAACTATACTTGTGTTGATGCTTAATAGCTCATCTGGAAGGTAATTTATTCCAAATGGATCATAATAAGGATTTGTTCGACGGCATGGTTCTGTTCTGCACAGTAGTGGAACAGGAAGGCATGAGTGCCGCCGCAAAACTGCTGGGCCATACGCCTAGCCATGTCAGTAAAGAAATCGGACGGCTTGAGGCCCGGCTTGGCGCCCGGTTATTGAATCGGACCACGCGTCGGATCAGCCTGACGGAATCCGGGCGCATATACTATGAAAACGCCCGCCGGATTGTGGATGACGCCCGCGCCGTCAAAACAGGTTGCATTCCATCGGCGACAGACCCTTTGGAGAGCTTCGGATGAGCGTTCCTGTGGTTTTTGCACATGGATGGCTGAACGATCGGTTGCCCGAATTTCTGCAGCGATACCCCGAAGTTGATCTGAACATTGACATATCCGAGCGCCTGGCCGACATGATCGGTGAAGGCATCGATCTGCTGGTGCGCATCGGTGATTTGCCTCCGTCCGATTTGATTGCACGCGAACTTTTTCGCACACAAGGCCTTACACTGGCTTCCCCCGCCTATCTGAAACGAAACGGCACGCCCCGCCACCCCGATGACCTAAAGGGGCATCAACTAATTGATTTTTCGTTTCACGGGGCCACCCAAAACTGGACCTACCCAGGACCAGATGGTGAGGCAATCGCGGTTCCAATCGCTCCTCGTATTCGATGCAACGATGGTCATACCGAAAAGGTGCTGGCCCTTGCTGGTCGTGGGATTACACGTCTGCCTCAGCTTTCTTGTCAGGCTGAACTGGATGCCGGGGCATTGGTGGCGATCTTACCCGATTTCAGCCCGCCTTCTATCGGAGTCCATGTGATCTATGCCAGCCGCGACAACCTACCCGCAAAGACCCGCTCTATGATCGATTTTCTGGTCGAAATGAGCGGCTGAAGTCAGGTGCTGCCGAAGTTTCAAAGTCCTTCGTTTGCTGTGAGCAGTCTTCTTGCAGACAGTATCGCACCTTGCAGCAATGTCTGATTTGTTCAACCACCTCATAGTTTTAGTTACGCCACGGTAGGCAGCAATGAGCTGACTGATGGGAAATAATGGGTAGAAAACTGCAATCATTACATCTTTCCCGTAAGTCCCAATCTGTCGAAACATGGAATCCGGCAGACAGGGTCATTGAACACGTTCAAGCGTCGGGCTTAGTTGAGCCAACGCGTTGACCACGCCAAACAACTCATTTTCGAATGAAAGCAAGGCATCGGACTTCGCATCCACGATCGGGTAAAGCAGGCCAAACGTCATCCAGCGTTCAGGCGTCACCGGTACAAGTGCTAGTTTGTCCGAATTGGTTTGGGCGACGACCAACTCGTCCGCAACAGTTACACCAGCACCCTCTGCAACAAGCGAGCACGCGAGTTGAGATGCTGCCACTTCGCAAGTTTGCTTTGGTGTGACACCAGCAGAGTGAAAAATATCGTCCAACTGGTCGCGCAACAACAGACCGTGCATCAAGCGTATGATAGTTTCTTCCGCGAGATCACTCGCCGTAATTTCTTCTCGGATAGAAAGAGGATGATCCAATGGTAAGACCGCTTGTGCTCTCACTCTCAACAAAGGTTTAGTGACAATGCCCGGATGATCGACGGGCAAAGCACCAATACCGATATCGTATTCTCGTCCGGCCAACCATTTCCCCGCTTCACGTCTTGCCCGGACATCAAGGTTGATATTGGTGCCGGGGCTGGCCTTCATGAATCGCGCTACGGCCGGGGCTGACAGCGACTGCGCAATTCGGGGCATGGTTACAATCCTCAGAGTTTCCGTGCGACCTGCCCGGATTTCGGCAGCGATCCGAGGAACTTCATCAAGGTTGTCCAGGATGCGGCCTGCCTCGCGGTAGAACGCCAACCCTTCGGGTGTCGGGGTCAGATTGCGGCCGCTGCGGTCAAACAGCGTCAGCTTGAGTTCGGCCTCGAGCCCCGAAATCAAGCGGCTGATCGCAGGCTGGCTAAGGTGCAGAATCTCGGATGCGGCAACTAGCGAGCCTTCGGACAATGTTGCGCGAAAGGCGCGTAGGGCCTTGATGTTCATCAATCCATACTTTCAATTTTTGCAAGAGTAGATAACATATTTGCATTTTTTACAATTGATGTTTTCGCGTAATTTGATCCCAAGCGAATTTGGGAGGTTACTCATGAAACGCAGAACGCTTCTTGGTGCTGTTATTGCCGCCATAGCCGTCACCACGACTGCCACCGCAACCTTTGCAGCGGATTGGCCAAAACGACCAATCAACCTGGTTGTTCCCTACAAGGCCGGGGGCGGTACTGACGCCTATGCCCGCGCCATCTCGGCCGCAGCGGAAGGCACGCTGGATGTGCCCGTTGTTGTGGTCAACAAGCCGGGGTCGGGCGGCCTGAATGGGGCCAATGCGGTGGTTGGCGCACGGCCCGACGGGTATACTCTGATGATGACATCCGGAGGATCGTTCCTTTTGTCGACGATGACCCGAGATACTGACATTGATGCATTGGAGAGCTTCGATTTTGTCGCTCAGGTAGGACAATTGCAGACGTCGCTTATGGTACCAGTCAAAAGTCCGTATCAGACCGTTCAGGATTTAATTGACGCGGCCAAGGCCAATCCCGGCGAGCTGCGTTGGGCACACTCGGGGCGTGGTGGATTCCACCACGTCGGTGGGTTGGGCTTTCTGGCCAGTAACGGGATTGACGCCCAGGATGTGCCCTTCAAAGGCGGCGGGCCGACCCGGGCTGCCCTGATCGGCGAGCAGGCTGATTTCGGGTTCCTTGGCGTTCAGCAACTTGCTGGTTTTCAAGAGCAGTTGAGGGCACTGGCCGTCAACAGTCAGGAGCGGGATGGGATCATGACTGATGTCCCCTCGTTTGGTGAGCTGGGCATTCCATTCGCTGCAGTATCATCCCCAGTGATCGTCTTTGCACCTAAGGGCACACCGGTAGAAGTGATTGCTGCGTTGGAGACCGCGCTGGAAGAAATTGCCGCCAAGCCAGAATTTGCGGAACTCCTTGCCTCACGCGGAACCGGCCCGGTCTACCAGAATGGAGCGGACGCAAAAACAACCCTATCCGCAATGAAAGAGGACGCCACTCCCTTGGTCCAAAGCCTGACCAACTAATGTCCTCATGGTCGGGTGAACAATGGTCACCCGACCCCCTTGTTCATGTTGATATCTCGGAGGAAAGACATGCGTGCCTATGCAGAAGGTCTGGTGCTTGCCCTCATCTCAATCTTTGCAATCTGGGAGGCCTGGCAAGTACCGGCCGCATCTCCGGGCGATACATGGGCCGGGATTGTGCCATTCTCCGCCGCTCTCGCTCTACTTGCTCTGTCCGGTGTTATGGTGTTGAGCGCAACGCGCCAGACGGCGGGTGATACAAGTGACGATCAAGACAGCAACGCGACTTTACAGATCATAGGTCTGTTTATCATCGCTATGCTGTACCAGCAGTCGTTCCGCTGGTTCGGCTACCTGCTGCCGACTGCGATCGTGACGCCGATCGTCCTCTACATTTTCGGCGTACGCAGTCGGATCGGATTGGTTTTGTCGATCGTTCTTTGCCCGCTGGTCTTCCATCTCATCTTTTTTGTCCTGCTGGGTGTGTACCCGCCATATGGCGAAGTTTTCGACCTTCTCAGCTGGATTCAGGGGTAAAACATCATGGAGATCTTTCCTGCACTTCTGTCGGTGGTGACTGACCCTACATTGCTCTTTGCCATCGTACTTGCAGCGGCGGTTGGGATGGTGGTTGGTGCGACACCTGGCCTGACTGCCTCTGCGGCTATCGCGATGTTGCTTCCAATCACCTTTTATATGTCGCCGATCTTTGCGTTGGCATTTCTGTATGTGATCGGCAAGTCCGGTCGGTACGGCGGCTCGATCGCAGCAATCCTGTTCAACACACCCGGAACAGCGGCCAGTGCAGCGACTCAGATCGATGGCTATCCGTTGGCACGAGCGGGCAAAGCAGGAAAAGCTATGAAAGTGGCGACAATCTCGTCCGTCATCGGCGACCTGATGGGGGATGTCCTGCTGGTCATCGGTGTAGGTTTCATTGCGGCCGTCGCACTGAAACTCGGCCCGCCTGAGACTTTCGCCATCTACTTTGCCGCTTTTGTCGTAATAGGTTCTGTCATTGGCACTTCCATCGTCAAGGGTCTGGCATCGGCCTTGATGGGCATCCTGATCGCCATGGTCGGGCTGGACCCGATTTCGAGCGAAGAGCGCTATACATTCGGATCGTTCGATCTATCCAATGGCATCGGCTTGGTACCCCTGATGATAGGTGTTTTTGTATTGGGCGAAGTATTCGCGCAGCTAGAATCCCGCCGCAAGGCTACCGGAGAGACCAAAGAGAATGAAACCACAGCGGATGGCAACAGTCTGACCTGGGCGGAATACAAACCCTGTCTTCCGCACGCATTGCGTGGTGGGTTCATCGGCGCAGGCATCGGAGTATTGCCCGGCCTGGGATCGGCGATCGCGGCGTTCATCTCTTATGGAGAAGGCAAACGCCGCGCAAACAACTCCGAGATGTGGGGCAAGGGGGCACTAGAAGGCGTTGCCGCACCTGAGGCTGCCAATAATGCTGTGTCCGGTCCATCAATGGCTCCATTGCTGACGCTGGGCATTCCAGGTTCGACCATCGGGGCAATATTGCTGGGCGTTTTCCTGATCCACGGCATTCAGGTTGGTCCGACCTTATTCCTGACGGATAAGGAGCTGGTGTACAAACTTTTTGCATGCGGCATGCTGGGTATTCTGGCTTATGGCTTGATCGGTTACTTCGGCGCCACACGAGTTGCCCGCCTGATCCTGAAGATTCCGACCAATGTGCTGTATCCACTGATCTTCCTAACCGCGTTTGTGGCGGCCTATTCAGCCCGTGGATCGATGTTTGACGTAACCGTCATGACCGTAGCGGGGTTCGCCGGCTGGCTGATGCGGAAATACGACTTCAACGTTGCAGCGTTCGTAATTTCCTTCGTGCTGGCTAAGGGTGCCGAGGAAACCTTTCGCCAATCCCTACTGATGTCCGAAGGCGGCGCACTGATATTTGTCGAACGCCCCATAGCTCTTGCGTTCATCATCGTCGGCTTTGCTGCCATGGCGTTCCGAATCCGAGTTATCGTCAAGGAACGCCGCATCTCTCGTGGAGGGCTCGAAGATGCTTGAATACAGTATCTACCGAGATTGCTTTTCCAGCGCCCATATGCGGTCGATCTGGTCTGAACACGCCACGATATCCGCCTGGCTTAAGGTCGAACAGGTTCTTGCGGCGCATCAAGCTGCGGCTGGTCTAATCCCGATTGAGGCTGCTGAGGCAATTGAGGAGATTTCGATCTGCGATCTGAACCATGAGGAATTGCGGAAAGAGATGATGTTTGTTGGCCGCCCCATCGTAGGACTGGCCAAACAGTTGCGCCAACTATTGCCAGAACACTCGGCCCATGTGCACTATCGTACGACCACGCAGGATGTGATGGACACGGCGTTGGCGATGCAGATGAAACTGGGGCTTGAGCAAATACAAAGCACCCTCGGCGATGTCATGGCTGCGATCGCTCATCATGTTTCCGCCCATCCAGACACAATGATGATGGGAAGAACCAATGGTCAGCATGCTGTGCCCATTCGTCTTGCGACGAAGCTTGAAGTCTGGAGATCTGAACTGGGTCGGCGGTCTGAGGCACTTCAAGAGGCAGCAAAACGTGGATTGAATGTTCAGATTGGTGGCCCCGTCGGAGACTTGCGCGGATATGAAAATGGCATTGGTCGCCAGATTAAACAGGATGTTGCTCATTCACTCGGTCTGAACGTCGTCGAACCGCACTGGCAGAACGCTCGTGACGGTATCGCTGACATCGTCACCGCCCTTGGCTCGCTTTGCGGGACGCTGTGCAAAATCGCCCACAACGTCAATCAACTGTCATCATCCGACATCGGTGAATTCGCCGAAGTTCATGAACCTGGCAAAGGATCGTCTTCAGCGATGGCCCACAAACGAAATCAACGCGCATCGGAATTTGGGGAGGCCGTCGCTCGGCTGGGACGCCAACGGGCCGGACAAATAGGTGAACTGACCCATCATGAGCATGAACGATCGGGTGGCGTCTGGATTGGGGAATGGATCGTTGTTCCCGAGGTCTTTCTTTTGACTTCCGGCGCGCTGCATTGGTCGGAACGGATGTTCAAGAGTTTAGTGACCGATACTAACGCGATGGCGCTGCTGGTTTCGTCTTATCGCCCTGTGAATAGTATCTATCATCTAGATAGATCATAACTAAACACATCGCATCCTGACTTGTCGAAGCGTGGCAGAACACAGGAGATGCCACTATGACCAAGAAGATCACAATCATCGGTGCCACAGGCCATTTGGGGCATCGCGTGACCGCGAAACTTGTTGAGAAAGGTGCAGAAGTAACTGCCATCGTGCGTGATCCTGAGGCGGCAAAATCAATGCTTCCCACGCAGGTTCGGCTTATCCAGGGCGACGTGTCGGACTTGGCCAGCCTGAGATCAGCCCTTCACGGCACTGAGACGCTGTACATTACGCTGAATACCGAATCTCTGGACACCACCGCACCATTCCACACAGAGCGGGAAGGCGTAATTAACATTATCGCGGCAGCAAAAGAGGTCGATGTTCAGCACATCATGCAAATTGCAGGGGTCGACTACGCTTATCCGCAGTTTTCGACCGAGGGCATGGCCTATGGCACCAACGCGATACGCACGGGCGGGATCAATGCCATCAAAGCATCTGGCATTCCTTATACTCTTTTCTTTTGCTCCTTCTTTTTGGATTCATTGCCCAAGCTATTGATGGACAATCAATTGGCCGTAATCGGAAATCACATTCATCCAATCTGGTTCACCAATTCCAGCGATCTTGCAGAACTCGTCCACAATGCCATCGGTAACGATGCTGCCAAAAACATGGAATTTGCCGTGCAGGGTCAACAGGCCGTCACGTATACCGAAGCGGCCAAAGAATTTCTCGCTTCTTTCGCCCCCGAGGCGGAGGTGGTTGAGTTACCCATGGATGCTCTTGATGAAATGGGGCTGCCGGAAGAGCAGGCCGTTTTCATCGAACACGTTTTGACGTTTGTGCAACAGTTGCGGGAAGAGCAAGTGGACAGAGAAACCCGTGGGATTCTTGGAGCGCCAAAACACACCATTACCTCATTCGCCGAGGAGCTTCGAAATGAGGCTTAAGTCACGTTGGAATTTTGAATAACGGCTTTTTCAGCGAGCAACTCCTTAAGCCTTACCGTCGCTCGACCTATAGGCCTTTCGAAAGACCAGATCATATCCACCGAGCGTTCGGCGTAGTTCTTGGTCTCGAATTGCAGTGGCAGGATTTTTAACGCTCCGATCTGAACAAAGACGTCCACCGCGTGCAATGGCAGCGCCGACCACCCTAGGCCGGCCTGCACAAGATCAATGGCTTCCGATGCAGTGCTGACCTGCCAAATAGACGACGATGCCTTAAGGATAGTGCTGTTGGGATTATCGGCTTCCTTCAATAATATCTGAAGATGTAGTCGCAATTCTTCCCAAGAGACTGACGACATTTGAGCAAGCGGACCTTCGGGATGGCTGACACACACCAGCCTGAGCGTGCCCAATGAGCAAAAGTCTAGTGCCTGGGGGATGCTCTCAGGTTCCAGAATAACCCCCAAATCCACCACACCATCGACGATCAATCGCTGAATCTCAGCGGCAGTAAAGGCACGTATCTCCACATCGACAGAAGGAAATTCTTCACTGAAGCTGCGAATGATCTCTCCCAGATTGGCCAGTTTGATGTGCGGCGCCATGGCGAGGGTAACGCGGTTTTCCAATGTCATGGATAAGGCATCTGCGACCGCTAGAAAACGGCTGCGCCGTTCCAACAGAATTTCGGCCGGCGAGATCAACGCCTCTCCTGCTTTGGTAAGCGAGGGATATCTTAAGCTGCGATCTAAAAGCTCGACATCCAGATCGACCTCCAGATTGGCGACCAAAGTGCTGATCACCGATTGTGCTTTGTTGCATTTTTCTGGCTGCGGCGGAAAAGGATCCTTCGTTGTGGGTGGTAACGAACGCCGCCAACTGCTCGAATGACGCGCGCATCAGAACCCTCTTTCCATCTATCTATCATCAGTATGGTAATCAGCTTTATGGATCGCAACAACAGACCGTTACTTGCCCAACGACATGAATTGAGGAGAACTTTCATGAGCTTTGCCGGTCGGATTGTGCACGCGGTGTTGTTCGAGATCTTTGCGCTTATAAGTATTGCCCTACTACTTCCGCTAATCACACATATCGACGCGCAGAAATCATTGATGCTTGGGGTGTTCTTCTCCTTGGCAGCGATGCTTTGGAACGTTGTCTTTAATATCACGTTTGATTGGTCGCATTTCAAACTGGTCAATCAGTCCAATTCTTCTGTTTCGAGCTATCGCAACTGACCAGTGATTACGCCCAATGCGTATGCCTTTATGCTGATGATGGGATTCTCATCATCCGCTAAAGGAACAGATATGGGGAACCATGGGGCCAGTGATCTTCGATCCTGGTCCGTTGAGCGTCGTCAAAGTTCAGGTGTGCGACCTGAGCATTTGTGAACTCTTCTCGCATGGCATGGATTAATCCTGCGGGTTTTATGGCATCGGGAATCTTTGCCGCCTTTTCAACACGGGGCTCGACTGCTGTTTCGCCCAATTTGATCGCCGGTCCGAGCAGTGCGAAGGCAGGATTGATGGACAGAGCTGCGATCGCACCAATGAATTCAGCGATGCCCGCGCCCCATTTCAATCTGACTGGTATTTTGGTGGCTGCAACAGCCTTTGCGTAGGCCTTAACCAGCGTCTCCATGCGCTCGCGCGCCTCTTGTTTGCTGGTTCCTCTCAAAGCTTCGACCGATGTCCAGGCACGCAAGGCGTTGCGGTGTTCCTGCACCTCAGGCATTGCGCAAAGATCAAGCGCGGCCTTGATCTGGTCTTGATGAGAGCGTGTCTTGCCCTCAGCAGTTTCGTGATGTGGAACCAGAAATTCCCAACCAAACGAGCGCAGCAAAGGTTCCTGCTCTGGAGTGTCATCAAGGAAAGCCTGAGGGCCATCATAGGCCGGGATAACTGCGACCTCGGTGAGAGGTATTCCCTTGATTAGCGCCCGGTTCCGTTTGGCATCCACGAAATCCTGAAGAACCCGACGCGTTAGGTGAAACGCAGGCGCATCGAAATCCTCTTCCTTTTGCGCTGCTTCGAATCCGGGCTGTTGCTGAAGATCGGCCACATCCATTTCGGCGTCCGTAGCGATCTTTCGTTTTTTCCACTCCATGTGGTGCGCGTTGTCCCAGGAAACCTCCATCAAACGATCTTTGGGAATCCAGCTTAGTATCTTGTCCTGGCGCACCGGGTTCCATTTTGCAGGCCAGGTCGCTCCTTGCGGTGGCCGGGGGATCACCAGTGTCTCGAAAAGCACCAACTCGGCGACGAAAGCGCTCGGTCGAAGGTGATCGCGCACTGACATGGTGCCCCAAAGCTGCGACGAATTGTTCATGGCATTTCTCCTGCAATCGTCTTGCAGATCAGGTTACCATCTTTGTGCTCCAACCCAAGATGGTTGCTTGGGTATGCCCAAACAGAGCTGATGTAGCTTATGCAACAGGAATGCGGAAAACTCATCTCGCCGCGCTCGCAATTCCGCGCCACCATTTCTAATAGCGCCCAAAATGCCAAACGTTGTCGCGAACGACTGGTCAGGCAATGTAGCGGTGCGACAGGACGGTATTTCCCGAAAATCCGGTCGCACCATTCTAGGCCATCAATGAGAATGTCCGCGTAGAGGATATTCATGGCTTCCTAGTCTGATGACCCTCTTCTTCAGCAACACAGTGATTACATCCGTGATGGCGTTGCAAATTCGATGCCAGTTGTACGGCGCTAACCGTTACATATCTACAGCTACAGCTCCGCCTTGACCGAGAGCCTCGGGTGAGCGGCGATAGCAAAACAAAGGTGATCGTGCCTTCAGGCTTAGCTGGCAGATTTTTGCGGGAATCGGCAATAAATGCTACGATAGCTTTGTTGGCAGGATCGCCGCTGGGTCTCTCCGGCCATCGCGCTTCGTTATTCTTTTTTATTACAACAAGTTCTTTTTTCTGCCGTTCGGCCGGGCGATCCAGGGCTTCTGGCCCAGCGTTTTAGAATGATTTTGAACGGAGGCAGACATGCCCGAAACAGTATTTGAACGCGCGCCAGACGGCGCGATCATTGGACTTCAGCATCATGGCGACCCTCTTGGAGGGCGTTCTAAAGGAACCAGTGCGCTGGATGTGGCGCAGGCTTATGCCGCCGAAGTGGCGGGGCTTTACCGGATAAAGCCTGATTTTCTTGACAGGCTCGGCGAGAGTGTTTCAGGCAAGTATAATCGCGAGGAGGGCAGCAAGCTGCGGCTGGAAGAAGCCAAGGCAGTACAGTCCTTTCTGGTCTACACATTTCGTCAGACACATCACGGCATCCCGGTCTGGGAGCGCGGTCTGACACTGCGCATGGCCGGCCCAGACAATGTGGTCACCGGTTCGTCCTCAAGTGTTGCTGCCGATATCGAACTCAGCAACGCCCCTACTCCGCCCGCTGGCCGCGACAAACAAGCTGGCACGGTTCTGCGCGAAGCTGTGAAAGGGGCCAAGTTCACAAAATTCAAGGTTAATGACACCCGGGACTTTGTCTATCGCTACGACGCAGAACATCGCCTGCCACACAAAGAACCGGGCGAGATCGAAGGGGTCGAGTTAACCCCGCTGCCAGAGATCGGTCGTGTACCAAAGGGCATCAAGGACGGCGAATGGCGTTTCGTAAGCCTTGTGCATTTTGGCTGCAAAATTCCCGACTACGGAGAGCTGAACTGGCGAGCATTGGTCGATTGGGAAACCGGCGCGGTGCTTTACATCCGGCCATTGGTGGGGTGTGTTTCGGGTTACGTCTTCACAGACGACCCGATATCACTTTCAGGAGATTCAGAGCTTGATCCGACGGCCCCGGTTGCGCTTTTGGATGCGCAACGCGAACTGGTGGCGCTGGAACGGTTGATATTACCGGGCGGTGGCGCACCGGTGGAACTAAGCGGCGAATTGGTGGCGGTACGGGATCTCGACACACCAAACATCGCCCCACCGACTGAAAACGCCGGTGCCGCATCGATCTTTGATTATCCCGCCGACAGCGACGATTTCGCGGCGGTCTGTGCGTACTACAACCATGATTTCCTGTATCGCTTCGTCCAGTCTTTGGGCTTCGATCTGCCCAGCTATTTCGACGGGGTGACCTTCCCAGTGGATGTTGATCACCGCTGGTTCAATCCCATTGCAGGACCGGTGAATGCTCAGGCGCCAGGCAATGCCATAGGCAATGGTGTGCTACGCTTTCGTTATGCGCTTGCGGCAAATGGCTCCACAGTCGGCATGGCCACAGACTCGCGCGTATCGGCGCATGAATTCGGGCACGCGGTGCTATGGGATCATCTCAATTGGCCCAATTTCGGCTTTTGTCATGGCTTTGGTGACGCGCTGGCGGCAATACTTTACGATCCTCAAGGTATTGCGCCGGATCGTTTCCGTACCTTCCCCTTCAGCAACCTAATCACCCGGCGATGGGACCGGTCGGTCGCCTCGGGTTGGGGCTGGGGTGGCACGATGGACGTGGGCGGATATCGGTCGACCGAGATCAATGCCACTACTTTGGGCCGAATCTATCGATCTCTCGGAGGTGATTCCACAGAACTGGACGACAGGCTGCATGCCAGCCGCTACACGATCTATCTGATCCTGCAGGCGGTGCCGCTTTTGGCCGGGATCGTGCCCAACACAGTCGAAGGTTTTTCCCGCGCCTTGCAGGAATCAGACGAGAACACTGCTCAATTCGACGGTGCAGCCGGAGGCTGGGCACACAAAGTGGTACGCTGGGGCTTTGAGAAACAGGCGCTCTACAACGGATCCCCGCCTGATGTTGACGTCTTCATTGATGACGGACGACAGGGTGAATACCCTTGGCACCAACCGGGCAACAATGCTCCCGGCATCTGGAATCGGCACCGTCCTGACGGCGGCACCGACCACGAGACTCCGCACCGCTGCGTCGAGAATTATCTGTATGTCCGGATCGGCAATCGCGGCAACTACCCAGCCCAATCAGTGACTTTGTCATTAGCCCGCGCGACCGAAGGCAAGGGCACCACATGGCCGGATGACTGGGATCCGCTGATCGTAGGCGAACCTATCGGCCAATCAGTGCATTGTGGCGACGAAGTGATCGTCGGCCCGATCCCATGGTGCCCCGAGGACCTGTGCGAGGAATACATTCTTGCCAGCGTGGATACGCAAGAAGACCGCAGCAATGTCGAGACGATCGCAGGCAGTCTGCCTGTCGATCGACTGGCACTTGGTGACAACAACGTCGCCCTTCGCCGAATGGAGGTTAACCGTGCCGAAGATGACATCGATTGCTGCGAGGAGGAAGAACCGAAGATGACCTATCGTTACGCTGT
The DNA here is from genome assembly GCF_056536665.1 of Ruegeria sp. CJ6. Taxonomy (NCBI): domain Bacteria; kingdom Pseudomonadati; phylum Pseudomonadota; class Alphaproteobacteria; order Rhodobacterales; family Roseobacteraceae; genus Ruegeria; species Ruegeria sp. CJ6. Next base: position 220,576 of record NZ_JBQFQB010000006.1, on the reverse strand, counting down.
CAAGTTCGTCTGCGGCTGTTCCAAGGGCCGCATTTTGTCCCAGGGCCGCTATCACACAGCAATCAACATCGGAAACGGCAGCGGAGATGCTGTGCGTTTTCGTAAACGGGTGTCGTCGGCCTTGCCAAACGAAAAACCGGGTAATGTCTCGGCCAGAACGAAGAACAAACTCGGTCCCTGGGAATCGATGGAGATCGATTGCGAAGATGTGGCACGACACCTGCGGGTGGCCGAATGCTGTTTCTTGAAAGGGTTTGTCTTTATCGACAGCGAAACACCGCTGGACGTGGTCGCGGTATACACCGCTGCCCATGGTGAAGGCGAAGTGGAAACCATCGATGTCGAACCAGTCGTGCCTCGGCTGATCAAAAAGGTACCGCCCCCGCCACCGCCACCTCCGCCGCCGCCTCCACCCGAGGACAAGCCGGACCTGATCCCGGTGCAGCCCTTCCCTCCCGGCCCGCCACCCTTCCCGGCTTGGTATTGTGAGGAGCCGCGCAAGTTGAGGATCATCGTGCGTAACATTGGTGCAGGGGCTGCCGGGCCTTCGACCACGCGGGTCGATTTCTTCCAGAGCGGCGTGGTGGTCGATCTGCCGACACCGGCACTGGGGCCAAACGGGGATGAGACCACACTATCGCTCGAATTCCCGGACGAGGTCAAAGGTGGCGAGCAGATCCCCTTCAAGATCACCGTCAATGCCAATCCGGCCGATGGTGTGACGGAGACAGACACCACCAACAACAGCGACTCTTCCTCCTGCGGCCTGGCCAGCTAAAGCAAACTGGGAGTGGCCCGGGCCATTATCGGCCCGGGCTGCGCGATCTAGAGGTGCCGGTCGCTAGGCTGAATCATGATCGTGATTGCGCTCTACATACAGGAGGGCAATTTGCTTCAACGACACCAAGATGGGACCGCCCTGTCTGATCCCAAAGTCAGACCTCAAGCTGCGATTTAACTTTACTTTTCCACCGCTTCCCAAGGGGCGACAGGGTCGCCGCAGCCTAGTAACTATCTCTTTTCCGTTGCGCATCCTTGATAAGAGCAGCAAGCCGATAGAAACCGTGGGCCATCTTGGTGTAGGGCGTTAGCAGGAAGAATGTCAGGACCGATCCAAGATGAACAGCAAGCAACGCGGGCATCAAAGCCGTTGATCCGAAAGCGTAAAGAGCAAGTCCGCTAAAACCGACGAATCCCAGCAACAGGATGAAACCGATATCGCCGCCCCATGCCGAAGCATCACCTAGATTACGATCGGACCTTTGCTTGAGAATTACCATGGCGCAGCAACCCACTGTCAACAATACACCGCCGGAGATTCCGAATAGTTTGGGCAAAGACCAGAACCCGTACGGCGCATGCATTCCAAAGCCATAATGCATAACCGTTGCAATCGAGGTCGACGCGAAGCAAAGCAGGAAGCCATACATGATCGCGTGGTGAATATGACGTCGCGCCTGACTGAACCGGTCTTCGTCTTCAAAATTACAGCCTTCACCATGACCTGCGGCAAGATCCTGCATTTTGCCCGCTCGTTTGAAGGCGGCCAGCAGGTCCGCCATTTTGATGGGTTTTCCCCCCACCTCGGCCCAATAGCGCCTTAGGCTGATGGCAATGCTAAAGAGTGGCAACAAGAATGCCGGAGCAAAAATCGCAACCATCGCATTATGCGACAGAACGGCATAAAACCCGTCCCCTCCGCTGGAACCTATCGCGCGAATTGCCCAGAACAACAGGGCAAATCCGACCACAAGTGCCAGCGCAATCGCCCCGCCATGGGTGTGAAATCGGCGCGCCAGCGGCTGCGGCCATGCGAAGCTTTCCCAGCTGTCCCTCCGTACCTCGGCCAGAGCCTTCGGCAAATTCAGGTCGAACTCGTGCGGGGCTGTGTACTGGCAGGCGTAGTAGCAGCCGCGGCAGTTGTGGCACAGGTTGGCCAGTTGCGTGACGTCCCCATCCGAGAACGCGCGTTCCGCATGAAGCGACGGAAAGACCGAGCAATAGCCCTCGCAATAGCGGCAGGCGTTGCAAATTTCAGCCTGACGGCGGGCTTCCTGTATCAATTCAATTTGCATAAGCGGCGGCCTCACGTCCTGCGATGCGTCCAAAGACGGTTCCGATGGTCATGCCGAAACCGGCTAGATAGCCTTGCCCAAGGATCGAGCCCGCCATGGTTTCGCCAGCCGCCCACATGTTTTTGATCTTGCCGTCGGCGCTCGAACATTGCGCGGCATCGTCGACTTTGAGGCCCAAATAGGTGAAGGTTACGCCCGTACGCAGCGAATAACCGTAAAATGGCGGCTCGGTGATCGGACGCGCCCAGTTGGTCTTGGGCGGGTTCAAGCCAGATGTTGAAACGCCGTCCAGCTCTGTCGGATGAAAGGCGCTGGTGTCTCCGCAGGCGGCGTTGAATTCAGCGATTGTTGCGGCCAACTTTTCGGCAGGCAGGCCCATCATCCCGGCCAGTTCTTCCAACGTATCTGCCTTCAGCGGTGGAAACACCGACGGCATGAACAGATTCAACGAATTGGCGTCGATGACCACATAGCCAACTTGATCTGGTTGGGCTGCCACCAAGCGCCCCCAGATTGCATAGCGCTTGGGCCAGACATCCTCGCCCTCATCGTAGAAGCGCTCGGCATCCTTGTTCACGACGATCGAAAACGGCACACAATCCAGACGGGTGACAATACCACCGTCAAATTTCGGTGCACGCCCATCGATAGCAACGGCGTGGCATTGGGTCGGGTCGCCAACACTCTCGACGCCTTGATCCAGAAGATCAGCTAGGACCACGCCTCGGTTATAAGGAGTGCCTCGGATCAGAAAGTTTTTTGCAGGCTCACCCCATGCACGGGTCAGCCAATCCGTATCGGCCTGAAACCCGCCCGAGGCGACGATGACTGCCTTTGGCATTATCCGGTGGTTTTGACCTTCATAGGTATAGTCGACCCATTCGATCCGATCCCCGTTCAGCTCCAAATGCGTGACGGCGGCTTCATACAAAACATCGATACCCAAACCCGCCGCAGTTCGGTAATAAGCATTCACCAGAGACTTCCCGCCTCCCATAAAAAAGGCATTTGTCCGCGCCAAAGAAAGTGTTCCGGAAAGAGAGGGTTGAAACCTGACACCGTGCTCTTCCATCCATGGCAGGCATTCCTCGGAAGTGCGGATCGCGAGGCGGGCCAGATGCTCGTCAGTTTTGCCGCCGGTGACCTTCATCAAGTCCGCGAGATATTCGTCTTCGCTATACTCTTCGATCAACGGGCCCAAAGGGCCACCATGCATGCAGCGAAAATTGCGCGTATGGCGCGAGTTTCCTCCGCGATAGGGTTTTGGCGCGGTTTCCAGTATCAGAACGCGGGCACCGGCTTCGGCGGCGGTCATCGCGGCGCATAGAGCAGCGTTCCCGCCACCGATCACAGCGATATCGTAAGCTTCCTTTTGGGTGGCCATATCCTGTCTACCTAGTGATTTTCGTCGGTTGTCCGATCGCGTTCCTGCAACGCCCGGATACGCATTCGTTGTGCGGCCTGAATATGCCCGCGCATTTCTGTCTCGGCCGCCGCGCCATCACGTGCCTTCAGCGCGGCCATGATACGCCGATGTTCAGCGACTGCCGCTTCGGCCCGATCTCCGTCCAACAATTGCGACGGCCCAAGGATCAGCAGCGCCTTCTGCAAGGACAACATGGATTTCGCGAGAAAACGGTTCTTGGCTGCATCCAAAAGTGTGGCATGAAATATCCGGTTGATCCGAGCCGCGTCTGGACCTGTGCCAGCCTCGGCCAAACGATCATTCAAAACGTCCAACTCGTCCAATTCGACATCCGACGCCGCACGCGCTGCTAGACGGGCCGCAGTGCCCTCGAGCACTGCGCGCATCTCATAGAGTTCCATCACCTCGGCGTAATCCAGACTGCGGACGGTCGCGCCCTGCCGCGGTACATGCGTGACCAGGCCGTCGGTCTCCAGCTGCCGGATCGCCTCGCGCACCGGTGTTCGGCTGACTCCCAACCGTTCAGACAGCTCAATCTCGCGCAGGCGCTCGCCGGGCAGAAGGGTGCCCTCGCGAATCTCATCCAACAGGCGTTGATACGCCGAATTGCCTTGCGGGCCAGGCTGTAAGGGGTCGTCCTGAATGGTCATCGCGTGCTCACTTGTCTTCTTGCGTCCATTTGTATACATTTGGATACATAGTGAGTCAATATTGTCGGAAGCTGCACTTTGCCCACCCGGAACAAAACACCTTCTCTCCTCGCAAAGCGGGCCTTAACACTGGGTTTGGCACTTCTTGGCACAGGGCTATTCTGGGCGTTGGATCTGCCATTGCCTTTTCTGTTCGGCCCGATGAGCGCGTGTCTGATCGCGGCTATGGCTCATGCTCCAATGGAAGGCTTTGGTCAGGTCTCGATTGCGGCGCGCACCATACTCGGCGTGGCTGTGGGGGCTTCGATTACCCCAGCCCTATTTGCAGAACTGCCGAAGATGGCAGCGTCGATTGCACTGATCCCGTTCTTTATCCTGCTGATCGCGCTGGTCGGAGTGCCTTTCTTCCGCAAGGTCTGGGGCTTTGATACCACGACCGCGTTTTACGCGGCCATGCCCGGCGGATTGCAGGATATGATCATCTTCGGGGCCGAGGCTGGCGCTAACCCGCGAACGCTGTCCCTGATCCACGGAACCCGCGTTCTGATTATTGTAACGCTGGCCCCTCTGTTTCTTACGGTGTTTTACGACGCCCAACTCACCAACCCAATCGGAGAGCCCGCGCGCAACCTGCCGATACATGAATTGGCGCTGATGGTTCTTGCTGCCTTTGTCGGCTGGAAAGGCGGTGAGCGGATCGGCTTGTTCGGAGCGTCGATTCTAGGACCAATGATCCTGACGGCTGCGTTGTCACTGGGCGACTTCATTCACACCCGACCGCCTCGCGAGGCCATCCTTGCGGCTCAGTTCTTTATCGGCTGCGGAATCGGCGTGAAATTCGTAGGTGTCACATGGGTCGAACTACGCCGTGTGGTAGCGGCGGGCTTCGCCTATGTCATTGTCCTCGCCGTTCTGGCAGCCGCTTTCACCGCCGTTGTCACCACCTTGGGGCTGGGCCAACCGGTCGAGGCATTTTTGGCCTTTGCCCCCGGCGGGCAGGCAGAAATGACAGTTCTGGCCATCGTCTCAGGCGCGGATCTGGGCTTTGTGATCACGCATCATCTGACAAGGATCGTGTTGGTAATCATCGGTGCGCCGATAGCGGCCAACCTTATCCTGCGCTGGTCCAAACCTCGGGGTTGATCATGTGAACCGGAGCGCCTGCAGCGTAGGCGTTCACTTGATCGAAAATGTCCGAAAATTGCAGATCGAACTCATCCTCGGTCACAAAGCCGATATGCGGCGTCGCAATCAGATTTGGATGCGAAAGCAAGGGGTCTTTCGGATCATTGAGGGGTTCGGAATCGAAGACATCGATTGCGGCCTTCCCGGGATGGCCGGCATTCAGCGCCCCAAGCAATGCCCCTTTTGCAATAAGGCCAGCACGGGATGTATTCACAAACAGTGATCCCGGCTTCATGTGTGCGAAGTCCGACGCAGTAATGATGCCGTTTGTGCCTGGCTTCAGGCGAACATGGATCGAGACAACATCGCTGTTAGCAAAGAAAGCTTCGCGGTTCGCGGCGACCTGAACACCATCTGCCTGCGCCCGAACCCGGCCTTCATCTGAGGACCACCAGACTACATTCATTCCAAATGCCTCGGCGTAGCCCGCGACAGCGCGTGCGATACGGCCATAGCCGTACAGTCCCAGCTGCCGCCCTCTCAGCGTCTTGCCAACTCCGGCCTGCCACCGCCCCGCTTTGACCGAGGCCATCTGCGCCGGTAAATCGCGCATCCCAGCCATGATCAGCGCCCAAGTGAGTTCGGCTGCAGCATATGAAGGCGTTCCACCATGCATGTTTGAACACAGCAGAACACCGTTGTCCGAGCATGCCTGCACATCAACGTGCGGATACACGCTGCGCTGACTTATCAATCTCAGGTTCGGCAGCTTTTCGATCAACTCGCGGGTAACTTTGGTGCGTTCGCGAAACAGAACCAACGCTTCGGCCTCCTGCAACCGTGCCGCCAATTCATCGGTATCCTCGACATGATCTGTCCAGATCTTCACTTCGTGGTCGGATAGCTTTCCAAAACAAGGCAAGCCCTGCAGTGTATCAAACCAATCATCCAGAATGTGAACCTTCATCGACTTTCCACACCCTGACCGGTGTTCAGTTTTCTTGGCGTCGGCACAAAATGCAGCGTATCGAGTGCTGCAAGCGCATTGCGGACCCGCTCGCTTTGATCCAGCAAATGGTTGAACTGCTCATCGCACCCGGCGATCGGTGTTGGGTATTCCGCGATGTCCCGCCGCAGGACCGACTGCGCCAGCCTTAGTTCCTGACGCGCAATATCGAGGCATTCAGAATAATTGTTCATCGTGGCACCTTCATATTGTATACCTTAGTATACATAACGGAGATCCCAGTTTCAACTGCCACTCCACACAGATCCGGGTATGTAAACATGCCCATCTGCAAGCTTTCGCGCAGTCCGCACCAGACCAGCAGAGTTTACGTTGAAGTCCCCGTCATTCGAGAAGTCCACCAGCACATCAATCTTCCCAGAAGCGTGTTCCAGCACAACTTCAGCCGGGCTTGCCTTAGGTCGGTCCAACAACCCATCAGCGACGGTTCCGGGCGTCAAAGCACAAGACGCCATGCACTGCGCACCCGTAACGGCCATTGTCGGGTGAGTTTTCCATGGCATGAAATACCGAACTGCAAGGGTTCCGCCCTCTTCGGCTGGTGCCAACAGCCCGAATTTGGGGGTTACCGATTTCGATACATCCCCCATACCCATCAGTTCCCCGGCTTCGATCCGAACTGCCTCCATCTGGGCAAAGAAAGAGCGGTTGGCGTCCAGTTCTTCTGCGCTTTCATACCCAGTTAGTCCAAAATCGGTGGCGCGGGCCATAGCCATAGGCATGGCGACATCCATACAGGTCAGTTCGACCCCTTGCACCGTATCGCGCAGATTTCCGGTGGGCAGAAATGCACCTGTTGCCGAACCCACAACTCCCATAAAACTCAGTTGTACCGGTGCAGATTGCCCAGGAACTCCGGCAATCTCGGCATCGCCCTCATAGGCCAGTTCACCACCCGGGGTCTGCACTTTGGCAACCACTCGCGCACCCGTATTAACTGCGCGTATCCGGACCACGGTCTCATCGCCTTGAGGCTGAAACAAACCCATTTCAATTGCGGCCGGAGCGACGCCGGAAAGAATGTTTCCACAAGTTGGCTTGAAGTCGACCAGCTTTTCCTCAACCGAAACCTGCGCGAAGAAATAATCGATATCGGCCCATTCATCATCGCTGACAGATAACATGGCTACCTTGGTCGTCACAGCAGTACCGCCACCGATTCCGTCAATGTTAAACGCCTGCCCAGCCCCTAGGGCAGCGACCAGCACATCAGCCAACGTGTCCATATCCACGGGCAGGTCAGAGCGACGAAAATAGGGCCCCCGCGAAGTGCCGCCACGCATAAAAATATACGGGATTGCTGTCTGGGTCATCTCAAACCCCTCCTCTACAAACCGTCAAAAACTGTTGTGTTTTCAGCTTTGTCCGACCTGTCTGCTTCGCAGGCCGGACCTCAGTGGAGCATTCATTTCAGTGGCCATGGCAGGCTCACCATGTCTTGCAACAGTCCCGGTGGGAAATCCCGGTTCAGAGCGCCTGCCATGATGCACATGAAACCGATGCCGCAGGCTGTCAGGATCAGCGTCATCTGCCAGCTTGAACCGGCTCGAATGCGGAAGAAGGCAATCAGAAACCCGATCAGGGCTAGGATGAAACCAACAACCCACGTTGCCGCGATAAGACCTGCAAACCACGCCAACGTCGACCAAAGCCCATGCGGTGCGCTCGCATCTTCACCGGCAATTTCCTTATCGGCAAAGATTGCATCACCCTCGGGTCTCCGCATCATCTGGATCAGCAGGATCACGCAGCAGAACAAGGACACACCGCCGATCACCAACGGGATGATCTTGTCGGTCATGTTGTAGTCTGGGATCATGTTGGCGTTGATCAATGCCGCGATTAGGTAGGCCATAATCACCAGCAGGAAGATCAACGGCGCGCGCTTGCTGCCAGACTGGACTTCACCTTCGGCCATGATCATCTTAGCCTGCCGAATTCCTAAAATGACCGAAGCCACAGTGACCAAGATCAGAACAATCACGATCGGGCTGAAGACATACTCCATGCCCTCACCAAAGCTTTTGCGGAACCGGAATGAGGCAATCTGGAACGCCTGATTGGTAAACTTCTCAACCGGGTTCGACAGCACGAACCCAATAAGAAAGGCCGGACGCGACCAATCGAACCGGCGCAGGAAGATCCCGATCAGGCCGATCACGAACAGCGCCAGAAGGTCTTCGAAGTTCTGACCGGACTGGAAGGCTGCAAAGCTGATCAGCATAAACAGGAAAGGTGCCAGATAGGTGAAGCGGATCGTTGTCAGCTTGGCGATGCCTCCGGAAGCCGCGATGCACAGGATGGTGCCCACGACGTTAGCAAGCGCCAAAAGCCAAACGATCGAATAGGTGATGTCGAGATTGTCCTTGAGCATGCTTGGACCGACCTCGATGTCGCCAGACCCCAACAGAGCCACTGCGCCGATGAAGATCGCCATCGAGCCCGAGCCGGGAATGCCGAACAGTAGCGTAGGCACCAGCCCGCCGCCTTCCTTGGCGTTGTTTGAGCTTTCCGGCCCGATGACGCCACGCACTTCGCCCTTGCCGAAGTTGCTTTTATCTTTGGTCGATTGAACCGAATGGCCGTAAGCGATCCAGTCGACGACCGAACCGCCTAGGCCGGGAATGACGCCAACGACCACCCCGATGATCGAGCAGCGAACAGACAGCCAGATATTCGCGGCCCAGTCTTTGACGCCGTCCAGCCAACCCGCCCCCAGCGAAGCCCCTTTGGCAATCGATCGATCCTGCCGCAGCAGCGAGACGATTTCGGGAACGGCAAAGATGCCCAATCCAACGATGACCAGCTTCAAACCATCTGTCAGATACGGAATGTCATAGGTTGCCATACGGAGCGAACCGCCAGCGTCCGCCTCACCAATTGTGCCAACCATCAACCCAAGCCCAGCAGCTGCGACGCCCTTTAAGGGGATGCGCCCAGCCAGAATGGCAACCATGGAAAGGCCGAGGATGGTGATCATCAACATCTCTGGTAGACCAAACGCCAGAACGATGGGCCGCGCGACCAGAATGAACATTGTTAGGAAGGTTGCGCCGACCAAACCGCCAAACAGCGATGAAGCGAACGCGGCAGATAGTGCCCGCGCAGCCTCACCCTTCTTCGCCATTGGGAAGCCGTCCAGGACAGTTGCCTGAGAGGCGGAACTGCCGGGGATCCCCATAAGAACAGAAGCAAAGGTGTCAGAGGTCGGAACAACGGCGACCATCCCGATCATCAGCGCCAAACCAAGGATTGGGTCCATCCCGAACATGAAAGGCAGCAACAGGGACAAACCGGCAATACCGCCAAGTCCCGGGAAAACACCTACGGCCAGTCCCATAACGACACCGAGAACAAGATATCCCAGTACGATAGGTTGCAGGATCAAACCCCACGCATCATTGAGCGCAGGAAGAGCGGTGGCGAAAACCTCCATAGCGGCCGCCTTTCATATACTGTCTTGTGTTTAAAAAAGCGCGCACCCGACATTGGGGTGCGCGCTGTGGTGTGTGGGCTTAGTTCAGCTCGACACCATAGGCTTCTTTGAGCCAGTTCAGAACGTAGCCTTTGGCATTGTCGTCGACGTTTGTCGCGGTTTGCAGCGCCGCCTTGGAACCGTCGCCCACAAATACCGGGTACTTACCGACGCGTTTGGACGAAATATCAGCAAAGTCGCCGCGCTCGGTCACAGCCTGAAACGCTGCGGTGTAGGCGTCGACCACTTCCTGTGGTGTATCACCAGGCAGAAAAGCCAACTTCTGAACCGGGAAACCCGCGACAAAGAACGCTTTCCAAGCGTCCCACGCCTCGCCACTGGTTTCACAGCCATCCGTTGCCTCGCAAACCTCTTTGAAGGTTGGAATATCAGGGAAGGTCGGGTCGCGGACGATGTTTCCATCGGCATCCAGCGCCCCCCAGGTCATCATCGGCACAGCCTGACCGGCCTCAACCAGCGGGGCCGATCCACCCAAATAGCCGGATGAGGTCTGATAGTCGATGTTAGCTTCGCCACGTTCGAACATCAGACGACCATCGCCACGGCCTTTGATGCCAAAGACTGGCTCAACGTTCATACCCAGCATTTGCCATGCCAACAGCGGCACGAGATCCAGACGCGTTGCGCCCTGCGAGCCGTAGATGAAGTTCGTGTCTTTCAACGCATTTGCGGAGCCATCAAACTTGGCACCATCTTCTGCGTTCAGATAGGCGACACCTCCTGTCCCGGACGCCATAACCGGGATCCAGTCGTTGTATTCATAACGCACGCGCGGATCGCTCAGCAGATAAGGGAATTGAGTTGAACCGGAAGTGCCGAACAACAAGGTTCCATCATCGTGGCTTTGTTCCTGGAACCAGTTTGCGCCTTTGGTCGAACCAGCACCCGGCATGAACTTCACGACCACGGTCGGTTGACCCGGAAGAGCTTCGGACAGAAGCGGCGCAAAGAAGTTGGCCCATTTAGCCGAACCACCCGTTTCCGAGAACGGGATGACCCATTCGATGGTCTTGCCCGAGAAATCAACCTCGGCAGCGGCAGGTGCAGCGATACCGGCGGCGGCGATCAGCCCCACGACGGCGCGACGGGTGAAGTTGGAAATGGTCATTGGTTCCTCCCTGTTGACCAGACAATCACGTCATCGCCCCCGGCGCTACCGTGATCGCAAATAGAACTGTGGGGTTGATTCCCCCTCCCATCTGGCAATCATGGAGCGCCAACCTTGCGCGAAACTTGCGGGAGACCCGATGCGGATCGTCATAGTCGAGGACAATGAGCCACTCGCCAATGCCATTGCTTATCGCCTTCGTGACCGAGGTCATGCGGCGGATATACTGACTGACGGAGATGCGGCTGACCTGTACCTTCAACAAGAAGGCGCGGATTTGATCGTTCTGGATATCAACCTACCCGGCCGGTCAGGGTTGGACATCCTGAGGTCGCTTCGCGAACGTGGTGACAGTGCGCCCGTGATCCTGCTAACAGCGCGCACCGAAACAAGCGACCGGGTGACCGGTTTGGATATGGGCGCAGATGACTATCTGGTCAAACCCTTCGAAATGGACGAGTTAGAAGCACGCGTCCGAGCACTTTCTCGGCGCAAAGAACTTGACTACGGAGCGCGGGAGAGCATCGGTAGCCTCGAATTCGACCGCGCATCGCGTCAGGTTAGTGTTCAGGGCGAAGTCATGGATATACCACGGCGGGAAATAGCGGTGCTTGAATGTCTGTTGGAGCGTCGGGGCAGAATTGTTCCTAAAAGCCAACTCACAGATTATGTCTATGGCGTTGGGGCCGATGTCGATGACTCAGCTGTTGAACCTCATGTGTCGCGGTTACGAAAACGCCTTCAAAATCTCGGCATTAAGATCAAGACAGCGCGCGGTCTGGGGTACCTTCTTGAGGTGCAGAAGTGATCAGGCACGGCTCCCTCAGGCTACGACTCTTCATTCTTATCCTGACACCCTTGGTGTTGCTTGCGATCCTTCTTGGGCTTTGGCGCTTTATGATTGCCCAGGAAACGGCTCAGGAGCTGTTCGACGACAGCCTGCTATCTGCCGGTCTTGCAATTTCACGAGATGTCGCGATTTCAGGAGGTGACGCACTTTCGCCCACCACGCGCAGCTTGATCCGCGACGCGTCGGGCGGAGAGATCTTTTATCATGTTACGGGCCCGGGTGGCATCTACGTGACTGGCTATGCATACCCTCCGGCACCCGCGAACCCGTCTGCTCAAGAGGCGAACAGGCCGCAGTTTTTCGAAGCACTCTATCGCGACGAGCCGGTACGAGTTCTTAAGCTGACAGAACGTGTGACCATAGAAAATCTGATAGGAGATGCGACGGTCACAGTTTGGCAACGTATGGCGGATCGCAACGCGTTTGCAAATGAGCTGTCAATCCGCGCAGGAATTCTCATGGGAATCCTACTTGCCACTCTGGCATTTGTGGTATGGTTCGGAGTTGCTCGCGGCCTGCGGCCCCTCCTGGATTTACAGGACGCAATCGACCTGCGCTCCCCAGATGACCTGAGTGAGATCAAACGCCCTGTACCGGTCGAAGTTCAAGGTGTCGTCAAAACCTTGAACCGACTCTTTGGACAGGTGGAAAAAAGTATCAATGCCCATCAGGTGTTCATATCCGAAGCGGCACATCAGCTACGTAACCCTGCGGCCGCCGTTCAGTCGATGGCCGAAGCGCTTCGAGATGCGAAAACCGATGAAGACCGCGATAAACGCATCATCGAGCTTGTCGCAGCGGCAAAGAACTCAGCAACAGTCGCTGAACAACTGCTATCACTTGAACGGCTCAGGCAACCGACGCACCAAGATCAAATGGTTGAAATTGATTTCCGCTCGGTTGTCGAAGAAGCCTGCGCAGAAATGGGAGTTCACATTCTTGCAAAAGGCATCGAGTTTGATGTCACGATGCCCGAGACGGCGGTCATAGTATCAGGTGATCAGGTGTTTCTAACTGAAGCTCTAAAGAACCTGTTAGACAATGCTGTTAAGCACGGTGGCGCTAAACTAAGCCGCATTTCAGTCGTCCTGCGTTCTGACGGCGGAAACGTTAGGCTTACTGTCGCTGATGACGGCGCTGGCCTTTCGCCCGACCAAAGCGAAGCTGCATTTAGTCGGTTCTCCCAGCTGGAATATTCCGAAGGCAGTGGTCTGGGTTTGTCAATCGTCTCTGCGGTGGCGCAGCGCCACGACGGATCAGTCTTAATCAACCAGGTCGAAAGAGGAGCGAGCGTTACGCTTGAGCTTCCGATAATCCTTTGAATTGTTTCGTTTTTGACAAATCCGGCCCCTATCAGGATTGAAATACACTATTTAAAATTGCTGCGAATGTAGGTTTTCCGCGTCCTTTTTGCTGCGACTGAGATGTTCACTAAACGTGCCGGCCCCGCGTGAGTTGGGGGCCCGCATTGGCGATGCGTGTCGTGCCAAGATCATCGTCCTCAGGCCTACCGGTAATTTCAACTGCGACAAATGCGAGACCCTTTAGGATCAAACACTTGATCGATGAACATTTGACTGGATTTCGATCAAACGACTGATAACTTGCCTCGCAGCGGTTTTTGGTTGCAACAGCGTTGCACAGAAAATCTATTGGAGCGCGCTATTGGTAATTCCGTTTCATGTCCGGGAAATGCTTCAACGCATAAAAGCACGATTTGATGCTGACCAGATACCTCAGCAGATGGCGCCAAGCGATGCTGAGTTTTCAACCTTACGCCCATCTCGCAAGCCGACCAAGGAGATGGTCGCACGATTCTGGGAAAAGTTGAAACCAACGGCCAGCGACAAGGATCAGGCACAAATTGCAGATTTGGCGGCTATCGAAGATGCCGAAACCTATGGCGCCAATATCGAGAATTTCATCGGGACGGTTAAGCTTCCAGTCGGGGTTATTGGCCCCTTACGCCTGAACGGAATGAACGCCAACGGCGATTTTCATGTCCCCCTCGCAACAACCGAGGCAGCGCTGGTCGCATCTTATGCCCGGGGCGCCTACGCCGCCACTCGGTCGGGCGGTATCAGTACCGCTGTTTTATACGAAGGCGTGCTGCGGACCCCGGCCTTTGTGTTCGATAGCCTGCTAAGAGCGGGGCAATTTGTGGATTGGGTGGTGACCAATGTTGACAGGCTCAAATCTGCGGCCGAAGCGACGACCCGTCATGGCAAGCTTGTATCGCTGGAGCCATTCATTGACACCAACGTCGTTTTCCTGATTTGCCGCTATACCACTGGTGATGCTGCAGGTCAGAACATGGTGACCATCGCCACCGACGCCCTTTGCCATGCAATCGCGGATAGCTGTCCTGTTGCGATTGAGAACTGGTATGTCGAAGGTAATTTCTCGGGCGACAAAAAGGCCTCGGCGCTGGGGTTGGTGACGGGGCGCGGGCGTAAGGTCAGCGCCTCGGTTACGCTGCCGGCTGAGATTGTCGAAAAGACGCTGGGCACGACGGTCGAGGCGATGCTGGACTATGGCCGCGTCGCCAATCTGGGCGCACATTTGTCTGGCCAGTTTGGCGCACAGGCGCATTATGCCAACGGGCTGGCTGCGTTCTATATCGCAACCGGACAGGACGCGGCCTGCGTTGCCGAAAGTGCAATGGGCGTCACGCGTATGGAACCTAGGGGCGGCGATCTATTCTGCTCGGTTACGCTTCCGAATATCCTTGTCGGCTCGGTTGGCGGCGGAACCGGTTTGCCAAGCCAGGCAGCAGCGCTGAACATACTCGGTCTACGGGGCAGCGGGTGTGGCACGGCTTTGGCCGAAGTTGCTGCGGCCACGTGCTTATGCGGCGAAATCTCCATTGTCGCCGCGATTGCTGCCGGTCATTTCACCCGCGCCCATGAAAGTCTGGCCCGCCACAGATGAGCTTTCAGAACCGATTTTGGATTTACCAATCCGAGCGCTTTCCGCTTAAGAAAACCGTCCCCCTGCTGCTGGTGTTTTCTTCGGCCAGCATTTGTGTGTCTGCCCGTCTGGCAGACCGCCCCTTGCCCGAGTGGCCTGCCTTTGCCGCCGGATTTGTGCTGGCCATGGCGCTGTTCTTCCAGATGCGGGTCTGTGACGAGTTCAAGGACGCCGAGGATGACCGACGTTACCGACCCAACAGGCCAATCCCACGCGGATTGGTCTCACCAGGCGAAGTTTTGAGCTTGGGCTTATTGACCATTCCACTTGCACTTGCGGCTTCCTGGTTCTGGCACCCGTCGGTTTTGTGGCTGTTGGGCGCGGTTTGGATCTGGCTCGCTGCGATGACAGTTGAATTCGGTGTCCCGGCCTGGCTGAAGGCCCGGCCGGTTCTGTACCTGCTAAGCCACATGGCAATCATGCCCTTGATCGATCTATTGCTGACTGGCCTCGAATGGCTGCCGGCAGGCGGCGCAGCACCCTCACTATGGCTGTTCCTGGCGTTGTCCTTTGCGAATGGATGCGTCCTTGAGATCGGGCGGAAATTGTGGGCGCCCGAAAACGAGATTGAAGGGGTCGACACCTATTCCTCCAAATGGGGTCCGCGTATGGCGGGACGTATCTGGATCGGCTGCGTTCTGCTATCCTACGCGCTTCTCGTCGGCACAGGAAGCGCCACCGGAGTTGGCTGGCCAAGCGCCCTGATCGGCGCGCTGGCGCTGGTCTCCTGCGGGGTTGCTGCATTCCACTACAGTCAGACACCCACTGTGAAAGCACAAAACAGGATGGACACTGTTTCCGGTCTGTGGGTATTTTTCTGCTATGCCACGGCTGGTTTCCTACCCTACCTGATCGGAGCCGTAGCATGACTTTCATCGTCGACCAAATGGATGCCAACGACATCTCTGTGGTTGGAGGCAAAGCGGCAGCCCTGTCGCATCTGACACAGCACGGGTTTTCCCCGCCCGCATTCTTTGTCATCACAAATGACGCGTTTCGTATGGGGCAATCGGGCCCGATCGCGCAAAAAGGCCTGCGACCGGCGGTGTCCACCGCGCTTGAAACACTCGGGTCCGGGCCTTACGCGGTACGCAGTTCTGGCCAGTCCGAAGATGGCGTGGACCACAGCCATGCAGGACAGTTCGCAACGGTCCTGAATGTTCCCGGCAGGAGTGTGATCGCGGCGGCCAAGCAGGTTTGGCAATCCGGTTTCTCATCAACGGTCGAAACCTACCGCGCGGTCAAATCCGGTGGCGAGGCCGAGGCCCCCGCGATCATCGTGCAACGCATGATCGATGCCAAAGCGGCCGGTGTCGCCTTTTCTGCCGATCCGGTCAGTGGCCGGCGCGATGTGGTCGTGATCTCAGCGATTGACGGGCTTGCAGAGCAGCTTGTATCGGGGGAAGCGGACGGAGAAGACTGGGTCATCGATGCAGATGGCGTACCGGAAAGCGCTCCTGACGCCCCTGCACATTTGACCGTCACGGAGGCGCGATCCATCGAGGCCCTCGCCCGAAAGGCCGAGGCGTTATTCGGTTCTCCTCAGGACATCGAATGGGCCATTGATGCGCAAGGGCTGCATATTCTGCAGGCCCGCCCGATCACCACGGCCCTGCGCCCTGCCCCGCTCGAAGATCAGACGCTTACCATTTTCGACAATTCCAATATCGTCGAAAGCTATCCGGGCATCGTCAGCCCGCTGACTTATTCCTTTGCCCTGCACGTGTATTCTCAGGTATATCGAGCTTTCGTTAGGCTGCTGGGCGTGTCCCGGCACACGGTCGCGCTGAACCCCACTGTGTTTGACAATTTACTGGGGCGGGTGGACGGGCGCGCCTATTACAATCTGATCAACTGGTATCGCGCGCTGGCGCTTTTGCCCGGGTTTTCACTGAACCGCGACTATATGGAAACGATGATGGGCGTTTCTGAACCGATGCCGCGTGAGGTCACGGATGCTCTTGCCCCACCCCCCACCACCGGCTGGCGCAAGATCGTGGAGTACGCGAAACTGGCCAAGGTTGCGGGCGGCCTGATCTGGCAGGCCATCCGCCTACCGCAGACCCGGCGTGATTTTTACCGTAGGCTGAACGACATATTACAGACGGGGCTGAACGTGGATGCCTCTAACGCGACCCAACTGGCTGCGGAATACCGGCGCATTGAAAGCACTCTGCTGGATCGGTGGGATGCCCCGCTGATCAACGATTTCCTGTGCATGATTGCCTTTGGCGGCTCGCGCAACCTGCTGCAAAAGTGGCTGGGCGAGGCCGGGTTGAGCCTGCACAACGACCTCATGATCGGGCAAGGTGATATCGTTTCGGCGGAACCCGCGCAACGCATCGCCCGGATGGGAGAGTTGGTTCGGCAGGCAGGGCTTGCCGCTCCTTTGAAGGCCAATGCAAATCTGTCGGTTTTGTCAGGACACCGACAAATCGCAGCCGAGGTTGATGCGTATCTTGAGAAGTTCGGCGACCGGTGTACGGAAGAGCTCAAGCTGGAAAGCGTACCGTTACGCGATGACCCGACCAGTCTGTTGCTGGCCATTGCAGCCAGCGCTGAACGTCCACCTTCCGGGCGTCAGGACGGCGATGAACCGGACTGGAAGGCTCTGTTTCCGTCAAACCCACTCAAACGGTACTTCGCCAAATGGATTTTGGGCTGGACCAAGGCGCGGGTGCGCGACCGAGAAAACCTGCGCTTTGAACGCACGCGCATATTTGGTTATGCGCGGCGCGTGTTTCTGGGCATCGGCCGCGAATTCGCTGCGCGTGACCTGCTTTCATCGCCAAAGGATGTATTCTTCCTGACAACACATGAAGTTCTCGGAGCAGTCGAAGGTTATAGCCTGTCACCCGATCTGAAAGGCATCGTTGCGCAGCGCAAACTGGAAGACGAAGCCTCGTCCCGACGCCCAGATCCGCCGGAACGCATCGAAATCCGTGGCCCCGCCATCGCGCCGGTCTGGTCCGAGAGCGCAGAAGCCGAGGTGGACCCTGCACGGATGAAGCAGGGCACGGGCTGTTCCGCAGGTCAGATCAAGGCGCGCGCGCGCGTGATCCGCGACCCGCGCACCGAGGCCTTAAACCCCGGAGATATACTCGTGGCGCGCCACACCGATCCGGGCTGGATCGCCGTATTCTCGAACGCATCCGCCATCGTCGTCGAACGGGGATCTCTGTTGTCACATTCTGCGATTGTCGCACGCGAACTAGGTATCCCCTGCGTGGTTGGCTTGAAAGGCGCCACCAACTGGATCGAAGATGGCGAGATGATCCGGGTCGACGGGGCAAGCGGCGCGGTGGAGCGGTGCGATGGATAGCAGTGAGATTGAGAAAAAGGCGGATTTCGACCATATCCGCTATGCCCAACTGTGGGAAGACGCGGATGTTCTTACCTCCGCCCTGGGCGATTGTGCGGGCAAGACATTGGTCTCCATCTGCTCTGCCGGGGATAATGCGCTGGCAATGCTAACACTCGATCCCGCGCGCATTGTCGTTCTGGATCTTTCACCGGCCCAGATCGCCTGCCTTAAGCTTAGGATCGCGGCCTACAAAGTGCTGACCCATCCCGAATTCATTGAACTCACCGGCTCGCGGCGAAGTAGCCGACGGGGCGCATTGCTGAACCAGGTTTTGGAAGCCACAGATGCCGAAACGCGCGCTTTCTGGCGGACTCTGATCACGGAAGTCGAAAAACACGGCATCGGTGGCGTCGGCAAGTTCGAGCGCTATTTTCGCATCTTTCGAACTTGGCTACTGCCTCTTGTGCATTCACGCCGAACGATTGACGCAGTGTTTGTACCCCGCTCGCCCGCAGAGCGACAGTCGTTCTTCGACACACGGTTCAACACGGTGCGATGGCGTCTTTTGCTGAACATCTTCTTCTCTCGCCTCGTCATGGGTCGCATGGGCCGGGACAGTGCGTTTTTCGACCATGTCGAGGGTAGCCCGGCCCAACATGTCGCCCGCCGCATCCGTCATGCGGGAGTCACCACCGATCCCTCGCAAAATCCCTATCTGCACTGGATTCTCAAAGGCGATCATGGCGACGTGCTGCCAATGGCGTGGCGTCCCGAGCATTATGAGACAATCCGATCCCGGTTGGATCGTCTAGACATCCGCCTTGGATCGCTTGAGGCTTTTGTGTCAACCGACGAAAAAGCCAGAGGATTCAACCTGTCCGACATCTTCGAGTACATGTCGCCCGAGACCTTCCATCAGGTTTACGGGTCGATCCTGACCGCTGCGGAGCCAAATGCCCGACTAGTCTATTGGAACATGATGGCACCCCGGAGGGTTCCGCCGGAATTCAGAAACAAGGTTGAAACCCTGACCGACATCGAAACACAGCAGAAGGCCCGCGACATGGCATTCTTCTATTCGGATTTCGTCGTCGAAGAGTTTCAACCGTGACTGTTATTGGGCAGATTCTGCTGGCGGCGGGGTCGGTGCTGGCTCTGGTCGGCATAATGATGATTATACGCAATCTGGCTAATACAGCGGGCCTGAAACCCGAAGTGCAGCGCAAGCTTATGCATGTCAGCACCGGCCTCTTTGCGTTGCTGCTGCCCTGGTTGTTTCCCGATCGCTGGCCGGTTTACATGCTGATTGCGGCCACAATCCTGGTGATGCTGGTGCTGCGCCTGCCTCGTTTTTCGTCGGGTCTGGGTGCAACTTTGCATGGTGTGGATCGTACGTCCTACGGCGACTTTCTGCTCGCCCTGTCAGTTGGGCTTTGCTTTCTGCTAGCCGGGGAAAACACGCTGTTCTACATACTGCCAATCGCCGTTCTGACACTCGCGGATGCAGCCGCTGCGCTTGCCGGGACCACGTATGGAACCAAACGCTACGTGGTAGAAGATGGCGATAAGAGCTTAGAAGGATCAGTGGTGTTTTTTGTCGTAACACTATTGGTTGCGATCATCTGCTTCTTGTTCTTATCGAAACTCCCGCCATCTAACATCATGATGTTGTGCCTTATGGTTGCGGCTTTTGGCACATTGGTCGAGGCACAAAGCTGGCGCGGGTTTGACAACCTTTTCCTGCCGCTTGGCTTGTTGATTTTCCTAAACGGCCACTATTTCAGCTCTTTGGCAGAGCTCGCCCTGTTGGCCGCCATGTTCTTTGCCGCCCTTGCCAGTTTCGGCGTAGTGGGAACCAAACTGGGCCTGACCAAACATGCGACCCGTGTGTATGTTGTCGCGGTTTTTTTGCTGCTGGCCGCCGCAAAGCTGCAGAACACAGTACTGCCGATCATGGTTCTTGCCGCACATGGCTGGGCGCGTACTGCGTCGCCTTGTGACAGTAGGTACCCCGATCTGGATATCATAGCCGCCTTGGGGCTTTTGGGGTTCGGTTGGCTTGCGGCTGGAAATGCAACGGGATGGGATGCAGTTTCCTTTTTTGGGCTCAGTGCGATGGGGTTAGCTATGGGGCTCACTGCTGTGGCGCTGCGTCCCATTCCTGTTGTTATACCACTTGCTGCGGCTGTCCTTTATTTCATTCGAACTTGGGCTGTTTCCCAGAATTCTGAACAGTCGAACTGGGTCGAACCGCTGACGGTACTGGCCCTGTTCTCATTAGCTTGTTCAGCCGCAGCGCCGTTGCTCCGACCACATTGGTTCGAAAAAGATAGGGTGCTCAGGCTGACGCTGTTGGCCCTCGCGCCGCCGTTGCTTTATTACGTTTGGATCGTTGCTGGATCGCTAAGCGCTGGGTTCTTTGCCGGAGTTTTTTCATGACCAAAGAGATCATCAGAACGGCGGATGCAAAGCTGACCGTTTATCTGAACGGTCCGATCTGGGACGGCGCGCGCGCCGCGACCTTCGGCGATTTTTTGTGCAAAACGCCCGAAGCCGGTGCAGAAATCCTGCGCAAAGGGATCGAGAGGGTGCAAGATGCAGGCCTGGATCGCATCATCGGGCCGATGTCAGGCGATACCTGGCACAGTTACCGGTTCGTCTCGGACAGCGACGGGTCCGCTCCGTTCCTGATGGAGCCCACCAACAAACCGCATGAGCTTGAGGTGTTCCGATCCGCAGGATTCACCGAGATCAGCCGCTATTTCTCGGCTCGGGTGTCGCTGCGGACCGCCGCTGGATCAGCACCGCCAGTAACCGATGGTTTTGTCGTGGAAGAATGGGATGGAACAGACCCCGAGGCCCTGTTTCGTCAGGTCTTTAAACTTTCAACCCGTGCGTTCTCAAACAACGCGTTCTACAAGCCGATTGCCGAGGCAGATTTTCTGGCCATGTATATGCCAGTTGTGCCGATGATGAAGCCCGACCTGATCCTTTTTGCGCGCCGCCATGACGGGACATTGGCCGGGTTTCTGTTTGGCATTCCCAATTATGCCGAAGGCCCCAATCCGGCATCCGCAATCCTCAAGACCTATGCAAGTCTCGAACCGGGCGCCGGACGGCATCTGGCTCACCGGTTTCACAAGGCGGCGCTCAGGATGGGGTACGAAACCGCCATTCATGCGCTGATCCATGATGACAACACCTCCGCCGAGCGCAGTGCAGCGGAAGGCGCGACAATATTCCGGCGCTATACTTTGCTTGGACGGAAGCTGAATGGCTGACCTGCTGTCCCAATTCGCCACGGCGGTTAAACGGGTTCCCGACCGGACAGCCATAGTGGACGGCAAGGGCCGCGAGATCACCTTTCAAACCCTGCGCACGCGCGTTCAGCACTTGGCAGGTCGGTGGCAGGACAAGGGTATCCAGTCAGGTGATCGCGTGTTGTTGGCCATGCCTGTCAACGCGGACCTATATGCGAGTCTGGCTGCGCTTTGGACCCTTGGCGCAACCGTTGTCTTACCAGAGCCAGCCTTGGGGCTGGCCGGTCTGCGCCACGCCGCCCGAACAACGAAGCCAAAAGCGTTCTGTGCAGCGGGTGCGTATTCTTTGCTGAAGTTTCTGGTTCCGGATCTCTGGGCATTGCCCCTGCTGACGCCTGGTAAAAGCCGCAGCAACCCGGTGGCGCAAAAGGTACAACCGGACGATATCGCCCTTATTTCCTTTACCTCTGGTACAACTGGCTTGCCCAAGGCCATTCCGCGCTCACATGCGTTTCTGATGGCGCAGCACGATGCCATCGCACCCCTCCTCGACAGCCGCAAGGCCGAGCGCGATCTGGTGGCCTTTCCGGTGTTCACCCTGATCAATCTGGCGGCCGGGCGCACAAGTGTTCTGCCCAACTGGAGGTTCAGCAAGCTGGACCAATTGTCGCCCGTGCAGTTGGAAAGCTGGCTTCAAACGCAACAGATCACCCGGGCCCTCATCCCACCATCGCTATGTGAAAAACTGGTTCAATCCGAGGATACCGGTCCGTTGCACACGGTGTTCACCGGCGGCGGTCCGGTGTTTCCGAGTCTTGTCGAGGCGTTGAGAACCCGGCACAGCCTGTCGGTTGTGTGCGTTTATGGGTCGACCGAGGCTGAACCGATTGCCCATCTTGACGCCGCGGATATCACGGTGAAGGATCACCACGACATGGCTGTTGGAAGGGGTCTACTTGTGGGATACCCGGTGCCCGAAATCACGCTCCGCATCCGCGACAATGAAGTTCAGGTCGCCGGCGCACATGTGAATGACGGGTATTTGGACCCGACCCACTCGAAGAACAACAAAATCGAAGAAGGTGGTGTCATATGGCACCGGACCGGTGACGCTGGCGCGCTGGATGATGACGGGCGTTTATGGTTATGGGGGCGCGTCGGGTCCGAAATTGAAGTCTTTTCAGGTACGCTCTTCCCCTTTGCTATCGAAGTCGCGGCACAGAGATGGCCAGGTGTAGATCGATGCGCGCTCGTCAATACCAAAGCAGGCCCCACACTTTGCGTCCAAGGTTCCGCGGATCACATCGACGATTGGACTAAATCTGCGCTTGGTTTTGGCGTTCCAAATGTGATTTCGATTAAGAACATCCCTATGGACAAGCGTCATGCCTCCAAAGTCGATCGTACGAAACTTGCACGCATCATAGAAACCTGACGCAATATGTCTCGTAGGCCACTGAACCTGCCCAACTCATCGCTCCCGTCGCTGTGCGCGTTAACAGAGGACTGAGTGTAGCGACGAAGTCATTGTTTTAGAATTTCCAATCAAAACCTGCACACCTTGGTCAGGGGAAATCTGCAATTGCCAGTTACATCTGGCCGCATGAAACATATAATCGCAGATACACTGTTAGGGTGCGCCCCGGCGAACGGTTGATACCCATTTCATTGCACAAAGATGTTCAGCTTGACGCGTCATCCAAATCCGCCACAAACCTCAAGCGTTTCTAACCCAGGACTACTAGCCGGCTTTCTTCTATGCCGCTGCAAGAATCTCAATTAAGCTCACCCACATAATCACGACTAATAACTGCGCGCTCGCGAACTTTGCTGCTCTGCATTTTAAATTGAATAAGCTGTTGTAATGCGTCGATGAACATAAAAGATTGAAATAGAGTTCTCTTGGCTCGGTAGCTTCAGATACCCAGGAGAAACGAGTATGGGGAAAGCAGATATGACAAAACCTACTTCCGCTCAGAAAAAACTTTCGGAACGGTTACCAGTTTATCTATCGTTGGCCTGTATCATATGCAGCTACCTTGTCTCCGCCGCTTCATTGCAAGCTTCTGAGCTTCCCTGGATCAAACTAGATAGAGAGGTTCAGGCGCCATCGGGCGCCAAATCACTCTGCAAAGATTATTCGTGGGCGTGCGCGAATACTCGTACTTCTGGTCTGCCAGAAGCGCAGGAGAAACAGATCGTTAAAGCGATTAACTTGCGCGTCAATCGGAGGATCCGCGCCGTTTCGGATCAAAACCAATACGGGACAAAGGAATACTGGACGCTACCAATGCAGGGGTCAGGGGATTGCGAAGATTTCGCTTTGCAAAAGAAGTTTGAACTAATGCAGAACGGCTTGGATCCTACGAAGCTACTTATTGCAACTGTCTTAGACACCAATCGCAGTGGCCATGCAGTTTTAGTTTATCGCTCGAGTGAAGGCGATTTGATTCTGGACAATGTCACCAACAGGATCAAATCGTGGAAGGAAACGAGGTATCTTTTCCTACGAATACAGGACCCAAATCACCCTGATCGTTGGGTACAGGTTTCTAGCGGCTAAAAACAATGTGGCGCGCCCTCGAGACGCGCCACAATAAAATTTTGGTCCTGCGACTACTGGTTGTTTCGCGGCAACCCAAGTTTAGGACACCGCTTCAAACTTTGGTCAAGCTTTCGCAGCGTTGTACAAACGCGGAGTCACCAGACCTGTACTGTTCAAACCGCGCATTGCCTTGGCTGCCGCAAGCACTGCCAGATCAGCAATCGGCTCAATGACGATTACCAGCATATAAGCGCCGCCAAAGGACAGAACCGACGCCATGGTTTCTGCGCCGAAACCCTGGCCGTAGAAGGCCCAGAACCCAACCCATGCGACTACTCCTCCCTGATACGTCGCACTTAGGGCAAGAGCTTGGCTATATTTGAGGTCAACATATGCTGTGCCGGGTGCGATGATGCGGCTGGCCAGTGCTTGTAGCGCAAATAGCGGCACCAGCAGAGTGGTCAGGTTGATGAAGTACTGCGGAAGATCGAACGGGGCAAAAAACACACCCTGAATCAGGAGACCAGCTGCCAATCCAAAAGCCGCGGGTGCAGCACCGAGAAGCAGAAACAGCGTCGACCCCAGGATGAAGTGGACTTCAGAGACACCAACCGGGAAATGCGGCAGGACTTCGAAGAAAAGGAAAACCCCAACGGTGGCGAGCACCGAGCGCATAACAAAAGATGCAGGTCCATTCGCTCGCAATGTGGAAAACGTTTCTTTCGCTGCGTAAGTAGCCGCACCTGCGGCGGTAACATAGGAAAGCGCGATTTTGGCACCATTCACGATGCCCGGTTCGATATGCATGTTCTTTCTCCCTACCGCCTCACCCGGCGGCTTGTCAGGTTGAATCGACCGTAAGGCCGACAGGTTCAGTCTGGGCATAGCCCGGCGCTTTACGGCAGGTCTCCTGACTCGCGGGTGCTCGCTCCGCCAACCTTCCCGGTTCCATTACGAACCAGTGGTGTCTTGGCATCGCTCTCCGCTCACAGTTGCGGGGGCAGTTACGGAATTGGCGCCATTGAAAACACCGAACCGTATTCCCTTTTAATCCTTTTGGCTTCAGCCATCAGGAACCGAAAACAATTCACCGCTACAATGGCGGCTTCGCCTGTGTCAATTGTCTTTGCGACCTATTCCAATGTAAACTCGACCGAAGCAGGATTCACGCAACCGGTCACTTGATCGACAGGGTAAACCAAGCGTTACCTGAAACCTCTTGAAGCTCTAGCTGCTAGAGGCTTTAAGATTCGGATTAATTCGCGATAGTGCGATCCAAATACGTTAAACTTGTGAACCAGGACGAGACCTATGCTTACAAGGCGCCATTTCATTCAATCCACCACAGCGCTGTTCTCGGCGTCTGCGGCCAGTCCATTGATCGCCAAAACCTGGCCAACCGCATCGCAGAAGACCTATTGGGACAGTCAGGTCACGCCAATTGGTTACGATCCAATGACCTCAAATCCGTGGGGTGTTCATGACCGTTTTTTACCAAGACGCGTCGCGGCAAATGATGGTTTGGTTCCAGGTGACATCCATGTGGATGCCGTCGCGCGCTATCTCTATCATATCGAAGAAGACGGGACCGCAATGCGCTATGGCGTAGCGATCGCGCGTGGGAATCTTTACGAGCCCGGCACCTATGTTATCCGCCGAAAGGTCGAATGGCCACACTGGACACCAACCGCTTCAATGATCGAGCGCAACCCCGAATACGCGGAATTCCGGAATGGCATGGAGCCCGGGCCGAATAATGCTCTCGGCTCTCGTGCCCTTTATCTATACGTTGGAGACCGAGACACATATCTCAGAATTCACGGCACGCCTGAGCCAAGAAGCATCGGCGGTCGCGCAAGTTCTGGATGTGTGCGAATGATCATGGCTCATATCAATGACCTCTACCCAAACGTGAAAACCGGCTCGACCGCTTTCCTATACTCTGCCGAAGATAGCGTCACAGCCCGCTCATGAATATTGGGCAGCGTACATGGACGTCGCTGCCCTCATTTCGATCAGGCGTCGCGCGCAATGCAGATCGGAGCGCCATTCGTCGCGCGCAATGGTACCAATGTCGTCTCGACAGGTCCGCTGTGCTCATACCAAAAGCAATTATCTTCTGGCAAAAGGCGTGCCGTGGTCAAATCCTGCGCCGGCCCTGCCAGCGCTACGACCGAATCTGGCACGTTGCCTGGTTCAAGTGCTTTGCTTTTGGCCCCAGTGAACTGGGCTGAGCAACCAGCCGTAATCGAGACTAACGTGATGGTAATTGCGATCTGTTTCTGCATTGATCTGTTCCAAATTTTTTGCGTCATCTGCAATTAGATTGCATCCACACGGCCGGCCCGCAAGACGAAATGAACTAACAATATCGCAGGCAAAGAACCCGGATGAAAAAAATATAAAAGGTATTGAAGCTCTAGTTACTGTAGGAACTATTTACAAAGGACCATAGAGATTCTTGAGGTCCAATCATGTCATCCGATACCCATAGCCACGACCATGGCCACGAAAACAAACATGGTCACCACGCATGCGGTAGCGGCGGGTGTGGCGACATCGCCCCCGCCGGTCCAATTCCTGAAGGTGGTAGAAGCTTTCAGGTCTCTGGCCTTGATTGCGCCGAAGAGGTGGCGATCCTGAACCGTGTCGTCGGCCCGAAAGCAGGTGGCGAAGAGCATCTTGCATTTGATGTGATCAACGGTCGGATGACACTTCTTGAAAGTGCTGCCAAGTTATCTGACGAAGATGTCATGATGCTGGTTGCCAGTACTGGTATGACCGCCAAACCATGGGATGACGGAAATGCCGCCCAGGACCAGGCGGCGCATATTGCACGTCAGCGGCGGTTCACCACTCTTAGCGGAGGGTTTTGGGCAGCGGGTTTTGGCTGGCACATTTTCGAAACCGGCATGGGCGGTGCGCTCGGGCTGTTCTCGGGACATGGTGAGGTTCCGATGCCTTTGCCCGAGGCAGCTTTGTTCGCGGTCGCGATCTTGTTTGGCGTCTGGCTGGTGGCCCCTAAGGCCTGGTCTTCGGCGCGTCGACTTTCGCCGGATATGAACCTTTTGATGGTTGTTGCCGTCGCTGGTGCCATCGCTCTGGGTGAGTTTTTTGAAGCCGCAACTGTAGCATTTTTCTTCTCGCTCTCTCTTTATCTGGAAAGCTGGAGTGTCGGACGTGCTCGGAACGCGGTATCCGCGCTGCTTGATCTGGCCCCCCCGACGGTTCGGCTGGTTCGTGCTGACGGTTCTGAGGCAACGGTCCCGGCGGCGGATGTCTTTGTCGGTGACAGCTTCATCGTTCGGGGTGGGGATCGCATTCCACTTGACGGGGAAGTCATCGAAGGGGCTGGTGCCGTTGACCAGGCTCCAATCACAGGTGAAAGCGCGCTGATTCCCAAAGAGCTGGGTGATGAGGTCTATGCCGGCACAATCAATGGTGAAGGCACCCTCAAAATACGTGCGACGAAAACAGCGTCAGACACCGTGCTTGCCAAGATCATCCGGATGGTCGGTGATGCTCATGCGCGCCGCGCGCCGGTTGAGCAGTGGGTTACAAAATTTGCGCGGATCTATACGCCCATCGTTATGGTCGTCGCAGTGGCCATCGCCCTGATCCCGCCGCTTGCATTTGGCGCATCGTGGGGCTTCTGGTTTTACAATGCGCTTGTTCTGCTGGTTATCGCCTGCCCCTGTGCGCTCGTAATTTCCACACCGGTTTCAATCGTTGCGGCTTTGACCGCTTCGGCCCGGGCTGGGGTTCTGATTAAGGGCGGCGCATATATCGAGGCCCCCGGGCGTACCACCGCACTGGCCATGGACAAGACAGGCACGATCACCATGGGTGAGCCTGAAGTGGCCAATGTCTATCCGCTGGGCGCCGCATCCGAGCAGGAGCTGTTGGCGAGCGCTGCCAGCCTTGAGGTTCGGTCTTCACACCCGCTGGCCCGCGCCATTTTGACCCGGGCAGAACAGACCGACATTTCGATATCGGCGGCTGAAGACATCCGAACCGTTCCCGGTCGTGGTCTGGAAGGCCGTACCGAGCGTGGAGATATCTGGCTTGGCTCCGACCGCTTCGCTGTAGAGAAAGGCTTTGGCGCGTCCATCCCTGCCGAGTTGCGCAACCAAATCGAAAACGCGGGAAGCACACTTGTTGTTGTCGGGGATGAGAACGGGTTAACCGGTTTGCTTGAGCTGCGGGACCGCATTCGACCCGAAGCCCGAAGCATCGTTGCCCGGCTTCATGCGCAGGGCGTGGAGTCAATCATCATGCTGACTGGTGACAACGAACAAACAGCGAGAGCGGTAGCAGCCGAAGTCGGCATCGACGAAGTCCGGGCCCAACTTCTGCCGGAGGACAAAGTCGCTGCGATTGAGGAACTGGCAGAACAGCACGAGATGGTTGCGATGATCGGCGATGGCGTCAACGACGCGCCTGCGATGGCTCGGGCACATTATGCAGTTGCGATGGGTGCAGTTGGATCTGATGCTGCTATTGAGACTGCAGACATTGCTCTGATGACTGATGACATCGGCAAAGTACCCTGGCTGATCGATCATTCACGTCGAACCATGTCGATCATCCGTCAGAACATCGGCTTCTCACTTGCGACCAAAGCACTGTTTGTGACCCTTACCGGTTTTGGATTGGCATCAATGTGGGGTGCAATCGCCGCAGATGTCGGAGTGTCCTTGCTGGTCGTGGCTAACGCCTTGCGGCTTCTGAAAGCCTCGGAGGGTAACGTACACTCAACAGGAACAGAAACCGTTGGAACGCCAGGTGAAAATGCTGAATTGGCGCATGGGCAGTAATCAGGCGCGCGGGACCTAAGATTGCGTGTGCTGTGGGATGCCCACTGAAATCAGCATCCCACAGCCGATTTTCGCAATCTATCACTGTGGCGTGGTGCCCGATATATCAATCAGTCCTGGGCTTTGTGTGGCATTTCATCCTGAAGATGAGGGACATTGACACTGATCAGGTTTCCCGGCGCCGCACTTTAATCAGTCAACTTCATCCTGAATGTGGGGGGTTAGTTTGGATCGCCCCACTGCCCCACCCTCTGCTACTGCCAGATCCATTGTCATCATCCTATAATCACCGCGCATCCATGAAGAAAACAAATTCTTGTAGAACCGCGAAAGCGGGTGTCCCGACTGCCCGGATGGTGACAGGAAAAAGAAGCCTTTGTCTTCTGAAACAGACATGACGGCCTGAAAATTCGTGCCGATATTTGTTGCAAACGGTTTTTCGTCAGACATCCCGAATTGAGACGAGAGCAATGAATAAGGTCCTCCGGACTTCGGTTCCCGCACAGATAACAACCCATTGAGGAATCCGGCTGGGCTAACCGCAGACCAATCCAGATTCACAACGTGTTCAGATCCCCAGCTCCACGAAGAAAGGTCGAGACCGTAGCGCTCGGTTATCCAGACGAGCGCATCGTCGAGTGCGAGAACGATCCACTCGTCGCAGGTTTCGACACGAGTTGAGGTGCGATTGTCACACCACATCGCGGCCTCGTCTCTATTTGAAAGAACCGCGGCAAGAAAATATGGATTCGGATTGGTCCACAAATCACGCGCCGCAGGAAATTCATCCTGTAGAAATCGGCGTTGCAAAGCACGCGTCCATGCCCAGAATATCAATGGCTCCGGCGAAAAACGATCCATTTCACCGTTCCATTCAGCTAAGCGGTTCAAGGCATCCTCTCGGATTCCATCGAGCGGGTCGTCGGTTGCGGGGATCATGGGTTCAGAACGCCACAAGTCCGCTGCCATCAGAGGCAACAAGCTACGCGCTGCTGAACTAACGGTATCTTGTTGTACCGCCATAACACCATCAACTGAAAAAACGCGTTGGCGCGCATCAAGTTCTTTGAGCCTTTGCTGCCGAAGCAGGATTGCATCTTCATCGGAGATGCCCGGCCAGGTCATGACGTCTTCTTTGTCAATAACGACGGTCTCCAACCCGAACAGAGGCATTTCAGAGATCAACTTCACGGCGTCTTTTGCGGTGACTACCTGTGTCAGTCGGTAAAGAGTTTTCAAAAAGATATCGCTATCTACCCATTCGGATGTGCCGTTTTGCAATTCAGGTTGCCCGGCATTTGAGTCCAAGGCCCAAGCAACGTCATTTGAACGACCCAGAACAACGAACGGCACGCCGGGCAAAGTCACCCCTGCTACTGCCCCCGAGGGAAATTGAAGATCAGCCATGTACCAGGTTGATGGGAGCGAAAGCGGCCCGCTAGCCTCGACCGCGAGAATTGGGGAATTGGAAACCGTTCGTTCACTGGTCAATGCCCAGGCTCCCAGCCGAGCTTTTGGCGTGTTCATGATCAATCCAGGTGTTTTCGGTCTGTCGCCTGGAATTGACGCGCCGCCACTCTCTGTCTCCCGCAGAATGTCTAGAAACTGTTGAGTTATTCTGAGACTATCCTCTGGCCGCCAGGCCATGATTTTCTTTTCATCGTACAACAACAGTTCTGGTGCCCCCCGGCCACGCCGGCCTTTTGACACCTCCCCGATCCAGGCATTGACACCGGCTGCATAGGCAATCAGCATTTCAGACAAAACTGGATCTATATCGCGATATCGCGGAACTGGTACTTTACCAGAAGCGGACCGTCGTTCCCTTAACATCTGACCCAATCTATCCTGCGCATGAACGAAACCAAGTGCGAAATAGGCATCGGACGGGGATGAAGCCGAGATATGTGGGATCGCCATAGAGTCCCTCAGGACGTCCACAGAATCTTTCAAACCCTCTAACCTAAAATCTTCCTCATAGTCCGGAAGAGAAGCCAGCATGAGATATGTAGCCGTGACGAAACAGACGGTAGCGATGAACAGGGCTGCAAGAACCAACCCAAGCACAATCCTGAGCAGCGCTTTCAATTTCAACCACCATTCGGATCAGCCTAGGAAATCAGACGCACAACTGCGATCGACAGAAAGAACGCAATCAGGCCACAAACGATGGCGTATCCTGCAGCATACTGAAGAATATCAAGGCTGTTGCCATTCCGGCGCTTTGCCAGAACCCCACCCCAAACGGCGCCAACCAAGGCACCCGCGATTGCCATCATCTTACATCCTCTGATTTTGTTCATTTGCGGTGCAGTTCACTTCAGGCGTTCAAACCGTCAAACTGATAGCCGCGCGTCTGAAGGCGTTCTGAAAGAACTCTCACGAGTTAGCTTCGCGTTTCTTGGCAGTGAGATCGCCCAGCTGCTTCTCAAGCTGTGCCCGTGCACTACTTAATCGCTTTTGCGCTGCTTCGTTTTCTACCTTGTCATTCGCAGCGGCAGCAAGTCGATCGTCAGAAAGCGGGTCTGTCGGGCGCCCGTCGACCAATACTTCATAATGAAGATTTGGGCCGGTCGCGGTGCCGGTCGACCCGACACGACCAACCACCTGGCCCGCCTCCACGCGCTGACCTTTGGTCAGACCATCGGCGGTTGCGCTAAGATGCGTGTATCGCGTGACCGTATCCGATCCATGAGCGATTTCGACCACACGCCCATACCCCCCGCGCCAACCAATATAAGACACGCGGCCCGGGGCCGTCGCATGCACCGGAGTACCACGTGCGGCAGCAAAATCGACACCTGTATGCATCCGAACATTTCCGTAGACCGGATGTTTTCGCCGACCAAAGACTGAACTCAGGCGCGCGCCCTCGACTGGCTGCGAGAAGACGCGAAGAAGCTCACCATCGACATAGATTGTGGCGCGGCCATTTTCGGCATCTGGCCATGCTATTTCATAAAGTTGGTCATCAACTTCCAGCGCCGCAAAAATGAGTTCTGGCTGGCCTGTTCTCTCGCCATCGATGCTCTTTTCGCGCCAGAGAAGACGGAGAGCTTCACCACCTGTCAGGTCCCTCCGAAAATCCACTGTCCCGCTCAGCATCTGCGCCAGATCCACCGCAAAGCGAACCGGGATCTTTGCGCTACTCAGCGCATTTGAAATCGAAGTTTCGATCTCTGTTTTGCGGGCCAGAATGACGGTGTCGGGTTCTGGCGAGACCACGCGCGTGGACAACGTTTCGCTGAGTATCACCTCGATTCTTACACCATCTTCCACCGCAAGCTCCACGCTCTGCGGTTGATCCGCTGCGGTTGTAACGACTGTTATCGAGTGGCCCGGGCGCAAACGCTGCAAATCATATTCAGCGCCAAGCGCAAGTGCGATTTCGGCCCGATCGGTTGCGTTGATCCCGGCTTTAGACAGCAAACTGTCGAGCGTGTCACCCAACGCAAGTTCGCGCGTCCATGTCCGTGAAGGCGGTTCAACAGGTGGCAAAGGTTCCTCTGCCTGAATGGGTTCCGGTTGAGCAGGTCGAAACGAAACGGGGCTTGGAGCGAGTTCTGCTGATGGTACGTTCAGCAACGGAGCCGATGTGATCTGCGGTTCCGCAGGAAGCTTGGGCACCGGAAAGACCGTGGGCGCAGGCGCCGTCACTTCAGACCGGTTCGAGGCAATGAACACGATCGAAGCAATTGAGACGCTGCTGATCGCAATTGCCGAGGTTGCTAGAAACCGTGCGTTCATGATGTTTTATCCGCTCCACTTTTCAAAGCACGACGGATCTTGGGCACAGCGAATTCTCTCTGCTCATGATAGTCGATGGTGCTGACAAATTCGCCTGTGGGGCTAAACAGAAATACACTTGCAGTGTGGTTCATTGTGTAGTCGCCATCTTCCATTGGAACTTTTTCATAAGTGGCGCGAAAATCGTCTGCGGCCTGAGCGATTTGGTCCGAAACGCCGACCCACCCTCGGACAGCGGGATGAAAGTAGCTGACATAGTCGGCCATAGATTCGACTGTGTCTCTTTCAGGGTCTACGGTTATGAACACGACGTTCAATTCATCCGCGTCATTGCCCAGATCATCCAGCCAGAGGGAAATATCCGAAAGTGTCGTCGGGCAAACATCCGGGCAGTAGGTAAAGCCGAAGAACACCATTGTTGCACGTCCGACGAGCGATTGCGGGGTGACGGTGGTCCCTTCGTGATCAACCATGCGAAAGTTCATGTCTGACAACGCAAGGGGACGAAGGCGATCAGATTGAGCCGCTCCCGGCCCATCCACTTGCCACCATCCGGCAAAGAGTGTCAGGCCGACTGCACCAAGTCCCGCAGCCCCGAATGTGAGAACGCGTCGCCGCTGCATCAGTTCTCGGGGCCTCGCGCAGCAATACCAAATATCGGCACGTTGACGGTCTTTTCTGTGCCATCAGCAAAGATCAGAGTCAGCGCAAAACTCTCGCCTTCGGTCATAGGGCGTTGCAGCCGCATGAGCATAGCGTGGAGCCCGCCCGGCTCAAGCGCTACGGAACCACCCGGCGCAATTTCCAGCTCGCCAGCTGGTGCCATGGAACTGACGCCCTCTGCATTGGTCGATGTCTGATGGATCTCGGGCATCATCGCAAGATCGGTGCGGATAGACGTCAGCGTGACGGCCTCATTGCCGGTGTTGCGGATCGTCATGTAAGCGGCCCCCGGCCGGTTGGTGCCGATAGACGCGCGCGACCAGGCACCTTCAACGACAACATCATCGACCCCTGCCAGTACCGGCGCCGAGAGAATGGCCGTAAAACCGAATGCACTTAGCACACCTGCCAGAAGTGTATTTTTTGCAGTGAGTCTCATAGTACCTCTCGCTACTGCTCAGCTTTGCAGTGCTGCAACTTCTGCAGCGACCAGGCGTCTCAATTCAGCCTCACCAAACGGATCCAGAGATTTGCCATTGACGAAGAATGTCGGAGTTTGCCTTATACCGACCGCTTCGACATCAGCGCGATCCTGATTGAGAACACCGACTGTCTGGGGCGCAAGCATTTGTGCCTGCGCTGCCTCGGCATCCAGTCCCGCCGCTGCTGCAATTCGAATAATAAGACCAGGCTCAGGCGCACCATGCGCGGCCCATTTGGGCTGCTCTCGCAACACGGCTTCCAGTACCGGTTCAAAGACCCCCTGCATGCGTGCCGCTTCAAGCACGCGGATCGCCTCCTCTGAGCCCTCGCCATGGAAAGGGGTGTACCGGATCACAACGCGCACGGCGTCTCCATGCTGTGCCATGATGTCCTTCACGACCGGATGAAAGGCGCGGCAGGCTTCACAAGCCGGATCGAAAAATTCGACGATTGTAACCGGTGCGTCCTTTGGGCCGAGAACAGGCGAGTAAGAACGGATAAGTGTTTCAGCGATTTCGGGTGCAACAGGCTCGGTATTGCCTGAAGCAGTCGTTCGGTTCACGTACCAGGCGGCAGTTCCGAAACCGGCACCACCAAATGCGAGAACGGACAAAATCAGGGCTCGTCTGTTCATACTTGTTTCTCCTTGAGTGAAAGGGCGCACAGAACGCCGATTAGCACGAATGAAACTAGCGCCATCAGCGGAATCGGGATGCCCAAAACAGATTGATTTGCGTCGGTGCAGGACGGACCACTCGCCGAGCATGGTTGGATTTTTTCGGGGATCAGGCCAGCATACAGGCCCATGTGCCACAAGGCGACAGCAGCGCCCCCCAATGCCAGTACTATTCCGTAGCGGCCTACGTTCTGGTCCTGCCACCACAGGCCAAGCCCCAGTACGATCGCCAATGGGAACATGAACGCACGCTGGAACCAGCAAAGCACACAGGGCGTCTGCCCCAGGATCTCTCCAATGAACAGAACAGAAAGAGACGCAACCAGGGCAAGCGCCCAGGCCAGGCCGAGAAGTGTATCTTTGGAAAACCGGGACATGGTGCTCAGAGTCTTTGTTTCAGATCCGCAAGAATTTCTTCGGCTGGCGTGCCATATGACCAGGACTGAACGAATCCAGCGTCCTTGTTGAACAGAAACAGATGAGAGGTATGCCCCATCGTATACCCGTCCGGTGCAGTAGCTTGTTCGATCCGTTCGTAGAAAATCGGAAAGGTCTTGGACGTCTCCGCAATCTGTTCCGGCGTGCCTGTAAGCCCAATGATCCCCGCATCGAAAAGTGGCACATACTCGGCCAGCACGGCCGGAGTGTCGCGCTCGGGGTCGATGGATATGAAGATAGGTTGCACTTGGGTTGATTGATTTCCCAGACCTTCCTGCACTGCTGCCACCTCGGACAGTGTTGTAGGGCAAACGTCGGGGCAGTTGGTGAAACCGAAAAACACCAACATCCACTTGCCTGCAAAGTCGTTCTGGGTGCGGACAACACCAGAGTGATCTGTCAGTTCGAACCTGGCTTCGAACGGAACAGACCCCTCCTCAATCCGCGCAGGTCTATATTCTGACCACAGCATCAGATAGGCAAATGCCGCCGTTGCGACACCAGCCAGTACCCATAAGATTTTTTGAAATACGGTCAGTTTCAAAGTTAGCCGTCCGCCTGTGATTCTTGGTTCAGAACGGCATGTACACCCTCTACCTGCTAGAGGTTCAAAGGGGATTTTGAGCCTGCGGCTGGGTGTCACAGGTCCAACGTCTGGAAGGTGCTATTGTGCGGCGTCAACCCGAGCCTACATAAGCTGTAGCTTTGAAAGGAGACCCAGATGCTGACGATCGGAACGCTTGGAAAAAAGACCGGAACCAAGGTTCAGACGATCCGCTACTACGAGCAGATCGGACTTATGCCGGAACCGGGGCGCACCGAAGGTGGCCAGCGGCGTTATGGCCATACCGAACTGGATCGCCTGGCTTTTATCCGTCACGCCCGCCAATTGGGGTTTTCGCTTGAGGCGATACGCGAACTGCTTGATTTGTCCGACGATCCGGATCGCCCATGTCATGAAGCCGACAGTATTGCGCGCCGACAACTCAAACAGATTGAGCAAAGAATGGCGCGGCTAGAAGCGTTGCGAACCGAGCTGGAGCGCATGGTGCATGAATGCAGTGGCGGCAACACCTCGGATTGTCGTGTACTCGAAGTTCTACGCGATCATTCCGAATGTCTTACTGATCACGAAGACATCGGCGCGTAACCCTGGGCAGCGTTGTTGCGAACTGGAAATAGCCTCTTGAAGCTACAGTCACTGTAGCAATTACAAGTCTTTCTGAGTTGATTCGACGAGAGACCAAATGCTGAACCGAGACCCGTTGTTAACCGCCACACCTCTGCTTGATTTTGAAACACCCGCAATTTTGGGACTCATAACGGAACGGCGCTGGCCCGATCTGCCTGTCTCGGATCGAATTGGCGCTATTTATGATTTCGTGCGTAACGAGATTGCCTTTGGTTACAACCGTGCTGACGATATCCCGGCTTCAGAGGTGCTCGCTAACGGCTTTGGGCAATGCAATACCAAGGGCACGCTTTTGATGGCACTGTTTCGCGGCAGCGGTATTCGATGCCGTTTGCATGGCTTTATGATCCACAAAGAGTTGCAGAGGGGTGTGGTCCCCGAATTGATTTATCCGCTGGCGCCAGAAGAAATCTTGCATTCGTGGGTCGAAGTTGAAGTAGGCGATCGTTGGGTCAACCTCGAAGGATTTATTCTGGATCAGCCATACCTGGAGGCGTTGCAGCGTAACTTTGCAGAAACAGAAAGCCTGTGCGGTTACGGGGCGGGCACCGGTTGTTTGAGCGACCCTCAGGTCGAATGGGAAGGTCGTGACACGTACATTCAGAAAACCGGCATCGTGCAGGATTTTGGCGTTTTTGATACTCCGGATGCGTTCTATGCTGACCATGCGCAAAGTTTCGGGAGCATTCGTGGTTGGCTCTATCGCTTCATATTCCGCCACTGGATGAACGCGCGCGTACGTTCCTTCCGCAATGGGAAGCTGAAGGCTCGAATGGCCGCCACGCATACACACGGAAATGCATAGCGGGGCTTCAACTGAAGCGCTTTTGCAAGGCCGTATTCAGTGCCTCTGACAATAAAACCAAAACGATGATTGCCAACGTCACGGTCGCAGCCTTTTCATACTGAAACGACCGTACGTAGGTTTGTACATACAACCCGATGCCACCGGCACCGACAATGCCCAGTATCAGGCTTTCGCGCAGATTTAGCTCAAACCGAAATACGGTATCGCGCATGATCACAGGCGCCATCTGCGGCCAGATTGCCCAACGCAACTGTTGAATTCTGTTGGCCCCTGCGCTTTCAAGCGCCGCCACAGGAGCGGTGGCAACATTGTCGATGGCTTCTGCATAGAACTTTGCCAACATGCCGGTCGCGTGAAATGTGATTGCCAGTATACCGGGAAGCGGGCCCAACCCAACAGCGCCCACCATTAGCATAGCGACCAGGATCAGTGGGATCGACCGGATAACCGCAAGCAAGGCACGGACGGGACGCCAGATCGCTGCTGGCACCATAGTTTCAGAGGCCAAAACGGCCAGTCCCGCCGACAGGATCAGGGCGAACAATGTTCCCAGAATGGCGATCCTCAGTGTCTCCGCCAGCCCGGTCAGAACCTCGCGCCAAACGGACAGGTCAGGTGGGATCATACGCCCCAAAAACTCTGCCAGACGGGGCCCTGCGCCTGGCAGCTTGCCCAATCCCATATCCCCGCTGGTCA
Organism: Ruegeria sp. CJ6; assembly: GCF_056536665.1. Taxonomy (NCBI): domain Bacteria; kingdom Pseudomonadati; phylum Pseudomonadota; class Alphaproteobacteria; order Rhodobacterales; family Roseobacteraceae; genus Ruegeria; species Ruegeria sp. CJ6. The sequence continues at coordinate 183,220 of NZ_JBQFQB010000006.1, read as the reverse complement.
GCGACCACAGGATCGCCAGTGCCAGCATGACCCAAATGACAGATCGACCCATCAACTGACTACACGCAGTCCCGATGTGACACTGGCACCGTGATACAGTTCATCGATGTCCCCGCTGGTCAATTGGGTAGACAGTTTGTCGAACAATACGACGCCGTCTCGCAGGCCTATTATGCGCTCGGCAAAGCGGCGCGACAGGTCTGGCTGATGCGAACTGAAAATGACGCCGATTCCGCGGCTACGTGCAGAGCTGGTGATCAGGCTCAGAATTCGTTCGGCGTGAGCAGGATCCAAATTGCTGACGGGCTCATCCGCAAGAATCAACTCGGGTTCTTGTGCCAGACATCTGGCAATCGCAACGCGCTGCCGTTGTCCACCCGACAACTGATCGGCTCGGCGGCTTGCCAGATCGGACAGCCCCGTATCCTGAAGCGCCCGTGTCACGCACATATGGTCCTCTCCCCGAAACCGACCCCAGAGTGAGGACCAGATATTCATCCGGCCCATCCGACCGTTCATCACATTCTGATAAACACTCTGCCGATCAACCAATGCGAATTCCTGGAAGACAAAGCCAGTATTGGCACGGTCCTCGCGGGATGGAATTCCTGTTGCCAAAAGTGGCTTGCCCAGCACCTGTGCCTCGCCTTGCCAACCGCTCAAACGGCCATCCAACAACGCCAGCAATGTTGATTTGCCCGCACCCGAAGGACCGAGTAGCGCGACGCTTTCACCGGGCTGCACCGATAGTGAAACATCTGTAAGAGCTGCCGCACCGGCAAAGTGCTGCGATACCGCGTTGAGTGAAACTACTGGGTTCATTTCAGAAACCCATACCGCCGCGCAGTCTCGCGCACGCCTTCGTAAACCGAAGGATCAGCAGGAAGATACCCGTCCGGGCCATAGAGGTAAGCCAGTAGGTGACGGTTCTCACTCTCGTTGAGGCGCAGCATGGTTTTAATGAACTTCGCCTGCAGCCCGGCGTCCAGATCAGGGCGGGCAATGATTGCGTGGCTGGGAATTTGTTCTGATTCCGCCAGCACCTTGACCTCGGCCTGCTGATCCGGGGTCAGATAGAGATCGGCATACTGGCTCGCACCCGCCGCATCGACCAGCCCATTGGCCATGGCCTGCATCGCCTGCTGGTAACCACCGGCAAAGAATTTCTGCCCGAAAAAGCTGTCGGCATCGCCCGTGCCCGAGAACAGCCCGGCGCGCACAAACAGATCAAGCGGATAGATGTAACCGGATTCCGAGACCGGATCGGAAAAGGCGATGTCACGTCCCCGGAGATCGGCCAGCGTTTCGATTCCGCTGTCACGCCGCACGAAGACCCGGCCCGAATAGCTGGGTTGCCCGCGATATACCTCGGACAACAGCGGTACGGCGCCGATCTGGTCTTCGGCCAACACAAAGGGCAACGCTCCCATGAACGAGATATCGGCATCACCGTTGCGCAGCGCCTCAACGGCGGCAGCGTGGTCGAACGTGACAAACCCCGTGACCGGGACGCCCATCTGCTCTGAAAGCCAGCCGGTGATGACGTTGATGTCACCCAATAACTTTTCGGGGTTCTCCTGCGGGATGAAGGCCAGCTTCAGCCCTCGGTCAGTTGCAGCCATTACGGGCAGGGCTGCAGATGCGGCTGCAGCGACCAGAAAATTGCGGCGCGACAACATCAGAACATCCTCTCGTCAATTTCGGCCTGCATGGCCTTGAACAGTTCCCACCGGCGGGTGGCTTCGGTCCAGTTCCCTTCGGCGCTGGCATCGCCGACCGCTCGCAGGATCGCGGCGAATTCGTAGATTTCGGGCTTGGCGTTCTGATTGACCATGACACTGGCATCCGCGGCCAGATCAGGAGCTACCGTGTCGATCAGAACCGCTATGTTTTCGGCATCCTGCATCGGCAGCAGGGTATCGAGCGTGCTGGCGAATGTCGTCAGCTCTTCCCAGGACAAGCGGAATACGCTGTTGCGACCCTCGAATACTTGATAGGGGTCTTCACCGTCTCCAACAGCTTCGACGTAGGCCGTCAGATCTGCGCGCTGTGCTTCGTCCAAACCCAAATTTTTGGTATCATTGAACCAGTCAACAACGCTGGCCAGCGTCGGCAGCGATCCGTCATGCATGTAAGGTGCAGTGAAATTGACGTTGCGCAGCGTCGGGGTTTCGAACGCAGAAGCCGTGCCGCCGGGGAATGGTGGTTCAGCGCTGCCGATGTCGTAGGTCAGACCATCGCGGAACTGACGGTCAGGCGTGTGACACGAAGCGCAGGACTTGTCACCAAGTCCGGCAAACTTTGAGTTGAACAGCACCTCCCCGCGCTTGGCGGCGTCTGACGCCAGATCGGTCAGCTTGCCGGACCGATCGATCTTTGGGTTGGGAAGAAAGTCGAACTGTTTGACATAGGCTTCCAGCGCATCCAGTTGGAACGGCGTTGGTTCCTTTCCCGCGAATTCGGTCACAATCACATTTCGGATGAACCGACGCAGGCTGGGTTCGCGCCCGTCGCGGCCATAAGGTGCGGTAAAGCGGATGCCGCGCATGGAAGGCGTGTCCAAGTGATCATCGGTCCGGTCATTGAACATTGGATTGAAGAACGATCCGTCCACATCCATCCCACCCGGATGGGATGAAAGGCCCGGAATGAAAAAATCCCGGTTCACGTCGGAGCGGTTGTGGCAGGTCGAGCAGGCAATGCCCAACTCGCGCGCCGGGCCGCCGAAGATTTCAGGGCTGTCGAACAGCATATCGCCATAGGCCACCAGCGGTAGATTGGCTTCATCCTCACCCGCCTCCTCAAATTGAAGAACCAGCCGCGGCAGCTGCGCCTGATCTCCGATGTTTGACCCTGGAGGCAGAGTGGCGGGCATTGTGATATGTTCGCCGGAAAGCACAACTGCTTCAGGCAGCGGTGTTAACTTGTCGCGTTGGGCATACTCGGATGGCAGATAGTTGGCACGAATATAGGCAACAATAGTGGCCTGAGCTTCTGCAAATTGGTCGACATCCACTGTTTGTGCGCCACTGCCCAGTACTCCTGCGCTGCCAAGGGTGGAGTTCAGAACCAACCATGCCCGGCCCAGATCGCGAGACGCCGACGTGTCTGCAGCCTTGATACCATCCTCGAATGCGCGGAACAGAGCAGCCGCTTGCGCGACCTCGCGTGCCGCTTCAGGCTGACCCAGCTCGGTCTTTGCGACATCCAGATGGCGCAGAATTCCCTCAGCAATGGCAGTTGTGCTTGCTTCAAACAGCGCCTGCCTATCTTCGGCTTGCATAGCTCGGTTGATCGCAAGCGCCTCATTGTCGGAGACGCGTGATAAGGGAGCGACCTGAATGTCACTGCCGGGTGCAGGCGAAGTCCAACTCCTCTCAATATCATCCCAGGGAACCGGAGTTAGATTTCCCATGAACAAGGTCAGTCGATACGCGGCAGCGCGTGGTGCCCAAGGAGATTCTTCAATCGCCGTGGCATCCGCGATCACTGGCAATGCGCAAAGAAGTGTGGACGCTATCAGGTGTTTCATAGCACTGTCTATTAAAGTTAGCCTTGTCTAATTTAATGATGAAGGCATGCTCATTGTCAAGCTCGGCTTTCAGGTGCATACACTGGAGACTAGACCAGCGACGTAATCATGAGCCGATGACCGATACAAAACCGGTAAATTCTGATCGTAGTATTGATACCCAGGCGAGCGGGTTTGAGGCTGTGCGACAGGCCCACCAAAGCGAAATGGTTGAAGACTACGTTGAACTTATCGCGGAGCTGATCCATCAGAATGGCACGGCGCGCCCGGTCGAAATAGCCGAGCGATTGGGCGTGACCCAACCTACGGTTTCCAAGAATTTGGCCCGTTTGAAACGAGAAGGTTTCATAGAACAAATTCCCTACCGCTCACTTCAACTGACCGATGCCGGGCGTCAATTGGCGGAAGCCTGTAGAAGGCGTCACCGAATTGTCGTGGATTTCCTGATCGCCTTGGGTGTTTCAAAGGAAGTCGCAGAGCATGATGCTGAAGGTATTGAGCATCATGTAAGCGAAGAGACCCTTGCAGTTTTTAAAGGGTTCGTTGGGCGGACTGAGGAAACAAAGTAGAAACTAAAAACCTAAGTTGTGCTGGCGAATTCTGACACTCTTAGTTTTAGAAAGACTAAGACCACTTAAACCTTTGTTGGGCCGTTACACTAGCCCCGCACGAACCCTTGTCGCATCTGAAAAGCGAAAAATGAGCGGATTTAGTGATTGAATCTTTTTCCAAGCAGCCAAGGTAAAAATCGGTCTAGCTCATTTATTTTCATTGGGGGTCGAAACCTTTAGCCGCAGTGGCCTTACTACAGCAGCTATCCCCCAACTGAATTGGCGGACACGGTACAGTTGCGTAGGAACAAAAGACACAGCAATCGCCTTCTAACGGTTTCAAGACTGCCTTGCATGATTTGCATTCATAAAACCACTGGCACGAGTCAGTTGGCATTCTTTCGGTTTCAATGTGCCCACACTTTGGGCAGGTCAAAGTGCTATCGAGCATCACAGTTTGATTTGTCATTGTCTCACATCCGCATGATTAGATAGTCATTGATTTGAGCCTCATTGAACACGATGAACCATGCCAACGCGGTAGTCGCCGTGCTTCCGACAAGCCACCATTTCAGATTTGCCAACGTCCCGTTTAGATGCGCTAAGAACCACGAAACCGCGACCAGCGCTGTTGAGACGGCGAGAACATAGTAGCTTGCCGCCGCTATTTTTCCGAATACTGCCAACCAACTGCCGCCCAAGCCTAACAACATCATGGCCATTGGAAGAACACAGCATGTTGCGACGCCCAGAGCTGAAACCGATCCCAAGTAGCTGAGGTTCACGTATTTCTTCATCTTTTGCTCCCGAGATGCTCGATTTGATTGTGTTGAAGCACCGGTATTCAGAGCGTATAACTCCTGTAGTAACTACAGGATCAAGTGGAGGCACTTCACATGATTGCGATAGGTGAGGCTTCCCGGCAATCCGGGGTTGGCATAGAAACCATCCGCTACTACGAACGCGAAGGTATCGTACCAAGACCTGTGCGAGCTCTGAACAATCGTCGCCTCTATTCAGCAAGCGATGTGGGAAGACTTCGATTTTTGAAGAGGTGCCGCGACCTGGGATTTCCTCTCCCAGACGCAAAGGCGCTTTTAGAGCTGTCAGAAGGAAGTGCCGAAGACTGCTGGTCAGTGAAAGAATTGGCCGAGGCGCATATTGCCAGCGTTCGAAGCAAGATTGATGAGCTCAGACGTCTGGAGCTCGCCTTGAGTGAGCTTACCGCCAATTGTGATAGTGGTAACGTTCACTGCCCGATGCTGCAAAGACTGGGAACGATGGATGATATCTGACACTGGACGCTGGGCGGAAACTCAGGGTCTGAGATTTAGCCAGATCACCTCAGACCAAGGTCTGTGGTGCGGTAACAGATTGTAGTTCATAGTCGATTTCACGATGAGAGTGAAAGTAACTGACCTGACGATTGGCAATTGGTCGTTGTCGCGAGTCTTTCTTGCGGCAAGTATCTTCGTGATGGGTACTGCTACCGCAATCGTTGGGGTCTGGGTGTCTAATCGAATTCAGAACGCAGTCGTGCAAAACTCCGCCAACTCCGCAGCGCTGTATATGGAAAGCGTAGTTTCCCCGCTCAGCCAGGAATTGGCACATGGCGACCGCCTTTCTGAGCAGGCGGGCCTGGCGCTGGATGAGATATTCATGACCCAACCAATGCGTGACCGTATCGTTTCCTACAAATTCTGGAAGCAAGGCGGTGTGATTGCGCATGCCTCGGATACAGACATCATAGGAAACCGTTTCAAGCCAACGGATGATTTAAGGCGAGCGTGGAGCGGAGATATCTCCGGCTCTTTCGAAGAGCTTGATCATGCCGAGAGCGCCGCCGAGGCGGCATTGGGGATACCACTGCTTGAAGTTTACAGCCCCATCCGCGAACTCTGGTCCGGCGAAATCATCGCAGTTGCGGAGTTCTACGAAAGAGCTGACCAGCTTGAGTTAGACTTAGCCAAGGCTAGGCGAACAAGTTGGTTGGTCGTCGGCTCCGCATTTCTGGCAAGTACTATTGTTCTGTATTCCATTGTCGCAATTGGCGACAAAACAATTCGACGACAGGGGTCTCTTCTTAAACAGCGGTTGAAAGAAAGTGAGAAGATGGCTGAGCAGAATGCGCTGCTGCGGTCGCGTGTGGTCGAGGCGTCAGAAAGATATACCACGCAAACAGATCGGTTCCTCAAGAATCTTGGAGCTGAGCTACATGATGGCCCTGCGCAATACCTGTCGCTCGCCGCCCTTAGACTGGAGGCGGCGTTTTCCAAAGAGTCGGAAAGGCCTAAAGAGGCAGTGGAAATTCAGCAGTCTTTGCAAAAATCGCTGGCTGAAATTCGTGCAATTTCGCGAGGGCTGTCCGCGCCAGATATCGATAGCCTGTCACTCGTCGATGTTGTGAAGAGAGCCGTAGAGGATCACGCCGAACACAGCCCGTTGCGACCGGATATTTCATTCCTGGGCAGCCAGGCCCCAGAGTTGTCATTGTCCGACAAACTGTGCGTTTTTCGGTTCCTCCAGGAAACGCTTTCCAATGCCGCTAGATATGCTCCAGCTTCCAAGTGCACTGTTATCGCTGAGGCGCAGAACGACCGCATAGTTGTAAAGATCACAGACGACGGACCAGGATTTGACAGGTCAGAAGAAACCGCGTTGCGAGACGATGGTGGCCAGGGGCTTATGGGCTTGCGAGATCGGGTCGAGAGTATTGGTGGCAGGTTCGACGTCGCATCGAGACCGGGCGAAGGCACCACCATAGCTATGACACTATTTCCCAGAAAGTTAGGCACATCATGACTACATCTGTCGTAATAGCCGATGATCACCCGATATTCAGGGATGGTTTGCAACGCACGTTGGATGAAGCAGATGGCTTCGAAGTTTTAGCCGCTGGGTCCAGTGCTGAAGAGGCAGTATCGCTGGTCGGCACGCATCAGCCGGACATAGCTATTCTTGACCTCTCGATGCCCGGTGGCGGGATAAGCGCGACACGTAAAATCGCGGCATTGGCAAATCCACCCGTCATTGCAATCTTGACGGTCTCAGAGAACAGCGGCGATGTCGCGGACGCCTTGGAGGCGGGTGCGATTGGGTACATTGTGAAGGGAGTAACCGCAAGCGAACTAACCGCTTCTTTACGCAGCATCGCCGCAGGTGAAGGGTTCGTTTCTCCTGGCTTGGCCTCGCGGGTACTTCTTCAAATCAACGCTGACACCGGCATGTCTGTTAACGGCAGCATTCTAGATGACCTTACACATCGTGAGGAAGAAATACTGAGACGTGTGGCCAAAGGACTGAGTAATCGTGAAATCGCCGACGAGTTAGACCTTCAGGAAAAGACCGTGAAGCACTACATGACCGCAGTTCTGTCCAAGCTTCATGCGCGAAATCGGGTAGAGGCCGCGCTCATTGCACATGATGTTTGGAACAAGGGAGAATAGCTGCGGTCTCTTTGACGACGGTGGCGGCCCCTCACCAAAAAGAAGCCGCCAACGGATTATCGACTGGAATTGCAGCTCAGTTGGCGACCGACTGTAACCTCCGGCGATCAGAGGCCGTTGCGTTTCTTTCAACAACAGTCCGGTTGTAAGGGTCTTTCAACTCGTAACGCCCAAACTCGATCTCCTCTTTCCAACCATTGGCATAATTTACTTCGATATTGTTGCCTTGGCGTTCGATTTTCGTGGGTCGACTTCCAGCAGTGCCGCCTTGCCCAGATGAGCGTACATTGTCGATTGAGATACCATTCGCCAAGGACCGAAGCCTTGAAACATCAGCACCGGTCGCGGGGCGTTCCTCAACAGTCCGGTTCTGAGCATTCTTTCTCTCATACCGCCCGTTTTCGATCTCTTCCTTGGTTCCGTCCGAGTAACGCACCTCAATGCCGTTGGCGTTCGTTTCGACCTTTGTTATCCCAGCCGAACCCGACGATTTGCCCCCTGAATTAGACTTATCCTTCTTTCCGCTGCCCTTATTGGAGCGTTTGGAGTCATCATCGTCATTATCGTCATCGTCGTCGCGACCACTTTTTCCTGACCCCGAATTGTCGTCCCGGTCATCATCTCTGTCGTCGTCTCGATCATCGTCTCTATCGTCATCACGATCATCATCTCGGTCGCCACCACGGCCGCTATTACCCGACCCCGAGTTATCATCCCGATCGTCGTCGCGATCATCATCCCTGTCATCGTCACGATCATCATCCCGGTCATCGTCACGATCATCCCCGTCTTTCCCTTTGCCGCTTTTGGCAAAGGCATATGACGGTTCAAAATGTAGACGGCCATCTTCATCAAAGGTTGGTACATAAGGCGTCGCGGCAATCAACGAAGCCAACGCCGCGGTACTTAGAAGTTGACCCAGCTTTCTTTGAATTTTCACTTTCGCCTCCAATTTTGATCGACACGCTTCGTGACATTGGAGACAGGCTACTACCGGCCCGACTTTCCCACATCGGGCTTAGGTCTGACGAATTTCAAGCCGAACGTCTTAATCAGATCAGTCAAACCAATAAATTCTTTGCAGAACCAAATGAGCAGTTTAGTGGGGATCAACCCCGTCGCCTTTCAGCTCGTCATCAGGTTCGAGGTGGATGACAAAGACGGAACCCGGGTACAGACACTCTAGTTCTTCCTCTATGTCGTTGCATATATCGTGCGCTGCGCTGACTGGCATCGTGCCATCCACAACAAGGTGAAACTCTACAAAGATAACATTCGCGGATCTGCGCCCTTTGAGGTCATGATACTCTAAGGCTGCGCCGAGATTTGCTTCGATTGCATTAGAAACAGTCTGCAAGTCATGTTCCGACAGGCTCACATCCATCAGGCCGTCGACGGATGCCCGAATAACTTTCCAACCCTCCCACAAGATGTTCAGCGCAACAAGAATTGCCAAGATCGGGTCAAGGATCAACCAGCCGGTGACAAGCGCTAGTATCAGTCCTGCGACGACACCAACAGAAGTCATAACATCCGTAAAAATGTGACGGGAGCTCGCTTCCAGGGCGGGCGATCCCTCGCGCCTACCTGTCCTAAGCAAGAGGTAGGCCCATGCACCGTTCACACCCGTTGCAACGATATTGACGGCAATTCCAAGCAGCGTCGCATCCTCAAGATGCGGGTTCGGGAGCGCCAGTACAGCTTCTCTGATGATCAAGAACGCCGCCAACACAATCAGCGCGCCCTCAACCACGGCTGAAAGATACTCCGCTTTTTTGTGACCAAAGGGGTGGTTTTGGTCAGGGGGCTTATTGGCAACCCGAACTGCGAAATACGCCAACAAAGCCGCGACAACATTCACGGTTGATTCCATTGCGTCTGACAACAAAGCCACCGAACCTGTCAGCCACCAAGCCAACAGTTTCAGGGCCAGTACCGCAATGGATATCGGGATAGACCAAAGAGCGATTTTTTGTGTCATTTGGTCGCGACCCTCAGTCAATCATGTACAGAAACTCGGGTGATTGGTGAGCTCCGATGTTCAAAACGTAAAACAGGTGTTTGGCGAAAAGGGAATAGGTCTTACGGCATCCTATTGGCGACAGCATCTGGTCGCCGCTGCGTGGCGCCAAACGACTGTTATTCGGATGAAAGCCCGGTCGACGAAACAGGAACAGCCTTGAGATAGGCTGCAATCGCCAAACGGTCCTCATCCGTCAGCCGTGAGGTGTTCTCGATGACGTCCACCATCTCACCACCCGCACTGTCATAGTCTGGTGTAAAGCCAGATTTTAGGTATTCGGCAATGTCTGCCTCTGACCAATCAAGCTGGTCTGAGGTTAAGCCGGGGATACGACCTTTCCCGTTTGGATTTGGTGCACCCGTCAGCCAAAGGTCTCGTTTCAGGCCCCCTAAACCATTTCGCGGGGTATGGCATTCAGCGCAATGACCCAGCGCCTCGACCAAATACCTGCCATGTTTTTGTTGGTCGGTCAGATCACCTTCGACCACCCAGCCTGATGACATGAACAAGAGCTTCCATCCCCCCAGTCCGCGCCGAACGCTGAAAGGAAAACCTACTTCATGTGCAACACTTTCCGTTGCGGCCGCTGGCAGCGTGCCGAGGAATGCGTGTAGCGAAACCACGTCTTCGGCCGACATGTTGGCGTAAGAGGTATAGGGAAACGCTGGGAAATAGTGCTGCCCTTCGGGTCCGGTTCCATGGATCAAGGCATTGGCCAGATCCAGGGCAGACCAGGATCCGATACCAGTTTCCGGGTCACTGGAAATGTTGGGGGCAATGAACGTGCCGAATTCCGTCTCAAACCGGCGACCACCAGCGAGCACGAGCTTGTCTTCACCGACCGCATCCGGCGCTGAATGACAGGATGCGCATCCCCCCGCGTGGAACACGATTTCACCGCTGGCAAGATCTGGGTTCAAACCGTCGAGTCGTGATTGTTCCATTCGTTGAGGTCGGGTCAGCACCAAACCGGCCAACCCGACCAACACAATGACGATTGCGACAAAGAAAAGAAAGCGCCGCACCGTCAGTGCTCAATCAGTTCTTTGGAGCTCTGTATGCTTTGTGACATGCCGAACAGCTTCCGCCCAGATCGCCCATCGCTGCTTTTAGGGCATCAACATCTTGACCTGCCGCAGCCTGCATCGCAACAGCGGCGTCTGCCATGGCCTGCCCTTTCGCACCAACGTCAGGGAAGTTCTCCCAGATCGCAGGCAATGCACGGGTGGTCGGATCGGACGCATTGTCAGATCCCTGGGGCCACATCGCGGATTGATCGATTTGTGTCAGTACAACAAGATTATTCGCGGCCCGAGTTGCGGCCTCGGCATCATAATCGACCTCTCCCTTAGCCATTCCGCCAAGTGTACCAAGATTGAAGGCATAGAGTTGCATGATTGAGGTACGAGCTTTCACAGCTGGGTTTTCACTTTCTTGGGCGATGGCTGTGCCAATGGCGGCCAATGACAAAAGACCTGCCGCGAATACTGAGAACTTCTTCTTCATGATGTGTCTCCCTGTTTAATGCTCCGAATGTTAACTTGAACGATTTTTCTTGTAATTGTTTGTTATTGGTCGTCACTTGTTAATTTATGAACAACGAAAACTGGGATGATATTCGGTACGCGCTCGCCGTAAGCAAATACGGCTCACTCAATGCAGCGGCAGCGGCACTGGGCGTCACGCATGCGACCGTGTTGCGAAGGGTGGCCGCATTCGAAGAGCGCAATAGCTGTGTGATTTTCCAGAAAAGCCCTTCGGGATACTCCGCCCTGCCCGAGGCCAGAGCAGTTCTGTCGGCTATGGAAAGCGTCGAAGATGCGGTGCTATCGGTCGAGCGCGCGCTTGTAGGAGCAAACCGGTCTCCAGTAGGTCACGTACGTATCGCGTCAACTGACAGCCTTTGTCAGCTTGTCTTGCCCCAGATACTTAAAGAGATATCCCAGTTGTACCCTGGCTTGGAGCTGACTTTATTGAGCGGCAACAGCCATCATGATTTGTCGAGATTAACTGCGGACATCGCCGTAAGACCCTCCATAAAACTTGAAGAAGGGCTTGTTGGGGAGCGCGCAGGTACGCTGTCATTTGGAGTTTTCGACGACGGCGGCACCAATCGAAAATGGTTGCGGCTTGATGGGGCATTGAGTCGTTCTCTTCCAGCAAAATGGCTTGCCGATCATGTCAGTGCGGATGAAATGACCAACGGAGCAGATAGCTTCTTAGTGCTTCAGCAGATGGCTGCATCTGGGGTGGGCAGAGCGTTTCTGCCTTTGTTCATCGGGAACGCGGACCCTCGGCTTCAGCTATCGAGCGAGATGGATCCTGGAATTGATGTTCCACTGTGGGTCGCGACACTTGATGAAATAGCACACACTCCGAGGTTTGCCATTGTACAACGAGCTTTGGTTGATCGCATAGCCAACAAAACACTCTGCCGCTGAGAACAACGGGAAGTCGCGCCCTCGCTCAGGCGGACTGTACGCTTTCAGGCCTTCAAGGGTTTCGTCCGGTGGCAGGAAGCGCGCGATCATTACGGTTACGAACGTCGCAAAAGGCGCGGCTGACCTCTAAGGCAACTCCATTGGATAATACCGTGTCCTCAGCTTGCGTCTGCGGGCTGCAGCACTATTGCCGAATAGCATTACCTCGTCCCCAAGACAGCTTCGCTGCCTGACCTACAAATCAGCCCTGATTTTCCGAAAGGGAAGTCAGATCAAACCAAACAGTCCGTCGGAGCATGAACTGGGGGCGGTGGGTTAGTTTATGAAGCAAATGTCAAATTCAACTAATTTCTAACATTGGGGGCGTCTTCTGATGACGAACGTCCACCGCATTTCTGGTCCAACCATGACGGTTAGATCGGGTTCGTTTGACTTTAAACAACAGGAGTGTGGTGAGACACACAGCTTCGCCATTTGATAGATATTAGCTTACTGATTTTATATGTTATTTTTCCTCAGAGGAGCGCAGACATAAACATTCGCAAGTCAAGGCATTTCCGGTTAGTCAGCGCCCTTCTTAGAATTTCTCAGGTATTCGCTGCGCCTCGACTAATGAGCAAACGCGCTTCTCGCTGACATCCACCGTGGTTTGCGCCGACTGGCGATCAGAGCCCGCACTAGGCCTTCGGCATCATCCATAGCGTTGTTCGTTTCGCAAATCGTGATGTCCAGGTCGTCTAAATTCGTTTTGTAGAGCTCCGAACAACGAGTCGTGTGGCGAGCTCTTCGGATTTAGGTGCCTGATCAGAAGCGATCCAATCGGCTAGCGCGTCTGCTGCTCGTTCACCCATCTTAGAAACAGGTAGATGCACGCTTGTCAGAGGCGGAACGGTCACGGACGAAATTGGAAGGTCGTCAACGCCCATCATAGAAATCTGATCCGGGACGCTGATGTTTTGCGCTTGAAGACCAAGCAAAACCCCAAGCGCAACGACGTCAGATAGGCATAAAATTGCATCTGGCTTGGTGTTTAGACCGCCGAGGTGTTTTGCAACGTTTACTCCGCCCTGATGGCTGATCTCGGTTTCGAAGGTTGAAAGATTTCCAGCGAAGGGAAAGGTTGTAATGCCTGCAAGGCGAGCTCGTGTGCGATCATTGTCGTGAACCGGGCCATGTACGACAGCAATGTCCCGATGTCCGAGATCTGCAAGGTGCTGCAATGCAAGTTGCGCCGCGGCTGCGTTATCATACCCGATGGTCGGCAACGGGTTTTCGGGGTCAAAGAAAGACGTAATGATTGTTGGCAACATAGTGCGCTCGATCAGATCGAGCAGCGCGGCATTGTGTGTGGCTCCGGTGATAATCAGCCCCTCAGCTCCGATATCCAGCAGGCTTTTGGCTTTCTTGGCTTCGATATCCAGATTTGCCTCGGTGGTTGCTACGATCAGTGACAATTGGTGGTCCGACAGCTTGCGCTCTAGCGCCGCAAGAAAGCGGGCAAAGATTGCGTTGTCCAGAGTTGGGACCAATGCGCCGACAAATCTAGTGCGTCCGGAGTTGATCGCGCGCGCGGCCGCACTTGGGACAAATTTGAGGTCAGCGATGGTGGCTTGAACTTTTTCCAGAGTATCTTTCTTAACCACACTCGGTTCGTTCAACACGCGCGACACCGTCGCGACAGACACGCCCGCAGCCTTTGCTACATCTCTGAGATTTGCGCGTTTTTTAGGCTCTGGGGCTTTTTGCATCGTAGGATTTGGTGTCCATTTCGCGGATTTCTGAGTAAAGAGTTGACATATGTAACTAGTTTCATCAACCTCTGTAACTAGTTACATTTTGGGAATTCAGCAGCGATATGCAGGGGTCATCCGTCTTACACGCGTTTACCAACTCGGGGTTTGACAGCCCTGGCCGCCTGTTTCCTGGGTTTCAGAACGCTTCTGACACCCGCATGCACATCCTTACCCCACGTGAGGCTGTTCGACTGGTCGTAAAGCACGGTGATTTGCTTTCGATAGAAGGGGTTGGTCCAAAGCAAGCACTGGATGTTGTGGCGTTCACCAATGATGGAAAGTCGGGACTGGCGGCGCTGAGTTTGACAGCAACCGGGCACGTCAAATGGGACGATTTTGATAGTACACAGCTCCTGACTTGGGTTACGGCGCATGGCGGCAGTCGGCAGGTTCCCTGTCACAGGCTGGACCATATACCCGAGCCGCTGATTCTCCGCGCAGACCACACGGTTACTGTCTGGGTGATAAGTACAACCGGGGTTACAGGGTTGATTGAAGGCAGTGCGACCGGGAACATCACAGTCTTGCACAAACCAGCAATGGTCAAAGGGCCGCCTTTGCCACCTTTGCTGGGTGATACACGGGACGAATTCACCGTGCAACGCGGCAGCGCTCTGGCCTATGAACTGAAGGCTGGAGAATTTGTTCAAATCATCGACATTGAAGGCCAGCAGTGTTCTGACTTCATGGCGCTGCGAACTGATGGGCTGGATCGTGGCCAGGAATGGATGATCGATTCAACTGCCACTCGGTCGATGGTGCGCCGTGCCTATCCCGGCCCCGGCTTGCTGGACAAGTTCTTTGATCGTGAGATGCGCCCGCTGTTGAATGTGGTTCAGGATACCTGCGGTCGGCATGACACATTCGGGCTAGCCTGTACCGCTCGCGGGTATGAGGAGCGAGGGTTCCCCGGCCATCTGAACTGTTCGGATAATATGTCAAATGCCTTGGCCCCTCACGGTGTTTCACAGCGGGCTGCGTGGCCTGCAATCAACTTCTTCTGGAATACATGGATCGACCCGACAAACCATCACATTCTAACCGAGGAATCCCACTCGCGTCCCGGTGACTATGTCGCCATGCGCGCGCTTGAGGATCTGGTTTGCGTCTCGACCGCCTGCCCGGACGACATTGATCCCATCAATGGCTGGAACCCGACCGATGTGCATGTACGCATCTACCGCCCCGAAACGCCCATCCGCCGTGCGGTTGCCTATCGTGAAAAGGAAGACGCGCCCATGTCGATCAGTCAGGAGTCGGCCTTTCACGACCGTCTGGCCCCGTTAACCCAGCATTTCGCACCTGCGCGCGACCTATGGGCGCCCGTCAGTTACCCTGCCCACGGCACGTTGGGTGAATACTGGGCGTGTCGCGAGGCGGTGACTGTTCAGGACATGAGCGGACTTCGCAAATTTGATATTGTCGGCCCGGATGCCGAGGCTCTGATGCAATTGGCCACCACGCGCAATGTGGCGAAGCTACCGGTCTGGCGCGGGTCTTATACATTGATGTGTGACGAGAGCGGCTCGGTGATCGACGATGGCACCCTGTTCCGAATTGCGTCCGAAATCTTCCGTTGGTGTTGCGGCACCGAAGAAAGCGGGCGCGCGTTGCAAGAACTGGCCGATGCGCGTGGCCTGCAAGTGCGGATCCATGCATTGCGTGGAGCAATGCCCAACCTGGCCATTCAAGGGCCAAAGTCGCGCGAACTGCTACGCAAGATCGCCTTTACGCAACCGCATGTGCCAGGCTTGGATCATCTGAAATGGTTCGGCGTCACCGTCGCGCGGCTACGTGACCGCGAGGGTGCGCCGTTTATGCTGTCACGCTCGGGGTATACCGGTGAGTTGGGGTATGAGGTCTTCTGTTCCAAATCCGACGCCGTTGCGATCTGGGATGCGGTGATGGCGGCTGGGGAAGAGTTTGGGATCACGCCAATGGGCTCGGCCGCCCTGGACGTCATCCGGATAGAGGCGGGGCTGGCCGCGGCCAATGCCGAGTTTGCGCCGGGTGTCGATGCCTTTGAGGCTGGTCTTGGCTTCGCCGTCGATCTGACAAAAACCGAATTCACTGGAAAAGCCGCACTGGAACGCAACCTGCGCGAGCCACGTCGGGCGCTCAAAGGACTTTTAATCGGATGCGATGATGTGCCAGCGCATGGTGCACCCGTCTATACAGGTGAACGGCAAGTAGGTGTGGTAACGTCTGCCACCCGATCACCGACGCTGGAACACGCAATCGCAATGGCACGGTTATCCATCGAACACGCGGAAAACGGCACTCAACTTGAGATCGGTCAACTCGACGGGCGGATGAAACGCCTGCGAGCCACCGTCTCGGATATTCCATTCATAGACCCGCAACGTAAGCGGGCGCGCGCCTGAAGGCGCATGCAACTCAACGCAACGGGAGAAAGTACATGAAAAAACTGAAACTTATTGCAACCTTGACCTTTGCTTTCGGCGCAACAACGGCGATGGCACAAGAAAAGGTTATGGTGGGCGAGCCCAGCTGGCCCGGTGCCAAAATAATGAGCCGTGTGATCGGCCAGATCATTGAGACCCGCTTGGGTGGAGAAGCTGGCTATGCCCCCGGAGCAAACGCGGTGATCTTTGCCGCCATGGATGGCGGTCGTGGTGACATCGACGTACACCCGGATGTTTGGCTGCCGAACCAGTCGTCCTTCACGGATGAATATGTCGATCAGAAAGGCACCGTAGGTTTATCCTCAGGCAGTTACGAAGGCCGCGCCGGGATTTGCGTGCCAAACTACATGGTCGAAGATCACAACATCCGTTCGATCTACGACCTGGCGACACCCGTCGCGCAAGAGCTGTTTGACTCCGATGGCGACGGCATGGGTGAGGTCTGGGTTGGTGCCTCGGGCTGGGCCTCGACCAACACGTTCAAGGTGCGGGTGCGGGATTATGGGATCGAGACATTTCTGACGCCGACCACCGAAGACGAAACCGTGTTCTATTCCCGTCTGAAAGATCAGATCGACCAGAAGAAAGGCGCGGCCTTCTACTGCTACGCGCCACACTATGTGCACGCCTTATATGATGTGACCATTCTGGAAGAGCCCGAGCACGACGCGGCCACCTACAAGATGGTTCAGCCCGATCAGGATGCCGATTGGTATAACAAATCCCATGTCAGCACGGGTGAACCGGTCAAAACCGTGACAGTGGCGCATTCGAAATCGCTGGAACAGCGCAACCCGGCAGCGGCCTCTTTCCTTGCCAATATCGACATGGATGCGGGAGAGCTAAGCGGTCTGACTTATGAAGTCGTAGTCAAGGGCCGTGACACGGATGAAGTCGTAGCCGAATGGATCGCCGCCAACGGCGATATCGTCGACGGTTGGCTGGGACTGACGACCAACTAAAGCCCATGCGCCCCTGACTATCGGGGGCGCGAACCAACACAATTCCAATGGGGCCAATATGACAGCGGAAATAGCAATCGACGCAAAAGGCGTGTGGAAAGTTTTCGGTACACGCTCGCAGGAGGCTTTGAACGCTATCCACAGCGAGGGCCTGAGCAAGGCTGAGGTGCTGGAACGCTTCAACTGCGTTGTCGGCGTGGCTGATGCCAGCTTTGAGATCGAACGAGGTGAACTGTTCTGCGTCATGGGCCTGTCGGGTTCGGGTAAATCGACCCTTGTGCGTCATGTGAACCGTCTGCTGGAGCCCACTGACGGCCATATCTATCTGGATGGCGAGGATGTGATGGGCCTGAACGATGAAGGTCTGCGCGATCTGCGTAACCGGCGCGTTGCGATGGTGTTCCAGAACTTTGGCCTGATGCCTCACCGCACAGTCCGCGACAATGTAGCAATGCCGCTGGAAATTCGCGGAACCGGAAAAGCACGCCGCTGGGAAGAAGCAGACCGTGTGCTGGAACTGGTTGAACTGAACGGTTGGGAAGACAAATACGCACATGAACTGTCAGGCGGTATGCAACAACGCGTGGGACTGGCCCGTGCGATCGCTGCAGATCCTGAAATCCTTTTGATGGATGAGCCGTTCTCGGCCCTAGACCCGCTAATCCGCAAGCAGTTGCAGGATCAGTTCATGGACCTCAGTCACAAGCTGAACAAAACCACGATGTTTATCACCCACGACCTGGATGAAGCAATCCGCATCGGCCACCGCATCGCGATCATGAAGGACGGGCGCATCGTGCAGATCGGCACACCGGAAGAGATCATACTCAACCCCGCTGACGACTATGTGGCCGACTTTGTGGCGGGGATTTCGAAACTCAATATGATCTTCGCCCATGCGGTCATGAAACCGGTCGATGAGTTCGAGGCGCATCACGGCGAACTCCCGGAGGATGCCAAAGAGGCTCACCCAGATATGGATCTGTCCGACCTGATGAACCTCTGCGTGGACGGACATGGAGTCGTAGCCGTGACGCAGGATGGCCAGACGGTAGGTGTTATTAACCGTGCGGGTTTGATCCGCGCAATTCAGGACAGTCAGGCGTAAGGGCAACGATATGAAACATGTTGATACGCAACAGATCCAACCGGAAACCGCCGACCGTCTGAATGGGCTAATAGGAGATTTTGTCGGTCAGGGGAACGCCTATTACCAGAAGACCTTCGCCTATATGATGCAGGCCCCAGGCTATCGCTTTACATTAAACACAGCTGCAGCAATCCTCGGGCCGATCTGGTTTGGTGCACGCGGGCTGTGGTCGTGGTTTCTCGGGTTTTTGGTTCTGGAAACGCTGGCCTACATCCAGATCGGTCTGGGTTTGTTTGGTGATCTTGGGCGCGAGTTCCGCGAGCGGGCGATACAGATCGAGCAGACACTGGAGCTGCGCCGACAGCAGATTGCAGCGGCGGAGCAATCCGGGTCGACCACGTTGGAGTCGTTGAAACGCGCGGCGGAATCACTTGAAGGAGCTCTGGCTGGCGCGCAGGAGGCCGCACGCACAGCGGACTCTACCGGTGTCACGTATCTGATCATTGGGATCGCCCTTCTGCTGGCAGTCAAGTTTTTAGCTGCTTCGCTGGCCAACTGGACGCTTGAAGGTCAATTCGCGCGCTGGCGTTCAGACCCAAGTGTAGCCCACGGCTGGTCTATCTCTCGGCTGATTGTGGCGACGGCGTTGACCGCTGTGGTGGTGATCCTGTCTATGATCAAATTTGCACAACCGGACGCGGTGGCTGTGCTCAAGACCTTCCCAACCAACCGGGACTGGCGTCTGAACGTAGGCGATGGCGTGCAAGCGGTGTTCGAGTGGACCAAGACTGCCGGGCGCGGCTTCTTTGATGGGCTGACCTATGGGATGCGCACCCTGCTGGACTGGATCGAGGTTGTGCTGGTCGATA
Source organism: Ruegeria sp. CJ6 (assembly GCF_056536665.1). Taxonomy (NCBI): domain Bacteria; kingdom Pseudomonadati; phylum Pseudomonadota; class Alphaproteobacteria; order Rhodobacterales; family Roseobacteraceae; genus Ruegeria; species Ruegeria sp. CJ6. The sequence continues at coordinate 164,087 of NZ_JBQFQB010000006.1, read as the reverse complement.
CCCCCTGGCCGGTCGTAGCTTTGGTGATCATCATGCTGGCTTACCTGTCGGCTGGTCCCCGTGTGGCGATCTTCACCGGAGCCGCGCTGGCCTATCTAGGCCTGCTGGATTTTTGGGAAAAGGCGATGACTACAATCGCCCTGTTGGGCGCCGCGGCGCTGATTTCGATCACGCTGGGCATTCCATTGGGTATCTATTGCGCCCGTCGCCCACGTGCTTTTGCCATCGTGCGGCCCATTTTAGATTTCATGCAGTCAATGCCCTCCTTCGTCTACCTGATCCCGGTGGTGGCTTTTATTGGATCTGGAAAGCCTGCAGGCGTAGTTGCAACCATGATTTTCGGTAGCCCTCCGGTAATCCGCTTTACGGTACTTGGCCTGCAGCAAGTCCCTGAAACTGTGCGGGAAGCCGCTTTGGCCTTTGGAGCAACGCCTCGTTACTTGCTATGGCGGGTAGACCTGCCCTTGGCGCACAAAACCATCATGGCAGGTGTGAACCAGACTATCCTGATGTCTCTGGCAATGGTTGTTGTCGCCTCGCTGATCGGCGCCAAGGGTTTGGGCGAGGACGTGCTAGAGGCACTGCAATACGCAGCGGCGGGACAAGGAATTCTGGCCGGTTTGGCAATCTTGTTCTGCGCGTTAATCTTGGATCGGATTGTGGCCGGAAGAAAATAGCAATTGTGGCAAACGCACGATCATCCGTCTGAAGTTCTAGGTGTGTTTTCAAAGCCAGTAGGTGGCGGGCGCTGCCTGAAGAGCAATCCGATGCTTTGCCCATACCTCTCAAAAAAGGCTGAGAAACATCCGGTGCATTAATCTAAAGAAAAGTCCAATAGTGTCCTCGGATCAGTACCGGGTTACAACGACTGCGACCGCAGCGAACACCACACCAATCAAAAGAGCCTTTGTATTCATTGAAGAACGATCGGGCAGTTTAACCCGAAGAGATAGAGCTATAATCACGCCCCCCGTTAACCCGGTCGCGATTGAATAGAGCATGCTACTTTTGTCCGCGTTGAGACCGATCAATATGCCGACCGTAAGTGAAGCGACAAAGTATGCACGTAGCCATCCAGACATATGCCCGGGGTGGGTTTTATAGAGATAAATATTCACTCCAAATAAATGCAGCGAATAGGCCAACGTTCCTATAACGTACAGTTCAGGCGAAGTTGCGGTTGCTTGCATGACTGTAATGGCAAGCAAACAGTTATAGGTTCCGAGTGCCACTGTATCCAAGCCAAGAGACAACCTGTTGTCGACCCCTATCTCGCGACCGGCTTCCAACAAGTAGTAAGCGAGAAATCCTAGCAGAGAGTAACCATACAGCGAGTGTTCCCATTTCCCGGTTGCAGCTAAACCGGCTGACAATTCACCGATTTTTGGCAGCAAGAAAAGGAAAGCATAGCCAAGTCCGATCCCTGATGAAAAATCAGATAGCCAGCTTGCCTGGGCCGGGAATCTGCGGAAAAAAGACACGCAGAAGACGTGAACAGTACCGATGACTGCAATCGATGTTATCGCGAGGTATGTCGGCGCTTCGAACACGGTTAAGATCCAACGAACACATTACAAGCTGATGAGACACTCGTTGAGATCAAAAGCACAACCCAGAAAGTGAAGAAGGTGCGATAGCGGCTTTCTCAGAATGCCCACCGACTAGTTTTTTGAGTACCGATCGTACTGAACGATCAACGGCAGCTTTTGTCTGCTTAACAGCCAATTATTCAAGTTTGCCAAACACGTGCCTCGAGCCCATCGCGCCCAATGACGCAAGGTTTGCCAATGAAAAAGAAACACGGAAAGCGAGAATCACATGGTTGCAGGCGTGCCTTGAAACAAACACTTGTACAGGCGCTCGGCCTTGCCGAATTGATCCCGGTGCGTTCACAAGCGCATGGCCTTTTAACCCCCAAGAGAGCCTGGACCATGCGTCTCTTTCGGAAGCCTTGGTGCCAGTGAGTTAAATAAAGTCAGATCAAAACGTTATTTGGCCTCAAAAACCATCTCGCCCTCGACGAACGTCTTTAATATCTGCGCCTCACTGACTTCCGCTATCGGGATTTCAAATAAATTGCGGTCAAGCACGATGAAATCGGCAAGCTTGCCGGTTTCGATTGAGCCAAGCTCTTCTTCCGCAAAATCCAAGTATGCAGAGTTGATTGTGCGGGCATCAATTGCCTGCTTCAGCGTGATCGCTTGGCCCACTGCAGGATCGGGTGGACTCGTGTCAGCCACAGGATCGATACGGGTCACGGCCGCCTCTATCGATGCCAATGGGGTCTGCATGAACAACGGACCATCAGAAGCGATAACGACCCGTCCTCCGGCATCAGCCACAGAACGCATTGGGAAAACCCTCTGCGCGCGTTCCGGGCCAACCACGCGGTTGACGACGTCGTTGTGAGGGTTCGAAAACCATAGTACTGGCGAGAATTCCGGTGTCAGATCGAGTTCTACCAGTCTTGGCATGTCTTCTTCCGATATGAAAAACGAATGGGCGAGCTGGTAGCGGCCTTTCAGCTCGCCCAGTTGGTTTCGTGCGATTTCCATTGCGTCCAGAACAAGCCGAGCACCGCGATCACCCACGGTGTGGAAAACCATGCCTTTCATACCTTGTTCTTCAAACCGGATAATGTCGGCCACAAGTTCCTCTTCGGTGAAAAAGATTAGCCCATAGTCGCCCTGACCAGAAGCAAGAGGATCATACTTTGAAACCGCGTCAGATTGGGACTGTTCCGCTTTCGAGGCGTTCGTCAGGAAAGGTTCCAGCATCGCTCCGGTTTCAGTCGGAATGCCATCGATATTGACCTTAATAAAGGTTGGGTCCAGCCGTGGCGCGATCAAGTCTTGAAACGTGTCGATTGCAGCACGTTGGTCTTCCACGGATTGATATGCCCGCGTCGGAGAATCGTAGGTCCACGCCACACTAACCCTGATCGGAAGCCCCTCGGTCGTTGCAAGCCGATGTAGCGCCTGCACATTTATCAATTCGCTATGCATGTTTCTGGCAGATGTCACACCCATTGAGGCAAGCAAGTGTAGCACGTCCCTTGCGCCATCAACGTGGGTTTCGATATCCAGCCCGCGTAGAAATGGCATCGCGTAAAGACCCATCGCGGCCTCTTTCATGTAGCCTGTTGCTTCTCCTGTTTCTGGATCCCGCACAATGATCCCGTTCCGTGGGTCCGGTGTATCGACATCAATACCGCTATCGATCATCGCCGGTGTATTCAGCACTGCCTCGTGCCCGGTTGCAGTGATAATATAGGCCGGAATATCAGAGACTGCCTCATCAAGCCAAGTAGTGTTCGGTTCTCCATCAAACAGCTCGTTGGCCAATCCAGATCCAAAAAGGTATTCGAGATCTGGGCGCGCAGCTACAAATTCGCGAATCAACTCCGTTGCCGCTTCCGGGTCGGCATCGCCCGGGAGTAGGATCACCTCGTCAGACAATGCCGCAGCAACGTACCAATTGCGGAAATGAACATGGATGTCATAAAGGCCCGGCAATACCATCGCACCCGCAAGGTCGATCGTTTCAGTCTCGCTCCCAGCCAGCGCAACGACTTCTTCTGCTGAACCGACAGCAATGAAACGTCCATCCTCAATCGCAAACGCCTGGGCCCATTCTTGTTCAGGGTCGACCGTATAGACCTGCGCATTGGTGTATATGGTGTCGGCGGTTTGAGCGTGTACTGCCGTCGTCGCAAGGGCGATTAATGCAACGGGCGCTAACTGGAAGCGAAATGAGAAGGCCATGGGGCTATCCAATCATTGTGCAAACATTGATCCTCGCCAACGCAGGGATTGGCTGAACGGGACCCTCAAGCAAGCTTCCGAGCAATGCACGCGCGCCCATCTGATGCACAGCGTTGAATATCTTGATACTATTAGCAACTTAAATTACCGCGTTTCAGTTTTGAAATTTACCCTTGCTTTGTCCGCAAGCGGGGCCTTCAGCTCCGGGTCGTCGAAGGTCAGCTTTCCTTAGCCTGACCGCTTTTTTTCGCTTTCTTCTTTGATCTGAGAGCGGACATTAAAACAGTTAATCGCTAATAGCGGCAAAGTCTGCAAAGCTAGAATTGCAAGGCGCAGGTTTGAAGGCCTGGTTTGGGCTGCGGCGAGTTGCTGATCTTAAATCATCCCAAGATCCATCTCAGGCCTTCATCTTAAAGTTAGATGGCTGCTGCAATGGAGGGCGGCCGAGCATTTGCCAATCCTAGCGGTGCTGAGTCGCAATTTCTCTAAAGCTTCCGTTCTCGATGTTGAGCACAACAATCTAGGCGATGGCTTATGGAGTTATTGTTAGACCAGCTTCTTCATCCAAACTCCTAAGTATACCATCGTGACAATGCCAAGAGCGGAATATCCCCACAAACGGAAAATTGATGTTATATAGATAAATAGGAATATAAATTCTTGAGTTGTAGGTCATCGGCACCACCGCGCTATCTTGATTTAGGAGTTCCACATGCTTCGAGCTTTTGTTTGTTCTATCTCACTAGGGCTGGCATCATCGACTGTCCTTGCAGATGCTGTTCCAAGTGAAGAAGCCGCGGCAGGCTTGTTCTCAGATCAACCGTATTCCCCGTATGCCGAACGCACTTTCCCCGAGCGACCGCTGTGGGGAGACACGCATCTTCACACCGGGCTTTCGCTGGACGCAGGTGCTTTTGGGAACACTCTGTTGCCTGCTGAAGCATGGCGCTTTGCAAAAGGTGAACAGGTTACTTCTTCAACGGGTCAACCAGTAAGACTGGCCCGGCCTCTGGATTGGATGGTTCTCACGGATCACACTGACCTAATGGGATTCGCCCCGGACCTTCAGGCTGGCAAGCCAGGCGTTCTTGCCGATCCGAAAGGTTTGGAATGGTACGAAGGTTACAAGGCAGGCGGCGAAGAGGCCGGCAAAGCGGCGTTCGATATCATTACCAATTTCTCGCAAATGACCCTGCCAGAAGTCCTTCTGGACTCCTACAGCCCGGGTGCTGACGCTTTTGCTTTTACATGGGAGCAAATCGTTCTGGCTGCGGAAGAACATAACGACCCCGGCAATTTCACGGCGTTCATAGGGTTCGAGTGGACTTCTGTACCCAAGGGCTTCAACCTGCACCGGAATGTTATGCTACGCGATGGGCCCATCAGGGCGCTTCAGATGGTGCCGCCGGTCACGCAACCGCCCTTTGGTGATACCGACCCAAGAACGCTGTATTCATGGCTAGATGACTATCAAGAAAAAACGGGCGGTCGCGCGGTAGCTTTCGCCCATAATGGCAACCTGTCGAACGGATGGATGTTCCCGACCGAAGACACCTATCACGGTGGCAAGGTCGACGAGGAATATGTGGCTGCCCGCGCAAAATGGGAGCCCCATTACGAAGTCACTCAGATCAAGGGCGACGGCGAAGCGCACCCCTATCTGAGCCCCGACGACGAATTCGCGGATTACGAAAACTGGGACGTTGGCAATCTCGACATAACCGAGCTGAAAACCGATGACATGCTGGCCGGCGAGTACGCCCGAGAAGCTTTGAAGCGCGGTTTATTGTTGGAAGAGAAGTTCGGCGTGAACCCATATAAGTTCGGCATGGGCGGCGCGACGGACAGCCATACGTCTCTGGCAACTGCTGAGGAAGACAACTTCTTCGGAAAATCCGTCAGCGTTGAACCTTCGGCCACGAGAATAAAGCATCCTTTCATCGCCAACGATCTTGGCGAAATTCCTGGCGACCTCCTTGTAGCTTCCGGGTACACGGCCGTTTGGGCGACCGACAATACTCGCGCAGCGATCTTCGATGCGTTCAAGCGGCGCGAAACCTACGCGAGCACTGGACCGCGGATTGGTCTGCGGTTCTTTGGCGGATGGGATTTCGATGACGCTGATGTTGAAACTCGCTTCCTTGCGGATGTGGGCTACACAAAAGGTGTTCCAATGGGTTCGGATCTGCGACCTCGCGAGGGTGAAGGTCCGCCCACATTCCTGATCGCTGCTCTGCGCGACCCGGTCGGGGCCAACCTGGATCGCGTGCAGGTGATAAAGGGATGGCTCGATTCCGAAGGTGCTTTGCAGGAAAACGTCTATGACGTGGCATGGTCGGACAACCGTGTTGCCGATCAAAACGGCAAGATCCCTGCGGTTGGGAATACCGTGGATCTGGAAACCGCCAGCTGGACCAATACAATTGGAACCGCCGAACTGGTAACTGTTTGGTCTGATCCTGATTTCGATCCAAATGCGCGGGCATTCTATTACGTACGTGCGCTCGAAATCCCAACCCCACGCTGGGTGTTGTACGACAAACTGAGGTTTGGTGCGGAGCTGCCAGAAGATGCGGTACTTACGCATCAGGAGCGCGCGTATTCCTCGCCGATTTGGTACACGCCGGCAGAGTGACCTTACTTCGTGCAGATTTGGGGACCCAGGTCGCAATCACTAACTCGGGACGCTCTTATGATAAGCGGCGCGCCTTGAGTTGCAATTCCTTGTGTTACTCAACTGCCTGATGCCAGCATAAAACATAATGCCGTATCGCGTTTCACGCAGGAGCCTTCATGCGAATAGTGAAAGAACCTCTGTTCCATTTCTTCTTGATCGGAGCTGCCATATTCATTTGGTTCCACATAATATCACCAGATAACGACGCCGCTGCAGATCCGGAGACGATAGCGATAAGCGAAAGTGATGCCGCGCTGTTAGCTTCACAGTTCGAAGCGAGGTGGAAACGCCAGCCAAGCGGTTCTGAGCTACAAGCGTTGGTCGACGCTTCAATTCGCGAAGAAGTTTTAGTTAGGGAAGCAAGAAAGCTTGGCTTGGAACGCGGAGATAGCGTGATTAGATCGCGGCTGAGCCAAAAGATGGATTTTCTGACCGAAGCCATCGCCGCTTCAGTTATTCCAGAAGACGAAGATCTAGAGGCTTTCCTCCAACAAAACACGGACCGCTACGCGACACCCAATAAGGTCGCGTTCACTCAAGTTTTTCTTGGTGAAGAACCAAGTGAGACCGAGATTGAAAGGGCACTGGCCGCCTTGCGTGCGGAGCAAGAGACTTCCGGCTTGGAAAGCGCGACACTGCTGCCTGCATCAATGCCCCTAACCGCGACACGGGTAATCGACTCGGTCTTTGGAACCGGATTTTCCAATGGTCTCGCCTATCTCGAAAAAGGCCAGTGGATGGGGCCGGTCCAATCAGGTTACGGCATCCATCTGGTGAAAGTGCTTGCCATTGAACCAAGCCGGATACCTCGCTTGCAAGAGATCCACAGTGTGGTGCTTCGTGATTGGCGTCGCGCCATGAGCGAAGATTTGGCGCAGGCGCAATACGAGGCTCTTGCCGACAATTATGAGATCACAGCACCCGATCTCACAGGTCAGGTCAAATGAACTTCATCTTCAGCTTGATGTTTGCTCTGCTGTTCACGTGGCCCACGGGGTACGCCAACGCGCATGCGCTTGATCCGGGATACTTGGAAATTCGACAAATCACTACGGACACTTGGAGTGTTCATTGGCGAAAACCAGATGTTTATGGTCAACCAATGGCGATTGATGCGGTGTTACCGGATGGCTGTACACCCTCACACGGCCCTGACCCAATCTCCGATGGGCGAGCGTGGGTTTCTTCCTGGGTTGTCGAATGCCTAGCTGAGATCGCGGGCCAATCCATCGAGATCGACGGACTGGCGGCACAAAAGAACGACGTTTTGGTCCGTGTGCATCCTCTGCACGCCGAGCCTGCCACGCTTCGTTTCACCCCGGATGCTGCCATCCAAAATATACCTTTTGAACAGACAACATGGTCTGTTTTCATAGCCTATTTTCAGTTGGGTTATGAACACATACTAGAAGGCTGGGATCATCTGCTCTTCGTCTTCGCCCTATTTATTTTGGTCCCTGATCCGTGGAGACTGGCGGGAGCAATCACGGCATTCACCTTGGCACATTCAATAACACTGGCACTGGCAACGCTGGGATTTCTGAATGTCCCCGGCCCGCCGGTCGAGGCCGTCATTGCGCTTTCTATCGTTTTTTTGGCGATGGAAATTGTTAAGGGCGGCGACGGGCGTTTTCGACTTTCAAAACAAAAGCCCTGGATCGTTTGTTTCGGGTTTGGGCTTTTGCACGGCCTTGGTTTTGCAGGCGCTTTGGCCGAGATAGGACTTCCCTCTAACGATATTCCCGCAGCCTTGTTTGCCTTCAACCTAGGCGTCGAAGCTGGGCAGTTGAGCTTTGTCGGAGCTTTGGCACTTCTTGTCGCGATCTGGCGATTGATGGCACGTCCAGTTAGCCAAAGGGCGACTGTGATTGCCGCTTATGGCATCGGGTCAGTATCGATGTACTGGCTCATAGAACGCATAAGTGGGTTCTAAAGCGCTAAACCTCGATGTCGTTGAGGTGGTAGATCGGCTCAAGGCACTAGTCGATTGCGAAGCGTGCAAATTGACCGGATGCAGGTGCAACCGCGCAGAATAGGCTGCGAACAAAAGCCCACTTCATCGCATGCCCAACGTTTGTTTACCTAAGCGGCCATAGTTGCTCCCTGTACAAACTGCGGATCGGGTACGCATACTTCAGCCAGCACCTTCAAACCCGCTCGCCATAAATGAGATAAAACAAACGACAAGCGATGTTTAACGGGTTTAATATGAAGCGATCTTTGGTTGAGTGGTCAGTTCCCCTGCGGACCAAGCAAACCACTACTTCAATCGCCGGATAGCGGTCGATGCCTACCAGGATCACGATTGGGCGAATGACCTCGGGAATGCTTTTGAAGTACTTGACGGAGTTTGGTCTGGTCATTCCCAAACGCCATCCCGTGCCACGGTGAAGCCTAGTTAATCTGACATAACCTTTCACTTGTGTTCTGCTAAGAAAGCCAATGCGTCTCTCTCGAAACGCGGCCACTCTGGGTCGTTGTCCGGCATGGCATGGTTAGAGCTTTCGTAGGCGATGAACTTCGCGTTGGGTAATCCCTTAGCGAACAGTCGCCCCTGATCGACCGGTTGCATCCTGTCTCCCGTCGCATGACAAACCAGGCACGGCACCTCAACCTTTGACAATGTTTGCCGGATATCAATTTGGTCGATCACATCGCGATACCGTCCCATGTTTTCGGGCGAGATCATTTGGCTCATGTCTTTTGCATATTGCCGCCGGGCTTCTTGGCTCGCGCCTGGCACAATGATCTGCGCCATCAAATCGCGTAGAGACGGATACTCGTCGTCCCACCCTGCAGTTATCATGTGTTTCATAGCCAGAGCCCGCTCCACATCCTTCGGAGACTTACGTTTTGCTCGTCCTACTGGGAAACCACCGATCATAACAATTGCCGAGACCCTGCCTGGTCGACGGGCTGCAAAGGCGGCGGCTACAGCAGACCCCTGTGAAATCGCAAGGATTGGCGCGCGCTTTAGACCAGCCGCGTCGTAAACGGTTTCCAAGTCATCGACGAACCTATCGAACGTGCAAGTTTCTGCATCCCAGTCAGAAAGACCGTTGAGCCGTGCATCAAATCGAATTAGTCGGTGATGTTGCGCAACCGAAGTGCAAATTGGAGCCACCGCAGGATTGCGCCAGTCCAGTTCTAGATGTCCAATCCAACTTGGTGCTTTAACAACCGGGGATCCGTCACCCACTACGCTCCAAGCCAGACTAATGCCGTCATCAGTTTGACAGTAGCGGATTTCTTGTGTTTTGGCGAAATCAACTCGTGACTTTGATACACCTTCATCAGTGAAATTAATCGACAATACCTCAATCGGCTGTGCAATACCTTTGAGTGTCCGCAGTCCCTCTCTGTGCAATCGGTTGGCATAATCCGACCCGGCAAGATCGCAGAGTACTTTTGAGACCAGAATGCCACCGGGTTCAGCTGCCGCTTGGAGACGTGCCGCAATGTTTACGCCGTCTCCGAAGATATCTTCACCGTCCACAGTGACATCGCCTACATGCAAGCCTGCTCTAAGCTGAATGCGTTCTGGAACCAAATATGGATGGTCTGGCTCTCTAAGGTGGGATTGAATCGCGATTGCCCCTTCGAGTGCGTGACTCGCTGACGGAAATTCTATTAGTGCCCCATCGCCAAGAAGTTTGACCACCCGGCCATGGTGCTGTCCAACGATTGGTGTCACCAAATCGCGGTACAGCGTGTTCAGTGTTTTGAGCAGTGCCTTTGAGCCACCCTGCATCATCCGACTGAAGCCGACGACGTCGAGAGACAGGATTGCAGCAAGGCGACGTTGGCTCATGGTTATTTCCCGCAAGATTGCTCGAAAACTCTACCACGCCCATAAGATGTTAGAATCGATAACTTGTCAGAAGGCGTGTTTTTTGCTTCGAGATTACCGTTCGCAAGGTCTCTAAAAGTCGGAAAATCGGAGATACAGTCACGTAAAGTGCCTGCAGATACGTCTTTTTGCGAAAGGCCGTTTTGTCGGAGTCTCTGTCCTTGCCTCGATCTTGATGAGCTTACGCAGACGGAAGAACCGGACCTGAAAGACTGAAATCTCGAACCGGAGACAGCCAAGAACCGCATAGCGAAGACAGGCGTCATCAGACAGAAGCGCCCACATGACAGCAGTGAGCGCAAATCAGCTAAAAGAATGAGCAGGTACTCCATTTCTCGCCAAATTGCGGCGTCGCTATCGACTCAAGGCGTTCCATGATAAACTTAGCGAATTTAGTGGGGGGAAATCCCGATGGAGTACTACGACCTCGGCGACTACACTCGTAAGATTTCAACGTCGTCAGATAACGCTCAGAGATGGTTTGATCGGGGCTTGGCGTGGACATATGCCTATAATCACGAAGAGGCGATAGTTTGCTTTCAAAAGGCTCTTGCCGCAGACCCCGATTGTGCGATGGCGCATTGGGGCATCGCGTATTGCATCGGACCTAACTACAACAAGCCTTGGGAAACTTTTGAGGACGACGAGAAGCCCGACTGCATCGCATTGGCAAGTGCATCAATCGAAGCCGCTACCGCGCTTTTAGATCGATTGACACCAATTGAACGTGCCTTGATCGAGGCGATCCCATCCCGCTATCCGAGTTCGCCAGACGTAGAGGATTTCAGACCCTGGAATGATGCCTTTGCTACCGCAATGCGCAAAGTCCATGCCGAATTCAGCAATGATCTGGACGTGTGCGCCGTCCTTGCCGAGGCTATCATGAACCGGACGCCTTGGCAGCTTTGGGATTTACCGACCGGGAAGCCAGCCGAAGGCGCAGACACGCTTGAGGCAATTGGCGTGCTCGACACAGCGTTCTCCTCTCTTCCTGGCGCATGGGAACATGCTGGGCTTCTGCACATGTATATCCATCTGATGGAAATGTCCCCGCACCCCGAAAGGGCGCTGCGCCATGGCGACGCGCTCAGCACACTGGTTCCGGACGCCGGGCACCTACTGCATATGCCTACTCATGTCGACGTTTTGTGCGGTGACTACATGAACGTGGTGCTTCGCAATCAAGCGGCCATCGTTGCCGACAGGAAGTTTCTGAAGCACGAAGGCCCCGACAACTTCTACTCCGTTTATCGCTGCCACAACTACCACTTCAAGATCTACGGAGCGATGTTCCTCGGACAACCGAGTGCAGCGATCGAAGCGGCGGAAGAATTGATTGCGACATTACCTGCGGAGACCCTTCGCCCCATGGCCGACTGGTTCGAAGGTTTCATCCCTATGAAGCAACATGTTCTGATCCGGTTCGGACGCTGGCAAGAGATACTCGATCAGGACCTGCCAGTGGATGAAGAGCTTTTCTGCGTCACTACCGCCATGATGCGGTACGCGCGAACCGTTGCCTTGGCGAACCAGCACAAGATCACTGAAGCCGATGGTGAAAAGGTAAAGTTTTATGAAGCTTTGGATCAGGTGCCTGAAACCAGAATGCTGTTCAACAACACGTGCCTCGACATCTTGAAGGTTGCTGAGCAAATGATGCTAGGTGAGCTAGCCTATCACAAGGGAGAGCACGAGAGCGCTTTCGAGCATCTTCGCAGATCGGTCGAGATTGATGATGCGCTGCCCTATGACGAACCCTGGGGTTGGATGCAGCCCACTCGGCATGCGCTCGGCGCTTTATTATTGGAGCAAGGCCATATGGTGGAAGCGGAAAGCGTCTATCGCGCCGACCTTGGTCTGGATGCAACGCTTAGCCGGGCCTGCCAGCACCCAGGCAATGTCTGGAGCTTGCACGGCTTGTACGAATGCCTAACTCGGCGCGGTGAAACGGTTGAAGCGCCCCAAATAAAACTACAACTGGACAAGGCCGCTGCCCGAGCCGAAGTGCCAATCAAAGCATCATGTTATTGCCGGCACAAGGCTTTGGCAGCCGAGTAATCGGCTGCCAGAAGGACAGTCTGAGTCAAAAGCAACATCTACTTTACCCGCAATGCGGGCTTCAAATCGAGTTGGCCGAACGGCCGCATAGAATCCAAAACTCTAAAACGCAGCACCCTAGCCGATTGCCGCTATGCAGCAATATCGTTGACTCTGCTCTCTCGGGTGTCTTATCGCTGTTGTCATGATGAAATCGTTCTTTGCACTCCAGGACTATTATCCTCAGCTTCGATAGCTGCGGGTGCTTCATCATTAGTTTCCGCTGCCCCTGACAGCGGTCAACAAACAATCGACCTTGTGCCGGGCGGCAAATTTAAAGGTCGAAAGATGAACAACAACAGAAGAAATCAAAACACTTCACTAGGTATCGTGGGGTTTGGTGCGTTCGGACAGCTTGCAGCCCTTCATCTTAGCCAGCACTTCGAAATATCTGCTTACGATCCGTCCCCAGACGTTGCCAAGGCCGCAAAGCAACTCGGAGTACGTCTGTCATCATTATACTCAGTATCGCAGGCTGACGTGGTCCTCATTGCTGCACCAGTGTCCTCATTTGAGCAAGTTGTCAGCGAGATCGCGGCTGCTTGTAAGCCCAGCGCGCTGATTGTTGATGTAGGCTCAGTAAAGGTAGTTCCCTCGGAAATCATGCGGCGGCGGCTACCGAACGATGTAGACATAATCGCGACCCACCCGTTGTTTGGTCCTCAGAGTGCTGCGACAGGTATTAAGGGTTTGAAAATTGCCGTCTGCCCCATTCAGGGAAGGCAACATGCCAGACTTGCTGCGTTTTTGCGCAAGACACTGGGTCTGACTGTCATCATGACAACTCCAGAAGATCACGACCAAGAAGCGGCAGTAGTCCAAGGGCTCACGCACCTCATCGCCAAAGTGCTTCTGCGAATGGGACCGCTGCCAACGCGCATGACCACGAAGAGTTTTGACTTGCTGTCTGAGGCGATTTCCATGGTTCAGCACGATGCGCCAGAGGTATTCGAAGCGATTGAGAAGGCCAATCCCTACGCCGAGACCGTCCGACGACGGTTTTTTGATTTGGCCGCAAGTCTGAGTGTAGAGCTGGAGGCAGCATTTGATTACACCGCCAACAACAAAAACGGACGTTGAATACCTGTCGGATCTCGAACAACGCGTAGTGAAAGCGTCGGGCGAACTGGCCTTTTTCTTTAAGGCCTTTCCAAAATGCATCCCGAAGGGTGACGGGTCCGCAATGCAAAACGGTTTTTCTACCATGTCTCTCGCGAAACCGAAAAAGGCCGATGCGTCGAGGCGGTCCACTTTGGATGTTTCGCGCAGGACAAAGGTTAGATTGTTGTAACGCGATGCGGCTTCTTACAGTTCATCAAGATGCACTGCTTTGCTCCTGCCTCGGACGGAGTAGATTCGCGTAACCGGGCCGCCCTCCGGCTGCAGCGCCCCCGTTATTGCGGAAAGCTTAGGACGCAAAGGTCAAATTCAACTGATGCCCAACGTTGGCAGCGCCTTCCGATGTCGAAAGTACCCTGCTTTTCTGGTCTGACTATGACGGTTGGATCAGGTTTGTGTGACATTCAACAGGAAAGTTGTGCGATACATAGTTTTACCCTCCAATGACACTTAAGTCATTGACTATTAGTCATTCGGTAATTCTTCGGCGTACAGGTTTTGCCGTTTGCTGCTCAAAAGCCTTCCACAACAAAGGTGCGTCTAGAAAGCCGTCACTACGTTAATTGCGGTGCAAGTTGGAGGAGCGTCCACGTCGAGCCATAGGACGAAATGAAGCCCGTCATCTGATCAAAAAATATTTGCTCTTCAAGCCGGAAGACATCGCACGATCGGGTTTCAGAAGAAAATACAGTTTCAATTGAACCTGTTCAGATGATCAAACCATGTCCCGAGCTTAGATTGTGCCAAATTTTGGATTTCATCCTTCAATTCCGAAACCAATTTCAAGTATCAGCACTAGACTGCTACAGCCTGCAGCAACTCATCGCGTGTCACGTCTTCCCTGGTGCCGTTGATTATGACTTCTCCTCGTCGCAACGCGATAAATCTGTCGGCAAGTTCATAGGCAAAGTCAAAGTATTGCTCCACTAGAATGATTGCCATTCCGCTCGTGGTTCTGAGGTGTCGGATGACTTCGCCTATCTGTTGGATGATGTTGGGCTGAATACCTTCGGTCGGCTCGTCCAACAGAAGCAGGCGTGGTCGTGTTATCAATGCCCGTGCAATCGCCAGCTGTTGCTGCTGACCGCCAGAAAGGTCACCTCCGCGACGGTTTTGCATCTGTTTGAGGACCGGGAACATATCAAATATATCACCTGGAATGAAATGTTCGCTGGCAGGCAGACAGGCATACCCCGTTTCAAGATTTTCGCGAACTGTGAGCAAAGGAAATATCTCACGACCTTGTGGGACATAGGCCACACCTTTCCACGCCATTTGATGAGCAGGCAGGACGCCCAGAATTTCCCCGTCCAGTTCCAGACTGCCGCCCGATCGCGGATGCGTACCTGATATTGCTTTCATAAGGCTGGTTTTCCCGACACCATTGGTCCCCATGACGCAAGTCACTTCACCTTGTCTGGCTTCCATGGAAATCCCGTTGAGGATTTGCGAATGCCCATAATGCAAAGTCAGTTCTGTTAGCTTCAGCATTGTTTAGCGCCCTAGATATACGTCGATGACGTCCTGGTTAGATGTCACGTGATCAAGACTGCCTTCAGCCAAGGCGGACCCTTCGTGTAGAACCGTGACTTTGCAATTCAGGCGTCGTACAAATTCCATATCGTGTTCCACCACGACAACGGCACGGGTTCTGGCGGCTTGTACTAGCAAGTCGGTGGTGTGTTCGCGCTCCTGCGGTGTCATGCCAGCGGCAGGCTCGTCCACCAGCAAAAGTCGTGGCTCCTGAGCCAGCAGCATGCCAATTTCCAGCCACTGCTTTTGACCGTGGCTCAGTTCACCAGCTTTGCGGCTTAAACTCTGATTCAGACCGATTTCGACAGCCAGATCTTCAACTTTTTGCAAATCGTCAGTGGAGGTTCGATAGAAAAGCACGTGAAGCCAGCCACGTTTGTTCTGAAGCGCCATCAACAGGTTTTCTTGCACGGTCTGGTCTTCGAAAACCGTAGGTTTCTGGAACTTCCTTCCGATCCCAGCCTGCGCGATCTTTGCTTCGGACAGCCCCAACAAAGATACGGATTTCTCTCCCCAGATGACACGTCCTTCATCGGGCCGGGTTTTACCTGTAATGATGTCCATGAATGTGGTCTTGCCTGCCCCGTTCGGGCCGATCACGGCGCGAAGCTCGGCCTCGCCGATCTGAAACGACAAGTTGTTGATAGCTCGGAAGCCATCGAAAGTGACCGAAACGCCGCTAACCTCAAGCAAAGTGCTCATTCGATGGCCTCCTTCTCGCGCAGGGCGCCGTCATCTGGTCCCAGATTTGCCCCATGCCTGTCCGGGTGGCGGCCGTTGGTCCACAAGTCGAACAATCCTCCGATGCCCTGCGGGGCGAACAGCGTAACCAACACAAAAGTTATGCCCAATAGCACCTGCCACCAGTCGACCCATTTGATCGTGTAAAATCCAAGCGGAATATCCGGGGCCTGTCCGCCCGTGAACCACGTGCTCAGAAGACTGACAAAAGCTGCACCAATTACCGCGCCGTACAATCGGCCTCGTCCACCGATGGCGACCCAGACAGCCAAATAGATCGAGGCGATAGGGGCCATTTCCTCGGGGTTGATGATGCCTGCTTGCGGGTAGTAAAGCGCGCCGGCAATGGCCGCGATACAAGCAGTCAGGGTGAAGACGGCCAGCTTGAATACCTCGACTGAATAGCCAAGGAAGCGCACCCGTGCCTCGTTATCGCGAATGCCACGGATGACCGATCCGAACTTGCCTGACACGATCCACGCCGCCAGCATATAGCCCAGACCCAAGGCCAGCGCCGAGGCCCAGAGGAACCAGATCGACACCACGTCCTGCGAGGCGGTGACACCTGGCAGGTTCTGCAGGCCGGACAAGCCGTTGTTCCCACGCAGCCCGCTGTCGTTCTGAAACAGATACAGGGCCAGTGCCAACGTCATCGCCTGTGTCAGGATCGATAGGTACACTCCGGTGACACGGCTCCGGAAAGCCAACCATCCGAAGACCAGCGCCAACAGACCCGGGACCAGCACAACCAGGATCAGTTGCAGGGTCAGGCTGTGGGAGAACGCCCAGATCAACGGAAACTCCGACGATCCGACAACGCCAAAGACTTGTGTACCAATCGCGTCCACCACTTCGGACGACGTCGGTGGAATTTCGGCCTGTGCCAGCGAGTCGACCACGATCAGGCGGGTGCGTTCGTACATCAGCCACATGCCGATCATGTAGCCCCCCAGCCCGAAGAAGGCGAAGTGACCCAGTGACAGGATGCCGGTGAAGCCCCAGACCAGATCCATCGCCACTGCGATCAGGCAAAGGCACAGGGTTTTGCCCAGCGTTTTGACGAAACTGGTCGAGATTACACCGATCCCGAATCCCTCGGACAGGATGGTTACGCTCAGGGTGAACAGGGACAGGATGGCAAGAAAGACCAGCACGGATGGGTTCCTGGCGATAAAGCTGCGTTCCATGGCTCAATCCCCCGCCGCGCGACCCTTGAGGGCGATAATGCCCCGCGGCCGAAACTGGATGAAAATGATGATGAAGATGATCATGTAGGTTTGGGCCGCGAGGGTGTTCGACGGGTTCATCCACTCGATCCCCTTCTGCAGGAAGCCGATCATGCCCGCACCTGCAAGCGCGCCCCAGATGTTACCAACACCACCCACAACCACTGTCATGAAACTTTGCACGATATAGTCGCTGCCCAGATCGGACGTGACCTTGGCGAATAGGCCAATCGCGACCCCGGCGATGCCGGCAATGCCGGAGCCAAGCCCAAAGGTCAGCATATTCACTCGCCCGGGATTAATCCCCATTGACGCCGCCATGCGCGAGTTCTGCGTTACTGCACGCATCTCAAGCCCTAGCCTCGTCCGTTTGATGATGTAGAGGAAAAGCCCCAGAAAAATCAGCGCCAGAACGAAGATCGCAATGCGGATGTAGCTGATTGAAACCACGTCATTCAGCATCCACGAACCATCCAACCAATCGGGAGCAGTCAGCGGGCGCGCCTGCGTGCCAAAGATATTCTTGGCCAGCTGCTGTAGGGCAATTGAGATGCCGAACGTTGCCAGCAACGTCTCCAATGGGCGAGCGTAAAGCCAGCGGATCACCAACCGCTCCATAGCGACGCCCATCGCGAAGGTGACAGCAAAAGCAATTGGAATAGCAACCATGATCGAAAGCGTATGATCAGGGATAATCTGCTGCACCACGTAGCCGGTATAAGCACCCATCATGATGAACTCGCCATGGGCCATGTTGATCACGCCCATCACGCCGAAGGTGATGGCCAGACCGATGGCGGCGAGGAAATAGATCGACGCCAGTGAGATCGCGTCCAGCGTCAGGTCGAGTGTTTGGCTCAGGCCGACCTTCAGTTCGATCTGTTGCAGGGCTTTCTCTGCTGCTTCAGTGACCTCGGCAGATGGCTCACTGTAGGTTTCGAAGAATACATGCGTGTTAACTGCGGCGTTGACATCCGCCTTCGTGACCAAGGCTGGCACAGTCCCCGCCTCTGCCAGAGAGTTATACGCACGCGCGCGCATTGCATCTGAATTCAACTGTGCGACGGGAGTACCACCTACACGACCACCTTCTATATTGGCCGCCAGTGCCGATCTGATATCTTCCGCCGAAACACGCGGTGCGGCCAGGTTTCCTGCAACGAGCAAGTCATATGCTTCGTCAAACGTTAAGGCGTCTGACCCCGCTACAAGAATAACGGCGACGTTCAGGTCCTGGGGCAATTCGGTAGCGGCTTGGCGGGCAGTGACGACCAACGGGTTCAGAGCCGCACGAACGTCTACGCCCAGATCGCCGGACATTTCTTTGATCGCCGCCACGCGCGCTGCGGTATCTTCGTCAAAACCAATCGTCAGCAACCGTTCCAACCGCTGCTTTTGCGCCTTCAACTCTGCTTCGGGTTCATCCCCTATCGAAGCGCGAAGTGGCTCCAAGAGTGTACTTTCGGGATCACGTTGGATGGATTGCAATGCGGCCAGACGTTTTGCGCGATCCGGATCGGTCAGTTGGAACCGGACCAGAGCGGTCCCGATCATCGCGCGGATACCGCTGTTGGGCTTCAGCTGCCTAAGCTCGGATTTCTCAAATGTACCGACGACTTCTCCGGTATCGAAGTCGGTCAATTCATACGACCGCCCCTCTCCTTTCTGGCCAGAAAAGAACAGACCGTCCGACTTGCGCATCCACATGTTCTTGGCTGCCCATGTCTCAAGCATCACTTGCGCTTGGGGCAAGCCGCTTGACGCAATCGCATCAATCGCCGGTTTGATCGTCTTGCGCGAGCTTTTGGCGATGATCTCCTGATGCTCTTGCAGGATCGGTTGTAGACCGACCTCTTGAGCGTTGGCAGTCAGGCAGGCGCACAGGATTGCGAGGCCCGCAAGGAAAAGTCGTACCATGTGGTGAAACCCGAGTGTATTTTGTGGCAAGGCGGGCAAACAAACCCGCCTTGCGTGGTCTGTTAGTAGTTCGACAGGGTCTGAACGCAGGTCTTGGTCTCGGTGTTGTACATACCGCAACCCAGCTCTTTCCAATCCGAGACGAGCACAGCCGACTCCGGCAGGAAGTCGGTCCAGGCATCACCCGGCACGACGTCGGTTTCGCTGATGATATCGAACTGACCGTCTTCCTGAATTTCCCCGATCAGAACCGGTTTCGCGAGGTGATGGTTCGGCAGCATCACAGCGGTGCCTCCGGTCAGGTTCGGGAATTCCTGCCCATACATCGCAGCGCGCACGGCATCGACCTCGGTCGAACCGGCCTCGGTCGCGGCGTTTACCCACATGTTGAAGCCGATGTAATGCGCCTCCATCGGGTCATTGGTCACACGTTCGTCACCCATGGTGGCTTTCCAGGTGTCCACAAATTCAGCGTTGGCTTCGGTATCCGCTGACTGGAAGTAGTTCCAAGCGGCAAGGTGACCGACGAGGTTGGTGGTGTCCAAACCGGACAGTTCTTCCTCACCGACCGAGAAGGCCACGACCGGAATGTCATCTGCCGAAACACCAGCCGCTGCCAATTCCTTGTAAAAACCAATATTGGCGTCACCATTGATGGTCGAGATCACACCGACTTTTTTACCATCCGCGCCCAGCGCGACCACGTCCGCCACGATCTTGGACCAGTCGGAATGGCCGAAAGGCGTGTAATTAACGAAGATATCTGCTTCCGCGATACCTTTTTGCTTCAGATAGCTTTCCAAGATATTGTTGGTGGTCCTGGGGTAGACATAGTCTGTGCCGAGCAGAGCGAATTTCTCGACCCCGAGTTCCTCCAGGAAATAGTCCGTGGCGGGGATGGCCTGTTGGTTCGGAGCGGCACCGGTATAAAAGACGTTTTTAGAGCTTTCTTCGCCCTCATACTGGACCGGATAGAACAGAAGACCGTTTAGTTCCTCGATCACTGGCAGAACCGACTTGCGGCTCACCGAAGTCCAATTGCCAAAGATTACATCCACCTCGTGGACGGTTAGCAGCTCACGCGCTTTTTCGGCAAACAGAGGCCAGTCAGAGGCCGGGTCGACCACGACAGCTTCAAGCTGTTTACCCAACAGACCGCCCTTGGCGTTTTGCTGGTCAATCAGCATCAGCATGGTGTCTTTCAACGTCGTTTCCGAGATCGCCATCGTACCGGAAAGCGAATGCAGCACTCCAACCTTGATCGTGTCTTCGGTCGACAAGGCGGCGGTGGCCATGACAGCAAATACTGCCGATCCGGCGAGTGTGGATTTGAGCGATTTCATGTGATCCTCCTGGCGGGGCCGGGAGAGAGGGCTTGCACAAAGGCACACTCTTCTTCTACCTGATCCCCGCAACTGTTGTTGCGTTCCGTGTGGCGGTTGTGTTCGAGGTCCAATTCGCGCAGCCGTCACACACCCCGGGTCATCTCCGCGGTGGCACCCATACGGTTTCTGCATCGCAGCAAGCTTGGCAACTTACCTTTAACCCAATTTGGAAAATCGGCGCGATCCGCCTATTTTTTCATCCAAGACCGAGGTCGCTGTCTAAAATTTAGCCGCGCGATGTCGAATTAAGCAGATTTCGACTCTGTAGATTAGTGTTCCGCCCCTTCAACAGAGAAACAAGTGGCACTAATCAAAGCTCCAAAGGTGCCCTATTACCCACGTTGCAGCCATATTGCCCACGCACAGTGCTATTCCACCGCGCGCTGCAGGCGCCGTCAGTTTGAGTACCAAGCAATTGGGTGACAGGACGGTGCTGAACAAGTTTCGCCAGTCCGGGTCTTATAAATGTCTGTTCCCCAGAACCAACACACCTGATCTTGACGCGGTTCTTCTTAACACGGCAGGCGGCGTAACCGGAGGCGACTCATTTCGACTTTCCGGTAAGGCAGCAAAAGGAACGGCGCTGACTTTGACAACACAAGCCTGCGAGCGCGCCTACAAGGCCAAGCCGCAAGAATGTGGCCAGATTACCAATCATCTGACTGTTGAGACTGAAGCCCGGCTGAACTGGTTGCCGCAAGAGACTATTCTGTTCAATGGCAGCGCTCTGGAGCGACGCCTGAAAATCGGGATGGCGCCAGATGCCGAGATGCTGATGGTAGAGCCGCTGGTCTTCGGCCGCATTGCGATGGGCGAGACGCTGACCGATATCCGTCTAAACGATCGGATCGAGATACGGTACCAAGGAAAAAAGGTGTTCCTTGACGCGATCCAGTTCTCGGGTGATTGGCACAAACATCTGTCCAAACCGCATATTGCAAACGGCGCGGGTGCGATGGCGTTGATCGTCTTTGTATCGGAGTCAGCCGAAGGTCATCTGAATGCTATTCGTCAGATGCTGCCCGACACAGCAGGTGCGACTATGATCCGCAATAACCTGTTGGTTGCTCGTGTTCTTGCCGAAAACAGCTTTGCCCTCCGTCGCACATTGATGCCGATCTTGCGTCGGTTGAACAAAGACACGCTACCTCGATGCTGGATGCTTTGACATGAACCTGACCCCTCGCGAAAAAGACAAACTGTTGGTCGCCATGGCCGCCGAAGTCGCCCGCAAACGGCTGGACCGCGGCGTCAAACTGAACCACCCCGAGGCGATCGCCCTGATCACCGATGCCGTGGTCGAAGGTGCACGCGATGGGCGTTCAGTTGCTGACATGATGCAAGCCGGGGCCGAGGTGATCACCCGAGAGCAATGCATGGAAGGTGTGCCCGAAATGATCCACGAAGTTCAGGTCGAAGCCACCTTTCCAGATGGCACCAAGCTGGTGACCGTCCACAACCCCATTCGCTGAAAAGGAAACCAATATGACACGCATGCTTTTCCCCGCCCTGATCTTCGCTGGCCCGGCAGCCGCCCACAACGGAACGCATATCCACGCGCACGGCACCGATTATGCGGCGATGGGCGTTGGGCTGGCGGTTGTTGCGCTGGCTGCTGTCGCGCTGATCACAAAGCTGAACAAATGATCCCCGGGGAGCTGTTCCCGGCTGATGGTGAAATTACCCTGAACCCCGATACTAATGCGATCACTTTGATGGTCGCCAATACCGGCGACCGCCCGGTTCAGGTCGGCTCACACTACCATTTCGCCGAAACCAACCCGGCGCTCGACTTTGACCGAACTGCCGCGCGTGGCCTGCGCCTGGACATTGCGCCAGGCACCGCTGTGCGGTTCGAACCGGGGCAGGCCCGCGAAGTTTCGCTGATCCCGATCAGTGGTGCGCGCAGGGTCTACGGCTTCAATCAAAAGGTCATGGGGGCACTCTGATGCCAGCAAAAATCAAGCGCGAAGACTACGCCGCGATGTTCGGCCCGACCGCAGGGGACAAGCTGCGGTTGGCCGACACCGATCTTGTGATCGAGGTCGAACATGATCTGACCAGCTATGGCGAAGAGGTCAAGTTTGGTGGCGGAAAGGTAATCCGCGACGGGATGGGGCAATCTCAGACCACGCGCGCCGAAGGCGCTGTGGATACGGTCATCACCAATGCTCTGATCGTTGATCACTCGGGCATCTACAAGGCCGACGTTGGCCTGAAAGACGGGCGGATCGCCAAGATCGGCAAGGCGGGAAACCCCGATACACAACCCGGTGTCGACATCATCATAGGACCCGGAACCGAGGCCATTGCTGGTGAGGGTCGTATCCTGACAGCAGGTGGGTTCGACAGTCATATCCACTTCATCTGCCCGCAACAGATCGAAGACGCGCTGCATTCCGGCCTGACCACCATGCTGGGCGGTGGCACCGGTCCTGCGCATGGGACATTGGCCACCACTTGCACCCCCGGTCCATGGCATATCGGGCGGATGTTGCAAGCGGCGGATGCTTTCCCGATGAATCTGGCCTTTGCGGGTAAGGGCAACGCTTCGCTGCCTGCCGCGCTCGAAGAACAGGTCAAAGCCGGAGCCTGTGCCCTGAAACTGCACGAGGACTGGGGAACCACCCCAGCCGCCATTGATTGCTGCCTGTCGGTGGCCGATGCGATGGACGTGCAGGTGATGATTCACACCGACACGCTCAATGAATCAGGCTTTGTTGAAAATACCGTGGCGGCCATGAAGGGTCGCACTATTCACGCTTTCCACACCGAAGGCGCAGGCGGAGGCCATGCTCCGGATATCATCAAGATCTGCGGCGAGAACCACGTTCTGCCGTCCTCGACCAATCCCACGCGGCCCTTCACCGTGAACACGGTTGAGGAACATTTGGATATGCTGATGGTCTGTCACCACCTCGACAAATCCATCCCCGAGGACGTGGCCTTTGCCGAAAGCCGCATCCGGCGTGAGACAATCGCAGCCGAGGATATACTGCACGACATGGGCGCATTCAGCATCATTGCGTCTGACAGTCAGGCCATGGGTCGGGTCGGTGAGGTTTTGATCCGCACGTGGCAAACCGCTGACAAGATGAAGAAACAGCGCGGGCGCCTGCCCGAAGAAACCGGTGAGAACGACAACTTTCGCGTCCGTCGCTATATCGCCAAATACACGATCAACCCTGCTATTGCCCATGGGCTCAGCCACGAGATCGGGAGCATCGAGGAAGGCAAACGCGCCGATCTCGTCCTTTGGAACCCGGCCTTTTTCGGGGTGAAGCCCGAGATGGTTCTGCTGGGCGGCACCATAGCCTGCGCGCAAATGGGCGATCCCAACGCGTCGATCCCTACACCGCAGCCGGTTTATAGTCGGCCGATGTTTGGCGCTTACGGACGGTCGGTGGAAAACTCGGCGATCACATTTGTCTCGCAGGCGGCCGATGCGGATGGGATCGGTGATACACTGGGATTGGCAAAGCAAACCGTCGCCGTCCAAAACACACGAGAAATTGGCAAGCAGGATCTTCTGTTGAACAACGCGACACCGCATGTCGAGGTCGACCCGGAAACCTACGAGGTGCGTGCGGATGGCGAATTGCTGACTTGCCAACCCGCCGAAACGCTGCCGATGGCGCAACGATATTTTTTATTCTGATCAAAAAATGTGCTGCGTTGCGGCGCGTGCAAGGCAGCAATGACCAAATACGCACTTCTAAGTGAGGCCAATATGACAGATATAAAAACCCATGGGAGGACCAACGTTTACGAGGGTCCAAATGGCACACTCAGCAACACATACAAACACGCGCTTTTCGCTGGCCGGTTTAATCGTATCCATCGGGTCGTCAATTTACTCGGCCCTGATCAGCGTAGCCGAAGCTCAATCTCGCGTCCGGCAAGTCGAATTCCTGCAATCGCTCAGCGACGAAGAGCTGAAAAACCGCGGTCTGACGCGCGAACGGATCGTGCACCGAGTGTTCTCGGACTCAATCTGGCTCTGACTATTCCCGCTGCAGAGGAGGTGATGGTATGACCGCCCTGCTCTGCACTGCGCGCCAGTATTCGGATCACACGCATGGCGATCCGGCAGACTGTCTCTCGTTGACCTACGACGACCGTTTTTTGCGGCGTAAGGTTCTTACCTGCGAAAGCGGCGAACAGATTCTCATCGATCTCGCGCAAACGACCTCACTGAACCACGGTGGCGCGTTGGTTTTGGACGACGGTCGCGAAGTGGAAATACAGGCAGCACCGGAAGTGTTGCTGGAGGTAACAGCCCCGGACCTGACACGTATCGCCTGGCATATCGGCAATCGGCACACGCCTTGTCAGATTGAAAAGACTCGCCTGTTGATCCAAGTCGATCACGTCATCCGTGATATGCTTCTTAAAATCGGAGCAAAAGTGCGAGAGGTGAATGAACCATTCACCCCCGAAGGCGGGGCCTATGGCCACGGCAGGACCCATGGCCACACCCACTGACGCCGACATCCTGACGCTGACACAATGGTTGTCCCCTGCCTATCCTGTTGGGGGGTTTGCCTACTCTCACGGGCTTGAAGCTGCGATTGACGGGGGAACTGTCGCGAATTCTCGGGATACTGAAGCCTGGATTTCAGATGTGCTGGAACATGGCTCTGGGTGGAATGATGCTGTGTTCGTTGTGGCGGCCTTCAATGCGCAAGATAAAGAAGAACTGACCAACGTCGATATCGCGGCGCGCGCCTTTTGTGCGACATCCGAAAGGCTCATGGAAACCGAGTTGCTCGGACACGCCTTCGGAAACGTCACCAAAGGTGTCTGGGAATTGGACCTTGGGCAATTCACCTACCCCGTCTCGATTGGACGGGCTGCAAGACTACAAAACCTTCCCTTGCTGCTGACGACCAAGATGTTTCTGCAAGCATTCGCAAGCAACCTTGTCGCCTGTGCGACGCGCCTTGTACCACTGGGACAGACCGATGCGCAGCGGTTGATCCGCCAGCTGACACCGTTGTGCGCCCAGATTGCTGAAAGGGCAAAAAAGGCGAGCTTGGACGAGTTAAGCTCTACCGCGTTCTTGGGGGACATTGCGGCCATGAAGCACGAAACACAATATTCGAGGATTTTCCGCACATGACCAGTATGAACGGCCCGCTTCGCGTAGGTATTGGAGGCCCAGTAGGAGCCGGAAAAACCACTTTGACCGCCGCCTTGTCTGAAGCGCTGCGCGATGTCTGTTCGGTGGGAGTTATTACTAACGACATATATACGCAGGAAGATGCCGAAGCGCTGATGCGCATGCAGGTCCTGCCGCGGGACAGGATCATCGGCGTCGAAACTGGCGGTTGCCCGCATACAGCAATTCGCGAAGACGCCTCGATCAATTTGGCCGCCGTCGCCGAGATGCAGACACGTCATCCGGATCTCGATATTGTTTTGATTGAAAGCGGAGGCGACAATCTATCAGCCACATTCAGCCCGGAACTGGCGGATCTGACCATCTACGTGATTGATGTCGCTGCAGGCGAAGAAATACCCAGGAAAGGCGGGCCGGCGATTACGAAATCAGACATCCTTGTAATCAACAAGACCGACCTTGCACCGCATGTTGGCGCTTCGCTTCAGGTTATGGAACGTGATGCGAAAATGATGCGTAAAGGAAGGCCCTTCTTGTTTTCGTCACTTCGTCACAGAAGCGGGGTCGACGCAATTGTGGATCTGCTGGTGAAAGGCGGAGGTTTAAGAATTTCGGAAGCGAATTAGTCCCAGAGACGAAGAGGCTAAGATAGCTCGCCAATTAGCCCATTCCCAAGCCCTTTATACCAGTGCTTTATTAAGAATCCTTGGAGAGCGTGACCAAAAACGCAACTAAGTCTGCAATCTCCTGCTCAGGCAAATTCAATTCCGAAAGAATGGCTTCACCGTCGGCGTGCAGCCTTTCAGTGTCAATTTTGCTGTAATGCCGTATCACAGATTTCAGATCACCTAAGCTGCCGTCATGCATGTAAGGAGCGGTTTCAGCCACTCCCCGCAGGCTGGGCGTCCGAAAGGTTCCAAAATCAGAATGGCTCCTGCGTACATT
The DNA here is from genome assembly GCF_056536665.1 of Ruegeria sp. CJ6. Classification (NCBI taxonomy): domain Bacteria; kingdom Pseudomonadati; phylum Pseudomonadota; class Alphaproteobacteria; order Rhodobacterales; family Roseobacteraceae; genus Ruegeria; species Ruegeria sp. CJ6. The sequence continues at coordinate 137,711 of NZ_JBQFQB010000006.1, read as the reverse complement.
TCGCACGGCCCAGGCACCTTTCTTTTCCGGATCGTCGTTCCAGTCGCCGTCCAATGTGTAGGGGCTGGAGAGTAAAATGTTCAATCCTCCGAACCGACCTTGGTCAACCTCGGTTTCATTCAGAAAATATGGCACACCTGCGTCATGGAACTCGTTGTTGGAAAACCTCGGACCGTTGTGGCAAAATACGCATTTTCCGCGCCCTAAAAAGAGCTGAAGACCTCGCTGAGCTGCTTCGGGGTATTCCTTAGCCGCTGCAATATCTCGGCGCTCCAAAGCATCGCGAAAATCGTCAAATATCGTCCGGTCGGTGGCTAAGGTCTCCAAGTAAGAAGAAAGAGCTTTTGCAGTATTCACCAGAAAAAGTTCAGGGCTTTGATCCTGGAGGTGACCAAATATGGCTTCAAAATCATCAATGTAGGTACTTTCAGAGATAGCTATCTTTAGGCTTTCGGCACTATGCGCCATCTCTTGTTCTTCGATGATCGGATGCAGGCTGGCTGCCCAAAGATTATCGCTTTTGCCGCCCCAACCATACCAGCGCAGCCCGGCAAGGTTTCGCAGTGATGGTGTGTTTCGATTCAACAAATCACGACCGAGTGCCCGCGCCTCCGGCGTCGTAAATGCCTGTTCAGGATCATGACAACTTGCACAGGAAAATGCACCATCGACTGACAATACCGGATCGTTGAATAAAGCCTGTCCGAGCTTGATTGCTCTGGCGTCTTTGGAAAATCTATTGCTTGGATCCGGCTGGAAGGATGGTGGCCACGGCCCAAAGGACAACGTTTGTTCAATTTCGTCTTCGGTCAACAAGACATCTGCACGTACTGCCCCGGTCAGAAAAATTAGCGCAGCTGTCATCCACAGCTTCATTTCAGCGCAATTTCTGACGTGTAGAACACCGATTGGCCACTGACGTCGACATCGATTTGCAGCTCCCACAAACCCGGCATGTGAAACAACATATCATCAATTCGGAACACTCCGCCGTCCAATGCGGTAACCTTGGGAGTATAGTTCATACCATGTTGATGAGCGGGCATGATTGCATCCACACGCATTTGGCCCACAGCAGTTTCACTACAAACTGAAACCAACACCGAAAACGGTTGGGCCAACGGAATTTCGTCGACCGTCAGATAAACCTTGGGTGCGTTTTGTACTTCCGAATTCATGCGTTGCCCCGTCGCTTCACAAGCAACCGCCGCGCTGGACCATATAAGAAACCAAGCAGCGCAGTGGGTCATTCTGATGCCAGCAAACGTTCTGCGTTAGCATAGGCAATGTTGTCTGCGATCTGGTCCGGCAGCAAATCCAACCATTCACGCGAAAAATCGGCATGAGGGCCTACGTAGTACCAACGTTCAGGTGCGAACGTATCCGTACCGACCATGAACCTATCGGGATGGGCTTGGAACGCAGCCCTCCAATCCGGGTCGACACGGCCTCGCGAAACCATGTCCGAACGAAATGCCAGATCGGCCCATAGCCCGGGATAGATGTCTAGCGCATCGACCACACTGGCTGGATCGTCAAACCCAGAATGGGCCCACAATACCCGAGCTTCCGGCCATGTTTCGAAGATCAAGTCAACGGCCTCGCGATCACCATGGTGGTGCAGGATTAGGTTCCGCTCTTTCGCCAGTGCAATCATACGCTGGATGACCGGCGTCTTGATGTCATCTCCGTAAGCGTGAAACTCGCCGATGGCCTCGTAGTTGTTTTTTGCCAGGTTTGTTTCCAGATACTCGATTACAGTTTCATCGTGCATCCAGGTGTTGATCTCACCGCGACGACGATAAGGGCGAAGCGCCGGAACAACGATGTCCGGTGCCACGGCCAACAATAGCTGAGTGCCATTGTCATCCGAGCTGGAAATCAGCGCTTTACGCACGCCTGCATCTCGAAGGATTTCGGCCACCTGTTCAGGCGGAACCAGTTTGACGGCATCGTGGCTGTAGTGAATATGTGCGTCAAAGATCGGTCGCTGTTCTGCGACGGCGGTACTGCAAAATAACGCTGCACTTAAAATGGAGATATGTTTCAGCACCTCAAGCCTCCTCAATATCATTCAGACCCTGGCAAGCGTCACGTCGAAATTCACGTGCAAGAAAGGTTCGGCAATCTTACCAGAAAGCTCCATGCCATCGGGAAATTCTGATGCAAGTCGTTCAACATATGTCATTACCAGATCGTCCCGAACGCCAAAGACAGTATCCTGATCTAAATAAGGATCATTGTCCGGAAAAATCTCCGTCACGAGTGAGCGATACCCGGGGGCTTTGACGATAAAGTGCAAGTGTGAGGGCCTCCATGGATGGCGACCACAAGCGCGCAGAATATCACCGACTGGCCCGTCAGACGGCACGGTGTATTCAACTGGCTTAACTGTGGTGAACGCATATCTGCCATCATCGCCAACTGACATCAGCCCGTGGAAAGAATAGGTGTCCTGTTCTTCATCCTGACTGGCGTAGAGGCCGTTGGGTGCCGTTTGCCAGATATCCAGTTCTGCCCCGGCAATAGGGTTACCTTCGGTATCGCGGATCACGCCCTCTGCAAGTAGAACCGGCCCGCCGTAGTGACGCTTCATATCGCCACCGATTGGCAGCGGGGGGGCGCCCGAGACGTGAAATGGACCTAAAACGGACGAACTGGTCGCATCGGCACTGGAATGCAGCATATCAACCAATGACGACAGGCCCAACACGTCCGAGGCTAGCACGAATTCATGCCTATCCTCGGTTTCCACCGCAGCGCAGCCTTCCAGAAACGCAATCCCGGCCCGCCACTCGTCATGCGTCAGGTTGGTTTCCCGCGCAAAGTCGTGGAGGTGTTTGACCAGGGAGCCCATGATTTCACGCATCCGTGGATCAGTATCTTTGGACAGGTACCCCATGAAGACGTCGGTGATATTGTCTTTGGTGACAGAGCGCATCTTGTCCTCCTTAAATCAGGGCAAGGCTGAGGATCGGGAACTCGATCAGAATGAACAGAACGATCAGCATCACGAACGCAAAGGGAAGCGCGCCCATGAACACGTCCTTAAGTGATATGCGGTCATCGTTAATCGTGGATTTGATAACGAAGCAGGATATACCCAAAGGTGGTGTCAAAAGACCGATTTCAGCCCCGACCACGGTGATAATGCCAAACCAGATCAGCGACATATCAAGCGCTTCGGCCATGGGCAGGAACAGCGGTACCACAATCAGAATGATCGACGCGGTGTCGAGCAATGTTCCCAGAAATAGCATCAACAGAACATAGAGCAGCATGATCGACCAGAAAGATGCGGAATTCCCCGCAAGCAGATCCTGCAGTTGATTGGGCAGCCCGGCCAGCCCCAGCATGCGGCTGTAGATTGAAGCGGCTGTGATCAGGAACAGGATCGCGGCTGTGATGTGACCGGTTTCCAGCAACGCGTCCCAGAATGCGCGTGGAGACATCGACTTACGGGCAACCGCGATGATTAGCGCAACGAGAGCTCCGGCGGCCCCAGCTTCTACAGCAGTCAACCAACCTGTGTAGATACCACCAAGGACGATGGTAATGATGAACAGTGTCGGCAGTGTTTTGGAGGCTATCTCGCGCCCTGACATCCACTCGGTGTCTTCGACAACGCGGCCACCGACGAATGCTGGGGTGAAACGGCCCATAACCCAAATCGCGCCTACATAAGCGATCGCCAGCATGATCCCCGGAATAACGCCCGCAAGGAACATGTCCCCCACAGATTGCTCGGCGACAAAGGAATAGATGATCAGCATCGCCGAGGGCGGGATGATCATCCCCAAAACCGAAGACCCGGCGACCACGCCAACAGCAAAGCGCGGGTTGTAAGCCTGCGCCATCATTTGCGGGACCGAGACCTTGGTGAACACGGATGCGGAGGCTATTGATGACCCAGTCACTGCGGCAAAGACGGCGTTGGCTCCAACGGTTGCCATACCGATACCGCCTTTGACCTTGCGAAATCGCATGGTCATGACCTCGTAGATGTCCCTGCCCAACCCGGCTTTTGAGACAATGAGCCCCATGAAAGTAAACAACGGGATGGTTGCGAAGCTGTATTCCATCGCGCTGTCGCCGACCGCCACTTTCAGCAGGTTGAGCGCAAGCGTGAAATTGTCCCGCATCAGCCAGATCGACACGAGCGAGACCACGCCCAATGCGATGGGAATGTAAACGCCTGCGTAAATCAGAAAGACGATGGCTATGACCGAGATCAGGCCAATCTCAATCGGCGTCATTCTGCGGCCTCGTCATGTTCAGGTGCGCGAATTAGATGCGGGCGGTCCTGCGCCGTGACAACCTTGAGCAGGAAGATCACGCAGGCAAGCGCAGTACCGCACGCGATGACCAGTTTGACCGGCCACCATGGCAGAGTAAAAAGACCCGGAACTCCGAAGTAGTCCTGCGTCTCCCACATTTGCAGGAACTCGGGAAAGGTTACATAAGCAATCAGACCCATGAAGATTGCGGAGATGGCATTGATAATGCGCCTGAGGTTGGCCGTTAGCCCAGGACGGCGGTGGTGTAGCAGGTTCAGAAACCCGTCCGAGCGCGTCAGCCGATCCACTCTGACTACGTCGGCCAGCTGCAAAAAAACGATCATCACGACCGAAAACTGCACCATTTCATAGGTGCCACGCAGAGGTGCCGAAAACAGACCGCGCGCAATGACATCGACATTCAGAATGACCACCAACGCAAGGACGACAAGCGTACCCAATGCGTTGGCGGCGATAGCAAGCGAATTGGCGACCCGCGACAAGCCAGCAACTGCGGTCTTCAGCATGAAAGGCCCCTTTCGTGGATCGCCAGACTGTTACTCGGCCGTCCAGTCACGCACTCCGGTAAAACCGGCGTCCTGCAGCTTGCCGAGATAAGCGGCCAGTATCGCGTCGCCTTGTTCACCGTTCTCATTCAGTGTGGCTGCCCATTCCTGTGCTACATTTGGCATTGCGTTGGCCCAGGCCGCTCGGTCTTCGTCCGAAACTTCGACAATCGTCCCGCCGGCTTCGGTGTATGCGTCCCTTGAGGCCGCAGCCCGGTCCATAGCGATGCCGGCCACATGATCACGGTAGTCAATTGCGACGGCCTGCAGAACGCCTTTGACTTCATCCGGCAACTTTGCCCAATAGTCAGAATTCACCGTGATCGTCTTGGAGTTCACGGCACCCAAGTCAGCTTTGAGCATGTAAGGAGCTACTTCGGCGATCTTGAAGGTCTTGGCTGCTTCAGGCCACAGCATCGCACAATCAACAAGGCCGGTTTGCAGCATATTGTAGAAATCGGTCAGGCCACCACGAACCCCCGCTGCATCTTTGATACCTTCGAGATATCGGAGGTTCAGTCCCGCCCCTGCCACTTTTCGGCCTTCCAGATCAGAAACAGCCGAGACCGGCTCTGTACAAAAAACCTGATAGGTATCGAGTACTACACCGGTCGCCAGATAGACTTGGTTCTGTGCAGCGAACTCATTTTGCATCGCTGGGTATTCGCGCGCGATCTCATCCACGGCTTTGGCTACCGCGCGAGAGTCCGATGACACGAAGGGGGTCGACCCCGATATCCCCTGACTGGGCAACTTGGACGAATGGAAGATAGTTGTGACAATGCCGATGTCGCCAAGGCCAAGCTGGATCCCTTCCAGCACGCCCTTCGGCTTTACGATCGAACCGCCATAGTTCTCTTGCCAGTTCATCTTGTAGTTGCCGGAGTCGGCCAGCCGCTTGTCCACTTCTGGAATGAAGAAGTTGGTGAATTCTTTCACCCACAAGGCCCGATCGGGATAGCCATCAATCACGACGGCGGAAATGGTCTCTTCTGCTGCAAGAGGCAACGCCATGGTGCCTGCCAGAGCAAATCCCATTAGGCTGCGTTTAGTCCAGTTTTTCATTTCTCTCCTCCCAGAAAGTCGGGTCCTGTCGATTTTTATTGGTTGGTTTTGACCCAGTTGACGGTCAGGTCCGTGCCTGCCGCTTGAAACAGTTTTGCGATGGCGCAATACTTGGCTGTCTCCTCGCCCACGCGTGTCAGATCCTCCTGACTGGCGGGCGTATCGCACTTCACAGTGAGTTCGATTTCGGGAAACGGAACATCGATCTCCTCTTCCATCAGGACACCGCGCCGATCCAGCCTGCATTTCGCGTCGATTGTCACAGTGCCGAGGTCAACTCCCAACCGATGTGCGTTCTTGTGCCCGATGACATTCGTACAGGCGATCAAAGCAGCCATTGCGGTTTCGGTCGGAGACGGGCCAAGATTTGTTCCGCCTCGTTCCACGGGCTCGTCGATAATCACGTCCAGATCGCGAATTGGTATCTCAGTCCGCGCGTGTGTCGGGCATTGAGCTGTCGTACGGTAGGTTACGACAGGTTTCACTTTCATCGCCACAGGGTCACCTCCTCATGCATAAGAGCAAACCTTTTCGAATGAGAAGCGAGGCAGCTTGTGAAACAATCCTGTTTCGTCTGCGTAGCCCAGATTGCAAAGGAAGTTCGACTTGAGCGTCGTACCCGCGAAGAATTCCTCGTCGACGATCTTGTTTGAAAAGCCAGACATGGCGCCGACGTCCAACCCAACCGCACGCGCGGCGATCATGAAGTAAGCGCCCTGAAGCGTTCCATTGCGAAACGCTGTATCGGCTACATATTCGGGATTATTTTCGAAAAGTGACCGTCGATCTTCGTGCGGGAAAAGAAAAGGTAATTCCTTCCAGAAGTCCATGTCATAAGCAATGATCGCAGTGACCGGCGCATCCATCATCTTTGGCACGTTCTTCGGCTTTAACGACTTGGCTAGGCGCTGTTTACCTTCCGCACTTTTAACGAAAACGAAGCGGGCGGGCAGCGTGTTCATGCTGGTCGCGCCGTTGATCGTGATGTCATAGATCTCTTCAAGCAATTCGTTAGAAACAGCCTTGTCGGTCCAGGCGTAATGAGATCTGGATCCGCGGAGGATCAGGGCAATTGCGTCGTCTGAAAGACGTGGGATGCGCTCGCGCAGATCGCGATGATCTTGCTGCGCCTTTGCGCGAAGTGCCTCCAGCTCTGCCCCGGTTGGTGCGCTCATGCTGCGGCCACCTTAGTCTCGGCGTCCTTTTCGTCGATGACGGGGCTGGCGCATATGCCGATGCCCTCAATCTCGACCTCGACGGTTTCACCCGGCTTCAACCAACGTGGATTGGGCTTTTTGGCGTGACCAACACCCGGCGGCGTACCCAACGCAATCAGATCACCGGGTTCGAGAGTAGTATATTCCGAAATCGTCGCGATGACCTGACGAACCCCCCAGATCATGTTGGCGGTGTTCGAGCTTTGCAGGATTTCGTCCCCCACTCGGCTTTCGATTTTCAGGCCGGATGCTCCCTCCGGCAAGTCTTCCGGCGTTACAGTGAAAGGGCCGATCGCGCCTGTGTCATCGAAGTTTTTGCCGGGCGTCCATTGAACGGTTTTACGCTGATAATCCCGCAGCGACCCGTCGTTAAACACGGTGTAGCCGAAGACATAATCCAATGCGTCCTCTTCCGAGATATGACGGCCGCGTTTTCCAACGATCAGCATAAGCTCGGCTTCGTAGTCGAGTTTCTCGGAACAGGTAGGCCGCACCATAGGTTGCCCTGCCGCCATGATCGAATTCTTCCCACGCATAAACAGCGTCGGATACTCCGGGATATCATACCCGCCTTCCTTGATGTGGTCCGTGTAGTTCAACCCCATGCAAATGATCGTTCCGGGAGCGGCAACGGGCAATGCCGGAGTGATGGAAGACACGGGCACACTGTCTGCCGCGTCAATTTGGGGGGCAAGTGAGTCGGCCAGTTCAGGCTTGGCTATCAAACCCATCAAATCCGAACCGACGACAGGGTTCAAAGCCGTTAGATTCACTGCGTTTTCACCGTTTACAGCAAAAACCGCTGTGCCATCCAAAGTCTCTCCCACCAGGTATTTCATTTTCACCATCCATGTCAGTTCACTTGATTTTTGCCGACTATTTTGCAATATGTCAAATAATATCGATATTTTTGGAGGACGCAAATGGTTGCCTGGGCGAACTACAAATCAGAAGCAAAAAGCCGTGGTGCACTTGCTTTGGAACTCTACGTAGTACTCAGCACACCTGCCAAAAAACCCGAAGATGTAAAGGCGACACTTCCTGACCACCTGGCCTATCAAGCACAGCTTGAACGCGCGGGACAGCTGGCTTTTGCAGGGCCAATGTCGGATGAGACTGGTGAGCACATGCAGGGGATGGGCCTGATTATCTATCGTGCTGACAGTCTTGAGGCTGCCCGAAAACTGGCCAAGGACGATCCGATGCACCAAAGCGGTGCGCGCGAATTTGAACTTCGGCGCTGGATGATCAACGAAGGCTCGCTGAGCCTTTCAGTTGGCCTATCGACTGGAACGAGTGCCCTCAGTTAAGAGCAATCAAAAGTTTTGCCGCGAACAAAGGAACGGTCGGATATGGACGCCATGCTTGATACTGAGGGTAAAGAGACATCAGCCACGCATGGCGCGTATCGAAGGCTGCGCGAAATGATCCTGACCGGAGAATTACCCCCGGGACAAAAACTCAAGATCGAGCAGCTTCGGGGGCTTTTGGACACCGGCGCTAGTCCGGTTCGCGAAGCGCTTAGCCTTTTGACTTCGGACATGTTGGTCGAGCGGATTGATCAGCGCGGATTTCGGGCAGCACCAGTCAGCAAGTGTAACTTCGAAGAAATACTTCTGTTGCGCTGCAACCTCGAGGAAACAGCGCTGCGCGCTTCCATCGTCAATGCAGACGGAGCTTGGGAGGACAGGCTAGTCTTGCGTCACCATCATATGAAAAAGGCCAGTCAAAAAGGTGCGCCTGACTTCGAAGACGCCCACAAAGCGTTTCATATGGCCTTGTTGGAAAATGCAAAACTGCCGTTGCTGCTACGGTATTGCTCGCAGCTTTACGACCTGAACATTCGCTATCGCTATCTGGCGGCTGGCGGTTCGAGCTACAAGAAGCGGGACATTGCCGCTGAGCACCAGCAAATCTTGGACGCCGCATTAAACCACGACGCAGACAGCGCAACTCGGCACCTGGTTGATCACTATCGTCGAACAGGCGAATACCTGAGTAGTCAGATGGAGCCCTGAAATGCAGCGGAATTGGTTTCTGGGTAATCTATTGAACCAATTGCTGGAGCGTCCCGACAAGAGGCTGGCCAAGATGACGAACGGTCCATTGCCGAACTATGTGAAGCGCTATTGTCGCCGAAGGTGAAGTTTCAGACTTCATGCTCGCGTCTACGATCCTAGGGCGCTACCACACCCTGAATGATACGGAGAAACTAGACTTTTTTGTCTAGTTGAATGACCAACTTGAGTTGGATGCGGATCAACTTTCTGCGACAGCCCGCATCTACGCCAGTGATCAAAGTGTCAATTTTTATCAAAGGCTTAGTGAAGTTTCAGAGCCAGGGCGGGATGAGTTGTGGGTTTCTTCTATGGCAGTGGTGTGGTCAGCGCAATTGCCGTGGCCTCCCCAAAATTGGCGGCGGGCGTGCCATTCTATGGTCGCCAGCCAGCAGTTGAGGATGTGGCCAAAATTCAGGCACCGTTGCAGATTCAGATGGGAGAGCTTGATGAGCGCAGCAACGCAGGTTGGCCAGATTTTGAAGCCGCCCTGCAATCCAACGAAAAGGTTTAACAAGCCTACATCTACGATAATGCCAACCATGGTTTTCATAACGACAGCACGCCTCGTTATGACGAGGAAATGGCAAACCTAGCCTGGTACCGCACCATTGATTGGTTCAACACTTATCTGAAGTAACTACAGTGTACGGCGAAGCGCGCATTGTGTTTTAATCGCTTCGTCGTAACCCTCAGTCTACCGGTGCCGATTCATTTTAAGCTCCAGTAATCTATCTTCCATGATCAGATAGGTCGAAAGGAACGCTTGGCTACAAGGCTTGGGAAAAACGACATCATCGCTAAAAGAAGCCTTCATTGGCGGGGTACAAAACCATTGGTTGTTTACTAAAAACGTCGAAACACGAGCGTCCTGTGGGAGTTATGTGAGGCGTTCTCTGGTTGAGTGGTCGACTCGTCAGAGTATAGCCTGCACAGTCACCTAAGCCTGAATGCTTGCTACTTAAGTTCGCCGGATATCCCTCTCACCTGCTGCGAATTTCCGCATTCCGCCCGAAGTAATCCCAAAAGATGAAGTTGAATTGGATACCAGATGAAAGAAGTGAGGCGAAAATGGCAAAGTTTTGTCACTGGTGGCAGAACTATGTGTCGGTCACGCTTAACTAAGCTTTTGAACTTTATTTGTGTTCTTTTGTCGACTGCCTTCGCCACTACTGCAGTTGTAGAATATCCGGAACGCAAAGTTTTCTTTTTGCCGGCATTTTGTCCGCACCATCCGATCGTTTCAGTCGCTTGGGACCGTCTTTTACCTTGATCTTCGGCTTCGCTAGTGGGCCCTTCAAGGTCACCGGCCAGGGACTCTTCGAAAGCGGTTCGCCAATCTTGCGGGGCTGCAGGTTTAGGTCCAAAACCTTGCCCGCTACATTAACACCGCCAAAGACGACGACTTGGACATGATCTGTCTCCAATGTGGTTTGTTTCGTCGAAATATTTCCATTCGAAATACTAATCGGTGCACGCAAACATATGATCGGAGCAATCTTTTGTTTCTCTTTGGTAAATACCCAAGGTAGCACCCCTAGCCCTGCCAGATCCAAAAGCTGGGTCTCGATCGAGCCGTCACGCATTGAGACCGTGGCATTGCCGTTCATGCTGTTGGCAAAATGCTTAGGTGAATCGGTTCCGCCGGTCACCGAAAAATCTGCATAGATGGTACCGCTTGCACCCTTTTTGAAGTTCAGGTTGTGAAGAATTTCATCCAGCTGCCAGCCGCCTGCTGTGCCGGTCAGCGTGAGCAGATGCGCGTCGTTCGATAGATCCATTTGTCCGCTGACATCGAAATGAGCACCTCCGTATTCAAAATTCAAAGGTCCGGCCTTGAGTTCATTTTCGTTGAGCGTCAGTTCACTCTGCAAACTGCTGATGCCTTTGGCACCCTCTATGTGCCGAAGGTCAACGTCGACATCCATATCCATACCGGACAAGAGAATTGAACGCCCAATAGGTTTAAGTGTTACGTCTCTTAGAGGACTAGTGTCGCCGGATTCCTCAATGACGTCTTCCTCGTCGGGCTCTGGACCGCCTATTTTCCTCAATTGTGCAGCGGCCTGAACGATGGTTCGGATCTGATCTATCTTTATCAAGTCACTCTCTATGGAACCCTGTAGTACAGGATCACTCGTTGCATCATCAAGATCGGCCATAATTTGCAGGACAGAGTCGGCAACCTTGACTTTGGCATTCGCATCCCAATCGGTTCCTTCGCTGGCAAGGCCAATTTCAAAGATAGCCTGTCCAGTTTCCACCCGTTCAAGCGATAGGGCTTCTAACAGGTCCGCTCCGGAGGGGACTTCTACTTGAATTGCCAAATCCAGGTTCTCGAATTTGAGCACATTTTTGACAGAGCCATGCACCTCAAGGTTCCAAAGTTCCGTTTCGCTTGTCTGGCCATCCAAATTTGTCAGCGAAAGCTGATTGATGTCGCCGTTCAAACGAAAGTTACCAGAAAATCGACCAAGTTGATCATCCGGTCCCAGAAGCTCTGGTGAGATTAAGCTGCTTGCGGGTATATCCATTAACCCGTCAGCCGATATGCCTTGTAATTGCAACGCGTCTTCGACCGAACCGTTCAAAATGATAAATGGATCAGCAGGGTTCCCAATTCTCAAATTGATGTTTCCAACACTCAAGGCGCCTTCAGGAGTTCTGGAAAGCTCGGAAAACTTAATCGGGGGCGGCCCTTCACCAGAGGTATCCAATGTGAACCCGTTGGTTTCAATGACCATTTGCCGCTGCGGGACCTGCCCGGGTACGCTATCGATAACCATGTCAACTGCTATTAGTTTTAGATCATACCGCGACGCGGCTGGGGCGGGTTCAGCATCTTCAGGGTACAACCGAATGCGGGTTATCAGGGATACGTCTTCTGGGTTTCCCAACTCTCCGATTTGTCCCGTCAGCGAAAGGCTTTGCCCACCATCCAATTCAGTCAATACAGCCAGGTCATCAATCCGGGCTACGCCGTCGACTGATTTGAATGTTGCACCAATGCTTCCTGAACCCTCCAGAACGCGATTGAGTTTCAGGATATCAAGAAGCTGACCAAGTTCGGCAACCTCTATGGTCGTATTCACTTGTAGCCCGTTCTCTTGAGGGACTTCTTCGGCGGCAATTGCAATCTGTTCGAAGTTCACAGCGACCTGAAACGGGTCGTCCGAGGGAATGCTCGCGTTCAGATCAAACTTCTCTCCATTTAGTGAACCAGCCCCAACCGCGGTCACAACGTCGGTTTCTGTATCACGCTTTAAACTCAGCTCAGGAAGCTGCAGATCCAGACCAAGCCCGTTTAGATCGTTCTGGTAAAGAACGGTGACATCGGTCAGGTCAATTTTTTGGTCCGTTAGAATTCCAGCCACAGACAGGTTTGCAGGTTTGGCCGGATCCCCGGCTTTAGCGCCCGTTTGGGAAGCGGACTGCCAGTTTCCGACACCGTCTTTGTCCGTGATCAAGTTGAGGTGAACACCCGAGATAGAAAGCTCACTCAGCGACAATTTGCTGTTCCAAAGGTCGCGGGCAGAACTATTGAACTCAAGTTTGTCGATTGCCGCCAGATTCGCTTCGGTCTTGATCGCGCCGGGTAGTACCAATCCCGCTGCGGATACCTGCAGTTGCCGACCAAGGCCTAGACGCACTTCATCTTCTATTAACACGTCCTGACCAAGTTTCTTCGAGATCAGGTTTTCAACAAAAGTGGTTCTGACAGAAGAAAACAACGCAGAGGACAGGAAAAGCCATGCCACAACAACCGCGACGAACGCGACAGCGCAACAAACCATTACACCTTTTGTGATGAACCGCACGCTTTTCTCCTAAGGTTCTGATTCCTTTCTTGGGCAGACTAGACCATTAAAGCATCATGTTAATGGAATATGTGGCTTCTTATTTTGCTGAACCCTAAATGACCTTGACCATTTAGCCGACTTCTCTTGCGGAATTGGTCGGGCGGCCAAGAAACGGTTAAAGGACCAAATTATGGATGTGCTGCTGCCCCAGTTTCAAAATAGCTGGCTTGAAACGCGTTTAACGTTTCATAAACGAGCACATTGCATTAGCTTTGACTACTGCGCCTGGACACCCCAATTAAACTAGACGCGGTTAAAATGCTTCAATTTCCCACATCCATCTAATTACTGTTATATGTGAATTCTTCAAACGACGGGGACACAATGAATTCGCTAACTAGAATAACACGTGGGATAGGCGTCGCTTTCAAGGACGGTAGAGTGAAAGGCCTTCTTGCCTTCACAGTCGGAATGATTTTATGGGCCTCAGTCTTCTACCACTTTGTCGAAGGTTGGAGTTGGCTAGACTCGATCTACTTTTCCGTAGTGACAATTTCGACCGTAGGGTTCGGTGACTTCTCACCTGAAACTGCGGCGGGGAAAATCTTCACAATGGTGTATATCATTGTAGGCTTGGGTGTTTTCGTGACTGCGGCGACCACAGTGGCAGATACAATCTTGTCCCAAGACGACGAAAAAACGGACAAATAGATTATCCCAAATTAAGGCAATTTGAGTTCATGCGCAGGTATCAGTGCGACCGCGCATCTGAAGCCGTGCCTCGGATTCACTCGTACCTTCAAACTGATAGATGATCGCCGAAAACTCAAAAAATATACATATTACGTTTTTTGAGTGTATTGTTTGGAAAACAGATAGTGGAGGGATGGAATGGAAAAGACCCAGGACGCGAAGATTGTCGACCTCGCGATACGATTGCTCTTTCTCGGATTATTCCTCTACAGCGCCCTGGTCATGGTGGCTCCGCTTGCAAGTGTGGTTATCTGGGCAACGATACTCTGCGTCGCGCTCTACCCGGCATTTGATTGGCTGCAATCCAAGCTGGGAGGACGTAAGAAGCTTGCCACAACAATTATCGTTCTGTTGGGCCTTGTTCTGACCCTGGGGCCAGTCGCAACTGCGGTGTCTGGTGCTGCAGAACTAGGGTCTGAATTCGCGGAACAAGCAGACAAGGGTGAATTGAAAATCCCCCCTGCGCCCGAGGGCCTCAAGGAATTGCCGTTGGTTGGAAATAAAATCTCCGATGTCTGGGGAATGTTTGAGCGCAATCTTGACGGCGCGCTTGCAAAATACGGCGCGCAAATCCTTGAGATCACCAAATCGCTCTTCGGAAAGGTGTTGGGCATTGGTATCGGGCTTCTTGGCTTAGCTCTGTCTGTATTAATTATGGGGGCATTGTTCAGCCCGGGGCCAAATTTGGTCCAGGGTCTTCAGCGCTTTGCCAACCGTGTCTTTGCACCACGCGGCGGTGAATTCGTGACACTGGCAGGCGCAACGATCCGGAACGTTACAAAAGGCGTGATTGGCGTAGCAGCCATTCAGGCTGTTTTCGTTTGGATACTGCTGGCTTTGTTTGGGATTTCTTCGGCCGCCACACTGGCATTTGTCTGCCTCATACTCTCAATTATCCAAATCGGGCCCGGATTGGTTCTTATACCGGTAATTATCTACGCATGGAGCTCCATGTCTGGCGGAACTGCTTTGATCTTCACCATACTGGCCGTTCCAGTCATGATAATGGACAGTTTCCTAAGACCTGTGTTCATCTCAAAAGGCCTTGAGACTCCCATGTTGGTCATCCTCATCGGTGTTCTCGGAGGTATGATGGCCTACGGTTTGATCGGCGTCTTTATGGGGCCGGTTCTCTTTGCTGTCTTCTATGAGCTGTTCAAGGTTTGGATTGATGCGTCGCCCGAAGCCGATGACGCTGCTGAAGGTGCGTTGAAATGAGAAAGACAATATGGACAACCCTCGCTGTCATTCTGTTTTTTCTTGTTTGGTACTTGGTCGCTGATCGAAAAACGCCATTTACCGGGAACGCCAGAGTAAAAGCTGTGGCCACCCAAATCGTGCCTCAGGTGACCGGAACGGTAACGGAAGTTTTGGTAGAAAACGGCCAAGTCGTTTCGGCAGGTGATGTTCTGGTTCGAATAGATTCCAGACCCTACGAAATCGAGCGTTCAAAGGCGGAAGCTGATCTTGAAGCGGCGACCCAAGAGGTGGGTGCGTCTTCGGCAGAGGTAAGTGCGGCACAAGCCAAACTCGCAAGGGCGCAGAGCGATCTGGATACGATGCGCATTCAGACGGAACGTGTATTTGCGCTCGAAAAGAAAGGGTTGATTGCCGTCTCAAAGGCCGATGATGCACGAGGACAACTGGCAGAATCTGAGGCAAACTTTGAGAACGCAAAAGCTGATTTGGAAAAAGCGAAGCAAAGGCTTGGTGACGATGGGATTGAAAACCCGAAAATCCAGCGCGCACTGGCGGCCTTGGCGGATGCGGAACTGAACCTTGAATGGACCGAACTGCGTGCTCCGGCGACAGGTGTCATTTCTAATCTGCTGATTGCCCCCGGAACGTATGCGCGATCCGGTCAGGATCTTTTGACGTTTCTGGATGCAACCGACGTCTGGATAGAGGCGTATTTTACCGAGAACAATCTGGGAAGAGCTTCAATAGGGTCTCCGGTTGATGTGGTGTTGGATATGCATCCAGGTAAGATTGTTCCGGGCGTCATTGAGAGCTTTAGTGCTGCTGTTTCTTTGAGTGGCGGTGATGAGCCGGGGCAATTGGCGAGCCCGCCAAGCACCAAGGGATTTTTGCGGGAGCCTGAAAGGTTTCCGGTCAGGATTGTTTTACCCGGCTATGAAGCTGGAAGTGCCGAAGACGATCTTCGCTTTCAACTGAACGGGCAGGCCGATGTGATCATGTATCTAAGCGACAACTCGTTGCTGAACCTCGTAGGCCGCGCCTACATCCGCGTAGTTTCAATCTTCTCCTATGCGTACTGAGGATCAAAGCTCTGTCACCCGGCTTGCGCTGGGTGTTACGGGTGTCTTTGCATTGGGCCTATTTCTTGGGTGGCCCCTTGCCGTTGTTGGGGCGGTGTTCACTGCCCTTTTCCTTCAAGCACCTGCGGCACTACCTATGGCAGCATTTGGTAAGCTGTTTGTCTTCTCGATTGGATTGATGTTCATTTCATTCCTTTTGTCGTCAATCTTCTCACCTTATCCTCTTGTGTTTCTCATTCTGGTGGCCATTGGAATAATCCTGTCTTTCATTTGGTCAGTTTCCGGTGCCGGAGTATTGCCGGGTGTCATCGCTCTCATGGGGGCGTTGATGATTCCGAATTTGGTGCTGCAATCACAGGATCTGGCTTTGGTGCTTGTGTATTGGATCCCGTTGAACCTGCTGTTTGCTGGCTTCGTATCGACGCTGATGTTCGTGTTGATACCCGCTGCACCTCAAACGGCACCTCAAAAGAAAGCGGCAACATCGCCGGACTTCGACTCACATCGCCGAATAGTCAGGATGTCTCTTGTCACAGTGCCCTTTGCTATGGCGTTCTTTATTTCCGGCGCTTCTGCTTTGTTGGTCCTGTTTTTTGTCGCCCTGCTGAGCCAGCAACTTGCGGCAATGCCTGCTGCAGGCAAAACAGTTGCAAAAGCTATGCTGACGGCAAATCTACTTGGGGCTGCAGTATCCATCATATGCTATGAAATAAACGTAATAGCTCCGGTCATTCTAACCTCCATTCTGCTGTGTTTTTTCTTTTGCCTAACACTCGGAGCACTTGGAAAGTCAAAAGTCCCGCTCGCCGCCGCCGCCGGTTCCGCTATTACAACAGCTCTGATTGTATATGGCGGTTCGGTTGCGCCGTTTTCAGACGAGGCTGACGTCAAGAGCATCACTCGTGTATTGCAAGTCGCCAGCGCCGCTTTCTTTGTAATTATCGCATATGTCGTGGTGGATGAATTCTGGCCAGAAAAAGAGCGCCAGGCGAGTCAATGAAGTTAATTGCGACAAAGCTTGGCGCTGAAACCAGCAGAGTTCCCAGTTTGACCGATTTTTGCAACCACCGCTCGAATTGCAGCGCCATGGCAAACCGCGAACATCGCTGAGCGGTTTTATGTGAAGTGATCTCTGGTTGAGTGATGGCCGTTCGGTGGAACAAGTTCGAAAGGCTGCCTCCTCGCGGGACGAATGAAGCTTTCGCCGAAGCTGCGCCAACGTCTGCCTTCCCTTCGAAAGTCAGCGTTGAGCAACACTGACCGGAAGTTTCTGTGCCTCACCCCATTGCCTCGGCGATTGCCCATACATGCGCCTGAACTCGCGACTGAACTGGGACGGGCTGACATAACCAACGTCCATTGCGGCTTCGTTCACAGGCATCCCGCCCGCGATCTTCATGGCGGCGTTGTTGAGGCGCATCGACTTAACGAATTGGATTGGTGCCATCGTCGTGACTTGCTTGAATTTACGATGGAAGACGGCCCGGCTCATGCCCGCTCGGCTTGCCATATCGTCAATCGAGACCGGCGCATCCAAGTGTGACGACACATGCGCAATTGAACGTGCGATGGCGTTGCCAGCACCGAATGCCTGCCGGGCGAAGGTGCCAGCTTCTCCCCTCAGGATCGCATAGAGCACCTCACGTAATCGCGCCTCGCCAAGAACTGCTGTATCCGTCTCGCTGTTTCCGAGCTGCAGTAGCCGCAGCAGAGCTTCAGTGAATCCACCGTCCCATCGTGCAAACCTAATTCCTGGCTCCCGCAGATCTCCTTTGACCGAAGGCAGAACGCCCCCGGCATTTTCCATCTCCATTGCCAACTCGGCCATGGCGCGTTGCTCAAGAAAGATCATAACCCCGTAGAGAGGGTTGTCATGCGAGGCCAAAGGCGTCCCTGCCTTGACCGGCATCGACATTGGGCAGCAGAGGTATTGACTGTTGTCATATTCGTATCTTCGGCCATCCAGAACGGCTTCCTTCACACCACTCACAATGGCCACGATGCAGGGCTCGTAAACGGCTGGAACACAGGGGATTGATTGCGTGGCGCGAAATAGCCGCACGCCCTTGATGCCTGTCTCGGTCAGGCCGTCTGTTTCGGTTCGGTTAGCGATGATTTGTTTAATCTGATCCTTGCTCATAACAGAGATGTAATGGCTCCAGATCGATGCTGGCAACTACCTTGATGTAATCGGGCAAGTATTCGCGATGATCTCGCCTGTTTCTGTGCTTTGGTGAGAGTTATATGCATTTCCAAGTTAACACACTCTTCACTCGATCCCTGCGCTGACGCAGTTAGGAGACAAAAGATGCCCGATACCACCTTTGGACCCAAAGGCTGGATGCCTGAGCGCCTCGGCGACCTCTCCGGCAAGACCTACCTCATCACGGGTGCCAACGCCGGTGCCGGGTTCCAGGCCGCGCGGACGCTCCTAAAAAAGAACGCCAAGGTCGTGATGTTGAACCGCTCGGTTGAGAAGTCTCAGGCAGCTGTTGAGGACCTGAAAACTGAGTTCGGCAGCGAGGCGGAAGTGAGCTTCATTCGCATGGATCTGGCCTCGCTGACAAGCGTACGCGAAGCTGCGGAAGAAGTTCTGAATTCTGTTCCCCGGATTGATGCGCTCATCTGCAATGCTGCCATCGCGCAGGTGCCAACCCGCAAGCTGACAGAGGATGGGTTCGAGAGTCAGCTCGGTACCAACCATTACGGTCACTTCCTGCTCTGTGGTCTACTGTTTGAGCGGATCGAAGCCTCGAAAGGTCGCATCGTTGTTGTCGCCAGTCTTGGCTACAACATGGGCCTGAAGACGATCAAGTTCGACGACATGAACTGGGAAGAGGGTTACGGGCCGAATACCGCCTACTCGCAAAGCAAGCTGGCGCAAATGATGTTCGCTTATGAATTACAGGACAGGCTTGCCGCCGCAGGGCGCACCGAGGTCGAAGTCTATGTTTGCCATCCCGGCTCTTCGGCAACGTCACTGATCAGCACAAGTGGCAGCCGGACGATGCGGTTCATCTGGTGGCTGATGACCAAGACTCCTATGGTTCAAACAGCCGAGCAAGGGTCCTATCCCGAAGTCATGTGCGCCATCGAAGAGACTTTGACCGAACAACGCGCACTCTACGGGCCGACGGGCCGATTGGAAGCGGTTGGCCCGGTCGGCAGAGGCACATTGAACCCACACGCATATGATAAGGATGTCATGGTGAAGCTATGGAACGTATCCAAAAAGGCGACTGGTTTCAGCTGGGAGGTTTGAGTTGGTAGGTTGAGTGACGTGCGCCAATGTTCCGCCACCAAAGCTGACATCGAAGTCTTGCATAGCCACGTCGTCTAACTGACGGGTTTGCTATTCTTGACGGTCAGACATGCAACTCAACGATCTGAATAAGGTTGCCACAGGTGTCGTCGAACACTGCCATTGTCGCGCCGCCTGCCTTAATTGGGGGTTGCGTAAACTCGACGCCTGCCGCCTCGAGTTTGGCAACCTCAGCTTCAATGTCGTCAACACTGAAGGCCGAAACGGGAATGCCATCAGCCATAAGTGCTTCCTGATAGGCACGGCTCGCCGGATGCACATTCGGCTCAAGGCCTAACTCCACTCCTTCGGCATCCTCTTTAGATACCAATGTCAGCCAACGGTGTTCGCCAATCGGGATATCGTGCTTCACAACAAACCCAAGTTTGTTGGTGTAGAAATCCAGCGCCTTAGACTGATCATCCACAGCAATGCTCTTCATGTACATTTTCATAGTGCGTCTCCTTGTGAATATAGGTCCACCCAGGGATTGATCGCATCCGCGATCGGCGCGGCCACCAGGGTGTGAATTTTTGTGCGCCCTCGCCAAGTCGTGGTGATCAGACCTGCCTGCTCAAGCGTATTCAGATGTCGAGTTATGCCTTGTCTGGAAATTGTGACTGAATGCTCTTCCAACAAACGAGCACAAAGTTCGAAAAGCGTCTGGTCGTGACGCTTTCTCAGCTCTTCAAGGATCAACAACCGCGTGGTGTCGCCAAGGGCGTTGAAAAGAATGCTTAGTTGCGGATCAAACTGAACGCTCATGCCTCATCATGCAACAAAAATGTTGCATGTCAAATCGAACTATCAATTCGAGCAGTTCGCGGTATTCTTTTCTTAGGGCTCGTCGCTGACATTCTTTGTACCCCTCACGAATGACAGGTTTGGAGATCCGGAAGGTCCGGTCCCGTAATATGATCCGGCCGCTATGCGGGACAAAGCGGAAACTGTTCGAATGCTCGCTGGTGCGCATTATGATGGGTTGATTGGACGGCGGCCACTTCACTCTGGCCGCCATCCATCTATTTCGAAGGCGATTAGAAAGAGAGCTGGTAGTAGGCTGACAGCAACACGGCGATAATCACAAGTTCAACGACCAACGGTGGCAGAACTGCCTTGTCAAACCCATCCGCAAGAATTCCCACAATACGTCCGACAGCAACAACCGCCATCAGGATTGCAACAGCCACATATCCCAGTGTCTGCCCAGTGGTCAGACCGATCACCAGCAAAGCCACTGAGGCCAGAAACAGCCCGCCGATCACCGAACGGATCGTGCTGAGTCCAGTGGTGCCGACCGGCTCGATAGCAAAGTTGGCTATCATGCGCCGGGGTGCAAACATTGACATGAGGCCGAGACTAGACAGCATAAGAGTTGCAAGGATGACCAAGATGTTCAGTATGGTTTCCATTTCATTTCTCCTTTGCTTCAGGCGAACTGACGTAGTGCCTGGTTCGCGTTATCCTGAGTGGTGACGTCTGACAGAGCCCCGTCGATGCTAGCTTGATCCACGACTGCTCCGGTGGGATAGCCGGTTTGACTGGCGTAGAAGTGGCCAGTCTTGAATTCCGGGTTCAGCAAACCGTCCAGATACCGTTTTGCCCCAGCCTCAACGCCGTGCATCATCCCGAATATGGGCATCAGAACGCCGCCAATATGTTTGAAGACAATACGTTTTATAAACGGCAGGTCGTCAAAGCCAGCGGTACCTGCGGTACCACCCGGGCTCATTGTGACAAAGCGAATATGGGGGTGCTGACGTGCCATCGCTCCCATCCACAGGGTCGCGGTGAGCTTGGCGTAGCCGTAGGTCTGCATCGGATCGCCCTCGGGGCCGAACTTGCTGCCATCAGCGATTGATTTGAATTCGTCGACTGTTCTATCGGACAAGTCCGGGCGGCGCATACCCATTTTGGGAATGCCGCGTGCGGCTTCGGATCCGGCATACAGAATTGTGGACGTTACCAACTGACGCTCCAATAATGCGTCTACCAACACCACGTGGCCGAGAACATTGGTGGCGAAGATGTTGGTCACGCCATCGCTGGTGAGGCTGTTCGGATGCCGTCCACCCGTACCGCCTGCATTCAGGATTACGGCGTCGATCGGGGTGGAAAGTTCGGCTACAGCGGCGCGAACCGAAGCCAGATCGGTCACGTCCATCAGGACGATTTCAAAGATTTTGCGCCTGGTCTCACGTTCCAACGCTGCTATTGCGGCTTCCGCCTTCGTTGGGTTGCGGCAAGCCAGATAAACTTTGGATATGCCCTTTTGCAGTACAAGCTGTCGGGCCGCCTCGCGGCCCAGTCCGGCATTTGCGCCTGTGATCAATACAGATTGTATTTGGTTCATGGGGTATGGTCCTTGGGTTTGCGATTGATGCGCCCAAGATAGGATGGTCAACAAATGATCTGTAGATAGGTATTTCTGGACACAGTGCTTCAAAAATGAAACACAAGATGTATGTCGATCAAGGAAAGCCATTCCCTGAACTGGGACGATCTGAAGTACTTTCTGGCGGTTGCCCGAACCGGAACTCTTCGGGGGGCGGCTGACAGTATTCAGGTGAACCACACCACGCTGACGCGCAGGATTTCAGTCATGGAAGAACGCGTCGGCAGCCGGTTGTTTGATCGCTCAAAAACCGGCCTCGCCCTGACTCAGCTTGGCGAAGATCTGATGCCTCACGCCGAACGGGTAGAAGCTGAAATGACCGCTGCGTCTCGCGTCATTGTTGGCAGAGATGCGCAACCCTCGGGCACAGTCTACGTTACTCTTCCCCATGGATTGGCAATGACATCGTTGATGGATGATTTTGCCGCCTTCGCAGATTTTTACCCAGACATCATCCTGAGCTTGAACTTCACCAACGACATCCGTGACCTGATGCGACGAGAGGCTGACATCTCCCTGCGTATCGCGGATGAGGTGACGGACGATGTGGTCGGGCGAAAGTTGGTCCAGATGTCTCAAGCAGCCTATTGCACGCGAGACTACGCCGAACGGATCTGCGACAATGGCGGCGAGGGGTTGCATTTCATCGGTTGGCATGAGCCAGAAGAGGCCATTACGGCCAAATGGATCAAAGACAGTTACTATCCGAAAGCCCGGCTCAAGCATCGTGTTTCAGAACTTGTGCCTTTGATCACATTGGCGGCGTCCGGTCTCGGCATGGCCTATCTTGCGTGCAATCTTGGCGACCGCCATCCCGATCTGATCCGTGCGCCCTTCCAAAAGCCAATACCGTACCGAAACATTTGGCTATTGCTGCATCGTGATCTTAGAAACACCACGCGTGTCCGGCTCTTCGTCGAATTTATGTCCGAGCGGGTCAGGTCTAGGCGAAACGAGTTCTGGGTTTCGGGAACCTCAAAGCGGGAGTAGCGGTTATTCTATTCGGAAAAATGGACGGTAAACTGTACTCTTTTGAGACACTAACAGCGGCGTCGTTGAATGGCGGTTACTCGTATTGGGTCAGAAATGCTTGACGTTTGGGTCAGAATTGAATGACGTGATCGACCGCTTTGTTGAGGTTTTGGTTGTCGATTGAGTCCACGATCAGTGAAGTTCCACATTTCCTTGTTGTAAGGCGACACATAGTTCTGCCAGCAGCGACAGAGCCTTGCCATTTTTTCGCGTCGCTTCCTTCATCCAGAACCCAGACCGATTTAGTTGATCCTGACTTCCTTTCGAGAAAACCAGGGCTGATTTGCAGATCAGACGCCGGAGGCGCCTGTTCCTGCTGCTCTGCCATGTGGCGAACGCGCTTGGGGGCGACGCAATGCTATTCGACAATAGTGGTGCGGCCCGCAAGCGCAGCCGAAGACACGGATTTGTCTAATAGGGTTGCCCGAGGGGGAAGGCAGCGTCTTACCCTTGATCGCCAGAGGCGTTTGGCTTGTCCAAATCCCACTAGCCCAAAAACAAGTGCGGCTGAGTTGGCTGTGCCGTTACTTCTGCTCCAGAACACGTTGCTTTTCTGAAGAATCGGCGGAAAGCGGTCATTTGCTGCAGGTGCGGGAACACATTGTTTTAGTTGTCAAAGCGGACCTTCGGTTTTGATCTGCAAATGGAAGTGGAATCTGGTGCCTCAAGCAAACTGGTAGCGCAACTGAAAAACCAAAAAATGATGCGATGTGCTATCACGGATTTCTTTGATGGCATGTAGAAAAACTGTGCAGCTATTCCGCTAAGTGTGAAATCAAGCTGAAAAATTGGGCGAACGGCAGCCTGATGAAGCATTAAATGGCGCTGGAATTGCTACCAATGCGCCTTGGCCTCACTTGTGACCCTATGAACCAACATCTAACTGTCGTTGTAGTCGAGCAGAACCAAGAACGAGCCTTTGCGATTGTAGATGCTCTTAAAGAGGCCGGAGACGTAGACGTTTCTGTAATCGGCAATGTCTCCGGGCTGGCAAGGAAAATTGCTACTCATAGCCCAGATATTGTCCTGATTGATATCGGCAACCCCTCTCGAGATATGTTGGAAGAACTTACCGTTGCTTCGGGCCCATTGGAACGACCCGTGGCTATGTTCGTCTCAGGCGCCGCAGGCGGATTGGCAAAAGCTGCTGTTGAGGCCGGTGTATCGGCCTATGTTGTCGATGGATTGCAAGCTGAGCGAATTAAACCTGTTATCGATACCGCCATCGCTCGGTTTCAGGTGCTGCGCCAGATGCGGACTGAACTTGCAGAAACCCGCCGTGCGCTTGAAGAGCGTAAAGTGATCGACCGCGCAAAAGGTTTGCTGATGAAAGCCAAGGGCATTTCGGAAGATGAAGCCTATGCGCTACTCCGAAAAACCGCGATGAACCAAAACCGCCGCGTCGCCGAGGTGGCCGAAGCCTTGGTCACTGCTTCGGGGTTGTTGTCATGAGAACCGTAACACTGCCCGTCGCGTATATGCCGCTTGTCGACGCGGCCCCGTTGATCGTCGCGCGCGAGATGGGGTTCGACCATGCTGAAGGCATCTCGCTGGACCTGCGTCCGGCGCCATCGTGGTCCTCTCTGCGCGATATGCTGGCCTTTGGGCATGTGGACGCGGCGCATCTACTATCGCCTGTCCCCGTTGCGATGGCCTTGGGCCTCGGTGGTATCGCGACACCGATTTCGGCGGTGTCCGTCCTGTCGATGAATGGTACTGTTATAGGCGTCGGAACTCAATTGGCCGGGCGTTTGTCTGATCAGGGCTACGACTTCGATTTCTGCGATGCTTCGGCGGCCGGGGCTGCTCTGGCACAGGCCGCCGGCGATGTTTTGGTGTTCGGCGTGCCCTTCCCGTTTTCAATGCATGTTGAACTGCTGCGTTATTGGGTGGCGGGAACCGGGCTGAACTCAAAACAGGTCGAAATCCGCACCGTTCCCCCGCCGCTCATGGCGCAGGCACTTGCGGGTGGTGAGATCGATGCCTTCTGCGTGGGCGAGCCTTGGGGTTCATTCGCCGTGGACGACAATGTTGGCGCCTTGCTGCTGCCAGGAAAGGCGATCTGGACCTGTGCGCCTGAAAAAGTGCTGGCGGTCAGAAGTGACTGGGCCGAAACCGAACCGCATTTGCTGGGCAGCCTCATGCGGGCCGTTTGGCACGCGGGACGTTGGCTTTCAAACACGGACAGCACAACAACAGCATCCGAGATGTTGTCGCGCAAAACCTACCTTAACGTCTCACCCGAACTGATCGACCGGGCGCTGATGGGTGAGTTCACTATCTCGGCGCGCGGCGAGCAACGCCATGTGGATGGGTTTGTCGAGTTCTTTGACGGCGCTGCTACTTTTCCTTGGCGCAGCCAAGCGAAGTGGATTGCACATCAACTCGCCGTTCGTAACGGGTTGGACGCGGGTACTGCGGAGCGCCAGGCTGGCAGGGTCTTTCGAAGCGATATGTATCGTCGTGAACTTCAGGGTTTGGGTGATGGGACACCTGGTGCTTCAGAAAAACTGGAAGGCGCGCTTGCCGAGTCGACAACGGTCGCTTCGACCAATGGTGGTTTGATTCTTCCGCAAAATCTGTTTTTCGACCGGCGCATTTTCGAGCCGACTTTATAAGCCTGCACATTTTTTTTGCAGTGCAGCGTAAATTATCGCTGCGATGCAGAGAAATCCGCGCTGAAACGCCGAAAACAGATGACGGCGCGAGCCCTGGTAGGCTTACTTAGCCTATCGGCAGGCAACGGAGCCCACCGACGGAATTCGCCCACAATCCAGGGCACCTTAGAAGAGCAAAGCCGCTCGACCATCCGCCACCTCCTCCCGGCGGACTGTGTCGGCGGCTTTTTTTGTTTGCCCATGGGGTTGGGCTGAACCGAAAGGGATCGAGATGAAAAAGCTTCTTTTAGGCCTCGCCGCGACGACGGCGCTTGTGTCTCCAGCACTGGCCGAATTGGAACTGGAAAAAGACGAGCTGACCTTTGGCTTTATCAAACTGACCGACATGGCGCCGCTGGCTGTCGCCTACGAGAATGGGTACTTTCTGGACGAAGGCCTGTTCGTGACGCTGGAAGCACAAGCAAACTGGAAGGTGCTGTTGGATGGCGTGATTGACGGACAGCTTGACGGCGCACATATGCTGGCTGGACAACCATTGGCCGCAACCATCGGTTATGGGACCGAAGCCCATATCATCACGCCATTCTCAATGGACCTGAACGGCAACGGCATCACTGTCTCCAACGAGATTTGGGAAGAGATGAAGCCGAACATCCCGTTGATGGACGACGGCCGTCCCCAGCATCCGATCAGCGCCGAGGCTCTGGCCCCGGTCGTCGAGAAGTACAAATCAGAAGGCAAGCCATTTAACATGGGCATGGTCTTCCCGGTTTCGACCCATAACTACGAGCTGCGCTATTGGCTGGCCGCCGGTGGTCTGCATCCGGGTTACTACAGCCCTGAAAACGTGACCGGTCAGATTGGTGCGGATGTATTCCTGTCGGTGACCCCTCCACCGCAGATGCCTGCCACGTTGGAGGCCGGCACGATCTATGGCTATTGCGTGGGCGAGCCGTGGAATCAGCAGGCTGTGTTCAAGGGTATCGGCGTACCGGTTATTACCGACTACGAGCTGTGGAAGAACAACCCCGAAAAGGTCTTTGGTCTCAATGCCGAGTTCGCAGAACAGTACCCCAACACCACTCTGGCAGTGACCAAGGCCCTGATACGCGCGGCGATGTGGCTGGACGAGAACGAAAATGCCAACCGCCCTGAAGCCGTCGAGATTCTGAGCCGGGCTGAATATGTGGGCGCGGATTATGAGGTTATCGCCAACTCGATGACCGGCACGTTTGAGTATGAGAAGGGCGACAAGCGTGAAGTCCCCGATTTCAACGTGTTTTTCCGCTACAACGCGACCTATCCGTTCTACTCGGACGCCGTTTGGTACCTGACGCAGATGCGCCGCTGGGGGCAGATTGCCGAGTCCAAGCCCGACAGCTGGTATGACGAGGTCGCCAAGTCCGTCTACAAACCCGAGATCTATTTGGAAGCCGCCCGCTTGCTGGTCGACGAAGGTCTGGCGAATGAAGCCGACTTCCCCTGGGACAGCGATGGTTACAAAGCGCCGACCCCGGCCGAGGATATCATTGACGGCATCGCTTACGACGGACGCACACCCAACGCCTATCTCGAAAGCCTGTCCATAGGCCTGAAGGGCGAGCAGAAGATCATCGGCTCGGACGTGCAAGGCTAATTCCCCTAATCCTGCGCCCGGCCCGCGCCGGGCGCAGCCCCCAAAGTGCCCCGCCATCGCAAGGACACATCAGATGACAACGGTCGATCCCGAATTCAACGCAGACGCTGCCCGAGAGGAACGTCGCGCCCGCCTTTTCACCCGCATCAATGCAGCCGACAAATGGTTCCAGGTTCTGGGTCTCAGCTGGGCGACCCCGGTCCTGAAAGCCGCCGCCGGGGACAATCCCCGCGCTCAGATGACCGAGATATGGCGGTTGCTGATCGTGCCTCTGTTGTCGATCTGCTCCTTCTTGTTGCTGTGGGGAACGCTGGCCCCCAAGGTGCAGACCTCTCTCGGCGCGGTTCCGGGGCCGGCGCAGGTTTGGGAAGAGATGGTCAGCCTGAACCAGGATGCCAAGGCCAAAGCGGCCAAACGCGCGAAGTTCGAGGCCATGGTCGAGAAGCGCAATCAGAAATTCATTGACGCTGGCCAGCCGGAGAAAGTGAAAGAGGTCGCCTTCACGGGTGCTCCGACCTATTACCAGCAAATCTGGACTTCGATCAAAACAGTGTTTTTTGGGTTTCTGATCGCCACCGTCATCGCGGTCCCACTTGGTATCGCGGCCGGCCTGTCTCCGACTGCAAATGCAGCCCTAAACCCGCTAATCCAGATCTTCAAACCGGTCTCGCCTCTGGCCTGGTTGCCGATCGTCACGATGATCGTCTCGGCCGTTTACGTCACCAATGACGGCTGGTTCGCGAAATCCTTCCTGATCTCGGCCATTACCGTGACCCTGTGTTCGCTATGGCCCACATTGATCAATACATCTTTGGGTGTAGCCTCCATCGATAAGGACCTGGTGAATGTCTCCAAAGTCCTGAAAATGAACACCTATACCAAGATCACCAAGCTGGTGCTGCCCTCTGCCCTGCCTCTGATCTTCACCGGCCTGCGCCTGTCACTGGGCGTCGGCTGGATGGTTCTGATTGCGGCGGAAATGCTAGCGCAGAACCCCGGTCTGGGCAAATTTGTCTGGGATGAGTTCCAGAACGGTTCCTCCAGTTCGCTCGCCAAGATCATGGTTGCGGTCTTCACCATCGGTATCATCGGCTTCCTGCTGGACCGGGTGATGTACGCGCTGCAATCCCTGTTTACCTTCACAAACAACCGGTGAGCGCGATGAGCATCCTAAGTTTCAAGAACGCCTCGAAATCCTTCGGTGAAGGCACCGCGCGCACGGATGTGTTGAAAGGCATCGATCTGAACGTGCAAGAGGGTGAGTTTCTGGTGATCCTCGGTTTTTCCGGCACCGGCAAAACCACCCTTATCAATCTAATGGCCGGGCTGGACACCCCAACCGGCGGAGAGGTCACCTTCAAAGGCACTCCGATCAAAGGGCCGGGCCCTGAGCGTGGCGTGATCTTCCAGAACTACTCGCTGATGCCCTGGCTGACGGTCAGTGGCAATGTGGGGTTGGCGGTGGATACGGTATTTCCGGGTCTCAGCAAGACCGAGAAGGCCGAAAAAGTCGCGCATTACGTCAAGATGGTCGGCCTCAGTCACGCCGCGACCCGCCGCCCGGCAGAGCTGTCGGGTGGGATGCGCCAGCGGGTCAATGTGGCGCGTGCGTTGTCGATGAACCCCGAAGTTTTGTTGCTGGATGAGCCTCTGTCGGCGCTCGACGCGCTGACCCGCGCCAATCTGGCCGATGAGATCGAACATATTTGGGAAGCTGACAAGAAAACTTGTGTCCTCATCACCAATGACGTTGATGAGGCGATCATTCTGGCCGACCGTATCATTGCCCTGAACCCGGATGGCACGCTGGGGCAGGAATTCCCTGTCTCAATCCTGCGCCCTCGGGACCGTGGAGCCATGAACAATGACGAGACTTTCAAACGCCTGCGCGCGGACGTCACCAAATACCTGATGGATGTGGGGATCGAGGCCAAGGTCGAAGGCTCGCGTATCCTCCCGGATGTCACCCCAATCCACGGTGTTCCAACGGCGGTGGCCGAGGCGCAAAAGGGGCTGATCGAGAACCGCTTCCTCGACTTCTCGCAGCTTCACAAGGTGTATCCGACGCCCAAAGGCCCGTTGACCGTGGTCGAGGATTTCGACCTGAAGATCGATAAGGGCGAGTTCATCTCGCTGATTGGCCACTCAGGCTGTGGCAAGTCCACGGTTCTTACTATGGCGGCTGGGCTCAATGACATCTCGAAAGGCGCGATCAAGCTGGATGGCCGTCACGTCGAAGGGGCCGATCCCGAACGCGCGGTGGTGTTCCAATCCCCCAACCTGTTCCCATGGTTAACCGCCAAGGAGAACGTCGCGATTGGGGTGGACAAGGTCTATCCAAAGGCCAGCATGGCCGAGCGGCAAGATGTTGTTGAATACTATCTGGAACGCGTCGGTTTGGCTGACGCGATGGACAAATCCGCCTCCGACTTGTCGAACGGCATGAAGCAACGCGTCGGTATCGCCCGCGCCTTTGCCCTGTCCCCCAAGCTGCTGTTGCTGGACGAGCCCTTTGGGATGCTCGACAGCCTGACCCGATGGGAATTACAGGAAGTCCTGATGGAGGTCTGGTCCCGCACCAAGGTCACTGCGATCTGCGTTACCCACGACGTGGATGAGGCGATCTTACTGGCCGATCGCGTGGTGATGATGACCAACGGTCCGCAGGCAACGATCGGCAAGATCACCAAGGTTGAGCTGCCGCGTCCGCGCACGCGCAAAGCGCTGCTGGAGCACCCGGATTACTATGCTTACCGGCAGGAAGTCCTCGATTTCCTCGAAGAATATGAACATGGCGCCAAGCCAAAAACACCCGCCCCCAAGGCGATTGCAGCGGAGTGAAATCATGAAGCAAAGACTTGTTGTCATAGGCGCGGGTATGGCCTCAGGCCGGGTTTTGGAACACCTGACCGAAGCCGCGCCGGATACGTTCGACATCACCCTTTTCAACGCCGAGCCGCGCGGGAACTACAACCGCATCATGCTCAGCCCAGTGCTGTCGGGCGAGAAAACCTATGAAGAGATCGTCACCCATGACGACGCCTGGTATGCCGCGCGGGGCATTGCCTGCCGCTTTGGTGAAAAGGTCGCGAAGATCGACCGCGAGATGAAGGTGGTCGAAGGTCAGAACGGCCACGTTCCCTATGACAAGCTGGTGATTGCGACCGGGTCTAACCCGTTCATGATCCCTCTGCCAGGGCATGATCTGGAGGGCGTGATTGCCTACCGCGATCTGGAAGACACCGAGCAGATGATAGGCATGGGCCCTGACAACAAGGTGGTCGTGATCGGCGGCGGCTTGCTGGGGCTCGAGGCCGCCGCGGGTATGGCTGCCCATGGCGTTGACGTGACGGTGGTGCATATCATGGGTCACCTGATGGAGCGACAGCTGGACGAGGCCGCAGGCTACCTGCTGAAGAAATCGCTGGAAGACAAAGGCATCAGGATTTGCCTGCAGGCGAACTCTAAAGAAATCCTCGGACAGGACGGAAAGGTCCGCGCGCTGCTTCTGGACGACGGGACCGAATTGCCCTGTGATCTGCTTGTCATGGCCGTGGGTATCCGCCCCAACACAGCTCTGGCGCAAGAGGCTGGGCTGGCCACCGGGCGCGGTATCCATGTGGATGACCAGATGCTGACTTCGGATTCGGATGTCTTTGCGGTAGGTGAATGCGTCGAACATGACGGGGCGGTCTTCGGTCTTGTCGCGCCGCTTTACGATCAGGCAAAAGTGGCTGCGCAGGCTTTGTTGGGTGAAGAGGCTGCGTTTGCTCAGAAAACCCTCTCGACCAAGTTGAAGGTCACCGGCTGCGATCTGTTCAGTGCGGGGGATTTTGCGGATGGGCCGGGGCGCGAGGATATCGTGTTCCGCGACCCCTCGCGCGGGGTCTACAAACGGCTTGTGATTGAAGAGGATCGGCTGGTCGGCGCGGTCATGTATGGTGACACCACTGATGGCAGCTGGTTCTTTGGCCTCATCAAAGACGGCACCAGCGTAGAAGAAATGCGCGAGACGCTGATCTTCGGACCCGCATATCAGGGGGGCGACACTGCGGACCCTCTCTCAGCCGTTGCAGCATTGCCGCATGAGGCGGAGATTTGCGGCTGCAACGGCGTATGCAAAGGTGACATCGTCGAGGCGATCAATGCGGGGGCGGGTGATCTGGGCGCGGTGCGCACGACCACAAAGGCTAGCGCATCCTGCGGAACTTGCACAGGATTGGTTGAGCAATTGTTGCAGGTCACTCTGGGCGACGCGTTCCAGATGCCTGCCGCGCAGCCGGTCTGCGGATGCACCGACCTGACTCATGAGGATGTGCGACGCCTGATCAAAGGGCAGGAGTTAAAAAGTCAGGCTGCCGTTTGGCAGGAACTGGGTTGGACGACGCCCAATGGCTGCCATGTCTGTAGGCCCGCGATCAACTACTACCTGCTGGCCGACTGGCCGCTGGAATACCAAGACGACCCACAAAGCCGTTTCGTCAATGAACGCAAACACGCCAACATCCAGAAGGATGGCACGTTCAGCGTTGTACCGCGTATGTGGGGTGGGATCACCACGCCCGACGAACTGCGCGCCATTGCAGATGCGGCGGATAAATACGATGTTCCCACCGTCAAGGTCACGGGCGGTCAGCGGATCGATCTGCTGGGCGTCAAAGGCGAAGATCTGCCCGCCATGTGGTCAGACCTGAACAAAGCCGGGCTGGTCTCTGGCCACGCCTATTCCAAAGGTCTGCGCACGGTCAAAACCTGCGTCGGCACCGATCATTGCCGGTTTGGTACTCAGGACAGCACCGGGCTTGGCATAAAGCTTGAAAGAATCCTGTGGGGGTCGTGGACGCCGCACAAGCTGAAGCTGGCCGTATCTGGCTGCCCTCGAAACTGTGCCGAGGCGACCTGCAAGGACATCGGCGTAGTCTGCGTCGAATCTGGCTATCAGATCAGCATCGGCGGGGCCGCAGGGATGGATGTCAAAGAGACCGAGCTACTCTGTCAGATTCCTACCGAAGAAGAAGCGATCGAGATCGTGATGGCCGTCACGCAGGCCTATCGAGAAGGCGGTAAATATCTGGATCGCCTGTATAAATGGCTGGGTAAGGTGGGCATGGACTGGGTCAAGGTGCAGGTCGTGGACGACCTTGAAAATCGCGCGGCCCTCGTCGCGCGGTTCGAACTGTCGCAAAACATCTACCGCAAAGACCCCTGGGCCGAACATGTCAAAGAAAAAGCGCAAACCTACGCGCCAATTGCAGATTTCACATTGGAGGCCGCAGAATGAGCTGGATCGACATTGGACATATCGACGAAGTTCCCTTGCGTGGGGCGCGTCTGGTCAAGACGCATATCGGCTGCATCGCTGTCTTCCGTACTGCCGAGGTGGAGGTCTATGCCGCGACCAACAGCTGTCCGCACAAGGGCGGTCCTTTGTCTGAGGGTATCGTGCACGGGCAGTCGGTGACCTGTCCTTTGCACAATTGGGTATTTGACCTGAATACGGGCGAGGCGCAGGGCGCGGATGATGGCCGCATCACCATCTATCCCGTGCGCATTGAAGACGACCGTATCCTGTTAGACGACAGCGCAGTTACCCGGCGGAGCGCCGCCTGATGGACGGAAGTGGTCTGCCCGAAGTTCGCTCGACTTGCGCCTATTGCGGGGTCGGCTGCGGTGTGCTTCTGCGGCCCGATGGGGCCGGAGGCTTGACCGTTCGCGGCGATCCGGATCATCCAGCGAATTTTGGGCGTTTGTGCTCGAAAGGATTGGCTTTGGGCGAAACAGTTGGGCTGGAACATCGGTTGCTGGCTCCTCGCGCCTTCGGCCGAGACACAAGCTGGGACAACGCGCTGCAACTGGTCGCAGATCGGTTTTCTGCCGCAATCAAGAACCATGGACCGGACAGCGTAGCATTTTACGTCTCGGGGCAGTTGCTGACAGAGGATTATTACGTCGCCAACAAGCTGATGAAGGGTTTTATGGGGTCGGCCAACATCGACACCAATTCTCGACTGTGTATGGCGTCAACTGTGGCCGGACACAAACGCGCCTTTGGCACAGATACCGTGCCCGGGACTTATGAGGATCTGGATGAGGCTGATTTGGTTGTCTTGGTTGGCTCAAACCTCGCATGGTGCCATCCCGTTCTCTATCAACGCGTCATAGCTGCGCGTCAGGCGCGCGGTACGAAGATTGTGGTTGTCGATCCACGTCGAACTGCAAGCTGCGATCAGGCCGATCTCCATCTGGCGTTGCAACCCGGCAGCGACGTGGCGCTGTTCAATCGTCTGCTGACCAGAATTCACCAATCGGGGCATGTGGCACCGGATTTTCTGGATCGCAGCGTAGGGTACACTGAAGCCCTCGAACTCGCACAGCTTGATGATCCGGATGAGACCGGACTTACCCCAGGTGAAATCGAAGCGTTTTGCGATCTGTGGATTGGAACCGAGCGGGTTGTTACGATTTTCAGTCAAGGCGTAAACCAATCCTCCAGCGGAACAGACAAAGTCAACGCGATCCTGAACTGCCATCTGGCTACGGGGCGCATCGGACGCGCAGGGATGGGCCCGTTCTCGGTTACCGGCCAACCGAACGCCATGGGTGGTCGAGAGGTCGGCGGTCTGGCCAACATGCTTGCGTGTCACCTGGATATCGAAAACGAGGCCCACAGAGCAGCCGTCCGGGACTTTTGGAAAGCGCCCATCCTGCCAGAAAAGCAAGGGCTCAAAGCTGTCGACATGTTTCGCGCCGTTAAAGATGGACAGATCAAAGCACTTTGGATCATCCACACCAATCCAGCGGCCACGATGCCGGACGCAGATCGAGTCAAGGCGGCGATCAAAAACTGCCCATTCACCGTTGTAAGCGACCTGACTGCCCAAACAGACACCGCGCGTCTCGCAGACGTATTGCTTCCAGCAGCAGGATGGGGCGAAAAAAGCGGCACAGCAACCAATTCCGACCGCATGATCAGCAGGCAACGCGCCGTTCTGACCCCTCCGGGACGGGCACGTGCGGATTGGGATATCTTGGCCGAGGTTGGCCGCCGCATGGGTTGGGCCGAGGCCTTCAGCTATGAGTCTGCGGCCCAGATTTTTGGGGAATATGCGAACATGTCCTCGCTTGCCGTCTCATTTGGCAAAGACTTTGAGATTGCTGGCTTTTCGGACATCAACGACGAAGATTATGATGCGATGTGCCCGACACGATGGCCCACGGCATCGCGGAAAACTGACGGTCGTTTCTTCGGAGACGGGCAGTTTTTTCATCCTGACGGCAAGGCACGGTTTGTGCCGGTCACCCATCGAACGCCCAAGGCAGAGCCATCAGAACGCTACCCTTTCCTGTTGAACACAGGGAGAAATCGGGATCAGTGGCACACCATGACCCGATCCGGATTGTCGCCTCGTTTATCGGCCCACCTTGCCGAGCCCTATTTGGAAATGAACCCGAAGGACGTTGATCAAATGGGGCTTGGTCCTGCCGATTTGGTCGAAGTTAGCAGTTCAGTCGGAAGCGGCATATTTCGGCTTCGCATTACGGAATCTATTGCGCGTGGCAATGTGTTTGCGCCCATTCATTGGACCGGAGAAACGGCACCGTCGGCCCGTGTAAACGAGATAATTCCTAGTGTAACTGACCCGATTTCTGGTCAGCCGGAAAGCAAATCAACAGCGGTATCTGTTCGACGTATGAGAGCAGCATGGTACGGTTTCGCCGTTTCAGCCGATGCAGCGTTCCCTGAAGCAGAGTATTCGGCGACAGCCAGAACAACCAACGGCTACAGGATGGAGTTGGCAGGGAACCAGATTATTGAAGACTGGGAAAAGACCGCTCGCGTTTGGTTTAGTTTACCGGATGCAACGGCGACTTCAGTAGAAGATCCCAAACGCGGCTCTTATAGAATTGCGCTGTCAGACGGTCAGCGCATTCTGGCAGTGCTCTTCGTCTCGCGCCGACCTATCACCCTGATGCGAGACTATTTGGCAACTTTGCCTGAGGTAACGCCTCAGCAGATTCTGTCTGGCCAGTCATCTGTTGGTTCTGAGGACTGCGGGCCAATCGTCTGTTCGTGTTTCGAGGTCGGATTAAAAACCCTTATCCGCGCCATTCACGACAAGCGTTTGATCAATATGGACGATATCGGAGACGCCCTTAATGCGGGAACGAACTGCGGTTCATGCCGGCCAGAGTTGGCTGACTTGATCGCCGAGCATTCGAAATTGATCAGCAATAAGCCTAAGAAATGCCCGCATGAACAATTGGGGTAGTCTCAAGGTTCTTGATGCAGGACTGCAGTCTGTTTTGGTTGAGCAGAAATTTTCTTCTCTGACGCCACGCGCAATTGCAATGATACCGATCGACCAACCGCAGTTCAGGGCCGCGCTCGGAAGCGAGGCGACAAATGTCGCTGTTCGTTGAACAGGTTTGACAGATACTCGGTTGTCTGAGACGCTCCCAACACTCGCAAAGGATATTCTGACAATGGACCAGCATACTTTCTGATCCCGCCGCGCGCTGACCTAAATGGCAGAATGCGCACCGAAACACTCCTGCGGAGGACTCTGACAATGGACACACGACGCTAGCCCCTTGTGGGCATTCGTAGTCGTGCATCTGCGCGACTTAACCTTCTTTTTGTCATGAGGTGCAATATGCCCTTTAAGCCACCAAAAATCGCCCTTGTGCGAACCCTTCCTGCTGCGGAGGACACATCGAAATCTGCGAATCGTGTGAAGACCAAAGCCAAACCGCCGCGTGACCTGCGCATGAAAATGCCACGACGAACGGCCAAGAGGATGAACATGCCCGGGAAAGCGGGCGGTCGTTAGAAGCTGGTGCGGGGTGCGTTTTTTTTGCCCCGCACTTCTAATCTGAATGGCCAACGGAGAAGCGCGCACTAGAGCGTGCATTACAACCCAGTGTTTGAATTGAAGGTCGGTGCGGAACGGTTCGCGCGAAACTCTGGTATAACCGCTCAATTTATGCAGGTCTACGCTGGCGTTTGCGGCCAAGACAGCCTGTCTGACTTCACGCAACGTGACATCACCAACTTAAATACGCGATCGCTGATCAAGGCGGCATGCACTTTGCAGGGGTTCGCTGACGCATAGTCACTGTGCGTTTTGCGCTACTGGTGGGACTAATCCGAATTCCCACCTATGTCACGAAAGGAGACGACCGATGCTCGATACATTCACTATCCGCCAAGACGATATGCCGAAAGAGATGCGGTTTCTCTTGGAAAAATACCCGCGCGACAGCTGGGATGCGCACCCTGGGTTCAAAGAAAAAACCAAGCATTGGCTCGGCGCACACCTGATGTTCCACCACTTGGCGGAACGTATTCGATTGGACACGGAAAATGTGTTGAACAACGATTTGGGGTTGGACGATTATGCTGGGCGGCTGTCCCACTATGGCGGCAACCTGGTCGGGAGCCTGCATGGTCATCACGGCTGGGAAGATCATAGCTATTTCCCTGAATTGTGGACTGCAGACCCGCGAGTTGATGCGGGGCTCGAGCTTCTGGAACAGGATCACGCCGATCTGAACAAGGTGTTGGATGATTTCACCCGTACAGCGAACCGTGTGATCAAACTGTCTGCTCTGGATGAGGCCCAAGCCTATGATGAGACCGGGCAGCTCCATGCGACAAGCAAAGCGATCAAAGCGTTTCTGGAACGCCACTTGAGTGATGAAGAAGAATTGGCCGTACCAATTATCTTGCATCACAGACTCAGAGGATGATGCTGACGTCATGACCGACACATCTACCGAAGAAGACCAGACTTCCATCACTGAGCGCCGCGCACGAGGTGAATTTGTGCGCGGCGTCAGCGGCTTTCGCCACGCCGTTGGCGATCCGGATTTTCCTGCAGAACCCAACCGATATCACCTGTTTGTCGCGCTGAATTGCCCGTGGTGTCATCGCGTGACCTTGGCGCGCATTGTTCTGGGGTTGCAGGACGGCGTCACGATGGATGTGGCATTTCCCAACCGCACTGGCAAAAACGATCCAGAAGGACCGAACCTGTGGGAGTTCGCACCCAACCGCATTGCTTCGCTCACAAGCGAGACCTTGCCAGAGTGCACCGGAGAGACCGGAACTGGCAGAGGACTGCGCCTTGCCAAAGATATTTACCGTGCCGAAGGCTCCGAAGAGCAATCCCTGCCGATCCTTTATGATAAGAAATCAGGCCAAATCGTGAGCAACGAAAGCGCCGAAATTATCCGCATGTTGGATGCCTCTGCAGAGTCCCTTGGCGGCACCATCCCAGCAAAGAGGCGCGTGAGGCTTTACCCGGACGACGAAGCACTGCGCCAACACATCCATAACTTGAATGACTTGATCTACACTGCGATCAACAACGGCGCCTACAAGGCCGGATTTTCGTCCGATCAAACGATCTATACGGCAGCATTTGACGCCTATTTCGAGGCACTTGAACAATTGGAGCAGCTCCTTTCTGATGGCAGGCCTTTTTTAACCGGCATTCACTTCACAGAGGCCGATCTGCGCCTGTTCCCTACGCTTTATCGCCATGATCCCGTCTACTATGTGCGGATGAAGCTTAACGGAGCGCGGATATTGGACTACCCATACTTATGGCGTTGGCTATGCCGTGTGTATGCACTGCCTGGCGTTGCAAACTCCGGATCCCTT
Source organism: Ruegeria sp. CJ6 (assembly GCF_056536665.1). Lineage (NCBI taxonomy): Bacteria > Pseudomonadati > Pseudomonadota > Alphaproteobacteria > Rhodobacterales > Roseobacteraceae > Ruegeria > Ruegeria sp. CJ6. The sequence continues at coordinate 100,049 of NZ_JBQFQB010000006.1, read as the reverse complement.
GTGCATTGCCGCCAGGGATATTTCGGGCGCAGTTGGAATGGCGTTGTTCCCCGAGGGCCATCTAAACCAATGTCTTACCCTGAGGCCTATCTACGCCCTGATCTCGCAGTGCTGAAGGCATCGTCAGTTTAGTTTTTCATAATCTCGACCTTGAAACTGACATTGCTGCAAATGCAGCAGACTTGTTTTGCAAACGCAGACGAAGCGCGACCGTCTTCAAATGTTACTATTTTAGGGTCAGGATGCCTTGATTTTCGCTTGCTGTATGGTTCACGGCTCCTAAAGCGGTGCGGTGACATAAGAGACCTCTATCAGCTAACCGACGAGTAGATGGCGAAGCTCGCCCCCTTCTCTACTAAGTCGCACGGCAAGCCTCGGGTTGATGTCAAACGGGTGTTGAGCAAGAGCGCTGGCTATGATCCTGACCCCAATTTATCTTCCGCAGGCTTGCGGGCTACGGCCAGTTTCGTAAGTTGAGCGCCAGCATCAGAGAGGGTATGGAATGAGCTGGACCGAATATCTCGACACACACCAATCGCGCTTTGTTGAAGAGCTGTGCGACTTCATTCGTATTCCATCGGTATCAGCCAAACCCGAAAACGCGGGCGATGTTCGAAAGGCCGGGCAGTGGGTGGTTGATCGGTTGGTTATGGCGGGAATGGAAAACGTTCAGATGATGGAGACAGCAGGTCATCCGGTGGTCTGTGCCGATTGGCTGCATGCCGGGCCGGATGCGCCTACAATCCTGATCTATGGCCATTTTGACGTGCAACCAGCCGAACCATTTGAGCTCTGGTCCTCGCCTCCGTTCGAGCCGACGATCCGCGGCGATCGGATTTACGGGCGTGGGGCGACCGACGACAAGGGTGCAATGTTAATACCGATCCTCGCGGCTGAGGCATTGCTGGCAAAGACTGGGAAGCTGCCTGTGAACGTGCGGTTTTTCTTTGAGGGCCAAGAAGAGATCGGATCGCCCGACCTTCCGCCCTTTATCGAGGCGAATCTCGACAGACTTCAGGCCGATATGATCTTTTCAGCCGATGGAAGTCAGTGGGATACCGAGACGCCGCAACTGGTTCTGGGTCTGAAAGGGCTCACCTCACTTGAGATCTCGGTTCAGGGCGCGAAATCCGATCTGCATTCTGGCATGCATGGCGGCGGCGTCGCAAATCCCGCGATGGCGCTTGCCCAGTTGCTGGCCAGTATGAAATCGACCAATGGTCGGATCACGGTGAATGGCTTCTACGATGATGTCATCGAGCTGACCGATGAAGATCGCACGGCAATTGCGCGGGTGCCTTGGGATGAAGCGGCCTATCTTGCCCAGACTGGAGCACCAGAGACCTTGGGCGAGCCAGGATATTCCACACGTGAAAATCTGTGGGCACGTCCGACGCTTGAGGTCAACGGGTTGACCAGTGGTTGGCAAGGGCAAGGCACAAAGACCGTTTTGCCCGCGGTTGCTTCGGCCAAGATCACGTGTCGCTTGGTGGCCAATCAGAATCCCGAAAAGATCTTTGATCTGATCTCGGCCCATGTTGAGGCTCATTGCCCGCCGGGTGTCACTGCTGAGGTATCGCGCAACCCCGGGCGCGCGGATCCGTTTCTTGTACCGGCCGGCCACAACGCAACTGCCATCGCGGGACAGGTTCTCGAAGAGGTTTATGGCAAACCCGCTTACAAAACCCGCGTTGGCGGATCGATCCCGGTGATGTCGACCTTACTGGACGAGCTGGGTCTGCATGCCGTCATGTTTGCCTTTGGACATGAGGATGAAAACCAACACGCCCCGGACGAGTTCTTCCGTCTGCCAACCTTCAGACGTGGCCAAACGGCTTACGCCCGGTTGATGGAACGGTTAGGCGAATAGTGCTAACAGCCAACATCGGTTCAACCGTTTTCACAAGCTTCCGACATCACTGCATGAGCGCGATCTATGACATGCCGCACCTCAGCAAGAAACCGATCTTCATGATGCGTGACGAGCCATTGATCATGTTCCAGATCGTCAATCAAAGGTGACACTGGTATCAGGCCCGGCTGCGTGTTTCCAATGAAAGTTGGCAGAACCGCTCGGGCAAGACCTGCATTTGCAAGCTCAAGCGCATTTTGTGGCGCCGTAACTTCGATGGCGTCGTCCTCTTGCGAATGCTCTCTCACCCATCTGGCCGAGGGTGTTTTGGACATCACGCGAACCCAGGTCGAAATGCTTTCATCCGCAGCATAGACTCCAAACCGAACTCGCCCGATCTTGCGACCGGCCAAGCCTATCTCTTCTGGCCGGTGGTTTCGAATACCAATCGCGGCTTCCCTGTGCCCGATGTTCAGTAGGTCTTCTGACGAGATGAAACGCAGCCGAACTGACATTGATCCCGTAAGTCTTCCGACAGCGCTGATCAAAATCCTTGTCACCCAGGTCCCGGCCGAAATTTTAACCAACGGTGGTGAGGTGGCAAGGCCGCTTTCCGTGACAGGTAGGACACGCGCTTCGATGCTTTCGACTTTTTTCAACAGCGCTTGTCCGTCCTCAGTCAGATCATACCCACGCGGTTTACGGTGAAACAACTCAGTTCCCAGATTGCGTTCCAACTCGATCATGCGCCGACCCAGTGTGGGTGCGCTCTTGCCGGTCTGTTCAGTTGCTGGCCCAAGCCCGCCCGCTCTGGCAACCGCAAGAAAAAGCCGCAGGTTGTCCCAGTCAAAGTAACTTTCATACATGAAATGAAACTTACATTTTGTACTGTTGATGAAAAGACTGTGATGGCGTTTCTTCTGAAGGATCAGTCAGGAGACTCACACATGAACTTTCTCGAAACCGAAATCTCACCCCTTGGCATGGGGTGCTGGCCGATTGGCGGCAAAATGTATTGTGGCGAGCAGTCGTTGGGTTACACCCGATCGGACGACGGTGTCTCCATTCGTACAATCCACGCCGCATTGGATGGTGGAATCACACTTTTTGACACCGCTGCCGCCTATGGCGCGGGGCATTCGGAACGTTTGTTAGGCAAAGCGCTCAAGCATCGACCCGACACCCTGATTGTCACAAAGATTGGGGTTGGGATCGATGAAGCGAGCAGGCAGATTTCATTTGACCCCTTCACCCCAGCTCAGGTTGGCCCTGCACTAGATGGGTGTCTGTCGCGGCTGGAACGGGATCGGATTGATCTCTTGCTGTTGCATGTGAACGATATGCCAATAGACCAGGCCGAGGCCGTGTTTGACGAACTGGACCGTTTAAAAGAGGCCGGGAAGTTGCGCGCCTATGGTTGGAGCACTGACTATTCCCAAAACGCCAGGGCGGCCTCGACCAGGGATGGCTTCAAGGCGGTCGAATACGTGATGAACGTCTTTTTCGATGCGCCTCGCATGCAACAGGTTGTCCAAGAGGAAGGACTGTTGTCCCTTATCCGCTCACCACTTGCGATGGGGCTGCTTTCAGGGAAGTACCATCAGAATACCGTTATCGCATCGGATGATGTGCGCGCATCCGGCGAAAGCTGGATGGAGTACTATACGGATGGCAGGGCAAATCCAGATTTCATGCGACAACTCGATGCGGTTCGCGATTTACTGACCACAAATGGCCGAACGCTTGTGCAGGGGGCTCTTGGGTGGATTTGGGGCCAATCTGAAACATATATACCGATTCCAGGCGCTCGGACAGAAGAACAAATTGAGGGTATTTCAGCGGCATTGACCTTCGGTGCCTTGCCGGTTGCAGCAATAAACGAAATAGAAAGCTTGATAACGCGTAACCCCCACGCCCCAGACCGCCCTAGGTAGCTTTCAGAACTGTATCGATACTGTGCGCTTGCCGCCAATGTCGGCAACGCGGGCTGCCAACGCAGCATTTCAATTTTCTGTTCAAGGTCTGCTATGGGCCTAACCCGTCTAAACGCTGCTGGTGACTTTCAACGCCGACATTCGCAAAGCGGACAGCAATCCGATCAAGTGTTTCTTGTTCTTTGCGCTGTACTTGGCCGCTGTTGAAGAGCGCTGGATAAAATCCGCGTACTGATCAACAGTCAGGTCACAGCTTTCAATCGCACTCGAATACGGCTCCAGGACACGCGCGATGATCTCGGTGTTTCGCTTTGCGCCGGCCTCCAGCTCATTCTGACTTGTCGAAGTTACGCCAGCGATGATGTCCTCGGCATTGGGCGAAGACTGCAAGAAATCATAGTGCTCAATGACGGCATATTTGAAGACGATATCAAGTTGTGCTCCAAGTCCGTCAGCTTTTTTAAGACCGGCCTCGATATCCAGAACGACTCTGTCTGCCAGCGACCGGATCGTAGCCTGCAGCACCTCATCCTTGTTTGCGAATGCTTTGTATAGTGTTTGCCGCGAGATGCCCGCTTCATGGGCGATGTCGTTCATGCCTGTTCGCTTCACGCCGTAGCGAAGAAAAAGCTGCTTCGCGGCTTCGAGGATATAGTCGTAGCGATCTTCCATGATTTACATATTGACAAATGAGCACTTAGTGTCAACATTGACAATCACTCACAATATGTCAATTTGTCAGGATGCGAGATGTCTAAACAATCTGGAAAAGTCGCGATCGTCACCGGTGCAAACAATGGAATCGGGTTTGAAACGACAGTCGGTATGGCTGAAGCAGGTTTTCACGTCGTCATGGCGTGCCGCAGCCTTGAAAAGGCCGCAGCCGCCAAAGCAAACGTTCTCGCGCGAATTCCTTCCGCATCACTCGACATTCTCGTGCTGGACCTAAGCGATTTGACTTCTGTTCGTGCGTTCGCTGAGGCTTTTCGAGCTCGGTACTCCAAGCTGAATGTGCTGATAAACAACGCGGGTATCCTGCTGTATTCCGCTCAAACAAATGGTGCTGGTGTAGAGCTGCAGTTTGCAACCAACCACCTGGGACACTTTCTGCTGACCGCACTTCTTATCGACATGATCCCTGACAACCCTGCATCGCGGATCGTCTCACTCTCCAGTATCGCCCACAAGAATGCGAACGGTCACTTTGACGATCTGACATGCGGCCAGGACGGTGGTGTCGCTTACGATCAATCAAAGCTCGCCTGCCTTCTGTTCGGCGACGAACTGGACCGTCAACTCAAGGCTTCGGGCAAGTTGCTGAAGTCGCTAACTGTGCATCCGGGCGGGTCGGATTCCGGTCTGTTCAACGATTTGGACGAAGAAACGCGCGCTAACATGAAGGCACAAGTCGAACAACTTCTGCACTCCAATGAAGACGCTGCGAGGCCATCTCTGTTCGCCGCTTTGTCTGATCAGGTCAAAGGCGGCGAGTACTACGGCCCTACAGGCCCCGAAGAAATGAGTGGCAAGACCGGGATCGCGATCCGCAATCCAATTTGCGAAGACTACGGTTTGACCGAACGTTTGTGGCGTCTCTCGGAAGAGATGACCGACCAGACATTCACGATCTGAGGGACGGGGATGAACAGGTTCATGCAGCGACTCTCGCGGGGGTTCGAGTATCTGATCGTGCTCGCCTCAGCTATCATGTTGGGCTGGGGACTTCTCGGGTTTCTTGAATACTTCACCGGGCTGGCGCCGCTTATGCCTTTGCAAAACTCGACCTTTCCGCCGGGCATGCAGTCTCTCCATTGGATATTGATCACCGCTTCGGGTGCCACCTATCTGGCCGGATACGTCCTGCGCTGGAGCGTCACTCCGATTGCCATGCTGGTCATGTTCACCGCGCTTGCCACGATGTGTGCTGTGCAAACCTTAGACATGTTGGAAAATCCGGATCGCTACCGGAACTTCGCCCAGGAATGTGTCAATTACATCATCATCTCGATCTACTTTTTTCGATCCAAGCGCATGCGGGATCGTTTTGGGCAGATCACAATTCAGGGCGGGGATCGCGTATCACCACAGAACGCCTGAGACCTTCAAAGGAAGGATTGTCATGGAAACCGGATCATCGGAAAAAGTGAGCCTCTCACATTACAAAATCCACACCGATATTGTGATCGATGCGCCGCCGGACGTGGTCTGGTCGGCGTTGACCGACACGCCAAACTACAAGGACTGGGCGGCGTTCCTTGTGGGCATCCACGGAGAGATCAAGGATGGATCGACAATCACCGTCGACTTTCAGCTTGATTCATCAAAAGAGAAGTTGACCACGCTGGATCACGCAATCTCGGTCGTGGACGGGGCAGAGTTCTATTGGGCGGAGAAAGGACCGGGCGGTATTCGCGATAACCATCACTTTTGTGTCGAGCCGCTGGAGAGTGGCAAAACTCGCTTCATACAATCCGATGAAATCATAGGAGGCATCACGTTCCTGATGGGAGGGCGTTTGGCAAAAATGTATGTGGAAGGTTACCAAGCTTTCAATCGCGGCTTGAAAGCAGAGGCAGAGCGCCGTGCTCAATCCGCCTGACAAGACAATACGACCACTTGGGCGCGTCCTGCTGACGGGTGCGACGGGAATGGTGGGTTCCTCGGTACTTGCGGCATTGCTGAACGAAAAAACTGCGCGCGAAATAGTGTCACTTGGGCGCAGGCCGTGCCATATAGATCACCAAAAGCTGAACGATGTGAGCTTTGCAGCATTCGGCGATACCCAAGCCATCGAAACCTATCTTGATGGCATCGACACCGTCTTCCATTGCCTTGCCACTTATTCCGCGCGCGTCAGTCGAACAGAATACGAGGAAATCACAGTAGAATGGATGTGCGCTTTGCTGGCGGCTTGCGAGAGGTCTGCGCCCCGCGCGACGTTCTGCTTGTTTTCCGCACAAGGTGCTCGGCCAGATGGCGGCGGTATGTCCTTTGCATTGAAGATTAAGGGCGAAGCGGAGAGCAAACTGTTTGCATCTGACCTCGAACGGAGGTTCGCCTTTCGTCCAGGCTATATTGCGCCGTCAGGCCCGAGAAACACATGGAAGTTGGCTGACTACCTTTTCAAACCGCTCCAAAGGCTGATGCCGTCCATCGGTGTAACTTCCGATGAATTGGCTCATGCCATGCTTCAAACTGCGATGCACGATCCTCGTCGTACTGCTGTTCTTGAAAACGGTGAGATGCGTACGTTGCTCGGATGAGGCTGCGGTTGCGCCTCGAGTTGTTTAGTTTTCAACAGAGGTCTTTCAATTCCCGATTCTGGGAAGCCTCAATGCAGCATTCAATTCCCGCACGGACGGCAGCTCTGGGCCGCCTTCAACCCAACCGTTTCTTGAACCTTAGAGTGGCCGCCAACAATCCGAATGCCGCAAATCCAATCATCCAGAGAATTCCCCAGCGCAACTCGTATAGCGACGCGCCACGCAGGACCACGCCGCGGATCATGTCCATAAAATGAGTGGCGGGCAGAACCTGAGCAATCATCTGGACTGGTTGCGGCATGCCGTCGAAGGGGAACATAAAGCCCGACATCAGGATCGATGGCAGCAGAACAAAGATAGTCATCTGCATTGATTGCAATTGGTTCTGCGCAAGCGTGGAAATCACCAGCCCAAGCGACAGGCTGGCGATGATGAACAACAAGGTCACCACAAGCAAAATGCCCAATCCGCCGTTTATCGGGACATCGAAAAGGACATGCCCGAGGCCGAGGATGATTGCGACCTGTATCAGGCCCAGAAAGATATAGGGGATGATCTTCCCGATCATCAGTTCGATCGATTTGATCGGGGTGTTGATCAGCATCTCCATATTGCCCCGTTCGCGTTCGCGGACGATGGCGGCTGAAGTGAACAGGATCATCGTCATGGTCAGGATCACGCCGACAAGACCTGGCACGATATTGACTGCTGATCGCTGTTCAGGGTTGAAGTAAAGCGTCACCTCGAAGGTAGGCACCTGCCGGTTTGGTGGTTGTTTCAGCAGTTCTGTCAAAGGCATCGTGCGCAGGGATTTGATTGCGCTGGCCACCATCGTGTCCGAGCCATCGACGATCCAATGGGCAACCGGTCGGCTACTGGTCTTGTCCGTTGCGTTGGGCAGGCCCAGCCCGACAGACGGGCTTCGGGCAAGGCGTTGGCTGACGTCTGATGGGATGATAAGCGCGGCGCGCACGCGGGATTCAGTGATCGCGCGCTCGGCTTCTTGCGGGGTTGTTAGATGTTCGGTGATGGTCACGACCTGCGTGGCCTGAACGATCTGCGCCAATGTTCGGGACAACTCTGTTCCGGACTGGTCCACCAGTGCGACAGGCACATGGCGCAGGTTGGTGTTGATCGCATAGCCAAACAGCAGCAGTTGGATCAGGGGGATCATGATCACCATGGCAAAGGTCATCCGATCCCGCCGCAGTTGTAACAGTTCTTTCTTCAGTACAGCAGCGATGCGGCGTGGCGAGATCACTGTTTTGGCCCCCGTGTGGCGCTGACGAACACGTCTTCCAGATTTGGTCGCTGCAGGGTCAGGGACAGGTCGGGAAACGCAGCAAGTTGGCCGCGCAACATGTCCACCGGCTGAGGTTCGGATTTATCCACCAGCACACGCAGCCGCGATCCGACTTGCGCGGTCGACAAGATCATGGGCTGGACGTCCAACGCGTGTTTGACCTTGCGCAGGTCCGGGCCTTCAACTTCGACAACATCGGCCTGCAGATCATCCATCAACTCACGCGGAGAGCCGTCCGCCTTCTTCACCCCGTGCTGCAAGATCGCCAGCGGTGGCAGCGTTCGGCCTCGTCCATGAAATGGGTCGAGACGATCATCGTCGCGCCCTGATCGACCAGATCGAACAGCTGTTCCCAGAAAGTGCGTCGGGTTTCGGGGTCAACGGCCGAGGTCGGTTCATCCAGAAACAACAGTTTTGGTCGGTGCATGACGGTCGCTGCAAGGGCGAGTTTTTGTCTTTGCCCGCCGCTCATGCTGCCGCTGAGCTGATCAATGTTGGTTGTCAGGTCATAGGTGTGCAGCAGTTCTTCAATCCGGTCCTTGGCCGACTTCACTGGAATGCCATAAATTTCTGCCGCGAACCGAAGGTTCTCCAGCACTGTCAGGTCGCGGTAATACGAGAAGATCTGGGTCATGTACCCGATCTCATTTTTTAACGGCTCAGCCGCTTCGGGCATTGATCGGCCCAAAACCGAAATTGCCCCGCTGCTAGGGGTCAGTAGGCCGGTCAGCATGCGCATGGTAGTTGTCTTGCCGCAGCCGTTGGGGCCGAGAAACCCGTATATCTGGCCCGTTCGGATTTCGAGGTCCAGATTGTTGACTGCGGTGTTTTCCCCAAACCGACGGGTCAGACCCTGCGTCGAGACGACGATATCACTCATGGCATGGGGACCTGCACTGGCACTCCGGCGGGCAGGTCGGGTGTTGCAGTGGGCAAGTCAATCTCGGCCAAATAGACAAGGCGCGTGCGGTCGTCCTTGTTCAATCCGTAATAGGGGGTGAAGGACGCGTCGTCGCTGATCCAGCGGATCACGCCGTCCAGCGGATCGGCCAGCCCGTCAATGCGTACTTCCAGCATGTCGCCGGGTTTCAGATTGACGCGATGCGGCTCGGGCACATAGACGCGCGCGTAAGGCGTCTGGCCCGTGACCATCACGGCAACCGGGCTGCCGGATGTTACCCGCTCGCCCAAATTCCACGGCAGAGAATCCAGCACGCCGTCGCGGGTGGCCGTAACCGTCAAGTCGTCCAGAACTGTTTGCTCGGCGGAAACCAACGCTTCGGCGGCCCGTACGTTGGCTTCGGCAACCGCCAGGTCTTCGGGTCTGGTGCCGTTCTGCAACTCTTTAAGCGATTCCTGAGCGCTGGCCAGTTCAGCTCGCGCGGAATCGCGCAGGGCCAGATCATTTGCTACCTGCGCTTCGGTCACGACCGAGTTTTCGACCAGTCTGGCGTTTCGGTCATAGATGGCTTCGGCATCGGCAAGGCGTGCAACAGCGCCCGCGACTTTGGCCTCGGCTATCGCAATCTCCTCCTCTCGCGGCCCCACCTGCAGCTTCAGAAGCGTGGCCTGCGCCTTTTCCAGTTCAGCCTGCGCCAGTGCCAGTTTTGAGCTTTGCAATGTTGGATCAAGCTGAACCAGCGTGTCGCCTGCCTTGACCACGGCACCTTCGGCAATAGGCAAATCGACGACGATTTCGCTGGCTGTCGCGGTCAAAGCCACCCGGTCGCGCGCCAATACGCCCAAAGCGACGCTGGTATCAGACCCGGAGCACCGGTCCAGAAAGGCGGGCAGTACAGCCGCTAGAATCAAAGGGATGGGGGTCGTCAGATTCAACAGGGTTTCCCTCCGGTGTTTGGCCTTTGAACGTATTGGGTGATAGTTAAAGCATAAAATCAGGAAATCTGATTTATGTATACGGCTCAGCCGCTACACGTGGCAGCACGGGGTCATGCGGGCAATCGCGCCAACCACTCCTCCAGCTTTTCTCCGATCAGATGGGGGTTATCTTCCTGTAGGAAATGAATGCCTTTGCCGATATCCACCGCTTCGAGGTTCTGGATGGTCTGATGGCACCAGGCGACCTCTTTTGTCCCGATGGTGCCTCCGGGCGTGGCGTGGAACATCAGCATCGGGGTTTGCGTTTCTCCCAACCAACGGCTGTAGGCGCTGACGATCTCATGAACGTCAGAAGGCGTGCCATCGATCGGAATCTCGCAAGGCCACACACGAACCGGCTTGCGACTTCGTGCTGTGGGAAAGGGCGCACGGTACTGCGACATTTCTTGCGGTGCCAGATCACGTACTATGGCGCTTGGCAGGATTTTCTCGACGAACATATTCAGGCCCGAGATCATCATCCATCCCAGACCCGGCGTCCGCATCAAGCGAAACCCGGTGCGGAAATCGGGCGGAAATCCCGCCCAACTCATCGGGCGGACCACGCCCTCCATGAACACGATGCCGCGGATGTTCTCGGGATGTCGGTGCGCATAGTGAAACCCCAATGCCGAGCCCCAGTCATGAATGACGAGCGTTAGGTCCTTTAACCCCAGCGCCTCGATGAATCCGTCAACGTAGGGAACATGGTCGACAAAGCGGTAGGGAATATCCGGCTTATCCGATTTGCCCATACCGATCAGATCCATCGCGATAGCGCGGCCCTGCCCGGCGGCATAGGGAATGATGTTGCGCCACAGATAAGACGAGGTGGGATTGCCGTGCAGAAACAGAACCGGCGAGCCGTCTCCTTCCTCGACATAGTGAATGCGCTGCCCATTCACCTCGACATATTTCGAGTCAAACGGGAAGTCTGGTGAGATCTCTTGTTCGGTACTCATTGAGCCACTCTTTCTGCATTGCAAGTCTCTTCGATCAGGCCCAGCGCCTCACCATACCACGCAGGTCGGGACGACCAGCCAACGATCGCTTTGACGGGTTGGGACGGCGGGCAGGACAAGCTGCCAACGGGGACAATCAGAATCTTGCCGTTTTGAGTCTCGAATGGCAGCGTCGTCCCGCAGTTCCGGCAGAACACCCGGCGTACTTGGGAATTGGGCACGTCGAAGGTGGTCAGCATGTTTTTGCCTTCCAGCCATTCGATCTGATCGGGCGTGGTGAACGCATTCGCAACATGGGCCGAGCCCGAGGCCTTTTGGCAGAAGCTGCAATAGCAGAGTTTGAAGGCGGCCATGTTGTCCCGCACCCGATAGCGCACCGCGCCACAGATACATTGGCCGTCGATCGTGTTTGGGTGACTCATCTGAACACCTCAGCCGCGATAGGCGAAATAGGAGCGGACAGAGGCCGTAAACGTCAGGCCCATGCTGATGATCGCGATGATAAAGCCGATGACCGCCGTTGCCGGGATCGAGACCAGAAAATCAACGGCAATCGCTGCGCGGATACCGACCAGGCTGCGCCTGAGGATGGATGCGATGATGCAGGCCAAAGTCACCATATATCCCAGCATCGTATAGAGCATCAGGTTGGCGGCTTGGAGGCCTGCCAGTTCTCCGACCTGTAGACCGTAGAATTTGAACGCGGCGAAGAAGCCAAGGGCCAGTAGGATTTTCAGCGCGTTCAGAATGAAGATGGCGCGCAGTGTTACGGGCTTTGAGGCCCCGGTTGTCGGGTCGATGGCGGTCATGTCAGGTCTCCGTTTGACGTGGGGCCACGCGGCATTTGCAGCCGCGCGCCCGCAATGCTATCCAAGTGGATAGGAATTTATTACTATCCATGCGGATAGAAAAAGCAAGGAGAAATCTGTGGCGCGCAAACGCAAGACGGATCACGACAGTGCTGTGGCAGGCGCTTTGGACCTGTTTTGGCGGCGGGGATACCATGGTGCCAGCACGCGGGAACTGGAGCAGGAGACCGGGCTAACTCGGTTCACACTGCAAACCACCTATGGCGGAAAAGAGAAGTTCTTCCTAAAGACACTTGATACTTATCTGGACAATGCCGAGGCTCGGCACTTCCCCGACCCCGACACCTATTCGCTGAATGACCTCAGCGATTGGTTCCAGGGTATCGCCTCGGCAGAACGTATGCCGAAGATCGAGGATGCGGGGTGCCTTGCCTTCAATTCGATCAGTTCGTTTCACCGCACTGACCCCGAGGTGAATGCCCGAATCGAGAGATACCTCACCGCCTTGGAAAGACGGTTTGCTGCGATCCTCAGCCGCGCCAAAATTGAAGGGACCGTGCACATCGATGTTGACCCGGATGAGGCGGCAAAGCTGCTGATCGGCCTGTTGCTGGGACTTCATACGATCATGAAAGCCCGGACATCCGACCAGTTCCCAAGGAGCTATGCAGACGCGGCGGTTGGGTTGATCAATGGGTGGAGAAATTTGTAAGCGATGAAATATGCAGGCGTGATCGGCTGCCATAATCTGACATCAAAAGACTAACACTCGAACGAACGTGATATCTAAAGCACGCAATGGGAAACAATTAACGTGACCACCTGCAGCGCGAGCATTACGCGTCTGTAGCGAATGTCTGGAAGTGCGCTGCCATTGCAGCATGTCCAGTGGCCGCTTTGGACCGCTAGTTAGCTCCCCGACCATATGCTACTGCGGAAGCCTGGCGCTATGAAAACCGGAGTGCGTGCGTCTATTGGTCGAGACTTTTCACCGTCTGAGACGGCAACTCCGCATAGGATGCGTCATAGAAATAGGTCAGCCAAATCGACCACCCATCGAAGAGTATATCGGAAATCCCACGCGAATGAGACCCGACGCTCAGCGGATCTACGGACCCTTCAGTTTCAACGCGCAAGAGCCTCGCATTCGGGTACTTCTCGTGACCCCGGTAACCCCCGACAACAATTGTGCCGTTCACGACTTCAACGGATTCCAAGTTACCAAAGCCGGTTGAAACAGCTACAGCAGTATCTCCGTTGCCTGAATGCGGAACCCAATACAAAGCGCTGTCCCAGGCGTCGTCGCTGCCCCAGGACACAGCGTAAATACCTGTCTCTGCGATTGCAAAGCGGGCGAGACCACTGATGCGCAAATCGCCGAGGTGAGGTTGAATTTGTCCGGTTTGGGCTGCGACCGATAGGAATGCGCCGCGCCCAAAATCACTCACAAGAAGGGTGTCATCGTCGAGGGCTTCGATATCGTAGAGAAAAACACCATCGTCATCGAGAGCCTGACGCCAGTTTACCGTGCCATCCGAAGCGGTAGAAATGACCTCATTGCCATCCACAATGACAATCTGGTTGCCGGAACGCACCATCCCTGTTGGGTTGCGCAGACCTTGCCCATCCGAGAGTTTGATTTCTTCGGTCGCGCCATCAGGAGTGAGCTTGTAGAGCCCGCCGTTAGTGGCGTCTGAGCTGAACTCTTCATCTGGCCCACCCGGTCCAATCGATACGGTATAGACATCATTTCCCATCGGCAAAACGGCTTCGGTAAAGGGCGGCAGCTCCTGTTCGGCGACAACAGGTAAGGCCGTGGTGCAAGTGAACAATAGCGAAAGAACTCTCATCTCAAATATTTCTCCGGTGTATCTGTGCCTTGATGTTGCCGCCCGTTTTTCCGGCAATGATTGTTCCGGGGCGGCGTCAATGAACCGAGCGGTTTGCATCAAAGGGTTCGATTGGAGGCAAGAAAGTGCGGAGCCAGAGCATTGACGGCGGCATCAATGATCAACGGGTCTTCGTAAAACTGAAGCTGGTTGGCGCCGTCGATCCAATACAGCGTCTTCTTTTCTGACGCGATTTCTTCAAAAATGCGGCGGGGAATGACCTGACCGCTTGCCGCTCTGTCGCCATGGATCATCAATACAGGCAGGCTCAGTTGAGGGGCTGTTTCGTCGATCCGCCAGCCCCAAATGCCAGCTTCGCTCATCGCGGTGATGCGGTTTTCCCAACCCCCTTTGAAAGTCAGCCAAGGGGCCCTGTTATCCCATGGTAGGTACCAGTCTGCGATGGCTGTTGCGGTCAGAAGGGCATCCTCAGAGCCGACGATTGGGATGTAGCTTGCTTCCCCCGTTTTTTCGAATTCGGTGGCTGCTTTGGCCGCGCGATCCATGCGTGCTTCAACCTCGGTATCACTGCCAAGGTACATTCTGGCGGTTTCCTCAGTTAGATAGTGGCCCGCGACAACCCCGAGAGAGGCCACGCGACCGTCTGTCACCGCTGTTTCAATCGCCCAGTTGACGCCCTGACAAATCCCGAGAAGATGAAGCCGGTTTGCGTCGATGCCTTCTTGGTTTGCGAGAAAACCGAGGGCGGCTTGGCCGTCTTCAACCTTGGCTTCACCAGACTCGTAGCGTCGGGGTGTGCCCGTGCTTTCTCCGTGATAGCGTGGATCGAATATCAGAACGGCCAGCCCGCGCGATGCCAGGCGGGTTGCATATTGCACCGGTGACTGTTCCTTGACGAACGCAACAGGGCCGATGATCACAACGGCCGGGTGAGGTCCTTCCGAAGCAGGTCTCAACAACTTTCCAACAAGGGTTTCCCCAGAGCTGTCAAAGGACACTGTTTCAACATCATAAGAGCCAAATGCCGATTGATCTGGGTCACCGGATGCCTCCGCTGTGCTAGCGCGGGCGGCGAAAGCTCCGCTCAAGTATGTTGCAATCGCGATTGAGTTGAACATGCGTCGTGTAATCACTGCTGCTGCCCTTTCGTATACAGTTTGATGGTCTCGACAACCAAACGATCTTGGATCGAGCGCCCCGATCTTGGGGGGCGCCCGGTTAGGCTTCACTTGTCAGTTAACTCGCGACGGGCATAATTGGGATGACGCAAATAGCATGATGAGCATGCAAAAAATGAATGACATTTTAACTTCTCTGGATGTTAGGACTCTACGGTTCCTACAGCTCCTGCTTCGCACAAGCAGCGTGACACGCACGGCAATACATCTGGGGATCAGCCAGCCCGCCGCCAGTCGAATACTCGCCCGGGTACGCGACCTTATTGGAGATCCGGTGCTGATCCGAACGCAGTCCGGATACCAATTAACGGATCATGCTCTGGGCTTGAATGAACCGGTCGATGCTGCCCTGTCAGCGATAGCTGACGTCTTCCAGCCTTCCGCCTTTGATCCAGCACAGTCCAACTATTGCTACCGCATCGCTTCGACAGATTACGGCGTCGCGGCTGTCCTGGGACCCATGATGGAGGTCTTTGCCGTTACCGCACCAGCAATAAGGTTCGATGTCTCGCCACTGGTGCCGCAAAGCTTTACCGATTTGGAAAAAGGAGCAATTGATCTGCTGCTATACGCGGATTTGGATGCCAGGAACGATTTGCTTGTTCAGAAGCTATTTGATGAAACCTACGAAATCCTGTTCCGACAAGGCCATCCGCTTGAAGAACATGCGTCATCAAAACGGGCACTTACTCCGCAAGACGTTTCGGCTTACCGGTTAATCGAGTTCAGTTTTCCGGGCACTTCGGGTCTGAAACCCGATACGATCATGAGGGAAAAAGGAGATGGTTCGAATGCTGTGTTCCAGCAGCCTTACTTCACCACATTACCTTTTTTGGTAGGACAGACGGATGCAGTTGCAGCTGTCCCCAAGCGGCTGGCAAAGCAAGTCCAGAAATTGACCTCTCTTTGTTCAGCTCCGTTTCGGCCGAGTTGTGGCTTCCCTTATTTTCTTGTCCGCCACGAGCGTAGCCGCTTCAATCCAGCGATCAATTGGCTAAGGGAACAAGCATTGGAGATCACCAAGTCCGACTGATCAGATGTTCGAGCTGGTATGATAGTTTGCACGTGAGATATTCGAAGTACACAAAGGCCATCCAAATCAGCACCCGCCCTTGGGTCCTGACGAAACCACAATCCATAGATGGCAGGTCTGTTGGGTAAAGCTGCAACATCGTCCGTTAAAGTTACATCTCCGCTCAGAGCCGTTCCCCAGACCATCGTCTACTTTCCAGCTTCGCGATTGCAGCGAACGACAGCTTTGACGGTCAGCACCGCGAGAAGGTGACCAGGGTCGAACGGAAGGAATGGGCCGTTTGCAGCGCACGTATTTGATGCTAATTGGCGTGATCCATGAAGTTCACCCTCCAACGTAAACGGTAATAATATATGTAAAACAATGGGTTGATCTACTTCTTCCTTTCTACTAAAAAATTAGTTTGACAGCAGCGCCGAATATCATCGATGCTGTTTGCCATCCGGTCTGCACCGGAACACATAATCTTTGGGAGGAGACAGATGCGGAGACATCTACTTTCCGCCGTGGCGGCAGCGGCCGTCATTGCGGGGCATGGTCCTGCTTGGGCCGACGAAGCCGCAGCACAACGTTGGATCGACGACGAATTCCAGCCATCGACCTTGTCGAAGGACGAACAGTTGTCCGAAATGAAGTGGTTCATCGATGCTGCACAACCGTACTCGGGAATGGAAATCAATGTCCTGTCCGAGGGTATCCCGACGCATTCCTATGAATCCGAGGTTCTGACCAAGGCGTTCGAGGAAATAACCGGGATCAAGGTCAATCATCAGATTCTCGGCGAAGGTGAAGTGGTTCAGGCTGTTCAGACTCAGCTGCAAACCGGACGGAACCTGTATGATGGCTATGTCAACGACAGCGACCTGATCGGGACACATTCGCGCCTGCAGTTGGCCTATCCGCTGACCGATATGATGGAAGGTGATTGGGCGGCGACAACCTCGCCAACGCTGGATCTGGATGACTTCATGGGCATTCAGTTCACCACCGGCCCTGATGGCAAGCTGTATCAATTGCCTGACCAGCAGTTTGCGAACCTATATTGGTTCCGCAAGGACTGGTTCGATGACGAAGCCAACAAGGCCGCGTTCAAAGAGAAATACGGCTATGATCTAGGCGTTCCGGTCAACTGGTCGGCCTACGAAGACATCGCCGAGTTCTTCACCAATGACGTGAAAGAAGTCGATGGCACCACGATCTATGGCCACATGGATTATGGTAAGCGCGCGCCTGACCTCGGCTGGCGCATGACTGACGCCTGGCTGTCGATGGCCGGCGCTGGTGACGTGGGTGAACCGAACGGCGTCCCCGTCGACGAATGGGGCATCCGCATGGAAGCGGGCACCTGTAACCCTGTTGGCGCGTCCGTTTCGCGTGGTGGTGCTGCGAACGGCCCGGCTGCGGTCTATGCGATCCGCAAGTGGGATGAATGGCTACGAGCGTATGCGCCTCCGGGTGCGGCGTCTTACGACTTCTACCAGTCGTTGCCGGCGCTCAGCCAGGGCAACGTGGCTCAGCAGATCTTCTGGTACACCGCCTTCACCGCGGACATGGTGAAGCCGAAGTCCGAAGGCAACAACACCGTGGATGACGAAGGCACGCCGCTGTGGCGGATGGCGCCCAGTCCGCACGGCCCCTATTGGGAAGAAGGCCAGAAGGTTGGCTATCAGGACGTGGGGTCGTGGACCTTCCTGAAGTCGACGCCTGCGGATCGTGCTCAGGCGGCTTGGCTCTATGCCCAATTCGTGACGTCCAAGACTGTCGACGTGAAGAAATCCCATGTGGGTCTAACCTTCATCCGCGACAGCTCGGTCAACCACGAGTCGTTCACCGAGCGCGCACCCAAGCTGGGTGGTCTGGTCGAGTTCTACCGCTCACCCGACCGTGTGGCATGGTCACCGACCGGCATCAACGTGCCGGACTATCCGAAGCTGGCCCAGATCTGGTGGCAGCAGATCGGTGACGTGAACTCGGGCGCCTTCACCCCGCAAGAGGCGATGGACCGTCTAGCAGAAGAGATGGACATCACTATGGCCCGGATGCAGGCCGCTGACGAAAGCGCCGGTGTCTACGGTGGCTGTGGCCCGCGTCTGAACGAGCCGCAGGATGCCGCCTTCTGGTTGGAAAAGCCGGGCTCGCCCAAGGCCAAGCTTGAGAACGAAAAGCCGCAGGGCCAGACCGTCAACTATGACGAACTGGTTCAGCGCTGGCAGTCTCAGTAAGCAAGCGAAACCGGGGGTGCCGTGTGCGGCATCCCCACCCCAAGGCCAGTGCGACGCACTGAAGGACCGGAACCCACGGACATGATCGAACTTAAAGACGCCACCAAACGGGTTGGCAATGTCATCCATATCAAGCCTACGAACCTGACGCTCAAGACTGGCCATTTCAACGTGTTGCTGGGCGCGACGGGGTCGGGCAAAACCTCGCTGATCAAGATGATGGCCGGGCTGGACCCGATCGCCTCAGGCAAAGTTCTGATGGACGGGCAGGACGTCACCAAGCTGAACACGCAAAAGCGGCAGATCAGTTTGGTACACCAGTTCTTCGTGAACTACCCGCATATGACCGTTTTCGACAACATCGCTTCGCCCATACGCGTGGCGGGGATGGCAAAATCCGAAATCGAAGGCCGCGTCGAAGAGGCCGCCGACTTGCTGCAGTTGCGCCCAATGCTACAGCGCCGTCCGCATGAGTTGTCAGGTGGCCAGCAGCAGCGTACCGCGCTGGCCCGCGCGATTGCAAAGGAAAGCCGTGCAGTGTTTCTTGACGAACCTCTGGCCAACCTCGATTACAAGCTGCGTGAAGAACTGCGTGAACAACTGCCCGACTTGTTCGCCGGGCGCGGGGCCGTAGTCGTCTATGCCACCTCGGAACCGGAAGAGGCGTTGATGCTTGGCGGCTACACCGCCTTGATGGAGGACGGGCGCGTCACCCAATTTGGCCCCACATCAGATATCTATCGCAACCCCGAGAACATCTCTGCAGCTCGTGTGTTCTCTGACCCGCCCATCAATGTGGCGCGCATCACTGTGTCTGATGCGCAGGCGCAATTGGTCGGCGGTGGTGGCTGGAAAGTCACCGATATAGCCGATGGTGACTACTTGGTCGCCGTGCGTCCGCACCGGGTGACCCCGTTCCGCTCTTCCGACGCCGACGTGGAGCTGACCGGGCGTGTCATCGTGACCGAGCTTTCAGGCTCGGATTCCAGCGCGCACTTCCAGCATGGGGATGAGGCGTGGGTGTCCCTGGCCTCGGGTGTCCATCCCTATCAGGTGGGCGAAGACCACAGCTTCTACATGAACCCGGCCCATTGCCGGTATTTCGGCCAAGACGGCAAAAGGATAGCCTGACATGGCACAAATCAAGCTTGCAAACCTGCGACACAGCTATTTCCCCAATCCCAAGGGGCCACAGGATTACGCCCTGAAGGAAATCGACGTCACCTGGCGCGATGGCGGCGCCTATGCGCTGCTGGGGCCATCAGGATGCGGCAAGTCAACGCTGCTGAACATCATCTCGGGGTTGCTGACGCCTTCCGAGGGACAGATTCTGTTCGATGGTCAGAACGTTACTGCCTTGCCCCCAGATCAACGCAACATTGCGCAGGTGTTCCAGTTCCCGGTGATCTACGACACGATGACTGTGGGCGAAAATCTGGCCTTCCCGTTGAAAAACCGGGGAGTCGACCCTGCAACGATCAAACGTCGCGTCGATGAGATTGCAGAGATGCTGGACGTTACGGATATGCTGAATACCCGGGCCTCAGGTCTGAGCCCGGACAACAAACAGAAAATCTCGATGGGTCGCGGGTTGGTGCGCGACGACGTGAACGCGGTGATGTTCGATGAGCCGCTGACTGTTATCGACCCACATCTGAAATGGAAACTGCGGTCCAAGCTGAAAGAGCTGCACCAGCGCGTCAAAGCCACGATGATCTACGTGACCCACGACCAGACCGAGGCGCTGACCTTCGCGGACGAAGTAGTCGTGATGCAGGAAGGCGAAGTCGTGCAGATCGGCACCCCTGTGGAACTGTTCGAACGCCCTCAGCACACATTTGTCGGCCATTTCATCGGCTCACCCGGCATGAATGTGCTGCCGTGCGAAGCAAAGGGCGAACGGGCCCTATTCGAAGGCCATGAAGTGATGCTGGAAGGCCAGACCCACGGTGACGGAGGCCGCACCGATCTGGGTATCCGGCCTGAATATATAAGCTTTGGCGAAACCGGCATCCCTGCCCATGTCACCAAGGTCGCAGATATCGGGCGACACTATGTGGTCAGTGCCATGGTCGGTGATACGCCGGTGAAAGCCGTAGCAGAACACAACGCGCCCAACCCTGGCTCACATGTGTACCTGCAATTCAAACCCGAACAATCTCGCGTCTACCGCGACGGCTGGATCGCAACCGAGGAGCGGACGCAATGAGAACGGAAAACCAAAAAGCATGGTTCTTTGTCCTGCCGGTGCTGGCGCTGGTCGCGTTTAATGCGCTGGTGCCGATGATGACGGTGGTCAACTATTCGGTGCAGGAGACCTTCGGTAACAACCAGTTCTTCTGGGAAGGACTGGGCTGGTTCGAACAGATCCTGCGTTCCGACCGGTTTCAGGCAGCTCTGGGACGGCAGTTCCTGTTCACCTTTCTGATCCTGCTGATCGAGGTGCCGCTTGGTATCATCGTGGCGCTTTCCATGCCGCGCAAAGGGTTCTGGGTGCCGGTCTGTCTGGTCCTGATGGCCCTGCCGATGCTGATCCCGTGGAACGTGGTCGGCTCGATGTGGAATATCTTTACTCTGCCCAAGATCGGCTTGCTGGGGTACTTCCTGAATGACGTCCTGGGCATCAACTATGACATGACGCAGCAACCTTTGTCGGCCTGGATCACGGTCATCGTGATGGATGTCTGGCACTGGACCTCATTGGTCGTGCTGCTGTGCTATGCCGGCCTCGTGTCGATCCCGGATGCCTATTATCAGGCTGCTAAGATCGACGGAGCGAGCCCCTGGTCAGTATTCCGTTATATTCAGCTGCCCAAGATGAAAACCGTCCTGACCATCGCCGTTCTTCTGCGGTTTATGGACAGTTTCAACATCTATACCGAGCCTTTCGTTCTGACGGGCGGCGGTCCCGGCAACTCAACCACCTTACTGTCGATCGACCTTGTGAAGATCGCGCTGGGACAGTTCGACCTTGGCCCTGCGGCCGCGATGAGCCTGATCTACTTCGCCATCACGCTGCTGGTCAGCTGGGTCTTCTACACTCTGATGACAAAGGATGACGCGCAATGAAAAAGCGGTCCCTTATCCCGATCCTCTATATCGCGTTCCTGATGCTGCCGATCTATTGGCTGGTGGCGATGTCCTTCAAGACCACGAACGAGATCCTGTCGGGCTTTTCCCTGTTCCCCCAGACCTTCACGCTGGAGAACTACATTACCATCTTCACCGATCCGACGTGGTATTGGGGCTATATCAACTCGATAATCTACGTGACGATCAACACGGTGCTGTCGGTCTGTGTAGCGCTGCCAGCGGCCTATGCGTTCTCGCGCTATCGGTTTCTGGGCGACAAGCAGTTATTCTTCTGGCTGCTGACCAACCGGATGGCGCCAGCGGCGGTGTTCGCGCTGCCCTTCTTCCAGCTCTATTCGTCAATCCACCTGTTCGACACCTATCTGGCCGTGGCGCTCGCGCACACGCTGTTCAACGTGCCGCTGGCGGTCTGGATTCTCGAAGGCTTCATGCGCGGCATCCCGAAAGAACTGGATGAGACAGCCTATGTCGACGGTTATTCTTTCCCGCGCTTCTTCGTGACGATCTTCCTGCCCAACATCAAAGCGGGTGTCGGCGTCGCGGCCTTCTTCTGCTTCATGTTTTCATGGGTCGAGATGTTGCTGGCCAAGACCCTCACCGCGGTCGAGGCCAAGCCCATCGCCGCCGTGATGACCCGCACCGCCTCCAGCGCGGGGTATGAGTTGGGTCTGCTGGCAGCAGCCGGAACACTGACCATTATCCCTGGTGCCATTGTCATCTGGTTTGTCCGCAACTACATCGCGCGCGGTTTCGCGATGGGCCGTGTGTGAGGTTCGATATGCGTAGACTTCTTCTCACCCTCTCCTTCCTGCCTTCGAGGGCATTCGCCCAGCAAGCCGGATGGGGCAATGTTGGCCAGCAAGAGGAAAAGGGATTCTCGTGGACCGCCCCTCTTTGGCCTGATTTCTGGATGGCCTGGACCCCGGCGACGTTGGCGGTATTCGTGGGTATCTTCGCGGCCATCGCACTAATTGGACTATTGGAAGGGTTCAAGTTCCGCGACGGCCTTGAACGTCGCGGTGTACTTGGTCTGACAACCACGTTGGGCGATCGGTTGTTCATAACACTGCTCGGCTCGACCTATATCTTCCTGGCCTGGCTTGGGCTGGTAGGCCAACCTGTATGGACGCCTCTTTTCCTGTCCATCGGTTGGGGCGTCTTCGTCTTCTGGAAAGTTTAAGCTTTGAGAAACAGCGAAAGGATGCTTGTCTGTCAGGCATACTAGAAAATGGCGACACCGAGATCGATGCGAAAGAAAAAGACAACAAATCTTCTGACCGACGTGGAACTTGAGTTCATGAACGAACTCTGGGCGCTGGGTCAGGGTTCGGTCCGTGATGTCCTTGATCGCCTGCCTTCTGATCGTAATTTGGCCTATACATCCGGCGCGACTATTCTGCGTATCCTTGATGAAAAAGGGTTCGTCGAAAGCGAGAAGAACGGCAAGTCGCTGATCTACAGACCCCTGCTGGAAAAGGACAGGTACCAGTCGCGGTCGCTGCAGAATCTTTCTCGGACCCTGTTTGACGACACACCCGCGACGCTGGTTGCAAGGCTGGTCGACGATGAGGGGCTGACAGAAGATGATTTGGAGGAAATTCGAGCACTGGTAGAGAGGAGACTGCAAAATGACAGCGGTTAAACCGGTTCTCGATACGTTTCTTGATCTGAATGTCGTGCTTGGATTGTCGGCCTTTATCTGGTTGGCAGTGCGCGCGGCGCTGGATAGGACATCGATGCGATATGGATTTGTGGCTCAGCTTCGCTTGCTCAAGGCACTTTGTATCTGCGTTCTTGTCAGCCCCATTTTGGCTACAGGGGTCTCGAGCCTTGCAGGACTGGTCTGGCCGGGGCAACCTGTTGCACTGGGGGATATTGCCGTGGCCGCTTATCTGCGCGGCGACATTGCCATGCCAGCAGCACAATTTGAAACCCTACTGAACACGCGCGAGCGGTGGCTGGACCACGTACTGGCAGGCGCAAGCATGGCCGCAAACTGCGCATTGATCGCATTCGCTCTTATTGCAGCGGTGCTGACAGTTCGTGTGATGCGCGATGCATGGGCCATCCGCAGCGCGATCACGACCAGTTTTCTTTGGCGGCAATCCGCCAAGGTGGACATTCGCCTGTCAGATCGGATTACCGTACCGTTCGCTGTGCGTGGCCTTCGCCGCCGGCACGTCGTGCTGCCCAGTCATCTGTTGAACACACCAAATGAGTTGCGATTTGCCCTGGCGCACGAGTTTCAGCACATCCGAGCCAATGACGTGGAATGGGAGCTTGGGTTCGAGCTTTTGCGACCTTTGCTGTTCTGGAACCCGGCCTATCTGGTGCTCAAACACCAATTCGACCGGCTACGCGAATTGGCCTGTGACCAATCCGTCGTGTCTCGTAAGGGCATAGATTCAAAGGAGTATACGACCTGTTTGCTGGAATTCTGCGCGCGATCGATTACGTTGAACAATCCACGTGTTCTTAATGTGGCACTGGTTTACGGAACAAAGGCAAAGCACGTACTGCGGCAGCGCGTGTTAGCGTTGACCGAAGCGCCGATGGCAGACACCCGACTACCTGCCGTATTTCTTGGACTGATACTTTCATTTGCATTTGTTCTCGCCATCGGATCAGCATCAGTTCGCCAAACACAGGACTGGAGCCACGATCGGCTGATGCTGTCTACAGTCATCAATCTGGAACGGCTGGAGGCTCGCAATCGAGGGAACTGACGGTGTTAATAATGTGCCGTCTCGGATCAGGCATGCAGACGTGTCTGACGTCGGCGCCAATGGATTAGTTTAGGTTGATTTGATAAGGGAGATGCGGTCATCGGGCCGGTTCATCATAATTGTGGTAGTGATTTGAAGCTCAAAGGAGATGACCAAGACTTATTTCGTGGGTCTTGATGTTTCAGTCAAGAGCGCGGCAATTTGCGTGATCGCAGGTAACCCGGTCCTGGTGGCGGCAATCTTCCCGCTCCCGTCAGCGCGTGATGCGATGGCAGAAGAATTTGCTGAATTGGACAAGCAGGTTCGAGATCAGTCTCGCAAAGATAATGTCTGTCGTCGCCTTATGACAACTCCCGGTGTCGGCGCCATAGTTGCAATGAGCTTCCGTGTTGCCATTGAGGGACCCAAACGTTTCCGTTCATCTAAGTCGGTGGAAGCCTGCTTTGGCATGACGCCATGGCGAAACCAATCCAGACAAACGGATCGAGTCACATCAAATACCAAGGCCGGCGATGCCAGTGTGGGATAGACGCTTTACGAAGCAGCGCATGTGATGCTTGTGAGAACCACCTGATGGACTCCGTTGAAGGCATGGCCGATGCGTGTTGCCGCCCGATGTGGTGCAAAGCGCGCCAAAATTGCCCTCGCGAGGAAACTGGCAGTCATCATGCATCGGATGTGGATAGACGGCACGGAATTCAGAACCGTCTGAAAGACAACGAGTACCAACTCTTCCGCGAGGAAGGCGCCCCTGAAAGGACGCAGCGCGGGAAATGCCGACAGAAACCCTGTAAAAAATATATGCCGCAAGGGAAATAGGCTTTCCCCGTCAGAGCCAACCGCAGCATTTGAGTGCACCACGCAGATCACGGACAGAAGCAAGCACTTTCAGGCGCAATGTCCTTGCAATACCGCGCCCGATTACAGAAGGGTTTCGGACTCACCATAACCGCCAAGGAGTAGCGAGGATAAAGAAACCCGGAACCAAGCATAGCCACGGTGAGAAGGTGGTAAAGGACACTCGCGGTGTGACCCGATAGAAATTTTCGGCAGAAGAGCAAATCAGGATCGTGCTGGACGGCCTGAATGGTGAGGACAGCATTGCGGAGCTGCACCGCTGTGAAGGCACTGCCCAGAGCCTAGTCAGGTTTTTCAAGCGCAGCGAAAGTCTGCTGTGTTGCCACAATTATTTTTTGAAGTTTGACAGACGGGTTCAATAGCAAACAGCAGCAAGCCCTCTTTCCCATCACCGTCCTTTCGTGGGCCAGCGGGATTTGGACAAGCCAATCTCCCCTAGCCGTCAGGGTGAGGGCCCGGCCCTCCCCCTCGGGCAACCCTTTTAGACAGGGCCGTGTCCTCGGCTGCGTCTGCGGGCCGCACCACCCCTGTCGAATAGCATTGCCTCGCCCCCTCCCGCGTTCGCCACGTGGCAGATTGGCAGGAACAGGCAGCTTCGCTGTCTGACCTACAAATCAGCTCTGATTTTCCGAAAGAGAAGTCAGAACAAACCAAACTATCTGCAGGAGTATGAAATGGCAGCGGCGTGTTAGCTGATGACGCAAAGGTCAAATTCAACTGATGTCCAACATTGGGATCGCCTTCTGATGTCAAACGTTCACTGCTTTTCTGGTCCAACTATGACGGTTGGGTCAGGTTCATGTGACGTTCAACAGGAATGTCGGGCGACACATAGTTTTGCCATTCCGAGAGGCTTAAGCCATTGATTTTGGGTCATTCGATTTTCGATGGGCGCACGGGTTTTACCATTTGCGACTCAAAGGCTTTCCATCACGTTGGAGCAGCCGAGCAAAAGCTAGACTGAATCTTTATCGCCTTCTTCGGCGCAGATCGTAGGTAAATCTATCAAAATCTCGGCAAGTTCTTGTCTGTTAAGCCTCAGCCGTCCTGCCGATATCGCTTCGATACATCCCGCCAATTCGAGTGCAACTGTGAGAATTGTGGGCCGTAGCCAGCGAATTGAACTTCAACGACAACGTTTGGCTTCGTACTGCAAATCCCTCAAGAAAGTAGCCTTCTCGTCGTCCCATTGCTGCGAAGTGCAGTTTTGAAGGTCATTCAACTTGGACCAAAGGTCGGTTTGCCCGAGTATCGCAGCAGAGCCACATAGTTTATGCGCCGCTTGCCTGTGTGTGTCATTTAACTCATTGGAATTATTGAGACTGTCAATAAGACCAACAACTTCGTTGTTCAATTCCCTGCAGGCTTCACGGAATTTGTCCGCTCCAAATCGAATCCTGAAGTCATTGTCTGGCTCCATAACCTCAACCCTTTGCACCTTCACAACTTTAGACAGTTCTGACTGTAAAGCCGCCAATGGAACGGGTTTCACCAGCAACCCCTGAAATTCTGCTGCTCGTATGACTTCGTGATCTTTTGGGGCTGCGTGAGCCGTAACTGCTATCGCTGGCAAATTGCCCCACTCGATATTCAGTTCGCGAACTTTTCCGAGTGTTTCGATACCATCGATACCCGGCATGCTGATATCCAACAAAAGTACATCAAATCGCTCGGACCCAAGACGTTCTAAGGCGGCGTAACCACTTTCAGCCTCAGCAACCGAAAAGCCAAGATCTTCAAGCATATCGGTCAAGATCATTCGATTGATTTCATTGTCGTCTACCACCAGCGCTTTCAAACCCTGATAAAGCTCTGCCTGTGGCGCGTCTGTGGAATCCGGTTCGCTCATGACATCAGATCTTGAGGTTGGCAGCGGCAGTCGCATTGTAAACAGGCTGCCTTCTCCAAGCACACTATACGCCGTGATGTCGCCACCCATCGCCTCGACCAATCTTTTGGTAATAGCCAGCCCTAATCCCGTTCCGCTCGTCTCACGTGCAAAGGCGGTATCGATCGTGACAAATTCGTCGAAGATAACGTCCAGATAGTCAGATGATATCCCGACCCCGGTATCTGCAATCCGAAACTCAATCAGATCATCATGATGAAGTCGTTCGACTTCGATCGTGACTGATCCATCCCGCGTAAATTCGATTGCGTTACCTAACAGGTTCACCAAGCATTGCTGCAGCGCAGTCCTGTATCCAAGAACGTCGATAAGCTCTTCAGAGAGAACATCGACCTTCAAGTCGTTGCCACGCGCATCTGCATTCGCCGACAGACTGTCGGCAACTTCGTGGACAACCTCCATAACGTCAAAACTTGATCTGTCACGCAAGGCATTGCCTGAACCCAGTCTGGAAAAATCCAAAACATCAGTCACATGAGACAGCAGCAACTTACCCGACACCTCAATAGAACGAAGATACCGCTTTTGTCTGTCCGTCAGATTGCTCTGATCAATCAATGCCGCAGAGCCGAGTATTCCGTTCAACGGAGTACGCATTTCATGGCTCATCACTGTCAACAGATCGGATTTGGCCTGTTCACTTTCCCGCGCCTTGTCTCTTGCAGTGCGCAAGTCTTCCTCGGCTTTGAGTTCCTCAGTTATATCCCGAAGGAATGAGACAAAGACTTGCTCTCCATCCGTTTCAGCTAGCGATATGGACAGCTCCACGGGAAAAGTTTCCTGCGATTTGCGCAAACCCTCTAACCTGACGCGCCCAGCGCCGATTACCTTTTGCTCGCCGGTCTCGAGAAATCGAGTCATGCCTTTTCGGTGCAGGGCGCGCAGGTGTTCTGGAACGATAAGTTCAGCCATATCAGCACCGATTGCCTCGGCCTGACGGTACCCAAAGACATCTTCGGCGGCACCGTTGAATTCAAGAATTCTTCCAGAAGTATCGACCACCAACACCGCATCCAGTGACGAGGTAATGGCCGCTTCAAATCGGTTGCGAGCCGACTGGCTTTGCCGGGCAAACAACTGCCCTTGCCGGAATAATTTGATGAGAACTGCAAAAGCTAAAAGCAGTGCAACGAAAAGTACAACAAGTAATGATGCCATTCGGGTTAGTGTGCTGGCCAACTCAGCACGTCGGGTTGCGTTTTCCTGGGCAAATCCCTGAATACCGCCCAGCGCAATCTCGCGCACTTCAGGTCGCAGTGTTTGAATCTGCGCCCGCAGATCAGGAAGTGCTGCGCGCAGCTGGTCATCCGGCCCATCGATCAATGGTGTCAGCCGGGATAGAAAATCTTCAGTGGCTTGCAGGGCTGGTTGCGCGGCGGCACCCCCTCGCAGAAATGAAAACAGCTCGCTACTAAACAGCGTATCCGCTCGGCTATAAAAGATATCGAAACGGTTGCGTACAGTGGACAAGTCACCATTGGAACGTGATGAAGCGTCAATGACCGAGACTTCGAACCTAAGCAGCTCGACTTCGAGCTGAGACATCAGCCAGCTGACGTTGTCTGTTTTTGCGGTCGAGAGTGCGTCGAGATCTGATTTCACCTCGCGCCCAAGGGAAAGCACGATAGCCAGACTCACAACCAGCAATCCTACAAAGGCAAAAATGGGCCATCTCTTCATGCTCATTAAAGGCGCTTTAGTGTCGATGGCCTTCTCCTCGGTACTTACTGTGCTACGACTTCCAATCGATTGAGTTGCCAAATGCTGCGGGCATAAATTTCTTCGGACTGATAGGCCTCGTTAGCATCGTAAGGGTAAATTATCCACAAAGGTCCTTTGTCGCGAACAGACATCGCCTTGCCATCGCGCAAGTAGGCAACGATCGGGCCACCATCTGTTGCATCACTGGTGGGAATGGTGACGGCGTAGTCATTCAAAGCCACCGCTCGTATGATCCCCTGCTCTGCCTGGACATGGTCCAGGAGCACATCAAGGGAAACTCCTTCAAAGCTCTGCGTACCCTCTGTCCAGATCGTTGTTGTAGCGATTGACTTACTGGGCAATGCCTCAAAGGCTTTCCTGTCGAATGTCCAAGTGTTCTTGTTTCCATTGAGACCGACATCGCCCGAGACCGTAAGAAGTACTTCATCCGCATATGCCGCACTCGCAAATGAAATGGCGAGTGCGGCGCTAAGTGATTTTAAAGTTTTATGCATGCGAGGTTGTGTCCGTGAGTAGGTGAACCTTTGTCAAAACGCTTTTGACACAGCCCCGCGAAACGTTCTCAGACGCAATAGAATAGCTCGCTATACTTTAGGATAGTTCAGCGCACCAAAGGTCACACCATCAGCCTAATTTGCGAACTTTCGACGTCCCAAACCATGCAATTAAAGTTTTCGCGGAATGCGATAATGAGGCTTTGGCAGCCAGCGTCAAAGAGTAATAGTTTAGGAAAGCAACATGAATTTGCAAAGTTCGTCAAATAGTAACCCTTTTGGTGGTTCAACTATTCCGGGTGGGATAAAATCGGATCAAAGCATTTGTTCAAGGTCACCGATATCAATGCGAATTCTATTGGCTGATGATCACGGTTTGGTCCGTGACACGATCTCATCCTACCTCGAAACCGAGGGGCGCGCGGCAGTTGTTGCCGTACCCGATTACATGGCTGCGATGAAATTGCTGTCATCCGAAGATCCATTCGACCTTGTCCTGTTAGACTTTGAAATGCCGGGCATGAATGGGATCGAAGGGCTTTCAGACGCAATTCGCCAATTCCCTGAACAGGCTTTTGCGATATTGAGCGGGACGGCACCAAACAAGATCGCACAGGAAGCGGTCGAAATGGGCGCCGTTGGTTTCTTGCCCAAAACCATGGGCGCCAAATCCCTGGTCAACGCGGTGCGATTTATGATCGCCGGCGAAACCTTCGTCCCGGCCAGTGTTCTAAGTATGGATGGCGATGTCAAAGAAAGCGACTTTTCCCGTCAGCTCAGCCAGCGGGAAAAACAGGTTCTACGCGGATTGTGCCGTGGGCAGTCCAACAAGGAGATCGCGCGAGAGCTGGATCTTCAGGAAGTCACGATCAAGCTGCATGTTCGGACCCTTTGCAAGAAACTCAATGCAAAAAACCGGACCCAGGCCGCTCTGATCGCTCGGGATGCAGGATTCGAGTGACCCGGGTCCGCAGGGGGGGACTTCAGAATAGAAAGTGATCGTAGAGTTGGTCGAAATCCGACGCTACGCCTTCAAGGATCAATGTCGTATCCGGTGACAAAGTTACGTAGACATCGGTCCCGCCCACGATTTCAGCGTTGGCATTAAACCAGTCAGATGTATCAGCTCCGCCACTATCGATGTTGAGCGCACGCAGATCGAGTAAATCGCCATCGCTGAGCGCAAAGTCTGTGATCGTATCGGTCGACCCATCCAGATCCTCATCGCGGAAAATGAACCTGTCTGCATCAGCGCCGCCGGTGGCTTGATCACCCCCTGCGCCCAGGTAAAGCCGATCTTTCCCTGAACCGCCGTCCAAAACGTCGTTACCGCTGGAGCCGTTCAGATAATCGTTGCCAGCGCCCCCAATCAACTCGTCATCGTCAGAACCACCCTTCAGCGTGTCGGAACCCTCACCGCCAGCTAATGTGTCGTTTCCAGATCCGCCATCCAGAGTATCCGCGCCGAGACCGCCTATCGCGGTATCATCACCCGAGCCCCCAGAGAGGCTGTCGTCGCCCGCACCGCCATCTAGGTTATCGTTGCCAGATCCTCCGGATAGCGTGTCTTTTCCGTAGTCCCCGGACAGAAAATCATCACCGGATCCACCTGACAAATTATCACTGCCATCGCCACCGTTCAGGACATCCGCACCAGACCCGCCATCGAGTTGGTCATCGCCTGTGCCACCGAACATCTCATCATTGCCCGAGCCACCGTCCATAACGTCTTGGCCGTCTTCACCTCGCAGTGTGTCAGCTTCGGATCCACCGCGGAGTGTGTCATCGCCGTGACCGCCGATAAGGATGTCAAAGCCTGAACCACCATCCAAAATGTCGTTGCCGATCCCACCATCCAGCATGTCGTGCCCAGCCGAGCCCATCAGGCGATCGTCGCCCTGACCGCCGAACAACGAGTCATCGTCTTCTGTAAGAACATTGCCAAACTGGTCGTACCGCACACCGTCTTCGTCATATTGCGAGACAATGCCGCTGGCGGCACCGACGCCCGCTCCACCGTGCAGCAGATCGTTGCCGCCATCCCCTTCAAGCACGTCGCCTGAACTACCACCCGTCAGGGTGTCTGTGCCAATCCCACCGTATAGGGCATCGCCACCAGCATTGCCCGAAAGATCATCATCGTAGCTCAACGCGCCTTCGGTAGTCGCAACAAGTGTCAGATCCTTGACCAAAACGCTTGCATCCAAATCGACGGGCGCAAACGGACTGGTTGCTGTCGGGTCGGCGGCACCATCATTCGAATACGATTTCGGCGCCTCTTCGATAAGGTGCAAACTAGCCTCGCCGGTCACATCATCTACGATGACCTGGAAAATCGCGCCTGTTGCAGGTGTCGAGTCATCCATGTCGTGGTCGCCCGAGTTGCCACCAACAAACAGGTTTCCGTCTGCGTCAATGATTGCAGCTCCAAACGTCATTAGCGGGACTCCATTCAGGACTTCACCGTTAATCACTGTCGATGTTACTGAAACCGTTCGAAACTCTGGTTCGCCCGAAGAGATATCAACGATCAACATAACCGTAGCTGCACCTTCGGAACTTGGGCGAGAGACACCGTAGAACGACTGTGAGGCCGCGTCGAACGCAACATCGTAGACTTTGAAATCCACAAGATCGGATGGCAACTTGTACACTGTGGTTACCGGGTTTCCATCCGTATCGAACTGATCAACATCAATGACTGCGATACGGTCCATACTGGATTGAAACGACCAAAGGTTGCCCTGATCATCAAAATCCCCGGTCCAAGACCGATATGGTGTGCTGCCAACACGGTAACTGTTTCCTTCGGCGTCCAGCATCACCAAATCAGAGCGGCTAACCACCTGTCCCAGTGAATCCACACCGTCGCCTACTGCGATGGCATACAGAAGGTCGTCTTCTGTATTGTAACCCATCGAGTTCACATTGACCGTGCCCTCGACGCCGGCCATCTCATAGGCTTGGGTTTCGACATCAAACACCTGCAGTGTTCCATTTAGAACCTGATAGAGATTTGATTGCCCATCGGCGAATGCGGAAACCGTCACGGTTTGCCCACCAATCTCGACATCCTTGTCATAGTGAAACGCAGGACCGGACGTATCAATTGTTGGACCGTTGCCTGACACATCAATCGATCTGATCGATATGGTCGAGCGGTCATCATCAGCTGTGAATTGAACGGAATGAGATCCGAAGGCACCGCTCAGAGAAGAAAACTCAGCCACCACCTCACCATCGACCAGCACTTCGACGGCAGCACCGGAACGACCTGCAGCAAAATTTGTCGCGAGATCCAGGTTCAGTTCATAGACCCCGCCCGCTTCGGTCGTAATCTGCTGCTCCATCTGTTGGTGGCCGTTTGCAAGATCAATCAATCCCCATTCGCCGTTCTCGGCGTAGTCGGAAAAACTGACAGCACCTTCTGTGCCGTCCAGCAAGTTTGCCTCGGCATAGTCACCGTGCAACACATCATCGCCAGCTTGCCCTTGGATCTCATCGTTTCCGGCAAGCCCTATCAGGGTCTCCTGCTCACTTCCGCCAACAAGTTGATCGGACAAACCCGTTCCTGAAATTACATTTGAAGATACCGCAGGCATCATTTCACCTCTTACTTTCAGCTATTTGGAGTAAAAATTTACCAACCGATGCCGTCGATCCGACGGTTCACCGGGTTCTCGGGGAACAAGCGCACCACATCCACGACCGGCATCTCTGGTTTACTGGAAACGGCGTTCTGATAAGCGGGGTTGCGGTGGCAGACGATGACAGCCTCGGCCTGTTCCATTACGTCTTCTATGCTGTCACAGAGCATCGATTTGATAGATCCCGCGAGACTTCGAATGCCAGAGCCAGCGTGATGCATGTAGGCTTGCAACCCACTCAGAGGGGTTTCTTTTGTCACCGCCGGATCATGTAGGACCAACTCCACCCCCTCGGAATGGAGCTCGGCCATGACTTCCAGAATTGGGCTTTCGCGCAGATCGTCCGTTCCAGGTTTGAAA
This sequence comes from Ruegeria sp. CJ6, assembly GCF_056536665.1. NCBI lineage: Bacteria > Pseudomonadati > Pseudomonadota > Alphaproteobacteria > Rhodobacterales > Roseobacteraceae > Ruegeria > Ruegeria sp. CJ6. The sequence continues at coordinate 66,956 of NZ_JBQFQB010000006.1, read as the reverse complement.
GCCAGCCCCAGAACCCCAACGCGCTTTGCCCCCGTTTTTCGCAGCATCTCGGTCGCTTGATCGATTTGCTCTCGGTTTGAGCGGTCAAGGTTGCCGATCATGGGGAGTTCGACACCCAGTTTTTCAGCGATATGTGTAACCGCCCGCACCTCTTTCGGCAGGCATGAGCCGCCATAGGCAAAGCCCGGCTTCAGATAGTAAGGGGACAGGTTCAGCTTTGTATCTTGGGTAAAGACATCCATGACCGCATGGCTGTCCACGCCCAGCGGCTTGCACAAGCGGCCGACTTCGTTGGCAAAGCAAACCTTGGTCGCGTGCCATACATTGTCGACATATTTGATAGTCTCAGCCACTTCAACTGTTGTCAAAATGGGATTTGGATCAACCGGTGCGAAGATGCGCTTCATGACTTCCGCAGTGCGAAAATCGTTGGTGCCAAGCACTGTTTTCGGAGGGTTATGGAAGTCATCTATGGCGACGCCTTCCCGTAGAAACTCAGGATTGAAGCACACCCCAAAGTCTTGGCCCATCTTCTTTTCTGAAAGCCGCTCAAGGATCGGGGCCAAAACGTTCATCGTGGTTCCGGGCGGGATCGAACACCGCATGGCGAAGATGTGGAATCCATCTTTTTGGCGAAGGCCAACTGCCATCGAGCGGGCGGCCTGTTCAATATAGCTATAGTCGCAGCCCCCGTCCGGAGCGGTTGGTGTTCCTACCGACACAAAGGTAACGTCGGTTTCGCGTACAGCTGCGCTCAAATCGTCCGTCGCAGAGATCAGCCCCTTTTGAACGCCCTGTTTCAGAGTTGAGCCAAGATTTGTTTCGTGGATCGGGCTTTGACCGCCCGCGATCTGGCTCACTTTGTCAGGGTCGATGTCAACACCTACGACCCGATGCCCAAGTGAGGCCAAACAGGCGGTTGAGACAGCGCCGACATAGCCCAGCCCCACAACACTGATCCGGGGTTTTTGCGAAGACGTCGGTATGACAATTTCGGCGTCTTTCTGAGTAATTTTTCTGAGTTCCATAGATTTACCTCCGATTTAAATCCAAGGTAACGCGCTGATAATTTTGAGAAATGTATCGACAGACTATCTGGAATGCGCAAATGACGCCGAATATATACGAATGGTCATGAAACCCATACGACAGAAAAAACCCGCGTGAAAATCCACACGGGCTAGTCTTCAGGAGGGTGGTGCAAGTGAATCTAAGCTACAGCGACACGGTCATAGATATCCTCGTATCTCACAATGTCGTCTTCGCCTAAGTAACAACCGGATTGAACTTCGATCAGATGCAAAGGCAGTTTCCCCGGGTTCTCCAACCGATGGACAGCACCCAGCGGGATGTAGGTCGATTCATTCTCGGAAAGCAGGCTGACTCTGTCACCAACCGTCACGGTTGCCGAACCACTGACGACAACCCAGTGTTCGGCTCGGTGCATATGGCTTTGCAGGGACAGCTTGGCACCAGGCAGAACCATGATCCGTTTGACCTGAAACCGAGGGCCCAGCGACAGGGTTTCGTAGTAACCCCAGGGACGATGGCACCGACGGAACATCTCGGCCTGGTCGGAGCCTTCGTTGCGCAACGCTTCCACTACCTTGCCGACTTCAGCACTGTGCGACATGTCCGCGACCAGAATTCCATCGTCGGTCGCGACTGCAACGATGTCCTTCAAGCCTAGTCCGACCAACTTGATATCCGGGTTTTCCGACCTCAGCAGGCTGTCGCGGCAATCAATGGCTGTCGAATTTCCAGAAGTGACATTCGCCCCCTCATCTCCCTGACCCTGATCCTTCACCGATTTCCAGCTGCCCAGATCGGACCACCCGCAGTCCAATTCAAACGCCACGACACCGTTTTCGATATGCTCCATTACCGCATGATCAAACGAGAGGCTCGGGCAGCGGGAAAAGGCGTTTTGATCCATTCGGTAGAAACCCAGATCCTTTTGACCAAGAGCCAACGCAGCCTCGACCGGTGCAGACATGTCAGGGGCAAAAGCTTCAAATGCCTTTAGAACGGTATCAACTCGGAACATGAACATCCCGGCATTCCACAGCCAGTCACCGCTGTCCAACATGCCCTTGGCGGTTTCGGCATCGGGCTTTTCCGCAAACGCAGAAATCAGCAGAGATCCTTGGTAACCGCCTGCAACCCGTAGGTACCCGAAACCCGTCGCGGCATGATCGGGTTTGATCCCAAAGGTGACGATCTTACCGCGTTTGGCTGTTTTTTCAGCGCGCACCATAGTCCGGCGAAATGCCGGCACGTCATCGATCGCGTGATCGCTGGGCAGGACAAGCAGGATCGTTTCCGGCTCTTCTTTGTACCGCAAAGCAGCTGCCAGAACCGCAGCGGCGGTATTGCGGCCAACAGGTTCCACGATCAGTTCAGACTTTTCGGCATCAACATCTGCCAATTGTTGTTGAGCAATAAACCTGTAGTCTTCGCCCGTCACGATCAGTGGTGCCGAAAATCCAGGCTCGGCCACACGTTCAACTGTTTTCTGAAACAGGCTGTTGTCGCCATCCAGTTCGACGAACTGCTTTGGGTAACTCTTACGAGAGACGGGCCAGAGACGGGTGCCGGAACCACCAGCAAGGATAATTGGCTGAATCATGTGAAACCTCATCATTACAAGTCTGATTCCAGATTATCGGCCCCCGCTCTTATTGCTGTGTGTCATAGGCTTAAGCTCACTATCGAAAGGATAGGTCTATTAGCCGAACGGCATCTCGATCAGACCGACATAGATCAGGATGGCGGTTAAAAACGTCAGGATAGCGGTGACCATCTGGAACTTGGCAAATCCGCTTTTTAGTGTCTCGGCAAAGCCCGATCCACCGCCAGAGCTTTGGTTGCCTCTGTTCGACCATTTCTGTTTGGATAGGTGAAAGATCATGTAGATCTTGACCGTCGCGTTGATCACTTGATTGAGATACAGGATGAACGGCCAACTCATATCCGCGCGCCTGCTGTATCCGAACAGGAACAGACACAGCACGATCCGAGAAAACAGCACCCAGATGATGCAGTTCCAGAAGTAACCTGGCGCAATCAGGCTGCCGACAACGGCCATGACCGGACTGACCATCATGGTCCACATGGCGATCCTTTGATCAACGACACACCACCAGATGAAAAACGGCATTGCGGTCGGACCAAGGGCGATTGCGCGGCTGCCATTCCGCAGCATGTTGCCCGACCAACGGCGGAAGTTCTGAACCATCCGCATGAGGCCGTTTTCCTTGATGACCTCAATCGTGTAGACCGTGGCATCCGGCACATAGGTCATTTTCGCACCCACGCTCAGCAGGCGATACCAGGTTGATTTGTCATCCCCGGACAGAAACCGGAAATTACCCCAAAGCCAGTGATGCAGGTGATCCGCCTCGATCGTGCGAATGAATTTTTCGTCCAGAATATGGCGCGCGCGAAACACGCTCATTCTCCCCGTCAGCGTCAACACACGACCCGACAAAGCATGGCTTTGCATCGCAAGGCGACGCTGGGCGAACCGCATGTCCAGCCATTTGGCGATCCAGGCCGGGCCATAGCATATGACCTCTTCATCTGTGGTCAGCGCCTGTAATTCTGGATCGCTTGCAAACATTGGCAGGGTTTTACGTAGAACATCCCCGCCAAACAGGGCGTCGCCGTCCATAAAGATCACCAAATCATCAGGCGAAGCACCGGATCGACAGATCGCCCGCAGGATCAGACCAATCGCCATTCGCTTGCCCGGCTGGTTCTGACGGATGAATACAAGCGTCGCCAGATCATCCGGGATATCCTGCGCATAGGTTTCGACAAAGTCGCGAATGACCTGCTCATCATATGCACTGCCTGTACCGATATAGATCGTCGTCGGAATCCGTTCGCGGCGGATTTGTCCAAGGATGGACCCCACAACACGTTTGGTGATGGAGGGTTCCTCAAAATAGGTCGTCATCTGAATATGAAGGCGTTTGGGGCGCCAGCCCGCATCCCAAATTGCATCCGCCCGGCGCCGCATGCCCGGCCATTTGCCTTTCGCATAAATCTGAGCCCTTAACGCATGGGTAAACCACCAACCAAATCGCCAGAACCCAAGTGTTCCAAGGACCATCGTGACGTGCAAAACACTCGGGTTGAAGAACCGGTTCGATACATTCGCCAACAGCCAGAGCAGCCCCATAAACAAGAGCAAAAACAAGGTGAACTGCGGTAGTGACCACTTGCAAAAATAGTTGGGAACATTTGTTTGCAGCTCCCTTAACCGCCAAGCCAGATCCTTGTCGAACTCATATTCAGTCATCGGATCGGCCCACACGTGGGTCCATGGACTTTATCCAGGTACGGAAGCGTGTCCCCAACTGCCGCTTTGCTTCCAGATTCACCGGGGCTCCCAACCGCAATTGGCTTTTTGTTTGTTTCGAGGACAGGCCGATTGCGCGAACCGAGACAATGATCCCGAACTCTCCGGGCCGTTCAGGGTTGTCCCCTGCGCGCACGTCCCAGACCTCACCAGGAATGGTGATCTTCTTTCCCTTCTCATTGAAGCCGATGGTTGCGGGCATGCCGATGTAAATCGTTTCAGCAAACCGTTCCGAGACCCATCCGATCGTCATGCGAGGCTCAGCCGTTTCAAAGAGCAACTCGTCTGCTGTGCCACCAAATGGCTGGCCTTTCCGAACGATGAAATCCTGAACAATCCCATCCGTCGTCGCGCGAACATGGTTGTTTTCTATCTTCTGTTGCTGAGCTTCTTTTGTTGCTTCCAAGGCCTCTACGGCGGAGGCGCGATTGCGTTCTTCGGCTTCCAGCAAGTTTGTTACGATCAATACCGGATCGACCGATTGCGCAAGCTCAGGGTTGCGCTCACGAAGGCTGAGCCATTGGCGCCGTATATCGTCAAACCCGCCGTCTTGTACAAACTCTGCATAGAAGCGCATGGCTGCTGCGACCCGTTCGGCCAACACCTCCGAGCCAGATTGGGTCCTAAGATCATTCAAGGCCTCAGTGATGTTGACGTGCTCGGTGCGCGCAAGTGCCAACTCCGTCTCGGTGCGTTTGAGGGCCGCCACAGCTTCTGCGTCACCCATCAAGAATAGAAGATCACCCTCTTGCACCTCCTGCCCGGTCTTGACTTCAATATGTTCGATGTAGCCGTTGGCTGAAGGGAAAGAAGAGATCATTGGGGCCAACACGCGCCCGTGTTGGATGTCAATTCGATCCAAATTGGTGAAAATGTTGTTTCCAATAACGCCAATCACCGCCGCTGCGATCAGCAGATAGGTCGCCACATTGAGTACAACACGCAAAGATCGTGGAAGAAATCTCGCAGGTTTCCGGAATTGTTCGCTTTCCGTTTCCTCCATCGGCACCAAGTCAACCGGAGTGTCGAGACTGGTTATCACATCTGCGCTGCTGGCCATTCGCCCAGACAACAGAGAGCGATAAAACAGAGCCAATGTCTCGCGTTGCCGACCGCTTAGACCTTCCAGCTGCACCGTGGAATTGGGGCCTGGCTTCGACAAACGTACCGGGAAGCGGATATCTACGCCTTGAAAAGGAACGCTAAGTGTCGCGGTTTTGGGGCATTCAGGCGCGTCGTCCGGCCATTCCAGTCCCGCAAGCGACCAGCGTTCAATCGCGACCACCGCGCCAGAGGGGGTTTCCACGACCAGCGGTGCTTTGACCTTCCAATCCAGGTCCGACCCCGGTGTTTCGTGCAATATACGCAATGTCGCCTCAGAAACTGTTGACAGGACTGAGGTAGCAACAAATCACAGCTTCTGACGGACACACGGACGCATATTTGTACGCAAATAAGATCGCTTCCGATACGAAAGTATATCAGGAAAATCTTCCTGGACCGCGCCAGAGCCTCTTATTGTGTTCTCGAACTTCTGCATTTGCGCTTTAGTTCAGAGGCGCGAGAATACAGCCTTGAGTTGAAACGCTTCACAGCAACAAACCGCAATCACCCTTGAGGCGGTTTTATGTGAAGCGATCTCTGGTTGAGTAACGGCCGTTCAGTGGAACAAGTACGAAAGGCTGCCTCGCGGACAAAGTTGCCATAGGCTCAATGGTTGTTGAGGACCGGTCTCAGCTCAAACCGGACATTCGTGACAAGACTTTGCAGTTTCCGAGATCAGGACAAAGCGGTCGATGACGAGAAGCTTAGAGTTTTCAAATTCCAGTATCGAAAATCAAAGGGCGCACGGCATCTTCTTACCTTCGAACAATAAAGGCTTGGCAAAGAACAACGTACACTGCTCAAATTGAACTCAAGAAACGCTCAATTTCCACTAGGGCTTTAGGCCAGGCAGGATCATACTCTGGCATCGTGTTGTTTGCTGTCTCAAGGCCAATAAAGCGCGCATTCTCGATGCCGGAGGCGAATATCCTACCTTGTTCAACACTGTGCATCCTGTCTCGATTAGCGTGCATGACAAGAGCCGGACAGGTGATCCGCGGAAGTAGATCGGTTACGTCGACCCCTGCGACCAGTGGTCCAATCTTGAGCCAATCCTGATGGTCCATTGCCACTTTCATAAACTCTGCATAAGTGCGCTGGTCATGCGGACTTGCGGTTGGAGCAAAAGACTGGGCCATCAAGTCTCTTGCAGAAGGGTATTCATCGTTCCAGCCTTCAAGACTCATATCCATCATTGCTTGCCCAAGAGCGGCAATTCCAGGCTGTGAACGCACCGCGAGTCCTTGTGCAAATCCACCGAGTAGAACCAACCCCGAAACACGGTCAGGATTATGTGCGGCAAAAGCCGCCGCAATGGTTGCCCCAAAAGATATCCCAAACAATGGCATTTTTTCGATCCCGACTGCGTCCAGTACGGCCTCAACATCTTCGACGATTCGATTCAAAGACACATCCTGCACGCCCCGCTGGGACAAGCCATTGTTTCTACCATCAAACCGATAAAGGCAGTGATTTTCAGAAAGCAGCGGCAACCACCCGGCGATGGTGTTCATCGTCCAATCGTATTCCAGATGCCTGAGCCAGTTTGGTGTGACCAGTAACTTTCTACCGCTTCCAGTGGATGTCCAGGCAAGCGTTGTACCGTCTTTTGATTTTGCAAAGCGGACGTCTTGAGAGTTAGCCAGCAGCTTGTTCTTTGCGTGTCTTTTGTCACCATCTAAATCAATAGAGTAGGCTTCCACTGGATTTGGAATTCCCTTCAACCGTATCGAGCTTTCTGGTCGCAAAGCAACCGCCAGCGAAGTTCCTGCAACTTCAGCAGCTGTCTTGCTGACGAGACAACTTCCAATATGCGCGCTGGATTGAAGGCGCGACGCAACATTCACGGCCTCTCCGAACAAGTCTGCGCCATTTGGCATTACGTCGCCAACGTGGAGACCTCCTCGAAGTGTTACGTCTTCATCTCTCATCTGATTGAAAATCTGGCTGGCAGCATTAATTGCGTCAGTGGCTGCAGCAAACTCAACCAAAGCACCATCTCCCATCAGCTTGAATATTCGTCCATTGTTTTCATGGACCAACGGTCTGATCACATCGTCCAAAATGCGTTGTAGAGTGTTCAGCGTGGTCTCAGCATCCTCTGACATGCGCTTGGTATATTCGACGACATCGAGGCTTAGGATCGCAGCAATTTTCCGCTTCATCAGTCGATGTGATCCTTTTAGCTAAACCAATTCCTCTGAACCAAAATTAACAGACGAATAGATTTTTGTGGCTAAAACATGTGCCTGGGTATTTTGCTAAGCCGGCAAGTTCCAAAACTTGCGTTGAAACACACAGCCGAGCAAAATGTCTAATTGGCTGGCGAAACCTAGAATTGAGGTGGAGTAGTTAGCGCGTTTCGCGTTACTAACAAAGGTTCACTTTGCAATATCCATTCTGAAAGTGTCAGCCCGTTGCTCTCTTCATCTGTGACCGATGGCGGCCCGAAGCGGAACTTCGACTCTGAGCTTTGCAAAATCTAACAAGCGGACGGCCGCTTCCATTAGTGTGAATGGCTTGAAGGTATCGAGCGCTTCGCCACGGCGACAATTTAGTAAAAAATGACTATGAGAAACAAGGTGGCTGAAACTGCTCTCTGACAGGAAACAGGTGTCCCCGCACACTTTCGCACAATTCGAGCTTAGCCCAATGTCTTGCCGGTGATGAAGGTGTACGAGCTTTCTACCAGATCGATGACGACATCCAACTCTTCTGGTGTGGTCGGTGTATATATCAAGACAAAGCCGCTCCACCCAGGACGTTGCTTGGCCCAAGGGTGAGCTACGGCCCAGCCAGCCTCAATTGCCCGCCGCGCCATTGCCGGATGCAGCGAAGCGTGCAAGCTGCCATCAGGATGCATATGCGCAAATTCAAACCCACCGACGATAGAGCTCGGTTGAGACAACAACATGTCGGGATCAAGCTGAAAACCAATTGCGCCAGGTAGTGATATGCGTGTGGGGCCAAGTGTAACCCCTGGGAATTGAGCAACTCGCTCCAGCAATAGCTGGGCCAATTCGGCATCAATTTTGACACCAATCTGAGTATGCGGTACGCCGCTTGTCGTTTCAGGACGGTGCGAGGTGCGCTCCGGCAAAGAGCGCTCTTGCGCGGACGCCATCGAGCACATCAATGCCACTACCGTCGTCGCAACCGCCAATGTTCTCAGGTGCACATTCATTTTGTTGTCAGCCCGTCAAAAGTAAAGATTGAGTGCTCAGCGCGGTTTCGGTGCCCCTGCACGCATCATTCAGCTTTTAACGCCTCGATATTGATCAAGAGATCTATTTCGTTGCTCACCGCTGGTGCAAAGGCCCCAAGTCCGAATTCAGACCGCACGATAGTCGCCGTTGCTGCCAGCCCCAAGGTCGGTGTGCCCTCCTTTTCGCCAAAAGGGTATGGCGCTGACTTGTTAAGCGTTGTTTCCAGAACAACAGGTTTGGTGATGCCATTCATGGTCAGGTCGCCAGAAATATTCGCGGAATTGTCCCCGGTGACTTCGATGCTGGTTGAGGCGAATGTGACCACGTCACCGTCAGTCGCGCCAAAAAAATCATCGGACATGAAGTGTTGCAAACGGGCATCCCAGCCCGTGATCATAGATTTTAAAGGCATAGACACTGTGACAGATGATGCAGACGGATCATCTTCGTTGAACTTTATCTCACCGCTAAAACCTGAGAACATTCCAAATGTTTCTGAGAACCCGATGTGGTCGTAGCTGAACAATACCTGGCTGTGTCCAGGATCCAGCTCGTAGGTGCCACTCTCGGACAAAGCGGTTGTCGGGCCCATCGATAAGAGTACCGCCAGCGGGGTTGCTGCCACTTTGAACATTGATACGCTCCCATTTTGACAAGACGTGTTTGTGGAATTGAGTTTTGCGATTTAGGTATTGGCTGACCATACTTTTAGGGCAAAATGTTCTACAGCGCAACAAAATGTTCTACAGGAGGGGCGATTGAAAGAAGATCCCAGGCTGATCGCCACACGACAGGCCGCACTTGATGCGGCGCAAAGGATACTGATGGATGCGGGCGTGCTGCACGTAACTCATGGCGCGGTTTCAAAGGCAACGGGCATTTCGCGCAGCACACTTTACAGGCACTGGCCAGATGCGCGCGGTCTGCGTGATGCAGCATTCAGGCGCATCGCAACACCGCCTAACATACCACCCAAAACAGATGGCCCGCTGCGATCTGACCTGCGCTGGTTACTCGGAGTACTGATGGGAGCCTTGAATGACACACCATGGGGCCAAATTGCGCCTCAAGTTGTCGCTGCTGCGTCCACCGATGCAGAAGCGCGCTTGGTGATCACTGAATTCATGAAAGACAGGTTCGCAAGTGTTGAAGCCGTGCTTTCAGCCGCAATAGATCGGGGTGAGATCGCCGCCGACGTTCCGGTTGACCAATTCATAGAACTGGCAGTCGCTGCACCTTATTTCCGCAAGCTCATTCGTCACGAGGCGCTGAACGAAGAATGGTTGGACAAACATGTCGATCTGCTTTGCAGTATCGCGAAAACCAATTCAGGACAGTGACCATCGCCTGACTTTGCAATCACAGCGACCTTCAACTGGCGCGAAATTTCGACAGAACAGCAAGTTGTGATCAATAGCCTGTCCAGCCAGTTCCTCATAACTGCTGCTCCAAAAGGTCTCGGCAAACGTTCGCTATGATCGTTCGTTGAGGATTGCAAAGTCTGCTTTCTGCGCATTTCTGTAATTCGGCCCTCCTCAGTTTTTTGGCAAGTACCGATCCAACAGAGCGTCGACCAACCCTTCCTGAAGTTGGTAACCAGTTGCTTCGTCTACACGCAGAATGTCTTCAAGAATGATAAGTTGTTCCATTCCCGTCGTCATGGACAACCGCTTCGCCAGGTCGTCAACGTCCTTCGGCTCCATCAATGAATGAATTGGCGCTAGTGCTTCAGAAAAAGCCGTCACTCTTCTGGCGCCACGCATTTTAACCGTTCCTTCCTCAAGTGATGCCTTGAGTGATTCAGCCAGAAACTGCCTGAAGTGCGCCTCGTGAACCCGAGAAAAATCCAGATAGTAGCGTGCGACCACGTGTACGCGGCTCCTGACGTCATCCAATCCCTTGAGAAGCTCTGACGTTGGCGTGACGTCTAGATCAAGCGTCGCGTCCAAAGCCAAAACACTTGGGTCAGAAAAGTAACGATAGACCGTTGCGCGGCTGGTTTTGGCGCGTTCAGCGACTTTTGCTAGCGTGACTTCCTTTCCCTCCGACATCAATTCTCGAGCGGCCGAAAGAAGTGCTTCTCGCGTTCGGTTGATTTGATTTGTACGAGGTGCCAATCCCAAGCCCTTTGCGAAACACTTGTCTCATAAGTAGATTTATGTATCATAAGCCGAGTGTGTTTCAAGTAAAGGGAGTCGCAGTTATGACTGAACCTCGCCCGCGAGTTTACCATCTTCTTGGGAACCTTTTGACCTTCCACGCCTTTCCCAGTGAGACTGGAAATCGTTGCACAATCGTTGAGATAAAGACGGCTCCTGGTGCCGGTGCGCCGCCCAATCATCATGCAGGCGAAGATGAGAGCTTCTATGTGCTAGACGGTGAGTTCGAGTTCTTCGTAAATGGTGAGACAGTCAACGCAAAAGGTGGTGATTTCGTCAAAGTCCCGGACGGCGCAGTGCACGCCTTTACATGTACTGGGGAACGGCCTGGGCGGCTACTTTGCATCAACGCCCCCGGCGCTATGCATGACACATTCTTTACTGAAGCTGGTGAAACAATGCCTGAGGGTACGACAGATATTCCGGCGCCAGATGGACCGCCAGATATTCCGGCGATCATGGCCGTAGCGGACCGAGTGGGAATGACGATCCTTGCGCCAGCGGACATTCCCAGCTAACGAATGCGATTGCATAACTCCGGGTTGCGGAACGGAGGCTTTGGAACAAAGCTTCTGCCGTACACCCTAACTTGTAATACTGGCTCAACCCGAAGCCGACATTCACGACGAGACCTTGCGATTCTGGATAGCCGACATTGGCGGCGCTTTCCAAAAAATGTCTTCTATGTGAACCAGAGCAATCGTTTAGGCGCAGGCGTGACAGCGGCTTAGATCGTCTGCTATCAGTGCTTGGTTGAATTCGTTTTAGCGTGAGAACGCTCAACTCAGCATTCTTTCCGAAACGTCCTCAAGAAGGGTATGAAGATCGAATTCTTCACCTTTCTCCGCAAGCCCTTTGTCATGCAAAATGAAGGACAGCCCGTGCACGAAACTCCACAACAAAAAACCACGGCGGCGAACTTCGTCTGTGATTCCCGGTTCACCGAGACATTTTGCTACTTCAGTCAAAAGAATCCCGAAACTTTGCTGGCCGCCTTCCTCCAGCCGGGGATCCGCGATGCGGTCTGTGAAGCCGCCAAATTTCAGTCTGAAGATCCCGGGCTCATTTAACGCAAAGGCAATATACTCCATCCCTATGGCAGTAATGCGCTCGGGAGATCCTTCAGGAACGCCTTCCAGCGCAGTAAGCATTTTGTCTCGGTGCCGATCCATTCCCTCAAGGACAGTGGCGACCAGCATTTCTGTCTTGTCTTTGAAGTGCTTGTAAGGTGCCGCAGTCGATACGCCCGCGCGTCTGCACGCCTCGGATACGGAAAAACTGTCCGGACCTTTTTCTTCTACCAACTGTCGGGTTGCTTCGATCAGTGCAGCGCGGAGATCACCGTGATGATAGGCTTTCTTGCTGACTGAAGGACCAGCCGTTTGTCTGCTAGTCGAATGATTTTTTTCGATGCTGCTCATGATCCAACATGTGCCAGATCACGTATCTCTTGTCAAAGTGAGAACTTCTAACATATGTTAGAGATGCTAACTTGATGAGGTCCCCAAATGCCGAATCCTGCCAATTCATCTACTGAAGCGACCAAACCGAGCCTATTTGCACGTGTGTTACGCGGCGCTGTGCGTTTGGGAGTGACCGTCAGTTTTATAGCCGTTGCAGCGGCCGCCGTTCACTTTGGCGCATCCGAGCTCACCCGTAGAGCGGAGGCGGTGCCCGCACCGGATGCCGCCGCTGTGACCCCGGTATCCGTGACGCCGATAACGTCCGAGAGCGCTTACACGGTCGACCGTGTGTTCATCGGGCAGGTCGAACCTCAGCGTTCGGCAGATATCTCTTTCGAGCTGAACGGGACGCTCGATCAAATTCTGGTGGATGAGGGTGACAAGGTTGCCAAAGGTCAACTTCTTGCGACACTGGACATTGCACTGCTGGAGGTCGAACGCGACCGTCTGACAGCATCACGCGATGCCATTGCAGCCCAGCTTGCATTTGCAAGAAAGACGGTCGAGCGAAACGCGAAACTCATTGAACAAGGCTTTACCAGTCAAGCCCGTTTGGACGAAGCCGTTTCTCAGCAAGATGAATTGTTATCCAGAATTGGCGAGTTGGATGCGGCCCTGCGCGATGTTACCGTTCGGATTGAGAAATCCAGCATCGAGGCCCCATTTGCCGGTCAAATAACCGCGCGACACGTGGACGGTGGCGAAACTCTGCGCTCGGGCGAGCTGGTTCTGGGAATGGTCGAGGTCGTGTCGCCGCAGGTTCGGATCGGTGTTCCTCTCGATGTTGATCCGGCGCTTCTGACTGATGTTGAGATCGAAATATCAGCTAAAAACTACCGGGCTGAGCTTGCAACCTTGCGGCCCGATATTGACCCGGTGACCCGAACCCGCACTGCGCTGTTCGATCTGAAAAACGCTCCCGACGTTGCTTTCGGACAAACCGCACGTGTGCATGTACTCGATCCTGTCCAAAGTGCGGGAACCTGGGTGCCCACAACATCGCTGAAGGAAGGAACGCGCGGGCAATGGACACTGCTGGTTGCCGACGCGCAAAAGACTGTGCGCCTGGCGACGGTCGAAGTGCTGCATGCCGAAGACGACCGCGTCTTTGTGCGTGGCGCGTTTCCGGAAGGCACCGTCCTGATCGATCAGGGTCCGCAGCGGGTGAGCGTTGGTCAGCGCGTCGCCTTCGACACTGGCGAGTAACGGAGCGATCTGATGGAAACCCTAACCTTTCGCCATCCCCGGCTGGTTGCTCTCATCATTTTGGTGCTTGTGTCTGCAGGGCTGTCTTCGTTCCTATCGCTTGGGCGACAGGAAGACCCCACGATCACCAACCTCTTCGCAACCATAACCACGCAGTTTCCTGGCGCAGACCCCGAACGGGTTGAAGCACTGGTTACCGCAGAAATCGAAGAAGAACTGCGAAAGATCGCCGAGGTGGATGAGATCAGTTCTGTCTCCCGCTCGGGCGTGTCGGTCGTTTCTGTTGAATTGCTGGAAACACTAGACGAAGCCACCATTGAGCAGGTTTGGGCCGAGGCTCGGGACGCCGTGGAAGATGCGCGCCAGAACATCCCGGCAGGAGTATTGCCACCGGAATTCGATGCCGAAGGTATTGCTGCCTATTCCGCTGTCATTGCAGTTGCGGCCGAGGACCCCGACTTCCCGATAACTTTGCTGTCTCGTCATGCCGAAGCATTGGGTGACAGATTGCGCGCGATACCTGCGACACGAGCCGTCGACTATTTCGGTCAGCCAGAGGAAGAGGTGCTCGTAAGTGTCGATATGGACAAGGCCGCTGCGCTTGGGCTTGGCGCTGCCGAGATTTCCCAGCGGATCGCCGAAGCAGATGGGAAGGTTCAGTCTGGGCGGCTGCAATCCGATGTCGACCTAACCATTGGCGTCAGCGGAGAAATTGAGAGTCTGGATCGCATTCGGAGCATCGTCCTGCGTGAAAACGCGGACGGTGCAGTGGTGCAGCTCGGCGATATTGCCAGCGTAGACCGGGGCGCACGCGAACCGCAGTCCTCAATCGCTTTTGCCAACGGGATGCCCTCCGTTTTGGTCGGAATTCTGGCGCAGGACGGCGTGCAGATCGACCGCTGGACAGGCTTTCTACGGGATGAGCTTGAGGCCGGCGCCGCAGCGGTGCCTTTGGGCATGCAGGAAATACTGCTGTTTGATCAAAGCCAGTACACGACGGATCGTTTGTCAGAGGTTGGGGTCAACATGGCCATTGGCGTGGCTCTGGTTGTGGCAGTTTTGTTTGTTACGTTAGGTGTTCGGGCAGCCGCGATCGTGGCTCTGGTTTTGCCGGTTGTCTCATTGGCGACCCTGGCGACGATGAACATGATCGGTTTGCCCATTCACCAGATGTCCGTGACGGGTCTGATCGTTGCCCTCGGTCTGCTTGTTGACGCAGCCATCGTGATGACCGATGAAATTCGACGTCGTCTGCAGGATGGGATGGAGCGACTTTCAGCCGTGCGAGATGCTGTTCGCCGGTTGGCCGCGCCTTTGCTGGCGTCGACCGTCACCACGGCGCTTGCCTTCACGCCGATGATCTTGCTGCCGGGACCCGCCGGCGACTTTGTCGGTGCCATCGCTATCGCCGTGGTGCTGATGCTTATTTGGTCCCTGGTTGTGGCCTTGACTGTGACTCCGGCGATTGCGGGCTGGCTACTGTCCGATCGCCCAGACGCAGGAATGCTGAGCGGCGGTATCAGCATCCCGCCACTTGCCCGTATGTTCGAGGCCTCAATTCGATTGTCAGTCACCAATCCGGTGCGATCTATCGCGTTGGCATTGATCTTGCCGGTGCTTGGCTTTGCGGCCTTTCCAACGCTGACCGCGCAATTCTTCCCGGGCGTCGATCGCAACCAATTCTATATCGAAGTAGACATGCCGGGTGGAACGTCAATTGCCACCACCGAAGCAACCGCCCGCCAAATCGATGAAATGCTGCTGGCTGACGACGGCGTCAAAAGTGTCTACTGGACCGTCGGAGAGTCCGGCCCGGCATTCTACTACAACATCGTTGGAAACCGCTCACGAGAGCTTGGGTTTGCACAAGCTATGATCACGACCGGCACGGCCGAAGACGCCGCCCGCCTTGTTGGAACGTTGCAGAGTCGTCTGGATACCGACTTTCCTGACGCGCAGATCATCGTTCGCAGTCTTGTTCAGGGCCCTCCGGTCGCCGCACCGGTTGAAGTCAAAATTCAGGGGCAGGACATCACGGTTTTGCGTGATCTGGGCGACGAGGTGCGTTCAGTCATGGCCAATCTCGATCTGGTAACCCAGGCGCGCGCCAGCGTGAACGGCGGCAACCCACAAATCCGGTTCGAGATTGATGAGGTCAAGGCGCGTCTGCTGGGACTGGATGTGGCGGATATAGCTGGTCAGCTGGACACGGCGCTTGTTGGCATTACCGGTGGATCACTGATCGAAGGGACCGAACAGTTGCCGGTGCGTGTTCGACTGGGTGACGAGGTGCGATCAGACCTAAGCGCCATTGTCAGTATGCCCATCCTGCTGCCCAATGCTGCCGCCGTATCCGCCACAAGTGTTTTCCCTGCTGTGCCGTTGTCGGAACTAGCCAGGCCGGTGATCGAACCAGCGGAAAGCGTCATAACCCGAACGGATGGCGTGCGCGAAAACACTATCCAAGCGTTTATCGTCCCCGGTGTTTTACCCGAAGAGGCGTTGCAAGACGTACTAGAAGCGCTTAATGCGTCCGGGTTTGTGTTACCGCAAGGCTATTCGATGTCCTTAGGTGGCGACAGTGATGCCCGATCCAACACCGTGGGCAATCTGCTTGCCTCTGTTGGATTGATTGTCACCCTCTCCATTGCGACCATCGTTCTCACCTTTAACTCGTTCCGGCTGACGCTCGTGACCTTGCTCGTGTGCGTGTTGTCTGCAGGCCTTTCAATGCTGTCGCTGGCCGTTATGCAATTCCCGTTCGGAATAACGGCGATTATCGGTGTCATCGGCTCGATCGGGGTTTCGATCAACGCGGCGATAATAATTTTAACCGGGTTGCAACAAGACGTTGACGCAAGCCAAGGCGACCGGGTGGCGATGGCGCGTGTTGTGACTGGTTCAAGTCGGCATATCATCTCGACAACGGTCACAACCTTTGGTGGTTTCCTACCCCTGATCATAGCTGGAGGAGCATTTTGGCCGCCATTCGCCGTTGCAATCGCTGGGGGCGTACTGTTGTCGACTGTCGTATCGTTTTATTTCATTCCGCCAATGTTCGCCTTGGTGCATCGTGGAAAGCTTGACCAACCGCTTGAGGCAAACAACCAGCATTCCCAGCCTCAAGAAGCTATTGTTGCGCTTGTGGCAGAGTGAGGATCGAGACTACTTCTCCTTGCAAATTGGTATGTTTCAAAGCCGTCGTTGTTCGAAGCGGGGTTCACTTTCTGCTATGGGCCGCACGCCGGACTTTGCAAAGTCTGGTTTCTGCGCATCGCTGTAATTGGGGCATCGCGCAGCATCGGTCAAAGTGGGCTCCTTCGAGTCATTCGCCGCGTTCCGCCTAAATGTCTGGTTTTGAGTTCTCGGAGGGAAGGCCTTAGATAGAAGCCAATGGACATTGCTGAACGGGTGTTACGTGAACCACCTCCTAGTTGCATCGTCACCCATCTTTGTCCTCATCACTCCAGTGTCCAATCTCATAAACGCCCTGCTTTTTCATGCGACGTATGAACGATAGGTAGTTAACTACGCGGTCGATCTCATCCAATTTTCCGGTGGCATAGGCGACCGCAATCATCTTGAATTGGGCCTCAAGATCTTCCGCAATTTTTTCGTCTCGTCGAGCGAGACCCTTTCCAGTCCCCAAAGAAGCAGTAGTTGTTTTGTCTTCGCTCCACATCTCATCGAGATAGGCCTTTAGATTAAGCGCGGGAGTATTCGCGCCCAGCTTGCCTACGGCCTCCCATATTGGTTGAAGCCGTTCAGTAAGATTTCTTCGACTGCTAGTCATTTTTCTTCACCTCGCGGTACAGCAATTCAACGTAGTTGCCCCAATCTATAGACCGCCACTATTTCTCATGAGAATGTGTGGCGGAGCATCAACCTTGCTCCGCCGCCTGCTTATCTTGGTTCCAACTGTCGTGGAGACAATCTGTTTGGATCGAAGTTTTACCCCCCATCGTCATTTCCCGAACCACATCTCGTGTCTCGTTCGGGTAGGCACGAACAAACCCAGCCTCGCAGGGGATAGTCTCAACTTCTCTGCGATCCAATGCCGGACCCAAATGGACCGCTGCTATCTCAAACTGCCGCGCCAATTGGCCCAGCGTTACGTAATATTTTTCAAAAGCCTGAATACTCTCTTCAGTGATGTAGCAACGGTAGTGCTGCGTGTCCGGGTTTCGCATTTTTTTCTGCTTTAGGTATCCACCATCCCGCAACCGCCGGATCGACCCGACACTAATTCTCAAGCGCGCCGCCGCATCCATCAGAGACAGATCGCCGGAAAACACGCGCTCCGATTTCTCCAAGATCTCAGCGCAGTCGATAAGAATTCCAGCCAACCCTTCCACGTCCGGATCTCTCCAAACGCCGGTCAGTCGGCCTGCTACCCAATCAGCGACAACGCGAGCCAGGGCCACCTTGCTCTGTCGGCTGTACTCCGAGAGGGGCATCCGCGTTCGCCACGTGGCAGATCAGCAGGAACAGGCGCCTTCGGCGTCTGATCTGCAAATCAGCCCTGGTTTTCCCAAAAGGAAGTCAGGATCAACAAATTCGGCATGGGTTCTGGATGAAGAAAGTGAGGCGAAAATGGCAAGGTTCTGTCGCTGGTGGCAGAACTATGTGTCGCCCTACAAGAAAACCAGTGGCGGACCGAGGAGGATTCGAACCCCCGACCCCTTGATTCGTAGTCAAGTACTCTATCCAGCTGAGCTATCGGTCCGCGTTGGTGAGGCGGTATGTAGACCCGAGGCCAAGGGCGCGCAAGTCGATTCTTCAAAAAAACTTCAAAAAGTCATATCGCCGCGTGGAAGCCTTATTTCAAAGGTGGTTCCATCAGGCCCTGTGTCTTTCAGAAACAGGTCTCCGCCGTGACCCCGCACCAATTCTTGCGAAATCGCGAGCCCAAGTCCCGAGCCGCCTTTGCGAACACCACCCTGAAATGGTGTAAACAGATTCTCTCGGGCCTTAGGAGGCAGGCCTGGACCCGTATCGCTGATTTCGATGCACCAGTCGGCTTCAAGCTCAGATGCAGACACTGTTACGCGCCCCGCCTTACCAGAGACCAAAAGCGCCTGACGGGCATTGCGCACAAGATTCATGACAACCCTGAAAATCTGTTCCGGGTCGGCACGGATAACAAGATCCTCGGGTACGTCGTTCACGATCTCAACGCAGGCATCGGCAATGGCGAGTTGTTCGCTGGCGACAACATCTGCGGTAACGTCCCGCAAGCGCACCATGGTCAGGGTTGGGGCTGGTTCTTCGGCGCGTCCGAACGCCAAGGTGCTTTCGCACAAAGAAACCGCCCGCGTGATCGAATTGACAAGTTTGGGTGCCATTCGCGCCACCAGGGGGTCATTGCTGGCCTCAATTCGATCGGTAAACAGCTGAGCAGACGTCAGAATGTTGCGCAGATCGTGGCTGACCTTGGCCACCGCCCCGCCCAACTGGGCCAGACGTTCACGTTGTTTCAGGGCCTGGGTCAGATCGGTTTGAAGCATCTGCAGGGCCTCTTCGGCCTCGCGCAGTTCGGTCACCTTTGAATTGGGGGAGATGATGCCGCGCGCATCCTCAGGTGCGCTGGCATAGCGCTGCATGTAGCCAACAACGCTTTTGATTGGACGCACCAGTACCACGCGCACAGCCAGAAACAGGAACGAGGCCGTTATGATTGAGATCACAAAGGACAGCCCAAGGATGCGGAGCCCATAATCCGTCATGGCCATGCGCAAGGGCTCACTGTCCATTGTCACCTCGATCAACAATCCTGCGTCTTTGACCGGCGCGCCGATCACACGAATGACCTCGTTTTCGGGGGTAAACAGCCTCGAGACCGCATCACGGATCAGCACCCAAGCGCTGGCATTACGCAAATCAAAGGTCTTGGTGATCTGGGTCGGGATCGGTGAAGACAGCATGAGCTGACGCACCTCGTCGCGGCGCAATACGACGTTATAGACCCCCGCATTTGACAGCAATTCCGCTTCAAGCTCATCAGCCAGCATATCGTCGGCCAACAAAGCAAGCGAGGCGATCTGGGCGCGTTCCAGCCGGTTCAGCAGAAAATCTTCACGGAAACGCGCGATCGAGGGCACAAAGATCAGTACTTCGGCCAACATGACGAAGACCGTCGTCAGGATCAGAAATCGGCCCGACAGCGAGTTCACTTTGCGCTCCTCCTTGGGTCAGGGAATCCAGCGCTGGACGAACCTGACCACTCGTTTAACCATTTGATTCTCAAACAGCCTTGGAGAGAAATAGGCTCCTGCCACACGTTTGTTAAGCTCTCCGACCGTTGGGTAAGGCGAAACCATCGCTGCGATCTGACCCATCTTGAGATTATTGGCCAGCGCCAGCGACCACAAGTTGATCAATTCTCCGGCCTGATATCCGACGATTGTCGCGCCCACAGGTCGGCCCTTTACGACCATCACCTTGATGAACCCCTTGGTCTTGCGCTCGGAAACTGCACGGTCATTGTGGTGATAGTCGAACCGGGCAACCTCCACCGCGTCGCCATGCTGTTCACGGGCTTGCGCCTCGGTCAGGCCGACCTGTGCCAGTTCGGGATCTGTATAGGTGGCCCATGGGATATGAGCGGTCTTCGCTTTCGACGGAAGCCCAAATAAGGCAGAGCGGATGATGATCCCCGCATGATATCCGGCGACATGGGTAAATTGCAGCCCACCTGCAACATCACCAATGGCATAGACCTTGCGATTGCTCGTGCGTAAAGAGTCGTCCACCTTGATGCCTGCCCGCGTGCTGTCGATCCCGGCAGCGTCGAGGTTCAGACGGTCGATATTGGCCTTGCGTCCGACGGCCAGCAACAGATGAGAGCCCGCGTAGACCTCATCATTTTCAGTGACCACCTCAATGGTGCCTGCATTTTCTCGGATCTGGGACACCATGGCGTTTTCATGGATTTCGACACCTTCAGTCCGAAGACTATCCAGCACGACGGCTGCAGCTTCAGGGTCGTCTTTGCCCAGCGCACTAAGGCCCTCGATCACGGTCACTTTGCAGCCCAGCCGGATATGCGCCTGCGCCATTTCCATGCCGATGGGACCTCCGCCGATGATCAGCAGGTGCTCGGGCTTATCGCGCAGGTCGAATATGGTCTCGTTGGTGTAATACGGCACTTGATCCAGCCCGGGCAGCGGCGGCACCAAGGGCGATGAACCTGTGGCCACCACGACGCGACGGGCGGTGATCAGGTGATCTCCGGCCTGTACCTGCGTGGGTGAGATGAAGCGACCGTACTCCCGGATTACCTTGACGCCAAAGCCTTCAAAACGCTCCTGACTATCCATGGGTTCGATCTGGGCGATAACACTCTGCACATGATCCTTGGCAGCTGCGTAATCCACTTGTGGCATCGCATCCGCGACGCCAAAAGCCGACGCGTGGGCCTGAGCATATGCAGCCTTGCCGCTGGCGATCAGAGCTTTGGATGGGACACAGCCGAAGTTCAGGCAATCCCCACCCATCTTGTGGCCTTCCAGCAGGATGACATCCGCACCCATCTGGCTGGCCCCGGCGGCTACAGACAACCCGCCTGACCCGGCCCCGATCACCAGGATATCGGTTTTCAACTCTTGCATGGATCAGGAGCCCTTTCGACCACGGAGGGATTTGATGACAATCGGCAGCGCTGCCAGCGCGCACAAGCCAATAATTGGCCCGATCACGAAGGGTTCCCATAACAGCGAGACATCCGGGGTTTCGCCGCGATCAAAGACACCACCCAGCCCAACACCGATCCAGGTATAGACAATCCCACCAGGGATGATGCCCAGCGCCGTCGTAATCAGGAAGTTTCGGAACTTTACCCCAACCAATGCGGGCACCAGATTGGCAACGAAGAAGGGCACCACAGGTACAAGACGCAGCAGGAACAAAACCGAGATTTCATTCTCACGCAGCCCGTCCTTCAGTTTCTTGACCGTCCCTTCCGAGGCTTCAAGCTTGGCGGTCAGAGATTCACCCAAACCCCAGCGTGCGGCCAGAAAGATCGTCGAAGCGCCTATGGTTGCGGCAAAAACATTAAAAGCCGTTCCCGCAAGCAACCCGAATAGGAACCCACCGGTCATCGAAGCGACCGCAGCGCCAGGCAGCGAGAAGGCAACAATAATGATGTAAATCCCTACGAAAGCCGCAGCCATCGCCCAGTAGTTTGAATCGCGCCAGGCCAGCAGGGCCTCGCGATTGTCGCGCAGGGTTTCAAAGGTCAGATAGTCGCCCAGCGCAAAGAACCCCACCGCGGCAACGGCGAGAATCACCGCCAATGGGATATGACGCGCCAGCCCGTTGCGCGGGATCTTGGTGGTTTCGTTCATCTGGGTAGCAGGTTCTTGTTCATTCATCTTGCCCACAACATGCGCCGCCCGCGCGCGCTGCAACAGAGGCCTCACGGGGCCTTGATGTTTATGGCACTTAATGTGAGGGATACGCGCTCTGAACCCGGTTTTTGAAATCTTTTGCCCGGGCAGATTACAGATTTGTTGCAAAACGCACCAAAACCCCCACCTAGGGGTTTGACTTACCCCCCGCTACCCAGTAGAGGACGGGCTTCGAACACTAGGGCCAGGCGAATCCGCGCCGCACCCACCGCTATAGATTGGAGACGGAGCGATGAAACGCACCTATCAGCCTTCGAACCTGGTTCGCAAACGCCGCCACGGTTTCCGCGCGCGCATGGCTACCAAAGCCGGCCGCAAAATCCTGAACGCACGTCGCGCACGCGGCCGCAAGTCGCTGAGCGCATAAATCGCTCGACCTTTCAGGTTATGAACATGACGCCGCCGGAGGCCCCTGAGGATGGTAACAACCAGCCGAGGGTGATGCCCCCGGCGGCGTCCGTTTGCGCATCTGAATCATTGACCGTACTGCAGAATCGCTCGGACTTTCTGAAGGCCGCGCGGGCCAAACGGCAAGGCACTGCATCAATGATGGTGCAGGCGCGTAAACGTGGCGCTGATGAGGCTGCGGGTATTCGCATCGGGTTCACCTGCTCAAAGAAGGTCGGCAATGCCGTCGCCCGCAACCGCGCCAAACGCCGCCTGCGTGAAGCCGCGCGGGCCGTATTACCTATTCATGGGCATGCGGGCTGGGACTACGTGTTGATCGGCCGCGCCGAGGTTACCGCCACCCGGCCCTTTGATGCGCTGAAAGACGATTTGCGCTATGCGCTGCGCAAAATACACGGGGGTGGCAAATGACCCTCTTTGCCCATCTCCTCGCCCTGCCCGTCCGGGCCTACCGGTTGATCTTCAGCCCCTGGGTTGGATTTAACTGCCGCTATCAGCCGACTTGTTCCGCCTATGCACTGGAAGCGCTTGAAAAACACGGCGCCATCAAGGGCGCATGGCTGGCGGCGCGCCGGATCGGGCGCTGCCATCCGTGGGGTGGCGATGGCTATGACCCTGTGCCCGACGACGAACGACCCTGACCCTTGCCCGGTTCACCCAACTGCGATAGGCCCCGCCCATGTTTGATGAAGCCGACGATATCCATCCGCTTTTTACCGGTGCGCCTTCAACCACCGAGTTCAAGAAGCTGCGCAAGCGCATCGTGCGCCAGACGCGCGAGGCCATTGAGCAGTACGGCATGGTGGACCGCACCGCCGAAGGTAAAACACCCCGCTGGTTGGTCTGCCTATCGGGCGGTAAGGACAGCTATACCCTTCTGGCGGTGCTCTACGAACTGAAATGGCGCGGTCTGCTGCCCGTGGATCTTCTGGCCTGCAATCTGGATCAGGGGCAACCGGGGTTCCCGGCAACAGTCCTGCCAGAATTCCTAGACCGTATGGGGGTGCCACATCGGATTGAGTATCAGGACACCTATTCCGTTGTGATGAACAAAGTTCCGCAGGGCCGCACCTATTGTGCGCTGTGTTCACGCCTGCGTCGGGGCAACCTCTATCGTATCGCGCGCGAGGAAGGTTGTTCCGCAGTTGTGCTTGGCCATCACCGCGATGACATCCTTGAAACCTTTTTCATGAACCTGTTCCATGGCGGTCGTCTTGCAACCATGCCACCAAAACTGGTGAATGAAGAAGGTGATCTGTTCGTCTATCGCCCGCTGGCCCATGTGGCCGAGGCGGATTGCGAGAAATTCGCCAAGGCGATGAACTATCCCATCATACCCTGCGATCTGTGCGGCAGTCAGGACGGGCTGCAGCGCCAACAGGTCAAGCAGATCCTCGATCAGTGGGAAAAGAACAGCCCCGGCCGGCGACAAGTGATGTTTCGGGCATTGACCAATGCGCGGCCTTCGCATCTTCTGGACCCAAAACTGTTTGATTTCGCAAATCTTTCGATCGATCCGATTCAAAAAGACGAAAATTCAGACGATATTCCCCAGTTACGTTAACGCCTGACTCAGATTGATTTCCTACGGTTGGCTTGCGCGATCCTAGCCCAAGCTGAAGGCCGTAAAACCTATGCGGAAATTCCTCTTTGTCGACCGTTGTTCCGAAACGCTGCGGATATTTCTCACCGGACCGCAGGTTCTGGCATTTATTCCCGCGGCGTGTTTAGCCGCCTTCTGGTTGGGCGGTGAACGTGCACTTGTTACCACGGCTTTGGGTTTGCCCCTTGCTTTTGCCGTCATCGGAAATTGGGGAAGCCGTTCTTATACAGCCCACAGTTCAGGTATGCGCCCCAGCGGCCTGGTTCCATATGACGTATTCCAATCAGAGTTGGAGGCGTTGAGTGAATCGGTCAGCAAATCAGGTGAGAATGCCGCCTGTATCGCAATTGCTTTGGACGGCTATGCCGAGCTTCAGGATCTGCACGGTCAGGCTGCCGCCACTCATGTAAAGCAGCAATTCAGTGATCGTATCCTGTCGATCATCCGAAATCAGGACATCTTTTCGCAGATCGATCAGAACCGGTTTCTCATTGGCCTGCATCCCTCCCCACATCTTGATCTGGAAGCCTGCATTCAAATGTCTGGCCGCATCCAAAGCGCAGTCGAAGAGCCGCTTTTGTTGAATGGCACAGGAGTTTACCAATCCTGCTCAATCGGGTTCTGCCTGCATTCAGACCTGCGACAGGTCGAGGCTGATGAGTGGATTGGCGCCGCCACCGCTGCACTGTCCGAAGCGCAAAGAAGCGGTCCCTCGACCATACGCGCTTATTCAACCGGGACCCGTCGGCGATCCCTGGTCCGAGCCAATTTGAGAAAAGAGTTCGAGGCGGCATTGGACAATGGAGAGATTCGGCCCTGGTTTCAGCCTCAGGTTTCAACGGATAATGGGAACATCACAGGGTTCGAGGCTTTGGCAAGGTGGGAGCATCCAATAAAAGGTGTTCTCAGCCCGCAGGTATTCCTGCCCTTCGCCAAGCAAGCCGAACTGATGGAGCGGCTAGGCCAAATCATGCGTCACCATGCTTTTGAAGCGATGCAAGCTTGGGATCGTGCAGCATGCGTTGTGCCCCGGATCGGTATCAATTTCTCATCCGATGAGTTGCGCAATCCCGGCTTGATCGACCGCCTGAAATGGGAGTTGGATCAGTTTGATTTGACACCGGATCGGCTGGCGGTTGAGATTCTGGAAACCGTGTTCTCTCGCAGGCCGGATGACGTGATCACCCGGAATGTAACCGGCATGGCTGCGCTTGGATGCTGTATCGACCTGGATGACTTTGGAACCGGCCATGCCTCGATCGCCTCGATCAAGCGGTTTGACGTCTCGAGGATCAAGATTGATCGGACATTTGTCACCAAATCCGATCAGGATCCCAGCCAGCAGCAACTGGTCAGCGCCATTCTGACCATGGCTGAACGCCTGAACCTCGAGACGCTCGCCGAAGGCGTGGAAACGCCCGGCGAGCACGCGTTGATGGCGCAATTGGGCAGTAACCACGTTCAGGGGTTCGGAATTGCAAAGCCAATGCCATTTGAGCAGACCCTGGATTGGATCGCGGCGCATCGTGCCAAGATCAGGGGTGCATCCAAGATCGGTCGCAAAATGGGATGAAATCTGCAATTACGGTGCGCCAAATCCAGCGCCGGAGCGATTTGATGGGCGATTCCGCTTGACCTTTGGGGCTGCACTCTGTTGAACCCACCGGGTGTGTTTCACTGCTCAAGGTGGCTGTCCCCGATGGACGATCAGAACAAAAATCTCATCCTTGCAACCGCGCTCAGCTTTCTGGTGATCCTTGTCTGGTTCGTGCTGTTCCCACCGCCGGAATCAACCACGACGCAGGACGCTGCAGAAATTGCAGCTCTGGAAGGCGACGAGGTGCAAACACCCAGCGCGACCAGCACCGTGGGTGAAGCCACGGCGACCGCCGAGGAAACACTGCCAGAGGAACAAGCCCCTCGCGTCAACATCGACACCCCCCGTCTGAAAGGCAGCCTGTCCCTGTCCGGCGGGCGGATCGATGAGCTGTTTCTGAAAGATTACAAAGTCTCGATCGAAGAAGGCGCGCCTATTGTTGAGCTGCTGTCTCCGGTTGGTTCGGAATCGGCTTATTATGCCCTTTACGGCTGGGCACCGGGTACAGGAGTTGCAGGTGCGGATGTCCCGGGCCCCAACACGCTCTGGACATTGGAAGAGGGTGAGACGCTTGGCGTAGACAACCCCATCACGCTGGCCTGGGACAATGGCAATGGCCTGACTTTCCGCCGCACCATCGCGGTCGACCAGGACTACATGTTCACAGTTACCCAATCGGTTGAAAACGCGACCCAATCCGAGGTGGGCATGGCCCCCTATGGCATTCTTGCACGCCACGGTATTGGTGAAGACGGCGACCTTCCGGGCCTGAAAAACTTCTTCATCCTGCATGAGGGTGTGATCGGCATGGCGGATGGCACGCTGTCAGAAGTTGACTATGGTGATGTCCGCGATTTTGACATCGACCCGAACGAACGGGCGCAGGCCGAGATCTATCAGGTCAAGGAAGATGGCTGGATCGGCTTCACGGATCACTACTGGATGACCACGCTGATCCCAGAGCCGGGCTCGACCTTCAAAGCAGCCGCAAAATATGACTCGCGCCGCAAAATCTATCAAACCGAAACGGTGCTGCCGACGCTGACTGTAGCGCCGGGTGAGACTGCTGAAGTGACCACACGCCTGTTCGCTGGTGCCAAGGAATGGGAAGCCATTCGGGAATACCAGGCCGAAGGTGTGCAGAAGTTCATCGACAGCATCGACTGGGGCTGGTTCTTCTTCCTGACCAAGCCGATCTTCTGGCTGCTGCACAACATCAACCTGCTGATCGGCAACATGGGCTGGTCCATCATCGGCCTGACCCTGATCATCAAGGCGATCCTGTTCCCGCTGGCTTTCAAATCCTACGTCTCGATGGCAAAGATGAAGGAACTGCAGCCCCAGATGGAAGCCTTGAAAGAGGCCGCAGGGGATGACCGCCAGAAGATGCAGCAAGGCATGATGGAGCTGTACAAGAAGGAAAAGGTTAACCCGGCCGCAGGCTGTTTGCCGATCCTGATGCAGATCCCCATCTTCTTCTCGCTGTACAAGGTGATTTTTGTCACCATCGAACTGCGTCAAGCCCCATGGTTTGGCCCGTTCCAGGACCTCAGCGCTCCGGATCCTACCTCAATCTTCAACTTCTTTGGTTGGCTGCCTTGGGCGGCACCGCAGCCTGAAAGCTTCATGGCGCTGATCTTTATCGGTATCCTGCCACTGCTGCTGGGTATCTCGATGTGGCTGCAGCAGAAACTGAACCCGGCACCGACCGATGCAACACAGGCGATGATCTTTGCCTGGATGCCATGGGTGTTCATGTTCATGCTGGGCGGATTTGCCAGCGGTTTGGTGGTCTACTGGATCGCGAACAACACGATCACATTTACCCAGCAATACCTGATCATGCGGAGCCAGGGCTATACGCCCGATGTATTCGGCAACATCAAATCAGGCTTCAAACGCACGCCAAAGACGGACGACAAATGAGCGGTTCGGTCACCAGCATTTGGCGGCATCCGATCAAAAGTCACGGGCGTGAACGCCTTGATCGCATTACCATGATCCCCGGGCATACCATGCCCGGGGATCGTGTTTGGGCGGTTGCACATGAGGCGTCGAAAGCGGATGGATCGGAATGGGCACCCTGCGCCAATTTCAGCCGAGGCGCGAAGGCCCCTCAGTTGATGGCAATCTCGGCGCAGCTGCAAGGCGACTCGGTCACGCTGAGACATCCCAATCGCCCCGATCTAAGCTTTGAGCCCGACGTGCAACAGGATACCTTTCTGGACTGGGTCAAACCGCTGATGCCTGCAGATCGCGCTGCGTCTGCCCGCATTATCCGCGCCGCTAATCGCGGCATGACGGACAGCGATTTTCCTTCGATCAGTTTGTGCAATATGTCGTCGCATCGGGCGGTCGAGCAGAAGCTAGGCAGGGATCTTTCTATCGCTCGCTGGCGCGGAAATATCTGGTTCGATGGCCTGCCGCTGTGGAATGAGTTCGACTGGATTGGCCGCGACATCCGGATCGGCGAGGCCGTTTTTCATGTGCGCGAACGCATCACGCGGTGTTTGGCGACAACCGCCAACCCTGAAACGGGTGAGCGGGATGCCGACACACTGGGTGCGCTGAGCAGCTGGGATCATCAGGATTTTGGCGTTTATGCCGAAGTTCTGGAAGGCGGCACCATTCACACCGGTGACGAGGTTCAGGTTCTATGACCACACTTCCCTTTCCACTAGCTGAAACTCCAGATGAATTCGCAACGGAAACCGGTCGAAAGCTGTTTGCCGGGCCATCCGAATTCGTCAAAGGCGTCGTTGCGATGGATGGCCTGCCTGCCCCCGATCGGTTGGAGGTATGTTTCGCCGGGCGTTCGAATGTCGGTAAATCCAGCTTGATTAACGCGCTAACGGGCACCAAGGGGTTAGCACGTGCCTCGAACACGCCGGGGCGTACACAAGAGATCAACTTTTTCACGCAAGGGCCTGAACTCTATTTGGTCGACCTGCCAGGGTACGGCTATGCGAACGCGCCGGTGAAGGTCGTGGAAAAATGGCAACGTCTGCTGAAACAGTATCTGAGTGGACGTCAGACCCTGCGCCGTGCCTTCGTCCTGATCGACTCGCGCCATGGGGTGAAACCTGTGGACGCCGAGATCATGAAGCTGCTGGATACCAGCGCAGTGACCTTTCAGTGCGTTCTGACAAAGGCCGACAAGGTCAAAGCAAAAGACCGGGAAAAAGTGCTGGACCAGGTGCGCACCGCGCTTTCGAAACATCCTGCGGCCTTCCCGGAGATCGTGTTGACCTCATCCGAGAAGGGCGACGGCATTCCGACCCTGCGTTCGATCATTGCGCATCTGGAGTGACGCTGTTCAGCAATATACAAGTCATGAGCTAAGGAAGCCGGGTTGCGCCCATCGGGTACGGCCCGTTCAGATTGGCTGTTTCCGCGATCCGGTCTTGGCACCATCCTCCAAACGCCCTAACACAGGGTCCCAGAGGGACAATCAGCCATGAAGACACGAGATATGAACCGGGATTGGATCGCCACCGCCGCCACATTGAACAGCGCCCTGCCCTATCTGCAGCGATACGACGGTGCGATTGTCGTCATCAAGCTAGGTGGCCACGCCATGGGCAGCGACGAAGCCATGGAAAGCTTTGCGCGCGATGTGGTGCTTATGCGTCAGGTTGGCGTAAACCCGGTCGTCGTGCACGGCGGTGGCCCAATGATCAATGCGATGCTCGACAAACTGGACATCCAGTCCGAGTTTGTGGGTGGTAAACGCGTGACGGACAAAGCCACAGTCGAAGTGGTCGAAATGGTCCTGTCGGGCCTTGTGAACAAGCGGATCGTGCAGGCGATCAATGCGCAGGGTGGCATGGCTGTGGGTCTGTCGGGCAAGGATGCCCATTTGATGATGTGCGAACAGACCGACGCCTCGCTCGGGTTTGTCGGCACACCGTCCGAGATGAACCCCAAAGTCCTGCATGACCTGTTTGCGCATGATGTTATCCCTGTGATCGCGCCGCTGGGCGCAGGTCGGAATGGCGAAACCTTCAATGTGAATGGCGACACCGCAGCCGGGGCGATCGCCTCAGCTCTTAAGGCAGACCGCCTGCTGCTGCTGACCGATGTAGCGGGCGTCAAGAACGCAGCGGGCGATGTCGTGACCGAGCTCAAGGCTGGCCAAATTCGTGAGATGACGCGTGAAGGCACTATTGCGGGTGGGATGATTCCAAAAACCGAAACTGCGCTGGACGCGCTGCATAATGGCGTTCGGGCGGTCGTTATTCTGGACGGGCGCGCGCCAAATGCGGTGTTGCTCGAACTGTTTACGGAACACGGTGCTGGATCCTTGATCCGTCCTGATTAACGCCATAGTGATCTTCAACATCTTGCACCGGGCATTAACATGCCCGATTGTGAATGTATGGAGAACGAGCCCCTATTTCGCCTAAGCGTGTTTTTGATCCTGTTTGTTTTGTTTGCGGCGGCAGAGACAATTGCGCCAAAACGCTTACGAACCTGTCCGCGAAAAAATCGGTGGCTAACCAATCTATCAATCACTGTTTTGAACACACTGATGCTCAGGACTATGGCGATTGGGTTGCCCTTATTGGCAGTTGGCGCTGCCATTGATGCCGGGAAAAATGGATTGGGCGTTTTTAATTGGCTCGCCTGGCCAGGGTGGGTTGAGCTTATTCTGTGTGTGCTGATTCTGGACTTTGCAATCTGGCTACAGCATCTGATTACCCACAAGGTGCCAATCCTTTGGCGGCTACATCGTGTGCATCACGCCGACCGAGACATGGACGTCACTACTGCAGTCCGCTTTCACCCTGTTGAAATCGCGTTGTCCATGATCCTGAAAATCGGGCTAATCTATCTGCTCGGCGCCAGCGCCCTGGCTGTGATCCTGTTCGAGATCCTTCTCAATGGCACAGCGTTGTTCAATCATTCAAACTTGAAGCTCCCCCTTGCCGTTGACGCTGTGGTACGTAGGATTCTTGTGACACCCGATATGCATCGCGTACATCATTCGGTATTCCGAACAGAGCATGACAGCAATTATGGCTTTGCACTGTCTATCTGGGACCGAATGCTGGGGACTTACATCGCACAACCTCGGGACGGGCACGAACAAATGAGCGTGGGATTGGAATGGCAGGACGATCGACCAACAAAACTGGGCTGGAGCCTGGCTCTGCCCTTCCGCCGTTGACGACCTACGCCAATGTCGAACGAGCAGCCGCTCAGGTTGGGCTGATAGTTATGGGTGCACTTCATCCAAGGCCCAGTGAAGCAAAGCAACTTAATGACGGAACCCTGATCCTTCTGGGCGCTGCGGGGGCATTCTGGCCTGCTCTGAAGGCCTCGGCTGAGTGGCAGGATGGCCAACCCGACCCGGTTGATCGCTGGTCCAGACGGGTGATCGGCCAGCTTGCGCAGGACATGAGGGGCACCGCCCACTATCCGTTCGGCGGCCCACCATACGCACCCTTCATTGACTGGGCACTTAAGTCCGGTCGCACCTTCAGCAGCCCGGTCGGGGCCCTGGTGCACGATACGGTAGGGATGATGATGTCATTCCGTGGTGCGTTGCATTTTGCGGATGAGTTCTCAATTCCATCCGTTTCTCAATCGTCACCCTGCACAGAATGCCCCGCGCCTTGTGCAACAACCTGTCCGGTTGGGGCATTGAACACCCACAGCTTCTATGACGTGGCAGCCTGTCATGATCATCTCGATACCAAAGCGGGACACAGCTGCATGAATAAAGGCTGCCTTGCCCGGCTCGCCTGCCCTCTCAGCGCCGGCGCAGAGCGCCAGCCAGAGCAATCTGCGCATCACATGAAAGCATTTCACCGATCATGACCCGCACACTGATCCTAATGCGCCATGCCAAGTCCAGTTGGGGCGATCCCTTTGCAGAAGATCACGACCGCCCGTTGAACAATCGAGGACGCAAATCGGCCCCCGCGATTGGGGCGTGGCTGCAAAGCAATGGCTGGCTACCGGATGACGTTATCTGCTCAAGCGCCAAGCGCACGCGGGAAACGTGGGACAGATTGGGGCTGAGCACCCCGGAAATCCGCTTTACCCCCGCCTTGTATCTGACAGGCCCCGATGAGATGTTCGCCGAATTGGCCACAGCCACCGGCGATACCGTACTAATGCTGGGGCATAATCCCGGCATCGCTGCATTTGCAAATCGGCTGGTACGCAACCAGCCCGATCATTCGAGATTCTACGACTATCCGACTTGTGCAACGACTGTAATCCGGTTCGATATCCCCGACTGGAATGCGCTCGAATGGCATCAGGGTGAGGTTCTGGGCTTCACGATCCCACGCGAGCTGCTGGAATAGAAAAAGGCGAGGTCGACACCCCGCCTTCTTAGTTTTCTGATCCGAATTTAGTGCCCCAGAATCTGGCTGAGGAACAACTTGGTCCGTTCGCTCTGCGGGTTGTTGAAGAACTCTTCCGGTTCGTTCTGCTCCACAATCTGACCGGCATCCATAAAGATCACGCGGTTGGCGACCTGGCGGGCAAAGCCCATCTCGTGGGTCACACACAGCATGGTCATGCCTTCCTCGGCCAGTTCGATCATGGTGTCGAGCACCTCTTTGATCATCTCAGGGTCCAGCGCCGATGTAGGTTCATCGAACAACATGATCCGCGGCATCATGCACAGCGAGCGGGCAATCGCCACACGCTGCTGCTGACCACCCGATAGCTGACCGGGATACTTGTCGGCCTGCTCAGGGATCTTCACCTTTTCCAGGAAATGCATCGCGCGCTCTTCGGCCTCTTTCTTGGGCGTCTTGCGCACCCAGATCGGGGCCAGCGTGCAGTTTTCCAGAATGGTCAGGTGCGGGAACAGGTTGAAGTGCTGGAACACCATGCCAACCTCGGACCGGATTTTGTCGATGTTTTTCAGGTCATTCGACAACTCGGTCCCATCCACAATGATCGTGCCCTGCTGGTGTTCCTCTAGCGCGTTCAGGCAGCGGATCAGGGTAGACTTGCCCGACCCCGACGGCCCCGCGATCACGATCCGCTCGCCCTGATTGACGGTCAGATTGATATCGCGCAGCACGTGGAAGGCCCCGTACCACTTGTTCATGTTGGTGATTTCGATGGCGATTTCGTCGCTCACCTGCATTTTGGAGCGGTCGATTTCGCGTTCAATTGCAAGTTCAGACATGTGTTGAACTCCTTAACGGTGGCCAGTCTGAAGCTTGCGCTCCAGGTACATGGAATAACGGGACATGGAGAAGCAAACCACGAAGAACAGAACGCCGATAAAGGCAAACAGTTCCCAGTAGACGCCGTTCCAGGCGGTATCGGCGCGGATGCCGTTGGTCAGGCCAATCACGTCGAACAGACCGATGATCGAGACCAAAGTCGTATCCTTGAAGATACCGATGAACGTGCTCACGATGCCCGGGATCGAGATTTTCAGCGCCTGTGGCATGATGATCAGCCGCTGCGCCTGCCAGTAGTTCAGGCCCAGACTGTCTGCGCCTTCGTACTGACCACGCGGCAGGGCAGCCAGACCACCCCGGATCACCTCGGCCATATAGGCGGCCGAGAACAGAGTCATCATGATCATCACCCGCAGGATGATGTCAAAATTAGTGCCCGGCGGCAGGAACAGGTTCAGCAACAGCGATGCCACAAACAGCAGGGTAATCAGCGGCACGCCCCGAATGAACTCGATAAAGCCCACGCACAGGTATTTGACGATCATCAGATCGGACTGACGACCCAGCGCCAGCACGATACCGATAGGCAGCGAAACACCAATGGCCACGACACCCAACAGGATCGCTAGCATAAAGCCACCAAAGTCGCGGCTTTCCACCGGCGCGATACCGATCGGAATGATTGCATTGATTGCGTCAGCCACGGAACCGGCAGCAAACAGCCACCATAGTATGGGCAGCGCAATCGCAAGGATAATCGCGGCAAGAGACCCGGCAACCGGAAGCGCAAACTTGTACGCGAAATACCCGATGGCAAATCCGGCGGCGACCATGAGCGGCCCCCAGATCGAGCCACCCCACATCAGCCAAGGCAGCAGGAACGGATAAGCCGCCGTTACAATCAACAGCTTACGCGGCACCTTGGAGAACAACACCGGCGCAATAGCAACCAACAACAGGATGAAGGTCAGGTTCGGACGGAAATAGGCCGGCCATGCCCCTGTTTCAGGCGGATTCGACCATGTGGCATCCGGATGCGCCGGATACGGCGGATAGAACCCATATAGCAGCTGTAGCCAACGATCCTTGATCACACCCCAGCAGGCATGACCATGCGTATCGCCCCACGTAGCCATCATGATCTCACGACATTCCGACAGGGAATTGGCGTTCCAAACGGATTCGAACGTCCAGGACAGGATGTTGGAGAGCACATAGTAGATGAAGACCAACGAGACGATCGTCAGGATCGCGTTCAGCCAGCTTGAAAACAGGTTATGCTTGATCCAGCCCAGTACACCGACCTCGGAGGCGGGTGGTGCCTGTTCCGGCAACATTTCCGTGCGGACAAATGAAACATCACTCATATTACCGCTCCACCAGTTTGACACGGTTGTTGTACCAGTTCATCACCGCCGAAATGCTCAGCGAGATGGACAGGTAGACCAGCATCAGCAGCAGAACGCATTCCAGCTCGCGACCGGTCTGGTTCATTGTGATGCCACCCAGCGTACCCGTGATGTCCATATATCCGACCGCGATCGCCAGTGACGAGTTCTTGGTCAGGTTCAGATAGTTCGAGATCATTGGCGGGATGATCACCCGCAACGCCTGCGGCAAGATCACCAGACGCATGGTCCGGCCCGGGCGCAGGCCCAGTGCGGATGCGGCCTCGGTCTGACCCTTGGAAATGGCCAGAATACCGGCGCGCACGATCTCGGCGATGAATGCCGCAGTGTACAGCGACAGGGCCAGCCACAAGGCAATCAGCGAGTTACGAAGGTGGGTACCGCCGCTGAAGTTGAAGCCTTTCAGCTCAGGGTAGCCCAGGTGAAAACCCAGAACGCCCAGCAGGATGGCTGATGGCACGAACAAAAGGCCCAGTTGGATGTGCCAGATGGTCGGGCGATCGCCGGTCTTTTCTTGCGTTGAATTGGCCCAGGCCGAAACCTTACGCATCGCAAAGATGCTGCCGCCAAACACGATCAGGAAGGCGATCAGGTCAAGCGAAACATCAAAGCGCAGGCTTGATGTACCGAAAAGGTGGATATCGCCCAATCCGCGCGAGAACAGAAACTCGGGGATATAGACCCCGCGATTTGTGACCGCGACCGTGCCAAAAAGATCCATCGTGGCTTCTGGGTTTTCACCTCGGAAGGCGCGCGGTGCTGGCAGGCTTTCAATCAGGATCGCCATGGCGAACACGATCCAAAGCAGCACTGGAACGTTACGGAACATCTCGACATAGACTGTCATGATCCGCGCGATCAGCCAGTTATTCGACAGGCGCAAAACACCGACCATGACACCGATGATCGTTGCTGTGATACAGCCCAGAACTGCAACAACCAGAGTGTTTAGCAGGCCTATAAACGCTGCGCGCAGATGGGTATCGCGCGAGTCGTATTCCAGCAGGCGTTGGTTGATGTCATAGCTGGCCGGTTCGGCAAAAAAGTCGAACCCGACTGTTCTGCCCAGCGTTTCAAGGTTCTGAATGGTGTTGTTGATAATCCAGGCTGCCAGAAGCATGAAACCGATCATCGCTATGACCTGAATGGTCGCAGATCGGTACCGCGTATCATAAAGGAGCATGGACAGCCGGAAGTGCTCCTTCGGCGGGTCAGTGAGTGTCGTCATGACCTATGTATATCCCCGTGCATCCCGGATGTTGGCAGAGTTTGCCTCTGCTCAGATCGTTCCGGGCGTGTTTCTTATGGAAGGAAAAAGGGCGCGGGTTCCCCCGCGCCCTTTTCCGTGGATCTTAGCGGAAAGGCGGTGCGTACAGCAGGCCACCATCGGTCCACTGTGCGTTCAGGCCGCGTGCCAGACCGATCGGGGTTTCCTCACCGATGTTCTTGGCAAACACTTCGCCGTAGTTACCGCCGACTTTGATCGCGCGCTGTGCCCAGTTCGCGTCCAGACCCAGCATCTCACCCAGCGTACCTTCGGTACCCAACAGGCGGTTTACCTCTGGGTTGTCGGTGGCACCGCTGGACATCTCGTCGATGTTCGCCGAGGTTACACCCAGCTCTTCCGCTGCGATCAGTGCGTTCAGGGTCCAGCGGACCACATCGCCCCACTCGTGATCGCCGTGACGGACCAGCGGGCCCAGCGGCTCTTTCGAGATGATTTCGGGCAGGATCACGTGGTCGCCTGCGTTTTCAAAGGTGGCGCGCGTAGCAGCCAGACCCGATGCGTCGGTGGTGTAAACGTCACAGGCACCAGCCAGATACTGCTGCTGCGCTTCGGCGTTGGTTTCGATCGGAACCGGCTCGTAGCTCATGTTGTTGATGCGGAAGAAATCCGCCAGGTTAAGCTCAGTTGTGGTGCCGGTCTGGATGCAAACGGTTGCACCGTCCAGTTCCTTGGCCGAGCTGACGCCCAGTGCCTTGGGAACCATGAAGCCCTGACCATCGTAGTAGTTGATGCCGACGAATTCGAACTTCAGGTCGACGTCGCGGCTGAAGGTCCACGTGGTGTTACGGGCCAGCATGTCAATCTCGCCCGAAGCCAGCGCGGTGAAACGTGTTTTACCGGTGGTCGGGATGAACTCAACGGCGCTTGGGTCGTCCAGAACGGCGGCGGCTACCGCGCGGCATACGGCCACGTCAAAACCCTGCCACTCACCATTGGCATCGGGGCTGGCAAAGCCGGGTACGCCGGTTGCGACGCCGCAGTTCAGCTTGCCGCGGGCTTTCACGTCGTCAACGGTACCCGCTGCAGCTGCGCCAGCAGCCAGGCCGGCAATGGTTGCCACGCCCAAAATTACGGATTTTTTCATTTTTACCTCTTCCTGATTTTCCATCCCTGAATGGAACGGTTCGATCCGGCGCATAGGCGCCAGAAAGGTTACCCAAAAGGTGTCTCCCCTTTAGTGGCCCGAGTTTGGGCGTATTCATCAACAAACGTCAAGGGCTGGATCAGGGAAAACGATAGGTCTTTTCTGCCAGAATCGGACACAAATTCACGATTTGACGAGAATCCGTCTCAGAACGAGAGGTCAAAGAACTGCTTTGCGTGCAGAAAGGCGGCCCGTTTCACTTCGGCGGCGGCATGTGCCTCATCGTCGTGGCCCCATTGTTCGATCTGCCAAAGCTCGTCCAGTCGAGAAATGCGCCATATCTCGTCCGGTTTGCGCCAATTCTGGGCTGCCGCGAAACCAAGAATCAATGATCCCGACAGGCTGACGAGGTCATGAAACGCCGCCAGCTGGAACGCATTCAGTCCATGCACCCGGTCACGCAGGCCGTGCAGCACCTCGGCAGCTTGCGGTTGATGCACCACCCCTGCACGCGGGATCAACCGCGCGCCCAGCACGTCCGCAGCCCAATCCAATGCAGGATCCCAGGCCTCGGACTGCCGCTGCTGCAACGTTTCGGGATGGGTCGCCCGATAACACAACAGATCCGAGTCGCCGTAATCGGCCAGCATATCGGCAACCTCACCATGCTGGTGCCGCACCTTGTCGATCGCCGCATTGGCCGAACGGGTGAATGGCATCGTGGTCGGATCAATTTCCTTTTCCTGTGCATCCCATTCCCGGGCAACGGCCTCGGCCATAGGTCGCGTGGGCAGGTCCAGCGCAGCCTTGGCGGGCGTTTTGACCCGCCGACCATCCAGTTCAACCGTATAGCCCCCGTCGGTCTCAACGACCGTGCTTGTCGTCCAGAAGCGTTTGGGTTTCCAGTCGCTCATCTCTTTAGCCCCAGATCTTGGCCAGTGCGCCTGGCAATTCTTCGAATGTTTCGATCACATGTGTTGCGGTCGTCAGTACCCGACGATCGTGATAACCCCAGCTGACACCGATCCCGGCAACTTGCGCGGCTGCGGCCATATCCATGTCAAAGCTGGTGTCGCCCACCATGACGGCTTGCGCAGCCGG
This sequence comes from Ruegeria sp. CJ6, assembly GCF_056536665.1. NCBI lineage: Bacteria > Pseudomonadati > Pseudomonadota > Alphaproteobacteria > Rhodobacterales > Roseobacteraceae > Ruegeria > Ruegeria sp. CJ6. Next base: position 29,397 of record NZ_JBQFQB010000006.1, on the reverse strand, counting down.
CACGCCCGTTTCAGCCAAAGCTGTTTCTATCATCGACGGGTGCGGCTTGGACGGGTGGTGATCTGCAACCTGACGAGTAATAAAATGCTGCTGCAACCCATGCCCTTCAAGCAGCGCATCAAGCCCGCGCTGAGATTTGCCTGTGGCCACTCCCAAAAGAACCTCGGGCTGAGCGTGAAGAGCCTCAATCACTTGGCGCGCACCGGGATAAAGCGGCGAGCTTGCGGCGCCCTGCTCCAACCTTTGCGCGTGATAGGCCTGCTTATATCCGTCAACCAATGCGCTTTGTATCCGTTCGGACTGATCTGCTGCCAGACGCGCCATTGCATGGGGCAGAGATAAACCGACGATGGACAGGATGGCGTCACGATCCGGGACCGGCAGTGACTGCGCCTGAAAACAGGCGGTCATTGCCGAAACAATGGCACCCTGACTATCGACCAGAGTGCCATCCACATCAAACAGGACCAGCCGCAATGGAGCGTTCATCGCAACTCCTCAAACGGATCATCTGCAGCGAGGTCTTCGGTCCAGCCCAGCGTATCCCAGCTGTGTTTCATATGATCCGGTAAAGGCGCCTTAAGCGAGATAGGTTTGCGGGTCATCGGGTGTTCAAAGGACAGGCTGCGGGCGTGGAGGTGCAGCTTTTTGCTGATGATACCTCCCAACTGCGCGCCCCAGCCATCGCCGAGGTTTTCCTGCCCCGAGCCGCCATATTTCCCATCGCCAATGATCGGGTGGCCGATCGCCGCCATATGTGCGCGCAGCTGATGGGTCCGCCCCGTCACCGGCTCCATCGCGACCCAGGCTGCCCGCCCTGCAACGCGATAGAGCGTTGCATAGAGCGTATGCGCGCGTTTCGCGCCGGGCGTATCGTTCACCTCGCTCGGATGAACAGCGATCATCTTCTCGCCTTCGCCATGCTTACCATGCCCCGGTGCCTTGACCAGCCCGGTCTTGATTTCGCCCAGGTACGGAGTTGGAACACCAGCTACCAGCGCCCAATAGATCTTTTGGGTGTTACGATGCCGGAACGCAGCGGTCAGCCCCTTGGCAGCCTCGCGCGTGCGGGCCAACAGCAGTACGCCCGAGGTGTCTTTGTCCAGCCGATGCACAAGGCGCGGGTTCTCGTCATACCCAAAGCGCAATGCCTCAGACAGGCTATCCACATGGCGGGTCTGACCACTGCCACCTTGAACCGGCAGACCATGCGGCTTGTTCAGCGCCAGCACGTGATCGTCTTTATAAATCACGCAAGACTGGATCATCTTTGCGTCAGCGTCCGAAACACGATGCTTTACGACAGCGGGCTTATGGTCGGCGTCTGGCAGCGGCGGCACGCGCACGGACTGCCCGACCTCTAGCCGCGTCGAAGCTTTGACCCGACTGCCATCTACGCGCAATTCACCCTTGCGGCACATCTTCTCGATCCGGCCCTGGCTGACATGAGGAAACAGGCGGCGCAGCCAACGATCCAGCCTCTGGTCGCCATCGCCCTCTGCTACGGTGATCACCTGTACGCCGCTCATGCCATTGCCCCTTGTTCCGCACGGCTGATCCGCCCGGATTGTGCTTGTTTCAGTGCCTTAGAAATCATGCGCGTCTGTCGCGCGCATCGGGTGCAGAGTCAAGTCTAGCCCTGATTGCGTTGCGTTCTCAGCTTGGCGAAGTATTCCAGCCGTTTTTTCAGCTCGCGCTCAAAACCACGCTCTACCGGCTGATAGAGAACCGGGCGCTTCATATCATCCGGGAAATAGTTCTGACCCGAGAACCCATCTTCGGCATCGTGGTCATAGGCATACCCTGCACCATATCCCTGATCCTTCATCAGCGATGTCGGAGCGTTCAGGATATGTTTGGGTGGCGGTTCACTGCCCGATTGCTTGGCCAGCCGCATCGCCGCCTTATACCCCACATAGGCCCCGTTCGATTTCGGAGCGAGAGCCAGATACACCAACGCCTGCGCCAGTGCCAACTCGCCCTCGGGCGAGCCCAGCCGTTCATAGGTTTCCCAACTGTGCAGGCAGATCGATTGCGCCTGAGGATCGGCCAAACCGATATCTTCAACCGCCATCCGCGTGATCCTCCGCGCCAGATAGCGCGGGTCCTCGCCGCCGGTCAGCATCCGCGCAAACCAATACAGCGCCGCGTCAGGGTCCGATCCACGCACCGATTTGTGCAGGGCTGAGATCAGATTATAATGCTCATCCCCCGATTTGTCGTATTTTGCGGCCCGCCGCATCAGGCGCGTCGACAATGCATCCGGGTCCAGATCGGCGTCCACTTTCCAAGCAGCAACCTGTTCAATCAGGTTCAGTAGTGCGCGACCGTCGCCATCCGCCATCTCCTGCAGCGCCTCGCGGGCGGCAGACGTTAGCGGCAAGGCGCGGTCAAGCTCTTTCTCGGCGCGTTGTGTCAAACGCTCAAGATCAGCAAGGCTAAGGCGTTCCAGAACCAGCACCTGAGACCGGCTGAGTACCGCCGCGTTCAACTCGAAGGAAGGGTTTTCGGTCGTCGCGCCAACCAAGAGGATCGTGCCGTCCTCCATATGCGGCAGAAACCCGTCCTGTTGCGCTTTATTGAAACGATGGATTTCGTCAACAAATAACAAGGTGCCCTGCCCGTTTTGACGACGGATTTTAGCAGCCTCAAATACCTTCTTCAGATCCGGCACACCGGTAAAAATCGCGCTGATCTGCACGAAATGCAGATCGGTCTCCTGCGCCAGCAACCGGGCGATGGTTGTCTTTCCCACACCCGGCGGGCCCCAGAAGATCAGGCTGGACAGACTACCTGACGCGAGCATCACCCCCAATGGCGCATCTGGCCCCAAAACCTGCTCTTGCCCGATCACCTCAGACAGGGATTGTGGGCGCAAGCGATCCGCAAGCGGCCTGTGCGGCGAAGCGGTTGGTTCCGCAGAACCGGTATCGAACAAATCACTCACGGATCACAACCGAAACCGCAATGAGATTAACCGGCTTCCCCGCTCAACCTCCATCTGTACCCGGCGACCTGGATCGGTCAGGGCCTGAACGATATCCTCCGGTGTCTCGGTTCTGGTTCCGTTGATACCTTTTACGACATCGCCCACACGCAATCCTGCGCGGCCGCCATAGCGGTTCGGATCAACCACTACGACGCCGGTCTGAGACAGCGACAAGCCAAGCTTTACGATCACCGCCGGATTTACACCCGAAACGATCAGACCTGGCATGACCGTATCCTCGTCCAGCGTAGTCTCATCCGCCGCAGGCGTTTCAGGCGGTTTGATCAGCGCCACTTCAATATCCGAGCGGTCTTCGCCCCGCAGCCGAGTCAGGACCGACTTTCCACCCACCCCGGCAACAGCCATGCGAAATTTCATCTCGGCCGGAGAATTCACCTCGTCCCCGTCGACATGAGTGACAACGTCCCCGACCCGCAGACCCGCTTCTGCCAGCGGACTCAGTTCATGCAGGTCAGAAATCACCACACCGAGAGGGATGGCCATACCCAGAGACTCGGCAATATCTGCGCTCATGTGCTGACCGGCCATTCCTGCCCAAGGACTTACGAAGCTTTCGTTGCCAGACTGCGCCTGCCGCAGGAATTCGGCCACCAAATTGGCCGGAATGGCAAAGCCGATACCGTTCGACCCGCCCGAGCGGGTCAGGATTGAAGTATTGATACCAATCAGATCACCATTCACGTCGATCAGTGCGCCACCGGAATTGCCCGGGTTGATCGCCGCATCGGTTTGAATGAAGTACCCTCTTGCGTTTCCGGTTGCGGTTCCGGTGCGCGCCAGACCTGAAATAATACCTGACGAAACAGTTTGGCCGACGCCGAACGGATTGCCGATCGCCAGCGTCAATTCTCCGACCTCGACCTGATCGGAATCGCGCATCTGCAGGAACGGCAGATCGCTTGCCTCATTCAGCCGCAAGATTGCAATGTCGCTTTCTTTGTCACCCAGAACGACTTCGGCAGTGAATTCACGACGGTCGGTAGTCACGACCTGAATTTCCGATGCCATCCCCACAACGTGGTAGTTTGACACCACATACCCATCACCAGTGAGGATCACGCCAGAGCCGAGCGAATTCTGCACACGGGGGCGTGGCGTTCCAAATCCACGGCCAAAGAAGTCCTGAAAGAACGGGTCAGAAAACAGCGGATTTGCCCGCCCTTCGCGCACAATCTTGGCGTAGATGTTCACAACCGCCGGGGCAGCCTGCTTTACGACAGGGGCGAACCCGAGGCTGATTTCGGTCTGGTTTTTTGGTACCTGCGTCTCTGCGGCTGCCGGTATTGCGCCCATCAGCAATACCAGGGAACACAATAGTCTTAGCATCATCGGCCCTCCGGCAATATCGCCAACCGGATATGCGGGGCCGATGCAAAGATTGCAAGCGACATAACCCGCTGCCTTCGACAATGCCGAGGACCTACCGCTTTCTTTTGAGCTATTCGCACGAATACCCAGCTTCAACATTATGGTTTCGCAAAGCGTTGCAAAAAGTTTCACAGGGAATTGTGCTATGTGTTGGACTTGGCGCTGAATCCAATCAGAGGGAACGACCATGCACAAAGACCGGGAATTGACCTTTGCAACGGCCCTTGCCTCTCATCATCAAAATAAGAGCTTTGTGCGGGAAGAGCACGCCCACGAGTATTACCAGGCCTCACTACTGAGTGCCGTCATGCAGGGCGTCTATGACGGGACTGTTTCCATCGGTCAGCTGCTGGAACACGGAGATTTCGGTCTCGGTACCTTCAACGCCCTGGACGGAGAAATGGTGGTGCTGGATGGTGTCGCTTATCGCCTGGATGGGGAAGGCAAAGCGACAATTGCGGATAACGGCGCGCTGACACCATACGCAGCCGTCATTGACTTTGAACCGACGATTTCGCTTGCGTTGGATTCTCCGGTTAACAAATCCGATTTCGAGGAGGGTTTGGATGACATCGCCGATGCAAAGAACCTGTTTTACGCGGTTCGTTTCACCGGATTGATCAAACACATTAGGTATCGAAACGTGTTGAAACAGGAACGGCCATACAAACCTTTGCTGGAAGTGGTCAAAACGCAGGCCGAGTTTGAATTGGAAAACGTGGAGGGAACTATTCTCGGGTTCCGCTGCCCTGACTACGCAGTCGGGATCGGCGTACCGGGTTACCACTTGCATTTCATCTCTGACGACCGGACCACCGGTGGGCACGTACTTGATTACACATTGACCCGGGGAAAGATCGAAATCGATCACACTTCGTCTCTTCATCTGGAACTGCCAGAGACAGAGGATTTCTCTGACGCCAATTTGTCCGCGGGAGCGTCAGCGGATGGTATTCTGAAAGCCGAAAGCAATTAAATTTAGATCGCCTTGGATTTTCACACGGAGCAAAAGAAAACCCCCGCGTCTGCGACGCGGGGGCTGAAACTCAGATATAGCCAAGGCTTATTCTTCGTCTGCGGCCTCTTCGGCGGCAACACGAGCTTTGTCAGCTGCGCCTTTGGCGTCGATGTCGCGGTCAACGAATTCGATGATCGCCATCGGGGCCATGTCACCATAGCGGAAGCCTGCTTTCAGGATACGGACATAACCGCCCTGACGCTCGGCGTAACGAGGGCCCAGAACTTCGAACAGCTTGGCGACGTCTTTGTCTTCTTTCAGCTGTGCTGCGGCCTGACGGCGGGCGTGCAGGTCGCCGCGCTTGCCCAGAGTGATCAGTTTTTCAACGATCGGGCGCAGTTCTTTTGCCTTGGGCAGAGTTGTTTTGATTTGCTCATGCTCGATGAGCGAGCCAGCCATGTTCGCAAACAGAGCTTTGCGGTGCTCATGAGTACGGTTCAGGCGGCGATAACCACGTGCGTGACGCATTTTCTAGTTCCTTCTTTCGCGTTTTGCTTTGTCTGGCCGGCGATGCGTGTCACCGGCTCTCCTTGGGGCGGAAGTGCCCATATGGTCCCCGGCAGCCCGGGCATTTGTGAAGACGCGCTTAGAACGCGTCTTCGAATTTCTTGGCCAGATCTTCGATGTTGTCGGGCGGCCAGTCCTCGACATCCATGCCGAGGTGCAGACCCATGCCGGATAGCACTTCCTTGATCTCGTTCAGCGACTTGCGGCCGAAGTTCGGAGTGCGCAGCATCTCGGCTTCGGTCTTCTGGATCAGATCGCCGATGTAAACGATGTTGTCGTTCTTCAGGCAGTTTGCCGAACGGACCGACAGTTCCAGCTCGTCCACTTTCTTCAGCAGCAGCGGGTTGAACTCCAGACCATCGTCCTCGTCCTGGCGGCCAGCCGATTCCGGCTCGTCGAAGTTGACGAAGATTGACAGCTGATCCTGCAGGATGCGTGCGGCAAATGCCAGCGCGTCTTCCGGCGTGATCGAACCGTCGGTGTCGATCTTCAGGGTCAGCTTGTCATAGTCCAGAACCTGACCTTCACGGGTCGGCTGAACGTCATAGGCAACCTTTTTGACCGGCGAATAGATCGCGTCGATCGGGATCAGGCCGATGGGTGCGTCTTCGGGCTTGTTCTTCTCAGCCGAGACGTAACCTTTGCCGGTGTTGACGGTCAGTTCCATGAACAGGTCCGCGCCATCGTCCAGGTGGCAGATGACGTGATCACGGTTCAGAACCTCGATGCCAGCGCTTTCGCTGATGTCGCCAGCGGTAACTACTGCGGGGCCTTTGGCATTGATCGACAGGCGCTTGGGGCCTTCGACTTCCATGCGCAGCGACACGCCTTTGAGATTCAGGATGATGTCGGTGACGTCTTCACGTACACCGGCAACCGAGCTGAACTCGTGCAGGACGTTGTCGATCTGAACGCTGGTGATGGCCGCGCCTTGCAGCGAGCTCATCAGAACACGGCGCAGCGCGTTGCCCAGGGTCAGACCAAAGCCACGTTCCAGCGGTTCTGCAACCAGGGTTGCCTGACGTGCGGGATCGTTGCCCGGCTTGCCGTCAAGCTGGGTCGGCTTGATCAATTCTGCCCAATTCTTATGGATCATGTAATCCCTCCATTCCTGTCCGCGCCCCATGACCAACAAGGTGCAGACGCCCGAGGTTCAAAATGACGTGCTGGGGCCGTGCAAAAACACAGCCCCAGCCTAATTCAAAATCGCTTAGACGCGACGACGCTTCGGCGGACGGCAGCCGTTGTGAGCGATCGGGGTCACGTCGCGGATCGACGTGATGTTGAAGCCCACTGCAGCCAGCGCACGCAGAGCCGATTCACGACCCGAACCGGGGCCCTGAACTTCGACTTCCAGCGTCTTGACGCCATGTTCCTGCGCCTTTTTGCCTGCATCTTCTGCAGCCATCTGAGCGGCGTAGGGGGTCGATTTCCGCGATCCCTTGAAGCCCATGGTACCGGCAGACGACCACGAGATGGCGTTGCCCTGTACGTCCGAGATCAGGATCTTGGTGTTGTTGAAGGTCGAGTTCACATGGGCAACGCCCGATGCGATGTTCTTACGCTCTTTGCGCTTAACGCGAGTCTTGTCACGTGCCATCAGTCAGACCCTCCCTTATTTCTTCTTACCGGCAATGGCCTTTGCGGGGCCTTTGCGGGTACGAGCATTGGTGTGGGTACGCTGACCGCGAACCGGCAGGTTGCGGCGGTGACGCAGACCGCGATAGCAGCCCAGGTCCATCAGGCGCTTGACGTTCATCTGAACTTCACGACGCAGGTCACCTTCGACGGTGAAGTTTGCATCGATGTGCTCGCGGATGGCCAGAACTTCGGCGTCGGACAGTTCGTTGACGCGACGGTGCGCTTCAATGCCTACGGCTTCGCAGATTGCCTTGGCCGAGGTGTTTCCGATACCGGTGATATATGTGAGGGCGATTGGTACCCGCTTTGCAGTCGGGATGTTTACGCCGGCAATACGTGCCACGTGTCACTTTCCTTTTTGTTGCGGTTCCGTAACTCCGGAACCTTTTTTCACAACACTTGACCGTGGCAGTGACGCCAGAGGGTCCAGTATTATTCGAGGTGGTCGGGGCAATTGGAACGAATCCCGCATGCGATCTTGATTCCCTTTAGGGATGGGGGTGCGTAGAGACTTTTAAGAGGATCGTCAAGCCATACAAAGAGAGGTTGGAATTTCATTCCCTCACCACATCGACCCGATGCGACATATCGTGGCAAATCCGGAGGCCTTGATCCGAAAATTTACACTGTATCTCTTCACGCTCTGCACTGAGTTTCCCTCCAAAAAATCTAAAAGCAAGGAATGGAAGAGAAAATAAGATGGCAACCGATATTGTCGATTTGAGCGGTGGAAAGAAACCGAGTATCGGACCAAACATAAAGATAGCCGTAAACACACAAATAGCAGGCAAGGTTCGTTGCCTGAACGTAGTGCTTTCCGCCTTTATAAGCTCTCCATATCTTTCGAATGCTTCTTCAAGATCTTCAGGAACCGGAACAGTCGTCGACTGCATCACCCCAAAACAGCTTCAATCGACGCCGTAACTTCCTTGATATCCGCCAGCCCGTTCACCGGACGCAGATCGCCTTTGGCGTAGTAGTAACCAATCAGCGGAGAGGTCTTTTTATAGTATTCCATCAACCGCGTGCGCAGGCTGTCTTCGTTATCGTCGGCGCGACGGACGAAGTCATTTTCCTTGCCGCAATTGGTGCATTTTCCATCCGCCGGGATCGGCTTGGTGTTGTCGTTATAGACCTCACCACACCCGCCGCAGGTTGACCGCGCCGTGATCCGGTCCACCAGCGCGTCATCGTCCACACGCATCTCGATCACCGTATGCAGCGACTGTCCCAGCTTGGTCAGCAAAGCCGACAACGCGTCGGCCTGCGCCAGCGTCCGGGGGAAGCCGTCAAAGATGAAACCGGCGCCTTTTTCGGTGGTCAGTTTCTCTTCGATCAAGCCGATCACGATCTCATCGGTAACCAGCTTGCCCGCGTCCATGATCGCAGCAACCTTCTGGCCCATTTCCGTGCCCGAGGTTTTCGCCTCGCGCAGCATGTCTCCGGTGCTGAGTTGCACCATACCGCGGGTTTCAACCAGGTGACGCGCCTGCGTTCCTTTGCCTGCCCCCGGGGGGCCGAGAAGAATGATGTTCATCGACGAGCAGCTCCCTTTCTGCCGCGTTTCTTGCCTTTGCCGCGCAGCTGGGACTTTTCAATCAGCCCTTCGTATTGATGCGCCAGCAGGTGGCTCTGGACCTGTTGGATCGTGTCCATGGTCACAGAGACGATAATCAGAACCGAGGTGCCGCCGAAATAGAACGGGATAGCAAACTGGCCCCGCAGGATTTCAGGCAGCAGACAAACGGCCGCCAGATAGGCAGAACCCAACACCAGCACGCGGTTGACCACGTATTCCAGATACTCAGAGGTTTTCTTGCCCGGACGGATACCCGGTACAAAACCGTTCTGCTTTTTCAGGTTGTCCGCCACATCGTCCGGCTTGAACGACACGTTGAACGTGTAGAAATAGGCGAAGAACACGATCATCGAAGCGAAGAACAGCAGATAAAGCGGCTGTCCGGGGCCGAAGTTGGCCAGCAGCCACGACATCACCGGGCCATTTGTGGCGCCCGACGAGAAGGTTGAGATCGTTACCGGCAGCAACAGCAGCGAGCTTGCAAAGATCGCAGGGATCACACCCGCCGGGTTCACTTTGACCGGCAGGTGGCTGGAGCCGCCTTCGTAGACTTTCATACCAGCCTGACGGCGCGGGTATTGGATATGGATCTTGCGCAGGGCCCGCTCCATGAACACCACAAAGGTGATCACGGCGATGACCATGATGATCACACCCACGATCACGGCGGGGCTGATTGCACCGCTGCGGCCCGAAGCGAAGAACTGCGCCAGAGCTGCGGGAACCTCGGCGATGATGCCGACGAAGATGATCAGAGAGATGCCGTTACCGATGCCGCGCGCAGTGATCTGCTCACCCAGCCACATCAGGAACATGGTGCCGCCGACCAGAGTGATCATGGTCGACATGCGGAAGAACATGCCCGGATCGGTCGCCAGATCGCCCGATTCCAGCGAAACCGCCAGACCATAAGCCTGAACGGTAGCCAGCGCCACAGTGCCGAAACGGGTGTACTGGTTGATCTTCTTACGGCCCTGCTCGCCCTCTTTCTTGAGCTGTTCGAGCGCGGGAACCATCGATGTCAGCAGCTGCACGATGATCGAGGCCGAGATGTAGGGCATGATGCCGAGGGCAAAGATACCCATCCGCCCCAGCGCCCCGCCGGTGAACATCGAAACCATGCCGCCGATGCCCTGCCCCGCTTGCTCCATGAACTCGCGCAGCGCTTGCCCGTCGATCCCCGGCACCGGGATAAAGGTGCCCAGGCGATAGACGATCAGCAAACCCAGCGTGAACAGGATGCGGTTGCGCAGATCGGTGGCTTTGCCCAAAGCAGCCCAGCTTGTGTTGGCTGCCATTTGTTCTGCTGCTGATACCATAAATCGGTCTCTCTTATGCAAACGCCGCCCGGAACCGTTTTCCGGCTCGGACGGCGTCTTGGAAAACTCTGAAGTCTATGTAAGCGGGTCTTGGCCCGCTCACAAGCGCTTACTCTGCCGCAGCAGCTTTTGTGACTTTCAGTGAACCGCCCGCTTTTTCCACTGCCTCAACGGCAGCTTTCGAAGCTCCGGTTACTTCCAGTTCCACTTTGGCGCTGATTTCGCCTTTGGCCAGAACCCGGATACCGTCCAGTTTACGGCGCACCAGACCGGAAGCAACCAGTGCATCCTCGGTGATCGCAGCCTTGGCGTCCAGTTTGCCAGCGTCGACGAATTTCTGGATCAGGCCCAGATTGATAACGGCGAATTCCTTGCGGTTCGGCTTGTTAAAGCCGCGCTTGGGCAGGCGCTGGTACAGCGGCATCTGGCCGCCTTCGTAGCCATTGATGGCCACACCCGAACGGGATTTCTGGCCTTTGATACCACGGCCACCCATTTTACCTTTGCCGGAACCCGGACCACGGCCAACGCGGGTGCGTTTTGGTGCGGCGCCAGGATTGTCGCGCAATTCGTGCAGTTTCATTTCGCTTCTCCTAAGCCGGATGTGACCCCCGAAGCGTGATGGGCCAAACACGGCATTTCTTGATTTTGATTCTTGTGGACGGAAATCCACCGGAGCGCTCTACAGCGTCGCGCCTTCGGTTGCAAGGTTTGTTATATCACAACTGCCAAAACCAAAAGAGGCGCCGGTCCGGCGCCCCTTTCTTCGTGAGTGGTAGGTGTCTTACGAGCAGTACGCGTGCTCACGCGCGATATCAGCGATGTCGCACCGGCGAATACCGATATCGTCCAGCTCGCGATTGCTGAGGCGCTGAAGCTCGGAATAGGTGCGGTTGTATTCGATCGCGCGCGCGCGGGTTTCTTTCATGCCTTCAACAAAGGCCGCGATACGGCCCCGCAGATTGAAGCCGCCATGTGTCAGAGTAGCTGTATGTGTCATATTTCTAATCCTTTCTGTACCGAGGCGTATTCCCCGGGCGTTTCCATGTGTTCCTTTGTGGACAACGCTCAGATAGGAGTGTTGGGTACCGCTAACAACGCGTGTTTTGGTCTAGCCGGTATGCGTTTTAGGAATGTTAAAACACCCAGATAAGCTCAGCGCCAAACTCCTGCAGACTTATTCAAACAACACAACTCTATGTAGGTCTTGCAGAATTCACGTTTTAGAATGCGATGACAAAAAACCGTAGCAATTCTTCTCCAATCAGTTCCGAACATTGGTATAATCGTTTGAAATCAGGGTGCATGTATTATGATACGCAGGGAATTCTTGATATTTGGCGGTGCAACCTGTCTGACCGTGCCTTACAGCGCTGCATCTCCACAAACGTGGAGCGAACGGTATAGACGCTCTCGGCCCGTCGAGGTAGCGAAGGTCGATCTGACCGGGCTGGCTCCTGGCCAACAATTTACTGATCAAGTTTCGGGACGGTCCAGTCACTGTCAGATACAGAACGCAAGAAGAGGTTGAGGCGGCGCGCTCGACGCCTCTAGTCGAATTACCGGATAAATTTGCACGAAACGCAAATCTGCGCGCAGATGCACCTGCAACGGATGCCAACCGATCATTCGGTGATAATGGCCAATGGTTAGTATACCGCCCCATCTGCACACATCTCGGGCTTGTCACCATGCCTACAATGCAGCCCTTGAGGGGGGCGATCCCTACTGGATCAATTGCCCATCACATGGTGGGCGATACGATTCAGCAGGTCGTGTTCGGGCAGGTCCGGCACCAGAAAACCTACCGGTACCGCCTGTGCGCTTTCTTTCGGATAATATTCTGGAAGTCCGTTCTCACGACAATTTCAGCAACGAAAAAGCGGTTCGTGAATTGCACCCAGCTGATTGGTAAACTAAAAAAACGCCCCCGAAAATCGGAGGCGTTTCAAATCTTGCAAAGAAGTTACGCTTAGCCGCGCTCTTCGATGATCTCAACCAAATGCGGGATCTTGTTGACCATGCCGCGGACCGAAGGAGTGTCTTCCAGCTCACGGGTTTTGTTCATTTTGTTCAGGCCCAGGCCGATCAGGGTTGCGCGCTGTTCGGCGGGGCGGCGGATCGGGGAGCCGATCTGCTTGACGACGATGGTTTTTGCCATGGGTCGCTCTCCTTATGCTTCTGCTTCAGCAGCAGCCGGTGCTTCGTCCCGCTTGGGCAGGATGTCAGCAACCTTTTTGCCACGACGTGCGGCAACCGAACGCGGGCTCTGCTCTTTCTGCAGGCCGTTGATGGTGGCGCGGATCATGTTGTACGGGTTCTGAGAGCCCAGCGATTTGGACACAACGTCCTTCACGCCCAGCATTTCGAACACGGCACGCATCGGACCACCGGCGATGATACCAGTACCTTCAGGTGCGGTGCGCATAACCACTTTACCGGCGCCGTGACGGCCTTCGATGTCGTGGTGCAGGGTCCGACCTTCGCGCAGTTGCACGCGGATCATCTGACGCTTGGCTTGTTCGGTTGCCTTGCGGATGGCCTCAGGTACTTCTTTCGCTTTACCTTTGCCAAAGCCGACGCGGCCTTTCTGATCGCCGACAACCACCAGAGCGGCGAAGCCAAAGCGCTTACCACCTTTTACGGTTTTCGACACACGGTTGATTGCGACCAGACGATCTGCAAATTCCGGTGCTTCTTCACGGTCGCGGCCACGGCCCCGACGGTTTTCACGTTCTGCCATTTGGCATCCCTTTTCTCATGTGGCGCATGCGGCGCCGTTTAGTTCAATCCAAGTGAGCCCCGACTGTCGCCGAGGCCCCCGGATCATCGGGGCAGCCGCAAAGCTGCCCGCAAGTCTTAGATCTTCAGACCACCTTCACGCGCAGCGTCGGCCAGAGCCTTCACCTTGCCGTGGAACAGGAAACCGCCACGATCGAAATAGGCCTCTTCGACGCCCGCCTTTTTGGCACGCTCGGCGATGGCCGCGCCCACTTTGGTGGCCGCTTCGACGTTGTTCTTGCCCACAACGCCCAGATCCTTTTCCAGGGTCGAGGCTGCGGCCAGGGTCACGCCACGTACGTCGTCGATCAGCTGAACAGAGATGTTCTTGTTCGAACGGTGTACGGACAGACGCGGACGACCCGCGTTGACCTTGCGAAGTTTGTTCCGAACGCGCAGGCGGCGCTTCAGAAACAGGGTTCTTTTGCTGTTTGCCATTGTTTGCGTCCTTACTTCTTCTTGCCTTCTTTGCGGAAGATGAACTCGCCCTTATAGCGGATGCCCTTGCCTTTGTACGGCTCGGGACGGCGCCATTCGCGGATTTTGGCCGCGACTTCGCCCACCTGCTGCTGGTCGATACCTTCCACAACGATCTCGGTCTGCTTCGGCGCGGTGATGGTGACACCTTCCGGAGCAGTGAAATCAACATCGTGGCTGTAACCCAGGTTCAGCTTCAGGGTGTTGCCCTGCATCTGAGCCCGGTAGCCAACACCCTGGATCTCCAGCTCTTTTTTGAAGCCGTTTGTTACGCCTTCAACCAGATTGGCGACCATGGTGCGGCTCATGCCCCACTGCTGACGCGCACGCTTGGACATGCCACGGGGATCGATCTTGACCACGTTGTCTTCAACCGACAACGTAACGTCGTCGGTGGCGGTGAAGCTACGGGTGCCTTTCGGACCTTTCACTTCGATGGTCTGACCCGACACAGAGGCGGTAACGCCGCTGGGCAGCTCGACCGGTTTTTTACCAATACGAGACATTGCAGACCTCCTTAGAAGACGGTGCAGAGCACTTCGCCGCCAACATTGTTGGAGCGAGCGTTTGCATCCGACATCACACCTTTCGGAGTGCTGACAATCGACACACCCAGACCCTGACGGACCTGCGGGATGTCATTGACGCCCATGTAGACGCGACGGCCAGGCTTGGAAACCCGCTTGAGTTCGCGAATAACAGGGGTGCCTTCGTAGTATTTCAGGCTGATTTCGATGGCCGGATGACCGTTTTCACCGGTCGTCGCTTCGTAGCCACGGATGTAACCTTCGTCCGCCAGCACGTCCAGAACCCAGCCGCGCAGCTTGGAAGCCGGGGTGGAAACGGTGGACTTGCCGCGCATTTGCGCGTTGCGGATACGGGTGAGCATATCGCCGATAGGATCATTCATATCTATGTCTCCCTTACCAGCTCGATTTCACCATGCCGGGGATCTGACCAGCAGAACCCAGCTCGCGCAGCGCGATACGGCTGACCTTCAGCTTACGGTAGTAAGCGTGGGGACGACCGGTCAGCTGACAACGGTTGTGCAGACGGGTAGCCGAGCTGTTGCGCGGCAGTTTCGCCAGTTTCAGACGCGCTTTGAAACGCTCTTCCATCGGCTTGCTCTCGTCATTCGCGATTTCTTTCAGCTCGGCACGCTTTGCGGCATATTTGGCCACCAGGCGTTCGCGCTTCTTCTCGCGTTCGATCATTGCTTTTTTAGCCATGTCTCAATCCTCCCGGCGCTTACGCGTTGAACGGCATGTTGAATGCTTTCAACAATGCCTTTGCTTCAGCGTCGGTTTTCGCTGTGGTGGCAATTACGATATCCAGGCCCCAGACCTCGTCGACCTTGTCGAAGTCGATTTCCGGGAACACGATGTGCTCTTTCATGCCCATGGCAAAGTTGCCACGACCATCGAAAGACGGCTTCACACCGCGGAAGTCACGAACGCGAGGCATCGCGATGGTGATCAGACGATCTAGGAATTCGTACATCCGGTCGCCGCGCAGGGTCACTTTCGCACCCAGCGGCATGTCTTCACGGACGCGGAAACCCGCGATCGACTTCTTCGCCTTGGTTGCAACGGCCTTCTGGCCAGCAATCGCAGTCAGATCTTCGACAGCAGCTTTCGCTTTTTTCGAGTCTTTGACGGCCTCAGCACCACAACCGATGTTCAGAACGATTTTTTCCAGCTTGGGCAGCTGCATGTCGTTCTTGTAGCCGAACTCTTCTTTCAGAGCGGCACGGATGGTTTCGGCGTACTGAGCTTTCAGACGCGGGGTGTAGGTTGCGTTATCAAGCATCGATCACGTCCCCTGTGGTCTTGGCGAAGCGCACCTTCTTGTCGCCTTCCATGCGGAAGCCAACGCGGGTTGCTTTGCCGTTTTTGTCCAGCAGTGCCAGGTTCGACAGCTCAATCGGGTTTGCCTGAGGCAGGCGACCACCTTGCGAGGTTTGCGACTGACGGGTGTGGCGGATGGCGATGTTGATGCCATCGACAACAGCTTTACCGGCTTTCGGGTCAACCGAGGTGATAGTTC
Organism: Ruegeria sp. CJ6; assembly: GCF_056536665.1. NCBI lineage: Bacteria > Pseudomonadati > Pseudomonadota > Alphaproteobacteria > Rhodobacterales > Roseobacteraceae > Ruegeria > Ruegeria sp. CJ6. Next base: position 13,651 of record NZ_JBQFQB010000006.1, on the reverse strand, counting down.
CCTCTTTGCCCTTGTCCTTGCCGGCCAGCACGACGACCTTGTCGCCTTTGCGGAGTTTAGCAGCCATGATTACAGCACCTCCGGAGCCAGCGAGATGATTTTCATGAAGTTCTTGCCGCGCAGTTCACGAACAACGGGGCCAAAGATACGGGTACCTACGGGCTCGTTGTTGTTGTTCAGGATGACGGCGGCGTTGCGATCGAAACGGATCGCGGTGCCGTCTTCGCGACGGACTTCCTTGGCGGTGCGTACGACGACGGCCTTACGGACGTCACCTTTCTTTACGCGGCCGCGCGGGATGGCTTCCTTCACCGAGACGACAATGATGTCGCCGACGGAGGCGTATTTACGCTTGGAACCACCCAGGACCTTGATGCACTGAACTCGGCGTGCGCCGGAGTTGTCAGCGACATCCAGATTGGTCTGCATCTGGATCATGTGGTTTCTCCCGACCTGTGGGGGCTGGTCTCGTTAAATCCCCCAGGGTTTCGACAAATGGAAAAATCCCGGGAGCTTACGCTTCCAGAACTTCCCAACGTTTCGTCTTCGATTTCGGCGCGCATTCGATGATGCGTACGGTGTCGCCGACCTTGAAGGCGTTCTTTTCATCGTGAGCCCTGTATTTCTTGGACTTACGGATGGTTTTCTTCAGAACCGGATGCGTAAAGCGGCGCTCGACGGATACGGTTACGGTCTGTTCGTTGGCGTCGCTGGTCACGGTGCCTTGCAGGATACGCTTGGGCATCTGATTACTCCTCGGATGCCGCAGCAGCGGCCTTTTCGTTCAGAATGGTTTTGACACGGGCAGCGTTGCGGCGGGCCGCTTTGATGCCGGCTGTGTTTTCCAGCTGACCGGTTGCCTGTTGAAAGCGCAGGTTAAAGCTTTCTTTCTTCAGGTTGGCCAGTTCCTCGCGGAGCTGGTCCGGGGTCTTGTCACGCAGTTCTTGGGCGTTCATCGCCTTTTCCTTTGCTCAAAACACCAGAAGGCCCCCTTACAGGGTCACCTTTGACCTGGTGGATGAATGATAGACATACGAATCGCCCGACAACGCCGGGAGATCGCAGGATGCCGCCGTATAAGGGTTTGGGGGGTGGGTGGCAAGGGAAAGTTTCAAACCGTGTTCGGGCAGATGAAACTACCTGTTTCCAAATTACCGCCGCCCTCTGAAACCGGGCAGCAGATCACTACTGCGACCTTTCTGGATCCCGACAAACGCGGCCAAGTGCTCAGGCACCCTTCTCCTGCATTTTCCGAACCATTTTCAGGCGCGCGCGTCGCGGCAGCAACGGCATGACCCAACCCAGCACAAACGCGAGCGACTTATCGTTGATCACCGTGAGCTTCCCATCGATCATGGCGTCATAGCCGACTTTGGCCACGGCCTCAGCAGTCGCCCCTTTTTGGGCAACAAGCTTCGTGCCCTCAAGATTTGCAGCAGCAGCAAATTCGGTCACGACATAGCCCGGCTCCAGCGCCGTCACAGTGACGCCTTTGCCTTTCAGCTCCTCCGCGAGCGCCTGACTGAAACTCGAAACATAGGCCTTGGTGGCAAAATAGGTCGCCTGCAATGGACCCGGCATATGCGCCGCAGTCGAACTGACATTCAGTATCTTTCCGCCACCGCCACTGATCATATCCGTGCCGAACAGATGACACAGAGAGACGAGGGCTTCGACGTTCAGCCGGATCATATCCAGATCGTCCGAAAGGCGGCGATCCAAAAAAGCCCCATGCCCTCCGAATCCAGCATTGTTGATCAGGTAGTCGACCGTCAGGTCTTTGCACTTGACGGCCTCATAAAGTTTTTCCGCGCCTCCAACAGCACCCAGATCAAGCGGAATGGCAGTGACAGTAACATCGTGGGCTGCCTCAAGCTCTGATCTGAGGGCATCTAACGCATCTCCGCGTCGCGCACTGATGATCAGATTGCCGCCTCGCGACGCATGATAACGTGCCAATTCCCGACCAATTCCGGATGATGCGCCTGTGACGAGAGCTGTTTTGGTCATAGTATCCTCCGACGAAATAACTGGAGCGCTTTCACCTTGACGCTTTGAGACGCTTCACTCCCATTTATAGTTGAAGCTAACAGAAATCCGCTCGTCCTCGGCCATATTCATCGGCACCTCGTGGCGCAGCCAGCTTTCCCACAGCAGGACGTCGCCCACCTGTGGCTTCATGTAGATGAAAGGCTGTAATTCCCGACGCCCGCCTTTCAGCCTCGTCGGGGCGGCCATCATACGGCCCGAACGCGGGTCTTCCAGTTTCAGTGCACTGGCCCCTTCCGGCATGGACACATAGGTCGTGCCCGAAATGACACTGTGAGGGTGCAGGTGACTGGCATGCATTCCGCCCTCGGGCAGGATATTGATCCACAGATCCTCAAGCTTCAACGCGCGGTCGTCCAGATCAAACTCCAAATCCTTGGCGAAAGCCGCGACGTGCTGATCCAGCACTTTGACAAGATCGGCAAATATCGGAAATCGCCAAGGCAAATCGGTCAGCGAAGCATAACTGGTGTAGCCGGGATACGCGTTCGCTTCACACCAGTCCTGCCCGGCCTCATCATCTTCAGCAATAACAAGGCATGAACTTTCCAATTCCTCCGCGTCGATCCTGGGATCGAATTCGGACAAGTTTGCGCGATAGAGACGGGTGACGAAGAGTGATTCAATCTGTGCCATGGGCTGGGCATACCCCAGCCCTCTCGGCAAGACCAGCCGCTTAGGTCTTGATGGGCCCTTTGCCACAGCGTGGTATCGGGCGACCTCCGTCGGCATAGGCGAGACACAGCACGATCTCATCCGGTTTCGGCGCATCTGGGATGTTCAGCGTCATCGTGTCGAAATGATCGAACGACCACGGATTGTCCTTGTGCCCCAGCGGAAGATCAATCGCGCAACCCGGCGCGCCCAGCTTGGCGTTGGACGGTATCACCGCCTCACCTCCGCCCACCGCAGCGCGCATGGGCGCACCGAGTTTGGGGTGGATCACCGCCCCGCCCTGCTCAAGATCGCCGTTCATGCCGACAATCGCGGCTTTGCCGTACGAAACCGGCGGCCCATCAAGCTGAGAAACTGCCTCAGCGGCGAGTTCCGAACCCAGAATGGCGCCGATCTCGAACAACTCTGAAAGATCGTCCGAAAATTGCCCGGCCAGAGGGTTCTGCATCACCGCCAGCGCTGCAACCCGACTGATCGGATCACAAGGTTGGCCCAATTGGTCGGTGCTTATGACTTCCTTAATGAGCATCTTTTTGCGTAGCTGAACCATAGGACCCTCCCATTCCTGCAAGCTAGCCTAGGTGTGCGGCGGAGGGAGGTCGACGTTTTTCACGATCCACGATACACGGGCTGCCGAACCAAAAGAAAACCCCCGCCGGTTTCCCGGCGAGGGTCATTCTTGTAACGAGTGGGGTCAAAGCCCCAATCGCTTACCAGTCTTCGCGGACCACAACGCGGGTCTTGATCGGCAGCTTCATCGCAGCCAGGCGCAGGGCCTCGCGGGCGATGTCGTCATTGACGCCGTCAATTTCGAACATCACACGACCGGGCTTTACTTTCGCTGCCCAGAAGTCAACGGAGCCTTTACCTTTACCCATACGGACTTCGGTTGGCTTCGAGGTCACGGGAGTATCCGGGAAGATCCGGATCCAGACGCGGCCCTGACGTTTCATGTGACGGGTCATGGCACGACGTGCAGCTTCGATCTGACGCGCGGTGACGCGCTCGGGCTGCAGTGCTTTCAGACCGTAGGTGCCAAAGTTCAGATCGGAACCGCCTTTGGCGAGCCCCTTGATCCGGCCTTTGTGCATCTTGCGGAATTTAGTACGCTTTGGTTGAAGCATATCTTTCCCTCCTTAGCGACGACCGCCACCAGCACCACGAGGTGCAGGGCCGTCTTGGAGTTCCTGTGCTTTACGGTCACGTGCCTGCGGATCGTGCTCCATGATCTCACCTTTGAAGATCCAGACCTTGATCCCGATGATCCCGTAAGGAGTCATCGCTTCGGCATGTGCGTAATCGATGTCGGCACGCAGGGTGTGCAGAGGCACGCGGCCTTCGCGGTACCACTCGGTCCGTGCGATTTCGGCGCCGCCCAGACGACCAGCGACGTTCACCCGGATACCCAGGGCGCCCATGCGCATGGCGTTCTGAACCGAGCGCTTCATGGCGCGACGGAACGAGACGCGGCGCTCCAGCTGCTGAGCAATGGACTCGGCAACCAGCTGCGCGTCAAGCTCGGGCTTGCGCACTTCGACGATGTTCAGGTGCAGTTCGCTGTCGGTCATACGAGCAAGCTTTTTGCGCAGAACTTCAATGTCTGCACCTTTCTTGCCGATGATGACACCGGGACGTGCAGTGTGGATCGTAACGCGGCACTTCTTGTGCGGACGTTCGATGATCACACGGGCAACACCGGCCTGCTTGCACTCTTTGTTGATGAACTCACGGATCTTGAGGTCTTCCAGCAGAAGATCACCGTAGTCTTTGGTGTCGGCGTACCAGCGGCTGTCCCAGGTGCGGTTGACCTGAAGGCGCATGCCGATCGGATTGACTTTATGTCCCATTAGGCTTGCTCCTCAACTTGACGCACCTTGATGGTGATCTCCGAGAACGGCTTCATGATCTTGCCGAAACGGCCACGGGCACGCGGACGACCGCGCTTCATGACCAGGTTCTTGCCAACCCAGGCTTCGGCGACGATCAGTTCGTCGACATCCAGGTTGTGGTTGTTCTCGGCGTTGGCGATTGCAGACTGCAGGCACTTCTTGACGTCCTGCGCGACACGCTTGTTCGAGAAAGTCAGGTCGGTCAGAGCCTTCTCAACTTTCTTGCCGCGGATCATCTGCGCAACCAGGTTCAGTTTCTGCGGGCTAGTACGGAGCATGCGCGTTTTCGCCATTGCTTCGTTTTCAGCCACGCGGCGGGGGTTCTTTTCCTTGCCCATGACTTACTTCCGCTTCGCTTTTTTGTCCGCGGCGTGACCGTAATAGGTACGAGTCGGAGAGTATTCACCGAACTTCTGACCGATCATGTCTTCCGAGACGTTGACGGGGATATGCTTATGGCCGTTGTACACACCAAAGGTCAGACCCACGAACTGGGGCAGAATGGTGGAACGACGCGACCAAATCTTGATGACTTCGTTGCGGCCCGACTCGCGCGCTGCTTCGGCTTTTTTCAGCACGTAAGCATCGACGAAAGGACCCTTCCAAACAGAGCGAGACATAGATTAACGTCCCTTCTTCTTGGCGTGCCGCGAGCGGATGATCAGCTTCTGGGACGCTTTGTTCTTGTTGCGGGTACGCTTACCCTTGGTGTCCTTACCCCACGGTGTAACCGGTGTACGGCCACCCGAGGTACGACCTTCACCACCACCGTGCGGGTGGTCGATCGGGTTCATTGCAACACCACGAACCGACGGACGAACGCCCTTGTGGCGCATACGACCGGCTTTACCGAGGTTTTGGTTGCTGTTGTCGGGGTTGGACACGGCACCAACGGTGGCCATGCATTCCTGACGGACCATGCGCAGCTCGCCCGAGCTTAGACGGATCTGAGCGTAGCCGCCATCGCGACCAACGAACTGAGCGTAAGTACCGGCCGCACGTGCGATCTGACCGCCTTTGCCAGGCTTCATCTCGATGTTGTGGACGATGGTACCAATGGGCATGCCCGAGAACGGCATTGCGTTGCCCGGCTTGATGTCGGCCTTGGCGGATGCCACGACTTTGTCACCAACAGCCAGACGCTGCGGAGCCAGGATATATGCCTGCTCGCCGTCTTCGTATTTTACCAGTGCGATGAATGCGGTCCGGTTCGGGTCATATTCGATCCGCTCGACGGTTGCCGCGACATCAAATTTGTTTCGTTTGAAGTCAACGATCCGGTAGAGACGCTTTGCGCCACCGCCGCGGCGGCGTGAAGTGATCCGTCCGGTGTTGTTCCGGCCGCCCGATTTGGTCAAACCCTCTGTGAGAGACTTGACCGGACGTCCTTTCCAAAGCTCCGAACGGTCGATCAGCACCAGCCCGCGCTGGCCCGGCGTCGTCGGCTTGTACGACTTGAGTGCCATGCTTTCTGTCTTCCGTTTAGCAAGTGCGAGGGATTTCCCCGCTATGTGATAGGCCCCCGTAGGTGCCAAGGGTATAGGGCCCCGAAGGTCCCCGGTTACAAATATCAGAGGCCCCGGAACGAATCCGAGGCCGCAAGATTGGGAGCGTGTAGCAGTGTTGGGGATGGGTGTCTATAGGGTGCGGCCCAAGATTCTTGTGGAGACCAAAGAAAAAGTCACCGCAACATTTGCCCCAGGTTTTAATTCGCAAGTCGCGCGATCAGTGGGTATTACTTATTCGGCCGGAAGAACTCAGGTAACTTGCCATTCACTGATACAATGCGCGAACCTCGGCGAAGGACAACAGGCGGCGGTGTTTTTCGTCCCACAGGTGCAACCGCGCGTTGGCAATGCTCTCACGAATGGTCATCCTGTTGCTGTTTGCCAACTCGTCGTGATCGCGCAGCACTTCGGTCAGGCGGTAGAACGGAATGCGGCTGTACAGATGGTGCACGTGGTGGATGCCGATATTGGCACTGAACCACTGTAGCACCGGCGGCAGAATATAATGCGAGCTTCCGTGCAGGGCCGCCTCGTGCAACTGCCAATCCTTGTCCGATTCCCAATGCGTTTCTTCGAATTGGTGCTGAACATAAAACAGCCATACTCCTGCAGTTGCCGCAATCAGGGTTGAGGGCAGAAAAATCAGTAGGACCGGCATCAAGCCGCCATAGTAGTAGACAGCAAAAAGTGCGGTCAGAATAGCTATATTGGTGCCCATCGCGCTGACCCAGAACCGAGCGCTACCAGTTAAACCCAAGGGCAGGCGGTTTTGGAGCAGGAACAAATAGCCGGGACCAAGTACGAACAGTGTGACCGGATTGCGGTAAACGCGATACCAGAACCGGTTCATGGGAGACTTGGATTGGTACTCAGCCACTGTCAGCGTGTGGATATCCCCCATTCCCCGCTTGTCCAAGTTACCCGAACTGTTGTGATGGTAAGAATGAGTGCGGCGCCAGACATCATAGGGTGTTAGGGTCAGCACCCCGATCACCCGTCCAACCCAGTCGCTGACTGTCCGGTTCTTGAAGAACGCCCCGTGCCCGCAATCGTGTTGGATCGCAAACAGGCGCAGCAGGAAGGCCGCATTCAGGACCGCAATGGCAAATGCCAGCCAGTAGCTGATGGATAATGCCATCCAGGACAGCGCCCAAAGCACAAAGAATGGGATAATGCTGACACCCAGCTCAAAGGAACTGCGCCATTGATTAGGTTCGCGGTATTTGGCAAGCGTCGAAACCCAATCCCGCGCGGCAGTTCTATCCGGATTTTCCCGGGTCGAGAGAGAGGTTTCGGTCATGCGCCTGCCATGTCTTTTGCTTGTTGGAAGCCGGATAGACTACCCGCGCGACATAGCAAGCGAATTGTGCAAATTATGAGAGTTTAGCGCACAAATTTTTGTGTCGACGCGTAAGAACAACCCCAATGAGCACACCCCTTACCTCTCCCCAAAGACGCGTCCAATCACGGACCGCAGGATGTATCGATGTGTGGTCTCTCTTCCAGGGTTGCACGTGCTTCTGACGCGTTTCTGATGGGTCAACGAAACTCCTACCCCAACGACCGCCTTCTGCAGAGCGGCTCAGACTCTACCGCGATACGTTGCTTGAGTTTGATATGACCCAAAACCTCGCGAAATGCGCGGTGCTTGGGTTTGCCTTCCAGATAATCCGCCAGTTTGAGCAGGTTGATCGGGTGCTTCGTAATTAACGTCTCGATCCGCTGCACCGCTTCGTCCAGCACGTAGTGATCCACATACTGGCAGGCCACCTGTGTAGGCGTCAGGAGACAGTAATCCTGCGAGCGTTTCTCGGTATAGCGCGTGATGTCGAAGGGCGACGCACCGAGGGCGTGGAACTTGGGGATGTGCACACGCATCTCGGCCTCGACGTGTTCCAACACCGTACCCGAGGTCTGGCGAAACCCCAGCGGACCAAGCTTATCGACCACGTGATTGCGCATCGCCGGAGAGATCATGTCCACATCCGCCCGGTCGTATTTCAGATCGTCGAAAACCGACAAAAGCCCCAGCTTTTCATCGGCGATCTGAAAATAGGGCTCGGCGCTGAAAGCCCGCATCTTCTCCAACACCTGCGCACGCGCAGTTTCAGGGTCTGAAACGAAATCGGCCCCGGCGGGTTGAACCGCCGGGGCCGTGAATAGTCGCAGTAAGCGTCGGATCAAAGACCGGTGCTCACGTCGATTGTGTTACCCTCCTCCAGGGTCACATATGCTTTTTTGACGTCTTTCCGACGGCCCAGCTGGCCGCGGAACCGCTTGACCTTGCCTTTGGTCACAGTGGTGTTCACCGCTTTGACCTTTACACCAAACAGCGCCTCAACGGCCTCTTTGATTTGCGGCTTGTTGCTATCGATCGCCACTTCAAAGACAACCGCGCCGTTTTCGGACGCCATGGTCGACTTTTCAGTGATGATCGGCTTGCGGATCACGTCGTAGTGTTCTGCCTTCGCGCTCATTTCAGACGAGCCTCCAGTGCTTCGACAGCCGCTTTGGTGAGCACCAGAGTGTCACGCTTGAGGATGTCATAGACGTTTGCGCCCATCGACGGCAGGATATCCAGACCTTCGATGTTCTTGGACGCTTTCAGGAACCCTTCGTTCACGGTCGCGCCGTCGATGACCAGAGCACGTTTCCAGCCCAGGTTTGCAACCTGTTTGGCCAGAGCGGCGGTCTTGCCTTCGGCTTCGGCACTCTCGATCACAACCAGCTCACCTGCCTTGGCTTTTGCCGACAGAGCGTGGCGCAGGCCAAGCTTGCGGAACTTCTTAGGCAGGTCGTGGCCGTGCGAACGCACGACGGGGCCTTTGTAGATGCCACCACCACGGAAGATCGGCGCGTTACGGTCACCATGGCGTGCGCCACCGGTGCCCTTCTGGCGATAGATCTTCTTGGTCGAGTAGCTGGTTTCCGAGCGGGTCTTGACCTTGTGGGTGCCAGCTTGCGCGTTGTTGCGCTGCCAACGGACCACACGGTGCAGGATGTCCGCGCGCGGCTCGAGACCGAACAGGTCCGCATCCAGCTCGATGTTGCCGGCTTTGCCGCCGTCCAGTTTGATTACATCAAGTTTCATGCTTCACCACCTTCCGCGGGAGCTTCTTCCGCAGGTGCTTCAGTTGCAGCACCTTTTACGGCTGCCGGGAAAGGCAGGCCTTCCGGTGCTTTCTTCTTGACGGCGTCCTTGACGGTGACCCAGCCCGATTTCGGTCCGGGAACGGCGCCTTTGATGAAGACCAGGTTCCGGTCGGCGTCGGTTTTGACAACTTCCAGGTTCTGGGTGGTAACACGGGCAGCACCCATGTGACCGGCCATCTTCTTGCCTTTGAACACCTTGCCCGGGTCCTGACACTGACCTGTCGAACCGTGCGAACGGTGGCTGATCGAAACACCGTGCGAGGCGCGCAGACCACCAAAGTTCCAACGCTTCATTGCACCGGCAAAGCCTTTACCGATCGAGGTGCCCGAAACGTCAACTTTCTGACCTTCCAGGAAGTGTTCTGCCGAAATCTCGGCGCCCACATCGATCAGGCCATCTTCGGAGACGCGGAACTCGGCCAGCTTACGCTTGGGCTCGACCTTGGCAGCGGCATAGTGACCGCGCATGGCCTTCGAGGTGCGTTTTGCTTTGGCAGCACCGGCGCCCAGCTGAACGGCAGTGTAGCCGTCTTTGTCAGCGGTGCGCTGTGCAACAACCTGCAGGTTGTCCAGGTGAAGAACGGTCACAGGGATCTGCTTGCCGTCTTCCATGAACAGGCGGGTCATGCCAACTTTTTTTGCGATAATACCAGAGCGCATAATCTATACCCTCCGATCTTACGACTGCAGCTTGATCTCGACGTCCACACCAGCAGCGAGGTCGAGCTTCATCAGCGCGTCAACGGTCTGGGGGGTCGGATCAACGATGTCCAAGAGACGCTTGTGCGTGCGGATCTCGAACTGGTCGCGGGATTTCTTGTCAACGTGAGGGCCACGGAGAACCGTGAACTTCTCGATCTTGTTCGGCAGCGGGATCGGGCCGCGCACGTTCGCGCCGGTCCGCTTGGCAGTGTTGACGATCTCTTGCGTGCTGGCATCCAGAACGCGATAGTCAAATGCCTTCAGCCGAATACGGATGTTTTGGCTTTGCATAGATACAGCCTTTTATCAGGCGTTGAGGTTGAGAGGAGGACAGACGCGCATCGCCAACCCTCATCGAACCCAAAAGGCGGGAATCACCCCGCCTTGATGTTCTTGATGAGAACTCGCGCGTATTAGTGGGGTTGTTGGGGTTTGGCAAGGGGGAAATCAGATATCGTCAGTCTGACAGAATAGAGTTCAACGAGACGGATCAACGAAGTCTCGATTTGCTAGCTGAGCGAAAGAGACTCACCCACATACGCTCTGCCTATGCGTCGCCCTCGTCATCAAGGTTAGAGCAATGATAGTATTTTGCTTGTTCAACAATTGCATCCATGAACTCAACTACGTTGTTGCGTTCAAAATAAGTCATCCGAAATTCAGGCGGAAGTAATGTCAATGAACCCTTCGCACTATGCTTAGTCCATCGATTCAAGAGCTTAACCTGAGGCAGTATGTTCCATAATTTGGCTTCAATTTTTGCAGCTGATTGAATTTCAATTCCTGTGTCAGTGTATGGCCAATTCGAGTTTGGATAATTGCGTATTGCCCAACCTCTGAAGTTAAGTATTTGAGTTTCGTGCTGATAATAGTTTTTGTTAAGAGGCACCACGGCGATGTGCAGAAATCCGTTGTCAGTTTCCCTAACGCTAATTTCATACGCATCACTGAAATCAAGTGTGCGAAGGTTAACGTATCGATCATACTTGGTTAGGTAGTCGTTGCTTTTGGTTGGCACAATCACTCTCGAAAACGAAACACTACATCCTTCAATGAGAATGTTTGAGTAACCCATGCTTTTTAAGGCGCTATATACCTGCGCATCACTGGATGGCGCGGACACCAAAACGTTCGGGGCTAAAGTTCCAATCCAAAATACTAAACTTGAAAAAATTGACATCGCAAAGCGCGGCTTTTTGGACATGTCCAAATCATCTTCTCTCAAAGGATTGGTCGGTTAAAAAAGAGACTGCCAGATTGTGGTTTCAATAGTGACTGTGTTCAATCTCTAAAAGTAATAAAGGCCGCCCCTTTTGGAGCGGCCTACTTAGGCTCACCGATGTGCCGGGCTGAACCCCGACCTACCGTGAGTACTCGATGACTTTCGACACAACATCGGCGCCGACAGTGCGACCGCCTTCGCGGACCGCGAAGCGCAGACCGTCTTCCATCGCGATCGGCGCGATCAGCTCAACGGTGAAGCCAAAGCCGTCGCCGGATAAAACCAATTCGGTGACGTCTCAGTTCCCAAAACCCACAGGCTAGTTCCTAACAAGCCACGGGGCTTCAACCTTCATGCCTTGATAGACCGCGTGCATGAAAAGGTGTGCAATCACAGGGTCATTTGAAAATGGCGAGAATTGCAGATTTCCCTCTCTGACATCGCCTTCCGCTTCATAGACCACCTCGTCGCCTTTAATCGTTACACGCACTTCAAGCTCCGCCAGTGTTTCCGGATCGACGGCAGTAGGATCGTCCGACAAAATCACAAAGTCCGCGACTTTTCCAACTTCGATAGACCCCTTCTCGTCTTCTTCAAAATGCTGCCAGGCGGGCCAGATTGTCATGGCTTTCAAGGCGGTCATAACGTCGACTCTTTGATGGGGGCCCAAAATGTCACCAGACCGTGTGCGGCGGGTTACCGTCGCGGCGAGAACACGCATGCTGTTCGGAAAGGCGACCGGCGCATCGTGATGCGTGCCGAACATCATGCCACGCTCGTGCAGCCAACCTGTAGGCGAAATATTTTCCGCATTTATCGGCCCGACAGTATGATCCCGGTGCCAATCGCCCCAATAGAACGTATGCATCGGAAAGAGCGACGGAAACACACCAAGGCGCTTAAGGCTTGCGACTTGATCCTCGCGAAGAAACTGACCGTGAATCAGAACGGGGCGGTTGCCGGGATCGCCATACTTGATCTGTGCCTCTTCGAGTGCAGCAATCAGCATGTCAGATGCCCCTTCACCGTTGGAATGCACGAGGATTTGGAAATCGTTGTCGTAACACCAATTCACCGCGTCCTGGAGTTGCTCCATCGTGATGGCTGCGTATCCTGCGTAGCCGGCGGCATAGTTCCCAACCGGATCGTAATAGGGTCGATCCCTTAAAGCGGTGAAACCTTGCGGCGAGCCATCAATTGTAAGTTTACAGCCCCCGACCCGAACCCTGTTTTCGTAGCTTTTCGAAGTGTTATCACCAATAAACTCTTTCGACTCAAGAACATCCGGGAAGGCTACTACATCGATTGGAAGAGCTTCTTCCGCAGCGACGTTCCTGAGAACCTCGACAATCTGACCTGATGATCGGCCTTCCTGCCCGGTCGTATATCCAAACTTTGCCCAAAGGTCGGTTCCAGCTCGGGCAAATGCTGCCAGACCCTCTTCACCCAGATTTCCCAGAAAGGGAACGAGAACAGAAAAGAACGCGTACTCCTCCAGAACACCGTTTGGCTCTCCGGCCTCATCGCGTTGGATCACCCCGCCCGGAGGTGCTTCGGAAGCCGCCGTTATACCAGCCAATTCCAAAGCTTTCGAGTTTGCGACACCTATATGCCCAGACTGATGAATAATGACGACCGGCAAGTCCTCAGACACAATGTCCAGCTCTTGTCGTGTTGGGTGACGGAGTTCCTTTAACTGAGCATTGTCGTAACCAAAGCCGATGATCATTTTGACCTGCTCAACGGCTTGCGCATTCTCCTCGGCCCAGTCAGTCAGCGTGGATTGCAGACTGGCGATATCAATGACATCCCCGTCCGGTGGCGCAAGAAGGTTAGCGGACAGGGCCTGCAAGCCGCCCATGACGACATGTCCGTGGCTATCAACGAAACCCGGAAGCATCGCGCGCCCTTCCAGATCATAAGTTTCGGTTTCCTCACCCTGATGCGCCGACAAGTCAGATAGCGACCCAACCGCAAGAATGCGCCCGTCTTTGACTGCGACAGCTTCGGCGGACGGAGCCGTATCGTTCATCGTTACAATTGGCCCGCCCAAATAGATCCGATCCGCAATCTGTTGTGAGGACGCAGAGGTAGATGAGAAAGCAACCGCTGCGACAAGACAAACTGAACGCGCCCAAAAGTGCATCTTATGACCTCTTTCTAATTGCAATGTCTCAATACGAAAGAAGTTAGCATTACTGTTGGCTTAGGCAAAAAACGAAAAAGGGCGCCCCGAGGGACGCCCTTTCTTTGTATATTCGCTTACGCGAATTACTCGATGATTTTCGAGACGACGCCGGCGCCGACGGTGCGGCCGCCTTCGCGGATGGCGAAACGCAGGCCGTCTTCCATCGCGATGGGCGCGATCAGCTCGACGGTGAAGCCGACGTTGTCGCCGGGCATAACCATCTCGGTGCCAGCCGCCAGGGTCACGGTGCCGGTCACGTCAGTTG
>NZ_JBQFQB010000005.1:0-377953 GCF_056536665.1 Ruegeria sp. CJ6 | reverse complement strand
AACTTCCGGGTATCAGGGAAATCCCGCCCAAAGCGATCCCACCAAAATGCGGCACTGAGACTGGGGCCTGAATCGTGATCCGAGTGTACGATCTGCTCCGTCTCTGATTGAAAGTGCATGCGTCAACTCGCGGGAATTGCGGAACAATTCCGGGTCAAAAAACACAACTGAAGTGAGACGGGTATGAGTGGCGGGGAGACAGGGATTCGAACCCTGGGAACGCTCTCACGTTCAACGGTTTTCAAGACCGCCGCATTCGACCACTCTGCCACCTCCCCGCGTGAGGCTGGGTCTATGACGAGTTGAGCGCGGAGGCAAGCCATAAAGCGGGAAATCTTGCCGAAGCGAATGTAGCAGTCTTTCCATGGCCCGATGCCCGCGCTATGATCTGCGGGAAAGACCGCACAAGACTGGCAACAAGAACCAGCAATGACGCGGTGGGGCGCGGCCGGAATGGCCTTGTCAGGCAAGGGATTGAGAAAATGGAGCGAGCTACGGGCACACGCTTTGGGCCACAACGGCTGGCAATTTTGGTCGTGACGATGGCAGCATTGGCAGGATGCGAAGAAGGGCTACTTACTACAGAGGACCCGCCTGAGGATACGGCCGCCGAAGATGCGGACAACACAAACCGGTTCGAACTGTTCCCCGAGGCTGCCGCGACCAATCAGCGCGATGTTGAAGCCCCCGAGGTTTTTCAGGTCACCGAAGCAGGATTGTGGGACGGGCGGCCATCGCTGGGTGGTATCTGGGTGGCGCATCCCGATGTGACTCAACCCGAGCGGGTGCTAATCAAGAATACAGCCAACAACAAATCGGTAACGGGTGCCCTGTTCCGCCGTGAGCGGAATTTGCCGGGACCCGCGCTGCAGGTCTCGTCATCCGCTGCCGAGCAATTGGGAATGCTGGCTGGTGCTCCAACCAGGGTGCAGGTTGTCGCATTGCGACGTGAGGCTATTGAAGAACCCCCTGCACCTGTCGCCGCGGAACCTGCCGAAGAGACAGATAGTGCAGAGAGTTCGGAAACAACCGACACTGCAGAAGCGTCGGAAGCGAGCGCTGCTGAAAAGCCTCAAAAGCGGAAATGGTGGCAGAAAAAGCCAAGCACCGAAGCAGCGACCGGAGCTGCGGTCGTTGCCGGGGCTGCCGTTGTTGCATCGTCGGATGAAGATGCGCCCAGTGCAGAAGCCCCGACCAATGCAGAAGCTCTGACCAGTGAATTGGCCGCGAATGAGGCCCCAGCCCCAGAGAAACCGGCCAAACGCAAATGGTGGCAGAAAAAGCCAAGCGACGAGACTGCAGTCGCAGCAGCTGGCGCAGCAACCGCAGCGGCTGCCGAGACCGAATCCCCTTCGTCAGAAACACAGACGGCAGCATTGTCGGATCCCGAACTGACGGCACCGGCTGAAAAACCGGCCAAGCGCAAGTGGTGGCAAAAGAAAGACCCTAACGCAATCACCGAAACGCCTCTGGACCCGATTGCCGGAGCGGCAGCGGCCATCGAGGCCTCTGAACCAACGGCGGCGGCACCAGCGCCGGCGAGTGCTGCGACGACAAGTGGGTTGGCAAAACCTTTTGTTCAGGCGGGCACCTTCAGCGTAGAATCCAACGCCAAGAGCGCGGCGGACAAGATTCGGCGCAATGGCATGGCTGCCGAAGTCATGGAACTGAAAAGCGAGGACAAGTCGGTCTGGCGCGTTTTGGTTGGACCCGTTGCAACCCGCGCGGAACGTCGGGCGATGTTGAACGATGTGAAAGACCTTGGGTTTACCGATGCTTTCACGGCAAAGAACTGATCAAACAGGAGGCCCATGATGCTTTCCGCTTTGCGATCCACCACACTGGCCCTCGGGTTGGCGCTGTTGGCACTGCCCGCCTATGCCTTCGACACCACCGCGCGTGCGGCTTATGTGATGGACCAGAAAACCGGCACTGTGCTGTTGTCTAAAGACGCCGATCAGCCTCTGCCTCCAGCGTCCATGTCGAAGCTCATGACGCTTTATGTGGCGTTTGAAGCCTTGCGCGATGGTCGTTTGACGCTGGACGAAACTTTGCCCGTCTCGGAACATGCGATGAGCTATGGCGGCTCGACCATGTTCCTGAACACGCAGGATCGTGTCCGGGTCGAGGATCTTTTGCGCGGGATCATCGTGCTTTCGGGCAATGACGCCTGTGTCGTGATCGCCGAAGCGCTCAGCCCCGACGGAAGCGAAGCCGGATTCGCCCGTTTCATGACTCAGCGGGCGCAGCAGATGGGCATGAACAACTCGAACTTTGCCAATTCCAACGGCTGGCCTGCTGCTGGGCACATGATGTCAGTGCACGATCTGGCAGTTCTGGCCGACCGGCTGATCACCGATTTCCCCGAGTACTATCCCCTGTTTGCCGAAGAAGAGTTCGAATTCGATGGCCGAGCGCCCTCGAACGCGCGAAACCGCAATCCGCTGCTGAAGCTTGATATCGGGGCCGATGGCCTCAAGACTGGCCATACCCAAGAGGCAGGATATGGTTTGGTCGGTTCTGCCAAACAAGGCGACCGACGGGTTGTCTTTGTTCTTTCAGGGCTCGACAGCACTGCCAAGCGCGCAGAGGAGGCTGAGGCCGTGGTTAACTGGTCGTTTCGAAATTTTGTCGAGAGGACAGTTGCCAAATCAGAAGAACCGGTAGCCCAGGCCAAGCTTTGGATGGGGGCGGAAAAGACTGTGGGATTGGTGCCCGAGGGTGATCTGACCTTGCTGTTCCCCGTTTTGGGCGACAAGGACATCAAGGCCGAGGTTGTCTATGACGGCCCTATCAACGCACCGGTCAGCAAAGGCCAGCAATTGGCCGAGCTTGTGATCCAACCCGAGGGATTGCCCGAAATCCGCCGCCCGCTGGTTGCGGAAAAGGATGTTCCCTTGGGCGGGTTTGTCGTGCGTATGTTGACCGTGGGTGGCATCGTTCTGAAAGAAGTGATCAACACTCCGCTGGAGCAAATGTGACAGCGCGCGGAACGTTTCTGACCTTCGAAGGCATTGACGGATCAGGCAAGTCCACGCAGGCGCGCCTGCTGGCCGAGCACTTGCGGCATCAAGGCCGCGACGTCGTTCTGACGCGCGAGCCCGGCGGATCGGACGGGGCAGAAGAAATTCGCAGCCTTGTGCTGCAGGGTGATCCGGACCGCTGGTCGGCCGAGACCGAGATCCTGCTGTTCACCGCTGCCCGGCGCGATCATCTTGAGCGCACGATTGAACCCGCGTTGGCAGAGGGCAAGGTTGTGATCTGCGATCGTTTTGCCGACAGTACCCGGATGTATCAAGGTCTGTCGCGCGGCGATCTGCGGGGTTTGGTGGATCAGTTGCACAGCTTGATGATCTGGCGAGAGCCAGATATGACCTTGCTGATCGATATGGACCCGGAAACCGGCCTGTTGCGCGCCAAAGGTCGTCAGGGCACCGAAGAACGGTTCGAAGATTTCGGTTTGGAGCTTCAACAACAGATGCGGGCAGGTTTTCTGGGTCTGGCCCAAGAATTCTCTGACCGTTTCCGCGTGGTCGACGGCAATCGGGACATGGACAGCGTTGCGCGGGATGTGACAGATATTGTCATGACGTCCCTGCAATTGAGCTGACATGAGCGACGATATCCAAACACCGGATCAGGCCCCTGGTGCCCCGCATCCGCGCGAAACTCTCAAGCTGTTCGGACAGGATGCGGCCCAAGAGGCGTTTTTAACCGCGTATAACTCGGACCGGCTGCACCACGGCTGGTTGCTAACGGGGCCGCGCGGCGTGGGCAAGGCTACCCTTGCCTGGCACATTGCACAGTTTTTGTTGGCCACACCTCCGGCAGATGATGGCGGGTTGTTTGGTGCCCCTCCTGCGCCTGAGACGTTGGACATCGACCCGGACCACCCCGTCGCTCACCGAATCCAGGCGGGGGCCGAGCCCGGCCTTGCCGCAATCACCCGGTCCGTCAACGATCAGGGACGGCTGCGCAACGAAATCGTTGTCGATGACATCCGCAAATTGGGCAAGTTCTTCGGCCTGTCCTCTGCCGATGGTGGTCGCCGGGTTGTTATCGTCGATTCAGCGGATGAAATGAATGTCAGTGCTGCCAATGCGCTGCTGAAGATGCTCGAAGAGCCGCCAGCGCGCACAACGCTGCTGCTGATTTCACACCAACCTTCGCGCCTGCTGCCGACCATCCGTTCGCGTTGCCGCACGCTGCGGCTTTCACCCCTTGGCGCAGATGACATGAAGGCCGCGCTAGTGCAGACCGGCACAGAAATCCCTAGTCGGGCTGAACATTTGGCAGCCCTCGCCGCCGGGTCAGTGGGTGATGCCGTCCGCTTGATCAATCTCGGCGGGCTAGAGCTTTATGCCGAGCTGATTGCAATTCTGGGCTCCCTTCCCCGGCTCGACCGCCAGCGCACCCTAAAACTGGCAGAAGCGGCTGCTCAGCGAGGTGCTGCGGAACGGTTTGATCTGCTGCTTTCGCTGATCGACGTTGCGCTCTCGCGTTTGGCGCTGACAGGTGCAAAAGGTGCCGCCCCCATACCCGAGGCCGCCCCGAATGAGGCTGAAACTCTGTCGCGCCTCTCTAACTCGCAGCACAAGGCCCGCGAATGGGCGGAGGTCGCCGCGCTCATCACGACGCGCGCGCGGCATGGGCAGGCGGTGAACCTTGACCCTGCCTCGCTTGTCCTAGATACGGTGTTCAAGATACAGGAAACCGCCGGTCACAGCTGATGAGCCTCACCCCCGAAATTACCGACAGCCACTGCCATCTGGATTTCCCTGATTTCGACGGTCAGTTGGATGATATCGTCGCCCGCGCTACCGAGGCTGGCGTGACCCGCATGGTGACCATCTGCACCCGGCTGCGCAACGAACCCGCTGTGCGCGCCATCGCCGAGGCTCACGCCCCAGTCTTCTACGCTGCAGGCACCCACCCGATGAGCGCCGCTGATGAGCCGATGGCCACGGTCGATGAGCTGGTCGCATTGGCTAAGCATCCCAAGTTCGTGGGCATTGGGGAAAGCGGGCTTGATTATCACTACACGGCCGAGTCGGCAGATGTTCAGAAACAATCGCTGCGCATCCATATCGAGGCCGCCCAGCGCACCGGCCTGCCCCTGATCATCCACGCGCGCGCTGCTGATGACGACATGGCCCGCATTCTGACCGAAGAGCATCGTAATACGCCCTATTCCTGTGTCATGCATTGCTTTTCTTCGTCGGCAGAACTGGCCCGGGCCGCGCTTGATCTGGGCTTTTACCTGTCCATGTCCGGCATCGCGGCCTTCCCAAGAAGCCAGGAACTGCGCGATATCTTCGCTTCGGCACCTGTTGACCGAATTCTGGTCGAAACCGATGCGCCCTATCTTGCCCCCCCACCATATCGCGGTAAACGGAATGAGCCCGCCTATACGGCACACACCGCCCGTAAAGGGGCTGAGGTCTTCGGATTGGATTACGCAGATTTCGCCGCAAAAACGCAGGCCAATTTTGATCGGCTCTTCACTAAAGCCGCCACATACAAGGCGGCTGCATGAGCGAGCTGCGCCTGACAATTCTGGGCTGCGGGTCATCCGGTGGCGTCCCCCGTCTCGGGGGACATTGGGGCGATTGTGATCCGGAAAACCCGAAAAACCAGCGTCGGCGATGCTCGTTACTGGTCGAGCGGGACGGGCCGGACGGGACTACTTCGGTTCTGATCGACACCTCACCTGATATGCGTAGCCAATTGCTGGACACCGGGACGGGGCGATTGGACGGTGTCGTCTACACGCATTCCCACGCCGACCACATGAATGGGATCGACGATCTGCGGATGATCGTTTTCAATATGAAAACCCGCGTCCCCGTCTGGGCCGATGGTGACACGCAGAACGATCTGCTCAGCCGGTTTGGCTATGCCTTCGTTCAGCCCGAGGGATCGCCCTATCCGCCCATACTCGACCTCAAAACAATTAATGGGCCGTTCGAAATTTCCGGCCCTGGTGGCACGATCCCACTTCGGCCATTTCGCGTGAACCACGGATCGATTGATGCGCTTGGCTTCAGAATGGGAAACATCGTCTATCTGCCTGATGTAGCAGAGCTTTATGATGAGAGCATGACTGAACTGGCGAATCTGGATTGCCTGATTATTGACGCCCTGCGCCGCTCTCCGCATCCGACACATGCCCATCTGGAAAAGACGCTGGAGTGGATCGACCAATTGAAACCAAAACGCGCCGTTTTGACCAACATGCATATCGATCTGGATTATGCGACGGTCGATGCGGAAACACCGGATCATATCACGCCTGCCTATGATGGCATGGTGATCCGGCACGCCCTGTAAGGCATGCTGCTGCACGCGCTTGCGATACCCCGTATGGCGCCGCCATGTTACAAAGCCTGATTGATGTCATCCTGCCGGTGTTTCTGGTCATCGGTGCCGGATACACGGCGACGAGGTTCGGCTATTTTCGCGAAACCCATATCGATGGGTTAATGAGTTTCACGCAGAACTTTGCCATTCCCTGCCTACTGTTTCTCGCCATTGCCAATCTCGATCTCGGCACCAGCTTCGATCCTCGGCTTTTGGTCAGTTTCTATTCAGCAGCTGGCCTGTGTTTTGTCGCTGGTATGATCGGTGCGCGCCTGATCTTCGGACGAGCGTGGGAGGATTCGGTTGCTATTGGATTTTGCTGTCTGTTTTCAAACTCGGTCCTCTTGGGGTTGCCTATTACCGAGCGCGCCTATGGGGTCGAAAATCTAGTTGGCAACTTCACAATCATCGCGTTCCACTCACCCTTTTGCTATTGCCTCGGCATCACGGTGATGGAGGTGCTTCGAAACCGCGGCAACGGCGGAGTGCTGATGTTGAAATCCGTGCTGTCGGCCATGTTCAAGAATGCACTCATTCTTGGGATCTCGTTGGGGTTTGTCGTAAACCTCACTGGACTGGCCATACCCGGAGTTGTAGACGAAGCCTTGAACCTGATCACCCGCGCGGCCTTGCCCGGTGCCCTGTTCGCGCTGGGGGGTGTGCTGGTTAAGTACCGACCCGAGGGCGATCTGCGTACCATTATTTTCGTCTGCTGTATCTCATTGATGCTGCACCCGAGCCTGGTTTGGTTCTTCGGGTCATCTCTGGCGTTGCCGCAAGACCTGTTCCGCTCGGGCGTTCTTACCGCAGCGATGGCGCCGGGGATCAATAGCTACATCTTCGCAAACATGTACGGACATGCCAAACGTGTGGCCGCGTCGTCGGTTCTGATCGGAACGACCGCGTCAATATTGACGGTCTGGTTGTGGCTGACTCTACTGGGATGACGAAATTGCCAACACCGCATTGACTCTGCCCACCAGCAATACATCTATCGCAGAACCTATCCGGAGTCCTGCATGACACACGCCGTTATCGTCGCCCATGGCCAACCCTCGGACCCTGCACCTGCAGAAGCTGCGCTAGCAGCCTTTGCGCGAGAGGTAGATGAGTTATGTCAACGGGTTTCGGTATCGTCGGCCACATTGGCAGCCCCGCAGGCGTTGGAAAATTGCCTTGATGGATTGACCAGCGACACGGTTATCTACCCCTTATTCATGGCGCGCGGCTGGTTTGTCACCAGCGCTCTGCCAAAGCGGATTGGCCAGCGTTCTGTCACGATTCTGGACCCCATGGGTATCGATCCCGAACTGCCTGCCCTGATTACAGCGGCCATACATCAGGAACTGACGAACAGGGTTTGGAGCGCGGCGGACACAGATCTTGTGATCGCTGCACATGGCTCGGGCCGCAGCGCCAATCCGGCCATTGTCGCAAAGGGTTTCGCCGAGAATCTGGGTCGGCTTACCGCGTTCAATAGCATTCGCACCGGGTTCGTTGAGCAAACCCCATCAATTGCGGACGCCGCCACCGGGTGCGGTGGCAAGGCGCTGTGCCTGCCGTTTTTTGCCTGCACCGGAGGCCATGTTTTGGAAGATGTACCCGAGGAACTTGCCCGCGCCAGCTTTCACGGACACGTAATGCCCGTGATTTCAGAGCTTCCTCAGGTCAAGCGACACATCGCGGCGATGTTGGATACACTGTAGCGAAGCAAAGGGGGGCCACCTGCGTCAACCGGAATGCTGCGCATCCGATAGCTCGCAATAGAAACGGTGGCAGGATCGCCCGCTTCGTTTCGCTGCGTATAAAGCCAGATCGGCGGCATGAAGAATATCTTCGGCCTTGGGCACTTCGAATTGTGTCGAGAGTGCTGTACCAATACTTGCCGATATTCGGCAGGTTGCCCCATCGAACTGCATCGGCTTGCACAGGCGTGAAATCAGGCGCCCTGCAATACCATCAAGCTTTGTACGATCGTTCATGCCCTTAAAAATCAAGACAAACTCATCACCCCCGACTCGGGCAACTGTGTCGTCGCTGCGTGTGACGTCCAGCATGATCTTTGCAGCTTGCTGCAGAACATAGTCCCCTGCAGCATGCCCCAATCGATCATTGACTGATTTGAAGAAATCCAGATCCAGATGCATCATTGCAAAACTCGATTTCGCCGAAATCAAATGCCCTAGAATATGATCCATCGCACGTCGATTTTTCAGCCCGGTCAACGTATCCGTGTAGGCTTGTTCTTCTGCCGCCAGCATCGCACCTTGCAGACGCAAGTTCAGCGAGCGTGACGCTTCCATCGCGGCAGAATTTGCCTCGACCAGATACAACAATTCTATGGCCAGATCAGTGCCCGGGAAATCGGTGCTGGTCAGAGAATAGTCGCGTACCGCATCCAGTATCGAAATTCCAAACGACAGGTTGATGACCGCCCCGCTTCCGCCAGGAAACGGCGCGATCAGACCTTTGAACGCAGTCTGCGGCCGGTCTTGAAACCTAAGGTGTAGCTTTCGGTCCGGCACCATCATCAGCGCAGCTACTGTCGTGATTGAGCGAGGGCGCACCAGTTCAAAGACATCCAGAAAGCTTTGGCCGACCATAGGCCGATCCGGGCGTAGCTTCTGCAGAGTTGGTCCAACCTGCCCGATCCGCCCCATGTCATCTACAAGGACGAACATCGGACATAAGGTGTCCAGCAACTGTCCAAGATCTGCGGTCTTGATCATGATTTACGTGCCCCAAGATCAAAGTGACGCCCTTCGGCAAACGCGCTTTCGATCAATGTGATTGAAATCAACTCAGCCCCGTTTTGGCACCCTTCATTGGACAGGATCACCAACGCCCCATAGTCATCCGCCATGGCTCGCAGTACACCGGTCATGACGCTGGAATACCCCGGCAAATCAGGAGTGCAATGCAGGTGATATTCCCCGGGCGAGTGTTCCTGCAATTCCAAATCCGGCAATCTCAGATCGGACACAGCAAGGCGGACGCGATCCGACAGATCATCAAGCGAATGCAGAAACTCCAAATAGGTGACCCCGCCAAAACGCAATAACCTGCGTAGATCTTCCATGTTCGAGTGTGAGACCAGATAAGTGCCCAAATCCTCAAGAAATTCGGATTTTGGGCGGTTCAAGTCAGCGCACAAAGCGTCGAGCACTCGGGTCGATATCTCCGTGTCATAGATCAACATCGCCTCGAACTCGTCAAATCCCAGCCCGGCCGTATGAGTCGCGCGCAACCAGCATTGACGCCCGTAGGTGGCGCAGACAAAGGATTGGATCGCCCTGTTGATCAGCCCGTGCATGTGTCGCCTCAGATTGAAAGACACTCTCAAGTGATCGCAGAAAGCTTAACAAACACCCAAAATCCGATACGGGATTATGAGAATCCGATCTAATCCCAAACTGAAGGGCGGATTGGGCAGCGATCAGAAATCGGTCGGCGCACCGCCTTCGGCCTTGCGGCGCTCAACAAACTCGGCCAGCTCCTCGCGGATCGCCTCATCCATCTTCGGGGCTTCGAAATTGTGCACGATCTCCTTGAACATCCGATGGGCACGTTCCGCAGTCCAGATACCACCAGCTGCTTCCCAGGCTTCGAAGTTTTTCCAGTCACTCAGGAACGGCTGATAAAATGCGGTGGTATAACGATCTTGCGTATGTTGGATGCCAAAGAAATGCCCGTCGTTTCCAACAGACCGGATCGCTTCAAGGGCGATGTCATCCGGGCCCGTTGCTGTCAGTTCCGGCTGCATATACCGCTGAATCTGCTGCAGGATTTCGCAATCCATGATGAATTTCTCGGGGCTTGCGATAAGGCCTCCTTCAAGCCAGCCTGCCGCATGATATACCATGTTGGTGCCTGACTGCACCGCCGCCCAAAGGGAATTCGAGGTTTCCCAAACCGACTGCCCATCGGGCACATTTGCCGCGCAAACGCCCGAGGACCGCATAGGCAAGCCATAATACCGTGCCATCTGCCCAGTCATCTGGGTCGAGCGCATGTATTCCGGTGTCCCGAATGCAGGCGCACCGGATTTCATATCGACATTCGAAGTAAAGGTCCCGATCACGCATGGAATACCCGGGCGAACGTACTGAAACAACGCAATCGCGCACAGCGCTTCGGCAAGCGATTGTGCCACTGCGCCAGCCATCGTCACGGGGGCCATCGCCCCGGCCAGAGTGAAAGGCGTCACGACAATTGCCTGCCCACGCCGCGCAAGCCGCAGGCAGCCATCGATCATTGGATGGTCGTGTTTCAACGGTGAGGTCGAGTTGATGTTAGTGTACATCCGGGGCGTGGCCTCGAATTCCTCGTGGCTCAGGCCACCCGCGATACGCACCATCTCCATCACGTCTTCGACGCGCTCTTTCCCCAGCGAATAGGCATGCATTGCCTTATCAGTCAGGGTCAGCTTGTCATAAAGCACATCAAGGTGCCGTATGCTGGCGTGGATATCGACCGGCTCAACCGGATATCCACCTGCAAAGTGGATACAGTTGAAGTATTGCGTCAGCTTCAGCAGGTCCTGACACATCCGCCGGGTGCCGGGCACTTTTTTTCCGATTTCCATGTCCCAATAATTTGGTGGGGATGAAACATTGCCGAACAGAATGGTCTTGCCACCAATCTCGATCTGATGCTCCGGGTTGCGCGGCGTGATGGTAAATTTGTTGGGCGCCTTGCTCACCATTTCCATCACGAAATCCCGGTCCATACGGACGTTGTCGCCGGAAATTGTACAGCCCGCCTTGCGCAGGATCCCGATGGCTTCTTGATTGTAGAACTCGATGCCGATCTCTTCGAGAATCCGCATGGCACCTTCGTGAACCGCTTCGATTCCCTCGGGTCCCAACGGCTCGATTGGCTTGTCGATGTTTGTGGGCGGGTTCCAGGGCATCTGCTCGATCACCGCCGCGCCGCGCCTCGCGGCTGCGCCCGCGCGTCCACCACCGCGACGTTTGCGTGTCTTGCTCTCAGCCATCACCATCCTCCGCGCTTTCACTCCCATGAAAGCCCCGAAGACTCAGCATCGCCGTTCTGTCTGCGACAAGAGTTGTCGGTTTTATTATCCAACCCGGCGATTTGGAACCGAGGTTATTCGGTTTTCGACAACCAGCCGGGAATGTGCCCGATGTTGGGCAAGACGACATCCGCCAGCGGTTCGAGTGTTTTGGCCGTCGCCATGCCGGTCAGAACCCCGATGGTGACCATCCCTGCGGCGCGTCCCGCCTCTAGATCGTGAAGACTGTCACCAACCATCGCAACACGAGATGGCGCGACCTCGACATGCTGAGCAAAGGCCAATAGCTGCCCCGGACCTGGCTTGTAACCATGTCCGCTGTCATATCCGGCTACAAAATCAAAATGGTCTCGCACACCAACGGACTGCAGGTGCTGCAGGGCCGGCATTTCAGCATCGTTCGTCGCAACGCCCAGTTTCAGCCCGGCGCGACGCAGCTCGGCAAGGAATGGTGCCAAGGGAACGGCTTGGATCTGCTCTGCGTTCGCTGACGCCCGGTTGAGTGTTTCGATCAGGTGCCCCAGAGATACCTCAGGCAAATGCGGTGTAAGGGCTGCAGCAACTTCATCGACCGTTCCGGCGATGACTACGCTATTCGGGTCGTAGCTCTCTTGTTCAAAATCAAATCCGATGGCCTTCCCCAACTCGGTCGCGCGCTGCACATCTCCATCAGAGAGCTGCAGCATCGCGATACGCCCGAACGCACCCCAAGTGGCTGCAAAATCAAAAAGAGTACCGTCCTTGTCGAACACGAGGGCGTCGATTGCCATGAAACAAATTTCCTTTGGGTTAGGTCCAGTGCATATCCGAAATTCCGGACAACGCGGCACGGGCTTGACCCGGCTCTTCGTAGGGCACGGAATTGGCGTCACAAAAAGCGATCACCCATGAATCGTCAAGCAGCAGAAAGTCCAACACAGACCCAAGAAATTCAGCCTCACCCGCACGGTCGCGCAAATCTTGTTCCGAGGCACCTGTCGCCCCCAGGAAAACGGGCAGCAACTCATCATTTCCCACCAGCCAGCCCAGCACATTCAGGGCCAGAGTTTCAGCGGAATTGGCGGAGATCGGCATAAACTGGCCTCGGACACTGTGTTGGAAAGGGTTTGTTAACCAGACTCATAAACACTTTAGCAACGCATGCAATCAAACGGTGAATGGCTATGTCTGTACAAGGCACCATACTCGTCCTCGACGGTGTTTCGACCAATCGCATAATGCTCAAGGTTCAGTTGACGGCCGCCTGGTACCATGTCGTGCAGGGTGAGAAACTGGCCGGGCTTGGTGCATTGCTGCGGCGGACACGGCCTGATCTGGTTCTTACAGCGCAAACTCTGCCCGACGGAAGCGCTGCGGATGTTAAGAAAGTGATGGCGGCAGATCCTGCTCTGATCGATGTGCCGATTGTTGCGATTGCACCGCAAAACGACAAAGCAGCGCGTTTGAAGGCACTGTCGGACGGGCTGGACGATGTGCTTGGCTATCCGTTCAAGGATACACTTCTATTGGCCCGCGTGCGCAGCTTGTTACGTACGCGCGCCGAACGGCAGGAATTAAACATCGAAGGTTCGGCCCAAACCATTGGCTTTGGCGAGGCGCCACAGGTGCTGATCGCCCCGCCATCGACGGCAGAGATCGCGATCCTGACGCAAACAGTTCGAACCAGTGCGTTGTGGAGTAATGCTCTGACCCATCAAACCCGGCATCGTGTGACCGGCCATACTCTGCCTGATCTCAAAGGCATCCTGTCCGGAACGATCCCGGACGCGATTGTTGTTGAGCTTGCACCGAATAGCTCGGGGCGGAACCTACTGGCAGATCTTCGGTCGCGCGGTGCGACACGAAATACGGTGCTGATCGGTGTGTTGCCGGATGATAATCCCGCACTTGCGGCCGAGGCGCTGGACCGAGGCGCTGATGCGGTCTGCATGGGCGGGTTTCAGACAGATGAGATATGCTTGCGGCTTGAAACTCTGATCGCCCGCAAGACCCGAGACGACAGATTGCGAGCGACATTGCGCAGGGATTTGGCCGAATCCCTGATCGATCCGCTGACCGGACTGTTCAATCGCCGCTATGCGATGCGCGCGCTGGACCAGATCGCGCTTCAGGCCCCAGAAACGGAACACGGATTCGCTGTGATGCTGGCCGATCTGGACCACTTCAAGGCAATCAATGACCGTTACGGTCACGCCGCGGGGGATTTGGTTCTGACCGAAACCGCGAAAAGGCTGCGAGTCGTGATAGGAAAAACCGGTTTTGTCGCGCGTATCGGCGGCGAAGAGTTCATGATCGGGCTACCGAATACCTCAACCGACCAAGCGCTGAAGCAAGCGAAACAGATTTGTGAAACAATTTGCGAAAAACCTTTTCAGCTGCCGGATCGTCCGGCCCCAGTACCCGTAACGATCAGCGTGGGGGTGAAATTATGTACCACGCCCGAACTCTCTCATCCAGGCGAAACAGACCCGGTTGGTCGATTGATCAGCTCGGCGGACAAAGCACTTTATGCCGCCAAAAAAGCGGGCCGCAACCAGGTACAGATTCGGCAAAGCGCAGCGTGACTAGTCAGTCCCGTTTTTTGTGTTTGCGCGGGCCGCGTTTAACCACGTCCTCCAGCCGGTCAGCGTAAGCGGCACGTTGGTCATCATTCATGGCCGAGATCTGGGCCAGCCATTGCTGATGAAGCGCAGTCTGCAGATCAGCAGTTGCTTTCGACTGCTGTGCCAAAAGACTCGCAACCGCTGCGGGATCGAAAGGCACGGCCCTAAGCACTTGACTAAGAGCAGTAAAATCCTGCTTGCGCCGATGTGATCCTTTTCCGCGCAGGTCCGACAACTCACCTCTCAGAGCCTTTCGATCCGACTTTGGCAGCGCATAATACAGCGCCGGGCCAAATCCCGGAGGCGCATCGGCATGAGCGCTTCCTTTAAAGCGCAATGCCGCACCCAAAATGACTCCGACAATCAGCAGATTCAAAGCAAGAGAGACAACCAGCAATATCGGCATCCATTTGCGTTTGGGTGCGGGATGATCGCTCATTCTGCGTCCTCCAGATAGTTTTCGTCTAAATTCAGATCGGCCATCAGATAGGTCGTCTCTTGTGAGATGAAATAATCAACAGGGTCCGGCAAGAAGGCCGGAGCGGAGAACCCGATCCAGACGCCAGCTGCGCTTGCCGCCACAAGACCGCTCAACCCTTGCCACCCCCCGATAATGCCTATCTTTTGCCGCCATGTCCGCCGCTGCGGTCTTGCAGTCCGGGCCAGACGTATGGCTTCGGCATCAGTTTCGATCCGAACCGCAAGATCGTCAGGAAACGTATCTCGCGCCGCACGCGCCCGTGCAAACAGATGGTCGAGTTCGTTATCTTGATCAGCCATGTTCGTACCCCAGTTCATCCCGACGCCCCGCCAGTATCGCGGTCAGAGTTCGTTTGCCACGCGCGGTCAGGCTTTCAACCGCCTCGACCGAAATATCCATGATCCCCGCGATTTCGGGATTGGACAATTCTTCGATGTGCCGCAGAACCACAGCCTGCCGCTGCCGGTCCGGCAAATGCTCCAACGCAGCCTGCAACGCGTCCTTGCGGGCACTCTCCTGCATCTGGTCGACCACACTGGCAGTCTCATCTTCGGGTTCGGCCACATTGTCCAACGCTTGAGGCCGCTTTTTCCGGCGCAAGTCCACACATAGATTCAGTGTTACGCGATAGAGCCAGGTCGATAACTGCGCCTGCCCCGGCACCCAGTCAGGTGCCATCTTCCAAAGGCGCATCATCGCTTCTTGCGTCACGTCCTCTGCTTCTGCTGGGTTTCCCAGCATTCGCAAAGCCACGGAATAACTTCGCGGCCCCAACCGCCCGGTCAGCAGGCGGGCCGCCGTAGCATCGCCATCAGAAAACCGGCCCAGCAACTCTTCGTCGCTGGGCTCGGGCATGGCAGGTGTTCCGCCATGCTCGATGTCGGGATAAGAGGTCAGATCCTCCATCCCGCATCAGTTGTTGTCGGTGTCCGACTTCTGATGCCGCTTGTGTTTCCGGCCCATTTTGTCTTTTGCATCCGCGTATTCCTGTTCTGAGATCGAACCGTTGCCGTCGGCATCGATGCGCTCGAACATCTTGGAGGCGCGGCGCGGTTTCGGCAATTCATCTTCGCTAAGGAAACCATCCGCATTTGCGTCGTGCTTTTCGAACATCTTGGTAACACGCTCGTTGGCCTTGGTCTGCGCCGCGGCCTGCATTTCTTCGACGCTCAGTTGGCCGTCGCCATCCGTATCGGCAGCGGTGAATTTCTGGTTGCGATGTGTCTCGATCTCGGCCTGAGTCACCTGCCCGTCCCCGTCGGCATCCAGTTCCTGAAATGTCGCACGCGGGCCCTTGGCCAAAGCGGAAGTGCCGGTCACAGTAACTGCAGCTACCACGATTGCCGAAATGAAGCTTTTGGTTTTCATTACATAGTTCCCTGAATTTGGCGGCCATTTGCCGCTGTTGATACTTATTCAAACGCGGCTTGGGCGGGTTTCCGTCGCTTCCGGCACAACTTTTTTTGCTTTATTTGAAACGCCAATAGAAAATGATACGCTAAGCAGCAGCGCCACAAAGCGACGCACCCCCCTTTTCCGTTGGGTCTGATCCTGCCTATATGCCTCCAGGAAAGATGCGCGAGATACATATGATTGACCAAACTATTGACAGTTCGCTCGAAGAAGACCGCCCAACAAAACCCGCATTGATCCGAGGGTTCCGGTGCAAATGCCCGAATTGCGGTGAGGGTGCGCTGTTGCACAGCTATCTCAAGGTGAATGACACCTGTTCGGAATGCGGGCAGGAATTGTTCCATCATCGCGCTGATGACGGCCCGGCCTACCTGACGATCCTGCTGGTGGGGCACCTTCTGGCACCCGCCCTTCATGTCTCTTACGTGCAGTGGCGTCCCGATCCATGGACCATGGCGATTGCATTCTCGATCGGATGCGTCGCGCTGTCCCTGTTCCTTCTGCCCCGTCTCAAAGGGGCCGTGGTCGCCTATCAATGGGCACGGCGGATGCACGGGTTTGGCAAGGCCGGATGACGGCGGATAAAACCGCAATCCGGGATGCTGCTACCGTAATCGTATTGCGTGATCGGTTCACAGACCCGTCGATCCTGATGGGCCAACGCGGTGCCAAGGCTGCGTTCATGCCGAACAAATTCGTGTTCCCGGGCGGCGCGGTTGATGCTTCCGATGCGGGCATCTCGCTCAGCACGCCATTGCCCGATCTATGCACCGATCGCCTGTCACAACAATCAGCGCCAAACTTGCAGACCTCTCTAGCTGTCGCGGCGATCCGAGAGTTGTGGGAAGAAACCGGGCTTGTTCTGGGGCAACAAGGGGATTGGCAAGGCGCGATCCCAGCCGATTGGCAAAGCTTTGCGGCGATGGGCTACCTGCCGTCTGCAGAAGCACTGCAATTTGTCTTTCGCGCAGTCACACCACCGGGACGACCCCGCCGGTTCGACGCCAGGTTCTTTCTGGTCGATGCGGACGCGATTCAGGGGGATCTTGACGACTTCACCCATGCCTCGGACGAGCTATCGCATTTGCAATGGGTCAAGATCAGCCAAGCGCGGGAGTACGACCTGCCCTTCATCACCGAAGTTGTTCTGGCCGAAGTCGCCGCCCGTGCAGAGGACCAGAACCCGCCTGAAACCGTTCCCTTCTTTCTCAACAACGAAGAGGCCAGCCTTTTCCTGCAGCTTCGGGGCTATCCGATGCCTTATGCAGATTAACGCATTCGGCTAACAACCACTGTTACCTCGGGTTTCTTGCCGATCTCGGCCTGCGCTGTCTGTCGTGCGATCCGGCGCAACCCTTCTTCCAGTTTGTCGTCATCACGCAGCGTCTTTGCGCCCGCACGCATCAGGAACTGGTTCAGGTCCTCTTCCAGCACCTCGATCAGCCCCGCGCGGGATGATCCCATTTCGGGCAGGCCCATCGTATCGCACCACGGCTCACCCAGCGGTTCGTCTTCTTCGTCCAATATCACCGTGATGGTGATATGGCCGTTCAGCGCCATGCGAATCCGGTCGCGCACCACGCCGTCCAAGGCGCCGATTTTGACTGTACCATCCAGATAGGTCCGGCCAGTCTCGATATAATCCGCCACTTTGGGCGCATTCCCAGTCAGATCCAGCATAGTGCCGTTAACAGCGAGAATCCCAGTACGTCCGCCCGTTTCGGCCAGTTTGGCATGCTCACGCAAGTGGCGGTGTTCGCCATGCATCGGGATGACCATCTGCGGATCGATCAGAGCGTGAACCTTCTCAAGATCAGGCCGGTTGGCGTGACCCGAGACGTGATACAGACCAGAGCTGTCATCGACCACATCCACGCCCTTCTCACTGAGCTGGTTCATGATGCGGATCACGCCACGTTCATTGCCGGGAATAGTCTTGGACGAGAACAGAAACAGATCGCCCTCTTTCGCTTCTAGTCCGCGATACTTACCGCGCGCCAGTTGGGCGCTGGCTGCGCGGCGTTCGCCTTGGCTGCCAGTCACAATCAACATCAGGTTCGCGCGTGGCACGTCGACGGCCTCTTCGGCGCTGATAACCTTTGGAAAATCGGTCAGGATGCCGGTCTCGGTCGCCGCCTCGATCATACGCCGCATCGCACGACCCAGCAGTACGACCGAACGGCCGGCTTTCTGTCCCGCCTCTGCCAGCGTTTTCACGCGTGCCACGTTCGAGGCAAACGTGGTTGCGATGACCATGCCGCTGGCCTCTTGAACCAGACGGGTGATCTCGGGGCCGACTTCGGATTCCGAACGCCCGGGATGGCTTGAGAACACATTGGTACTGTCACAGACCAACGCTTTGACGCCGGGCTTTGCCACCTCGGCCCACAGATCGGGATCGAATGGTTCGCCCACGACCGGGTTGGAATCGAGCTTGAAATCCCCCGTATGCACCACGCGTCCGGCAGGCGAGTCGATAACGAGCCCTGCACTTTCAGGGATGGAATGCGAAACCGGCAGGAAACCAACGGTAAACGGGCCAGCCTTGATCTGTTCGGGCCATGGAGACGCAGTTTGCACTGCCTCGGTCGGGTGGCCGCGTTCTTCCATCTTGCGACGCGCGATATTGGCGGTAAAAGCGCGCGCGTAGACCGGCGCGCCCAAAGCCTCATAACAGTGGGCCACCGCCCCGACATGATCTTCGTGCGCGTGAGTGACAAAAACTGCTTCCAGCTGATCGGCGCGCTCTTTCAGCCAGGTGACGTCTGCAAAGATCAGATCCACGCCGGGCGAGGTGTCCATGTCCGGGAAGGCAACGCCAAGATCCACAAGGATCAACCGCTCTTGCCCCGGCTTACCGTAACCATAGACATAGGCATTCATGCCGATTTCACCTGCACCGCCCAGCGGCAGATAGATCAGTCGTTCACTGCTCATGTTGAGCCATTTTCCTTGTTATAGCGATGTATCACGGTCAACCCGTGCATCGTCAGATCATCCTCGATAGCGTCAAAACCCACGTCAGCCTGATCAAACAGAGGCGCCAGGCCCCCGGTACCGACGACTTTCATCGCCATTCCGTATTCAGCTTTCACGCGCGAGATCAGCCCTTCGATCAGGCCGGAATATCCCCAATACACGCCGGACTGGATACAGCCAACCGTGTTTGTTCCAATCACTTTTTCGGGTCTCGTGATGTCGATATGCGGCAACGCCGCGGCACCTTGATGCAGTGCCTCAAGGCTCAGGTTCACGCCAGGGGCGATGATACCACCGACGTAGGCGCCGTCGGCTGCGACCACGTCGAAATTCGTGGCGGTCCCAAAGTCAACCACAACCACATTGCCGCCATGGCGGTCGAACGCCGCCGCCGCGTTGGCCAACCGGTCCGGACCGGGCACGGTGCCTTCGTCCACGCGCGGATTGACCGGCAGCAGGCAATCTGGCTTGCCAACGACAATCGGCCGGCATCCAAAAAAGCGATCAGCAAAGACCCGCAGGTTGAACACCACGCGTGGCACGGTTGAGGCGATGATCACATCCGAGATATCAGCTTCGATACCGTAGTGTTTCACCAAGGTTGAATACCAGGTGAAATAAGCATCCGCTGTGCGGGCATGATGAGTTGAGGTGCGCAGGGTGCACAGAAACTTTTCGCCATCCCAGATCGAGAAAACGGTGTTGGTATTGCCGCAATCAATCGCCAGAAGCATCCCGCGCCCCTTTCAGAAGTACACATCCGCAGCCGGAATGCTGACCCGGCCCTTGGCGGTGTTTAGGACAAGGCTGCCACCCACGTCTACCGTTTCGAAGGTTCCAACCGTTTCAGACGTGGCTGTACGAGCGGTTATGACTTCGCCCAACCGCGCTGCTCGGGATAGCCAGGCGGTGCGGATCGGTTCGAACCCGTAGGTCATGAACTGGGTCTCATAATGCGCATAAGCTACCGCCAGTTCGGTCAGAAAATCCTCGGGGGTGGTGAGCGCGCCGGTTTCCGAGAGCAGAGAAACAGGTCGCACCGCTCCGGCTTCGACGCGATCAGTGCCCGGTGCCTCGGACAGGTTCACCCCAATCCCTATCGCCAGATGTGACACCCCCCGGCCCTGCCCCGTGCTTTCTAGCAGGATACCCGCTAGTTTTCCGCCGTTGAGCAGCACGTCATTGGGCCATTTCAGTGCCAAACCTACTGCGCGCCCCGTTACCGCCACACAGGCATCATACAGGGCGAGCGCTGCGACAAAACTTCGAAGGGCCGCCTGTTCCGGATCACCCGGCGGGCGCATCAGCAAAGTCGCTGCCAGATTACCTTTGGGGTTGGCCCAGGCTCGCCCGCGCCGACCACGCGCGGCGGTCTGATGATGTGCCATGATCCAGACCGGACCGGTCGCTGTTGGCGCAAGCCGCACCGCCTCATTCAGAGTACTGTCGACTTCTTTCAGTATATGCAGGCCATATCCCTGCGGCCATTCGCTCATGTCAAAAAGGCCCGGTCGCGCGACCGAGCCTCGGTTGATCGAAACGCGGCAGTATCAGTTGACAAGCGTCGCCGCAGCAGCTGCAGCTGCCCCTTCCACACCGAACTGATAAAATACGCCAATCAACATCAGAGCCGCAGAGCCCATCAGCGCTGCCCACAAAACCGGGGTCGAGCGGATCTCGATCGGGTCTTCATTCTCCGCCCCGAAATACATGTAGAACACGATCCGCAGATAGTAGAACGCACCGATGACCGAGGCGATGGCCGAGACGATCACCAGCCCGAACAGGTCGGCATCGATACCCGCTTGCCAGACGCCGAACTTGGCGAAGAAGCCCAGCATCGGTGGCACGCCCGCCAGACTGAACATCAGGATCAGGACCGCCAGAGCTTTGCCCGGATCGCGCTTCGAGAACTGACGTAGCGCATCAATATCAGTGACCGGTTTGCCATCACGCTCCATCATCAGGATGAATGCGAAGGTTCCGATGTTCATCGTCACATAGATGGCCAGATACATCAGCATTGCCTTGATGCCCATCTCGGTCCCGGCGGCCAGTCCGATCAGAGCATATCCCATATGGGCAATCGACGAAAACGCCATCAGCCGCTTGATGTCCCGCTGCCCGATGGCCGCAACCGCGCCCAGCAGCATCGACAGGACCGAAAGCAGCACGATCACTTGCTGCCAATCCTTGATCACGCCTCCGAATGCGTCATGCATCAGGCGCGCGAACAAGGCCATCGCAGCCACTTTCGGAGCGGTAGCGAAGAACGCAGTAATCGGGGTCGGTGACCCTTCATACACATCCGGCGTCCACATGTGGAACGGCACGGCCGAGACCTTGAAGGCCAGACCCGAGATCATGAACACCAGGCCAAACAGGAGGCCAATCGAGACATCTCCATGATGCACCGTTTGGATGATACCCGAGAACAGCGTGGTGCCAGTGAAGCCGTAAACCAGCGACGCACCATAGAGCAGCAAGCCAGAACTCAACGCGCCCAGCACGAAGTATTTCAGACCGGCTTCGGTGGATTTGGCACTGTCGCGCCGCAAGGCGGCCACGACGTAAAGCGACAGCGACTGCAGCTCAAGCCCCATATAAAGCGACATCAGATCGCCTGCGCTAACCATCATCATCATGCCTACAGCCGCAAGTGCGACCAGCAGAGGATATTCAAAGCGCAACAGATCGCGGCGCGCCATATATTCCTGGCTCATCAGCAATACCGCAGCGGCGGACAGCAGAATCGCAACCTTTGCAAATCGAGCAAAGCCGTCATCCACGAACATGCCGTTGAAGGCCACGTTGGTACCTTCGCCATTCATCGCAATCCAGATTGCCAACACCGCCATCAGACCTGAAGTGGCCCAGACCAGCATGGGAGCCAGAGCATCCTTGGTGGTGTAGACAGCCCCGATCAGCGCCGCCATCGCATAAATTGCCAGAACAATTTCCGGCAGGATGATTGTCAGATCAGCCTGGATCATGTCTCCAAAGCCCCCTTAATGCGAAGCGGCTGTCTGGGTTGCGGCTTCAGCCGCGGCCAGAGCCGTGTCATAGTTCGAGATTAGCGCTGCGGTGGATTGCCCGATCACATCGGTCACCAGCGAGGGATAAATCCCAAGCAGAATGGTCATCACGATCAGCGGCGCGAAGATCAGCCGCTCGCGCGAGCTCATGTCTGTGATGGCCTTGAGGCTTTCCTTGATCAGATCTCCAAAGACTACCCGGCGATAGAGCCATAGCGCATAGCCCGCCGAGAAGATCACACCGGTTGCAGCCACAGCCGTCACCCAGGTGTTGACCTGGAATGCGCCCATCAGGGTCAGGAATTCCCCGATGAAGCCCGATGTACCAGGCAAGCCGACATTGGCCATGGTGAACAGCATGAAGACCAGAGCGTAAGCCGGCATCCGGATGACCAAACCGCCATACGCCTCGATATCGCGGGTGTGCATCCGGTCATAGATCACGCCAACACACAGGAAGAGCGCTGCGGAAATGAACCCATGACTGAGCATCTGGAAGATCGCGCCATCAATGCCCTGCTGGTTCGCTGCAAAGATACCCATGGTCACAAAGCCCATATGCGCGACCGAGGAATAGGCGATCAACTTCTTCATATCCTCCTGCACCAGCGCGACCAGAGAGGTGTAGACAACAGCAATCGCCGACATCCACAGCACCACATCGGTCATCACCGCAGACCCCACCGGGAACATCGGCAGGCTGAAGCGCAGGAAGCCATAGCCGCCCATCTTCAACAGGATCGCCGCCAGCACGACCGACCCTGCCGTCGGCGCCTGAACGTGCGCATCCGGCAGCCAGGTATGCACCGGCCACATCGGCATCTTCACCGCGAACGACGCGAAGAAGGCCAGGAACATCAGCGTCTGCATGCCGCCGACGATATAGATGCCCAGTACGCTGAACCCTTCGGACGAGAACTGATGGCTCATCAGCGCCTCGATATCCGTGGTGCCCGCATCCGCATACATCGCAACCATCGCCACCAGCATCAGCACCGAGCCGAGGAAGGTGTATAGGAAGAACTTGAAGCTGGCATAAATGCGGTCTTTGCCGCCCCAGATACCGATGATCAGGAACATCGGGATCAGGCCCGCCTCGAAGAACAGGTAGAACAGCACCAGATCCAGCGCCATGAACACGCCCAGCATCAGCGTTTCCAGCAGCAGGAATGCGATCATGTATTCCTTGACCCGGTCCGTGACCTGCCAGCTGGCCAGAATGGTCAGCGGCATGATGAAGGTGGTCAGCAGCACGAAAAGAACGCTGATCCCATCGACACCCATCTTGTACTTCAGGCCCAGCAGCCACTCGCCCTCTTCCACCATCTGGAAGCCGGTGTTGGACGGATCAAAGCCGGTATAGATGCCGATTGAGACCAGAAAGGTCACGGTTGTGGCAACCAGCGCAACCCATTTGGCGTTGCGCTGCGCGGCTACGTCCTCGCCATGCAGAAACAGGGCCAGAATGCCTGCTGCGATGGCGGGGATGAAGGTGACAATAGATAGGATATTGTCCATTAGTTTGCGCCTCCGCCGATCGACATCCAGGTGACAAGAGCGGCGATGCCCAAAACCATCCAGAAGGCGTAAGTAAAGATGTAACCCGTCTGAGCTTTGCCTGCGAGGCGGGTAAAGAAGGGCACGACGCCCATCGAAACCCCGTTCAGGAAGCCATCAATCGTGTTGCCGTCACCGCGTTTCCACAGGAACCGACCCAGCGCAATGGTAGGTTTGACAAAGATCGCGTCGTAGATCTCGTCAAAGTACCACTTATTCTTGAGAAACAGGTACAGCGGCCGCTGGTTCGCCGCCAGACGAGCGGGCAGCGACGTGTTCACGATGTAGAACCAATAGGCGACGACAAAACCCAGCAGCATAGCAACAAAAGGCGATACTTTGACCCATTTCGGAGCCTCATGCGCATCGTTCAGGACATTGTTGTCAGGTGCCATATACAGCGCGCCTTCGCCTGGCTCACCGCCAAAGCTGGCATGCTTTTTGTCCGCCTTGTAGCCACCCTCGCCTTTATCGGCCTTCGCGTTGACTTGGTCGTCATCTGCCTTGGCCTCACCATGAGATGCGTCTGCGGCAACTTCGCCATGACCGCCGGTCTCTTCCGCCAGCGGAATACCGTAGAACTTGGCCACTTTATCGGTGTAGCCGAAGAACTGATTGTACCAAAGCATCCCCGAGAATACCGCGCCCAGAGACAGTACCCCCAGCGGGACCAGCATGACCATCGGACTTTCATGCGCGTGCTCGTGCGTATGCTTGTCGCCACGCGGCTCGCCATAGAAGGTCAGGAATATCAGACGCCAGCTGTAGAATGAGGTGAACACCGCTGCGATTACCAACATCCAGAAGGCATAACCTGTGCCACCTACAAAGGCGCTTTCGATTATGGCATCCTTCGACAGGAACCCGGCGAAGCCAAACGTGGTCAGCGGGATGCCCACACCGGTAATGGCCAGCGTGCCGATCATCATCGCCCAGAACGTATAGGGGATTTTCTTCCGCAGACCGCCGTACTCGGTCATCTCCTGCTCATGATGCATCGCATGGATCACTGAACCGGCACCAAGGAACAGCAGCGCCTTGAAGAACGCGTGCGTCAGCAGATGGAACATCGCGGCTGAGTACATGCCAACGCCGGCGGCGACAAACATGTAACCCAATTGCGAACAGGTCGAATACGCAATGACCCGCTTGATATCGGTCTGCACCAAGCCCACGGTTGCTGCGAAAAACGCAGTCGAAGCGCCAAGGAAGGCTATGAACCCGGTGGCCCCCGGTGCGAACTCCATCAGCGGCGACATACGGCAGACCAGGAACACACCTGCGGTAACCATGGTCGCAGCGTGGATCAGCGCGGACACAGGGGTCGGACCTTCCATCGCATCCGGCAGCCAGGTGTGTAGTATCAACTGCGCCGATTTACCCATCGCGCCAATGAACAGCAGAACACAGATCACCTCGATCGCAGTCCACTCACCCCAGAGGAAGCTCAGTTTTTCCTCCGCCAATGCTGGGGCCGACGCGAATATGTCTGAGAAATTGATGCTGTCGGTCAGGAAGAACAGCGCGAAGATCCCCAGCGCAAAGCCGAAATCGCCCACTCGGTTCACGATGAACGCTTTCATCGCCGCTGCATTGGCGCTGGGCTTGCGATAATAAAACCCGATCAGCAGGTACGAGGCGACACCCACGCCTTCCCAGCCAAAGAACATCTGAACCAGATTGTCCGCCGTCACCAGCATCAGCATCGCGAAGGTGAAGAACGACAGATAGGCAAAGAAACGCGGCTTATAGCTTTCGCCTTCACGCCATTGCGGGTCGTGATCCATGTAGCCGAACGAATACAGGTGAACCAGCGCCGAAACGGTCGTCACCACGATCAGCATGATCGCCGTCAGACGGTCCAGACGAATGGCCCAGCTTGTCGACAGCGAACCACTTTCGATCCAGCGCATGATCTCGATCTGCTGGGTGTGGCCGTCAAATGAGAGGAAGACGATCCAGCTGAGCAGGCAGGCCAGAAACAGCAGGCCCGTTGCGGTCCACATGGCGGCTTTCTCACCAATGAAGCGCCAGCCAAAACCGCAGATCAACGCACCCACGAGCGGGGCAAAGAGGATGGTGGTTTCCATATTCTCTTACCCCTTCATCATATTGACGTCTTCAACCGCGATGGTGCCACGGTTGCGGAAGAAGCAGACCAGAATGGCAAGACCAATCGCCGCCTCAGCCGCCGCAACTGTCAACACGAACAGCGTAAAGACCTGCCCGACCAGATCGCCGAGGAAACTAGAGAACGCCACGAGGTTGATATTCACCGCCAGCAGCATCAACTCGATGCTCATCAGCAGGATGATGACGTTTTTGCGGTTCAGAAAGAGACCGAAGATGCCGATGACGAATAGCGTCGCCGCGACCGTAAGATAGTGTTCAAGTCCGATCATCGTCTCAAAGTCCCTGCCCCGGTTTCACGTCCTTCAACTCCATCGCTTTGGCCGGGTCGCGCATCATCTGGCCGATGATGTCCTGACGCTTGATGTCCTGACGGTGGCGCAGTGTCAGCACAATGGCACCGATCATGGCCACCAGCAGG
The DNA here is from genome assembly GCF_056536665.1 of Ruegeria sp. CJ6. Taxonomy (NCBI): domain Bacteria; kingdom Pseudomonadati; phylum Pseudomonadota; class Alphaproteobacteria; order Rhodobacterales; family Roseobacteraceae; genus Ruegeria; species Ruegeria sp. CJ6. Next base: position 351,939 of record NZ_JBQFQB010000005.1, on the reverse strand, counting down.
ATCAGGCCCGCCAGTTGGAACAGAAGGAAGTATTGATCGTATAGAATGACGCCGAGCGCCTCAGTGTTGTGGCGGTCGCTCGGTACCGGCTGCGCCAGATTGGCGGCGGCACCCTGCGCGCTGTCCCATGCTCCGATGGCCATGACGAACTGCATCAGGATCACCAATCCGATCAACAGCGCCAGCGGCATGTAGCGCGCCATCTCGGCCTTCAGCTCGGCAAAGTCCACATCCAGCATCATCACCACGAAGAGGAACAGAACCGCGACCGCGCCAACATAAACGATAATCAGCAGCATCGCCACGAACTCGGCCCCCAGCAGCACGAACAGGCCCGCCGACGACAGGAAGGATAGGATCAGCCACAGCACCGAATGCACCGGCTGGCGGCTGATCACCGTGAACAGCCCGCCGGTGATGGCGCTGATGGCAAACAGATAGAAGGCAAAGACGGTCATTGATCCTCATCCTCGTTGTCGCCCATGACCTCTTGCGCCAGATCCAGCGCGCGGGTCATGGCCGGGATGCCGGCAAAGACCGACATCTGACCGATCGTTTCCACGATCTCTTGTTTCTTGGCGCCAGCCTCAAGCGCGTGGCGCACGGTCTGACGCACCGCCGAGTCCGCCTGAGCGCCCTGACAGGTCAGCCCAGCCAGCGTCAGCAGCAGGCGCGTTTTGGCGTCCAGCCCGTCCTTGTTGACGGTATTGCCGAACATCATCTCCATGACCTCTTTCGGCATGGTCGGCCACAACGCCTCAAACCCTTTGGGCGAGAAATTTTCCATCGCCGGGTTCATCGCCTTGGCCATGTCCTGAGCTTGCTTCATCATCAGCTCGAACGGATTTGTCGGACTGTCACTCATCTGTACGGCGCGTCCATTTCCAGATTGCGAGCGATTTCGGCTTCCCAGCGTTCGCCATTATCCAGCAGTTTCTGCTTGTCGTAGAACAACTCTTCCCGGGTTTCGGTGGCGAATTCGAAATTCGGGCCCTCGACGATGGCATCAACCGGACATGCCTCCTGGCAGAAACCGCAATAGATGCATTTGGTCATGTCAATGTCATAGCGCGTCGTGCGGCGGCTTCCGTCTTCGCGCGGCTCGGCGTCGATGGTGATGGCTTGTGCAGGACAGATCGCTTCGCACAGTTTGCAGGCGATGCAGCGTTCCTCACCGTTCGGATAACGGCGCAGGGCATGTTCACCCCGGAACCGCGGGGACAAGGGCCCCTTTTCATGCGGGTAGTTCACGGTGGCTTTTGGGGCGAAGAAGTATTTCAAGCCCAATTTCATTCCGACCCAGAAGTCCTGCAGCAGGAAATATTTGGCGGCGCGGGTGTAGTCGATTTGAGTCATATCAGCCTCCTACGCTCCAACGGGCAAACGCGCCCCAGAACCAGTCGAATTTCGCCGCGAAGGCCACGAAGACGACCCAGACGAGGCTGAACGGCAAGAACACTTTCCAACCCAGGCGCATCAACTGGTCATAGCGGTAGCGGGGTGTGATCGCCTTGACCATCGCGAAGATGAAGAAGAAGAACGCCATCTTGGCAACCATCCACAATACGCCGTCAGGCAGGCCTGGGATCGGGGACAGCCAGCCGCCAAAGAACAGCAGTGTGGTCAGAGCACACATCAGGAAGATGGCGATGTATTCACCAGCCATGAAAAGCAGGAAAGGCGTGGCCGAGTATTCGACCTGATAGCCTGCAACCAGTTCCGATTCCGCCTCGGGCAGATCGAAGGGTGGCCGGTTGGTTTCAGCCAATGCCGAGATGAAAAACAGGAACACCATCGGGAAATGCGGCAGCCAGTACCAGCTGAAGAACCCGAACGAGCCATCCTGTGCGCGCACGATATCACCGAAGTTCATCGAACCGGTCGAGATGATGATGCCGATGATGATCAGACCGATGGATACCTCGTATGAAATCATCTGCGCGGCAGAGCGCAGCGACCCAAGGAATGGATACTTTGAGTTCGACGCCCAACCACCCATAATCACGCCATAAACCTCAAGCGATGAGACTGCGAAGACATAGAGGATGGCGACGTTGATGTCCGACAGGACCCAGCCATCATTGAACGGGATCACCGCCCAGGCGATCATCGCGAGGACAAAACTGGTCAATGGTGCGAGGATAAACACTGTACGGTCGGCACCTGCGGGAATGACGACCTCTTTCACCACATATTTCAGTGCGTCCGCCACCGATTGCAGCAGGCCGTATACGCCGACAACGTTGGGGCCGCGACGCATCTGGACGGCGGCCCAGATCTTGCGGTCGCCGTAAACGAGGAACAACAGCGAGATCATCACGAACGCAACAACAGCAAGCACTTGCGCCAGAATGATGATGGCTATTCCGCCTGGGGTGTTAAAGAAGTCAGCCATTGGTCCTCACACCGTGGGTATTTTGGTTTCCGCGTGCGATGCAAAGGCCAGATGCCTGCGCAATCTGCGGCTGGGTCGGCGCGTTGGTGTAAACAGCATCTGCCGTCTGTACGCCACCCTTAATCTTCAATTTCACACGCAAATCCGGCGCGGCTATCTGCCACCCGGGCACCGCGTACGTCTGCGATATGAAACGTTTCTGGTTCATTCAGCCGCAATCTTCTCAGTCTTGCGGGTCTGCGCCTGTGCCGATAGTTCGGCCATCAATTGCGAGGCGCGGGCAATCGGGTTGGTCAGGTAGAAATCCTTGATTGCATTGCGGAAGCTGGCTTCACCCAATTTTCCGGCTTGTAGCGCCGCTGCTTCATTCTCAATCACCTCATCAATGCGCGCCAGATGCGGAACAGATTCGAGCAAGGAGGTGCGCAATTGAGCCAATGTATCGTAGGGCAGAGTAGCCCCCAGCTCAGCAGACAACGCCCTTAGGATTGCCCAGTTTTCCTTGGCCTCTCCCGGTGCAAAGCCTGCGCGCATGGCGAGTTGAGGACGCCCTTCGGTGTTCACGAACAGACCGTTTTCTTCTGTGTAAGCCGCCCCCGGCAGGATCACATCTGCGCGGTGCGCGCCACGATCGCCGTGACTACCCTGATAGATCACAAAAGCACCCTCGCCGATCTCGACCTCATCGGCACCGAGGTTATAGATCACATCGGCCGCGTTTACCGCCTCCATGCCACCTTCGTTGGTCGCATCCACATCCATCGCACCCACGCGCGATGCTGCGGTGTGCAGAACGATCAGCCCACTTTCGGTATTGCTTGCAATGGCTTGCGCGGCGGCCAGAATGGCAGAGCCATCGGCCTCCTGCAGCGCGCCCTGCCCGACGATGACAAGAGAGCGCTTGCTCTTGATCTCATCATCACCACCCATATCAACGATGGTCTGCAGCGCGGCACGGTCGCTGCCTACATGGTGATACTCATAGGTCAGATCGACGGCAGGCCCGACCAGGGCCACCTCGGCGCCGTGTGCCCAGGCCTTGCGGATACGAGCATTCAAAACCGGAGCCTCGTCACGCGGGTTGGTCCCGATCAACAGGATACGTTCAGCCGCATCAATATCTTCGATTGCCGCGGTCCCGGCATAGGCTGCTCGGTTACCCGCAGGCAGTTTGGCGCCGTCGGTGCGGCACTCAACGATACCGCCTTGCCCTTCGATCATCTGTTTCAGTGCATAGATGGCCTCAACCGGAGCCAGATCACCTACGATCCCAGCCGGATTCTCGGCCCCCTTAAGAACCTCAGCAGCTTTGTTCAGTGCTTCTGGCCATGTGGTAGGACGCAGCTTGCCGTTTTCGCGCACATAAGGCTTGTCCAGGCGCTGACGCCGTAAGCCGTCCCAGACAAAGCGGGTCTTGTCGCTGATCCATTCCTCGTTCACACCGTCATGGTTGCGCGGCAGAAAGCGCATCACTTCACGCCCTTTGGTATCTACACGGATGCTTGAGCCCAAAGCGTCCATCACGTCGATACTCTCGGTTTTGGTCAGTTCCCAAGGGCGAGCGGTGAATGCATATGGCTTCGAGGTCAACGCCCCTACCGGGCACAGATCGATGATGTTGCCCTGCAGGTTCGAATCCAGCGTCTGGTTCAGGTACGAGGTGATCTCGGCATCTTCGCCGCGTCCGGTCTGACCCATCTGGGTGATCCCGGCGACCTCTGTGGTGAAGCGCACGCAACGAGTACAACTGATGCAGCGAGTCATCGCGGTGCCAACCAGCGGACCAAGGTCCAGATCATCCACGGCACGCTTGGCTTCTTTGAAGCGCGTCCCTGACAGACCATAGGCCATGGCCTGATCCTGCAGGTCACACTCACCGCCCTGATCGCAGATCGGGCAATCCAGCGGGTGGTTGATCAGCAGAAACTCCATCACCCCTTCGCGGGCCTTCTTGACCATGGGCGAGTTCGTCTTGACCACCGGTGCCTGCCCTTCCGGACCCGGACGCAGATCGCGCACCTGCATCGCGCAGGAGGCCGCTGGTTTCGGCGGGCCGCCCACGACCTCGACCAGACACATCCGGCAGTTCCCGGCAATCGACAGACGCTCGTGATAGCAAAAGCGCGGCACTTCGACCCCGGCCTGCTCGCAGGCCTGGATCAGTGTCATCGCGCCATCGACTTCGATTTCCTGCCCGTCGATATTGACTTTGCGGAGGTCAGACATCGCTAGTTCGCCCTCAAATACACGCCGATGGCGCTGTTTCTTTCAATCTCTTTCCGCCCCAACGTGCAGAAAGAATTGGGATTTTCATAAGACACGCCGTTTTGGGTCAGATATGCCTCACCCTTGGCACGCATCCTGTCTTTCTCGGCATCCGAGTCCACATAGGCGCGGATTTCCTTGTCCGAATATCCCAGTTTGTTCGCCTTGGACCGCAGATCCCACATCACCCCAATCGCCTTAAGTCGACGCCCGCTGATCGACGGACAGTACTCCGAAATCTCATTTGCGATCGCGATGTAGTAGAGTTCGTTGTCGATCTCTTTGACATCCCTCAAGGGTGGTTTGGCTTCGGCCATTACAGGCATCAAAATCGCGCAAATCGCGGCCAGAAGTCGTACAACAGTCATGACATTTCCTTTCGTCTTGGGATTCCCAAGACGGCGGTCAGCCGGGCTGCTATGCAATAACAGCCCATGGGTTTTGCCGTGATATGCGATACGGTGGCTCATGGTCGCTGACAGCTTCCGGCATACGTCAGCTTATCGTTTTCGATCCGTAGATTTTGCGGCTCGGTCTCCGGCCCAACCTTCCATACAATTCTGGACGATCCAAAATTCTGAATGCAGAATTTTGTCGCCTCATAGCGGCCCGCTTCGCGTGCGCCTTCCAATGACTGCGAAACGCCATTCACAGTCACAGTGAAATCGGTAGGTGTCGTCTTCTTATCCACGTGTTTAGCGTTGGCGTTGAAGAAAATGCCATCAAACGCCACGCGGGTCGCCCTCGATTTCGCTGTACCGCAGGCAGATACAAGTAAGCTTCCCACCAATACCATTGTCGTTACGAATACGCGTTTCGCCATCATGACCACTCCTGTTTCGTGGCTGGCGCTTGTGGCATCCGCTGATGCGCAGGAGAAAGCGTATGAAACAACATCCCGTTCACTCCGCCGCGACCTGTACGCAACGATTGTCGCGCCACTTGCTGGCCTGTTTCAATTCTGCCCACCCAAAGGCATGCTCGCTGGGTCCTTCCGAGCGCAGCTTTTCCAGACGATCCAGCGCTTCGGCCAAACTGGGGCAATGTCCTTCCCGCACCCACCACATGACAAAATGTTGTTCGCCAAGGATTTCGAACCACTCTTGCCGACGCTCGTAGAACTGTTTGTGGATAGTCCCCCAAACAAATTTCTCAAGGCTGGCGACGTCTTCCCAAACCGTCAGGTTCGCGACGAATTGCGGATCATCCCCGATGCTGTTTTCGGTGTTGCCTGTTCCCGGTTCTCCGGACCCTTCCATCATCCAGACAAAGCCGGACATCCGCTTGCCAAGCCCGTTGACGCGATCCAGGTTGGCCATGAATTCAGCCACGCGCGGATCGTCTGTTGGCGCCAACAAACGGCCGACATTCAACTCGGCCAGATGATATCCTTCGGGCTGGATCAAAACGCGGCCACCAAAGCAATAAGGCCAAGAATGAACATGCAGGCCCATCCAACCACATAAGCAACAGACCGGACCCCGCTATGCGGCTTGCCGATCCCGCGCAGGTGAATCACCAACATTACAACCCGCGCCAGCAGCGCTACTGAGGCCAGCAGGTTCACCCAGAACGGGCTGGCCCCCAACAGGATCGCCGCGACTGTAACAGTCAAAAAGGCAGGCAGAGTTTCAGTGCCGTTCAGATAAGCGCGGTTCAAACGATAGGCCCTGTCCGAATAATCCTGATCCGGAGTGGCCCCCGGTGCCAGCCCCTTGCCCGCTTTTGCAAGCGCCGAGAACGGCGACATGAACAGAACGATCAGGGTAAAGATCACCAAAGCGGCGATCGCGTGGGAATATTCGGCATAGACTTCCATCGATTTTACTCCGCTGCCATCGCACCCATGCGGCCCGATTTCTGGGCCTTGATGCGGTCCTCTATTTCTTCCCGGAAATTGCGGATCAGACCTTGGATCGGCCAGGCCGCCGCATCGCCAAGGGCGCAGATCGTGTGGCCTTCAACCTGTTTGGTGACGTCAAACAGCATGTCGATCTCTTCCAGTTCGGCTTCACCGCGTACAAGACGATCCATCACGCGCATCATCCAACCAGTGCCTTCACGACATGGCGTACACTGGCCGCAACTTTCGTGCTTGTAGAACTTCGACAACCGCCAGATTGCCTTGATGATGTCGGTGGACCTGTCCATCACGATGACTGCCGCCGTGCCCAGACCCGAACCCAGTTCTCCGCGCAGATAGTCAAAATCCATGATGCCATCGCGCATGTTCTCACCACGCACACACGGTACCGAAGACCCGCCGGGGATCACCGCCAAGAGATTATCCCAACCGCCGCGAATACCGCCGCAATGGGTCTCGATCAGGTCTTCGAAGGAAATCGACATTGCCTCTTCGACAACGCAAGGGTTGTTCACATGACCCGAGATCGCAAACAGCTTGGTGCCTGCGTTGTTCTGACGACCAAAACCCGCAAACCAGTCCGCGCCACGCCGCAGGATGGTGGGCACAACGGCGATGGATTCCACGTTGTTCACCGTGGTCGGGCAGCCATAAAGCCCCGCGCCTGCCGGGAACGGAGGCTTCATGCGCGGCATGCCCTTTTTACCCTCTAGGCTTTCGATCAGGGCGGTTTCCTCACCGCAGATATAAGCCCCAGCGCCATGGTGCAGGAACAGGTCGAAATCCCAGCCCGAGCCAGCAGCGTTCTTGCCGAGCAGACCCGCGTCATAGGCTTCGTCAATCGCGGCCTGCAGCGCTTCACGCTCGCGGATGTATTCGCCGCGCAGGTAGATGTAGCAAGTATGCGCATTCATCGCGAAGGACGCGATCAGGCACCCCTCGATCAGCGTGTGTGGATCATGACGCATAATCTCGCGGTCTTTGCAGGTGCCGGGCTCGGATTCATCCGCGTTCACCACCAGATAAGCCGGACGCCCATCGCTTTCCTTGGGCATGAACGACCATTTCAGACCGGTCGGGAAACCCGCACCACCACGGCCACGAAGCCCTGAGTCTTTCATGGTCTGAATGATCCAGTCGCGGCCTTTCTCAATCAGGCCAGCAGTGCCGTCCCAATGCCCCCGGGCCTGCGCGCCTTTCAAAGTGCGCTCGTGCATCCCGTAGATGTTGGTAAAGATCCTGTCCTGATCCTTCAGCATCGCTCAGTTACCTTTGGCTGTCCTGACGCATGCGCCAGAGTTGAAAAATGTTGACGCCCGCATAGATGAAACCTGCCAGAGCGGCAAAATCAAACAGCAGCGCATAGCGCGCGGTCAAGCCCAGCGCCGGGCCGATGAACAAATTCATGGCCAGCCAAATCACCATCGTCACGGCGATGACGATGCCGATATGTCGGCCCTTGCGGGCTATGGCCAGTTCCTTGTCTTTATCCATCTCGTCCTGATGCCCCAAACGGGCACCCATCTAGTCCTCGTAAGTGCCGTCTTCCTTGGCACGTTTGGCGAAATCGGTCTCTTCACCTGAAGCCAGTTTCGCGGCTTGTTCGATCCACCCGTCCCGCTCGATCCGGCCTTTGAATTTCAGCCGTGCATCCACCCAGGCCACTTGCTCGGGTGTCCATGCAGCGATCTGGTCATAGTGGTAAAAGCCCAACTCGTTCAGAGTCTCTTCCAGCTTCGGACCTACGCCCTTCAGCATCTTCAGATCATCGGGCTTGCCATCGCGCGCACTGCTCAGCGTTTCCGGCTGATCCTCTTTCGCTGCTTTCGCCTCAGTGGCTTGTTTCACCGCTGGCTTCGCCGAGGCTGGCGCTTTGGGCGGCTTCGGCGCAGCTTTTGTAGCAGCAGCCTTGCCATCCTTGCCCAGCCACGGCGTCAGGATCGGAACTTCGGTTCCGTCGATGCGCTTGACCGTATCGCCCAGATCGCTCGCAAGCTGAACACTTGCGTTATACTGCGTTCTGCCGCTGTCATACTCCGTCAAGCTGGTCAGCCCCTTCAGAGGTTCGGCCGCATAGCGCCCGTTCTGAGGACCCGGAGTCGGCACTTTGCCCGCCACCAGATCGTCGAGAATCTTGCCAAAGCTCTCGGTCGTCAGATCTTCGTAGTAATCCTTACCGATCTGCGCCATCGGGGCATTGGTGCAAGATCCGAGGCATTCCACCTCTTCCCAGCTCAGCTTGCCATCAGCAGACAGTTCATGCGGCTTTGCAGCGATCTTTTCCCTGCAAACCGCAATCAGATCTTCGGCCCCGCAGATCATACAGGAGGTCGTGCCGCAGACCTGAATATGCGCAACCGAACCAACCGGCTGCAGTTGGAACATGAAGTAGAACGAGGCAACCTCAAGAACGCGGATATAGGCCATACCAAGCATGTCGGCGACGGATTCGATCGCCGGACGGCTCAGCCATCCCTCCTGCTCCTGCGCGCGCCACAGCAGCGGGATGACCGCACTGGCCTGACGCCCCTCGGGATATTTGGTTATTTGCGCTTCGGCCCATTGCTGGTTAGCAGCGGTGAAGGCGAAGCTTTCGGGTTGTTCGGCGTGAAGACGGCGGAGCATTAGCGGTCAATTTCTCCAAATACGACGTCCATGGTGCCGATAATCGCGGCGACGTCGGCCAGTTGGTGGCCTCCGGCGACGTGGTCCATGGCTTGCAAGTGCAGGAACCCCGGCGCGCGGAGTTTGGCGCGGTAGGGCTTGTTGGTGCCGTCGGCGACCAGATATACGCCGAACTCGCCCTTGGGAGCTTCGACGGCGGCGTAGACTTCGCCCGCGGGGACGTGGAAGCCTTCGGTATAAAGCTTGAAGTGATGAATCAGGCTTTCCATCGAGGTCTTCATGTCCGACCGTTTCGGCGGGGTGATCTTTCCGCGCGCCAGAACGTCTCCGGGACAGTCGCGGATTTTGGCGATGGCCTGACGGATGATCAGCAGCGACTGGCGCATCTCTTCCATGCGGACGAGATAGCGGTCATAGCAGTCGCCGTTTTTGCCGACGGGGATCTGAAACTCGAACTCGTCATAGCACTCATAGGGCTGCGCGCGACGCAGGTCCCAGGCCAGACCCGATCCACGCACCATCACGCCCGAGAAGCCGTATTTCTGAATGTCATCCTCGGTTACGACGCCGATATCGGCGTTGCGCTGTTTGAAGATGCGGTTTTCGGTCAGCAGTCCGTCAATGTCGTCCAGAACGGCAGGGAATTCATGGCTCCACGCCTCGATATCATCCAGCAATTCCGGCGGCAGATCTTGGTGGACACCGCCGGGGCGGAAATAGGCGGCGTGCAGGCGCGCGCCGCAAGCCCGCTCATAGAACACCATCAACTTCTCGCGTTCCTCGAACCCCCACAAAGGTGGGGTCAGCGCGCCCACATCCATCGCCTGCGTGGTCACGTTCAGCAGGTGGTTCAGGATGCGGCCGATCTCGGAATACAGCACCCGGATCAGCGAGCCGCGACGCGGCACTTCAACACCGGTCAGTTTTTCGATGGCCAGACACCAGGCATGTTCCTGGTTCATCGGTGCCACGTAATCAAGACGGTCGAAATACGGCAGATTCTGCAGATACGTCCGACTTTCCATCAGCTTTTCGGTACCACGGTGCAACAGACCGATATGCGGGTCGCAACGTTCGACGATCTCGCCGTCTAGCTCAAGTACAAGTCGCAGAACTCCGTGCGCCGCAGGGTGTTGCGGGCCGAAGTTAATGTTGAAGTTGCGGATCTTCTGTTCTCCGCTCAGCGCGTCCGTGCTGCCGTCATCGTATCTTGAGCCGTCCATCAACGCCCTCGTTTCTTCTTCGCTTCGGCCCGTACCCGGACCTTTTCCGCCTCAGCTGCCTTGGCAGCGGCCCCAGCCAGCAGAACCCCAAGCGCCCCCAACGCAATCAGTTCCCCCAGACCCATCAGCGGCGCTCCATCTCTTGCAGTTTCATGGCCATGATCCAAATCAGGATCAGCGTTCCAATCGGGATGACGCAGGCTACGACCCAGTATTTCTCGATCCCGAAATGCGGTAGCAGCTTCAGCATCGGGATAATCGTGGCAACCGTGACGGCAATCCAGATCAGGAACTCCATGACTTACGACTCCTGTTTTTCATCCCCCGGAAGAATGTAGTTCGCACCTTCCCACGGGGACATGAAATCAAATTGACGGTATTCCTGAACCAAAGAGACCGGTTCGTAGACCACGCGCTTTTGCGCTTCGTCATAGCGGACTTCAGTATAGCCAGTGGTCGGGAAATCCTTGCGCAGCGGATAGCCGCGGAAACCATAATCCGTAAGGATGCGTCGCAAGTCTGGATGACCCGAGAACAGGATGCCGAACATGTCGAACACCTCGCGCTCGAACCAATTGGCAGAGGGGTGCACGTCCACGATTGAAGGCACCATGTCATCTTCTCGGATCGAGACTCGCAAGCGAATGCGCTGGTTCTGATACATTGACAGGAAGTGGTAGACCACATCGAACCGCTTGGCCCGTTCGGGGTAGTCGACGCCGGTGATGTCAACCAGGGTCGAGAACTGGCAGGTCCGGTCACTTTTGAGAAACTCAATGAATTCCACCAGATTCGAAGGAGCCACATCGACGTTCAGCTCACCATGGGTGACATCCCAGGACAGAACGCAATCGGCCCGTTTCAATTCCAGTTGCGCGCCGAGTTCTTTGAGTGCTTCGCTCATCTGCCCTCTCCCTTAGCGTACAATCGTGCCGGTGCGGCGGATTTTGCGTTGCAGCTGCATCAGTCCGTAAAGAAGCGCCTCGGCGGTTGGAGGGCAGCCGGGCACGTAGATATCCACCGGAACAACCCGGTCACAGCCACGAACGACAGAATAAGAATAGTGATAGTACCCACCGCCATTCGCGCAGGACCCCATCGAGATCACATAGCGCGGCTCGGGCATCTGGTCATAAACCTTGCGCAGCGCCGGGGCCATCTTGTTGGTCAGCGTTCCAGCGACGATCATCACATCAGACTGGCGCGGAGACGCACGAGGCGCGATGCCGAACCGTTCCGCGTCATACCGTGGCATCGACGTGTGCATCATCTCAACCGCGCAGCAGGCCAGACCAAAGGTCATCCAGTGCAAGCTACCGGTACGGGCCCAGTTGATGATGTCTTCGGTCGAGGTCAACAGGAAACCTTTGTCCTGCAGCTCGGCGTTCAGGGCCTGGGTGGCGACTTCCTTGTCGACGCCGGCGGTGTTTGCGCCCGTCATCACTCCCATTCCAGGGCCCCTTTCTTCCATTCATAGGCAAAGCCGATGGTCAGCACCGCCAGGAACACCATCATCGACCAGAACCCAACATCGCTGATGTCTTTGAAGCCAACGGCCCAGGGGAACAGGAAGGCGATTTCCAGATCGAAGATGATGAAGAGAATCGCGACCAAATAGAATCGGACGTCGAATTTCATCCGCGCATCGTCGAATGCGTTGAAGCCACATTCATAGGCGCTGACCTTTTCGGGGTCGGGATTGCGGACAGCCAGGACCACAGCAGCCAGAATCAGTACGATTCCAAGGCCCACGGCAACGGCCAGAAACACCAGAATCGGGAGGTACTCCCGCAGCAGGTCTTCCACGTATAGCTCCTTTCCTGCGCAAGTCCCGAAAGGGTGCGCCGTCAATTGGCGATTTGACTGGACATTCTCTATCCCTGTGGGGTCAGAGGGTCAACCGAACAGAAACGCGCAGGTCGGCATTGTTACAATCATCCAGCGGGCTATTGCGGAGAACACTTCTGGAACAAAGTGATCGGCTAAACCTAACTAATCCATGCAGGTTTTCGTTTGTCGAAAAAGGCGCCGATTCCCTCTTGCGCCTCATCAGTTTCCCAACGCGCGACAAGCTGTCGAATGGTGTGGTCAATCACCGCGTCATCAATTCGCGGCCCAAGTGACTGGATCAGCTGCTTGGCCGAAGACACTGCACCGGGTGCACAGGACAGATAGGGAAGCACCTCGGCTTCAACCGCCTCGGCCAACGTTTCAGCGGGCACTGCGCGGGCCAGCAGGCCCAGTTCGACCGCTTCCGCCGCTTCGAACAGGCGGGCAGACATAAAGACGCGCCGCGACCGTGCTTCGCCCATTCGGGCAATGACATAGGGTCCAATCGTCGCCGGGATCAGGCCAAGCCGCGTCTCGGTCAGACCCATCTTCAGGCTTTCCACACCGATCGCCACATCGCAGACCGAGGCCATCCCGACACCTCCACCAAACGCGTTTCCCTGCAACGCGCCGATCAAGGGTTTGGGCAGCGTATTTAAGGCATTCAGCATCTCAGCCAGCTTGCGCGCTTCGGCAAAACGCGTCTCGGGATCGGCAGCCATCTGCACCTGCATCCAACCCAGATCTCCCCCGGCGCAAAAGCTCTTGCCCGCGGCGGCCAGAACCACCACCCGCACCGCATCATCATTTGCCAATTGCCCAGCGGCCTGGGTTAGCTCTGCAATCATCTGCGCCGACAGTGCGTTGTGCTTCTCGGGTCGATCCAGCGTCAGAGTAGCCACGCCACGCGCGTCTGTGTTCAGCGTAATGGTCTCGAACATATCTTATTCCGCCCGCATTGCCCGCGCCATGCGCGCCGCCTGTTCCAGAACCGGCACATCCAGACCGGTCTCATATCCCAACCGTTCCAGATGTGCGGTCACGGCTTCGGTTGCGACATTACCGGCCGCACCCGGCGCATAAGGGCAACCACCCAGCCCGCCCACGGCGGTATCAAATACCCGCACACCCAAGGCAAGCGAAGCGTCTATGTTGTCGATTGCCCGCCCGTTGGTATCATGAAAATGTCCTGCAAGCCGGGTAACCGGCACTCGTTCGCGCACGGCCAGCAGCATATGAGCAATCTTGTCCGGCGTTCCCTGCCCAATTGTGTCCCCCAGCGAAATCTCATAGCAGCCATGGGCAAACAGCGCGTCCGCCACCTCGGCCACCTTCTCGGGTGGGGTCGGGCCGTCATAGGGACAGTCGGTCACGCACGAGACATAGCCCCGGACGGGCAGATCAATATGTCGTGCCGCTTCAAGAATGGGCACAAACCGTTCGATGGATTCGGCAATCGTCGCGTTTATGTTCGCTTTCGAGAATCCCTCGGACGCCGAAGCAAACACCGCGATCTCATCTGCCTTGGCTGCCAACGCGTCCTCATACCCGCGCATATTCGGCGTCAGCGCAGCGTACCGCACGCCTTCGGTCCGTGTGATTCCAGCCATAACTTCACCGCTGCCCGCCATTTGCGGGACCCATTTCGGTGAGACAAAACTGGCAACTTCGATCCGGTTGAAACCGGCCCGGCTGAGGCAATCGACCAAGGCGACCTTCTCGGCCACCGGGATCTCGCGCTGTTCGTTCTGCAGGCCGTCGCGTGGCCCGACCTCGAATATTTCGACCCGTTCTTTCATCAGCGCATCCCTTCCCGGTTTCTTATCGTTTCAATTGCGGATGGCCCGACTTTGCCACGCAATCCACGGGCCGAACAGATCAATCCTCGGCCAACCGAACCAACGCCGCACCTGCCTCGACCTGTGCCCCCGCTTCGGCCAGCACTTCTGCAACCACACCATCGCGGGCGGCTAATAGAGAATGCTCCATCTTCATGGCTTCCAGAATGGCCAGCCGGTCGCCCTCTTTCACCTCCTGCCCCGCCGAGGCGAAGACGGCCTTGACCAGCCCGGGCATCGGCGCTTCGATCACGTTGGTGTCACCTGCAGCACTGGCATCGCGGTCCAGAGGGTCAATGACCTCAAATACCTGCCCATAGTCGTCGAATACAGTGACCTGTGACCCGGCCATGACAACATTGGGCATGGGTGTCCCATCGATGGTCCAGCCAGCGCCACGCCGCCGCGCAACAAGCTGCGCACCTTCGATCTCCCAAATCTGCCGATCCGGGCCTTCGACCTGGACATCCAGATCAACAACCTCTCCGTCCCGCAGTAACTGCACAGCGCGATGTAACGGTGCCCATAGCGTAAAGCCCGTTTCAGAGACCGTCTCGGCCAGACCCAACGCCGTCATCGCCGCAGCCACTGCCGAAGCGTTGCTTACGCCAGCTTCCTGCACCAGATCATCAAGATCCCGCCCGATCAGCCCGGTATCCACGTCGCCCGACGCAAACCCGCTGTGCCGCGTCAGAGCACCAAGGAAGGCGAGATTTGTGACAGTCCCGGCGACCTCGGTCTGGCGCAAGGTCCGGTGGAGATTTTCCAAAGCGACCGCGCGTGTCGGGCCATGCACCACGACCTTGGCGATCATAGGGTCGTACCATGGGCTGATCGTATCCCCGGCGCGCACGCCACTGTCGGCACGGCAGCCTTCCGGGAACTGTAGATGAGTCAGCGTACCCGTCGCAGGCAGAAAGCCTTTGGGCACATCTTCGGCATAAAGCCTCGCCTCAAAGGAATGCCCGCGGATCGACAAATCGCCCTGCCGCTTCGGCAGGCTTTCACCCGCTGCTACGCGCAACTGCCATTCGACCAGATCGACGCCGGTAATGGTCTCGGTCACCGGGTGCTCGACTTGCAGGCGCGTGTTCATCTCCATGAACCAGAACCGATCCGGGCGCAGCCCGTCCGAGGCATCGACGATGAACTCAACCGTCCCTGCACCTTTGTAGCCAATCGCCTCAGCCGCGCGCACGCCCGCCTGCCCCATCGCCTCACGCATCTCGGCAGTCATTCCAGGGGCTGGGGCCTCTTCGATCACTTTCTGATGTCGCCGCTGCAACGAGCAGTCGCGTTCAAACAGATGCACCGCATGGGTGCCATCGCCGAACACCTGCACCTCGATATGGCGGGGCTTGGCGACGAATTTCTCGACAAGTACAGCATCGTTACCGAACGCCGTCTTTGCCTCACCGCGCGCGCTGTCCAATGCAGCCGAGAACTCCTCGGGCGCCTCGACCAGCCGCATCCCCTTGCCACCACCACCTGCAACGGCCTTGATCAAAATGGGATACCCGATTGTGTCTGCCGCGCCAGCCAGATGTTCGGGGTCCTGATTGTCGCCATGATAGCCGGGGACGACGGGAACCCCTGCGTCCTCCATCAACACCTTGGCCGCATCCTTAAGGCCCATCTTGCGGATCGCGTCCGCCGATGGCCCGATGAAGGTCAGACCTGCAGCCTCGACTGCATCCACAAAATCCGGGTTTTCGGACAAGAACCCATAACCAGGATGGATCGCCTGCGCTCCTGTATCCAGCGCCGCTTGAATGATCACGTCACCCTTCAGATAGCTTTCGGCTGGGGCCGCGCCACCAATATGCACCGCTTCATCCGCCATCTGCGCATGCTTGGCCGATGCATCAGCATCCGAATACACAGCCACACAAGATACGCCCATCTTCTGAGCAGTTTCCATGACCCGGCAGGCGATCTCGCCGCGGTTGGCAATCAGGATTTTGTTAAACATAGCTTACCCCTTAACCGCCAGATCTTCGACAAGGCGGAAGCGTTCGCACAGCAATTCCATCTCGGGATCGAACCCGCCATTGCGTTCGAAATACCGGCGATGATCCTCGCGCCATCCCTCAAGCGTTTCATTCTCACCCTCGGCCAACGCAAAGTCTTCGGTCACATCGCAATATCGGCAGGTCGAGACCTCGACCGTTTCGATCACCAAAGCGGGGCGATCATCCCATTCCAGCGCAATATCCTGACGCCCAACGACCGGGGTATCAGCACTGCCTTCTGGGTAGTCTCGCAAAGCACCACATGTCGCCGTTTTTCGGCCTAATCTTACCAACGCCAGCAGCTCGGCACTTAGCGATGCGCTGTCTCCAAACTTGAAGGTCTGCGCGCCCGGGTAGCGGGCCATTACTTCATTCAATGAAACGCTCATCTTACATCCTGAACACGCCGAAACGTGTCTCCTCAATCGGGGCGTTTAGTGCGGCGCTCAGCGACAAGGCCAGCACGTCGCGGCTTTTGCGCGGGTCGATGATGCCGTCATCCCAGAGCCGGGCCGAGGCATAAAGCGGGTGAGATTGTTCCTCGAACATGTCCAGCGTCGGGCGTTTGAATTCAGCCTCTTCATCGGCGGACCACGTACCGCCCTGCCGTTCAATCCCGTCGCGTTTGACAGTCGCTAGGACACCTGCAGCTTGCTCGCCCCCCATCACTGAGATACGCGAATTCGGCCAAGTCCACAGGAACCGAGGCTGATAGGCGCGTCCTGCCATGCCGTAGTTTCCAGCTCCGAAGGACCCTCCGACAAGCATTGTGATCTTTGGAACGCTCGTCGTCGCCACCGCCGTCACCATCTTGGCCCCGTGCCGCGCGATGCCTTCGTTTTCGTATTTGCGGCCGACCATGAAGCCGGTGATGTTCTGCAGGAAGACCAGCGGGGTTTTGCGCTGCGAGCACAGTTCGACAAAATGCGCACCCTTCTGCGCGGCCTCAGAAAACAACACACCGTTGTTGGCAATGATCCCGACCGGGCAGCCTTTGACATGGGCAAAACCGGTCACCAGCGTCTCACCAAATCGCGGCTTGAACTCGTCGAACCGAGAGCCATCGACCAGCCGCGCAATCACCTCGCGGATGTCATAGGGCGTGCGCAGATCGGCCGGAACTACGCCCAAAATTTCCTCGGGATCATAGGCAGGCTCTTCCGGTGTTTCGAACTGTAGGCCAGGCTTCAGCCCTGCACCCCCCAACGACCCGACGGCCCGCCGAGCCAAGGCCAACGCATGCGCATCGTCCTCGGCCAGATAATCCGCCACGCCGGACAGGCGCGTATGCACATCGCCGCCACCCAGATCTTCGGCTGTCACAACCTCCCCCGTCGCGGCCTTGACCAAAGGCGGTCCGGCCAAAAAGATCGTCCCCTGCTCTTTCACGATGATCGTCACGTCGGACATCGCCGGAACGTAAGCCCCGCCCGCCGTACACGACCCCATTACAACGGCGATCTGAGCAATCCCCTTCGCGCTCATCCGCGCCTGATTATAGAAGATGCGGCCAAAGTGATCGCGGTCGGGGAAAACCTCATCCTGATTGGGCAGGTTCGCACCGCCGCTATCGACCAAATAGATGCAGGGCAGATGGTTTTCCTCGGCAATCTCCTGCGCGCGGAGGTGTTTCTTGACCGTCAGCGGATAATATGTGCCGCCTTTCACAGTGGCGTCGTTGCACACCACCATGACCTCGCGCCCCTGCACCCGGCCAATCCCCGCGATCACCCCGGCACAGGGCGCGGCATCTCCATACATCCCATGTGCCGCCGTCGCGCCGATTTCCAAGAACGGAGAACCCGGATCGAGCAGGTTCGCCACCCGACGACGCGGCAGCATCTTGCCCCGCGATTCATGCCGCGCCCGCGATTTTTCACCGCCACCCATGCGGGCCGCTTCGGCGGCATCCGCAATATGTGCCAGCGCATCCAGATGTGCGGCTCGGTTCGCCTTAAACCCCTCAGAGGTTGGTATGGCTTTGGATTTTAGTTTCATTCCATCTTCCCCAAGTCGCGCAATTCCACAGCGCGTTCAGCGGTTTCGGTCAGCAGGCAATTTGCGGCAACAATCGAGCGTATCGTTCCATCAGACCATATGCCGTAGGCCAGAGCACATTCAGCATCCCGAAATCCGATCCATGCGCGTTGAGCATCTCGCAACTGGTCCGAAAGTTCGGGACTTTGTTCAGCCAGTTCTGCTCGACGCAGTTTATACTGTTCGTTTAGAAATGAATCCCAAATTTGGGTTTCGGCTTGAATACACTCGGTGATGCCAAGGGTTGTTTCATTTCCCGGTATAGTTTGGCAGGCATTGGCAGCTGTACCGAGACATGATGACAAGCTATCGCCATGCTGCGTCTGAGAAAAACATTGTTGAATATACGACTGGTCTACCCAAGCGCCCTGAGCGGAAACAAGCGATGGTACAAGCGTCGCAGCAAGTGCAATTCGCATCATGTAATTGCCTCCCCTGCAGCCCGCGCCTTCAATTCCTTCCGGATCACCTTTCCTGTCACCGTCATCGGCAACTCTTCCAGAAACGACACCTCACGCGGATAGGAATACTGCGCCAAACGGTCCTTAACCCAGTCCTGCAACTCAGCGCCCGACGCCTCAGCCCCCGGCTTCAACACCACATAGGCCTTCACGATCTCGGTCCGAAGCTCATCGGGCTTGCCGACCACGCCCACCGTTGCCACTGCCGGGTGGGTCAGCAGGCAATCCTCGATCTCAGCCGGGCCAATCCGGTAACCTGCCGAGGTAATCACGTCATCATCGCGACCGACAAAGCGCAGATAGTCCCCTTCCCACACGCCACGGTCACCGGTGATCAGCCAATCACCTCGGAATTTCTCAGCCGTTGCTTGCGGATTATTCCAGTATTCCAGCAGCATTGAGGCCGAACCGCGCCGGATGGCAACATCGCCTTCCTCCGTCGTCGGTTGGCCATGATCGTCAATTACCGCCACCTCATGACCCGGCACCGGTTTACCGATACAGCCGGGGCGAACGGGGAAGTCCTCGGCGCAGGAGGATACGACCATGTTACACTCGGTCTGGCCATAAAACTCGTTGATCGTCAGACCAAACGCCTGCTGGCCCCAAGCCAACATCTCAGCGCCCAAAGGCTCGCCCCCAGACGCCACCGACCGCAATCCCGGTATCGACTGATCCGCAGCTTTGAGCATCCGTAAAGCCGTCGGCGGAAAGAAGACGTTCCGCACCCCCGCCCGCGCGACCACATCGGCGCAGGCCTTTGGGGTGAATTTGTCCAAACGCGTGGCAACCACCGGAACACCCAGCGCAAGCCCGGGCATCAGAACGTCGAACAAACCGCCGATCCACGCCCAGTCTGCTGGAGTCCACAGGCAATCCCCATCACGCAGGTGGTTGTGGCTGATCGAGACGCCCGGCAGGTGGCCCAGCAGCACACGATGACCATGCAGCGCACCCTTGGGACTGCCAGTGGTGCCGGACGTGTAGATCAGGACCGCCGGATCTTCGGGGCCGGTATCGGCAAAGGGCACCGGTTCCCCCTCCTGCCCGATCTCGTCAACCAAAAGTGGCTGGGCCAGATCCCCCAGCAACGCGGCCCCTTCTGTATCCGTCAAAACGATCCGCGCACCTGCATCTCTGACGCGCGATGCCAGCGCATCGTGTTTGAACAGCTTGAACAACGGCACCGAAATCGCACCGATCTTCCAGATCGCCAGATGCGCGGCGGCACACCACGGCGACTGGCTGAGCAAGACGCCAACCCGGTCTCCTGGCTGGACCCGAGCTATCAACGCGCGAGCGATGCCATCAACCATAAGCTCCAGTTCGCCAAATGTTACCACGCTCGGATCGCCCTGGGTCAGATCCAGCAAAGCAACCCGATCGGATTGTTGCGACAGGCATTGCTGCGCCATGTTCAGCCGATCAGGGATCGCCCAGCTTTGGTCGCCGCGCAAACCCGGTATGCGCTCAGCGGGATGCATGCTGATTTTCCCTTATTTCATTAGCGGTTGCAGCTAGCCTCCCCGCTTCAGCAATTTCCGGAGTTTGATGCAGATCAGAGCGTTTCTGCGCCGCGGCATCCAAAACATCGACATCAACGCAAGCAAAGGCACGAATATGACAAAGAAACTCGCCGCTTTGACCCTTTCTACCGCACTTGTCGCTCTGGCTGCCCCAGCCTTCGCCCAATCCCAGGGCGATTGGACTGTCGGTGTTGGTGTCGGCTATCTGGACCCCAAATCCGACAACGGTACTCTGGCCGGGTTCGACGCCGAAATCGACTCGGACACCCGTCCGATTTTCACCGTCGAATACTTCGTTCAGGACAATCTCGGGATCGAGCTCTTGGCCTCGACCCCCTACAAGCATGACGTCACTCTCAGTGGCAGCGTTGACGCGGGCAGCGTCAAGCATCTTCCGCCTACTCTGTCGCTGAACTATCACTTCCCGACCAATAGCGCGTGGAAGCCCTATGTCGGCGCTGGTCTGAACTACACCATCTTCTTCGAGGAAGACTCGCCTTTGGGCGATCTCGATCTGGACAACTCCTTCGGCGTTTCTCTGCAGGCCGGTCTGGATTACATGGTCACGGAAAAAGGCGCGGTGCGTCTGAACGTGCGCTGGTTCGACATCGACTCGGACGTCAAACTTGACGGCAACGACATCGGCACCGCCGAAATCGACCCGTTCCTGATTGGCCTGTCCTACGTTCATCGTTTCTGATCCAATCGTAAGAAGCCCCGTGGTTCAATGAACTGCGGGGTTTTCCGTCACAACATCTCGTTCATCATTTCGCGCCCAATCAGCATGCGGCGGATTTCGCTGGTGCCCGCGCCGATCTCCATCAGCTTTGCATCTCGGAAAATCCGGCTGACCGGCGAATCCGACAGGAATCCGGCACCACCCAACGCCTGAACGGCTTGATGCGCCTGCACCATCGCCTGTTCCGAGGCATATAGGCAGCACGCTGCAGCATCCTGACGGGTTACATCCCCGCGGTCGCATGCCTTGGCAACTTCGTAGACATAGGCCCGCGCCGAATTCATGGCTGTGTACATATCCGCGATCTTGCCTTGCATGAGCTGGAAGCTCCCGATCGGTTTTCCGAACTGCTTACGCTCGGCCAGATAGGGCATCACTTCGTCCAAGCAGGCGGCCATGATCCCGGTTCCAATTCCCGCAAGAACCACACGCTCATAGTCCAGACCGGACATCAGAACGGCTACACCCCGCCCTTCTTCGCCCAGAACATTCTCGAACGGCACTTCAACATCTTCAAAGATCAACTCAGCGGTGTTCGAGCCGCGCATGCCAAGCTTGTCGAAATGAGGCGAAGTCGAAAACCCGGTCATCTCTTTCTCGATCAGAAAAGCCGTGATCCCCTTTGACCCGGCGTCCGGATCGGTCTTGGCATAGACGACCAGAGTGTCTGCATCCGGCCCGTTAGTGATCCAGTATTTGTTGCCATTCAGCCGATAGTGATCGTTTCGCTTTTCTGCACGTAGCTTCATGGAAACCACATCCGACCCAGCCGAGGGCTCGGACATAGCCAACGCCCCGACATGCTCACCCGAAATCAGACGGGGCAGATATTTTTTCTTCTGCTCATCCGTTCCGTTCAGCTTGATCTGGTTCACGCACAAGTTCGAATGCGCCCCATATGACAAAGATACCGAGGCCGAGGCGCGCGCCACTTCCTCAACTGCCACCGTATGCGCCAGATAGGACATACCGGCCCCGCCATATTCTTCAGGGACTGTGACGCCCAACAAACCAAGCTCACCCATCTCTTTCCACAGCTCATTCGGAAAGGCATTGGACGCGTCGATCTCGGCCGCCATCGGCTTGACCCGTTCCTGAGCCCAGCGGTGCACCATCTCACGCAGGGCGTTCACGTCCTCGCCCAGATCGAATTGCATTGTGGCCATAAACATGCAGGGCTCCTCCGATTGCATTAATGAACAAACGTTCAATAATCAGATAGCAGCGTTTCCTCCTCTGGTCAATGACGACACGCAGGCCAACGCAAAACGCCGCCCGGCAAGGGGCGGCGTTTTCAGATAAATCGAGCGTGCGCTGAAAGCGCGCTCCGCTGGACTATGACTGATAGACAGCGCTGACTTCAGCCCGGATAATGCGTGCAATTTGGGCACAATCTTCCAGCGAAAAAGTCAGTGGAACGCGCATATCCATGATCCCTGCCAATATCCGATCACTGACCGGCATCGGGGCGCTGTCGGCATAACGCCAACTGTCATAGCGTGAGGTAAAGCCCG
Organism: Ruegeria sp. CJ6; assembly: GCF_056536665.1. Taxonomy (NCBI): domain Bacteria; kingdom Pseudomonadati; phylum Pseudomonadota; class Alphaproteobacteria; order Rhodobacterales; family Roseobacteraceae; genus Ruegeria; species Ruegeria sp. CJ6. The sequence goes on along the minus strand of NZ_JBQFQB010000005.1, from coordinate 329,610 downwards.
ACGGTTCAGCCCCCCCGAACCACTTCAGTTCGACCCCGCGCGCGGCGCAACGCTGGATTACCTCGGCAATGCGCTCGGGTGTCCAGTCCAGCAACAGGAATTGTATCGATGAACCGACATAGGTCTCAGCATCAGGCCGCTCCACCATCGTCAAACCCGGCGTTTCACGCAGGCCATGCTCAATCTCAACATAGCGTTCATTCCAACGCTGTACCTGCCGATCAAGATCACGCAACTGCGGACGTAAGATCGCTGCACGCAAATTATCCATCCGACCCGAGACATTGGGGGTTGTGTACTTGATCTGCTCGAACACCTCCGGCCCAGGCGCGGCCAGATGGCGTTCATAAAGCATGTAAGACCCGGACAACATCGTAGCCTTGGCGGCCAGTTCCGGATCATCCGTGATCAGCAACCCGCCCTCGCCCGAATTGACATGTTTATAGGTCTGGCACGAGTAACATCCAATGGCCCCCTGCCGCCCAGACAGCTGCCCGCGCCAGGCGGCACCCATGGTATGGGCGCAATCTTCGATCACGATCACACCCGCCGCATCACACATCTGCATCAGGCGATCCATATCGCATAGATGCCCTCGCATGTGGCTCAGCATCAACACCTTCGCCTGATCCAGCTTGGCCTCAAGATCATCCAGATCGATGGTCAGGGCTTCGGTCACACCAACGAAGACCGGCTTTGCGCTTACGGACGCAATCGCCCCCGGCACCGGCGCCAGAGTGAACGCGTTGGTCAGAACCGGATCGCCCGGCTTGACCCCCACCGCACGCAACGCAGTGGCCAGAGCGTAGCCACCCGACGAGACTGCCAGACAGTAATTCGCACCCATTTGGGCGGCGAATTCCTGCTCCAACAAAGCCGTCTCGCTCAATTCGCCAGGGGCAACATTGTAGCGGTGCAAACGACCATGGCGCAAAACGGCCATGGCGGCCTCGATCGCCTCTTCGGGAATGGGTTCTTGCTGGGTGAAATTACCTGTGAATGTCTCAGTCATGAATCCGTTTTTATGCTGAGTGTTAAGCGGGTCAAGGGATCAGGCCGCCGCTCCGATCAAATCGGAGACCAGTTTCGGTAAATCATCAAAATGATGCAACAACGCCTCGGGCTCCAGCGCAGCCATCTCATCGCCCGACGGGCCGAATGTCACCAGTACCGACGGCACTCCCGCAGCCCGCGCCGTATTTCGGTCGGTATCTGAGTCGCCGATCAATACGCAGTGGTCAGGGTGCCCTCCGGCGCGACGCGCTGCTTCGCGTAACGGTTCAGGGTCGGGTTTCCGCACCGGTAATGTGTCTGCACCGATCAGTGAAGCAAAGTGATCACGGACACCCATCCGGGTCAGCAGCAAATCAGCCAGGCCTTCGGGCTTGTTGGTGCAAATCCCCACGCCATAACCTGCATCTTTCAGTGCTTCGACGGCTTCAAGCGCACCGGGATAGAAATAGGTATGCGTATCGATCGCCTGCCCATAGACGTCCAAAAAGACCGGATAATAGGCTTCAACAACGTCCGCGTCATAGGCGCCGACCCGCTTCAATCCATGGGACAACATCAAGCGTGCACCGCGTACCGATACCGCCGCATCAAGCTCGGGCGACAGAACATCCCCATGACCCATCTCGCGAAAACAATGGTTTGCAGCGGCCAGCAAATCACCAGATGTATCCGCCAAAGTTCCATCCAGATCAAAGATTACCGTTCGCATGCTTACCTCCTGAACCGGCGGGTTTCCGCCATGTCGTGTTGCAAACGGCAATCTTCTTTGATGGCTGAACCGCTTGCGCCTTTGCCCACAGCGGATAAAACGGGCGGCGACAAAACAAAAGAGAAAACGATTTCATGAGCACTGCCCTTGTCATTCTTGCCGCCGGAAAAGGCACAAGGATGAACTCTGATATTCCCAAAGTCCTGCATCCGATCGCTCAGGCCCCAATGCTGGTTCACGCCATGCGCGCCGGTGCTGTCCTGTCGCCCGAGCGCACGGTGATTGTTACCGGCCACGGTGCGGAAGCAGTCGCGCGTGTGGCTGAAGCCGAAGATGAAAACGCCAGCATTGCGGTGCAGGAAGAACAACTTGGCACCGCCCACGCGGTTGCGCAGGCGCGTGCAGCGCTGGAGGGCTTTCAGGGGGATGTGGTCGTCCTCTATGGTGACACCCCGTTTCTACAGCCCGACACCCTGCAGCGGATGATCGAAGCGCGCGCAAAAAACGATCTGGTCATTCTTGGATTCGAAGCTGCAGACCCCGCCCGTTATGGCCGCCTTGTGATGAACGGGGACGCCTTGGAGCGGATCGTCGAATTCAAGGATGCCACAGATGAAGAGCGCACTATAACCTTCTGTAACTCAGGACTTTTGGCATGCGATTCCGAAACCTTGTTCTCGCTGATCGATGCCGTTGGCAATGACAACGCCTCGGGTGAATACTATCTGACTGACGTAGTCGAGATCGCCCGCAGCCAAGGGCTGACCGTAACTGCAGTTGCCTGCGACGAAGCTCAGACGCTGGGCATCAATTCGCGCGCTGATCTGGCGGCGGCGGATGCGGTGTTTCAGGTGCAAGCACGGTCTGCATTGCTGGATCTGGGGGTCACTCTGATGGCCCCTGAAACGGTTTATCTGGCCGCAGATACCGTCATTGGCCGCGACACTGTCATTGAACCCAATGTGGTTTTTGGCCCCGGAGTGACCGTGGAAAGCGGCGCAACGATCCGGGCGTTTTCACATCTCGAAGGCTGCCATGTCAGCCGAGGTTCGGTGGTCGGACCATATGCCCGGCTGCGTCCGGGTACAGAGCTGGCTGAAAACGCCAAAATTGGCAACTTTGTCGAGATCAAGAACGCCGAAATCGCCGAAGGCGCTAAGGTGAATCACCTCAGCTATATCGGCGACGCCTCAGTCGGGGCGGCGACAAATATTGGTGCGGGAACCATCACCTGCAACTATGACGGCGTGATGAAGCATAAAACGACCATCGGGGAAAACGTGTTCATCGGATCGAACACGATGCTGGTGGCCCCGGTCACTCTGGGTGATGGCGCAATGACCGCCACGGGGACCGTAGTGACCAAGGATATTGAGCCAGACGCACTAGCCGTGGCGCGCTCTAAGCAGGAAAACAAACCCGGCTATGCGCGTAAATTGTTTGAAATGTTGAAGGCGAAGAAGGCTCGCCGCGACAAAGGAGCCTGAGTTATGTGTGGAATTGTTGGTGTTCTGGGCAGTCACGAAGCTGCCCCTATCCTGGTCGAAGCACTGAAGCGGCTTGAGTATCGCGGTTATGACAGCGCCGGTATCGCGACTGTGAACGATGGAGCTTTGGGCCGTCGGAGGGCTGTCGGCAAGTTGGTGAACCTAAGCGACCTTCTGGTTCACAACCCCCTTCCAGGTAAATCCGGTATCGGTCACACACGCTGGGCCACCCATGGTGCCCCATCGGTTAACAATGCACATCCGCACAAGGCCGGGCCTGTCGCCGTAGTGCACAACGGCATCGTTGAAAACTATCGTGAACTGCGGGCCGAACTGGCCGATAATGGGGTCGGTTTCGTGACGGATACCGACACTGAAACCGTCGCCCTGATGACGGAACGCTACATGTCCGAAGGGCTGTCTCCGGTCGACGCCGCGTTTAAAACCATTGATCGACTCAAAGGTGCATTTGCGCTCGCCTTTCTGTTCGACGGTCAAGAAGACCTGATTGTTGCGGCGCGCAAGGGCTCGCCCCTTGCAATTGGTCACGGCGATGGTGAGATGTTTGTTGGGTCTGATGCGATCGCGCTGGCCCCCCTGACGGATCGCATCACCTATCTTGAGGAAGGCGATCGGGCGGTTCTGACCCGCACTTCGCTTGAGATTCGAACCGAATCGGGAGAGCTTGCCAACCGCGAAATTCGGCAGATTCAAATCGATCAGACCCGTGCCGACAAAGGCGGCCACAAGCATTATATGGCCAAGGAAATTGCCGAGCAGCCTGTTGTGGTGGCCGAAGCCATCCGCTCGTATCTTCCGACCGGAGGCGATCAGGTTGTATTGCCCGGCGACGGTCTGGATTTCACCAAGCTGGACCGTCTGACCATGGTGGCTTGCGGCACGGCATTCTATGCTTGCCTGACGGCAAAATACTGGTTCGAACAGCTGGCCAAGATGCCGGTTGAAGTCGATATCGCCAGCGAGTTCCGCTATCGCGAGCCTCCAATCTCGGACCGGATGTTGGCGTTGTTTGTAAGCCAGTCGGGCGAAACCGCCGACACGCTTGCTGCCCTGCGCTATTGCGAGGGCAAGGCGGACAAGATTGTCTCGGTCGTGAATGTCGCGGAAAGCTCGATTGCGCGCGAAAGCGATGTGGCGTTGCCGATCCATGCGGGTGTTGAGATCGGTGTTGCTTCGACCAAGGCGTTCACCTGTCAGCTTAGCGTGTTGCTGATGCTTGCCCTCAAGGCCGCTGCAGATCGAGGCACGCTTAGCGATGAAGAGATCGCCGATCACGCGGCCGCCCTTCGCGGTTTGCCGACTGTTCTGAATGCTGCGCTGGATCAAAATGACGCTATTCGCCAATCTGCCCAGCGCCTGTCCGAGGCGCGCGACGTGCTGTTCCTGGGCCGTGGCCTCATGTACCCGCTGGCGATGGAAGGCGCGCTGAAACTCAAGGAAATCAGCTATATTCACGCCGAAGGCTATGCCTCGGGTGAGTTGAAGCACGGCCCCATCGCCTTGATCGACAAGCATATGCCGGTTGTTGTCATGGCACCGCGCGACGCAGTTTTCGACAAGACAGTTTCGAACATGCAGGAGGTGATGGCGCGCAAGGGCAAGGTTATCCTTGTCTCGGATGATGACGGTATCGCTGAGGCAGAAGATGGAGTTTGGAGCACGATCCGTATGCCACATGTGCACACCAGCCTTGCCCCGATTCTCTATTCGGTGCCCGCGCAATTGCTAGCCTACCACACGGCGGTGGCCAAAGGCACAGATGTTGATCAGCCCCGTAATCTGGCAAAATCCGTCACGGTTGAGTGATCAGGTATGCAAGCCTATCTTGATCAGATCAAAGCCCATGCCGATCCCGAACGCGCAGAACAGGTGGCGGCCTATCACAAGGTAGACCGCCCCTATCTGGGTGTTCCGAACCCGGTTCTGAACGATCTGACCAAGGCGTGGCGACGCGAACTTGAGGTCGCTGACCGCATCTCCGTCGCCGATGGGTTGTGGCAGACCAACATTCACGAGGCGCGGGTCGCGGCAGCAAAGCTGCTGACCCAAGCCCGTATCCGACCGGATGACGCGGTGTGGGACCTGCTGCAAAGCTGGCTACCGGATTTTGACGCCTGGGCAGTGGCCGATCATGCCTGTATGGCGATGCAAAAGCGTCTTTCGGCGGATCCAACCCGGCTGGATCAGGTCGAACGCTGGACTACGTCGGGCCACATGTGGACCAAACGCGCCGCGCTGGTCGCCACCTTGCCCTGGACCAAACAGAACCATCCCAAACCGAAAGACCTGGCATGCCGTGACCGTATACTCGGCTGGGCTGCCACGTATGTCTCCGATCGGGAATGGTTTATCCAGAAGGCCATCGCATGGTGGCTGCGCGAATTGTCAAAGCATGATCCAGAGCGCGTAGTCGCGTTTCTGGAAACGCACGGCGCAAACATGAAACCCTTTGCCCGCAAAGAGGCTGGGAAATACCTGCGCGCTCAGTCGGAATAGACTTCCAGTTCCACCAACTCGTCATATGGCACCAACAGCGCGCGCATGGCTTCAAGCGACAGCCGTCCGCCACCGCCTTCGGGGCCTGGTGCGGGAACAAGCGTGACATAGGCCTGCGCACCCGTGCGCGGCACAACCACGCGGCCGTTGATTTCAGTTTGTACCAGAGGCGTCTGCAACCAACGCCCCGGTGTGTTGGGATCGCCCAGCCCGGCAACGGTCGTTTTGGCGCCAGACCACCCTGCGGCAGCCACAGGCTCAGGAGTTACCTCCGTCGCCTCTGCTGTAACGGGTTCAGCCGCCGTCTCGTTGGATGAACTTCCGAACACCCGATCCGTCGTGGACCGAACGGCATCGCAACCGGCAACGAGGCTAAAAGCTAAAACCAAAGCATATTTCATAACACAAAACCTAGAGCGCTGCGCCTAACTGTACCAGTCCAAAACGCAGATGGCACTTGCCGCGAACATGCCTCCGCTTTACCTATGAGCCATGACAGCTCCGCTTATAGACCCGTTTGCCCGCGCCATCACCTATCTTCGCGTCTCCGTTACGGATCGCTGCGATTTCCGCTGCGTCTACTGCATGTCCGAAGATATGAAGTTTCTTCCCAAGAAAGACCTTCTGACTCTGGAAGAGTTGGATCGTATGTGCACGACTTTCGTCAATTTGGGCGTCGAGAAATTGCGCATCACCGGGGGCGAACCACTGGTTAGGCGAAACATCATGTCATTCTTCAACAGCATGACCCGACACCTGGACAGCGGCGCCCTGAAGGAGCTGACGCTGACAACCAACGGATCACAATTGCACCGATTTGCGGATGATCTTTACGCAGCGGGCGTGCGGCGCGTGAATGTATCGCTCGATACGCTGGATGAAGACAAATTTGCCAAGGTCACCCGATGGGGCCGCCTGAAACAGGTGCTGAACGGCATTGACGCAGCGCAGAAGGCTGGCCTGCGGATCAAGATCAACGCTGTCGCTCTGAAAGGGTTCAACGAGCCCGAGCTACCCAAGATCACCGAATGGTGTGCCGAACGTGATATGGATCTGACCTGGATCGAGGTGATGCCCATGGGCGACATAGGCAACGAAGACCGGCTGGATCAGTATTGGTCGCTCAAGGACGTCCGCAAGGAATACCAGAACCACTATACGGTCACTGATCTGGCCGAACGGACAGGTGGTCCGGCGCGGTATGTCAGGCTTGAGGAGACCGGACAAAAGATCGGTTTCATAACGCCACTCAGCCATAACTTCTGCGAAAGCTGCAACCGCGTGCGCCTGACCTGCACTGGTGAGATCTACATGTGCCTTGGCCAGGAAGATATGGCTGATCTGCGCGCACCCCTGCGCGATCATCCCGATACCGAGAAACCGTTGGAAGACGCGATCCGTGCAGCCATCAACCTCAAGCCCAAGGGCCATGATTTCGACTATTCCCGGCAAGCCGTCGACGGTCAGATGAGCCGCCACATGAGTCATACGGGCGGCTGAGATGCCCGGCACACCCGCGCAGCCAACGCTGCTGTACAAACTGTACTGCGGTCTCATATCTATTGCCGAACCCCTGATTTGGCGAAAAGTACGCAACAAACTGCACGCTGCGGGTGTTCCCGAAAGCCGCCAGCAAGAACGGCTTGGCCATGCCAGTTTGCCGCGCCCAGATGGGCAGCTGATCTGGTTTCACGCGGCCAGTGTGGGTGAAAGCCTATCGGTTCTAAGCCTGATCAACCGTCTGGGGCAGCGCCTGCCGAATGCTGAGTTTCTCATCACCTCAGGCACCCCGACCTCGGCGACGTTGATTGCTAAGCGCTTGCCTGCCCGGACGCGCCACCAATATCCGCCATTGGACAGCGCCGCTCCGGTGCGCGAGTTTCTGGACCACTGGAAACCCGATGCAGGCATCTTTGTAGAAAGTGAAATCTGGCCCCGGCTGATCGTAGAGGCCGCAAATCGCGGCACGCCACTGGCGCTCTTGAATGCCCGGCTATCTGACAAATCAGTGGATAGTTGGAACAAGCGCCCGAACACGGCGCGCTTCATTCTGGATCATTTCAAGGTATTTCTGACCCAGAACGACAAAACCGCCGCTAATCTGATCGCAATTGGTGCCGACGCGGATCGCGTACAGCCCGGCACCAACCTCAAGGCCATGTCTGACCCGCTGCCCGTAAATCAGGATGTCCTGACCGAAACCCAAGCGCAGATAGATGGTCGCCCGATATGGATTGCCAGTTCTACCCATGCAGGGGAAGAAGAAACGGTTCTGGCAGCCCACAAAGCGTTGCTACAGCGCTGGCCCGACCTGCTATTGCTGCTGATCCCTCGCCATCCGGAGCGTGGAGACGACGTTGCTAAATTGGTGAGTGATGCTGGTCTTTCGCAAGCACGACGCAGCGCTGACCAACAGATAGCATCAGACATACAGGTCTATGTCGCGGATACATTGGGTGAAACCGGAACCTGGTACGCCCTCTGCCCCATCGTTTTCCTAGGGGGATCGCTGAAAGAGATCGGCGGCCATAATCCGTTTGAACCGGTTCAGGCGGGGGCTGCGGTGATCACCGGCCCTGGTTATTTCAATTTTGCCGAGACATTTGAGCCGCTCATCAAAACGGGCGGCGCCGTCCGGATCAACTCGGCCAACGCATTGTCAGATGCTGTCACCCTCTGGCTGTCGGACAAAGCCGAACTGCGCACCGCTCGAATGGCAGCCGATGCCTGCGTGAAAACACAGAGTTCGGCTTTGGATGCGGTGATCGAAACGCTCTGCTCCCGCCTGTCTCTCGGCTGACAAAACACACCGATCCCTCTTCATCAGGCTAAAAATACCTCGGGGGTGTGGGGGCAGAGCCCCCACCCTTCCCATCAAGCAGCAGGCATCCGCTGCTCAACAATCTCGGCCCACCAACTACACCCGGCAGGAATGGCCTCGTCGTTGAAATTATACTCGGGATGATGAACCATGGCCGTATCTCCATTGCCCACCAGAATATAAGCCCCCGGACGCTCTTCGAGCATAAAGGCAAAATCCTCACCCCCCATGACAAGGGGCGCCTCGTCACAGCTGCCCGAGACCGATTTCGCCACCTCGGCCGCGAAATCGGTCTGCTCGTCACTGTTCACCATCACCGGATAGCCACGAATATAGGTCACATCCGCCGTGCCACCAAAGGTCGCTGCAACTCCTGCGCAAATCTCGTTGATCCGTTTCTCGGCAAGATCGCGCATCTCTTTGCTCATGGTACGTACGGTGCCTTTGATCTGCACAGTTTGAGGAATGACATTGAACGCCTTCGAGGATGTCTCGAATGATGTCACAGACACCACGACCTGATCGATCGGGTCGGCATTGCGCGAGGCAATCGTCTGCAACGCAAGAACCGCCTGCGCGGCCATCACGGTCGTATCCACGGTCTCCTGCGGTTTCGCGGCGTGGCCACCGCGTCCTTCAAAGGTGATGTCGAACTGATCGGTCGCGGCAAAGAACGAACCCGGACGGATCGAGAAGCTGCCGACCGGACGGCCCGGCCAGTTGTGCATGCCGTAGACTTCCTGAATGTTCCAGCGCGCCATCATGCCGTCTTCGCACATTTCGCGACCACCGCCGCCACCTTCTTCAGCGGGCTGGAAGATCACCACTACAGTACCGTCAAAATTACGCGTTTCCGAAAGGTATTTCGCCGCCCCGAGCAGCATCGCCGTATGTCCATCATGGCCACAAGCATGCATCGCCCCATCGGTTTTCGAGGCGTAATCCAACCCCGTCGCCTCGTGAATCGGCAGCGCATCCATATCAGCACGCAGACCGATGACTTTGCCACTCGAGTCTGATTTGCCCTTGATCACACCGACAACCCCGGTGCGACCGATCCCGGTAACGACCTCGTCGCAGCCGAACTCTTTCAGTTTGTCCGCGACCAAAGCACTGGTGCGGTGGGTTTCAAACAGAATCTCGGGGTTTTCATGAATATCCCGTCGCCATTCGGTGATTTCGGCCTGCAATTCGGCAAAGCGGTTCTTAACTGGCATGTCTTCTCTCTCTTAATTCAAGCCGCCGGCATCCGGCGCTCGACCATTTCGGCAAACCATGAGCATCCTATCGGGATGATCTCATCGTTAAAATTGTATTCAGGGTGGTGCAGCCCGGCGCTGTCGCCATTGCCCAGCACGATGAACGCTCCGGGGCGTTCTTCCAGCATGAACGAGAAATCTTCGCCGCCCATCACCATGGGCGCTTCATCACAGCTGCCACCTACGGAAATGGCGGCCTCAGCGGCAAATTCCGTCTGTTCTTCGGCGTTGATCGTCACCGGAACTCCACGCGTGTATGAGACTTTGACAGTGCCACCGAAGGTTTCAGCAATACCCTCAGCCACCTCGCTTAGCCGCGTCTCGATCAGGTCGCGCATTTCGTTCGAATGCGTTCGTACAGTACCGCGCACCTGCGCCGATTGGGGGATCACATTGAACGCTTTGGATGAGGTCTCGACCGAAGTCACAGACAGAACCGCCTGTAAAATAGGGTCCGCGTTACGCGACACGATGGTCTGAAGTGCCACGATCAGTTGCGACAACATCACTGTAGTATCAATTGTTTCATGCGGTTTCGCCGCGTGGCCGCCTCGACCTTCCAGATGAATGTCGAACTCATCCGCAGCCGCCAGCAGCGGGCCAGACCGGATCGCGAACTGCCCCGTCGGCACACCTGGCACATTGTGCATGGCATAGACTTCCTGAATGCCGAACCGATCCATCAGACCGTCTTTGCACATCGCCTCGGCCCCATTGCCGCCTTCTTCCGCTGGTTGGAAAATCACAATGGCCGTGCCGTCGAAGTTCCGCGTCTCAGACAAGTATTTCGCCGCGCCCAACACCATCGCCGTATGGCCATCATGGCCACAGGCATGCATGGCGCCATCGGTTTTCGAGGCATAATCAAGGCCCGTCTGCTCCTGCATCGGCAGCGCGTCCATATCGGCACGCAGGCCGATCACACGACCCTGCGTGTCGGTCTTGCCCTTGATGACGCCAACAACACCGGTGCGGCCAATGCCCGTCACAACCTCATCGCAACCGAACTCTTTCAGCTTTTCAGCCACCAAGGCGCTGGTGCGGTGGGTGTCATAGAGGATCTCAGGGTGTTGATGAATATCCCGCCGCCAACCGGTGATTTCTTCGTGCATTTCGGCAAGTCGGTTCTTGATTGGCATCTGATCCTCCCAAATCAGGCGACGGGTAATCGTCGTTCCACCAGCTCAGCAAACCAGCTGCAACCGGCGGGAATGGCGTCGTCGTCGAAGTTGTATTCCGGGTGATGGCACATGGCCGTGTCCCCGTTTCCGATAAAGATGTAGGCTCCGGGCCGTTCTTCAAGCATGTAAGCAAAATCTTCTGACGGCATGATTGGATCGGTGCTGTCATTGACCTTGCCTGCCACGGCCTGCGCGGCCTCAGCAGCATAGATGGTTTCATCGTCCGAATTCACCGTCACCGGATAGCCCGGTGTCCACGTCATCTTAGCCGAAGCTCCAAAGGCCGAGGCAGTGTCTTCGGCGATCCGGCGCACGCGTTCTTCAGCGACCTTTCGATATTCTGGGTCAAGTGTGCGAACAGTTCCCCGCAACCGCACCGTATGGGCAATCACATTCGAGGCCACACTATCGGTTTCAAAAGTCCCGACGGTCAGCACCACCCTTTTGATAGGGTCCACGGTACGCGACACCACTGATTGCAAAGCTACAACAATGTGCGACGCAATCAGCGTTGTATCTACCGCCTCATGCGGGGCGGCAGCATGACCGCCTTTACCCGTTACAACAATTTCGAATTCATCCGAAGAAGCCAGCAATGCGCCTGGTCGAATGGCAAACTCACCAACCGGCATTCCCGGCATGTTGTGCATGCCATAGACTTCCTGAATACCCCAGCGCTCCATCAGCCCGTCCTGACACATGGCCAGACCACCTGCCCCGCCTTCTTCGGCAGGCTGGAAAATCAAAACAACAGTACCGTCAAAATTCCTCGTCTCGGCCAGATACTGCGCGGCGCCCAACAGCATCGAGGTATGACCGTCATGACCACAGGCATGCATCTTACCAGAAACCGTCGAAGCATAGTCCAGCCCCGTCGCCTCTTGAATGGGCAGCGCATCCATGTCGGCACGCAGCCCGATAACACGGCCTAGCGTATCCCGACGTCCCTTGATGACAGCAACCACGCCAGTCTTGCCGATGCCGGGCGTGATCTCATCCACACCGAACTCCTTCAGTCGGTCGACCACAAACCCTGCCGTTTCTTCCACATCGTACATCAGCTCGGGATGCATATGCAGGTGACGGCGCCATTTGGTGATCTCGCCATGCATTTCGGCGAGCCGGTTCTTGACGGGCATCTTTAACCTCTCCTTTGAGATGTTATTCGCAGAGCCTCTTTACCAGACGCTCCATAAATTTTTGACCTGCGTTGAATTGAGAAATCGTAATGAACTCATTCGGCTGATGGGCCTGCGCGATATCACCTGGGCCGCAGATAACAGCGGAATAACCAGCTTCCTGAAACTGCCCCGCCTCGGTGCCATAGCTTACCACATGTGTCGCATTGTCACCGGTGAGCGCGCGCACCAGCGTCTCAGCCTCGCCATCTTCTTCAGGCACAAGACCTGGGATCGAAAAATGCTCGGACAGCTCGATCCGGGCGTCGGGATGAACCGCTTGCATCCGCGCCTCGACTTCACGAACCTTATCGAAATAGGCCTTCTGCCAGACCGATTTTTCATCGTCCGGAACGGTGCGGAAATCCATCATGAAGCGACAGTCTTTGGCAGTGATATTATGCGCGGTTCCGCCTTCGATCATACCAACATGGCAGGTAGTCCAAGGCGGATCGAACACTGACGCAATGCCTGAAGGTTGCGCCGCCATATTCTCGGCGTTCCGATCATTGGCCCAATTGATCAGCGGCGCGGCCTCCATGATCGCATTGACGCCTGTGTGCATGATTGAGCTGTGAACTTCGAACCCCACCACATGCGTGTCAAAGCCAAACCCGCCCTTATGGCCGGTGACGGCCTGCATCATCGACGGCTCGCCCACAATCACGGCTGATCCTTTGGGCAGAACCTCCTGCATGTGGGCGATCATCGGCGGCGCGCCGGTGCAGCCAACCTCTTCATCAAAGCTCAACGCCAGTTGCAGGGGGCGTTTGGTGTCAGCGTGATGCGCCTCGACCAAGGCCCAGATCGCCAGCGCGTCAAAGCCCTTCATGTCGCAGGTGCCACGCCCGAAATACTTGCCATCTTTCTCGGTCACGACAAATGGATCGGTGTTCCAAGGCTGGCCATCGATGGGAACAACATCAGTGTGACCTGATAGGACAATCGCGCCCTCTTCCCACGGGCCGACATGCGCGAACAGAGCCGCCTTATGCGGCTGATCCGGATCAGGCCAACGATGCGGTTCGATCCCGTGGCTTTGCAGATACGCCTCGACCCAATCCACCAACGGTAAATTCGTATCGCGACTGACAGTCGGGAATGAGATCAGCTTAGTCATGATCTCTAGCGGAGACAGGCGCTCAGCCATGAGGGTCAATATCCGCTGTCAGTGGTCAAAACAAAATGGCCCGGTTCAACCTCGTTGTATTGCGAGGGTTCGGGCGCGTATCCAATCGGATGAATTGGCGACGGGATCGGTTTGAAGTTCAAGTCTTTTTCCGACTTGCGCTTGTTCGGATCGGCTATCGGAACCGCCTTCATCAGCGCCTGCGTATAAGGGTGCTGTGGGTTCTCAAACACCCGAGCACGCGGACCCAGTTCGACAATGCGGCCCAGATACATCACACCGACATGGTGACTGACCCTCTCGACCACCGCCATGTCATGGCTGATGAACAGATAGCTTAGGCCAAGTTCCGATTGCAGCTCCATCATCAGGTTCAGCACCTGCGCCTGAACCGAGACGTCCAGCGCCGAAACGGCCTCATCCGCGATGATTAGCTTGGGATTCAGCGCCAGTGCTCGCGCAATCGCAATCCGTTGCCGCTGACCACCCGACATCTCATGCGGGAAGCGGCGCATGAAGCTGCGCGGCAGTTGCACCTTGTCGAACAGTTGCGCTACCCGGTCCTGCAGTTCTGACCCCGAGGCAACCCCATAGTTCCGCATCGGTTCAGCGACTTGATCAACCAACTGCATCTGAGGGTTTAGCGAGGCGAACGGATCCTGAAAGATCATCTGCATGTCCAGCCGCGCTTTGCGCAGGCCGGCCTGGTCCAGCTTCATGATGTCGACACCGTCCAGATCAACCTCACCCGCCATCGGCTCCACCAACCGCAGGATCGAGCGCCCCGCCGACGACTTGCCACACCCAGATTCGCCAACGAGGCTGAGTGTTTGCCCCCGGTTCAGCGTGAACGAGACATCTTCGACTGCATGCACGTTCGAGATGGTCCGACGCAGCAATCCGCCTTTCACCGCAAATCGCGTGGTCAGGTTCTTGACCGTCAGCAACACTTCGTTCGTACCCGGGATCGGAGCGATCTTCTGGCCTTCCTCACCCAGCAGTTTCATTGGCTCGGGCGCGGCTTTACCCTGCATCTCGCCCAATTTCGGAACCGCCGCCAGCAACGCCTTGGTGTAATCGTGCTGCGGGTTTTCGAAGATTTCTTTGACGGTGCCTTCCTCGACCTTGTTGCCGCGGAACATGACCACCACCCGGTCCGCCATCTGCGCGACGACAGCCATGTCATGGGTGATAAACATCACCGCCGTTCCGGTCTCGCGTTTGAGGCGGTCCATCAGCGCCAGAATCTCGGCCTGGATGGTCACATCCAATGCAGTAGTGGGTTCATCCGCAATCAACAGGCGTGGCTCACACGCCATGGCCATGGCGATCACCACACGCTGGCGCATGCCACCGGACAGTTCATGCGGATATTGCTTCAAACGTCGCTCGGGCTCAGGGATGCGCACCTGACGCAATAGTTCCAGCGCTCGCTCTTCGGCCTGCGCTTTGTTCATGTCCTTGTGGATTCGCAATCCTTCGGTGAGCTGCCGTCCGACGGTGAAAACCGGGTTCAAGGCCGTCATCGGCTCCTGAAAGATCATTCCGATCTCATTTCCGCGAATCTGCTTCATCAGATCTTGATCGGCGTGGGACAGATCCATTTCCTCGCCGCCGCGGCGATCGAAAAGCAGTTGTCCGCCAGCAATTTCACCGCCGCCGAACTCGACCAAGCGCATCAGCGATAGAGATGAGACTGATTTGCCCGACCCCGATTCGCCCACGATACAGACGGTTTCGCCTGGATTAACCTCGAACGAGACGTCCTCGACGCCCACCACTGGGCCATCTTTAGTTTGAAATTCGACCCGCAGTTTTTTGATCTGGGCAATTGGCTGATCCAGCACGCGCGCTCTCCCCTTGGCGGCTTTTCGGATTGGGTGCCAAACGCTAAGGCGGGCAGATGTGAAAAGTCAAACCGATAGGTCAAATTTCGCAAGGCAAGGCTTGCAATTTTCCAAAACTCTGTTTCGATACGCCGCGTAACCGTTCTGGGGAGAGGTCTGAATACACGAAGGCGATACAATCGTTTCCGTTTGATTCCAAATCCTTATCCCTTTTGACGGCCACGCCTAACCCGCGGGCATCGCGGAGATAATCGAGACACGTATGTGTCCAACATGGAGTGTATGATGAAAATCAAAACCCTTTTGCTTGGTGCGATTGCAAGCACGGCAATGGCCCCGATGGCCATGGCCGAGCGTGGATCGGACGGCAATGTCAGCATCATTTACTGGCAAGCCCCATCGATCCTGAACCCGTTCCTTTCGGGTGGCACCAAGGATGTGGAATCCGCGTCGCTAGTGATTGAGCCGCTCGCCCGGTACAATCAAGATGGCGAAATGGTTCCGTTCCTGGCATCCGAAATTCCGACAGTTGCAAATGGTGGCGTCAGCGAAGACCTGACCTCGATCACTTGGAAAATCGCGCCGGGAATCACCTGGTCAGACGGCACACCTTTCACCTCCGCTGATGTAGTGTTCACTGCAAACTATTGCATGGACCCAGAAGGCGGTTGTGCGCAGGTGACCAAATTTGAAGGTGTCACCAATGTCGAAGCTGTCGATGATCTGACCGTCAAAGTCACATTCGATGCGCCGACCCCGTTCCCTTACGGCCCGTTCGTGGGTGGTGAGAGCCCGATCATCCAGGCGGCACAGTTCGCGGATTGCATGGGAGCCAAAGCGCCCGAATGCACCGAGCAGAACTTTAACCCGATCGGCACAGGCCCGTTTGTTGTCACCGAGTTCAAGCCAAATGACGTGATCACTTTCAAGGCCAATGATAACTACCGTGACCCGGCAAAGCCTGCGTTCGCAACGGTGACATTCAAAGGCGGTGGCGATGCAACTGCTGCTGGTCGTGCGGTCATGGAAACCGGCGAATTTGACTATGCCTGGAACTTGCAGCTTGCGCCTGAAGTGATCGCGCAGATGCAGGAAGGCGGCAAAGGTACTCCGGTCGCAGGCTTCGGCCCGCTGGTGGAACGCATCATGCTGAACCAGACCAACCCGTCGCCAGATCTGCCGGAGGGCGAGCGTTCGACTGCAACGCATCCGCACCCGTTCCTGCAGGACCCTGCTGTTTACAAGGCCATGTCGCTGGCCATCGACCGGCCGCTGCTGGTTGAAATCGGCTACGGTCAGGCCGGTAAGGTTACCTGCAACTGGGTACCTGCGCCTGCCGCGGTGAATTCCGACACATTCAGCTGCGATACTCAAGATATCGAAGGTGCCAAGAAGCTTCTGGATGACGCGGGTATCGTTGATTCCGATGGCGATGGCATCCGTGAAAAAGACGGTGTACCGCTGAAGATTGTCTACCAGACTTCTACCAACGCAGTTCGCCAGGACTTCCAGGCGCTGATCAAAGAATGGTGGAGCCAAATCGGTATCGAAACTGAGCTGCGCAACATCAATGCTTCGGTCTTCTTTGGTGGTGATCCGGGTTCGCCTGACACCTTCCAGAAGTTCTATGCCGACGTTGAAATGTATGCCAACACCTTCAACGGCACTGACCCGCAGTCCTATCTGGGCAACGGCCTGTGCGACAAGGCACCCAAGCCTGAAAGCCAGTGGCAGGGCGAGAACATCAGCCGTTTCTGCAACGAAGAGTTCGACAAGCTGCATGGCAAACTGGCCGAAACCGCAGGTGCGGATGAGCGCGCGCAGATCGCGCGTCAGCTGAACGACATCATGGTTGAAAATGGCGGAATGATCCCGCTGGTGCACCGTGGTCGTCTGTCGGCACACGCCAATACGCTGGGTGGCGTTGTCCTGAACGTTTGGGACAGCGAGCTGTGGAACATTGCGGACTGGTACCGCAAGACCGGTTCCTAAGCGTTAATCTTGCAAAACCGCGCCCCGACCCATATCGGGGCGCGGTCATTTGCAGACCACTCCAACAAGAAGACGCATATAAAGGCGCCTCTTAATGCTCAACTTTACCATCAGACGACTGGTGCTGGCCGTTCCCACGCTACTGTTCATCAGCCTCGTCATCTTCCTGCTCCTCGAACTCGCACCCGGCGATCCGATGGCGCAGGTTCCACTTACCGTCCCCCCCGAAGTCAAAGAAAAGATGCGCGAGGCACTGGGCCTCGGTCAGCCGATGCATATCCGGTTCTGGAAATGGATCGTGCAGTTCTTCTGGATCGAACCGCAGGTACTGGTCGACTCGATCTTTGGTACAACCTTCTCCGAAGGTGACCTACGCGTGATTTCGTGGCAGACCCGCTCACCCGTCATGGACATCGTCGTTCAGCGCATCCCGCAGACCCTGTGGGTTGTTGGCACCGCGTATGTGGTCGCCATCCTGATCGCTCTGCCCATCGGTATCTATTCGGCTTACCGGCAGTATTCCTGGTTCGACCAGATGGGCACATTCGTGTCGATGGTCGGCTTCTCGGTACCGCCGTTCTTCTCGGGCGTATTGGTGATCGTGATCTTCTCAGTCCAGCTTGGGTGGTTCCCGTCGATCTATGACACTACCCATGTGGTCAACAGCTGGGACAGCTTTGTTGTACAACTGAAACAGATGATCATGCCGGTCATGGTCCTGGCTCTGCAGATCACCGCGCAGCTCAGCCGATTCATGCGCGCCTCGATGCTGGACAACCTTAATCAGGATTATGTCCGCACTGCCCGCGCCAAGGGCCTCAGCGAATACACGGTCGTCATGGTCCACGTCCTGCGCAACTCGATGATCCCTGTGGTCACCGTTATCGCGCTGGGTATTCCGGCCATCTTCGGCGGAGCGATCATTACCGAGCAGGTGTTCAAAGTGAACGGCATCGGCCAGTTGCTGATCGGGGCTATTCAGGCCAACGACCTGCCGATGGTCCAAACCCTGACCTTCATCTTTGCCGTGCTGATCGTCCTGTTCAATCTGATCGCCGACGTTCTCTATGGCATTCTGGACCCGAGGATTCGTTATGACTGATCATGATCGTACCGATACACTGGTCCCGGACGAAGGGCTTGCGCCCGCCTCGACAGCGCTGCCAACCACCGATGTGATGGAAGAACTGGCCACCCCACCGCGGAGCCAATGGCGCGATGTCTGGGATCAGTTCAAGACCCACAAAGGCGCGATGATCGGAGCGATTCTGTTCATCTTCATCGTCGCAGGCGTCTATCTGGGACCATACTTATGGAGCATCGACCCCACTCAGATCGACATCCGTTCGCGCAATCAGGGCCCCAGTTGGGCGCATCCCTTTGGCACCGACCAGTTGGGCCGCGATATCCTAGCTCGCATGATGTCAGGCGGTCAGACATCGGTGTCAGTCGGCATCACCGCGATGCTGTTGGCGCTGTTTCTGGGCTCGTTCATCGGTGTTCTGGCCGGGTTTTTCAAACGGCTGGATGGCCCACTGATGCGCCTGACGGATCTGTTCTTGGCCTTGCCGTTGTTACCGCTGCTGCTGGTCATGATGCTGCTCTTCCGCGAGCCGCTATCTGCCGCCTTCGGGTTAGAGCGTGGAATCTTCATCCTGATCGTCTGCGCCATCGGCATCACCTCATGGATGCCCACAGCGCGGATCGTGCGCGGCGATGTGCTGGCGATCAAAGAGCGTGAATTCGTTCTGGCCGCCCGGTCCATCGGCACCAGCAATGGCCAGATCATCACGCGGCACATCCTGCCGAATGTTCTGTCTCCGATCATGGTGTCGGCCACGCTGGGGATTGCAACTGCGATCATCACCGAAAGCGCGCTTTCCTTCCTCGGCCTCGGATTTCCGCCGGACTTCCCGACATGGGGTCGGCTGCTCTTCGATGGCGTCGACTATCTGCAGCAATACCCCGAGCGCGTGTTCTGGCCCGGACTGGCGATCTCACTAACCGTCCTCAGTGTAAATTATCTGGGTGACGGCCTGCGCGATGCGCTGGATCCACGTATTCGCGGACGTTAAGCGAACTTAGTCGGCGCGCTTCAGCGCGCCGGCCAATACGATGATCAGAAAGGCCAGCGGTAAAAGAACTGCAAAGGCAAATCTCAGCGTCATCAACTCGGCCAGAAATCCGATCAGAGGCGGCCCAATCAATAAACCTCCGTATCCCAAAGTCGCGACGCTTGCGATCGCCTGTCCGGGCGGGACATGCGGGTCGTTGGCCGCGCGGCTAAAGGCCAGAGGCATGATTACCGCATAGCCCACTCCCATCAGAGCAAAACCTGCCAAAGCCAATCCTGCCCCTCCCGCCGATACCACGCCAAACACGCCCAGCGCGGCGCAAACGCCGCCAAATCGTGCTGTTGCAACAGGCCCGAAACGCGCGATCACCACCCCGCCCGCAAGCCGGAACGCAACCATCGTGACCGAGAAGACCGCATAGCCTAACGCCGCGATACTCTCAGCCGCACCGGTAACGTCACGCAGGAAAATCGCGCTCCAATCCGCAACAGCCCCCTCGCCCAAAGCGCCGCACAGCGCCGTGAAACCCACAAGGATCAGGGCACCCGATGGCAAAGCGAACACCGATCCAGGTTTTGAAGCCGATCGTTTCGAAGTCCAGCGTACCCAAGACAAAACAAGCGCAAGCGCGACGACAACGCCACCCGCTAGCAGAAAATGTTGCAACACCGACAGCCCCATCTGTACGGCACCGTATCCGCTGAGCGCTCCCAGTCCGGCTCCAAGGCTCCACATCGCGTGAAAGGACGACATGACCGGCTTGTCATAGGCCTGTTCGACCTCTGCCGCCCAGGCGTTCATCGCAACATCCATCGAGCCATGGAAGGCTCCGAATACAAACAGAAACGCCGCAAGCGACCAGAACCCGCCGGCGAGAGCCAAAAGGATCAGGGAAAAGGTGTAGAGAACCGCGATCACCCGCGTGATCGCCACCGCCCCAAACTTGTCCGTCAAACGGCCCGTGATCGGAAACGAACAAACGGCCCCTGCTGCCATGAACAGCAAACCAAGCCCTAGCGCCTCGTGCGTCAGATCCAGCCTGTCCCGAACCGCAGGTATGCGCGATGCCCAGATGCCGAACAGCGCACCGTTCAGGATAAACATGGCGGCCACAGCCCGCCACGCCGCAACAATACCGATCACAGGGAATCCTCATAAAATCTGCCAAACGCCACCCGTTCTACAGATCATTCGTCGCCCGGCATAGACCGCTTATTCAATTCGCTTCCGGATCTGGCGCACCCCGAACCAAACGGCAAGGATGACAGGCACGGTCACAATTGCCGTCAGCATCCCTTTGCTAATACCGGCCTGCGTCAGTGGGTAGAGCAAGTAGCTGACCAGAGACACCGCATAGTAGCTGATCGCCACCACAGATAATCCCTCGACTGTGTGCTGCAATCTAAGGGCCAGATCAGCACGCCGGTCCATGCTTTCCAGCAGAGCCTGATTTTGAGCGCTGCGTTCGACATCGACACGGGTACGCAACAGGTCGCCGGCGCGAATAGCCCTGTCGGACAAGGCCTGCAAACGTCGCTCGGTTGATTTAACCGTCCGCATCGCGGGGTCATAACGACGCATCATGAAATCGGCAAAACTCTGACGTCCATTGAATCTTTGTTCACGCAACACTTCGATGCGCTGATTGACAATCGCCTCATAGGCACCCGTGGCGCCGAACCGAAAAGAACACCGTGCCGAAAGTGTCTCAAGCTCGATCGAGGTAGACAGAAGATCCGGCAACAATTCGTCCGGGTGGGCTGTTTCATCGGACATCTGCCCCATCAGGCGGGTCAATTGACCATCCAGTTCGCCGATGCGCGGCATCAGTTGCTTGACCCGCGCAAATCCCAGCATCGACATTGCCTTGTAGGTCTCAATCTCGCACAGCCGCTGAACGATCCGCCCGGTCCGCCGCCGCCCGGTGCCTTTCTTGACAAACATCGCAAGCCGCATATGCCCCGCCGGATCAATTCGGAAATCACAAGCGCAGATCGCAGCATCATCCAGCACCCGCGCCACTGCTAGGCTTTCCGGCTCGAACCACTGAGCCAGCGAAGCCTTTGCCGCCTCATCTCCCTCGTATTCGACGACGCGAATTAAGGCCGATGTCACCCGCTGCCCCGGGCTCGCCATCAACCAGTCTGGAGGAAACACCTCAAAGTCTGCCGGATTGAACGCACGTTCACTGACGTTCGGAGTGATCGCGGTATAGGTCACAAACTCGGTATGTTGCTCCCATTTCAGCCAATGACGCCCGATCTGACCCGCGTAGTGAGTGGCTTCTGGCTGAGGGTGCTGCGCGCCGTGGCGATCCAGCAGATTGATCAGGTGGGTCATATCCTCGCCACGATCGCGCGTAACCGCTTCTTTGGGCTTCTTGATCGCCAGAAACACAACCGTGCTGGGTAAGGGTGCAACCGGAAATGGGCGTGCATGCAGTTCATTGGCCAGCGTATAGCGAAGCGGATGATTGTCTATGGGCGTCATGTAAGGCTCCGGTGTATCACCGGCACTATAAGGCAGACCGACACAACATCAATTGTTTATTTATTTCAATTACTTACAAGGATACAACGGTATACAATCCCGCTATCTTATTGATTCGGCTCCCATAGCTCGATGGGATTGCCTTCAGGATCGTGGATGCGGGCGAATTTCCCGACCTCGCTGTCCCACTTCGGGTTCGTCTCGACGGTGATTCCGGCGTTCTGTAGTTGGTCGATCAACGCGCTCAGGTCATCGACACGAAAATTGATCATCCATTGCTGCTCGGAGCGGCCGAAATACTCGGTGTCCTGCGCAAAGGGTGCGAACACCGTATATCCTTCCCGCTGCTTCCAGGGCACAGGATCGTAGTGATTGACGCCCAAATGCTTCTCATACCAAGCACTCAACGCCTGCGGATCACGGGCCCGAAAGAATATCCCGCCAATTCCATTTACCTTCTGCATGGTCTGCCTCCTACTATCCCGAGCACTCGCCAAGTTTAACACAGCCCGCTTGCTTCATATGGCTAAAAAACCTTGAGGGGGTTGGAGGCAAGCCCCCATCTCATCACAAAAGAAAAGGGCGCCCTCAGGCGCCCTTTGCAATCAGGTTGTCCCTTCTGATCAATCGATCATGGGCAGCAGCTTGTCGAGCGAAGCCTTGGCGTCGCCATAGAACATGCGGGTGTTCTCCTTGAAGAACAGCGGGTTCTCGATACCCGAATAGCCGGTGCCCTGACCACGCTTGGACACAAACACCTGCTTGGCTTTCCAGCATTCCAACACCGGCATCCCGGCGATGGGGCTGTTCGGGTCTTCCTGCGCCGCAGGGTTCACGATATCGTTCGAGCCAATCACGATCGCCACATCCGTATCCGGGAAGTCGTCGTTGATCTCGTCCATCTCAAGAACAATGTCATACGGTACCTTCGCCTCGGCCAGCAGCACGTTCATGTGGCCCGGCAGACGACCGGCAACGGGGTGGATCGCAAAGCGCACGTTCTTGCCCTTGGCGCGCAGCTTGCGAACCAGCTCGGACACCGATTGCTGCGCCTGCGCCACGGCCATGCCATAGCCGGGAATGATGACGATACTATCTGCATCATTCAGCGCCGCCGCGACACCATCTGCCTCGATGGCGATCTGTTCACCCTCAACAGCCATCTGTTCGCCCTGCGGGCCACCAAAGCCGCCCAGAATTACGCTGACAAAGTGACGGTTCATCGCCTTACACATGATGTAGGACAGGATCGCACCAGACGAGCCCACCAATGCACCAACCACGATCAGCAGGTCGTTGCCTAGCGAGAAGCCGATGGCCGCAGCCGCCCAACCCGAATAGCTGTTCAGCATCGACACAACCACCGGCATGTCGGCCCCGCCGATGCCCATGATCAGGTGATAGCCGATGAACAGCGCTGCCAGCGTCATCAGGAACAGCGGGAAGAAACCGCCCGAATTGGTGTACCAGATCAGGCAGATGAACGACAAAGCAGCCGCACCCGCGTTCAGAGCATGACCGCCCGGAAGCTTGGTCGCCGCCGAGGTCACCTTGCCCGCCAACTTGCCATAAGCCACGACCGATCCAGTAAAGGTGATCGCACCGATGAAGATACCGAGGAACAGCTCAACATGCAGGATCGCCAGTTCGGCCGCGGTCTTCTTCGCGATCAGCTTGGCGAACGCCCCCAGATCGGACAGGTCCGCCTGAGACGCGCTGTCAGCAATCGCCATGACTTGCGCCACATTGCCGATCTCGAAATGGGCATTGAATCCCACGAACACAGCCGCGAGACCCACCAGCGAATGCATCGCGGCCACAAGCTGCGGCATCTCGGTCATCTGCACGCGTTGCGCCACGTACTGACCGATCAGACCACCGCCCGCGATCAGCAGCAACGACAGCAGCCACAGGCCTGAACCCGGACCAACCAGCGTGGCAAAAACCGCCAGCGCCATACCAACAATGCCATACCAGACCGCCCGCTTGGCGCTTTCCTGGTTCGACAATCCACCCAGAGACAGGATGAAAAGGACAGCCGCAACGACATAGGCGGCAGTAGTGAAGCCAAATTCCATGTGCCCGGCCTCCTTAAGATTTCTGGAACATGGCGAGCATGCGCCGGGTTACGAGGAAGCCGCCGAAGATGTTGATTCCGGCCATGAAGACTGACAGCGCCGCCAGCAGAATGACCAGGAACGACCCCGATCCGATCTGCATCAAGGCTCCAACGATAATGATCGAAGAGATCGCGTTGGTGATCGCCATCAGTGGTGTGTGCAGGCTATGGCTCACATTCCAGATCACCTGGAAGCCCACAAAGATCGCCAGCACAAAAACGATGAAATGCTGCATGAAGCTGGCCGGAGCGATCAACCCCACCAGCAACATCAACGCACCGCCGACGCCCAGCAACGTGAACTGTTGCTTGGTCTGCGCTTTGAAGGCCGCGATTTCCTGCGCCCTTTTCTCTTCCGGCGTCAGTTCCTTGACCTCGGCCTTAGGCTGTGCCGCAATCGCCTGCACCTTGGGCGGCGGTGGCGGGAAGGTGATCTCGCCCTCATGGGTCACGGTCGCGCCACGGATCACGTCATCTTCCATGTCGTGATTGACCTTGCCGTCCTTCTCGGGTGTCAGGTCAGCCATCATGTGACGGATATTGGTCGCGTAAAGAGACGATGACTGCGCCGCCATCCGGCTGGGGAAGTCGGTATAGCCGATGATGGTCACGCCATTGTCGGTCACGATCTTCTCATCCGGCACCGTCAATTTACAGTTGCCGCCCTTTTCCGCTGCAAGGTCAACGATGACCGAACCCGGCTTCATGCTCTCGACCATATCTTTGGTCCAAAGCTCAGGTGCCTCACGGTTGGGTATCAGTGCCGTGGTGATGACGATGTCCATCTCGGGTGCCAGTTCCCGGAACTTGGCAAGCTGGGCGTTGCGGAATTCTTCCGACTGGACCGATGCGTAGCCACCAGTCGATGCACCGTCCTGCTGTTCTTCCTCAAAATCCAGATAGACGAACTCAGCCCCCATGGATTCGACCTGCTCGGCCACTTCGGGGCGCACGTCGAACGCATAGGTGATCGCACCCAGCGAGGTTGAGGTCCCAATCGCGGCCAGACCAGCCACACCAGCACCAACGATCAGCACCTTGGCAGGCGGCACCTTACCGGCCGCCGTCACCTGACCGGTGAAGAAACGGCCAAAGTTGTTGCCTGCCTCGATCACAGCACGGTACCCGGCGATATTGGCCATCGAAGACAGCGCGTCCATCTTCTGCGCGCGCGAGATACGCGGGACCATCTCCATCGCGATCACGGTCGCGCCCTTGGATTTGGCGGCCTCCATCCCATCTTCATTCCCAGCCGGGTTAAAGAAGGAAATCAGGGTCTTATCCTTGGTCAGACGCTTCAGTTCGGTGGCATCGGGCTGACGCACCTTGGCAATAATATCCGCCGCCTTCCAAAGCGAGGCGGCGGTCTTCATGACCTCAACGCCTGCGGCTTCATAAGCGGCGTCCGAAAACCCCGCAGCAGCGCCTGCGCCCTTTTCGATCAGGCACTCATAGCCCAGTTTCTGCAACTGCACAGCCGAGTCCGGAGTCATCGCGACCCGGTTCTCGCCCTTGTACGTTTCCTTTGGCGTCCCAATTTTCACCAGTCGGTTCCCCCTAATTTTTGATTCAGGCCAGGTGGGTGTTCGGCATAGAATGACAAGCAGACATGTATCCTGCGCAAGATTATTTCGCAAGCGCAGCAATTATGACGCTGTGTCATGATGACCACACCCTTATATCCATCGTCTGGTCTTGCGTTCATACCGGGCGAAATCGGCGCGGAATGTGCGGCGCAGACGGTCTTCCTCGGGTATGATAAAGCGGCGTTCCAGCACCCAGACAAAAACTGGGATCAGCACCAGCGACAACACCGCGTCAAAACGCAGGATCAGCCCAGTCAGGATCAGCGCATCGCCCACATAGATAGGATTGCGGCTGCGCTTATAAATCCCGGTCTGCACCATGGTCGAGGGTGTTTCGTGCGGAAAGACCGTGGTTTTGTGCCGGCGGAACTCAATCACCGCCATCACGGCCAGAATGATACCGCCACCGATCAGTATGCCGCTGAGCAGATCTGTCACCGCTCCATCCAGAGACAACCCCAGCGGCAACACGCGCGCCTGGACCCAGGCGAGCAAGGCAAAGCCCACAAGCCAAACAGGTGGTATGTCGATCAGGCGCATGGCTGTCCCTTCACGCGGCGACACATGGTGGCAGATGTCGCTTCTGATCGCTCTCCTATCGTTTTCTGACCGCATTGGCAAAAGCGCAGGGTGTCGCATCGACCCAGGGCGCTGGACAACCCGCACCAATAGACAGACACAACGGGATCAGATAGCCAGTTACAACCTGACTGTTTCAGAAAGACAAAGCCTCGCCATGACCGATTTCGCCAAAACCAAATCCATGTTTCACCTGCCCGAGGGCATTCTTTATCTCGACGGTAACTCTCTGGGCCCGTTGCCGAAATCAGCCGGTGACCGTGTAGGAAGCATGATGAAGGACGAATGGGGTCAGTTGCTGATCACCGGCTGGAACAAAGCCGGGTGGATGGGTATGCCGACCGGCCTGGGGGATCGGATCGGACGGCTGATCGGGGCAGAGCCCGGCAGCGTCGTGGTGGGCGATACTCTGTCGATCAAGGTTTATCAGGCGGTCGCCTCAGCGCTGGAACTGAACCCGACCCGCAAGGTCGTCCTGTCGGACAACGGCAACTTCCCGTCGGATCTTTACATGGCAGATGGGCTGTTGCGATCACTGGGGACGGATTATGAACTGCGCGTGGTCGATCCCGAAAACGTCGCTGCACATATCACCGAAGAGGTCGCCGTTCTGATGCTGACCGAGGTCGATTATCGTTCCGGCCGTATGCATGACATGAAGGCTTTGACCGAACTGGCCCACGCGAACGGTGTCGTGACCGTCTGGGACCTTGCCCATTCTGCGGGGGCAATCCCGGTCGATCTGTCCGGTTGCAACGCGGATTTCGCTGTTGGCTGCACGTATAAGTACCTCAATGGCGGTCCCGGTGCGCCAGCGTTCGTCTATGTCGCTCCGCGTCTGTCGGATCGCGTGCGCCCGGCGCTTTCGGGCTGGTTGGGGCATGAAGCCCCCTTTGCCTTCGATCTCGACTATCGCCCCGGCGCGGGAATAGAGAGGATGCGGGTCGGAACCCCTCCGGTCATTCAGATGGCAGCGCTGTCGGCAGCGATGGATATCTGGGACATGGCTAAAATGGCCGATGTGCGCGCCAAGTCTATCGAATTGACCGAATTGTTCATAACCCGGGTTGAGGCTACCTGCCCGGGATTGACACTCGCAAGCCCCCGCGATCCAGCCCAGCGCGGAAGTCAAGTCTCGTTTCATTTTGATGAAGGTTACGCTGCCATGCAGGCTTTGATCGCGCGTGGCGTGATCGGCGATTTCCGAGCGCCCGATATCATGCGGTTTGGCTTTACACCGCTATATGTCGATGAAGGGGATGTAGAACAGGCCGCCCAAATTCTGGCCGATATCATAACCAACAATCTGTGGGACAAACCGGAATACAAAGTTCGTCTGCGCGTCACCTGACCTCAAGCGCCGCGCCCAAAAGCATGGCCAGTTGCAAAATGCCTTGTTCGAACTCTTCAGCGCTGGAGGCTGTCATCTTGACGCCCTTCAGCGATGTGGTGATTGTCTTTGCGGCCTCATCCGGGCCGACAGGCAAATGCGCGCGACCTGCCGCATCCTCGCGCCGTAACCATTCGGCGTAAAGTCGCGTCAATTTGGCCTCGCCCTCCTGAACGATATCCGTCGACATGGATTTGGTCGCGTCCAGCATTTCAAGCCCATGAGGTGAGGCCAAAATTTCAGCCATCCCGTTTGATTGCGCGTCGATCGCCTGAGCGAGGATCTGAGGCAAAGGACCTTCGCTGGCCAAGGCTTCAGCGACTAGGGTAACTTTCTCGCCATAATAAAACTGCGTCAGTTCGCGAACGATGGCCTCTTTATTCTTGAAATGCAGATAGACCGCAGGCCGGGACATCCCTGCCCCTTTGGCAATATCATCCATCGAAGTTTTCTTAAACCCATAGGTCGCAAAGGCCTGAAATGCCGATTTCAGAATGGCCGCTGTCTTGGAATCTTCACTTACACTCGTCATGCGAGAACCTCTGACACTTCTTGTTCATTTTGTCAATTGACAAGCTGACACATTTCATTAATTATGTCAGAAACCAGCCAAAGCTAAGAGAGGTGCGCCATGGCGACGGCCCTTAAGATCAACGGAAAGACCCATCAGGTTGATCTGCCTGATGATGTGCCCTTGTTATGGGTTCTGCGTGATGAGGTTGGACTAACCGGTACCAAGTTCGGCTGTGGTGTGGCTGCCTGCGGCGCCTGCACCGTTCATATTGATGGTGAGGCCGTGCGGTCCTGCCAGGTAGCGCTCTCGGATGTTTGGGGTGATGTCACCACGATCGAGGGGCTTGGCACGCCTGACGCCATGGCAACGATCCAGAAGGCCTGGGTTGACCACCAAGTGGCCCAATGTGGTTACTGCCAGTCGGGCCAGATCATGCAGGCCGCATCGCTACTGGCTGAAAACCCGGCCCCAACGGACGAAGACATTGACGATGCGATGCAAGGCAACCTTTGCCGCTGTGGCACCTATCCTCGCATCCGCGCGGCCATCCATGATGCCGCTGCCAAGTTGAAGGAGGCTTGAGCCATGGGACGTATCGGTAAAATCGTTCGCCGCACATTCCTGATCGGATCTGCCGCCATCGTAGGTGGAGTGGCCTTCGGTGCCTACTACGTCACGCGTCCAGCTGCGAACCCGCTGAAACCGCGTGACGGGGAAACCGCGCTTAGCCCCTTTGTTCTGATCGACCAGCAGGGCGTGACCCTGTTCGCCCCCCGCGCTGAAATGGGTCAGGGCGTTATGACCACCTGGGCAGCACTGATCGCCGAGGAGCTGGATGTTGAGCTGGACGAAATCCGTGTGCTGCACGGACCTGCTGCCGCCGCCTATTACAACCATGCTCTTATGGGGGAAAGCCTGCCAGGCAAGGGCTATGACATCTCGGATTTCCAGCACAATCTGGGTGAGGCACTGGGTGTTCTGGGCAAAACGTTAAGCCTGCAGGTTACCGGCGGCTCAACCTCGATGAAAGACGGGTTCGAACGGATGCGGATGGCCGGCGCTACTGCGCGAGAAACCTTGAAGCAGGCTGCCGCGGACCAACTGGGGGTCGATCGCGATCAACTCATGACCGAAAATGGTGCTGTGGTTGCCCCGGATGGCACGCGCATTCCCTATAGCGAACTGGCCGAGGCCGCAGGCCAGATCGAACCGCCCGAGGTTTCCCTGCGTGATCCGTCCGAATGGCGTTTGATCGGCAAATCCCTGCCCCGCGTCGACATTCCGGGCAAATCCACCGGCACCGCCACCTTTGGCATCGATGTAAGGCCAGAGGGCCTGAAATTCGCCTCGGTCCGCATGAACCCCAAGCTGGGCGGGGCAATGAACGGCTTTGACGCCAGTGCTGCAGAAGCCATGCCCGGCGTTGAAAAGATCGTCGATCTGGGCACGGGCGTCGCGGTGATTGCCAACAACACTTGGCTTGCCATGCAGGCGGTCGAGGCGATTGACGTGGATTGGGGCGATGCCCCCTATCCGCCCGATACTGATGCGGTATTCGCGCAAATTGCCAAGGCGTTTGATGACGCCCCGAACTCGACCATGCGCGATGAAGGCGATGTCGAAACGCTTCCTGAAGGTGCCACCGAGATTACGGCAGAATATACCGTGCCCTATCTGGCCCACGCCACAATGGAACCGATGAACGCCACGGCGCTCTATACCAGTAACAAGCTGGACCTGTGGTGCGGCAATCAGGCCCCGACCCTGATCCAGATCCGCGCAGCCAACACCGCCGGTCTAGATACCGAAGCGGTTGAGATTCACACCACCTATCTGGGCGGCGGTTTCGGACGCCGGGGCGAGTTGGATTTCGGCGAGATCGCCACAAAGGTCGCCATGGCCATTCCAGGCACCCCTGTGCAAACGACGTGGAGCCGCGAAGAGGATATGCGTCACGATTTCTACCGCCCCGGCGCGATGGCGCGCATGCGGGGGGCAGTGAAGGATGGCAAGGCCGTTCTGATCGACGGTAAGGTTGCTTCGCAATCCCCGACCCACCAAGCGGTCGAACGTGTGACGGGTTTCTCTGGCGGCGGCCCCGACAAGGTTCTGGTCGAAGGCTTTTTCAACCAGCCCTACGCGGTGCCGAACTACAGAATGAGTGGTCACGTTGCCGATTTGGCTGTACCGGTTGGTTTCTGGCGCTCGGTCGGCAACAGCCACAATGCCTTCTTCCACGAGACCTTCCTGGATGAAATGGCCCATGCCGCCGGGCGCGACCCGCTGGAGTTCCGGCTGGAGTTGGCAAGGTCCGAGTTCGCCCCGGCTGCGGGGTGCCTGGAGGCCGTGAAAGAGATGTCAGGCTGGACCGGCAAAACCCCCGATGGTGTCGGACGTGGTGTGGCAATGGCCTACAGCTTTGGCACCCCTGTCGCACAGGTCATCGAAGTGGTGGACGAAGACGGCACCATCCGCATCAACAAGGCCTGGATCGCCTGCGATGTCGGCTTGGCTTTGGATCCGGCGACGGTCGAGGCGCAGATGATCGGCGGCATGATCTACGGATTGTCTGCCGCCGTTCGAGAGGAGATCACCTTTGCCGATGGTGAGGTCGAACAGTATAATTTCCCGGATTATGATGCGTTAAGGATGCAAAGCACACCGATCACGGAAGTCCGGATACTCGAGACCAACAAACATCTGGGCGGTGTCGGTGAACCGGGGACACCGCCGTCGATGCCCGCTTTGGGCAACGCGCTGTTCGACCTGACCGGCCAACGCGCGCGCAGCTTGCCGCTGAACAAGCAGTTCGACTTGCTCGTATGATCAATTTGCGCCGACCCGGCTAAGGGTCGGCGCTCGCTCTTTCTGATGGCCTTAGAAGTTGACAGAGAGAAAGATTGCAGCTTCCGTCGCTTCAAAATCACTTTCGAACATGTCGAGATATCCGATTGAAGCCTCCAGAAACACCGTCTTGCTTGTGCGTCCTCTCACACCCAAACGGGTTGACCAAACAACATCATTGTCAGTGTTTGCAACTGTTCCACCCCCTAAGTTCTCGCGTTCAAACCAATAGGTCGCGCTGAGCGATGCATAAGGTGAAATGACAGAGCTGCCATTGAAGAACGGACGACTTACTTCGACCTCGGGCGTTAGGGCACTGTATTTTGCTTCTTGGATTTCACCAATAAACTCGGCTGGATTTCCCAGATACGTCCCGGTGAGATCGTAATCCTCGGCACTGTAATTATAGTAATCAAACGAGATCGACGGACGAATTAAGTAAGCTCCAGCCTCATATTGTCCGATTGCCTCGAGATTCGCGCGCCAACGGGTGCGATCAAAATCACCGCTCAGCTCCAGCACATCCACATCCGTGGAGAAGCGACCGATCGTGGCGAGACCGTTTAGAACCCACCTCTCAGACATCCGCCAGGCGAAATAGGGTCCGATCGCGAATCCCGAAGTATCCTGAGAAAACTGCCCCTGAAAGCCGTCCAGCTGAGTGTTTTCGTATTCAAGCTGCAAACCAAGCACGAGGTTTTCTTGGACAAGACGGTCGATCCCAATTTCGAAAAAGCTGTCGTTCACATCCAGTTCGCTGTTTCCACGGGTGTCTTCAATGTCTGTGTAGGTGAAATTGGTCCATACATTCCAAACAGATTCTGGCCCAAACTCGCGCCCCTCCGTCAGCGGAGGGCCGACAACCGGATCGCACAAGGCAGGGTCAAGCTTACCCGTCGCATCCGCCACGCAGGCTTGGTCATCGCCCGATGGTCGCCCACTTACGTAGAGCGGATTAACGGGTCGACCTGTCTCGCCTATGTTGCCAATTCCACCGCCCGACCCTCCGGAACCGCCACCAGAGCCACCACCGGATCCGCCACCGGATCCACCACCAGAGCCACCACCGGATCCGCCCGAGCCGCCGCCACCGCCGAAGCCACCCCCGGAACCGCCGCCTCCAAAGCCGCCCCCGCCTCCGAATCCGCCACCTGATCCACCCGAGCCGCCGCCACCGCCGAAGCCACCCCCGGAACCGCCGCCGGATCCACCCGAGCCGCCTCCGTTTCCTCCCCCGCCGCCACCATTGCCACCACCCCAACCCGGCAGCGTCCAATCTCTTTTTTGGTTTTGCGTATCGATCAGACAGTCGCGCCCATTTGGTGCCCCTCCGCGTTTGAACAGACGATGAACGCCCCCTGATCCATTAGATACGAAGGGAGACAAGCTTAGATGAACTCCAGGCCGAGATCGGCTCCAGGTATCGACGGTCGTGTTGCCCTGTGCAGCTTCCAGACGAAAAGCACCGCTTTCCGTCTGCGATAACCACAATGAGGATGAAGAGTCAGGTGTTCGCCCGATGTAAAGCAGGTCTCCGGCCGAGCTGCATTGTTGCGCATGACCTGCAGTTCCCAGGACCGCCAAAAAAAGTGCCGCAGGAACGAATTCTCTTAAACCGCGAGGGTACTTTCCTGAAAAGCTGTGCATGAACTTCTCCGAACCCAGTCAGATTTGAATATGGCCAAGGGTATCTCGGCGCAAATTCGCGGTTCAGGGAAGATATCCAATTATCTTTTTATTCGAATGTTGCCAGCAAACCTTAGAACGATCCATCGACAGATTAGCGTGACTAAGCAGACTGCCGGATCGCCCCGACCGTTTTCGCGTTTTTCCAATCGTATACGGCGCGACCAAATTCCTTGAACAATGGCCGCGAGACCGGGTCATTCGCCGCGTCCCATTCAGGGTGCCATTGGACCGAAAGAGTAAAGCCGGGGGCATCCTCGACATAGATCGCCTCGGGCGTGCCATCAGGCGCGTGGCCATCGATCACCACATTCTCGCCCAGCGTCTTGATCCCTTGTCCGTGTAACGTATTGGTCATAACTTCGGCCGCGCCCAGCAGGCGGTGGAACACACCACCTTCGGTTAGCGACACAACATGGCGCAGAGCAAACTTCTCCTCCAAAGTGCCGTCGGGTGGCATCCGGTGGTTCTGACGCCCCGGGAGGTCACGAATCTCAGGGTAGAGCGTACCACCCAAGGCGACGTTTACTTCTTGAAACCCGCGACAAATCCCAAAGAACGGCTGACCCCGCTCAGCACAAGCCCGGATTAAAGGCAGCGTGATTGCATCCCGCGCGCGGTCAAACTCACCATGCGCCTCGGTCGCGGGCTCGCCATATTCTTCGGGGTGAACGTTCGGACGGCCGCCGGTCAGCAGGAAGCCGTCGCAAACCTCGAGCAACTCATCAACCGCTACATAACGCGGGTCGGCGGGGATCAGTAGCGGCAGACAGTCAGACACGTTCGAGACCGCCTCGGAATTCATCGTTCCGCCCGCATGGGTCGGATACTGATCATTCATCAGATAAGAGTTGCCGATTATTCCAACGACGGGGCGCGCCATTCCAAGTCCCTTGTATCGCTCATTTCCTGCAAAACCTATCGGCAGGTTTGGCCGCGCGCAACGGCACAGACCCTGCATGGTAGCGCAAGCGCGTGTTCAGCGACGCACATCCCTGATGAAGTTCGATAAAGGGGTCAGATCTCGCCCGTCAACCCAGCGGCTTCGATACCTGCCAACGCGGCCGCTGCGTCATTATCCGAAGTGTCGCCGGTTACACCTACGGCACCAACCACCGCACCCTTGCGGTCACGCAGCAGCACACCGCCAGGAACCGGAACAACCTGACCGCCATAAACCCCGTTCACGGCCGCCATGAAATAGGCCTGCCCTTCGGCCCGCTGCATCTGCGCGGTCCCCGCCATACCTAGCATTACCGATCCGTAGGCCTTACCATGTGCGATTGCAAAACGCCCCGGCGCAGCACCGTCTTCGCGTTCGAACGAGATCACGTGGCCTCCGGCGTCCAGGACAACAACCGAGAGCGGTTTCAGCTCCATCTCGCGCCCTTTTTCCAGAGCTTTCCGAATGATGGTCCGCGCTTTGCGTAATGAAATGTTCATGCCCGATCCTTTTCATCTGGCCAAAAATACCTTCGGGGGAGCACGAGGGGGCAGACAGCCCCCTCGTTCCTGCCGTTGCGCCTAGCTCAAACTTGCCTTCAGTTCCAGGCGACGGGCGTGCAGCACAGGCTCGGTATAACCCGAGGGCTGCACCCGCCCCCGGAACACCAGATCACAAGCCGCCTGAAACGCCACCCCGTCAAAACCCGGTGCCATGGGCCTGTAGGCCGGGTCTCCTTCGTTCTGACGGTCCACTACCGCGGCCATTTTCTGCATCGCCGCCATCACCTGTTCCTGACTGACCACATCGTGATGCAACCAGTTGGCCAGCGCCTGCGAAGAAATCCGACAGGTCGCGCGGTCCTCCATCAGTCCTATGTCGTTGATATCCGGAACTTTCGAGCAGCCAACACCCTGATCAATCCAGCGCACAACATAACCCAAGATTCCTTGTGCGTTGTTTTCGATCTCACGGGTGATCTCACCAGCGCTGAGATTACGCCCGCCCAGCAGAGGTATGGTCAGCAGAGCATTCAACGTACCGCGAGCCCCACCAGCGGCCAATTCATCCTGGCGCGCCAACACATCGATCTTGTGATAGTGGGTTGCATGAAGCGTTGCCGCAGTAGGTGACGGCACCCAGGCGCAGGTTGCACCGGATTGCGGGTGGCCGATCTTGGTCGCCAGCATGTCCGCCATCCGATCGGGCATGGCCCACATACCCTTGCCAATTTGCGCTCTGCCTTTCAGGCCGCAGACCAGTCCGATATCCACATTGCGATCCTCGTAAGACGCAATCCATGGCGTATCCTTGATATCGCCCTTCGGCAGCATCGGGCCTGCTTCCATAGAAGTATGAATCTCATCCCCCGTCCGATCCAGGAATCCGGTATTGATAAAGGCCACGCGCGATTTTGCGGCCCGGATGCATTCCTTGAGGTTGGCCGATGTGCGCCGCTCTTCATCCATAATGCCCAGCTTCACCGTATTGCGCGGCAGGCCCAGGATGTCCTCGACCATGTCGAAAATCTCGACCGAAAACGCCACCTCCTCGGGCCCGTGCATCTTGGGTTTGACCACATAGACCGACCCCTTGACCGAGTTCCCGCCCTCGCGCTTCAGGTCATGCATGGCGATCAGCGTTGTGCAGAGCGCGTCCATCAAACCTTCACCAATCTCGCGCCCTTCGGCATCCAGCACTGCGGGGTTCGTCATTAGATGGCCCACATTTCGCACCAGCATCAGCGACCGACCTTTCAGAGTGGCTGGCGTGCCATTCGGAGCCATGTAGGCCAAATCCCCAGCAAGCTTGCGCGTGAAGGTTGTGCCGCCTTTCGTAACCTCTTCGGTCAGGTTGCCGGCCATCAAGCCAAGCCAGTTTCCATAGGCCAACACCTTGTCGGTCGCGTCGACACAAGCAACAGAATCCTCGCAATCCATGATGGTCGAAAGCGCGGATTCCAAACGGACATCAGAAATACCTGCAGGATCGGTGGCGCCAATTGTGCTATGCGCATCAATCCTGACTTGAATGTGCAACCCGTTGTTGCGCAGCAATACAAACTCCGGTGCTTCAGCCGCGCCAGCGTAGCCTGCGAACTGAGACGGGTCGGCGAGCTTCGGTATCAGCGCACCGTCCCTAACGCTTAACCCGGAGACCTCCGCCCAGGACCCTTCGGATAGCGGCACAGCCTCATCCAGGAACGCCTTCGCCCAGGCGATGACCCGCGCACCGCGCCCGGCGTCATAAGCCTTGCCTGTCGGCAGATCGCCTAACGCATCTGTTCCATAAAGCGCATCATATAAACTGCCCCAGCGCGCATTTGCGGCATTCAACGCAAAGCGCGCGTTGGTGATTGGCACAACCAATTGCGGTCCGGGGATTAGCGCGATTTCAGGGTCGACATTGGCTGTCTCGATCTCGAAATCGTCGCCTTCCTCTACCAGATACCCAATCTCACGCAGAAAAGACTGATATTCAGCCGCGTCAATGGGCAACCCCCGCCGCGCCGCGTGCCAGCCATCGATCCGGCCCTGAATGTCAGCCCGCTTGTCCAGCAGCGCCCGGTTTTTCGGCCCAAGTTCATTGGCCAAGCGCGCCAGACCCGCCCAGAAATCAATTGCCGAAACTTCCGTGCCCGGCAGCGCCTTCTGTTCGATGAAATCCACCAGAACCGGGTCAATCTGCAGCCCGTTGCGGGTCTCTCTGCTGCTCATATTCCGAATCCCCTACGATTGTGTGCCATTGTATGCGCTCCTCAATTAGGGCGTTCGTTTCCGATAGGCAACTTCTGTCCCGACATGAGGGGCATTTGACCCAGCGCGAACCGTCTCAAATGAACAGCGGCAATGGCACATCGGTTGCAGCGTCCGCGCGAAGCCCATAACGTCGCGCCAGATTCCCAGTCGATGAGGCCCCCGATGCGCGACGCCGCCCCCACAACGATTTATCTGAAAGACTACACTCCGTTCGGGTTTCTAGTGGACAGCGTGCATCTGACCTTCGATCTGGCCGCACACGCCACTCGCGTCACTTCCCGCATCGCCTTCCGCCCGAACCCCGAGGCGACCGACCGCACGTTTTTTCTGCATGGCGAAGAGCTAAAGCTGATCCGTGCCGCAATTGATGGTGAAGTGATCACGCCTGAAGTGACCGCCGAAGGCCTCACCGCAACGGTGCCCGACGCGCCTTTCGTGTGGGAGGCCGTGGTCGAGATTGATCCCGGCAACAACACCGCGCTTGAGGGGCTGTATATGTCGAACGGCATGTATTGCACCCAATGCGAGGCCGAAGGGTTTCGCAAGATCACCTATTACCCCGACCGCCCGGATGTGATGTCTACCTTTACGGTGCGCATCAATGGCGACCTTCCCGTGCTACTATCGAACGGCAACCCTTCGGGCAAAGGCGAGGGCTGGGCTGAATGGGTCGATCCATGGCCAAAACCCGCCTATCTGTTCGCGCTGGTCGCCGGAGAGCTGATCGCCCATCCCGGCCAGTTCACCACCAAATCCGGTCGCGACGTCGAACTAAATCTCTGGGTCCGCCCCGGCGATGAAGGCAAATGCGCCTTTGGCATGGAAGCCCTTAAGAAGTCAATGAAATGGGATGAGGATGTCTATGGCCGCGAATACGATCTGGACGTGTTCAACATCGTGGCCGTGGACGATTTCAACATGGGCGCAATGGAGAACAAGGGGCTGAACATCTTCAACTCCTCCGCCGTTCTTGCCAGCCCTGAAACCTCGACCGACATGAATTTCGAACGGATCGAGGCGATCATCGCACATGAGTACTTCCACAACTGGACCGGCAACCGCATCACTTGCCGTGACTGGTTCCAGCTGTGCCTGAAAGAGGGCCTGACTGTGTTCCGCGACGCGCAGTTCACTTCGGATATGCGCTCGGCCCCTGTGAAACGTATCCATGATGCCATCGACCTGCGCGCGCGGCAATTCCCCGAAGATAACGGGCCGCTCTCGCACCCGGTCCGACCCGAAAGCTTTCAGGAAATCAACAACTTCTACACCTCAACCGTCTATGAAAAAGGCGCCGAGGTGATCGGGATGCTGAAACGGCTGGTCGGGGATGAGGCCTACAGCAAAGCACTGGACCTGTACTTCGATCGCCACGACGGGCAGGCCTGCACGATCGAAGATTGGCTGAAAGTATTCGAAGACACTACGAGCCGCGACCTGACCCAGTTCAAACGTTGGTACAGCCAATCCGGTACCCCCCGTGTCTCAGTTGCCGAAGACTGGACCGATGGCACCTATACCCTGACGCTGCGCCAACGGAGCGAGCCGACGCCGGGGCAAGAAGACAAGCAACCTCAGGTCATCCCTATCGCTGTGGGTCTGCTTGGCCCGAACGGGGACGAGATACGTGCGACCGAAGTGCTGGAACTGACCGAAGCCGAGCAGAGTTTTACCTTTACCGGTCTCGCGGCCAAACCTGTGCCCTCGATCCTGCGCGATTTCTCGGCCCCTGTGATCCTTGAACATGAGATCAGCAATGCCGAACGCGCCTTCCTTCTGGCTCATGACACCGACCCGTTCAACCGCTGGCAGGCAGGGCGGTCGCTAGCCGAGGACACCCTGCTGCGCATGATCACCGATGAGGCAACGCCTGATACCGACTACCTTGACGGCTTGCTGGCAGTGCTACGGAATGAGGCGCTGGACCCGGCCTACCGGGCACTGATGCTGGGTCTGCCGACGCAATCGGAACTGGCCGCAACACTATTTGACAAGGGCATCACCCCCGACCCGATGGCGATCTGGCGAGCGGTTGAGACTTTGCGTCAAGCCACGGCGCAACACGTTCAAGACCTGCTCCCTCGTCTGAACAGTGAAACGCTGGTGGACGCGCCTTATCAGCCGGACGCTGAACAATCAGGCAAACGCGCCTTGGGCAGCGCGGCGCTTGCGCTGACCTCGAGACTGGATGGAGGTGCCAAGGCCGCAGAGCAATATGCACGTGCTGACAACATGACCCTGCAGTTGGCCGCGTTGTCTTGTCTGCTACGCGCGGGCAAAGGCGAATGTGAGCTGGCCGCCTTCTATGATCAATGGCAGTATGACCGGCTGGTCATGGACAAGTGGTTCGCCATGCAGGTCTTGATGACCGGACCGGAAAAATCGGTTGAGACAGCGCGCAGGTTGACCGAGCATGCTGATTTTAATTGGAAGAACCCAAATCGTTTCCGCGCCTTAATGGGATCCCTGGCAGGCAACCACGCCGGCTTCCACCAAGCGAACGGAGCAGGTTACGCGCTGCTGGCAGACTGGTTGATCCGACTTGATCCCGTAAACCCGCAGACCACCGCCAGGATGTGCAGCGTGTTCCAAACTTGGAAACGCTATGACGCCGACCGTCAGGCCTTAATACTTGCACAACTGAATCGCATTGCCGACACGCCGAACCTGTCCCGGGACACGACCGAAATGGTCACGCGCATCTTGGGCGCATGACCGCGTTTACGTTCACTCGACAGAACCGAAATCAGCGAACGGTTCTGATCCTGATCGGCGTTTACGCGATGTTGATCGCTTTGATGATCCTGCTGAACGCGGTCTGGTGGCTGATGGCGCTTCTGGCCCTGACTACCCTGCCCGCGCTGTGGGATGTCATCAAGGACACCAGCGCAGGTATGGAGCTGACCGATGAAACCCTGCGTTGGCACACCGGCCAACGTCAGGGACAACTCAAGCTGTCCGAGGTGGATCGATTCCGGTTTGACACGCGGTGGGATTTCTCGGTGCGCGTCTCAGCGGTTCTGAAATCCGACAAACGCGTGCGTTTACCCGATGAATCACTGCCACCACACAAGCAATTCGAAATGGTCCTGAATCAGGCGGGATTCGCGGTCGAACGACATCATTTTAGAGTTTTCTGAAACGATTCATGGAGTCTGGGCCACATTGGCACCTGAATCGCGGGTTCTCCGCGACGCAGTCTTGATTTGAGCAGATTTTTTGGCAAACTGGACGGGTTACAAGTTTGTTCCAGTTCGAGTTTTGCCATGTTTTGGTCTTTGAAGGCTTTTGCCGCCCGTATTGTCGGTTCTTCTGATCCCACCCCTACACCTCTGCCTGCGTCCGTCGCCGATGCTACTGCATGGCTTGTCGCCTCGGGGCAGTTGAACATCCCAATCGCAGAATCAGATGAAAATGATGCAATCGGGCATCAGGTGATCGAACGTGGCCGCCATCTGGCGCGGCAGGATATGTGGGCAGAACTGTCGCTGGAGATGCGCGCTGCAGATGAGGGGCGCAAGGCTACCCCTTGCGGGCAGCCGATCTCCGAGCTGTTGGCATTTGGGGCCCGGTCCGATGTGGTTTTGGCGGCCGAGCACGCGCTGTCGGACGGCAAAGCACTGTCAGACTATGATCTGCTGGGCGGGATCTCGGAATTGGAAGGCGAGATTCAGAACCATCCCGATGATCCGATGATCACGCTTGTGGTTGCCTTGGCCCATATCGATTTGGCGTGGGCCTGGCGCGGGACGGCGCACCCGGACACGCTGCCGGCGCTGCACCAATCCCGTTGTGCCGCGCATTTCGACCGGGCTGCTGCGCTGCTTCCGAAATGCCGCGCTGCGCTGCCCGACAGTCCGGCGATTGCTGCAGCGGATTGCGCCTTGCTGGCAGGACACATTGATCCGCGCACCCGCGTTGCTGATAAATACGAGGCCCTGATCACGCTGGATCCCCAGAACCATCGCCACATGCGCGCGATGGGCAGCCACCTTCTGCCACGCTGGTTCGGCAGCTATGAACAGCTTGAGGTGCAAGCCTTGCGAAACGCCGCACGGACCCAGAAAAACTGGGGTGCGGGTGGGTATACCTGGGTGCAATTCGACGCCATCGCGCTGGATGACGAGGCCTGCGCGCGGGTAGATGTCGAATACTTCCTTGAAGGTTTGCGCGATATCGTTGCACGTCGTCCGGATCAGCAGACAATCAACCTGCTGGCGGCCTATTGCTCGGTCACATTGCAGAACAGAATGGGCCAGAACCCGCGCGCCGATATCGCCCGCAAACAGATTTGCGAGGCCGCAAACTGGCTGATCCGCGATCACATGACTGAACTGCACCCGCTGATCTGGGCCCACGCGGCGAACGGGTTCAATAACAGCCTTCGCGTCAACTCGGCCGAGCGTTTTGCCGCCCGTGGTCGCCGCGATGCGCTGAAGGCAATCGCCAATCTGTTGCGGGATGAGTTGCGCAGTGGGCAGAGTGTGACCTTTACACCGTCGGGGCTGCAGTTCTCGGGGAACTAAAGCGCCATTGCCCCTTGCCCCTTTGGCGCGCCGGGCCTAATACGCAGGCTTAGACTTCTGCGGAAATGAGGCGCGCCATGCTCGACCTGACATACGAAATGCCCAAACCCAAAACCATTGCCGGGGCCAAGCACGATTGGGAACTGGTGATCGGGATGGAGGTGCACGCTCAGGTCTCGTCCAACGCCAAACTATTCTCGGGCGCGTCGACCCAATTCGGGGCCGAGCCGAATTCGAACGTGGCGTTTGTGGACGCCGCAATGCCGGGGATGCTGCCGGTGATCAACGAGTATTGCGTTGAACAGGCCGTGCGCACCGGGCTGGGTCTGAAAGCGGATATCAACTTGAAATCGGCCTTTGACCGCAAGAACTACTTCTATCCCGACCTGCCGCAAGGATACCAGATTTCCCAGCTTTATCAGCCTATTGTAGGTGAAGGAGAAGTTCTGGTCGAGATGGGCGACGGTACCGCGCGCATGGTCCGCATCGAACGCATCCACATGGAGCAAGACGCGGGCAAATCGATCCACGACATGGACCCGCATATGTCCTTTGTCGACCTGAACCGGACCGGTGTGTGCCTGATGGAGATCGTTTCGCGCCCCGATATTCGCGGGCCGGAAGAGGCCGCGGCATATATCGCCAAGCTGCGTCAGATCATGCGTTACTTAGGCACCTGCGACGGCAACATGCAAAACGGCAACCTGCGGGCGGACGTAAACGTTTCGATCTGTTTGCCGGGTGCTTACGAGAAGTATCAGGAAACACAGGACTTTTCGCATCTGGGCACGCGCTGCGAGATCAAGAACATGAACTCAATGCGCTTTATCCAGCAAGCGATCGAGGTCGAAGCACGTCGCCAGATCGCAATCGTTGAAGGCGGCGGCACGGTTGATCAGGAAACCCGTCTGTACGACCCGGACAAGGGTGAGACACGTTCGATGCGGTCCAAGGAAGAAGCACATGACTATCGCTACTTCCCTGACCCCGATCTGCTGCCGCTGGAGATCGAACAAGCGTGGGTCGACGACATCGCTGCCAAGCTGCCCGAGCTGCCAGACGACAAAAAAGCACGCTTTATCAGCGAGTTCGGACTGACCGACTACGACGCTTCGGTCTTGACCGCCGAGGTGGAGTCGGCTGCGTATTTCGAAGAGGTCGCCAAGGGGCGCAGCGGCAAGCTGGCCGCGAACTGGGTCATCAACGAACTGTTTGGTCGCCTGAAAAAAGAAGACCACGACATCACCGAGTCTCCGGTGTCTCCGGCTCAGTTGGCGGGTATCATTGATCTGATCTCGTCGGATGCCATCTCGGGCAAAATTGCCAAGGATTTGTTCGAAATCGTCTATACCGAAGGAGGTGACCCGGCGCAGATCGTTGAAGACCGCGGCATGAAACAGGTGACAGATACCGGCGCGATCGAGGCCGCTTTGGACGAGATCATCTCGGCCAATCCGGCACAGGTTGAGAAGGCCAAGGTGAACCCGAAACTGGCCGGATGGTTCGTCGGTCAGGTGATGAAGGCCACCGGTGGCAAGGCCAACCCGAAGGCCGTTAACGAATTGGTCAGCAAGAAGCTGGGTTCGTAAATCTTCCGAGTTGTACAAACCCCGGACAGGGGTTTGTTCGACTTGTACATAACGAAAACTTAATTTCAGAGCGCTCAAATCGGACAAGCCATCGGCTTGACTCCCTGCCCGAATGCGCATTCTCATCTCGCCAAGTCAGAGAGGTGAGCATCTATGAAAAATCGTTTCGATCAGGAACTGGAAACCCGGCTGGTGCGCTATGCCGCCATCGACAGCCAGAGCGATGAGACCTCGCCATCGACCCCCAGCACCGAAATCCAGTTCGACATGCTAAACCTGCTGAAGCAAGAGCTTACCGAAATCGGTGCGCAGGATGTTGAGATGACTGGTGACAGCGTCGTGGTGGCAACCATCCCCGGTACGGCCGAAGGACCGACCATCGGGTTTCTGGCGCATGTCGACACCGCGCCTCAGTTCAACGCAACCGGGGTCAAGCCTCGGGTGATCAAGGGGTATAATGGGGGCGAGATTACATTCCCCGATGACCCCGATCTGGTGCTTTCGCCCGAAGAACACCCCTATCTGGCCGAGAAGATCGGGCATGACCTGATCACCGCCTCAGGCACCACGCTTCTGGGGGCTGATGACAAGGCGGGCGTTTCGATCCTGATGACGATGGCGCGACACCTGCTTGAGAACAAGGACATGCACCATGGTCCGATTCGCATCGCCTTTACCCCGGATGAAGAGATCGGGCGCGGTGTTACCGAACAGCTGCCCAAAGATCTGGGCGCGGATTTCGCCTATACGCTGGACGGACAGGAACTGGGTGAAATCGAATACGAAAGCTTCTCAGCAGACCGCGCGGTGATCAAGATCACCGGTGTTTCGATCCACCCCGGACTGGCCAAGGACAAAATGGTAAACGCGGCGCATCTGGCTGCAAAGATCGTGCAGACCCTACCTCAGGCAACGATGACGCCCGAGGTGACGGATGGGCGCCAGGGGTTCATCCATGTCACCGATATGAACGGCGGCTCGTCCGAGATGGAGATAAAACTGATCCTGCGCGATTTTGAGATGGATGCGCTGGAAGCCCAGCGCGAGATCGTCCGACAAGTCTGCGCCGCCGTACAAGCCACCGAGCCGCGTGCGACCATCACCTGCGACATCTCCCATCAGTATCGCAACATGCGCTATTGGCTGGAAAATGACATGACGCCGGTTGATCTGGCCCGCGAGGCCTGCCGTGAACAAGGGATCGAGCCGGTCTCGGTGCCGATCCGGGGTGGCACCGACGGCTCGCGCCTGACCGAATTTGGCACACCGACACCTAATATCTTCACGGGTATGCAGTGTATTCACGGACCGCTAGAGTGGATTTCGGTGCAGGACATGGCGGTCGCGACAGAAACCTGCTTGTCACTCGTAGGCAAAGCAGCGCGGAGCTAAGGCCACAGTGCGGGCCGAAATTCGCCAATGCGCGATCTTGGCTTTCGCCCGCCTGTCAAAATGTTAATTTGCCCCGACACGGCAATCAGGACCAGTTGATGCAGCGCTACGAATACAAAGTTGTCCCCGCTCCGCAAAAGGGCACCAAGGCGAAGGGCGTGAAAACGCCCGAGGGCCGGTTTGCCACCTCGATCGAGCAACTGCTGAACCAGATGGGACAGGATGGCTGGGAGTATCAGCGCGCCGAATTGCTGCCCAGCGAAGAACGTTCGGGGCTGACCGGGTCAACCACCAACTGGCGCAACGTGTTGGTTTTCCGCCGGGCTCTGGCGTTGGAAAAACCTGAACAGCCCGAACTCGTCGAAGAGGACACCGCCCCAACCGCGCGCGCAGTCCCGGGACCCGAAGAGGTTTTGGCCAAAACTCCTGCCGCCCCTGCCCCAATCTCGGAAGAGCCCGAAGACCCGCCCTTGTCTTTGAAACCTTCGGACGAAGTGGCGGATGATGAAGTGCGCCCCGAGCAAGCACGCCCAGCCGAGCCGTGATTGGATAACAATCAATCGAAGGA
Source organism: Ruegeria sp. CJ6 (assembly GCF_056536665.1). Taxonomy (NCBI): domain Bacteria; kingdom Pseudomonadati; phylum Pseudomonadota; class Alphaproteobacteria; order Rhodobacterales; family Roseobacteraceae; genus Ruegeria; species Ruegeria sp. CJ6. Next base: position 285,416 of record NZ_JBQFQB010000005.1, on the reverse strand, counting down.
TACCGCGTGAAGGGGCAAGGCCCTTATACCCTGCCCCATAACGGTTATGCTTTCTCAGTTCCGACCCGCGAACCCCATCGGCGAGAAACGACGCAGTAATGGGATTGCTGCTGAGCCAGTTGACCTTGAATTTGGCACATCCAGGAAGCTAGGCGCGCAACCGCCAGACAGGGCAACTAAATGACCTGCGAAAACAATATTTGCGGAGCCAAAAACGAGCTTGGGGTAAGAGGGTTTATTGCAAGGTTGTCAATTGCAAGCTGATTGCCCTGCATACATCCCAGCGCCTGCACCTGCTGCAGTCGCGAGTGTCTTGCCTGTACCGCCACCGAACCGATTTCCAACCACTCCCCCAAGGGCAGCGCCACCAAGGATTCCCGCAGCGCAGCGGGCGTCTTGCTGTACCTGCGCCTGAGTTGGCGTCGTCGGAGCCCCGCAAGCAGCCAAGAGCAGTGAGGTCGCAAGCGCACAGGTTGTCAGTGCTTTGTTCATCTCGATTGCCTCTCAAATACCAAATAGTTATCTGAGTAAGTGGCTCTGGCGCGTCTAGCGTACAAGAGATCAACGTCTGTTTGATTCGAGATTAATCAAAACTTAATAAAGAAGACTAAGGGTCGAGCGCTTAATACGATATTTGCTGGTTTCCGATGGTTGCGGGTGCCGGGTTCCTGGTAAACCCCGACATTGGACGGCCGCGTACTAATTGTAGAAAACGGGCGATGAGCGCGGAGCATCACAGTAAGTTTTGAGGCGCAATAAAGCACGACTTCTGAGTCTTTTGTTCCCCTATATTTGCCCCCAAGACCACATAGGTCGCGAGCCAGATCGAGCAAATATACATAGATATCTGAAGAGATGGTGCCCCCACACGGACTCGAACCGCGGACCTACTGATTACAAATCAGTTGCTCTACCAGCTGAGCTATAGGGGCACTGGGTGTCGATTAATATCTCGGAACAGGGACTGCAAGCCCGAAATTTCGGGTCATCTTAACTTTGTGCTGGTTTGCCTTAGGATAACAGTAATAACAGGCCTCATCCGAATTTGACTGCACCGGGGACAGGTTGTAACCCAAGCGGCGATCCCGACCGAGGTAAGGACAATTCCGATATGCAGATGGTCATCCAAGCCGGAGCGCACTTTACCGACCATGATCACCTGCTCAATCTACTGCAGGTGAATGCGGATCTGGTTGCGGGAAATCATACTGCCTTTTGGGGGCTTCGTCCGTTCAGAAAGATCTTTCGACCTGCGCTGAAACCCTCTGCCGACCGGCCATCACATCAGGATACACTGGCGCGATTTCATAAACTGTTCCCCAACGGGCAGCAGGTTGACCGGGCGATCTTGTCGAGCGCGCTTTACCTGGGGGAACGGCCTTCCATCATCATGGATGGGCAATTTTACGCGAATGCCGGTCAAAGGTTGGCCTATCTGGATAATCTGTTCAGCGATTCGACGGTTGAGCTATTCGTGGGGCTACGTAATCCCGGCAGCTTTATTCCCAAGGTGCTGATGCTGCTGTCGGCGCCTGAGCGCGAGCATATCATTGCCACCACCGATCTGAGTTGCCTGAGTTGGCTCGCCATGATCGAAGACATTCGCGACCTAGCGCCAGATGTCAAAATCACCTTGTGGAGCAACGAGGATTCGCCGCTGATCTGCGGCGACATCGCGCGCGCGCTAGTGGGGCTACCCGAGGACACGCCGCTGGAACAGGAATACGCGCTGCTGTCCTCACTTGTCTCAGACATGGGCAAACAGGAGATTCAGAGCTTGTTAGAGCATCAAGCGGCCCCCAATGATCCCGTACTCAGGGGCAGGCTGGCGCAGGTGTTTCAGCAGCATGCGCTGACGGATGAAATCGAAGAAGAGGTGGAGCTGCCTGGCTGGAACGAAGATATCGTTACCGCCTTTACCGAGCTTTATGAGCAGGATCTGGCACGGCTGCAGACCATGCCAGATATCCGTTTTCTGAACCCGTAAGCGGCTGGTGCTACATGCCCAGCGCTTCCTTGTACATTTCCAGTACCGCCTCTTCCTCGGCGATGTCGTCCTTGTCGCGCTTGCGAAGAGCGACGACCTTGCGCATGACCTTGGTGTCGTAGCCGCGGGCCTTGGCCTCGGCCATGACCTCTTTCTGCTGGTCGGCGATGTCTTTCTTTTCGGCCTCAAGACGCTCGAACCGTTCGACGAACTGGCGCAGCTCGCCTGCGGTCACTCGGTAGTTGGCTGCGGCCTGATCTTCGGTGATGTCTTCCATCTGCGTCTCTCCCAAGGGCTGAAAATAAGGTGCCGGATACATCGGCACTGACCCGACCGCAAGCGTGCATTCTGCACGGCGGGCTTGTCTGACCTGCGCCGATCCGATAAGCGCGGTCACGGATTCAAAGGGTGAGCGTAAACAACCATGTTCGACATTATCGTCTGGGGCGGGGCCGCCCTGTCTGTGGCCGGGCTGGTCGGTCTGGTCTGGTGCATCCTGCAAGTGATGAAAGCGCGCAAAGCCAACCTGACGGATGACGAGTTGCGCGCTGCAGTTCAGGGTGTTCTGCCTTGGAATCTGGCGTCGCTTTTCCTGTCGGTACTTGGGCTGATGATGGTTATCCTGGGCATTTCGCTGGGATAACCAGATCGATCAGATCGGCATATTGTCGAACCGCGCCTCAAGCACGTCTTCGCATAGCGCAGCATCCAGCCGACGCAAGCGCGATGGGATATGAACCCCCTGCGCGCGCATTTTATCCAGAACCATGCTGACATGTGGCTGAAGCTCTAGCCGGGTCTCAAGACACGCACCATTCAGCTTTTGTTCAAGCCGTTCCGCTTCGGTAAAAAGATCCTGAGCAGTCATTTCCTTCCTCCCATATGGTGCCAATGTGCCTGATATAGGTAACGAGTTTAAGACGAGCACGAGACCGGAACAAAACATCGCGAATTCTTGCCTATTCAGGCAAAAAACCGTCAATATGTCCGTGGTCGCCTAAAGCATACGCTCAAATTGCGGAGATTGCTTTGACAGACATCAACTCGTGATTAGGGGCTTTAAACATATTCCACTATTGTTATATGTATACAAGCTGAACGGAGGAACCCATGACGCCCAGTGTGAAAGCTTTTTTCGACCCGCAGACCTTCACCGTCTCATACGTTGTGCAGGAACCTCAGGGGCAGGCCTGCGCCATCATCGACAGTGTACTGGATTTCGATCACGCCTCGGGGCGGACCGACACCAGCTCGGCCGACCAGATTGTCGACTATGTGACGGCACAGGGACTGAAGGTGGAATGGATTCTGGAAAGCCATGTCCATGCCGATCACCTGTCAGCAGCGCCTTACCTACAGGAAAAGCTGGGTGGTCAGATCGGGATTGGCGAGAATATCGTGGTCGTTCAGGACACGTTCGGCAAGGTCTTCAACGAAGGCACCGAGTTTCAGCGTGATGGCAGCCAGTTCGATGAACTGTTTGCCGAAGGGTCCAGCTTTCACATCGGCCAGATGCGCGGGGACGTTTTGCACACGCCAGGCCATACGCCAGCCTGCATGACCTACGTGATCGGCGATGCGGCCTTTGTGGGCGATACGCTGTTCATGCCGGATTTCGGAACTGCCCGATGCGATTTTCCCGGCGGGTCATCGGCGGACCTGTATGCCTCGATCCAGAAAATCCTGTCTCTGCCCGACGAGACGCGGATTTTTGTAGGCCATGATTACAAAGCGCCTGGTCGCGATGAATACGCGTGGGAGACCACGGTTGGCGAACAGAAGGCGCTGAACGTTCATATCGGTCAGGGCCGCAGCGTCGAAGAATTTGTCGAGATGCGTGATGCGCGGGATGCGACCCTGGCGATGCCGCGCCTGATTTTGCCCTCGCTGCAGGTCAATATGCGGGCCGGTCAGATGCCACCAGCGGATGAGCAGGGCGACGTTTTCATGAAAATCCCAGTCAATAAGCTTTGATACGAGGGCAGACGAGACAATGAATATCGAATGGATTTCGGGTCTGGCTGGTGGTCTGCTGATCGGGCTAGGTGCCAGCGTTTATCTGCTGTGTAATGGGCGGATCATGGGGGCGAGCGGCATATTGGGCGGGCTGCTGGAACGCAGCGACCGGAGCGTAATGACTGAACGCCTGGCTTTCGTCGCGGGTTTGATCGGGATGCCCTTATTGCTGCGCCCATTGATTGCGCCGCAGGCCGAGACCCATTTGACCCCGGATCTGGCGATCGTGATCCTTGCTGGGCTGCTGGTGGGGGCTGGAACACGGATCGCCAATGGCTGCACGTCGGGTCACGGCGTTTGTGGGATTTCTCGCTTCTCGTTGCGCGGGATCGTCGCAACGGTGTTCTACATTCTTGCAGGTGGTCTGACGGTTGCGCTGTTTCGCCATGCTTTGGGGGTGATCTAATGCGCTCAGTGTTTGCTTTTCTCGCCGGATCGCTGTTCGGCATCGGGCTTTTGATCTCAGGCATGACCGACACCACCAAGGTGCAGGGGTGGCTGGATGTGTTCGGCAATTGGGACCCGACGCTCGCCTTTGTCATGGGCGGGGCGATCCTGCCAATGCTGGTGGCGTGGCGATTGACACGGAACAGGGTCCCTGTTGTGGGCGGACAGTTCCCCGCCCCGCCCCGTGTTGAACTGGATCGCCGTCTGATCGTCGGGTCGGTCCTGTTCGGCGTCGGTTGGGGATTGGCCGGTTTGTGCCCGGGCCCGGCGATGGCCTCGCTTGGATATGGGGGCGTTGGCGGGATTGTGTTCCTGATTGCGATGATCGCGGGCATGTTTGCGGCACCAAAGCTGGGTGCGCAACTGGACAGGATCGCCGACGCAGCCTAAGCAATTGCCATGGAGATTCGACCGATAACCCCCCGCTACGCCGTCTCACCTCAGATCTCGGTGGAGGACGTGCCAGCCATTGCCGAGGCCGGTTTCGTCAAGGTGATCTGCAACCGTCCCAATACCGAAGTTCCGCCGGATCAGCAATCAGACGCCATCGGTCAAGCCGTTCGCGAGGCCGGGATGGAATATGAGGTTCTGGAGTTGACACACCAGACGATGACACCGGAAAACGTGGCGCTGCAACGCGATCTGGCCGAAAGCTGCAGCGGGCCGGTTCTGGCCTATTGCGCCTCTGGCACACGATGTTCGGTGGTCTGGGCGCTGGGACAGTGCGATCGGCTAAGCACGGATGAAATCCTCGATGCGACCGGAAAAGCGGGCTATGCGCTCGACGGGTTACGCCCGGCATTGGAACAGCTGCGAGGGCGTGGATAAGCCTCCTAGTCGCGGCCATTGCCTTCGGGCGCTGGCAGACCGGCGAGGTGCGAGATTTCCGTGACACGCTGCTCGGAACTGGCAGGCAACAAGTCGTCGGGTTCCAGGAGGGAATCCTCGGTCGTCAGATCATGCGCTACAATATCGTCATCAAGCGGGGACGACATCTCGTCATCCGGGGCCGAGGGCGTCAAGCTTGATTTGCTGGCCAGAAATCCGGCGCAGTCCTTGGCGGGCAACGCAGTAGGAGGGCCTTGTTCGTTGATCCGTACCGCACGCATTCCGCCGCACTGTCCCAGACGTCCGATGGCGGTTCGGGCACGATCGATTGACAGAACTTCAACCCCATCCACCCGCGCGCCTTGCAGCGACAGGACATCCCCGACGGACAATTCCGAAAGCGCTGTCAACGGCAAAGACAGGCGGCAGATCACGGTGTTCAGCTCAGCCCGAATTACCCCGGATGCCTGATCCAGATTCACCCCCGATTGGGTGATATCCGCAACCTGTTCCTGATCCGAGAGCGGGCGCTCGGGCAGCAGGATACAGACCTCGCCCTGACGCGGACCACCGGCAAGTTCGACCGTCAGATCAAACATGCGATAGACCTCATCCACCAGCGCCAGGTTCAGTGCGCGCCGACCTTCGGCGCGTGAGGTGAACTCATACCCGGACAGGCTGGCCATGTCTGCCGGGGACTCAACCAGTTTCAGCGCCCTGCTCAGCATATCCTCGATCAGAGGGGCGACCATGGCAGCGTCGGTGTCGGTAAACGCACGCTCGGGTGGTGGGTCAGAGGTGACCATGGCAATCGTTTGCTGCTGGACGATGGCAGAGACGCAACCCGGGTCCAGACAGGCCGCAGCCAGGCCGCCCTGATCCGAGGTAAACAGCAGCATCAACCACCCCTCATTCAGCCGGTCGGCGACATCTTCCTGCGCACGTACGGCCTGCTTTGCCCCGATGACCGACAGCGCCAGCCCCATGCTTTCGCCGGAGGCGCGTGCCAACCCCAGCCGCAAGGCGCGCAGGACCGAGCGGGGCGTGTCGGCACCGCATTGCCCCGCTGAAAGCTTTCGTGCCAGTGCTGATGTGGTCATGGCCCCGTTCCGCCGTTTGTCGATGCGATGACAATTTGTCTAACCCGGCGGAGGTTACGAATGTCTTTATGACGCCCTCATTGCGCGGCCTGACGAAAAGCCAGCGGAAGGCTGACGCGGAAGGCCGCCCCACCCTGCCCCGGCAGATAGGCAACTTCGCCGCCCAAGCGCTGCATAATCTCTCGGCAGATCGCCAGCCCCAACCCTGCCCCGCCTGCCTTGTCCGAGCCGACGCGGGCAAATTTCTCGAATACCATCGATTGCGCCTCGGCCGGGATACCACCACCGTTGTCGATGAAATCGATTACCACTTGCCCGCCGACATCATGGGCCGAGATGGTCAGCACCGGTTCAATGGCGTCGCAATATTTCTGGGCGTTGGAAATCAGGTTGATGAACACCTGCCCCAGCCGGTCGAGATCCGTGTGCAGCGGGATACGTTCACTTGCGCGCACCCGCCGTACGCCAATCTTTCGATCACTGCCCGCCAGCGCGCTTGAAACGGCGCGGTCCAGAACTTCGCTTAGGGTGGCTTCGCCCATGTTCAGGCTAACCTGGCCGCTTTCCAGCACGCTAAGGTCGAGCAGATCATCCAGTAGCCGGGTCAGACGCAGCGATTCATCATGTATGATCGCAGCATAGCGGATTTGTTCCTCGGCGCTGAGGCCATCGGTGTCGCGCATAATTTCGGAAAACGCCCGAATCGAGGTCATGGGCGTGCGCAATTCGTGGCTGACCTGGCTAAGAAACGCGTCTTTCTGTTTCGAGACTTGCGTAAGCTTGGCATTCGCCTCGCGCAATTGACGCGCTGTACGGCTGAGCTCAGTCGATTTCGCCTCAAGCTGGCTGGAATATTCCAACATCTGCGCGGACTCGTCGGCAACGGCCAACAGGTCTTCGACAGACACAGACGCCCCGCCAACGATCTGACCGATCATGGCATGGGCGGTTGCGGCCCCGACCGAGCCGCTGAGTTCACGTTCCAGCCGTTCCAGAAACTGCGGCGTGGGCTCGGGCAGTCGTCCGGGGCGACCATTCTGGCGCTCGGCTTCGGCTTGAAAGAACTCTTGCGCGGGAATAGTGCCCAGAATCCGCTGGGTCATGATCATCAGGTCTTCGCTTTGCGCAACCGAACCGGTCCAGCCACGGGCTGAAACTGAATGGTCAAATACATTTACGAATTGCGCACCCTGAAGGCGTTCCAGCGGGCTGGGGAAGCTGAGCATCGAGGCGACACAGAAGGCGATTGTATTCAGCGACAGCGACCACATGACCGTATGCACCATCGGGTCGATCCCTTCGATCCCGAACAACGCCTGCGGGCGCAGCCAGCCCCAGCCGAAGGGTCCGTTTTCAATCACCGATGCCGGGACAATGCCGCCACCCATGCCAGGCAGCAGCAGGGTGTAAATCCAGAGAAAGAACCCGACGCTGAGCCCGACCAACGCGCCAGTTCGGGTCGCTCCGCGCCAGAACAGGCCGCCCACCAGTGCGGGCAGAATCTGGGAAATCCCGGCAAAGGCCACCAGTCCGATCGAGGTCAGGGCAGCCCCGCCCCCCGAAAGCTGGAAGTAGAAATAGCCCAACGCCATGATCGCCGCGATCGAGACGCGCCGCGCCATCAGCACGACTGTTCGCACATCACCAGAGACCGACGCGGTGCCTTCCTGCGTATTCAGCCAGATCGGCATGACCACATGGTTCGAGACCATGGTTGACAGCGCCATCGCGGTAACGATCACCATTGATGTGGCCGAGGAAAACCCGCCGATGAACGACAGCATCGCCAACCAGTCATTGCCCTGCGACAGCGGCACGGTCAGCACAAACAGGTCGGGGTTCGAGCCTTCGGGCATCAGGTCCAACCCAACGACGGCGATGGGCACGACAAACAAGCTCATCAGCAGCAGGTAGAGCGGAAAGGCCCAGGCGGCGGTGCGCAGGTGGCTCTCATCGTCATTCTCGACCACCATGACCTGAAACATCCGCGGCAAGCAGACAAAGGCCGCCGCCGAAAGGAAAATGAAAGTGGTCCAGCGCCCGGCATCCACATGCCATTGGCCAATTTCCGAGGCATCGATCTGATCCATCATCGGCCCCAAGCCGCCAGCGACGCCCCAGACAACAAAGATGCCAACGGCCAGAAGGGCGAAGAGTTTCACCACAGATTCCAACGCAATAGCGGTAACAACGCCGTGGTGGCGCTCATTGGCATCCAGATTGCGCGTCCCGAAGAGGATCGCAAAGACGGCCAAGCCCGCCGCGACCCAGAACACACTGGAGCCTTCGCGATAGAGACCTGAGGGATCGGCCTCGGCAAAGATCGAAAAGGACAGCGTGATCGACTGCAATTGCAGCGCGATATAAGGTGTGCCGCCCAGAACGGCTAGAATGGTCACGCACACCGCCAGTGTGTTGGACTTGCCGTATCGTGACGAGATCAGGTCAGCGATCGACGTCACGCGCTGGCTGCGTCCGATGCGCACGAGTTTGCGCAGGCCCCACCACCAGCTGATCATCACCAGTGTAGGACCCAGATAGATGGTTACGAATTCAAGCCCAGAACGCGCGGCGTTGCCAACCGCGCCATAAAACGTCCATGCAGTGCAGTAGATCGACAGTGACAGGGTGTAGATCAGCGGGGAACGCAACCATTTCCCGCCGCCACGCGCAGCCAGCCGGTCCGCTGCGAAGGCGACACCGAACAGAAGAACCACATAGCCCAGACAGACCAGAATCAGGACATTCAGGGTTGCCATGTCTCGGCCTCGGGCTCGGCAGTCTCGCGCGCGGTCATGCGTTTGGCGACGAAGCCGAAGATCACGCTGATCAGGATCAGAACACCCCAGCACGCAAAGATGTAGAACATGGCCGTCGACAGCGACAGAGCCTCGGCGCCTGCGCTGTCATCCGGCCATAGAAGCGGCAGCGCGAGCATTGCGGCACCCAGAAAAGGCAGCAGCCGCGCTGCATCCGCCAGCCTGCGCCGACGATAGCTTTGCCGTTCCAGAAACAGGGACGGACGAACTGGCGAGGGCCGATCTTTGCCGTCGCCCGCGGAGCTCATAACTGAGACGCCTGCGCATGCAGGTCGCGCACCGCTGTCAGGACTTCGGTGTTCGAAAACGGCTTGGTCATGAATCGGCTGACCCCTGCCTGTTCGGCCATTTCACGATCCCGGGATTGCCCGCGCGCGGTCAGCATCAAAACCGGCAACGCCTTCATATCATCATGTTCGCGCAGATCACGCAGCACATCCATCCCGCTTTTTCCCGGCAACATCACATCCAGAATCACCAGATTGGGCCGCGCGGACAGAATCACCTGCACCGCATCCGTTCCCTCGGCATGGGTTTCAACCTGCCACCCCTCGCGTGTCAGCAGAAACCGGATCGCCTCGGTGATGTTGGGCTCATCCTCGATCAACAGAACCTTGCGGCTCATATTTGCATATCCTCCCCATGACGGATTGCACGTCCGGCCACCCGTCCAGCCCAGATTAAGCGCTGTGTCACGAAACTGTCAAAACCCTTCGCTCAGGATCGATGGCTCGCGCCGCGCGCTGCATTCGCGTTTCGGGCATATCCGACAACTGGCTCCGGCTTGCGCCGCGTTTTCCGCAGGCTGCACCGTGTCTTCGACCGGCAGCACCAGCATGACCGAACGATAGACCGGCTCGGCCCCGAATTCCTTAGCTGGCTGAGGGGTTGCGATTGCAAAACACTCAAACTCGGCAGCGGTTCGACCAAGCTGAACGACCCGTTTCCGGATCGGGACCAAGGGCCGATTCAAGGCGGTGAACAAGGGCCAGAGCGGACAGGCCTCGCCATGGCGCGGCAGGGCAAACCCCGGCGCGGGTTTAAAAAACAGAACGCTGCCGGAGGCGTCGCAAATCACCAAGCCAGCCGGACGCGCCAGCGTGCCTTCAGGCAGAAAGGCCAACCGTCGCAGCACCGTAGCAAGGTCCACTGAAAACACCGTCGCCAACGCCAGAGGATCGGGGTTTGCTGCATCCAGCGCGGCACACACCTGATCCAGCGGCATAGCGCGCGCGTCGGCGGCATAAAGGTCCAGCAACCCCGAGGCCACAGTGTTGGCTGCAGCGGAATCGAGCCCATCCAGCGGCACTTCGGTCAATTGCCCGCCGGCTTCGAGTTCCGGGAAATGATATCCTTGCTCGGCAAAAAACGCCTCGACCGCGTCCAGTGGGATACCGCGCAGATCGCGCTGCCCGTCGCTGTCATCCAGATAGGTCACCAGCGCTTTGGAACTTTCGGCCAGTCGCTCGGCATCCTGATGCAGGTTGCGATGGAAACGGTCGCGCCATTCCGGTTCGATCTCTCCCGGTTCAGCCAAGATTGCAGCTGTTGAGCGGATGGCGGCGGCGGTCGACAGCACCTCGTGCATTGAGGCCGCCAGATGCGGGTCATGGGTCAGTCGGTCGGAAAGAACTTCGACAGTGCGCTCCAGCGACACTACGCGGCGATGCATCTGCGCCAGAACACCCGACCAACCGGGAAAGCGGCCGGCGAATTCTTCCAGCCCGTCCACCTCGGCCTTTTGACCGACTGCATCCGCCGCGGCTTCGCGCAGAGCGGCGATGAGCGTCTCTTCGATCCCTTGTGTCAGCAGCGACGGCTCGACGGACAAAGCCGCCGCGATATCGACAAGCAGTTTGCCCCCAATGCGGCGGCGGTTGTGCTCGATCAGGTTCAGATACGATGCCGAAATCCCCACCTGCCGCGCCAGCTCCGCCTGTCGCAGCCCAGAGATTTGCCGTCTTTCGCGTATCCGGCTGCCGGTCAGCGTGTCGCGCATGGCGTTTAGATCCTTGGCTGTTGCGGCTGGATTTGCAGATTAACTAAGTATTTATTATCTGTTGCCGACTAATTTTCAAAGAAGATTTACAACTTTGACAACGGCCAGAGAAAGAAACCCGCCCTTTCCTGCCGCCCACCCTTCTCTTTCGACGCAATACCCGTCACCATAAGAACATGAGCGATCCCGCCTTTGAATACGCCCCCATCGGCCTTGTTGAGCTTGAGAACCGCATCATCCGACGGTGCAATCTGCAATTTGCGCGGACCTTTGGCGGGGATGAGATTGACTATCGCAACATGCCCCTGCTGCATCTTTATCCTTCGGTCGCCGATTGGGAACGGATCGGCGCGCGTAGTCTGCAGGTGATGCGCGATACAGGCTATTACACAGACGAACGGGTGATGCGGCGACGCGACGGTGACCTGTTCTGGTGCCGCGCGCGGGGGCGTTCGCTGACGCCAGACGATCCGTTCCGGCACGGGATATGGAGCTTTTCGGACATCTCGGAAGAGCGCCCCTTGGTGCAATTGACAACCCGCGAACGCGAAGTGGCCATCCTGTCATGCCGGGGTTTATCCGCGAAGGAAATTGGCGTTGAACTTGGGCTAAGTTACCGCACGATCGAGGCCTATCGCGCCCGACTTTTGGAAAAATACGGAGCCCGCAAGCTACCAGAACTGGTCGCAAAATTGTCTGGAACGCCGCTGTAATCGCGACAGCCCTCGTAATTCGCGCAAAAACCCCCATTTGGCAGGCTTAGACGGCGCTTTTCATGGCCGTCTGCATGGCTTATAACCCTGCGTAATCAAACCAAGCCCGCAGCAAACAGACGGGCATAGGGGAACCTTCGAGGACACTCATGACAGATACCAAACACGAAGCGGATGTCGCGTTTATCAAGGCACTGGCCGAACTGCTGCGCGAGAATGACCTGACCGAATTGCAAGTCAAGCGCGAGTATGGCGAGGAAGACAGCCTGAATGTCCGTGTCAGCCGCATGTCGCAGACCGTGGCCGCGCCGGTTCAGGTTGCGGTTCCTGCGGCTGCACCGGTTGCCGCACCTGCTGCCGCGCCGGCCGCTGCCGAAGCGCCCGCTGCCGTGGATGATCCCGCCAGCCATCCAGGCGCTGTGACCTCGCCCATGGTAGGCACGGTTTACATGCAACCGGAACCGGGCGCGCCTGCGTTTATCTCGGTCGGTGCATCGGTCTCGGAAGGTGACACGCTATTGATTGTCGAAGCCATGAAGACAATGAACCACATCCACGCACCCAAGTCGGGCACCATCAAACGCATTCTGGTCGGCGATGGTGATGCTGTGGAATTCGGCACGCCTCTAGTCATCGTTGAGTAAGGCGGGCCCATGTTCGACAAAATCCTGATTGCCAACCGAGGCGAGATCGCCCTGCGTGTGATCCGTGCTGCGCGCGAGATGGGGATCAAGACGGTTGCCGTGCACTCCACCGCCGACAGCGATGCGATGCATGTGCGCATGGCGGACGAATCGGTCTGCATCGGCCCCCCGCCCAGCCCGCAAAGCTATCTGTCGGTGCCCGCGATCATCTCGGCCTGTGAAATCACTGGCGCGCAGGCGATCCATCCCGGCTATGGCTTCCTGTCCGAGAATGCCGAGTTCGTGCAGATCGTCGAAGATCACGGCATTACCTTCATCGGACCCACCGCCGACCATATTCGTGTCATGGGTGACAAGATCACCGCCAAGGACACGATGAAGGAACTGGGTGTCCCTTGTGTTCCGGGTTCTGACGGCGGCGTTCCCACGCTGGCCGACGCCAAGCGCATTGGTGAAGAGTTCGGCTATCCCGTCATCATCAAGGCAACCGCCGGTGGCGGCGGTCGCGGCATGAAGGTGGCACAAAACGCCGATGAGATGGAAAGCGCCTTCATGACCGCACGCGCCGAGGGCAAGGCCGCCTTTGGCAATGACGAGGTCTATATCGAGAAATATCTGACCACCCCGCGCCATATCGAGATTCAGGTCTTCGGCGATGGCAAGGGAAAGGCAGTGCATTTGGGCGAACGCGACTGTTCGCTGCAGCGCCGCCACCAGAAGGTGTTCGAAGAGGCCCCCGGCCCCAGTATCACGCCGGAAGAACGCGCCAAGATCGGTAAGATCTGTGCCGATGCGGTCGCCAAGATCAACTATATCGGCGCAGGCACCATCGAGTTCCTTTATGAAAACGGCGAGTTCTATTTCATCGAGATGAACACGCGTCTACAAGTGGAACACCCCGTGACCGAAGGTATCTTCGGCGTCGATCTGGTGCGCGAACAAATCCGCGTCGCCGCTGGTGAGGACATGTCGTTCGGTCAGGACGATCTTGAGATCAATGGCCACGCCATCGAGGTTCGCATCAACGCGGAAAAACTGCCGAACTTCTCGCCCTGCCCGGGCAAGATTACGGCCTATCACGCGCCAGGTGGTCTGGGCGTGCGGATGGATTCCGCGCTCTATGACGGCTATTCGATCCCGCCGTATTACGACTCGTTGATCGCCAAACTGATTGTTCAGGGCCGTGACCGGGCTGAAGCTTTGGCCCGTCTGGAACGTGCTTTGGGCGAGTTGATCGTCGACGGTATCGACACCACCGTGCCGCTGTTCCACGCCCTGCTGCAGGAACCTGACCTGCACAGCGGCGAGTACAACATCCACTGGCTGGAGCACTGGCTTGCGGAGAACATGGCCTAATCTGACCAAAGGGCCGAAGGATAACCCCCCTTCGGCCCCGAGGCACCCGGCATGAGCCTTTCCCCTGAACTTCTGCTCCATGGCTATTCCATCGGCATTTTTCCGATGGCCGAGCATCGCGACGACCCCGAGTTGTTCTGGGTCGACCCGAAGTTTCGCGGCGTGTTCCCCCTGGATGGGTTCCACATCTCCCGCAGCCTAGCGCGGCGTATCCGGACCTGTGGGTTTTCGGTAAGCATCAATCGCGATTTTGCGGGCGTCGTGGATGGCTGCGCCGACCGATCGGATACCTGGATCAATCCCGAACTGCGCCGTCTGTATCAGGAACTACACCGGACCGGCCGCGCGCATTCACTCGAAGTCTGGGACGGCGCTTCACTGATTGGCGGCGTTTACGGCGTAGTCCTCGGCGCGGCCTTTTTTGGCGAAAGCATGTTCTCGCGTCGCACGGACGCATCGAAGATTGCACTTGCCTATCTGGTGGATCGACTGCGCCAAACCGGGTTCACGCTGTTCGATACGCAGTTTCTGACGGCGCATCTGGCCTCGTTAGGCGCGATCGAGATCCCGCGTGCGGTTTATCATAGCGAATTGAAACAAGCGCTTGACCTGAAAGCAGATTTCACCGCTGATCTGCAGCAGACCCCTCAGGGTGTGATACAACGTATCACCCAGACATCGTAGCGGGCGTGATCCAACGCGTTCAGCGCGGGTGAGGTCGCAATCATCCAGCCATCAAACAGCTGCTGCGCCTTACCCTGTTCCCAGATGGTCAGATAGGCAAAGGCGTCACCTGTCGGGTTTTCGGCTGGATAGCGACAATCACCCAGCGCGACATCCAGACCAAAGACCGACGTGGTCTCGCCGTTCTGCATTTCGATGTCCACCGTCTGCCCGCTGACCTTGTCCAACCCGCGCAACATTGCGCCGGGGCCGGATTCGACCTTTTGCTGCGCAGCAGCTCCGGTTGCGGTGACCATCAGAGCCACCAGTGCAGCGCGGATCATTCGCTTCCGTCCCCGGCCACGAATTTGACCAGCAACGAGATCAGGCTGACCGCGCCTTGCGTATCGGTAATCTCATCACCCGCCTCAAAATAGAACGGGGAACCGCCCGGCATAACCTCAACAAAGTTGCCACCCAGCAAGCCTTCGGAAGAAATCACAGCGGCGCTATCGTCTGGAATAAGAATACCATCTGCCACGGAAAATCGGGTGTCCGCGCGGTACGTATCAGAGTTTAGCGTAACGCCGGTCACCGTCCCGATCTTGACCCCGGCAAGGCGTACATCCGTGCCAACGCCCACACCTTCGAGCGAGCGGAAAGACGCGCCCAGCTCGTATCCTGCGCCGGATTGAGACAGGCCTGTGGATTGGCTGGCGTAGACACCGAACGCAATGGCGCAGGCCAGCACGGCACCGCCGACGATAACTTCGGTCTTCGTATGATTAGACATCTGGCCTCGCTTATTCCGGGCTCCACGCCTCGTAATCGCTACGTTCAACCGGATCGGCACGACGCAGAGAACCTGCAGGTGCATAGGCCAGCGCGGTGCCGGTCAGATTCTCCTGATGCGGTTTTTCCCAGGACTTGTGCGCCAGAGGTTTATCGGTTGGCGGTTCATCCCATGTGCGGTGCAGCCAGCCATGCCAATCGGGATCGATCCGGCTGGCCTCGGCTTCGCCATTGAAAATCACCCAGCGCTTGCTGTCGTCGGCATTGCGATAGAACACGTTGCCCTCGTCGTCCTCACCGACCTTGATCCCCTTGCGCGCAGTGTAGAATTGCGTGTTCAGGGTGGCCCCGTTCCACCAGGTCACGGCCCGCAAAAGACTGTTCAGGATTCCCATCGGCTGCCTCCGGCATTTCTGTCCCCGAAGATATGGACCAAAGGCACGCTAAGGTCCAGTACTGCCAGCGCTACCTGCGTCATTCCGGCAGGATAGCGGTGACTTCAATTTCAATCCGGTATTTCGGATCGATCAATCCGCATTCGATCATCGTCGCCGCAGGAGGGTTCGCGCCAAAGGTTTCGGCCAGAATGGGCCAGCAAGGTTCAAATTCGGTTCGATCCGGCAGCATATAAGTGATGCGCACGACATCAGAGAATGAAGCACCCGCCTCGGCCAGCGCGTTTTCGATGATAGACAGCGCCGAGCGGCATTGCTCCACGACCGTTTCACCTTGCCCAACAGTTCCCGCGATATGAACCCAGCCACCCGCGACAACCGCGCGGCAATAGCCAACCTTGGCTTCAAACTCACCACCCGAAGAGATACGTCTTACTGTCATCGTGTCCTCAAACGAAAACGGCGCGGGCATTGCCGCGCCGTGTGTGCATCAATCTATGCGGTTCAACCCGCCGAAGCCGATTCCGCCGCGTCTGCGTAGATGATCAAAGGCTGAGAATCCGACGTCACAGCCTCTTCGTTGACCACAACTTCGGTCACGTTCTTCATGCCCGGCAGTTCGAACATTGTATCCAGCAGGATGTCTTCCAGGATAGAACGCAGACCACGTGCACCGGTTTTACGCTCGATCGCTTTCTTGGCGATCGCCTTCAACGCATCATCGGTAAAGGCCAGTTCCGCATCTTCCAACTCAAACAACCGCTGGTATTGCTTGACCAGAGCGTTCTTCGGGCTGGTCAGGATGGTGACCAAAGCGTCTTCGTCCAGATCTTCCAGCGTCGCCAGAACCGGCAGTCGGCCGACGAATTCGGGGATCAGGCCAAATTTCAGCAGGTCTTCGGGTTCCAGATCCTTGAAGATCTCGCCCACGCCGCGCTCGTCATTGTCACGCACGTCGGCACCAAAGCCCATGGCCGAGCCTTTGCCACGCTGTGCAATGATCTTGTCTAGTCCGGCGAATGCGCCACCACAGATGAACAGGATGTTGGTGGTATCCACCTGCAGGAATTCCTGCTGCGGATGTTTGCGCCCACCCTGCGGAGGAACGCTGGCCACGGTGCCTTCCATCAGTTTCAGCAGGGCCTGCTGAACGCCCTCGCCCGATACGTCGCGGGTGATCGAAGGGTTTTCAGACTTGCGGGTGATCTTATCGACCTCGTCAATATAGACGATGCCGCGCTGTGCGCGTTCGACATTGTACTCGCTGGCCTGCAGCAGTTTGAGGATGATGTTTTCAACATCTTCACCCACATAACCGGCTTCGGTAAGCGTGGTTGCGTCCGCCATCGTAAACGGCACGTCAAGAATCCGCGCCAGCGTTTGCGCCAGCAGGGTTTTGCCGCAGCCGGTGGGGCCAATCAGCAAGATGTTGGATTTTGCCAGTTCTATATCGCTGCCCGCTTTCTGGGCATGATTGAGACGCTTGTAGTGGTTGTGTACCGCAACCGACAGCACCCGCTTGGCGGTGGCCTGACCGATCACATAGTCATCCAGCACTTCGCAGATATCCTTGGGTGTTGGCACACCGTCCGAGGATTTCAGACCGCTGGCCTTGGTTTCCTCGCGAATGATATCCATGCACAGCTCGACACACTCATCGCAGATGAACACGGTCGGGCCTGCGATCAGCTTACGCACCTCATGCTGGCTTTTGCCGCAAAAGCTGCAATAGAGCGTGTTCTTGCCGTCACCGCCTGAATTCGTCGCCATGCTTTACCCCTCGGGCTCCGTCTCAGCGGCCCCTCTCAAGGGCCGCGCTTGCCGTATATGCCTGCAGCTTAGGCCAGCGTTCTGGCAGCTACAATCTCAAAATCATCCCTCACGCCGGACGCGCGCGGATTTGAACCTAGGCCTCGTCACCATCCATCTTGGCGCGGTTCTCGACGATCTCGTCGATATGGCCCCAATCCTTGGCCTCTTCCGGGCTCATGAAATTGTCACGATCCAGCGCCTTTTCAACCGCCTTTTTGGTCTGCCCGGTATGGCGCACATAGATGTCATACAGGCGATCTTTCAGCTTTTGCGTCTCGGCCGCGTGGATCATGATGTCGCTCGCCTGGCCCTGATAACCGCCGCTGGGCTGGTGCACCATGATCCGGCTGTTAGGCAGCGAAAAGCGCATTCCCTTCTCGCCCCCGGCCAGCAGAACCGAACCCATCGACGCCGCCTGACCGATCACCAATGTGGAACATTTCGGCTTGATATACTGCATTGTGTCGTAAATCGACAAACCACTGGTGACCACGCCACCGGGAGAGTTGATGTAGATCGAGATTTCCTTGTTCGGATTTTCCGCCTCAAGGTGCAGCAGCTGAGCGACCACCAAATGGCTCATACCGTCATGGATGGGGCCGTTGATGAAAATGATCCGCTCTTTCAGAAGGCGCGAGAAGATGTCGTATGCGCGCTCGCCCCGGCTGGTCTGCTCGACGACCATGGGGACGAGTGTGTTCATATATGTATCAACTGGATCGAACATTCGGAACCTGCCTGTTTTGCGATGGATCGGGACATTACCCGAAGAGTAGTTACCCGAGTCTTAGTGCCGCCACAGGGGGGCTGCAAGGGGGGCCGAACGTTCCCACGAATTCCGTCTACCTGCACGACCCGAATGCACACGCCGCTACAGGTCGGTTGACGGATTGCGCGGAAACGTGCTGGTTACATCACGCTATTTTGATCCATGCATATGGAAATACATGCCTGGAAATTGTACCAAGAGTTCTCGCTGCGGATGCGGCGCCGGTCAGGCGTCGGGATTCGGCGGCACTAACGAGGGAATACGATCATGGCTTTTCCGCAAATGACCGAGGATATGTCACACGGCGACCTTGACCGGATGGTTGAAAACGCAACGCGCGCGTCGAACTTTCTGAAAGCCATAAGCCACGAAGGGCGTTTGATGATCCTGTGTCACCTCGTCTCGGGCGAGAAATCCGTTACTGAACTGGAACAATTGCTATCGGCCCGCCAAGCCGCCGTTTCTCAGCAACTGTCGCGGCTCAGACTTGAGGGGCTGGTTGTTCCTCGTCGCGAAGGCAAGGCGATATACTACCGGCTGGCAGATGATCGACCAGCCCGAATACTGGAAGTGGTGTACGAACTGTTTTGCGCTCAGGATGCGACCTGAGTCTAGTTTTTAGCCCTTCGAAATCGGCCATGCAAAACCTGTAGCTATGGCCCGGGAAAGCTGCTAGTCAATTCGAAACAAGCACTTATGGAGCAACCGATGATCCGCGCAATTCTGATTGGCCTGGCCCTGTTCACCTTGACCGCATGCGAAACCGCAAAGGGCGCTGGTAAAGATATCGAAAACGCCGGAGATGCCATCCAGAACGCGGCCGAGGACGTGCAGGAAAACATCTGATCGTGACGGGATGTTGCGTTCAGGCAACGCTTACCCGCAATATGTAGTTGCCACACCGACTCAACCCGAGTAGTGTGCCGGTACAGGTGCATAGACGCGGCATTGCATTTCTGACACTTTGACGGGGTTCTTTTGCGCAAGCGAAAGAACCCCGTTCTGGTCCGGAGGGTGGTGCGTGGTAGCCTGTATGAACCTTGGGTTCTCAAAAAGGAAAAGGCGTCAGGTGCTCAGACGCGGTCTTTGCATGCATCCTTGCGGACACTCCTGACGCCTTGCCGGTCCGTTCCGCCCGAGGGGCTTCCCGGTCCAGTTGCCTCGGCCCCCGAAGGGACATTGGCCACTGCCACACGCGCTATGTCGCGTCGCAGTCCGCGCGGACCTTCTGAGAGGCTGAGCATTTAACCCGAACCGAAGCCCAGACCACCTGCTCCACCACCGGTAAGCCATTGCAACTACAAACAAATCCTAAAATCCGCCTTCGCTGCTGTGGCCCCCTTGGCCCTTGCATCCCGCCCCTGTTCCGAAGATCAGAAGCAGTAACCAGACTGTTACATCAGCGTCATGATCCGGCAAGAAAATAGCACTGCAGCATAAAAATTAGACGGGGATAAGCTGTTGATATCCGCCGGGAGAGCCATGTGGATAACCCGAGAATTCGCGTCATCGCGCAGGCTTGGGGATGGAAAAAGTCAAATATGGATCGCCGGCCAGAATTCGCTTGGTTTCTGCACCTGCGAAGGTCCCGCGCGCTGAATTAGGGGGGTATTGTCCGAGTTGTACAACACTCAAGCCCCCAATCTTTCGAATCGTACAACCGGAGATTCGCCTATGCGCCTGACCATTTCTCAAGCCCGCGCCCGTTTGGGCGAACTGGCCACCTTGTCGCAAGACCCCCGGCAAGTGATCGTGCTGACCCGTTATGGCAAACCGATCGCCGCACTGGTGTCGATGAACGAGGCGCAGCGGATCTGGGAGTTACTGGATGATGACACCATCGGACGCAAACACCCGCTCAGCGGGCTGCGCGGGTGGTGGTCGAAGGGGCGTGGTATTCCGGGGATGGAACCTGGGCCGGACGGTTCTTACCTCACCGCGCGCGACGCCGCGCTGAAGGTCCGCGAGATCCAGATGACCCGTGCCGAGGAACGCCGCATTCTCAAGCGCGGGGGTCTGGACCCTGTCGCGGGCGGCGAGATCGCCGCCCGGCCCGTCGCCTCCCTGTGGAGACAGTTGTTTATGAGAAGCGCTCCGACCTGACCGGGGTACCTACTACTCCTGCCGCAGTCACAAATCTCAGCGGCATTAACCCCCTTTAACATCCGATCGGGCCGGAAACGCTTCAGTTCACCTGACGTTCCAGAACTGTGCTGTAGGTCGTTCCGTTCCGCAGGCTACGGAAATCGGCAAAGATCTTGCCGTCCTCGTACCGCGCATCGATCAACGCATTGGCGCCAATCACCAGCGGGGAAGTTTCAACGATGCCGATCGAGCCAGACCCATCGAGGCTGATGGTTCCGGTGGCCTCGTATTCATTCCATTCAGTGTCGCCATCCCGACGCCACTTGCTGGGCCCCCAGAAGACATTGTCTTCCTGCATCTGGACGTCGAGCATCCATTCGGCCTGATTAAAGCGGGGCTGATCGCCCTTGTAATAATGGCTGGGCTGCACGGTCGTGTAGGACCCGACCCACGTGCCGCGCAGATCCGGTGTGGTATCGGCCAGTGCTGCGGTTCCGAGGGCGAGGGACGTGGCCAGAGCGGCGGCTCCGGCAGTCATGTATCTGGTCATGGGGATCTCCTCCTGAAAGCGACCCTTTGAAGTTCAAAAACGAACATCCTTGCTGTGGCATACAGATTGGGCGGAGGTGCGCCGGTTACAACTTACCTAAGGGAAACTTCATGAACCGGTAATGTTTGCGTCAGGCCCAGGCCAGCGCAGTGCCGAGGATGACCAGACCGATACCTGCCGCCTCGCGATACGAGAAGTTCTCGCCGAACAGAAAGAATGAGGCGATGGCGATCAGAACCACTTCGGCCCCAAGAATGCCGGTATAGATGATGCCCAGCCGTTCCTCGCGCAGAGCGGCGAGTTCGAGCGTGGCCCCGGCCAGCAGGGTCGCGACGATCAGTAGACCAAGACCCACGCCGGGGAGTTTCCACCAGAACTTCATCGCGATCATGGCAACGGAATAAAGGCCTGCTGATCCAAAAGCGATAAGGGGAACAAGCGATGTAGACATAAGGGCCTCCTGCAAAGGTTGCCGTTGGGTCAACTGTAGCAGATGGGCTGATTTAGGGCTGTGAGGTGGGTCACAGTGTGGGTGATGGGTTAAAAACCCATCTTACGTAGGGTGGGTTTTAACCCACCAATACCCTCGTAGGGCGGGCTTCGGCCCGCCGTCTCCATCCGATCCATGGAGTGAATGGCGGGCTGAAGCCCGCCCTACGGTTTATGAATACCGTTCGATCAAAAGAACTGAGGGCAGCGCCGGCCCGAGGGGAGGCGCAAACGCGCCGCCCCATGGGGGCGGGTCGGCGCGGCCCGGCGGTGCCGCCGGGCGGGTGGGTTGTTTCCTAGCCCTTCCCAAATAGAGCTATCAGTTGAACTAAAGTATATTAATTCCTATTTATTTATGCCTAGTTGGCCTTTTTTTGCTGGCACTTGGTCAAATTTGATTGATATTGTCGTTTCAAGGCAGAAAAACTGATTTGAGCGATTATTTTATGGACGTAACCGAGCTTCTTAGGGAGATTCGTGAAACTGCAACGGTCTTTGGCTTAACTAAATGGGAACTCTATGGACTAATCCTGCTGGGGCTCATTGCCTTGAGACTGCCCACAATTCTAAACCATAGACGAGAGATGGCCAAAATTCGGTCAGAATTCAAACTTAATAGTAAAACGTTGGCAGCGAAGATTGAGGCAGAGAAAGAGAAGCGAGAACGTCGAGCGAGAAAGGGGGCTTAGAAAGTGATTACTTCAATTGTAAGCTGGGTGGCATTCAGTGCCGCAATTGTGCTCTCGTTCGGGTTGCTCACGCTGTATGCGCGCGCACGCGCTCTTTCGAACCGTATCTTAGCAGTGTCTTCGAAAGAATTTTTTGAGGCCACCGAAAGCCTAATGACTTCTAGCGACGAACTTCCGGACATCATGCTCGATTTCTTGGAAACCATGAATGCCTCCGCATCTAATGACGGCGGGCACCGTTTCTTGTTGACTGCATTGACTGCTCGAGCGAATGGGAAGTCCGTTGAAGCCAGCATGAAATCAGATATTGACCGCAGTTTCTACAGCATGCGCCCAGAGCTTCAGGATTTGTTCAACAAAGCCGTAATATCTTGGCTGACTTACCTGACTCACCAAAATCTATTCACAATGATCCGCATCTTGATTCAAGTATTAAAACTAAGATCGACCGGTTTGGATCACGCCAAGGCGGAAAAAACGGCGGGGATGAACCTTCTACGTAACCTTAACGCTGGCGCGTGCTAAGGATCTAAGTGACGAAATGTAACCCTGCAGCAATCTCGGCAATGAGATGGCACGGGCAACACGAAAATCGTACGGGCTCAGCCATTCCCTCTCTCATAAATCGCACCGTGTGGGCACGCAGTTGGCTGCACCAACCGCTTTCGCCCACCCGCCGTAAAAATGGACAGCCTTAGCTGTCCATTTTTAAGGCGCTAATAAACGCCTCCTGCGGGATATCGACCTTCCCGAACTGACGCATCTTCTTTTTACCCGCCTTCTGCTTGTCCAGCAGTTTGCGTTTCCGCGTGGCGTCGCCTCCGTAGCATTTGGCGGTCACGTCCTTGCGCAAGGCCGAGAGGGTCTCGCGCGCGATGACCTTGCCTCCGATGGCGGCCTGGATCGGGATTTTGAACATGTGGCGCGGGATCAGGTCCTTGAGCTTTTCGCACATGGCACGGCCCCGCATCTCGGCCCGGTCGCGGTGAACCATGGTCGAAAGCGCATCCACCGGTTCGTCATTCACCAGCACCGACATCTTGACCAGATTATCCTCGGTATAACCGGTCATCTGATAGTCGAACGAGGCATAGCCCTTGGTCACCGATTTCAGGCGGTCGTAGAAGTCAAAGACGACCTCATTCAGCGGCAGGTCATAGACGACCATGGCGCGGGTGCCGGCATAGGTCAGGTCCAGCTGGATGCCGCGGCGGTCCTGGCAGAGTTTCAGCACGTCGCCGAGGTATTCGTCGGGCACCAGAATGGTCGCCTTGATGCGCGGTTCCTCGATATGGTCGACCTTGGACGGGTCGGGCATGTCGGCGGGGTTGTGCAGCTCGATCATCTCGCCGTCTTTCATGTAGACGTGATAGATCACCGACGGCGCGGTGGTGATGAGCTCGATATCATATTCGCGTTCGATGCGGTCTCGGATGACCTCAAGGTGCAGAAGACCGAGGAAGCCGCAGCGGAAGCCAAAGCCAAGTGCTGCCGAGGTTTCCATTTCAAAGCTGAAGCTGGCGTCGTTCAGGGCCAATTTGTCGATCGCGTCGCGCAGGTCTTCGAATTCGGAACTGTCGACGGGGAAGAGGCCACAGAACACCACCGGCTGCGCGGGTTTGAATCCTGTCAGAGCCTCTTCGGTGCCGTTGCGGTCATTGGTGATGGTGTCACCAACACGGGTGTCGCGGACCTGTTTGATCGAAGCGGTCAGGAAGCCGATCTCACCGGGGCCGAGGCTGTCGACCATCTCCATCTCGGGGCGGAAGACACCGACGCGGTCCACATGGTGCAGGGTGTTGTTCGACATGAACTTGACCCGCATCCCCTTTTTCAGCGTGCCGTCCATGATGCGGACCAGAACGATGACGCCGAGATAGGCGTCGTACCACGAATCCACCAGCATCGCCTTGAGCGGCGCGTCCAGATTGCCCTGCGGTGCGGGCAGTTGCTGCACGATGGCCTCGAGCGTTTCGTGGATGCCCTGCCCCGTCTTGGCGCTGACCTGAATGGCGTCGGTCGCGTCGATGCCGATCACATCCTCAATCTGCTCCGCGACGCGGTCACAATCGGACGCTGGCAGGTCGATCTTGTTGAGCACCGGCACGATCTCATGATCGGCGTCGATGGCCTGATACACATTCGCCAGCGTCTGCGCCTCGACCCCTTGGGTCGAGTCGACAACCAGCAGCGAGCCTTCAACCGCGCGCATCGACCGGCTGACCTCATAGGCGAAATCCACGTGGCCGGGGGTGTCGATCAGGTTCAGCACGTATGCCTCGCCATTGTCGGCGGTATAGTCGATGCGAACCGTGTTGGCCTTGATGGTGATGCCACGCTCGCGCTCGATATCCATGCTGTCGAGCAGCTGTTCCTTCATGTCGCGATCCTTGACCGTTCCGGTCTCTTGGATGAGCCGGTCAGCAAGGGTGGATTTGCCATGGTCGATATGCGCGACGATGGAGAAATTGCGGATATGAGCGAGGTCTGTCATGGGATGGGGATATGTAGAGGAATCGTGGGTTGGTCAAGGTGGCACGTTTAGTGTTCGAAGGCTGGATCAACTCCCAAAGGATTAAGATGTCGCAAGTTGATTACGCCGAACTGCTACGTTCCGAATTTGAAGAGCAAAACACCCGAAAATGTACTGGTGTGGCCTTGCGAGCAGCACTACGGGACTTTCCACCTCCGAACTTTGATGGAAATACAGATGTAAGTGACAGATTTCTGTTTCCCAATGGACGGCTCCTCCTACAGTCAATTGTTCATTGGAAATTTCAATGCCCGGAATCCTTTAGCGCGCTGCGGCAGACTTGGTCACAAGTACATCCTGACGATGTGTTACTTTCTGACAGTACCTCATTCCTAGCCGCACAAGCCTCGCACCTTCAAGAGATTGGAAGCGCACAAAAAGCAGTAGATGGAGTGATAGCCTCTTTTGCCACCGCCACAAACCAACATCAATTCTTGACCGCAACGTCAGCTGATCATTGGAGGACGCCTCAAGCCTACTTCGAAGCGGAGGAATTGATTCTAAAGGAATGCCTCAAGGATTTTGGATTGGTAGATGCTAACCTGTTCAATTCCGAACTTTGGAGTAACAAACCAACGATTGTACCTAGCGTCGAAGATAAAAGAAATTTCAGAGGCTTCTTTCAAGAGTCAAGTTACTCATTTTGGCGCTTGTGGCGTCAAAGATTTATTGATGGGAATCCACTGGATTGGGACTTTCAACGCCAGATCGCGTTGATCGAAGATGAAATATGGCGAGAAGGCCCGGGTGCTTTCGCGGCGGAGGTAGCGCGTATTGAGAAGCGTCAAGAAATACGCAGAAGCTTGCACGACCCAGCTGGCGCATCGCGATCGAGGACAACCGAGATTACACAGTCGATTATGCTCAATAGAGATGCTTTGGCCGTGTCCATTGCCGGGTTGATCGAACAAATAGACAGTTTTCGAGAACAGATTAGAGGCTCAAATACTCTGGACGCTGATCTGCGTGCCGAAATTCTAGAATTCGCAGACTATCTCATTACCAAATTTTCCGAACTCAGTGCTGCGCTGCCAGCGCCTAATGGCGAACCCAGCAAAGCTGATGGGGGAGGAATCGCTGTGTGGTTGCGTGATTATAAAGACGAGCTACTGAGCAAACTTACACACTACTCATCTCCGGATAATGTAGCAGGAGCCACTGTACCAACTAGCATTGTTTTGGGCACGACCGGCATTGGTGCCATGCTTGGCCAACCAGTAGCCGGCGCCGTTGTTGGTGGATTAATTACTAATCAAATGAAACCTTCTCAGGCCGCCAAACAGTTGCTGAAACGTCCGGAGGTAGAAGATCTGGGCACCAAGCAATAGTTGTTTTGACCTTAGAAGCGGGCTCTGAAAGCTTCACGATCACTTTTTCGAACCACCCAATTGATCCCGAATCCACTTTGATTCATACTCCGCCGCAGACCGAGAGGGGCATAAGACCCGTCCGGGCAGGCAAAAAACGAGGCTCGAGTATGAAACAGTTCCTCTTAATCGCATTTTGTGCGGCATCGCTGACGTCGGTGGCCCACACAGTGGACGCGGCGCAGATCAAGCGGGCGTGTCTAGCATCAGACCGTGAAGCGGCGACGCGGGCGCGGTGCCGGTGTATTCAGCGCGTGGCGGATCAGGCGCTGACGCGTAGTGATCAGAAGACCGTCGCCAAGTGGTTCACCAACCCGCATCAGGCGCAGGAGTTGAAGATGTCGCAGACCGCGCGCGATGATGCGCTGTGGGATCGGTATCAGAACTTTGGCCAGATGGCGCAAGCGATCTGCAACTGAGCCCTGTCAATCCTTGACCTGATGCCCGCTGCGCCTCAGAAATGGCGCAGCGAAAGGTATGTGCGATGGTGATGAAAGGGCTGACCCTGCGGGGCCTTGAAGTGTTCGAGGCGCTGGCGCGGACCGGATCGGTGGCGCAGGCGGCCGAGATCACGGGGCTCAGCCAGCCCTCGGTGTCCCAGCAGTTGCGCAATCTGGAAAAGGCTTTGGGCACCGATCTGGTGGATCACGGGCGGCGACCGATGCGACTGACACAGGCCGGCCGCAGTTTCCTGGCGCGGGCCGAGGCAGTGCTGGCCGAGTTGCAGATGGCGCAAGGCGAACTGGCGGTGATGGATCTGGGGCATCTGACCACCCTGTCCATCGGCTTGATCGACGATTTCGACAACGACCTGACGCCGCGATTGGCGACATTGCTGGCCGACAGTCTGACCCGGTCGAAATTCAAGCTGATCACGCTGCCCAGTCTGGACCTGTTTGCCGAGCTGGAAGCGCAGCGCCTGCACATGGCGGTCTCGGCCCATTCTGGCGAGGTGCTGGAGGGCGTGGTCGAATATCCGCTGGTGCAGGATCCGTTCATTCTGGTCGCGCCTAAGGGCGTTGCGCAACCAGTGCAGGATCTGCCCTTTCTGCGCTATGCCCGCGAGCAGTTGATCAGCCGTCAGATCGAAAGCCATCTGGCCCGGCAGCAGCTGGAATTCGAGGAACGGTTCGAAATCGGCTCACACCTCGCGCTGATGGCGATGGTTGCGCGCGGCCTCGGCTGGGCGATTACCACGCCGCTGGGCTATATGCGCGCCGCCCGCTTCCACGACGGGATGGAGGCGCACCCTGCCCCGTTCGGTGAGTTCGCACGCACCATTTCCTTGTTTACACGGACCGACTGGTCCGATCAGGTACCGCAGGAAGTGGCCGACATGATCCGACGCCTGATGCGCAGCCAGATCGTTGATCCAGCGATTGCGCAACTGCCGTGGTTAGGTGGTCAGTTGAAGGTGGTGGGGTGACCTGACGCTCCCCAAGGCGTGAAAGGCAGTTTTGTAATCTGGATGACTTTATTGTTAATACTCTGCTTGGTCGTCGGACTTGCATCCACACCTTTCATTATTAAGCGAAAACGCTCCAGAGTTGAGGCGAGGTGCAGTGCCCTTCGGAGAAGCATGGGTCTCATGAATTCTGAAAGAAGACCTTCACTGCCTGCTGAAGATCGGTCAGGAATGTTAGAGTTCTTGGCTTATTCAATGAGCAACCCCGCGCTGTTTGCTTCTCTTGATGATGACATCGCACGCATAAGCGCCCAAGTGGACCGGGATAAGTACAATATCGAACAAATAGTTACCGTGCATTTGACATCAAATTTCTTCGCCTGGCGTGGCCTGAAAAACGACGAGAGTATAATCAACGATCTCTCGACGCTCGGCGATCTGATTAGATGTATGCTCTACACTATTAAGCCAGAGAAATGGAGCTCAGCGCCTACCAAGACGAATAAGCTATCTCCGTTGTCCGATGACGAAATTCGCTCGCTTTATCAACTTAAGATGTTTGGGAGTCATTTTGGCAACGAGAAAAGTAGCCTTGAAAGATCTAAATGGCTCAAAGGAATTGCGATAGCTCAAGCCTTTGGCAATTTGGGGGCTGTTCTTGAACAACGAGAAGCATCCATCCGGGATAGAGCAAGCGCGTCTTCGGATTGGCTTCAACGGGTTGGAGGGAGCGATTCCGCAATGCACCTTCTAAAGGATGGATGGCTGCCGTTCCTCAAATCACTGGAACACCCTGATATCCGGCTCTGGAATGAGATCGTTACCGATTTCGAAGAATTTGAAGGTGATCGCTTAGAGGCCGCTTTCTGGATTTTGGAACAACCCGAATGTGACCGGTTAACTGCATGGCACTTTATTGTTGGCACGATCTCTTGGGAAGTTCTGGACTGGGATCTGAAGATGCAAAAGGAGCGAAGAGAAACAACGCTCCAAGATGCGTTCGAAGCGGTATTAAAAAGATGGAATACCGGCTTTTATCGATACCACTCGCTGTCTTATCCACAGAAAGAGGAGGATGAGGGTCATCACGGTTTTGATGGCAGCACCATTTTTGACCTGCTTACTGCCTTAGAGCACAGGTTGGACCTTCCTCCATTTACACGCCCGAGCCAATTAGACCAGGATTTAGGCAACCCGACCGACGATCTTTCAAGGTCGGTTTCGGTTGGGCTTAGGTATTGTCATCAAGAAGGGCTATGTCTTCAGCGCGGTCGTGACTGGCATGTACCCGCCTGGCATCCAGCATCCGCGATTGAGAATTAGATTTTGGAACCACTAGAGCAGGGCGTATTCGCGCAATGATGCAGCCCACAGCCGAATTGAGGCTGCGTATTTTGAACCTAATTGTGAACATATGCGACTGTGCGAATTCAAGGTGCTAAATCTCGTGATCGTCGCTGATCCTTAATCGCTTTCTCAAACAGGACGAAACTGGTTATTGAAACGAAGTGCGAAGACGCGCATCCAGCCCCGCCACGGCCTCTTCGATCAGGTCCAGAACGCCGTCGAAATCTCCGGTGTAGTACGGGTCAGGCACATGGTCGGCACCGATATGGGGGGCGAAATCGGTCAACAGGCGGACCGGGGTGTCGTTGCCGTCCGGGCGCAAATCTTCGATGTTCGCGATGTTTTCTGCGTCCATTCCGATGATAAGGTCGAAGTGGTTGAAATCCTCGGCCACGAACTGGCGCGCGCGTAGGTCGCTGAGGTCGATATCACGCGCGCGGGCGGCCTTTTGCATTGGGCCGTAAGGCGGGTCTCCGATATGCCAGCCCGAGGTTCCGGCGCTGTCGGTCTGGTGATGCGGGGCGCGGGCGCGAAAAGCACCCTCGGCGGCGGGGGACCGGCAGATATTGCCCAGGCAGACGAAAAGGATACGGTGTGACATAAGAGAGGTTTAGCGCGTGGGACAGGTATGGAAAAGATCGTCATTCTGACCGGGGCCGGGATTTCCGCCGAAAGCGGGTTGGGTACGTTCCGCGATGAAGGGGGCCTGTGGACGCAGCACCGAATCGAGGATGTGGCCACGCCCGAGGGCTTTGCCCGCAATCCGTCGCTGGTGCATCAGTTTTACAATGCCCGCCGAGTACAGGCCGCCAAGGCGCAACCCAACGCGGCGCATCAGGCGCTGGCCCGGTTGCAGCAGGGCTGGCCTGGAGAGGTGATCCTTGTCACCCAGAATGTCGACAGCCTGCACGAGGCAGGTGGGGCCGCGCATGTGATCCATATGCATGGCACCTTGGCTGGGGCTTTGTGTGCGGCGTGCGGATATCGTTGGGCTTCGCCACCCGAAATGGATGTGGGTGAGCCCTGCCCCTCCTGTCACCAGCCCTCGGCCCGGCCCGACGTGGTATGGTTCGGCGAGATGCCATATTTCATGGATGAGATCTACGACCATCTGATGGAAGCATCGCTGTTCGCCTCGATCGGCACCTCGGGGCAGGTTTATCCGGCGGCAGGGTTTGTACAAGAGGCGCGGGCCGTGGGCGCGCGGACGATCGAATTGAACCTTGAGCCATCCGCCGGAATATTTGATGAAACCCGGCTGGGGCCAGCCTCGGAGGCAGTACCGCGCTGGGTCGATGAGCTGTTGGCGCGAGGCAGCACGCGATAGGGGCAGACAGCGGCGCGTCTTCCCGTCTATGGTGCAGAAAACGCAAACCCGAGTGAGTGACATGACCGATCTACCGCCCAAAGACGGAGAAATCCTTGACGACAGCAGTATCGACGCGCGCGATACGTTAAGTACCAATCTGGCCAGCCTGTGGTGGACCTTTCTGCTGCGTGGAATTCTCGCAGGTCTGATCGGGATTGCAGCGCTGTTCTGGCCGACCAGCAGCATCTCATTATTGCTGCGATTGGTAGGGGCGCTGCTGATTCTGGATGGCGCGCTGACCTGGCTGGGTTTTGGGCGGCGCGGGCTGATCGGAGGCGTCGGGATCGGTGCCGCGCTGATCGGTTTGGTGTTGCTGATCTGGCCACAGGGCGTGGCCTGGCTGGCCTTCACCCTCTTGGGGGCGATTGCGCTGTTCGTTGCGATCGGCTCGTTCATGGCGCTGCCGCAAATGCATCCACAAGACCCCGAGCGCGCAACGGTGCGTAATTCAGGTATCTTCGCACTCATCGTCGGGCTGGTGCTGATCTTCTGGCCCGGCAGCGGCATGGTGGCGTTGGGCTGGGCAATTGCCTTCTTCGCGCTGACCTCGGCGGTGGTGATGTTCTTTCTGGCGGCACGGTTCAAAAAAGCGGGCGATCGATTGGAGATGAAAACCGTCAATAGATGACGCAACAGGCCGGGCATTGCCCGGCCTGACGTATGGATGATGGCTGTACCACAGCCTGAAGACAGGCGTTAGTTCGAATGGCCGCCTTTGTCCTGGCGCTCAAGATCGACCGGGATCTCGACCGCGACCTCTCCGGCGTTTTCGAAGATCAGTGTGACGGGAACGCTCCCTCCCTGTTCGAAGGGCGCTGTCAGGCCCATGAACATGACGTGATCACCGCCGCGTTTCAGCATGTGGGTTTCGCCCGCCGGAATGGCGAAGCCTTCCTTCACATGCACCATCTTGGCGACACCGTTTTCGTCAACCTTATGAGTGTGCAGTTCCACACGGGCAGCCGCATCCGAGGTCACGCCGATCAGGCGGTCATCGGTATCGCCTTGATTCTGGATAATCATGAAGGCGGCACCCGCCTTCGCGGTTTTGCCCGAAGACCGTGCATAAGGGTCTTCGACCGAGATGGTATCGGCAGCCAGCGCCGCACCGGTCAGCGAAAAGGTAGTCAGGACTGCAAGCAGGCTGGATTTGAGGGTCATTGTGCCTCTCCTTGGTAACTGTCTGATAGAGTTTGGAAACTGGAATCAGGCAGAAACCGGCGGGGCACGAGCTGGGTGTCGCGGCAGCGGCGCGGCAATCAGATGCTGGGAAAGGAGCGACGGCGCGGGGAGCGCGCGCGGCGGGGCCGGAGGTACGGCAACCGAGGCTTCATGGATCGCGCCCAGCAGGTTGAGCGCATAGTCAGGGCAGTATTGCGGTGCGCGGGTCGGTTGGCCGTCTTCGTCCATATAGACGACGACCGGCCCGCTGCCGGTGCACAAAACCATCTGCCCGACCGCGCGCTCCATACCCCGCGACACGGCCAGTCCCTGCCCGGTGAGGATCACCATCAGGGACAGCGCATAAGGCAGAAATGTGCGGAAAAAGCCTGTCATGTCAGCTTGGTATATACGCCGCCCGCTGAACCGGCTTCAAGCGCAAAGCAGTGGCTGAGACAGTATGGCCTAGCTCAGCTTTTCGGCGGCCTGAACGCCTCGGCATTCATCCCCGTATGCAGTCGGTTTACCCGGCGCTGCATCCGGGTGCAGCGGATCACAGCTTTTGCAATTGATCGTGGCAGTAAAAACAGAAAATTCTTTGCTTTGAGTGACATGGTAACCCCCTCAACATGAATATGCATAAACATATGCGATATTCAGCAGGCGTTCTGTGAACAACGTCACGAAGCGGGGCGTTTTATTACCATTTCAGAGACAATCATTCGCACAGGGGCAGCGAATGCAAAAAAGAAAAGCCCCACACCGCAGGGTGCAGGGCTGAATTCTTGCGTGAGAAAGCGCTTAGGCCGAGGCTTGTGCCTTGGCGATTTCTTTCTTCACTTTCAGGGCGTTCGCCGACAGCTCGTCATCCTTGGCTTTAGCCAGGAACGCGTCCAGACCACCGCGGTGGTCAACCGAGCGCAGGGCAGCTGCCGAGATGCGCAGCTTGACGCCACGACCCAGAGTTTCCGACTGCAGGGTAACGTCGTTCAGGTTGGGCAGAAAACGGCGACGAGTTCTGTTTTTGGCGTGGCTGACATTGTTGCCAGTCATCGGGCCTTTTCCGGTCAGTTCGCAACGGCGCGACATGGTTTCTTCCTTTGTTTCTAGAGGCCGGGTACAAGACCCGCGGCCAAATCACAAGGGGCGCAACCCGAAGTCGCGCCCGAAAACTGGTTGGATGCGTTTAGTGGGAATCGCGCGAAGGGTCAAGACGGCTGCGGCGAAATCTTTGCACCCGAGTTGAATTCATTTGAGGTCAAGATCGGGGACATCCGCAACAGCGGCTTGTTATTCTTCAAATGCCGTGTGATCAACTGCGCTTGCAGCCGCCCGCCGGGGATCATGCGGGCCGGGTCGGCGCGGTAGTCAAGGTCTGTCAGTTCGGGAAAAATCTCGAATATCTCGCGACGCGACGCGGCGCTCAGCATTTTCAGCGCTTCGGGGCCGGTATAGAGGCTTTCGGTTGGCGCATCCTCGGCAAAGATCACCTGATGGCGGTCGAACAGCAGGTGGTAATACTCGACGCTTTCCACGCCTTCATCAATGTAGATATCCGGCATTGCAGTGAGTTTGATGGCCGGAATCAGCACCTCGGTCGTGCCGAACATGCGTTGAGCGATCTTTGAGTGCACCAGCATCCGATGCTGGCGCGAGACCAGCAGATCGCGATGCGGCAGCCCCTCGCCCAATGCCCCTGCAAGGATACGCACAGGCCAGAGTCTGGGGTTGGCTTCAAGCTGGAAGCGATCAAATTCGCGCCGCCCGATCCAACGGATCGGGTGTAGGCCGTGCCCAAGAGTGTGGACCAGATCACCAGTGCGCAACGACTGGATCAGGGACCGCCCATCCTGTGTCGTGATCAATGTATCGCGCGTGAAACAGGGCATACCCGACCCGTTCTCGAACGCTGAATACGTGACGGTGATGCCTGAAGGCAGGGTAAATGTGCCGCTCGAGACTGAATAACCAACCCCGTCTTCGACCGTAATCACCCCGAAAGTATCGTCCGTGATAACAGTGCCCTCAGGGAGGTTCAGTGTGTCGGTTCCGCTGCCGCCGCGAATGTCACCCGACACCGTGGTGCTGGTGAAATTCAGCGTGTCATTACCGGCACCAAGCCGGATATCGCCGACGGTTGACCCCCTGATATCAACCGTATCCGCATCGGACCCGCTAGCGATGCGCCCGCCAACCGCGCTGTTGGTAACAATGATCGTGTCGGTGCCTGCATTGCCCAGGACATTGTTGGCAATGGTGCTATTGGTGATGGTGATATCGTCATCGCCGCCACGGCCACGGATACCGGTCACCGGAGGCGTCGCCGGGTTTCCGTTCAGAGTACCGTTGTCATTTGTGACATCGATATCGTCGTCGCCGTTGGTACCATTGATATTGGGCATTCTGACGTGTCCCGTTCCTCGGAGAATCCGGGCACGATCCGAGCTGACCAAGCCCTTTCTCAACCCGGTTCAAACGCAGTGACTTACACTCAAACACAACAATATATGTAGCCTTAATACACGATTAGCGGTCAGCGCACCAGCCGCGCACGCATCATACCGCCAGAGTGTTACGCGTCGGACAGCCCGGAGAGGATTTGTTCGGCCGCCGCCGATGGGCTGAGGTGGCCCGCACTGACCTGAGCGCCAAGATCGCTCATCCGACTGCGCATCTGTGGCGTTTCGAGACGCGCAAGCAATGCGTGGCGTACCTCTTGCTCGAACCAGTATTGTGCCTGTGTGGCGCGGTTCAATACCCAATGCCCGGCTTCGCGCCGCCAAGTGGTCAGGGCCTGCATTTCGTCCCAGGCCTGTTCCAGCCCATGCTCTTCAACCGCTGAAACCGTCATGGCCTTGGGAAACCCTTCGGGGTCCTGTGGGCGCTTGCGCAACAGACGCAGCGCGCCCGCGTAATCGGCGCAGGTGCGGGTGGCAGTCGCTTTCAGGTCGCCATCGGCCTTGTTGATCAGGATCATGTCGGCCATCTCCATGATGCCGCGCTTGACGCCCTGCAACTCATCTCCGCCCGCCGGGGCCAGCAGCAGCAGGAACAGGTCAGACATCTCGGCCACAACGGTTTCCGATTGGCCCACACCCACGGTTTCAATCAGCACGACGTCAAAACCAGCCGCCTCACAAAGTGCAATCGCTTCGCGTGTGCGGCGCGCCACGCCACCAAGATGGCTCTGGCTGGGGGACGGGCGGATAAAGGCGTTTTTCTCGCGGCTCAGCCGCTCCATGCGGGTTTTGTCGCCCAGAATCGAGCCCCCCGAACGGGCCGAGCTGGGGTCAACTGCAAGAACCGCAACGCGCAGCCCCTGCCCCGTCAGCATCATGCCGAAGCTTTCGATAAAGGTCGATTTGCCTACACCCGGCGTGCCCGACAGGCCGATCCGCAAAGCCTGGCGTCCGGCGCCGCTCAATTGATCCAGCAGCGCAGTTGCCTGCGCTCGATGATCTTCACGCCCGCTTTCGACCAGTGTGATCGCACGGGCCAATGCCCTGCGCTCTCCGTTCAAGATCCTGTCGCCAAGCTCGGCAATGTTCATCGGTAAGTCCCCGGCTGGAATTTGCCCTAGATGAGGGGGGATGACCCGGTTTGTCCAGCCCCAACCGGAGCCGAGATTGGCGACGCTGGACCTTGGCCGAGGCTTTGGCGATAAGGCGATATGACCCGGTTGCCCATTGATGACGCCATTCCCGATATTCTGAACGCCTTGCGAACGCATGGGCGCGCGGTGCTGCAGGCGCCGCCGGGTGCGGGCAAGACAACCCGCGTGCCGCTTGAGATGCTGCAGGCCGGTCTGTGTGAGGGCCGGATCGTCATGCTGGAACCCCGGCGGCTGGCCGCCCGTGCCGCCGCCGAACGCATGGCCGAGACGCTGGGTGAACCCGTGGGCCAGACCGTGGGCTATCGTGTCCGTGGAGACGTGAAAGTTTCAAAGGCGACGCGCATCGAGGTTGTGACCGAAGGTATCCTGACACGGATGCTGCAATCCGAACCTGACCTGCCCGGCGTAGGTGCTGTGATATTCGATGAATTCCACGAACGGTCCCTGAACGCCGATCTTGGGCTTGCACTGTGCCTTGAGGTGACTGGAGCGTTGCGCGATGACCTGATCTTGCTGGCGATGTCCGCGACGCTGGATGCTGAACCGGTGGGCCAGCTGATGAACGCGCCTCTGGTGACATCCGAAGGGCGCAGCTATCCGGTCGAGACCCGCTGGTTGGACCGGCCTTTGGGGCCGCAGGCGCGGCGACTGGACGCGCTGATCGATCTGGTGGTGCGAGCCGAACGGGAAACCAAAGGGGGCATGCTGGTGTTCCTGCCCGGTGAAGGTGAAATTCGGCGGGCCGAGGCGGCTTTGGCCAGCCGTCTACCCGACACCTGTTCAGTGCGGCCTTTGTTCGGAGCACTGCCCTTTGCCGCCCAGCGCGCGGCGATTGCGCCGGTTAAGCAAGGTCGCAAGGTGGTTCTGGCGACGTCGATTGCCGAAACCTCGCTGACTATTCCCGATATCCGCGTGGTGGTCGATATGGGGCAAGCCCGGCGGGCGCGGTTCGATCCCGGATCAGGCATGTCGCGGCTGGTGACCGAGCGGGTGACGCGGGCCGAAGCGACGCAGCGCGCAGGCCGTGCGGGGCGTGTGGCCGAAGGTGTCTGCTATCGGTTGTGGTCCAAGGGCGAAGAAGGTGCACTAGCCGCCTACCCGCCTGCCGAGATCGAGGCAGCCGATCTGACCGGGCTGGCGTTAGAATTGTCGCTCTGGGGCGCAGAACCGGGTGATCTTGCGTTTCTGACCGCGCCGCCCGAAGGCACGCTGGCTGAGGCGCGCGCGTTGCTGGCGATGCTGGGTGCCCTGGATGGCAAAGGTCGGATCACCGAACATGGGCGGGCGCTGGCGGCGCTGCCGCTGCATCCTCGGCTGGGGCATATGTTGCTGCACGCAGGACCTGAGGCCGCGGCACTGGCGGCGCTGATGGCGGAACGCGATCCGCTAAGGGGCGCTCCGGTCGATCTGTCTTTGAGGCTTGAGGTGCTGCGGGACGTGCGCGCGTTTCAGCGCAATCGGGCCTGGCAGGTCAACATGGGCGCGCTGGATCGGATCAAGGGCGAAGCAAAGCGGTTGCGCGCGCAATCTAAGGATGCGGGCGGTCTGAGCCCGGCAGCGATGGCGGCGCTGGCCTATCCCGATCGCATCGGACAGCGACGCAAGGGAGATGTCCCGCGTTATGTCCTGTCGGGTGGCAAAGGCGTCGTGCTGGAAGCCGGTGATACGCTGGCGGGTGCACCTTATCTTGTGGTGACGGATACGGATGGGAACCCGCGTGAAGCGCGCGTGCGCATGGCAGCGCAGATTTCCGAGGGGGAAATTCGCGATCTATTCGGCGATCAGATCGCGTGGGTCGACAGCTGCGACTGGTCGAAACGCGAACGCCGTGTCGTGGCGCGCAGGCAAGAGCGGTTCGGAGCGATCACGCTGGACGACCGCATCTGGAAAGATGTCCCCGAGGATGCATTGGCGCGGGCGATGTTGGACGGGGTGCGCGATCTGGGTGTGCGGCTGAACGGGGCCGCAGCGCGATTGGCCGCTCGGGTCGAGTTGATCCGCGCGGAAGGCGCTGATCTGCCGGACTTCTCGGAAACCGGGCTGATGGATACGCTGGAAGACTGGCTGCTGCCGATGCTCTCGGGCGTGCGCAATGCCGATGACTGGAAGCGGTTCGACCTGCTGCCCGCGCTGCGCGCCCGGCTGGACTGGGACCAGATGCATGAACTGGATCGGCGGGCGCCGGGCTCGTTTGTGACTCCGTTGGGCCGCAAGCTGCCAATTGACTATGGCGGTGCGGTGCCCGAAATCTCGGTTCGGCTACAAGAGGTATTCGGCGTTACGCAACATCCGGTGGTTGGGGGCGAGCCTTTGAAGATCACGCTGCTGTCACCGGCCCAGCGACCGATCCAGATCACCCGTGATCTGCCCGGATTCTGGGCCGGGTCATATGCCGAAGTGCGCAAGGACATGCGGGCGCAGTACCCAAAACATCCCTGGCCCGAAGATCCAACTCAGGCGGATCCGACGCTGCGCGCGAAGCGGCGCAAAGGCTGAGTTGATCAGGTGGGCGTAAATAAGCCTCATTGGCGGAAACAGTGCAAAGCGCACAAATTGCTGCAAAAATACACGAAACACTGAAAGTTCAGGCCATATTTTGCGGTTATCCGAGGGCGGTATTGTTAACTCAGCAATACATGATTATGTAACTTTTTCGAATTACAAAAAGAACACGCCCGAGCAGGCCTTACATGACGACATGGATACGCAACATCTGGGAAGAGGTCGCGCGACCGCTGATCCAGCGCCCAAGCCGGGTGCAGGTTGCTGCGTTGTGTACCCGCAAGGCAGGTCCCGGTGACGACGTTTTGTTAATCACCAGTCGGGGCACCGGACGCTGGATTATCCCCAAAGGCTGGCCCATTGATGGGCTCAACGGGCCGGAAACCGCATTGCGGGAAGCCTGGGAAGAGGCTGGGGTGCGTGCAACGGAGGTGCAGAAAGATCCCGTTGGTCATTACTCATACGACAAAAGGTTGGATGACGGCACGGCGTTGCCGGTTATCACCAGCGTTTATCGGATCGAGGTGACCGGACTGGCGGATGTATTCCCCGAGTCCGATCAGCGTAAGCGCTGCTGGGTGTCCCCGAAGGTGGCCGCCGAACGCGTGCAAGAGCCGGAATTGCGCGACTTGCTACTGCAATTGTAACAATGTTGTAAAAAACTGATGACAAAGGTTGCCGCGCCCATTGGAACCGTTTAGCGGCGGGCATCATTCAAAACAGCCGTTGTGAACCGATGTCAGACCACCCCACTAAAGCCCGTTGGCACGCACTGGACCGTGACCTACAGCGTATCTCGCGCGTTGAGCACGCCAATGCCCAAGTATCGCGTCCTCTGTTGGCCCCCGGAATTGCACTGGCCTTTATCGCGCTGGCAGGTTTGGCTGCAGCGCTTCTGTTCGGACGGGCCGATGGCGGCGTGATCGTTGTCGCAGCTGCTGCATTCGGCGCTTACATGGCGATCAATATCGGTGCCAACGACGTGGCCAACAATATGGGCCCGGCAGTGGGGGCCAATGCTCTGACCATGGGCGGAGCCATCCTGATTGCCGCCATCGCAGAAAGCGCAGGCGCATTGCTGGCAGGGGGGGATGTGGTTTCGACCATCTCTAAGGGCATCATCGATCCGATGTCGGTGCAGAACAGCAATGTGTTCATCTGGGCGATGATGGCGGCCCTGATATCGTCGGCACTGTGGGTCAATCTGGCTACCTGGGTCGGGGCACCGGTTTCGACCACGCATTCGGTGGTCGGCGGCGTGATGGGTGCCGGCATTGCAGCAGCGGGCCTGAGCGCGGTGAGTTGGGGCACGATGAGCGCGATTGCCGCCAGCTGGGTGATCTCACCCGTTTTGGGCGGGATGATTGCAGCCGCCTTTCTGGCATTGATCAAACACAAGATCCAGTATCAGGACGACAAGATCGCGGCAGCGCGGCGCTGGGTGCCCATTCTGGTTGCCGTGATGGCAGGGGCGTTTGCCACCTACTTGTCGGTCAAAGGCCTGAAGCGGATCGTCAAAATTGATCTTCAATTTGCCCTTTTGATCGGCCTGACCTTTGGCGGCCTGGTCTGGACTGCGACGGTACCGTGGGTCAAGCGCAAGTCTGAAGGGTTGGAGAACCGGACCCGGTCGTTGAAGACGTTGTTTGGCCTGCCTCTGGTGATTTCGGCCACATTTCTGAGCTTTGCGCATGGGGCCAATGATGTGGCCAATGCGGTGGGTCCACTGGCGGCGATCGTGCATGCGGCCGAGTTCGGAGATTTTGCCACGAAAGTCTCGATCCCGACATGGGTCATGGTGATCGGCGCGTTTGGCATCTCGTTCGGCCTATTCCTGTTCGGTCCCAAGCTGATCCGTATGGTCGGCAGCCAGATCACCAAGCTGAACCCGATGCGGGCGTTCTGTGTCGCGCTATCGGCGGCGATCACGGTCATCGTCGCCAGTTGGCTGGGTCTGCCGGTCAGTTCGACTCATATCGCGGTTGGGGCCGTCTTTGGTGTTGGCTTCTATCGGGAGTGGCATGCAGAACGGCGGTGGAAATACTCGAACCGCCAGCGACCGGCAGAGCTGCGACTGGCGCGCGAGGAACGGCGGCGGCGCAAGCTGGTGCGGCGGTCGCATTTCATGACCATCGTGGCGGCCTGGGTGATCACGGTACCGGCAGCGGCAGTGATGTCGGCGCTAATTTTCTGGGTTTTGACTGCGTTCGCTTGATCGGATTTTGCGAGGCTCTGCCTCGCGCTCCGAGGTATTTTAGGCCAGATGAAGAGACGGATCAGGTTATGATCTGGTCGACTGTGAGCGGCGTGTCCGGTGATTGATGGATGAGTTGAGAGACTCGGCTATTGATCGGGGTAGCGATCGCGTACTGTTGGCCGAGTTTGATGATTTCGCCCTGTAGACTGTCGATTTCGGTCGGGCGACCCGCCGTCAGATCATAAGCCATCGAGGTGCGCGCATTGGGGTCGATGGTCAGCATTTTTGTCGCAATTCGTGTAAAAATTGGCGTTGGCAGACGTAGAATGTGCGGTGTCATCCATGCGGGTAGTGGCGTTGTGGAGGTGGCCTCGATCTCGGCGACTTTCAAAACACGCTGCGCCTCGGCCATCTGATCAGCCATCAGGCGACGCCAGTTTCGGTCGAGCAGTTGGTTTTGCAAGGTCAGGCCGGACAATGCGTTCAATGCATTGTTGAGGTTGATCACCAGCTTACCCCATTGCACTGCCTCGATCTGGTCGCTTTCGCTGACGCGTAGATCCGGGGCGCTTAGGCGTTCAGCCAGAGACCGGGAGCCACGCTCGATAACGATCTCACCCGATGTGGCACGGTGATAGGTTGCCGGGCCCGTCGGCACCACGTTGAAGGGCACCATTCCAGCCCGAACGTCGCGTCCGGGAAGAGCGGTGCGCAGGGTGCGGGCGTTCTCGAGCCCATTCTGCCAAGACAGAACCGGGGCCGTTTCCGTGGCGTGTGCGGCGATCAGCGCTGCCATCTCGGCGGTCGCGCCTGTTTTTACCGTGACGATGACTAACTCGGCATCCCCAAGACAGGCAGGGTCTTCGCTGAGCAGGAGTTGTGCGGCGGCGACGTGCCGATGCAGGTTCGAGAAATCTGTCACCGTCAGCCCCTGTCCCCGGATGGCGTCCAGCACCCGCGCGCGGCCCAGCAGCGTCACGCTGTGTCCCGCTGCGGCCAGCAATGCGCCGCAAAAGCAGCCAATGCTGCCTGCACCGGCGATGACGATATTCATGGCTTACCTCCGCTGTGCCTCCAAGGATCGCCGGGATCGTTCAACGGAGCCAGCGTGACGTGAGGTCAGACGCGGGCGCGTCTGGGTCGGGTGCGTTCGAGGTCTTCTGAGATCGGAATGAACTCCTGATCATCACCGGGCGGCAGGTGGAAGGCGCCGTTCGCCCAGTCGGCAGTTTTCCATTCGCGTGTGGCGGTTTCGATTTTCTCCTTCGAAGAGGAGACGAAGTTCCACCAGATGTAGCGATCTTCGTTCAAGGTCGCGCCGCCCAGCAGCAACAGCCGCGCACCCAGTGGTCCGGCCTTCACGGACAGGTGATCGCCGGGGCGGAAGACCATCATGCGACCCGCCTCGAAGCTGTCGCCTGCGATCTCGACCGAGCCTGTGGTGACATAGACACCGCGATCCTCGTGATTGTCGGGCAGCGGGAAGGAGGCACCCGGTTCGAGCTGGACGTCGAGATAAAAGGTCTCGGACAGCATGGTGACCGGGCTGGTTTCGCCATAGGCGGAACCAAGGATCAGGCGGGCGCTGACGCCTGCATCCTGAATATGAGGCAACGCGCCCTGTTTGTGGTGTTCGAAATCGGGGGCCATATCTTCGTGAGTTTCGGGCAGGGCGATCCAAGTCTGGATGCCAAACAGGCTGTGTTTCTTGCCGCGTGTGTGGTCACTGGTACGTTCGGAATGGGTCACACCACGCCCAGCGACCATCCAGTTGACCTCGCCGGGGTAGATCATCTGATGCGTGCCGAGACTGTCGCGGTGTTCAAACTCGCCCTGATATAAATAGGTCACGGTACCAAGTCCGATATGGGGATGCGGCCGTACGTCAATACCGCCTTCGGTGATGAATTCGGCCGGACCCATTTGGTCGAAGAGTTTTATTCGGTTTGCATATTAGGACCTATCAGATGACGTGAGATCAGCGGTTTTTGTGGCTGCACTTGAGCATCCGGCGTACCCCGTGGGTGTCCTGTTGGTTTTCCCCGAGTGAGCCAAGGGGGCCACGGGGGGATAGTGGGAAGGATCACGTATTCATAACCCACTCAGATTTTTGCCCCAAAATTCAAACCATTTGGTTTAAGTAACTACGTGTGCAACCCCGCACTAACCCTGAGCGCTCCTTGGGGTTCACTTCCCGTCTCCTCATGCCATCTTATCAGCAGAGCTAAAGGAGTACGCCCTATGTCTTGGAACCCTGCGCTAGACCCCCACTGCCCCACTGGTGACTCCGTGGATGCGATAGAAACCGTCATCATCCCACGCGCCCGTGATTTGGGAGGCTTCGAGGTACGCCGCGCACTGCCCGCTCCGAAGCGCCAGATGGTTGGAAGTTTCATCTTTTTCGATCAAATGGGACCCGTTGAGTTCTTGCCAACCAAAGGCATTGACGTACGCCCTCACCCTCATATCGGTCTGGCGACCGTTAGCTACCTATACCGTGGACGTATGCACCACCGGGATAGCCTTGGGACGGACTCATGGATCGAGCCGGGCGCAGTGAACTGGATGGTTGCAGGACATGGCATCACACACTCGGAGAGAACCGATGATGAAACCCAAGTGGACCCTATGCCATTCTTCGGCATCCAGACTTGGGTTGCTCTACCGAAGGACCACGAGGACCTAGACCCTACCTTTGAACACGCCCCTGCTGATGCTCTGCCGGTGATGGAAGGTGAAGGCAAGGAGGTGCGCCTGATCCTCGGTAACGCCTACGGGGAACGTGCGCCGGTCAAGACCCCCGCTGAGATGTTCTATGCCGATGCCGTACTTCAAGCGGGTGCAAGTCTGCCACTACCAGATGACCACGAGGATCGCGGGGTGTATGTCGTTGAGGGTTCGGTGACGGTCTCCGGGGATACGTTCGAGGCTGGTCAGATGATGGTGTTCCGCCCCGGTGATCGGGTGTCGATGAAGGCCGGTGAACGAGGCGCACGGGTGATGCTTTTGGGTGGTGAAACGCTCGAGGGACCCCGGCATATTTGGTGGAACTTCGTGGCGTCTTCTAAAGAGCGCATCGAGGAAGCTAAGGAGGCTTGGCGGGCTGAGACTTGGGAGAGTAACCCACGGTTCCACCTACCGCCCGGAGATGATCAGGAGTTCATTCCGTTGCCTAAAAGGTAGTTGATCGCCAAAGCGGAACTTGTCGGGGACCACCTCTAAGACCGCTTTGAGAGATAAAGCCGACTTGCATTGCATGGTGTTTGAACAGGCAGGTGGGCCACTGAGCTGCCGTTCGCCGCATCTGCGGCCTAGGTATCAATCTGCCTCCGATTTATGCGAAGAATAGGTTTTGCGACGAAGGAAACTTCCTTGACTCTATGCTGAGTAAGAACCACAAGAGTGCACTAGGGAAATTTACTCGTCGTTGCGATGCTGCCGACTTCGATAACCCAATTGCCTTCATAATAATTGTAGCATGTGCCCCAGCTTAGAAACGGGTTTCGCTAGGGTGTTCGGAACGAGCTCGTTAATCACAAACGTTCGCATTTATCGCCTGATAATTCCCAGTCGACGAACGACACATGAAAGAAGGCGCTACATGAATAATACATGGATCTTAAACTGCCTGTCCGATGCCTAATAGGGTCGGCCCCAGCCACCGCATTAATCTGACATCAATCAAACGCACCAGCGTTCTATCGTGTTTGATACTGATATTACTCTCGTTGCTTTCGGCAACACAACTTTCAGCTCAGCTTACGCCTGCAGATCCCCTCGTGGATGGAGAAGTTGAAGGGTTGGTTTGTGATGAGGGTCACCAGCTCAGGAGCGGATCGTGCCACAATGAAAAGATACCCGAGAATGCGCACTCGACCGGCCGCTCCTATGGTCCAGATTGGATTTGCAACCATGGTTTCCTGCGTGTTGAGGATCAGTGTGAGGAAATAGAAGTTCCTGAAAACGCCTACCTTGTTTCAACGGGTGACCGCTGGACGTGCAATCGCTTGTTCCAACGTGTCGAAGATAGATGTGAAGAACTGTTTGTGCCTGAAAATGGATTCGTTGAAACACGGTTTGGTGCGCAGGAAGCACATTGCCACTGGGGTTTTCGCAAAGAGGGCCGGGAGTGTGTTGCTATAGAAGTTCCCGAGAACGGGCGATTATCTGATAGGCGAAGCGCGGATGGCTGGGTGTGTCTGAGAGGGTTCAAAGCGACGGAAGGTCGCTGTGAATTTGTGAGCGTTCCTGATCACGCATACCTAGCGTCTGACACATATTCTGGTTGGAAATGTGAGCGTGGTTTCCGCGCGAACCAAGACAAATGCATGGCAGTCATCGTCCCATCAAACGCTCATTTGAACCGAAGAGGAGATGGATGGGAATGCAATCAACCCTTCAAACGCCAGAACGATACATGCGTTAAAAATTTGCCGCGACAGTAGGCAATTGGAGTTCACCGTCGCCCTGACATAGCCCGAAGGATCAAACTTTGAATCATAATTCGATTGACGAAAATCTGGGAAAAACGCTCAAAGCCGAAAGGGTTCACCGCCTAACCTACGGAATCAAATTGATTATCGCGTCAATTGTGTTCGTAGCTGCGGTTGTTGTTGTGGTGTTTTTCTGATGCGCAACAAACCCCCTCAAGTCAGTCTTCAGCACGCAAAGGCATCTGTTCTTGGTCGGGAACAGCGAGAGTTTCAGGATCGCAGTGTTCGAAAATCGCGGAATGCTGATGTATCTGGAGTTATTGAAGAAGAGTTCGGAAAGTACCTGATAAAGGCGGGTATTTTGAGCGGCAACAGTGTTGCGCGTGCGTTCCCCAAGCCACCCGCTAAAACACAAGCCATGATTGCCGACGCAGTTGGTGAAACACCGTTAATGGCTATCGAGGCGCTGAAAAAGATCTTAGAGGAACGTGACAGGAAACGCAGCGTGCAACGCCGTTTAGAACGAAGCTCTGGCACGCTGGTTCCTAGCGAAAGAGAGTACACAGAAGCCTTGCGTCAAGTCAGGTTTACACCGGCGCAGGTTTCCATGCTCAGAGCACTTTCAATCGCAGGGAAGAAAGGCCTGACTATTGGTCAACTATCTCAGGCGGCTGGTTACAAGTCGCGTGAAACATCCATTAAGGTCTTCAAAAATG
Source organism: Ruegeria sp. CJ6 (assembly GCF_056536665.1). Lineage (NCBI taxonomy): Bacteria > Pseudomonadati > Pseudomonadota > Alphaproteobacteria > Rhodobacterales > Roseobacteraceae > Ruegeria > Ruegeria sp. CJ6. The sequence goes on along the minus strand of NZ_JBQFQB010000005.1, from coordinate 240,620 downwards.
CAGGATTATTGATCGCAGAATATCTGGAACTTGATCTTCCCGAAACCGGGTCAGAGCAGAATGATGGTGCTGCTCAAATTGTGGCTTTCTCTCACATCGAAAGTGAAGATGAACCGGCGGCTTGGATCATGCATCAAGAACTCCGCTGCGCTGTTCGTACGGTACTTTGATGTACTTAGCAGCGCACGCTTTCAAAGGGAAATCCGAACCGGATCAAACGCACGAAAGGTTGCATGGGTAGCTTATGCTGGAGAAAAGACAATACCCGCTCGAATTGATCTACGTACCTGTAAAACGCGCGAAAACACTTGATCAGAAAAAAGTTCTGACGCTTGCCGAAGATATATTGAAGAACGGCCAGACGACCCCGATCCAATTGCGTGCTGACAACAAGAGGTTCGTGCTGATCGAAGGTCTGCACCGGCTGGAGGCCATTCGCGCCCTCGGCGGTGACAAAATTGAAGCATATCTGGTACGTGCCAGATTACACTGACAGTTCCTTGGAACCGGTCGCTTCAAGGCCAAACACGCCGAGTGCGGTTGCAGCGATCAAATGGCTGAGTAAAGGCGGCTATGGGCTCGATGCAGACATTAAGTGATTTCTGCCGAACGGCAGCATTACGAGAGAGTTTGTTTTTTTCACCTGCAGTACCCCGCTCGTCTCAACCTAGACTTCGCTGCCGGTGTCTCCAAGTGCCGATAGCGACCACCCGAGTACCTCGCGCAATCCAGTGCATGCCCCGCAGCAATCACTGCAGCACCAATGTCTTGTCCGTCCGCGTAACAAACACCAACCCAGCGATCATAGGTGCGCTCGCCATTGAGACTGCACTCGATGTCCTTGCCGCGTAGGAAGTTCACCATCCAGCGTTTAGCATCCTGACCAGAACGAGTTCCAAGCTCCGGCGCATCCACGCCGTTCAAACGGACCGGAGTACCATCGACAACGATCGTGTCCGCGTCGCGTACTTGGAGGCCACCCGCAGTGGCAGTCGTGGCGAATAGAGCCGCAGCAATGGATAGCTTCTTGAACAAGGCGAAGTCCTCGGTGTCTCGTGTTAATCGACTACTTGGGTTGCTATGCGGGTATCCACGAGTTCTTCCTCGATAAGCGCATAGATTTCCTCGGGTGGGGTGTTCAGTGAGAACAGCATCAGTGACGGGTCCACACCCAGGTCAATCAGATGCTGCATCGTCTCTCCTTGCCCCTTCTGGATGCCCTCTACCGCGAAGACGACAGGAATTAAGCGAGGCTGGTCGTAGTAGTGCTGATGCATACCTACAATGCCGCGAAGAGAGACGATGCGTTCCTCACCGCCTGCTAGAACGTAAGGACATGACGATACGCACATCGAGCCAGCTAGAACGGCTGTAGAAAGCTCAGCACCTCTCACCTGCTTACCAATGGACAGTGCCTCGGAAACCACTCCTCCCGGGCTGTGGAGAGCCACAAGGTCGGGCTTCTCCTGCATGTCGGACAGGTACGAAGCGAAGCGGGCCGAGTCGTCCACCTCTATCTGGCCACTAAGAAGAAGTATTCTCCCCAGTCCTTCGACTTCCTGAACTGAGAAGTCCAATCGGTTTGGAAAAGCCTCTGGCACGGGTACTTCCAGAGGTCCATCCGGCGGCAAAAGCGACGGATCGCTACGATCAGTGCGATACTCTCGACGTTGATCGCCGGGGGATATCGGACCAGTCGGGAGTTCAACACGCTCCTTGAACGGGCTGGGCATTACACCAAGAACGTCCGACGCTATTAGAACGCCTGCAATAGCGAGCTGTAGGATGAGAACATAGCGCAGCCCTGAACGAGGATCGAGACGGCTCAAAAGGCTCATCACGTTTCATCTTTTTGTGGAGTGGCGCGGTTGAGGATAGCTGCGTCGGCCACGCCCATTGTCGCCTCTACGTCCTTCATGGCGTTCATTGCGGCTCTGAGGTCAGCAAGTGTCAGAGTATCCTCGATGCTCATGCCGTCCTTGCCGCTGCGGATTGCGGCCTGTGTGATAGCCAGCACAAACACCAACACGGCGGGCAACAAGTCGATGGCAATAGCTCCTGCCCACGAAGGTACGAAGTTGTGGGCGTACTTGATTACTGCATCGGCGCTGGAAATCGGGTTGTACGCCGTCTCGATGGGCGGCTCCATGTCCAATACCTCGTCAGCGGCGTTCTTGAGTGTCTTGCTGCGTTGGTCCAGCGCATTCAAAACGGAGTTGATTGTGGACGATTGCGCGTCTCGTACGTCGGAACTGCGCCCATCAAGCTCTGGAAGTACGACCGAGGATGGCAGGTCCTCAGCAGCACGAGCAACAAGTGGTGCCACGCTGTACTGGTTGAGGCGCGAGATAACACCCGCCAGCTTCACACTTTCCTCGGAGAATTGAACCGAACGGCGATCCACTGGACCGGGGGCTACAGTAAGCTCGCGCATCTTTGCGAGGATTTCGTTGCCTTGTTGGAAGGCTTCCTCGATAGGTTCTTGCTGCGCCGCGATCTGCTCTTCAAGGTTTCGCAACTCCTCAGCTTTTTGTGTCAGCACACGAAACACGGCACCCCGACCGGCGGTACCTGAGAGGTCTCCGGACTGCTCGAGTTCAGCCAGTTCTTCAAAACTCTGGCGGGCGCGTTCCACCTCGCGACCCAACGCTTGGCCACTGAGGGCTATGTCGTGGGCTTGCTCGAGAGCAGCTTGGTAGTCGCGGACAGTGTTCTCCAAGTGTTGTTCGACTGCCGCCGAGCCTGCGAGTGCGGCTGCGTTCAGCCAGCTAGACATGGCGATAATGGCGACAGAGCCAACAATCGTAGAGATCGTCAAACCAATGAAACCACTAGCCGTTCGCATTGAAGGCAGCAGACGGAGCATGTAGCTCCAAAACACGAAGATGCCCACAGAGACAGCGATTGAGTACGCAACGGCTGCGAAGAAAGAAACCGCACCATTGTCTTCGAGCAATGAGGACACGCCGAGATAGGTATAGATACCAGATGCGATGGCTAGGACACCCAAGGCTGCGGGGGTAAACGTGTCCAACCACGCAAGATGACCTTCTAGTTCTTTTGCGGTCCGAAGTCCCTTAGCTTCCTCAGCCGTCAAGCGATCCTTGTTCTCCGTCATTCTACAACATGCTCCACACTCATCACGCGATAGTTCGTCACTTAATCATTTATTAAGACTTTTCACCCTGGGTTGCACATCTGGACGATACGAATTGATTGCTTTTGCGAGGCTGCCATTCTTTTGCGATTTTCTGCCAAATTGCGCCGCCAGCTCTAGAAGACGGGAAAAACATCAACCAATTGAAATTCCGATAGCTATTCTGGGAGTGGCCATGAGCATGGATCACATGACTCGTTGTCACACGCGTGAATTCGCTCAGCGGGGTAAATCCGTCACATATCCCTGAGTGAATATGAGGTGTCCCTAGCATATCAACCCGAACGTGTGCTTGGTTCGATCCTGATCCAGTGCGAAAAATTTGATTGACCTAACTCTTGGAGACCTAGCTCATGGAAATCTTGATAGTTTTGGGTTTGGTTTTGGCTGTTGCTGTGTATTTGGCATTTCGCAGTAACAGGCCAATCGATACAACTACTCCGCCGAGTCAGTCAGGTGTGCATGAGAAACCTAGATTGACTACGAACCAACGGCAGCGCACATCGCAGCCAGAGCGTTTTGATCCAGACCATACGGTCCCGAAACCCGACGTCACGATACTATCGGGTTCAGCCTACGTTGTAGATGGCGATACACTGGTCATTAAGAAAACACAGGTTCGTCTGTTTGGCGTCGATGCTCCCGAGATGAACCATCCCTATGGAAAGAAGGCGAAATGGGCGCTCGTTTCGCTTTGCAAGGGTCAAAAAATTAGGGCAGAAGTGACCGAGCAAGACACCCACGGGCGGACTGTTGCAAAGTGCTACCTTGAGGACGGCCGTGATCTATCCGCTGAAATGGTCAAACTTGGCCTCGCGATTGACTGGCCAAAATTCTCAGGCGGAAGGTACCAATCAATGGAAATGCCTGATGCCCGAAAAAAGCTCTGGCTGGCAAACGCAAGACAAAATGGACATATGGGGTTGTGGAAGCAGTACGAAGAGAAGCAAGCCGCCCGTAAGCTGAAGAACTGACGGCACACCAGCAACGGCTTCAAAGTCTGTGCCAGTTTGGGCGACCAAAGGGGTTCTTCCCGAGCCGCCCCGAATATGTGTTGTTAGGTTGTGAACCAATCCACCTTCATCTCAAGTCCTCCGGCATTGTCAGACCGCCACTGCGAGCAATCCTGCGAAGATCATTGACCATCAAGGCGTAGCCCTCATCCAAAACAGACACGATATCGGCGCGTTCACCGTGGCCGGGTTTGATCATCTGGTTGGGGTATGCGGCTGTGATCTGGTCAGCTTCTTCACGCATCTCTTGGCGCACCTGACGGATGCCCGCGAGGATAGACAGTGTGCGCTTCCAGCTTTCGGTGTCATCGGTAAGCGGTGCCGGTGTGGGGTTGGTCTTGGATGTCATGGTTTCTGAGTCCTTGATCTGAACGGCTTCACTGAACCGCTGGGTTAAACATTGAGTGCTGCTGGAAAATCGCGCGGGCATCCCGGTAAAACTCGGCTTTGCTGAGCGTCGTGCCTTTCGACCGGCGCAACATGTCACGCCAGATTGGTAATTGCGTATTGGGGTCGAGGGGATGGTCGGTCAAATGCTCAAGGGCGATCACTGCGGATTGATCGTAGCGATGCCGGGCGCGGCGACCTTGGAGACGCACGAGCATCTCGTCAATCTTCCGGTCGATCACCTCATTACGGCGTTTGGAAATCAGGTTCTCGGCCTTGATCATCGGGGCGGATGCTTTGGCGATTGCGTCTAGGTCTGCCTTCTGCTGGCGGGTTCTGCCGTGCAGCGGAGTGTGTTTTTGGTAGTGACGTTTGGCGTCACCTATTGTGATGGCGTTGGCCATTTGGAGGGGTCCTTTGCGGAAGCCTCGAAACCCCTAAAACAGCACATACCTACCGACCCCTGCGGAGGGTCGATTTAGACATTATAAAATCCAATGAAATCAATGGATCACGGGATGTGTTTTCGGGGATCGAGGGGGTTTTGTTGGTGGCGTTAGTGGACGCCCAGCGTCATCGCTTCTTTGCGGTCGAGGGTTTCTTCGAGTTCCGCGTCAGCAGCTTCGTTTTGCTCGTGCTGGACAAAGGAGAACTTCTCGAGGCTCTCGTCGATCTCGAGGGGGACACCGAGTGTATCCGCAAGTTTCTGATAGAGGGCCTCGAGTGCGTCACGCTGGGCAGTCGTGAGGGTCTGGGAGAACTTGCCGGTCTCCCGTTCTCGCCCCCCCACTACGCCGATCTGGATATGGCTTCTGGTGAAGTTTTCGCGACCGACTGCGCCACGCGTCAGTGGGTGTCTACAGAGTTCAATCGTACCATCGACCAGCACCAAGTAATGCCAGCCGATACCCAAGCGGCCAGTCTTGGCGTGTTCAACGTCGATGATCGCCGCATCTATTCGTGGATCGGCTGGGTGATGGGTGTACCTGACGAAGATACCGGTGGTTTTCTCGCGGTGCACCGTGGGGAACATCGAGGTCCGCAAGTATGTGTCGGCCCGTTTTATCTTGATCATAGTTGCCTTGTCCTGTTTTCACTCGGTTTTCCCACGCAATGAGTTCACTCTTGGTCAACCGACCGGTGCCGGTGGGAGACCAACCGTCTTCAATCAGATCGACGGTTGCATAGAAGTAATCCGGGTCGGTGCAGGCGCGGGGTTGGATACGGTTCAAGACCAGATCGATATCTGTGTCCCAAACCATGTCTGATAGATTGGTCATTCGTACTGATTCCGAAGGTCAGTGGCCAAGCTGTTCACGGATATGCTGCGCGAACTCGGCCCATGTGATGCCATCGGCGCGACCCACTGCCCGGTCCACGGCGAACTGGCGGACGCATCGATCAACACCGGTATGCGTGTCTGATGCATGTTTCAGGAAGTCGAAGCCATCTTGTCCGAGTTCCTGCATTGCGCTCTGAGTTGCAGCCTCGGTGATTGTGCTTTGGATATTCGAGAACATCGCGCGGGTGTCACCATCCACGTCTAGTTCCGATACCGACCCATCAGCCAGACCGCGCATGGTTTCAGTGACCTCATCGACTGACATTCCAGACATAGCAATCTGACCGAACGCTGTTTCATACGTCTGGGCTTCTTCCATTGTCATGATGCTGTCATCAAGCGAGGCGTTGAGACCGTCGATCACGGAGTCGAACTCAGCATGACCTGTGTCGCTACCTTTGGGTTCTTCGGGCGTCTCGTCTACCGCCGAACTATGTTCCTGCGCTGCCCTTTGTGCCGCGCCAATCGACAGCCCTTCATCAAAGACGGTGTTGAGCAATCCAAGTTCTTTAGCCTGGGCGACCTTCATCGACATGCCCTGTACGTTGATCACGTCGCTGTCTTTGAGATCGCCCTGTGAGTGAACATCGCGCTGCATGTTGTTGGTGTCACGGACAGTGACGCCTCCGCTCACGTAGTCTGCACTTGAAGCGTAAGACTTGCTAGATGGCATCGATTGTGAGGTGGCATCGCCGCCACCGAGGGTTACTCTTTCAACCATGTTTTCTTATGTCCTTTAGTTGGGGTTGGTTAGTGGAGACCGAGTTCGATCTCGGCCAGTTCTTGGGGTGTGGGCGGGTTTGGGTTTTCGATTAGGGGCAGACCAGTGATCGCCTTGTCCTCATCGAGAGACATCAGGTGGACGGGGCATAGTTGAGCCAGTGCGTCCAGCGCGTAGCCTTTTAGCCGGAGGCGGGTGAACGCCATAACCAGACGCAGCTTGGTTTCCTCATCGATCTCGCGTTCATGAAGTTGCGACAGTGAGGAGACCTGTCCATCGCGACCTACAAGCTCGAGCCAAGCCACACCAATGGCGCTTTCCTTTACCTTTGTGGTCATCTTGCGGCTCCCTTTTGGTTTTGCGTTGCTGCGTTCATTGAGTTCTGCATCGAGGGCTGCGACCTTGTTCTTCCATCGGGCGAGTTTCTCCTCAGCCCTTTGAGCCTCGCGTTGTTCTGGGGTGAGTTCTGCTTGGTCGATCCCAAGTTGTTCGGCGCATGACGGGCATTGATATTCGTCACCGAACGGGGCTGCGAACTTGACGCCGCAGGAGATGCAGGACTTGTAGTTGACCCTGCGGTTCTCAGAAATGCACTGGTTGCACCTCGAGGCCTTGGGCTTATGGGTCTCGAACTCAACACCACAGGCACCACAGGTCTTGAGGTACATCTGCCGGGAACGCTGTGCTGGTGGCTTCTTGTTGTTGGTGGTTTTCACTCTCGGCATGTGAGGCGGTCCTTATGTCTTCTCAAACAGCCAACTTGCGTCTGGCATCGGGGGTGCTTTCAGCACTGTGTTGGGTTTGGGTGGTGTCGCTGGTCGGGGTGCCAGATCAAAGACAGAGTCGAGACCCTCGGGCCAGTGTCCCGCGATAAGACCTGAGGACCTGCGAATGACCTTGTGGTATCTCGGAGGTATCGCTGGGGAACGCGGCAAAACATGATCGAACAGGCTGTCACCGAGGAAGTCTGTACGCATCGATCTGATTGGTACTGAGACCGGCGGGAACGCATTACCAGAGGCTAGGAGACGACCGTAGGAGGTAACACTGAATGCGGTTAGGTCTCGGTCAGATCGATGCAAACCAAGCCGCTCTGCGGCCTTGAGCGTGTGTGTGCCGACAATGGCGAAGTCGGCGTAACTCAGGCGGTATTTGGAGTATCGAACATCGCCAGTCAGCACCTCGGCTTTACGACCAGGCGGGACACAAAGCCCCTGACGGCCCATGTACGTCCCACCAACGAGATAGACGTTGTATCGGTGTCCCGTACCGAGGAACTCTCGGGCGAGGACGTAGTGGACGAATGATCTGACAATGGCTGATGCGTTCGGTTCATGTCGTCTACCGATGAGCAGATGCTGCAACCTCTCCCTTGCTCTGGCATGCCTCAACACAGCCATGCGGTATGTCGGACGGTCATCCCAATCACCGACCCGATGACGTGTGCCTCTGGTAAACCGGACGGCCTCGGCTATCTCTGATGGTGTCGGTTTGGTCTGCCTCAAGACCGACCGGGCAACAGCGTTGATTGCTCCACCGGGGATGTAGCCACCAAGTGGAACCCCTCGGTTCTGGACGACCGTCCGACAGCGCGAACAAAGACCCCATCGCAGGGGCAGTCTTTCGGTGTACTCAAAGGCAGGTAGTGGGTTGTTGCATGTAGCAGAGGCACAGGTGGTCATTGTGGCCTCATTGGGTTGTGCGTTGGGATTACTGAGGACGCCCCCGAAGCCAGTCACCACAACAGCCGAGGGCGTCCACATCACCCCGCCCATGTGTCAAGCTCACAAAGACAACACGGGCGGAGTTAAACGATAAAAGGTCTCACTACATCGACCCGTCAGACAAGACAGGGATGCGCGTGAGACCTGAACCATCATCGACCAAGGACCAAGATCGATGCGGTATAGGGATTAGGATTGATGGTCACAGTCGTTGGTTGATTATCGGTGATGGACATTCACCTAACGTACACTGACGGGGAACCGTGAAGCCTTGAGAGGAACCTGATCGTGTAACTAGAGGTAAATCTCTTGGTATCTGTATTCTAGAGGGAGGGAGAATAGTAACCCATTGATTTAAAATGAGGTGTACTGCGAGTGACAGTGACCGGGAACGGTGACTGATATCAGGGTAGAAGCTAACGCCTATTCCCCGATCAGAGACATCAGGATAGGAACCTGATTGTGTAACTAAAGGTATAACTGTTGGTATTTGTTCTTCATGAGTCAGCTGTAACTCCAACCCATTGATTTACAACGAAGTGTACCGAGCAGGTCATCGACCGGTGATGATCGTCATCGACCATCAACACAGAGGAGATACTGGGAGTGAACCTGAGATGTACACTATAGGTAATAACTTTTCGTTTCTTCTCTGTCTCATAAGCAAGCACAAATTCAAAACCCCATATAAACAAGGGGTTTCCGGCACACCCGCTTTCTCCTCACCAGCGATGTACCCTCCGTCCTTGCGGATCGACGGTAGGACAACCTGAGTGACCCAATCCTGAAACGCACGGGCCTCGGGTTTGTTTGAGCGCATGATGATCTTGTAGAGACCACTCTCGGAGATCAGTTTGTTTGGGCGAGCGCGGCCTTGCGTGAGTTTGAAATTTCTAACTTCACTTTCGGTAAGGTTAGACGTGGCCTTCGTCACACTACCGATGGTGAGGACTTCCATGACGTCCTTGGTGACGAACCACGGGTCACCGTCGATTTCCACGACGCGGATGGTGTTAGCTTCGTAGACCTTCGACCTCCCATTTTACCCTGCGAGTTGTTGATTTCATTGGGAAATAAAGGTCTAAATTCAGGGGTCAGGTAGGGTGACCTACAATGCGGTGATTTAGGGGTTTTCAGAGCCTCGGCCAGCAGATCACCAGCCGAGACGTTTTGGGTTCATTCAGGAGACAGCAGTTATCGCCTCAACTGGGTTAAACCTTCAGGCCCATAGAGCTACCGACCGCCTTCAAATCGTCGATCTTGTCCTCCAAAGCGTAGAACTCAGCGTCGGTGTATTGATCAGCAAGTGACCCCATCATGGACGCGTGGAGTTCGCGAAGATCGACCAGAGTTTCGTCGATGGTGAACTTGATGACTTCTTGCGTGTTTGCAAAGTGATTGAGGGTCATGTCGTTGTCCTTCCATTGCATGTTTGTGACACCGGCATAGACCGAACGACTCACCAACTCAACAACAACTGCAACGCACTTTCGCAAGCCTTTCAATATGTTAGGGCTTACGATGCAGCAAGTACAACGGCAGCTATATGGACCATTTTCGACCCAATCAACTTGAAGTCTAGGCCGCCAGTCTCTCAGTGGATCACTTCGTCAGACGCCCTCCTCGGTTTAAGACCACTCAAACCCTTCCCGATGGTCAACTTGATGCCATTACGCATGGTAACGCTGAGGTCATAGACCGGGTGCGGCACTCGGATGCCTTTGGCCCGCTTACGGGGTGTCTTGGACAGGCGCATCTCCTCACCTTTGTGGACATCAACACGGGCGACAACCCAACGCACCAGTGCATTCAACTCGTGAGGCTCGAGGTCACTCACATCGCGTGGAAGATCGACCACACCCAGACCAGCACTCTCGGTGATCCGTTTCAGTTCGGCCTCGAGTTCCTCGACCTCAGCCTGAGCAGCCATCAGCAGACGGGGCGTTACTGCGGGTTTCGATTGGAGGTACTCGAGTGTTCCTTGGGCGTCCAACAGTGCCGCCTCGAGGCCCTCTGTCTCCGGTGTGGTCTCAACCGCGTTGGCTTTCCTGATTTCCGGCCAGTAGTCAATCAACACCTCGTCGATGTGGGACACGGCCCCGATGTAGGTATTCAAGACCGGATCGATGTACGCTGCGGTTCGAGCATATGCCTTCCGCTTGGCGTTCCTGTCTGTACCGGGAACCTTGAGAACACCTGTCAGTGCCGCTTTGGTTTGACGGTGCATAGGTTCAACCGGTGACGTCGTCTTGACCTCAGCACCACCAGCAGCCTCGCGTTGCTCAAGGCGGAACCTCACACGGCGTTCGGTATCCTCATCAACGATCCTCGGGAAATAATCCCTTACCTTGTCGATGATCACCCGGTCACCTTTGCGGTAGAACCCTTTGGCAATGGGCAGTGATCCGTCCTTCTCCTCGGGTTTGATCTTGCGGCCTACTTCAAGCGTCCCATAAGCAGCCTCCGAGCGCACCAACTGGCTGACAGTCTGACCCCGCCAATGTCCTCTGACCAACGCAGGGACATCCTGAGCGGCCAGATCACGGGCAATACCGACAGGACGTTCACCGTTGGCAAATCTCTCAAACACATCACGGACCAGATCAGCCTTGTCTTTGATGACCTCGAACTCTCGGGATGTCTTGGGGTCACCAACAACCTTGATCCAAGCCGGTGTCTGAGAGGAGCGCACTCGGTTGCCTGCGAGTGTCTCATCGGTGTTGGCTCCCCATGCTGCGGTCAGGCGCTTAGACTTGACCTCGCTCTCCTCATTCGCCCTCTGGAACCCAACCAGCAGCATGATGCCGTCTGCAAAGTCGATAAGCTCATTCGCCTTGAACATCTTTCCATCAAACAGCGTCACGAGGTTAACTCCGCTCTCAACGATGTCTTGAAGCAGAGCCAGTCCCCTCTGCCAGTGTTGACGCGACAGGCGGTCCAACGACTCCACAAGGAGGGTTGAGCCTTGTGGTACTGAACCCTCCTCAACGGCTTCGAGGAAGCCTCGCAAGGCCCCTACCTCGGCGTTCGCACCTTTGAAGGCTGATACCCCGAGGTCCTCAAAGTTACTCGAAGAAAGTTCGTAGCCATTAGCATCACACCATGCTTGTGCGGCCTCGGTCTGCCGCTTGATGCTGTTACCGTCCTTTTGTTGAGCCGAGGAGAACCTCCGATAGCTGAACGCTAGGGGTTTGCCTCCGTTGCTGAGCGATGCGTTGGCATCCATATTCGAGTCTCTCCGTTTGCAACGGCAGGTTCACCCAGGGTGATCGGCCCAATATATCCGCGTGATCTATTGGAGATGAGGCCTATCATGGTCAAGTGTACCTGCTATGTTACCCTTTGTTTCGTTAGGTGACCGAGGACGCTGGAAAGAACATGAACGAGGGAACAACCCAGCCCAACTCATGCACACACCAAGCAACCTCAGCATTTGCACTTGATATGGTCTTATCGAATTTACTTCAAGAAGATGAAGGGGCCGACCAGTTGCCGTTTGACCGAGGGTAGCGCGCGGCGCACCTCGAACCCGCCCAGATCACGGGCACGGGGGATGATCAGGCTGTCCAGCGCCGGGTTCTCGGACCGGCAGTCGGGGGTATGGGTCGGATTCCAGCTCATTCTCGCTCTCCCTTAGGTCAGGATCTGGCTTGGGCTTCAATATGTTTGATTATGTGGAATATAGTATGATCTATTGTCGGGCATAGCGCATGAGTGCACATATACAGTGCACGATGGGCGGAAACGGCGGCAACGCTCACGTGACGGTGATGAATTGACCCGATCTTCAGACCAGCTTAACTCGGCTTTCGCAACAAACGTGCTAGATTGAGTATCAGGCCAGACAACATGCCCGTTATCGAAAGGAACCCTCTCGATGTCGCACGTTCTTCTTACCCGCCGCAGCGCGTTGGTTACGGCGGGCTGTTTTGCAGCGCTAGGCACGGCCGGGCTGACCACGCCCGCGCGGGCGCAGGGCGTTGCACCGACCCCGTCCATGCGGGGCGGATCGAACAACTATCGCCCCGGCGCCCCTATTGTGCAGCGCATCGGCGGCGGAGGTTTCTGGATGACCGGCACCGTGCGCCGCGCAGGCGACGGAGCCCCCTTGCCCGGCCAGCGTATCCAGATCTGGGCGCATACGACCGAAGGGCACGAGCGCGACCAGCGCAGCCATGGGGCGACGCTGACGGATGCGAACGGTGAATTTCGGCTTGAGATGCCACAAATCGTGCCCGCCTTTGGCCAACCGCACGGGCATCTGGCCTATGACAGCGGCGAATTCGAAACGGTTTTCCTACGCCCGGTGATGTCGAGCGCGAAAGACAAAACGCTTGCCGCGCATTTCGTCTTGCAGCCTGCCTGATACGTGTTGAGGCGCATACTGATCTGGGCAGCGTTGATTGTCGCCCTTCTGGTGCCGGTTATCGCGGCAGCATTCAGCCCTTATCTGGCGTGGCGCGAGCCGATCTACATCCTTGCCGGGTTTGCGGGCATCGTCGGGATGTGCCTTCTGCTGATGCAACCCTTGCTGGCCGGACGCTGGTTGCCTGGGCTTTCACCTGTGCGCAGCCGCTTATGGCACAGGCGGTGCGGTCTGGCCCTTGTCGCAGCGATCGTAATCCATGTGGGCGGTTTGTGGATCACGAGCCCGCCGGATGTCGTGGACGCGCTTCTATTCGTATCAGCCACACCCTTTTCCGTCTGGGGTGTGATCGCGATGTGGACGGGTATTGCTGCAGCAACGATGGGCGTTCTGCGCCTACGCCTGAACCTGCGATTTCGGCTCTGGCGTCTGGGGCACACAGGACTGGCGCTGGTAACCATTCTGGGCAGTGTCGTACACGCCCTGCTGATTGAGGGCACAATGGAGATCATGACCAAGATCGCATTGTGTGTGCTGGTAGTTCTGGCGTGCGTCGCTACGCTCGCCAGATTACGGGTCTGGGAAGTGTCCCGACGCGCTTAGTCCTCCCATACGCATACCGGGGCCGCGTCAGGCTGACAGGCGTTTGGCATAGGTCGCGCGATCTATTTCAACATCCCGCACGGTGATGCTGCCGACCGTGGGCGCAGACGCAGCCAGAACATTCAGAATGATCGCGTTCAACTCGCCGCGCGTTGCCTCATCACGGCCCTGCAACAACAAGAGCGTGGCATGAATGAAGGTCTGCGGTTCGGTCCCGATGCGGAAATACGGAAACGAGGTGGCACGGATTTTGAGTGTTGGGGCATCGAATTCTTCATGCGCGGCGAGCACGGAATAGAGCTGCTCACAGATGGCTTGAAAATCATGAGTTTTTTCGAGCCCGGCAGAGAATTCCAGAGTGATGTGTGGCATTGGTTGCTCCGAGATTTAAGAGAGCCATCTATGGCTCTCCCAGATTGCTGTCGGCCTCAGACGCCCAGACACCAGCGCATCACGGCTTTTTGCGCATGCAGGCGGTTTTCGGCCTCGTCAAAGATCACCGAGTTCGGGCCGTCCATGACCTCGGATGTGGCCTCTTCTTCGCGGTGCGCAGGCAGGCAGTGCATGAACAACGCGTCTGGCTTGGCATGCGACATCAGCTCGGCGTTAACCTGATAGGGGCGCAGCATGTTGTGGCGGCGCTCCTTCGCGGATTGAGAATCGTGCATTGAGACCCAAGTATCGGCGACCACGAGGTCGGCCCCTTCAACAGCTTTGTGCGGGTCCCGTTCGATCACGATTTTCGAGCCCTTCTGGCGTGCAAGCCCCATGAATTCTTCTTCCGGGTCCAGCTGCGCCGGGCCGGTGAATGTCAGGTCGAAACCGAATTGACCGGCGGCATGCAGAAATGAAGCGCAGACATTGTTGCCGTCGCCGGTCCAAACGACCTTTTTTCCTGCGATGGGGCCGCGATGCTCTTCATAGGTCAGCACATCGGCCATGATTTGGCAGGGATGTGTACGATCGGTCAGACCATTGATGACGGGAACGTCCGAGTATTCGGACATCTCGGTCAGGATGGTTTCATCAAAGGTTCGGATCATGATCATGTCGACATAGCGCGACAGGACCCGTGCAGTGTCGGCGATGGTCTCGCCATGGCCCAGCTGCATGTCCTTGCCGGACAGCACCATGGTCTGCCCGCCCATTTGGCGCACGCCAACATCGAAGGACACGCGGGTCCGCGTTGATGGCTTTTCAAAGATCAGCGCAACCATGCGGCCTGCCAGAGGCTGCTCGTCGTCGGGGGCGGCTTTGGGACGCCCAAGGCGCGCCTGTTTCATCGCGCTGGCCTGATCGATCATGTTCCGCAGATCACCTGCGTCAGTTTTGTGGATATCAAGGAAGTGGTTCATTTTAATTCACTTTTCAATCAGGCGAGTTCAGGCCGAAGCCATTGCGTTTTCGACTTGTGCCGCAGTTTTCTCGAGGCGGATCAGGGCTTGTGCGATGTCATCCTCGGTGAGGGTCAGCGGCGGCAGCAGGCGGATCACGTTATCTGCGGCGGGGACCGTTATGACCTCGTTGTCATAGCCAGCGTTGACCACGTCGATATTGGCGGGTTTGCATTTCAGGCCAAGCATCAAACCTGAGCCGCGCACCTCCTCGAATACTTCGGGGTGGTCCGCGATCAGGCCTTCGAGCTTCTGACGCAGCAGGCCCGCCTTGCGATTCACCCCTTCGAGGAAGGCCGGAGTGGCGACCTGATCGATCACCGCGCAGCCTACAGCGCAGCCCAAGGGGTTGCCGCCATAGGTCGAGCCGTGGGTGCCTGCCGTCATGCCGCTGGCGGCCTCTTCGGTGGCCAGAACCGCACCCAGAGGGAAACCGCCGCCGATGCCTTTGGCGACCATCATGATATCCGGCGTGATGCCGGCCCATTCATGGGCAAAGAGTTTGCCGGTCCGCCCCACGCCGCATTGGACTTCATCGAGGATCAGCAAAAGGCCGTTATCATCGCAAATCTGGCGCAAGGCTTTCAGCTCTGCATCCGGAACGGGGCGGATGCCGCCTTCGCCCTGAACCGGTTCGATCAGGATGGCTGCCGTGGTGTCGGTGATGGCGTTGGTGACACCGTCGAGGTCTCCGAATGTCAGATGCACAAAGCCGGGAAGCAGCGGGCCGAAACCTTTGGTCATCTTCTCGGACCCGGCGGCGGCGATACCCGCCGATGACCGGCCATGGAATGAGCCGTCGAAGGTGATGATCTCGACCTTCTCGGGTTGACCTTTGTCATAAAAATACTTGCGGGCCATTTTGACGGCCAATTCGCAGGATTCTGTGCCCGAATTGGTGAAGAACACCGTATCGGCAAAGGTGTGTTCCACCAGCTTGTCCGCCAGTGCCTGCTGTTGCGGGATGTTATAGAGGTTTGAAACATGCCACAGCGCATGCGCCTGTTCCGTCAGGGCCGCCACCAGCGCCGGATGCGCATGACCCAGCGCGTTCACCGCTATGCCCGCGCCCAGATCCAGAAAACGTCGGCCATCCGCCTCGGTCAGCCAGGCGCCTTCGCCCTTCACGAATGTCAGGGGCGCGCGGTTATAGGTCGGCAGAACGGACGGGATCATCGGATCATCCTTTTCGAATAGCTTGAGCCCTGTGAGTGATACACTGGGGCCATGGTCGTCAACTGATTTGGTGGGGTTTGCGCGGATTTGGACAGCGCAAATGGATCAAACGGGCCGATTATGCGGTCAGGCGTCGGCGTCGGAGGCGCAGGATATGTGCGGTATTGATCATGTGAGGCCGTATAGCGGGGTGCACCGGGTCTGAAAACCCCGTTTTTGCGATCGGGGCAAAAATCATTCTGAGACCGGGATTTACCGCTTGTCATTTACCCGACGCTGGCGCACGGCTGAACCATGACACCGATACGTCAGAATCCTGCCCTTGCGGCCCTGCTGATCCTTGCGGCCAGCGCCCTTCTCGCAGGGACCACATTGCTGGCGAAAGCACTGGGGACGGATGTGCTTGGCCCTGCCCTGCATCCGATGCAGATCAGCCATGGACGGTTTCTGTTTGCCTTTCTGGTAATCGTGACAGCCGTCGGCATCATGCGCCCCCGTCTGAGCCGCCCGCATTGGGGTCTGCATATCGGACGGACAAGCTTCGGCTGGCTGGGGATCACGCTGATGTTTGCATCCGTTGCTTTCATACCGATTGCGGATGCGACGGCTATCTCGTTCCTGAACCCGGTCTTTGCCATGATGTTGGCGATCCCGCTGCTGAAAGAAGGTGTCGGCCCGTGGCGCTGGTTGGCCGCCTTCGTAGCCTTGATCGGTGCCTTGGTTCTGTTGCGTCCAACGCCCGCTAGCTTTCAACCCGCTGCATTACTGGCCCTGACCGCAGCAGTGATAATTGGGATGGAACTGATCTTTATCAAAAAGCTCTCGGGCCGAGAAATACCGATCCAGATTCTGCTGATCAACAATGCGATGGGTCTGACCATTGCGACAGTCGCGGTAAGTTTCGTTTTCCAGATGCCGACGCCTCAGCAATGGGCGGCGCTGGCCTCGATTGGTGTGCTAATGGCCTGTGCGCAGGCTTGTTTCGTCAACGGAATGGCGCGAGCGGATGCCTCTTTTGTGGCTCCGATCAGCTACGCTACGCTGATCTTCGCTGCCTTCTACGATTTCGCGGTATTCAAGGTGATACCGGATGGGATCAGCCTGATCGGCTCGGCCATCATCCTGACCGGAGGTCTGATTCTGGTCTGGCGCGAGGCGATACACCGTCAGGCCTTGAGCCGGTAGCCGGTGCGCAACATCTGCCAGGTCAATCCTCCAACCAACAATGTCGCGCTGGCGCAGATCGCCATGCCCAACCAAGGAGAGCTGTCGGACACGCCGATCATCCCATAGCGCAACCCGTCAATCAGATAGAAGACCGGGTTCGCATGGCTTAGCCGATTGAGCACTGGCGGTAGCGCCTGCACAGAATAGAACGTGCCGGACAAGAAAGCCAAAGGCGTGACGATGAAATTGGTGATCGCCGCCATCTGGTCGAACTTGTTGGCAAAAATCCCGGCAAAAAGCCCAAGCGCGCCCATGAACGCGCCGCCTAAAACCACGAATATCAGTGCGATCAGCGGGTTCTGCGGCACGATGCCCAGAACCAACGCCAGAGCGATTGCAACAACAAGGGCGATCAGGATACCGCGGGCGATGCCTCCGGCCAGATAACCCAACAGGATTTCCAGCGGCGATAGCGGCGGCATCAGCGTATCGACGATATTGCCCTGAACCTTGGCGATCACCATCGATGACGATGTATTGGCAAAGGCGTTCTGAATCACGGTCATCATCATGATGCCCGGTGCCAGAAAGGTCAGAAACGGCACCCCCATCACATCCGGTCGGCTGGGGCCAATGGCAATGTTGAAGATCAGCAGGAACAGGCCTGCCGTCACCAGCGGTGCCAGCAGGGTCTGCGTCCACACGGCCAGAAAGCGCAGGGTTTCGCGCTGCGCCAGTGTATAGAGGCCCATCCAATTCACCGCGCCAAAGCGGCGTGCGTCGTGATCCATGAGATTATGCATGCTCTGCCCCATACCTGATTCGAAGACCGCTTGTAACTCGGGCCGCAGTGTTTAGAATAGGGCGCTGAGATGATTTCCCAAGGCGGCCCGAATCCGGGGCCGCTTTCCGCTTTTGAAAGGCAAATGATGTCCTGGACTGACGAGCGTGTAGAGCTGCTGAAAAAGATGTGGGGCGAGGGCCAGTCGGCCAGCCAGATCGCCAAGGAACTGGGCGGCGTGACCCGCAATGCGGTGATCGGCAAGGTTCACCGTCTGGGCCTGTCGAACCGCGCCACCGGTGCAAGCCCGGCAAAGGCCGAGCCTAAGGAAAAACCGGCCCCCGCGCCCAAGGCCGAGGCCAAACCGAAACCGGCACCCAAGACTGAACCGGCCCGCCCGGTGCCAGCCCCCGAGGCCAAACCGGTCACCCCGGCCCGTCGCCAGATCATACCCGCCGGCCAGCCGCTGCCTCCGCAACCGTCGGCCAATGAGATCAGCCCCGAGGCTTTGGCCAAGGTCAACGAGATTGAAAAGAAGGCCAAGAAGCTGTCTTTGATGGAGCTGACCGAAAAGACCTGCAAATGGCCTGTCGGCGACCCCGCGACCGAGGATTTCTGGTTCTGCGGCCTGCCCGTCGAGGCAGGCAAACCCTATTGCGAAGCGCATGTGGGCGTGGCGTTCCAGCCGATGAGTTCGCGCAGAGATCGGCGGCGGTAATTCTTAGACATGACAGCGGGGGTTGGCCTTGATTGGCCAGCGCCCGATCGACATTAGTCTGCGGAACGGGTGCTTTCCGTATAGTCGGATAGCAATGATCGGGCGTGTTGAGCGTGGCGCGACACCAGCTGTTTCTGACGCGCGTTGTCCGGCACCAGATAACTGGTATCCGAGAGGCCCCCGGTCGAAATGCCCGAAAACAATACAGTAAGTTCCTCGACCATTGCAGGAGGGAGTGAATTCAACGCTTCCTGTCCTATCAGCAAGCTTTCGGTCGGGGCACCCTCGGCGATAATCACTTCGTGCGTCGCCAGGACCAGATGGAAATACGTGACGCTGTCTACGGTTTCATCGACATAAATCCCCGGCAGATCGGTCAGCCTTATCGCGGCGACCAGAACCTCAGAACGACCGAACATGCGTTTCACAATCGCCGAGGACACCAGCATGCGATGCTGACGCGAGACAAGCAGATCACGTCGGGGCAGGCCTTGTCCAAGTGCGCCCGCGCAAATTCGCACTGGATAAAGTTTCGGATTGCGGCGCAACTCGCGCGCAGTGAGTGAACGGCGCAAGATCTGCAGCAAAGGCTGGTTGCCACCCCGCGCCAGCAAAAGCAGCTGGCCAGGCTTCAGATCTTCTACCGGCACCGGACCCAAATCAGTGGATACGAGTGTGCCCGCAGTCAGACAGGGGATGCTGCCCGGGGTGGGATCGGTATTGACTGTATATGTGCCGCCATTGTCGGTCGAAATCAGGGAATCGCCAGCGCCGGCCTGCCCGATGACTGTCGATTGCATACCATTGGCCGGGCCAGTGTTCGCAGTGATCGGGCCGGGACTTGGAGGATCGCTGAAAGAATTAAACTGATAAACCGTTGTCCCTTCGGAAAGCGAGATACCATTGGTTTTACCCAATCCGTTAAATGTCCCGGAACTTGTCGTGTCGATGACATAGATATCGCGACCGGCAACCGTTGTCGGCGTGATACCGGCCAGAGTATTGGTGGTTCGGATCGAGCCATTGCTCAAATAGATCGTCACGACCAACCCCGAGACATCCGTACCAGCGTCAACCGCGACCTCGATAAAATCCAGGGTCGGGCCACCTAAGTATTTGAGCTCAGAAAAGTATGGATCCGGCATAAATCACATGTCTTTCGATGATGCTAAGACGTCCACCCGGCACTGACGGGACAGAAATGCTGTGGCTGCTGTTGATACAACTTTCATAGGAAGGCAAGCTGTTGCTTCTGTTACTGCGCCGGATGCGAAGGCAGATTTGGCATCGGCACCCATCGGGGTAGTTCCTCGGGCGAAACCGAGACATGCAGTTTCTCTGACCGGTCACGCCCTACTTTGCGATGCTTGCGCAGCAGGAAAATCTTACCCCAGCCACGCCAGGTGCCCACGGATTGCGCATGCGGATCGGTAGGGAAACGGTCGCGCCAGCCCTCGGGCAATGGCAGGCCGTGCAGCTCGGCCTTGTCCAGCATCCAGATCAGGGAGATGTTGCTGAGGGGGCGGGCCTCTTCGAACCCGTTCAGCTGGCCGCCAACATCGCCGTGGGTGCCGCGGAACCAAACCTGCTCGATATGGCCTTTGAAGTCAGGCGTGCATTTCCACAGCACCGGCTCGAACACCTCGCGGGTCTCGTCCAGCGCCATGGCGTGATAGCCGTGGCGGGTGGCAGGGCCAAGCTGGTGGTTGTGGAAGGCATGGCGTTCCTCGGCCCAGCGCCAGAGCAGCGGAAGGCGCAGGCCCAGCGCCTTGACCGTGTCCCAGACGCCGACCATCTCGATGGCGACATCCTCGTGACAGAACTCCCGACGAAAGACCGCCGCCGCTTCGCCATTGGCGTTACATTCATAGTGTCGATAGGCCTGTTTGATATTGCGGACAGTGGCGTGTTCGGCCTTGAGCAACCCGATAGCATCGATCACGCCCGCAAGGCTGCGGACCCCGTATGCGCCGCGTGAATAGCCGATGAAAAAGATCTTATCACCGGGTTTGTAACGCGAAGCCAAATAACCATAGGCCCGACGAATCTGACGGTTGATACCCCGCCCCATCATCACGTCCATAGTCGACTTCCAGCTTTCCCACTGCACGCCGGATTCGTAGAAAACCGAAACCTGGCTGCCCATCTCGCAGCACAGACGCAGGGTCTGGCCCGCGTGGGTTTCCCGCCCTGCTTCCAGCGTCGACATGGTGCCGTCAAGAATGATGACATGGCTGACAGGTTCGCGGTGGCGCGTTTCGGCCGAGTGCTCGGACCGCAGAGGCCGTCCGAGCCATCCCAGTACCTTTCTACTCAGCCGCGACAGAACCATGCGTCAACAATTCCCAAACTTTGTGAGGTGTGAAAGGCATATCCGCCTGCCGCACCCCGTGATCCCAGAGCGCATCCTGTACCGCGTTCGCCACTGCGGCCAGTGCGCCCACGGTGCCTGCCTCGCCACAGCCTTTCATCCCCATCGGGTTGGCGGTTGACGGAACCGGCGCCGAGGTAAACTCTATCATGGGTATCTCAGCAGCGCGGGGCAAGGCGTAGTCCATGAACGAAGCCGTGAGCAGTTGCCCCTCGGCATCATGAACAACATGCTCGGTCAGTGCTTGGCCGATACCCTGAACCACGCCGCCATGTACCTGCCCCTCGGCCAGCATCGGGTTGATAAGATTGCCGAAATCATCCACCACCGTGTAGCGGTCGACCCATGTTTCACCAGTGAAAGAATCGATAACGACTTCGGCAACATGTGCACCATTGGGATAGCTGCGTGCATCTAGCGTGGCGCGGGCTTCGTGCTGCAACAGATCGGTGCGCCCGTCTGCGCGCGCCATCTCGGCCGCCTCGGTCAGCGTGGGGGTCAGGTTGGACCCCGGCGCGCGGAAGGTTTCATGGTCGAAGGTCACATCGCTTTCCTCGACCCCCATCTTATCCGCAAGATAGGGCGTGAATGCGGCGATCATCGTATCAACTGTGACCAGTGTCGCGTTGCTTTGGGTCGTGACCGAGCGTGAACCGCCAGTCCCGCCGCCCTGCGCCAGCCTGTCCGTGTCGCCTTGCACAACATTGATCAGGTGTGAAGGAATCCCTGTCTGGTCCGATAGGAACTGGGCATAGACGGTCTCATGCCCTTGCCCATTGGACTGAGTGCCGACATAGAGGTTCACCGTTCCGTCCTCGCAAAACTCGATCTTCGCGCCTTCGGAAGGGTCTCCCAAAATACTTTCGATATAGTAACAAAGCCCCTGCCCCCGGATCAGGCCGTTTTCCGCATCCGCCGCCTTGCGGGCCTCAAAGCCCGTAGTCTGTTCGGCGGCGCGGCTGAGGACCATGTTGAACTCACCCACATCATAGGTTTCGCCG
The DNA here is from genome assembly GCF_056536665.1 of Ruegeria sp. CJ6. NCBI lineage: Bacteria > Pseudomonadati > Pseudomonadota > Alphaproteobacteria > Rhodobacterales > Roseobacteraceae > Ruegeria > Ruegeria sp. CJ6. Next base: position 218,699 of record NZ_JBQFQB010000005.1, on the reverse strand, counting down.
GTTACGGTCTTATAGGGGAAGGCTTCGGGTCGGATGAAATTCTTGCGCCGCAACTCCCACGGATCAATCCCCAACTCACGCGCAGCACGGTCCATGACGCGTTCCAGCACATAGATCGCCTCGGGTCGCCCGGCACCGCGATAGGCGTCGACCTGCGTGGTGTTGGTGAAGAATCCTTCGACCCGCAAGTAGGTGGTCTGAACATCGTAGACACCCATCAAAACCTTACTGAACAGGCTGGTCTGGATCGCCTGCGCGAAATGGCTGTTATAAGCGCCAAGGTTGATCTTGCTGTGGACCCGGTAAGCAGTGATCTTGTGATCGGCATCAAAGGCGAGCTCCGCCAGCGACGTCAGGTCACGGCCGTGGTGATCTGACAACATCGCTTCGGACCGGTCCGACATCCAGTGCACGGGCTGGCCCAGTTTCATGGCAGCAACAGCAACGGTGAAATATTCGGGATAAGGCATCGCCTTCATACCAAATCCGCCGCCGACATCTGGCGTAGTAACACGGATCGCCTCGGGGTCCAGTTTCAGCTTTTGTGCCAGTTGCGCTTTCATCCCCCAGACACCCTGCCCGCCATATGAGAAATGCATACGGCCACCCGACCAATCGGCCTGACAGCCACGCGGTTCGATCGAGCTCACGATGACCCGGTTGTCATGCACGTTCAGCGCGACGGTGCGCGCCGCTGCCTGAAAGGCGTCATTGGTCGCCTTCTCATCACCCAAGCCCCAGTCAAAGGCGCGGTTGTCGGGGGCTTGTGGATGCAAAGGTTCCCCACCCGCAGCGACATCCATCTTGACCGGCAGGTCTTCGGTTTCCATCCAGATCAATTCGGCTGCATCGCGGGCCTGTAACAACGAGTCGGCAATGACGACCGCAACGGGTTCTCCGACGAAACGCACGCGGTCCTTGGCCAGCATGTTTCGCTCGGACGCAGCGCCTTGACTGCCGTCGCGGTTGGCGACTGTAGTCGCGTTCATCACCGTATCGATCCCGGCAGCAGTCAGATCTTCCAGCGTCATGACCAAGCGCACCCCATCCGCTGTACGTGCATCTTCAAGGTCCAGCGACGTGATCGTGGCATGCGCCACCGGGCTGCGAAAGAATGCTGCGAACAGCGCATTCTCGGGCACAGAATCGTCCATGTATTGCCCCTGCCCGGTCAGAAACCGCTGGTCCTCGGTCCGTTTGATGGGCTGGCTTTTGCCGAATTTTTCCATGGGATGATCCTCTGGCTGCCTGAATGCGCGACCCTAGCGTGAAGCAGGACCTTGTCCAGTGGCTGAGAAAATTAACTCCGCACGGTCTGAAAGCGACATTCATGTCTGGAAACAGCGTTGCGCGCCGATCTGGGCCGCGCCTAGGCTGAACCTAAATTCAGTCGAGTGGAGGTTTCCATGCCCAAAGAAATCAAGCTGACGAATGGCCGATTGGACAGCCAAAGTGCCGAGGCCTATTGGGATGATGGGTTTATATTTCCGATCCCCGTGTTCTCTGCCGCAGAAGCCGCCGGGTACCGTGCCGAGTTGGAGGATGTCGAGGCCAGCTGGCGCGAGGCTGACCTGCCGCTACCCCTGAACATGTACAAACGCATCAACGCGCATGTGGTGATGCCATTTGCCACTCGCATCGCGTTGGATCCGCGCGTTTTGGACGTTGTCGAAGGTGTTTTGGGCCCAGACCTGCTGCTGTGGTCAGCTGAGCTGTTCATCAAGGAACCGCGTACGACGCAAGTGGTGGGCATGCATCAGGACCTGACATATTGGGGTATGGGTGAAACCTCGGACCAGTTGACCGCCTGGATCGCCCTGTCCCCTGCGACGGTTGAGAGTGGCTGCATGGATTTCGTGAAGGCCAGCCACAAGAACCCGATCCTGCCGCATAATGATACGTTTTCCGACAACAACCTGCTGTCGCGTGGGCAAGAGGTGGCAGTCGATGTCGCGGAGGAAGACAAAACCCATATCGAGTTGCAGCCCGGCCAGATGTCGCTGCACCATGGGCTGACCATTCACGGGTCCGGGCCGAACGTATCTGATGATCGTCGAATTGGATTGGCTATCCGTTATCTCAACCCCAATGCGCAGCAGAAAGTGGCGGATCGCGACTATGCCATTCTGGCGCGGGGCGAGGACCGGGTGGGGAATTTCATCCATATCCCTGAGCCGACCGAGCTGTTTGCTCCTGAGGCGCTGGACCTGCACGCGCGCATCCGCAGCGATCAGGCCAAGGCGATGGGGCAAGGGGCCAGCGAAAAGCTGGATCTTTATGCGCCCGCCCCATCAAATCCCGGCTGATCATTGCAGGACCGCCGCGCAGACCCTTCCCCTTCCCTTACGCATTCGCTATTGCAGGCGCTGACCCGATATTGTTGACGCAGGACGCATCCCATGGCGATGGAAAAGACATTCAACGCGGCCGAGGCCGAGGCCCGCATCTATCAGGCCTGGGAAGCGGCCGGAGCCTTCAAGGCAGGCGCGAACAAATCGCGCGACGAGAGTTTTACCATCATGATCCCGCCACCGAACGTGACGGGTGCGCTGCATGTGGGCCACGCGTTCAACAACACGCTGCAGGATGTTCTGACCCGCTGGCACCGGATGCGCGGGTTCGACACGCTATGGCAGCCCGGTCAGGACCACGCTGGTATCGCCACGCAGATGCAGGTGGAAAAGATGTTGGCCAACACCCAGCAGCCGGGACGTCGTGAGCTGGGACGTGAGGCGTTTCTGGACCAGGTCTGGGAATGGAAGGGAGAATACGGCGGCACGATCATCGAGCAGCTCAAGCGCCTGGGCTCCAGCTGCGACTGGTCGCGTAATGCCTTCACCATGGCAGGTGCGCCGCGCGACCCGCGTACAGGTCATGAGAACTCGCCGAACTTCCACGACGCGGTCATCAAGGTCTTCGTCGACATGTACGAAAAGGGCCTGATCTATCGCGGCAAGCGGCTGGTCAATTGGGACCCGCATTTCGAGACCGCAATTTCGGACCTTGAGGTCGAGAATATCGAAGTTGCGGGCCATATGTGGCACTTTAAGTACCCGCTGGCGGGCGGTGAGACCTATACCTACGTCGAGAAAGATGAGGACGGGAATATCGTGCTGGAGGAAGAGCGCGACTATATCTCGATCGCCACGACTCGCCCCGAAACCATGCTCGGCGACGGCGCAGTTGCGGTTCACCCATCGGATGAGCGCTATGCGCCCATCGTCGGAAAACTTTGCGAAATCCCGGTTGGCCCGAAAGAGCATCGCCGTCAGATCCCGATCATCACCGATGATTACCCTGATCCAGATTTCGGCTCGGGCGCGGTGAAAATCACCGGTGCACATGACTTCAACGACAATATGGTCGCCAAGCGCGGCGGCATTCCAATGTATCGCCTGATGGACACCAAAGGCGCAATGCGCGCCGATGGTGCGCCTTATGCCGAAGAGGCGGACAAGGCGCAGGAATACGCGCGCGGGCGTGAGTTCACCGAGAACGAGATCGACGCGATCAACCTGATCCCTGATCATCTGCGCGGCCTCGACCGGTTCGAGGCACGTGCGAAGGTCGTCGAGGAGATCACTGCAGACGGTCTGGCTGTCATGACTCGCGCCGATGATCCACGTCTGGGTTCGACCGCTTTAAAGCCGGAACACGAAGGCGCGGACAAGCTGGTGCCGCTGGTCGAAAGCAAACCGATCATGCAGCCCTTCGGCGACCGCTCGAAAGTCGTCATCGAGCCGATGTTCACCGACCAATGGTTCGTCGACGCCGCCAAGGTCGTCGGCCCTGCGCTGGACGCGGTCAAGGACGGCACGGTCAAGATCATCCCTGAATCGGGCGAGAAGACCTATTACCACTGGCTGGAAAACATCGAGCCCTGGTGCATCTCGCGCCAGCTGTGGTGGGGGCATCAGATACCGGTTTGGTATGGCCTCGATCTCTCGGCTGAGAATTTCAAGGACGACGAAAACGACGGCGACCTTGATTTGGTCGAATTGGGTCGTTTGCTGAACGAAGGCGGCATGCTGCATCGTGGCAATGTCATGGAATGCGCGGCAAGCCTTGAGGCAGTTACAGAGAAATTCCTCGACGACAATGCCAACATACCCAGCCCGCTGAGCCACGCGACGGTCATCGAAGTTGCCGATAAGCAGGAAGCGATCCATCAGTTCGCCGAAAGCCTTGCCCTATACGCAGTCGAACAAGACCCGACCAAGCTGGTCTACCCGGTCTGGCGCGACCCCGACGTGCTCGACACATGGTTCTCTTCCGGCCTCTGGCCTATCGGCACGCTGGGCTGGCCCGAAAAGACCGAAGAGTTAGAGCGCTATTTCCCAACCGATGTGTTGATCACCGGCTTTGACATCCTGTTCTTCTGGGTCGCGCGGATGATGATGATGCAACTGGCCGTAGTGAACGAGATCCCGTTCCACACCGTCTATCTGCACCAGCTCGTCCGCGACGAGAAGGGCAAGAAGATGTCCAAAACCACCGGCAACGTGATCGACCCGTTGGAGATCGTGGACGAATTCGGTGCTGACGCGCTGCGCTTTACCAATGCCTCGATGGCGGCTATTGGCGGGGTACTGAAACTGTCGCGCGAGCGCATCACAGGTTACCGTAACTTCGGCACCAAACTGTGGAACGCCGTCCGCTTTGCCGAGATGAATGAGGTCTTCACCGACGCTGTCCCGCAACTGGACGTGGCTGACCTGAAACCCAAAGCCGCCGTGAACCGCTGGATCATCGGTGAAACCGCCCGTGTGCGGGAAGAGGTCGACGCGGCGCTGGAAAGCTATCGTTTCAACGACGCGGCCAACGGGCTCTACGCCTTTGTCTGGGGCAAGGTCTGCGACTGGTACGTGGAACTCTCTAAACCCTTGCTGCAAGGCGATGACGCCGAGGCACAGGCCGAGACCCGCGCCACCATGCGCTGGGTTCTGGACCAGTGCATGGTCATGCTGCACCCGATCATGCCTTTCATCACCGAAGAGCTGTGGGGCCTGACCGGTAAGCGTGCCAAAATGGTCGTACACGCAGATTGGCCAACCTATACGGCGGCTAACCTGATCGACGCGGATGCGGATCGCGAGATGAACTGGGTGATCTCGGTGATCGAAAACACCCGCTCGGCCCGCGCGCAGATGCGAGTTCCTGCTGGCCTATACGTGCCGATGCTGGTGACTGAGATTGACGCGCACGGCCAAGCTGCATGGGACCGCAACGAAGCGCTGATCAAACGTCTGGCGCGGATCGACAGCCTGACCAAGGCGGATGAACTGCCAAAGGGCACGATCTCGATTGCCGCCCCCGGTGCCTCCTTTGGCCTGCCACTGGCGGACATCATCGACATTGGTGCGGAAAAGGAACGGCTGGAAAAAGCCAAAGGCAAGTTGGCCAAGGAACTCGGCGGTCTGCGCGGGCGCCTGAACAACCCGAAATTCGTGGCATCGGCCCCGGAAGAGGTTGTTGCGGAAGCCAAAGCTAACCTTGCCGCCCGCGAAGAAGAAGAAGCCAAGCTAAACGAAGCTCTCGCCCGTTTGGCTGAAATTGCCTGATCTTTTTCCTGCTGCTGATATATTGAAATCGAACCTCACCACCCAACCGGCGGTGAGGTTTTTCTTTACCCTCAGAGCTTTCCCCTTGTTCACGCCACGCCCCGCTTGTTAGCACTTCGGCGACACAACCTGGCGAGGCACTGACGATGCGATCTTTCCCTCCGATGCAGACCGTCTCAACCGGGTTGGTTGTGGCCATTGTCGGGTTCTTCAGCTCGTTTCCCATCGTATTGCAAGGGTTGGGCGCAATGGGAGCTTCATCGCAGGAAGCCGCCTCGGGTCTGATGAGTGCGGCGATTGCCATGGGGCTTGCAGCCATCGTCCTCAGCCTGCGGAACAAAATGCCGATCAGCGTTGCGTGGTCGACCCCGGGGGCCGCTCTGTTAGCCGTCTCGGCCACCCCGGTCGAGGGATTTTCAGGCGCGATTGGTGCGTTCCTGTGCGCCGGAGCATTAACGGTTCTGGCAGGGCTGTGGAAGCCGCTGGGACGGTTGGCAGCAGCAATTCCCACAACACTGGCGCAAGCAATGCTGGCAGGTGTGCTCTTGCCACTATGCCTTGTGCCCTTCAAGGCGGCGATCGAGATTCCATGGCAGGCGTTGCCGGTGATCCTGACGTGGTTTGTCGCGGGCCGTTTCAATCGGTTGATCGCAGTTCCGGCAGCTGTGGTCGCGGCGGCTATCATTGTGTCGCTGAACGCAGGAGATGCCCAATTGATGCCGGATCGTTTGATCGCGGCTCCGATCTGGACCATGCCATCATTCTCGGTCGCGTCGGCCATCGGGATCGGCGTACCGCTGTTTATCGTCACGATGGCGACACAGAATATCCCCGGCGTCGCGGTGATGCGCAGCTTTGGCTTTGATCCTGTTCCCGGCCGGTTGTTTTCATCCGTCGGTGGCGCAAGCATGCTTTCGGCCCCTTTCGGGGCGCCCGCAACCTGCCTGGCCGCAATCACCGCAGCGATGTGTTCCAACGAGGAAAGCCACCCCGAACCGGCGCAGCGTTATTGGTCGGCAATCATGGGTGGCGTGTTCTACTGCCTCTTCGGTATCTTTGCCGTGGCGATCACCAGTTTTGCCGCCCATGCCGACCCGCTGCTTATGGGCACTCTGGCAGGTGTGGCCCTGATCGGGGTCCTGGCCAATGCCATGCATGCCGCACTGGACGTCCCTGTCGAGCGCGAAGCGGCTATTTTGACACTGGCCATCACAGCCTCTGGAATAACGGTTTTTGGGTTGGGCGCGGCAGTCTGGGGGCTGTTGGCTGGGGGTATCGCATATCTGGCAACAAACCGAGTGCGCTGAGCCCTTTCATCAGAACCCCTCAGGCGGTAAAATGAGCGCATGTTCGGATCGCTTGGAAAACTGATTGAACGCCAGATCAAAAAGGCGCAGGCCGAAGGCCAACTGCAGGGTCTTGAAGGCGAAGGTGCCCCGTTACCCGACCGCTCGGGCGAGGCACAAGGCGATCCCGCCATTGCTGCGGGTCATCGGATCATGGCGCAGGCCGGAGTGCTACCCGAGGAGTTCGACATCAAGAAACAGCTCGACGCCGCCCGCAAGGAGTTTGCAGCGCTGACTGACAATCAGGACCGCAGGGCCGCAATGGCAAAGATTGCTGATCTTGAGATGCGATACAACATGGCCCGCGATGCACGGCGCGCATTCATGCGGTGATCATTTGAACTCGGGCTTTCGACCCTGCATCTGTGCCATGACAACTTCCATTTGATCCGACTTACCGATCAGGTCGACCTGTTCGGTAGATTCGGCCAACAGCACATCAGCACGGTCACGGGTTTCGGCCACATCAATCAACCGTTTGGCGGCGCGGATGGCGGACGGGCTTTTACCCGCGATGTCCTCGGCCAGCGCCAGCGCTTCGGTCAGGGGATCATCCGACAGTTTGGTAACAAGCCCCCAATCTGCCGCCTGTGGCGCACCGATAGGGCGGGCGGTATAGGTCAGCAGGCGCAGCACGTCCGAGCGCACGAGCTCTGGCAGCAGAACCATGCCGCCCATGTCGGGGATAATGCCCCATTTCATCTCCATCACTGCCAGCTTGGCTTCGGGATGCGCGATGCGGATGTCGGCACCCAGCGCGATCTGTAGCCCACCGCCATAGGCGACGCCTTGAATAGCGCAGATCACCGGCACCGGGACGCGCCGCCAGATCAAGGCAAGTTCCTGCATTTCGTTGGCATCTTCGTGGCTGCGGGTCATCAGCCATTCGGTTGGGTCTGTGTGTGCCATGCTGGCAAAGCTGGCCATATCGAGCCCTGCGCAAAAGCTCTTGCCCTCTCCCGATAGCACCACGGCGCGGATATCGGCTGCGGCGACTTCTTGGCCGGCCGAAAGGATCGCCTTGATCATCGCATCGTCCAGCGCGTTCATCTTGTCGCCGCGAGTCAGCGTGACATGGGCGATGTGGTCTTTGTATTCGACGGATACGCGGGACATGGGACCTCCGGGGCGTGATTTGCTGTATAAACATGCCAGCAAGACGCCAGAAGCGCCACAGCGACGTCAGGGCAAACCGCACATCCGAAGCCTCCTTTGAACTTCTGGCAAGGCTTGCCCCGCCTGATCGGTTGCGCTTATCTGCGGCCATGACTGGTCCTCGTTATACCCCGCTTGCCCTCACGCTGCCCGCGACCGTGCCTTTTGTCGGCCCCGAAACGCAGGAGCGCCAACGTGGCGCGCCCTTCGTGGCCCGGATCGGTGCGAATGAAAGCGTGTTTGGCCCGTCCCCGCGCGCCATCGATGCAATGCAACGGGCCGCAGGCGAGATATGGATGTATGGCGATCCCGAGAATTACGAACTACGCCATGCGCTGGCGGTACATCATGGGGTCGCGCCTGAAAACATCGTGGTTGGCGAAGGCATTGACGGGTTGCTGGGCTATCTGGTGCGCCTGCTGGTTGGTCACGGCGATGCAGTTGTGACTTCGGATGGAGCTTATCCGACTTTCAATTACCACGTGGCCGGGTTTGGTGGGGTATTGCACAAGGTCCCCTACCACGACGATCACGAGGACCCGACGGCGCTGTTCGCCAAAGCGGCGGAGGTAGACGCCAAGTTGGTCTATCTGGCCAACCCGGACAACCCGATGGGAACATGGCATGCAGGTAAGGATATCCTGTCCGCTCTGGAGGCTTTGCCAGAGGGCTGTTTGGTGGTTCTTGACGAGGCATATGTCGAATGCGCGCCCGAGGGGACCGCTGCACCTGTCGCTGCTGATGATTCACGTGTGATCCGGATGCGAACGTTTTCCAAGGTTTATGGCATGGCCGGGGCGCGGGTAGGCTACGCTATCAGCTCGCCCGAGTTGATTGCGAGCTTCAACAAAGTGCGCAACCATTTCGGCATGAACCGAGCCGCGCAGGCAGGGGCATTAGCCGCGCTAAAAGATGAAGATTGGCTGACGCATGTGCAGCAAAGGATTGCCGGGTCCCGGAACCACATCGAAGAGATTTCACGGTCGAATGGTCTGGTGCCTTTGCCGTCTGCGACAAACTTTGTGGCGATTGATTGTGGGCGCGATGGGGTGTTTGCCAAGGCCGTGTTGGACACGCTCGTTGAACAAGGCGTGTTCGTGCGGATGCCATTTGCCGCGCCCCAGAACCGGTGCATTCGGGTCAGCTGCGGAGGTGAGGCGGAAATGGCGGCGTTTGAAGCCGCTCTGCCCACGGCCTTGGCAAAAGCCCGAGCCTCGTAAAGGGGGCTGTCTGCCCCCTATCGCGCCCATGCGCGATTTTCCCCGAAGGTATTTATGGCCAGATGAAGAGGCGGATCGGGCTTATCCGGCCAGCGTCGCGGCGGCGGCTTCGAGCGCGCCTTGACCACGGGGTATATCGAGCGCAGCCATAGCGGTTTCGACGCCACCCAGCATGGCCATGACCATTTGAGCGTTTACGTGCCCCATGTGGCCAAGGCGGAAGCAGCCGTCCCAATCCTCCATTCCCAGACCGATGCCCAGCGTCAGACCCAGTTGGGTTTCGGTATAGCTGCGCAGCGGCGTGCCCCGCCCCTCGGTCAGGCGGAGGGCAGTGACCGCGTGGCTGCGATGGGCCGGGTCGGCGACGTTGAAATGCAGCGCGCCACCTTGCGCCCAGATTTCACAGGCGGCCCAGATGGCCGTTGCCAGGTGTTCGTGGCGGGCCCAGACCTGTTCGATCCCTTCGCCATGGATCAGGTCGAGCGCGGCGCGCAGGCCATACAGGTGGTGGGTTGGCGCGGTGCCGTTGAAATACTGATAGAACAGATCTGGATTGGCGCGTGGCTGCCAGTCCCAATAATGCGAGACGCGGGGCATTGTGGCGCGCTTGGCTTGCGCCTTGTCGTTGAAGAAGACAAAGCCGGTGCCCGCCGGGGTCATAAGCCCCTTTTGGCAAGCCGTGACGGTGACGTCGACACCCCAGGCATCCATCTCGAACCGGTCGCAGCCCATCGACGCGATGCAGTCAGCCATCAGCAAGGCTGGGTGGTCAAGGTCGTCGAGCAACGCTCGCAGAGCCGGGATATCGTTGCGGATCGATGTGGACGTATCGACGTGGACTGCAAGGACCGCTTTGATCTTGTGGCTGGTATCGTTACGCAGGGCCTCGGCGATGCGGTCAAGATCCCAGGGTGAGGACATGCCGAAATCGATCAGGTCAACCTTGGCGCCGATTCCTTCGGCCATCTCGGCCCAACCGTGGGTGAATCGGCCAGAGGCCGGGGCAAGCACGGTTTCACCGGGTGCAATGACGTTGGAAAGCGCAGCTTCCCATGTACCGTGACCATTAGCGATATAGATGGCGACGTTGTGCTGAGTTCCGGCAACGCGTTTCAGATCTCGGGTGAGCGCGGGCATCATCTCGATCAATTCGCCGTCATAGATATTGGGCGACGGACGGTGCATCGCCTGCAGCACCGTATCGGGCATGACCGAAGGGCCGGGGATGGCCAGATACTCGCGCCCATGCGCGAGGGAGGTTTGGTTTGTCATGAGGGCAACCTGTTTGAATTGAGGCCTACCCTAGCGTCTTGCCCTGCGGCGTCAATCCAGCAGACTGGCGGCCTCGCGGGCAAGTGTTTCGATCCCGGACCAATCACCGTTTTGAACCATCTGCTTCGGCGCGACCCAGCTGCCGCCGGCGCAGACAACATTCGACAGCGACAGGTAATCGAGGGCATTTGACGGCGATACGCCACCAGTTGGGCAGAAGGTGATCTGCGGTAGCGGTGCGCCGATGGCTTTTAGGGCGGGAGCCCCTCCTGAGGCCTCGGCGGGGAAGAATTTCAGCATGTCATAGCCCTTTTCCAGCAGAGCCATGGCTTCGCTTGCTGTAGCCGCACCGGGGAGAAGGGGCAGACCTTCGGCTTCGCAGGCGGCGATCAGGGCATCGGTTGCACCGGGCGAGACGCCGAACTGAGCGCCAGCCTCTTTGGCAGCGCGGACATCTTCGGGTGTGACCAGTGTACCCGCCCCGACAACACCGCCTGGGACGTTGGCCATGGCGCGGATCGCGTCGAGCGCGGCGGGAGTGCGCAAGGTGACTTCAAGCGCCGGGAGGCCACCAGCAACCAAAGCTTCGGCCAACGGGCGCGCATGGGCCGCGTCGTCGACGACCAGGACTGGAACAATCGGGGCCAGCGCGCAGATCTCGCGGGTGCGTTGGGTTTTGGACATTGGGTTACACTCCGAAAATGCTGGCGCCGGTGTCGGCTGAGCCGACATTCTGACGGAAGGCGCCGAAGAGGTCACGGCCAACGCCGTGTTGGTTTGCCGTAAGGTCGGCGGTGGCCGGATTGCGGTCGAGAACACCGGGGGTCAGGATTTCCAACTCGCCCTTGACCGCATCAACGCGCAACAGGTCACCGTCTTGCAGATAGGCGATCGGTCCACCATCCAGCGCCTCGGGGCAGACATGGATGGCGGCGGGCACCTTGCCGGATGCGCCCGACATACGGCCATCGGTGACCAGAGCCACCTTCTGCCCCCTACCCTGCAGGATCGACAGGATCGGCGTCAGCGAATGAAGTTCAGGCATACCGTTGGCTTTTGGCCCTTGGAAGCGAACAACAACGATGACGTCATCGGTGAATTCTCCGGCTTTGAAAGCGGCTTTAACGGCGTTCTGGTCGTGGAATACACGCACGGGCGCTTCGACCACTTGGTGTTCAGGTGCTACAGCCGACACCTTCATGACCCCTGTGCCCAGATTGCCCGTCAAGCGAGAGAGCCCGCCCGTGGGTTGGAACGGGTCTTTGGCCGGGCGAACGATCTTTTCGTTCAGACTGTGGCCCGCGCCCTCTTCCCAGACCAACTCGCCGTCTTTCAGCTTGGGTTCTTTGGTGTAGTTGTGCAGGCCCTGCCCCGCGACAGTCAGCGTATCGGGGTGCAGCAAGCCATCTTCCAGCAGCGTGCCGATGGCAAAGCCCAGGCCACCCGCAGCGTGGAAGTGGTTCACGTCTGCCAGACCGTTGGGATAGACGCGCGCGACCAAAGGCACGACAGCGGAGATGTCGGAAAAATCCTCCCAGTCCAGCACGATACCACCGGCACGCGCCATGGCGATCAGGTGGATCAGTAGGTTAGTGGAACCGCCGGTGGCCATCAGGCCGACGATGCCATTGACGAAAGCGCGCTCGTCAAGGATCTGGCAGACCGGTGTGTAGTGATTGCCCAACGCGCTGAGAGACAGGGCGCGGCGCGCGCCTTCCTCGGTCAGGGCATCGCGCAGGGGGGTGTTGGGGTTGATGAAGCTGGACCCTGGCAGGTGCAGGCCCATGAATTCCATCAGCATCTGGTTGGTGTTGGCAGTTCCGTAGAAGGTGCAGGTGCCGGGGCCGTGATATGCGGCCATTTCGGCCTTCATCAGCTCTTCGCGGCCCACCTCTCCGGCGGCGAATTTCTGGCGGACCTTGGCCTTTTCGTCATTCGGCAGGCCACTGGTCATCGGTCCTGCAGGCAGGAAGACGGCAGGAAGATGCCCAAAGGCTTGCGCGCCGATGATTAGGCCGGGCACGATCTTGTCACAGACGCCCAGGAAAACGGCGGCGTCATAAGTGTTGTGGCTTAGCGCCACTCCGGTCGCCAGCGCGATCACATCGCGCGAGAACAGAGATAGTTCCATCCCCGCCTCGCCTTGCGTGACGCCGTCGCACATGGCTGGCACGCCGCCTGCAACCTGCGCTGTGCCGCCTGCTGCGCGGATCGCATCGCGGATCAGGGCCGGGTAGCGTTCGAAAGGCTGATGGGCCGAGAGCATATCGTTATAGGCGGTAACGATCCCCAGATTGCCAGCCGTGCCGGCGGCCATGGAGTCCTGATCTTCGCCCGCCCCGGCATAGGCGTGGGCCTGCCCGCTGCAGGACAGGTGCGCACGCGCAGGGCCTTTGGATTTGGCCTGCTCCATTCGTTCAAGATGCGGACCACGCAGATCGGCGCTGCGGTCGATGATGCGTTTGGTGACGTCGGATATAACTGTGTTGACCATGATTACCCTCCGATCTGACGCCAGCGGCGCCCATCGCGATGCATCAGCATCAATGCTTCTTCGGGCCCCGAACTGCCCTGATCGTATTTCGCGGGCTTATCGCCACGCTCTTCCCAGCCGTGAATGATGGGATCGACCCAGGCCCATGCGGCCTCGGCTTCATCCCCGCGCATGAACAAAGTCTGGTCGCCGCGGATGACATCCATGATCAAGCGTTCATAGGCATCCGGGGATTGGCCGTCGTCGCCCAGCGCATCAGCGAAACTCATGTCGAGTGCAACGTCGGACAGGCGGAACCCGCCCTGCCCCGGTTCCTTGATGGTGGTGCGGAGCGTGATGCCTTCGTCCGGTTGCAGGCGGATCACCAGCACGTTGCCATGCAATGGGCCGACATTCGGAAAAATCGTATGCGGCGGGTCGCGGAAGAACACTGCAATCTCGGATTCACGTGCGCGCAGGCGCTTGCCGGTCCGCAGATAAAACGGGACACCGGCCCAGCGCCAGTTGCCGATATGCGCCTTCAGCGCAATGAAGCTTTCGGTACGGCTGGCGGGGTTGCCGACGTGATCCAGATAGCCATCGCCCCCTTTTTCGGTGCGGTACTGACCACGAGCGATATCCTTGGGTTCCACCGGCTCCAGCGCTTCGATCACTTTGACTTTCTCATCGCGCACCGCGTTGGGTGAGAATTTCGAAGGCGGTTCCATCGCTGTCAGGCACAGCAATTGAACCAGATGGTTCTGGATCATGTCCCGCATCGCGCCGGACTGATCATAATAAGCACCGCGCCCTTCGACGCCCACGGTTTCGGCCACGGTGATCTGGACGTTATCAACATGAGTGGCGTTCCAGAGCGGTTCGAAAAGCGAATTGGCAAAGCGCAGCGCCATCAGGTTCTGCACGGTTTCCTTGCCCAGATAATGATCGATCCGGTAAATCTGATGTTCTTCAAAACAGGCCCGCAGCCCTTCGTTCAACGCTTTGGCTGATGCCAGATCGTGACCAAAGGGTTTCTCGACCACGATACGACTGTCAGGTGTGGACAGGCCGTGCTCGTTCAGACGTTGGGCGATGCCCGAGAAAAGGCTTGGGCCTACTGACAGATAGAAAGCGCGTACCACATCCGGTCGCAGCGTTTTCGCAAGGTCAGACCAACCCGCATCGCCAAGCGCATCTACCGGAACATACTCGACGCGGGACAGAAAGCGATCAAGCGTATCCTTTTTAAAACCCGGCGCAAACTCTTGCATCGACGCACGCAGCTGTTCACGGAACCCGTCGCTGTCAATGTCGGATCGGGCGGTTCCAATGATGCGCGCATTCTCAGGCATCTGGCCGACTTCGAAGCGATGATAGAGGCCCGGCAGGATTTTACGCTGCGCCAAATCGCCCGTCGCGCCGAACAACACAAGGTCGAACGGATCTACCGGAATTACGCGTGAGACCATTGCAAGGCTCCTTTCGAATTCCCCGCCAGCATAAGCGAGGTTTCAGCCCGGGATTAAAACGCATGTGCGTCATTAGCTATGTTATCGCTAACATTCACCGGCTGAATAGAAAACCTGAGCGCAAAAATCAAGCGCGGATTTGCAGCTGGCATCGCGGAAGATCAGTCAGGACTGCGTCCGCAGCCAGTCCATCACCGCCGGACGCACGGATTGTTCCCCACGATGGCGGGCATCGGCGATAATTTTACGCACATCCTGAAGGTTCGACCGCAACAACAGGCTTTTGACCGGCCCGATTGAGGCCGGGCGCATCGAAAGGGTACGGATGCCCATGGCCGCGAGACACAGCGCCTCGACCGGGCGACCAGCATCTTCGCCACAGAAGCTGAGCGGTGTGTCCGAGATCGAGCATCTCTCAACGATACGTTCAATGAAACTCAGAAAGCTGACATTCAGCGTATCGTAGCGACGGCGAACCAGTTCATTTTCGCGGTCGGCGGCGAAGAAAAACTGTTTCAGGTCGTTCCCACCGATCGAGATAAAGCCGACTTCGTCAAAGAACTTCTGCGGCGCAAAGGCAAGTGAAGGCGTTTCCAGCATCGCCCCCACTTCGAGCGATTCAGGCAGAACATGGCCCAGACGCCGTTCACGCTCGATCGTTTTCTTGACCTCCCAGCGCGCCTCACGGAATTCGTCAGCCTGCGCGACAAACGGGAACATGATCGTCAGGGGGCGGCCATCGGCGGCGCGGATCAGCGCCTGCAACTGCATCCGCATCACGCCACGCTTGTCCAGACCCACGCGGATCGCCCGCCAGCCCAGCGCCGGGTTCGGCTCTTCCACATGTTTCATATAAGGCAGAACCTTATCTGACCCGATATCGAGCGTGCGGAACACCACGCGCTTTTCTCCCGCAGCATCCAGGACACGTTTGTATTGCGTCACCAGCTCGGATCGCTTGGGCATCTGATTGCGGATCAGAAACTGCAGTTCGGTGCGGAACAGGCCCACTCCTTCGGCGCCAGAGGTACTAAGCGAGGGCAAATCGGCCATCAGGCCCGCGTTCATCACCATGTTGATTCGCGCACCATCCTGCGTGACGGTGGGCGTTTCACGGATCGAGGCGTAGCGTTCCTGCGCCTTGGCTTCCATCGCGATTTTATCACGGAAAGCACTAACGACGGTGTCCTCGGGGCGCAGATGTACGACACCGCTATCCCCATCCACCAATATGTGATCGCCATTCAGCGCTTCGGTGGTGATGCGGCCTACATGCACCACCAGTGGGATCGCCAACGCGCGCGCCACGATAGTGGCATGGCTTCCGACCGAGCCTTCTTCCAATACGATCCCTTTGAGAGAACGGCCATATTCCAGCAGATCACCGGGGCCGATATTTCGCGCAATTAGGATCGGATCGGGCGGCAGGTCAGCCCCATTTCCGTTACCCTGTCCAGTCAAAATTCGCAGCAACCGATTGCTGAGGTCGTCCAGATCGGCCAACCGTTCACGTAAATACGGATCGGTGACCTGCCCCATGCGGGCCCGCGCCTGAGATTGTTCTTTCTCGACCGCCGCCTCAGCGCTGAGACCAAGAGCGATGTCCTCCTCCATCCGGCGCATCCAACCCTTGGAGTTGGCGAACATCCGGTAGGCTTCCAGAACCTGCAACTGCTCTTTGTCGCCGCCCTGAGAAATCTCAAGCATCTTGTCGACGCCGACGCGTAGCTCTTCAACGGCCTCGGTCAGCCGCTCACGCTCACGATGCGGGTCTTCGGCAATGGGATTGGTGACAACAACACGAGGTTCATGCAGCCAGACATGGCCTTCAGCAGATCCCTCCTGCGCCGGGCCACCGGTAAGTTGCACCGATTGCTGGTGCAGCGGTGACAAGGCCGCGCCTTCGCCGACGAACGCGCCCAGTTCGGCCATTTCGGCCAGAACCATCGCGACAACTTCCAGCGCATAAACCTCATCCGCCGAAAACTCGCGCGCGTCCCGGGACTGAACCACCAGCACGCCCAGTTTCTGACCCAGACGCTGTACCGGCACACCAAGAAAGGACGAATACCGTTCCTCGCCAGTTTCCGGCATGTACCGAAAGCCCTTGGCCGAGGGTGCGTCCGCCGTATTCACCACCTTGCCAGATTTGGCGACGCGACCGACCAGCCCTTCGCCCATACGCATCCGCGTCTTGTGCACCGCTTCTGGGGACAGACCTTCGGTGGCGCACAGTTCAAGCGTATCCTCATCCCGAAACAGGTAGATCGAGCAAACTTCGCGACCGGTACTGTCGGCGATCAGGTGCGTGATCCGGTCAAGACGTTCCTGACCGGCGGCTTCACTCGCCATTTCTTCGCGCAGCCGTCCCAGCAACTTGCGAGATTCTGTTTCCGTGCCTTCCGCCATGGCCCACCCACGTTACGGTTTCAGACAGGACACTTGGCTGAAAGCTCAGGCCGCCTTGTCCAGTTCAAAGGCATCATGCAGTGCCTGAACCGCAAGTTCCATGTATTTCCTGTCGATCAGGACGGAAATTTTAATCTCGGAGGTTGTAATGACCTTGATGTTAATCCCCTCATCCGAGAGAATCTTGAACATCTTGGCCGCAACACCGGATTGCGAGCGCATACCGATCCCGACAACTGAGACCTTGCAAACATCCTCATCCGCAACCAGTTCGGCGTAGTTCAGCTCACCCTGATCCTTGATCGCCAGCAATGCCTTTTCGGCGCGGGAGACCTGATTGGTCGGACAGGAGAAGGTCATGTCGGTGCGCCCTTCGTCCGAGATATTCTGGACGATCATGTCCACGTTCACGCCCTCGTCGCTGAGCGCGGTAAAGATGATCGAGGCGATGCCGGGGCGGTCCGCCACGGAAACGACGGTCATCTTGGCTTCGTCGCGGGAATAGGCCACACCGGCCACAACATTGGATTCCATGATATCCTCCTCGTCGCAGACCAGTGTACCGGCCTCGTCGGATTGTTCCTCAAAGCTTGAAAGAACGCGCAGTTTCACCTTGTAGCGCATCGCCAGCTCGACCGAGCGGGTTTGAAGCACTTTGGCCCCCAGCGAGGCCAGTTCGAGCATTTCCTCGAACGAGATTTTGTCCAGCTTGCGCGCTTTTTCACAGATGCGCGGGTCGGTCGTATAGACACCGTCCACATCCGTATAGATGTCGCAGCGCTCGGCTTCGAAAGCGGCAGCAAAAGCCACGGCGGTGGTGTCCGAACCGCCCCGACCCAGCGTGGTGATGCGACCTTCGGGGCTGATGCCCTGGAAGCCCGCGACCACCGCAACGCGCATCCCTTCGCCGAATTTCTGGTTGATATTCTCGGGCGGGATTTCTTCGATCCGGGCCGCTGAATGGGCACCGTTGGTGATCAGCGGCACCTGCCAACCCTGCCAGCTGCGCGCCGGGATGTCCATTTCCTGCAGGGTCAGCGCCATCAGGCCAGCTGTAACGTTTTCACCAGAGGAGACAACGGCATCATATTCGCGCGCGTCATAGAGCGGAGAGATTTCATCGACCCAGCCCACCAGCTCGTTGGTCTTGCCGGACATCGCCGAAACGATGACGATGACGTCATAGCCTTTGGCTACCTCGACACCAACCCGTTTGGCAGCACGGCGGATCCGGTCCAGATTGGCGACCGATGTGCCGCCGAATTTCATCACGAGTACGGGCATGGGGGCTAGTGTCTCCGCGCCTTGAATTTCTGATCCCGTGCCTCTTATGCGAGGGGGGGCGCAAGGGCAAGTGGGCAAAGTCTGCACCGCAGTGCTTTACTTTGGTCGTGCGTGGTGTAAGCGTTCGGTCAAAGTCTTATTCCACGAGGATTTCAATGTTCCGCTTTGCCCTTGCCCTAAGCCTGGTTTCGACTGCCGCAAATGCCCAAGTGGCCACCCTATCGGGAACGGATGGCGAGAACTCATTAGGCACCGTTCCATGCGCTGCATTGGCAGGTGATACACTGGCCAGTTGTCCGGCCGAATTGCGGAAGCGCGAAGATGGAACGGCGACGTTGGCGGTTCAGTTGAACACTGGCGAGGTTCGGCGGATTTACTTCACCAAAGGTGTGCCGGATTCCAGCAGTTCGACATCGAAACTGACCTATGAGACACGCGGTGATATCATGGTGATCTTCATTGATCCCGGTGAAGTCTACGAAATCCCCAAGGCGGCCCTGAACTCTCAGTAAGGGTGCGCCCGACCATCCCAGGTTTCAAAACAACCGGTAGTATCGAGCGAGAGAGCCGCAAATCGCTCGATCAAGCCGTTTGCCGCCTGATCGACCGTGATCTCTGCTGCAGATCCGCCCATGTCCGTCTGCACCCAGCCCGGATGGTAGATTCCCACCGCAATGCCATCCGCCTGTAGGTCAGTCGCTAGGTTGCGGCCCAAATTCAGCGCCGCCGCCTTTGACGCACGGTAGATATAGCTGCCACCCGGCGCGCGCGTATGTGACGCCATCTGAGACGAAACGATGGCGATCCGGCCCCGCGCGGTTCGCAGGTTCGGCAACAAGGACTGGATGGTAAGAAACACGCCTGTCACGTTGGCGGCGAAGCTTTGCGCCCACATCTCGGCGGGATAGCCACTAATGTCGTGTCCTTTGTCCAGATAAACGCCCGCATTGCAGATCAGCAGGTCAATCTGGCGGCCTCGCAGTTGCTCGGCCATTGCAGCGTGCTGTTCTGGGTCCGAGACATCCAGCACGATATCTGCGCTACCGTCTCGGGCAGTTCCGGTCACTTCATGACCTTCTGCACGGTATTGATCCGCAACGGTTTTCCCGATCCCTCGGTTCGCGCCCGTAACAACGATGTGCATGGGTCAGTTGGTCTTGCGGCTAGGAACAAACGGCAACGGTGCGACCGGCACGCCGTCTTCAATCAGCGATTGCGCCTCTTCGGGCTTGGCCTCACCATAGATCGCGCGCTCGGGCGCATCCCCCAGATGGATTTTGCGGGCTTCTTTGGCGAAATCCTTGCCCACATAGTCCGAGTTTTCCTCGACCTTTCGACGCAGTTCGCTAAGGACCTCAGCGATCTCGGGCGAAGGTGTTGCCATGCTGATCTCATCCGCAGAAGGCTGCGCTGGTGCAACCTCGGTCACCGCCTTGCGCGCAGGCCGGACACGCGGTGTCATCACCGCCTTTTCCACCTTGTCGCAGCCGCATACCGCGCAGGTTACCAACCCGGCCGCTGACAGTTTGTCAAAGGCGGCTGCGGATTGAAACCAACTGTCAAAGCTGTGGTCATTGCTGCATTTCAATGCGTATTGAATCATATCACATCCAAAATCCGGTTGGCGAATAGATACCGACCAACATGGCAATATCAAGTCTTGATCTTGGCCCGCTATTGCCGATGCAACCCGAATCCACCCAAAAGCGCGGCGAGATCAGGCGACGCCACTTTCGATGACGCCTTTTTGGGCGAAACCCATTTGCGCCTGCGCTCACCCGCTTCGGGAAAATGCGCCTCGGATCGCTGCACATGCAGCGGAAACACATCAACCAGACACAGCGCCGATGGCTTGCCAGGCCGGTTCTTGATATAGGCAAACCGACCAAGGCTTTCGCTTCCGCACTGCCCCAAAACACCAGCCTCTTCCCAGGCCTCGCGGGCGGCTGTTTCAGACGGGGTCAGCCCGTTGATCAACCACCCCTTCGGGATGATCCAGCGCCGCGCCCTGCGCGTTGTGATCAACAAAATCTCTGGCAGGCCATCATTGGTTCGATAGCAAAGCGCAGCGGATTGAGCATAAACAGGCAGCGCCCCGGAAAGGGAGAGGTTCTCGGCCGAAAGATCGGCGATAGCACCATTACTGCGCCCGTCAAACACGGTTCATATCCACTGCTCGCTCCGCTTATGTTGCGGTTTATAAAGTGATATTTATCATATCCGGCAGAGTCTGCCAAGCTTTACGGGAAAGCCCCCTTGTTCAGAGCCATCCGCCCCGACAAACGCCGCACCAGCTCGTCATGAGGGATGTCGGCATCAATCGCCAATCGACGCAGCCCAAAATGCACATGCGCGATCTGCTGGTAGTAGCGGGTATAGACAAAATTTGTACCGCCCCCGGCAAGCGCCCCAAGCAACGGTACAGACTGCGCCGCCAGCTTCTGGCCCAGCACTACGGACAGGCGCGGCGCCACCATCGCAATGAGGCGTTGCATGGTCGGTCCGGTCAGGGTCATGCGCATTGAGAAAAAGCCCAGATCAGCCCCGTCATCCTCGGCCAAAGGACCTGCGGCTGACAAGACTCGGATCGAGTCGAATTTCACGTTCTCGGCGGTCGGATCAAATCCTTCCCGCATCGCTGCGCCTTGGATCGCGCGCAGCATCATGGCGGTTGTCGCGGGCAGCTCGACAAGTGCTGTGGACACTCCACCCAGACCTCCGGCTGCGCCCATGGCAGTAGTCAAGGCTGTGTTGACCCATGGTTTCTGGTCCGGCACGGCACGCCGAGAGCCTTCGGCCGCATGCATGGCAAGCCAAAGCGCCTGTTCGGTTGCTTCGGTCAGACCTTCTCGCACCGGCTTAGGTAACTGATCCAATAAGGATTCCGCCGAACCACCAAGCTTGTTCAGCAGATTCACTCCTGCGCCACCTGCCGCACCGTACAGCTGCGCAAGCCGATCAAGCTCGGCCTCGGGATCGAGTTTTTCGACAAGAACCACGTCCTGCATCTGTGCCCTCCTGTCCTGAAAACATCGGGACTTTGCAGCGGGTTTTCAATGGGTCAACGGGTCCAGCGACTAACAAGCCCCTGAATTTCGGACCAAACTCCGGGGGTCAGTTCCAAACCCAGTATGCGATCAGGGTTGGTGGGCGGGGGCATTTCGACACCCGTCAGCGGGGTGAACCCGAACCGGGCATAATAGGGCGCATCGCCCACAAGCATGACGCGATCCCACCCTTTGGCGCGCCCGGCCTCTACCCCCTGATGGATCAGATATCCGCCCAACCCTTCGCCTTGATGGGTCGGGTGGACCGCCACTGGACCTAGCAGCAGCGCGTCATGTTCACCCACATGCACGGGCCAAAACCGGATTGCACCAGCCAGAATGCCCTGCCCATCGCGCGCGACCTGCGACAGGCCAGCGACAGGCGGCACGTCATCGCGCAGACGATAAGACGACAACGCCTCGCGCCCCGGAGCAAAGCACAGGTCATAGAGCGCTTCGACCTCCCACCAGTCTTCCGGCTCTTCCGGCCTGATCTTGAATTGCTGCACGCGCGCCCTCTTATCCTTGCTGGAAAACGCCCTAGCACTTCGATAGGCCTTGGGCAAACGCTTGGAGTCCATATGTTCTATCGCCCCGAAGACGGCCACGGCCTGCCGCACAACCCCTTCAACGCCATCATAACCCCACGCCCGATCGGCTGGATTTCGACGCGCGATGCTGACGGGATCAACAATCTGGCCCCGTATTCCTTCTTCAATGGTGTCGCTTATACACCGCCTCAGGTGATGTTCGCCTCAACCGGCTCCAAACACGATCAGGATGGCGGCAAGGACAGCATCGCCAATATCGAGGCCACGAAGGTATTCTGCGTCAACGTGGTGGCCCATGCGCATCGCGATGCAATGAATGCCAGCTCAGAGGGTTTGGGAAAGCACGTCGACGAGTTCACTCATGCTGGGCTGACACCCGTTGAATGCGAAACCATAAATTGCTCTCGGGTCGAGGGAGCGCCCGCAGCGCTGGAATGCAAACTTACTCAGATCGTTACTCTGCCGGGTGAGTCCAATCGGGTGGTGTTCGGAGAGGTCACTGGTGTGCACCTGCACGATGACCACATCCGTGACGGCAAATTTGACGTGACCTCATTCAACCCGCTCGCGCGGTTGGGTTATCGGGACTATTCTGTGGTGACAGAATTGTTCAGCCTTTCACGCCCGGATGACTAATGCCACTGCCTGATCCTACATGCAGATATCCGATTGTTCTGCCCGACGGCTCTAGCCACAACGGAACAGTGTTTCTGTCTCAGGCCATCGATCATCCCCGCTTTGAGGCAGGAGCTTACACTTATGCGTCGGATTTCGATGCACCGAAGGACTGGGCGCAGCGGCTTGCACCGTATCTGTTTCCCTTTTCAGAAGAAAAGCTGATGCTGGGCAAGTTCTGCCAAATCGCTCATGGAGTAAGGTTTATCACTGCCTCCGCAAATCACGCGACCGATGGCTTGACCTGCTTTCCATTTCCAATCTTCGATCCGGATCGCATGTCAGGCTACCAGCCTGATACACGTGATACCGTTATCGGGCACGATGTCTGGATCGGTTACGGAGCTTTGATTTTACCCGGAGCGCAGATCGGAAATGGCGCGATTGTTGGCGCAGGCTCGGTCGTGCGGGGTCAGGTTCCACCCTATGCAGTCGTTACCGGAAATCCGGCAAAAGTCCGGCGCTATCGTTTTGATCGCGATGTGATTGAAAGGCTGCAAGACTTGCGATGGTGGGATTGGCCCGCAGAAACCATCACTCGGGCCGAAGATGCCTTGCTTTCAGGCAATATCGATGCGTTGGAGCGCATTGCTTCTGAGATATAAGGCGGCCAATCCGGCCGCCCTTTCGCGTATTCAGTGCCCGCCCAGAATACCGGTGCGGACCGAATAATCCACAGCCAGTTCGTAATCCGGGTCATCATCGCTGTCGACCATCAGATGGCCGGCCTTGTTCAGCAGTGTATGACAGTCACGGCTCAGGTGCCGCAGCATGACGCGTTTGCCAGCAGCTTCGTATTTGGCGGCGATGTTTTCGATAGCCTGCAGCGCGGATTGGTCCACCACACGGCTGGCTGCAAAGTCGATGATGACGGTTTCGGGGTCGTTTCTTACGTCGAACAGCTCCACGAAGCCCTCGGACGAGCCAAAGAACAGCGGGCCCTGAATTTCATAGACCTTCGCCCCTTCTTCCGTTTCCGAGTCGCGCGTAACCGCGTGGATGCGTTTGGCGTTATTCCATGCATAAGCCAGGGCAGAGACAATAACACCGACCACAACAGCCACCGCAAGGTCTTCCATCACGGTGACGACTGTCACCAGTACGATCACGAACGCATCCATCAAAGGCACCTTGCGCATGATCTTCAGCGAATTCCAGGCGAAGGTTCCGATCACCACCATGAACATCACACCGACAAGTGCGGCCAGTGGAATCTGCTCGATCAGAGGCGAACCCACCAGGATGAAGAGCAACAGAAACAGCGCTGCAGCGATACCTGCGATACGCGTGCGCCCGCCTGACTTCACGTTGATCATCGACTGACCGATCATCGCACAACCGCCCATACCACCAAAGAAACCGGTGACTACGTTCGCTGTGCCCTGCGCGATACATTCCTGCGAAGCACCACCGCGCTTGCCGGTGATCTCACCCACAAGGTTTAGCGTCAGCAGGGATTCAATCAGACCGATTGCGGCAAGGATCAGGGCATAGGGCAGGATGATTTCAAAGGTCTCCCAGTTCAGCGGCACCATAGGTATATGGAAGCTGGGCAAGCCGCCTTCGATCGAAGCCAGATCACCGACACGCGGGACGTCCAGCCCAATGCCAATGACCAAAGCAGCGACAACAAAAATCCCGGCCAGAGGCGCTGGGATGACGCGGGTGATGCGGGGCATGATCCAGATCACAGCCATGGTCAGAGCGACCAGACCCAGCATTGTGTAGAGCTGAACGCCCGAAAGCCACTCGCCACCGCCCATGCCGTGGCCGGTGTTTTCCATGGTTCCGGGCACTTTGAACTGCCCCAGCTGCGCCAGAAAGATCACAATCGCCAGACCGTTCACAAAGCCCAGCATCACCGGGTGCGGCACAAGACGGATGAACCGGCCCCAATGCATCGCTCCTGCGATAATCTGCATAATCCCCATCAGCACCACTGTAGCGAACAGGTATTCGACCCCGTGCTGCGCAACCAATGCGACCATGACAACCGCAAGCGCCCCGGTTGCGCCCGAGATCATGCCGGGGCGACCACCGATCAACGCAGTGATCAGACCAACCAGGAATGCGGCATAAAGCCCGACCAGAGGGTGCACCCCGGCGACAAAGGCAAAGGCCACGGCTTCGGGGACCAGCGCCAAGGCGACGGTGAGACCGGACAGCAGTTCGATCCGCAGGCGGGAAAAGGTCAATCCCTCATCCGGGACCCAGCGCAAATCGGGTTTGGCTATACGATTGGCAAAGCTTGCCAGCATGGCTCGGGGCATGGATCGGTCCTGTTGGTCGGTTTTGTTCGCGCGAAAGGGGCCTTCTAGCGGTCAAACCGGTCTTGAGATACCGCGCCAGGCGGGACCCTGATATGCGCCGTGCGCATAGCTTGACCCAAGCGCACACAAACCGTTGAACCCACTTGTCAAATGAAGCTGTGGCCCGCAGAACTCACACAGCAGGAATTTTCAATGGAGAGCACTCGTGACCCAAACAAAAATCGCCGTCATTGGAGGATCGGGCATTTATGACATCGATGGTCTAGAGAATGCCGAGTGGGTCACAGTAGAAACGCCATGGGGCGATCCGTCGGATCAGATCCTGACCGGGTCGCTGGATGGGGTCGAAATGGCCTTCTTGCCGCGTCACGGTCGCGGACATGTGCACTCGCCGACCGAGGTGCCCTATCGCGCCAATATCGACGCGTTGAAACGGCTTGGCGTAACGGATGTGATCTCGGTCTCGGCCTGCGGGTCGTTCCGCGAACATATGGCGCCGGGTGATTTCGTGATCGTGGATCAGTTCATCGATCGAACATTTGCCCGTGAAAAGAGCTTTTTCGGGACTGGCTGCGTCGCCCATGTCAGTGTTGCGCATCCGACCTGCCCGCGCCTGTCGGACGCTTGTGAGACTGCTGGCAAGACGGCTGGCATCACCATCCACCGAGGTGGAACCTATCTGGCGATGGAAGGACCGCAATTCTCGTCATTGGCGGAATCCAAATTATATCGCGAACAATGGGGGTGCGACGTGATCGGCATGACCAACATGCCCGAAGCGAAACTCGCCCGCGAGGCCGAGCTTTGTTATGCGTCAATTGCCATGGTCACCGACTATGACAGCTGGCACCCTGATCACGGTGAAGTCGACGTGGCCGCCATCATCGCCACGCTGACCGGTAATGCGGAAAAAGGCCGGGCATTGGTCAAAGGTCTACCCGCTATGCTGGGGACCGACCGTGCGCCCTGCCCGCATGGCTGCGACCGGGCGCTGGAGTATGCCATCCTGACCGCGCCTGAAAAGCGCGATCCGGAATTGTTGGCCAAGCTGGATGCTGTGGCTGGGCGGGTGTTATGAACTCAGTTCTGAGACAGGTTCTTTTGCACCTCGTCCCATAGGCCACGCGACCACAAATCGTTGTGGGTGCCGTCGGGGATCACGTAAATCTGCGCGGTATCAGACATCTCGGCCAGAGCTTTTCCGTGATGCAGTGGAATAGTTTCATCCTCGGTGCCGTGAAAAATCAACGTCGGCACCGAGATCTGTTCGATAAGATCACGTGTGGCGAACTGATCCCTCATCAAGGCTGAGACCGGCAGGAAAGGATAGCGTTCCGCCGCGACATCAACGGTTGCAGTGAACGGGGCCTCGAGCACCAGAAGTTCTGCATCGGGACGCTCGGCAGCCACAGCGGCGGCAATGCCGGTGCCGAGGCTCTGACCGTGCAGCACCACAGCTTTGCCCTGACCCGCCAGCCTGTCATAGAGCTGAACTCCATCAGAGATCAGCGCCAGTTCCGAGGGCTCGCCTTCGCTGCCCGGAAAGCCGCGATAGCTGGGGGCAAGCAGCCCGTAGCCCGAGTTCAGGATTTCGCGCAGCCGTTCAGCACGGTCCCCCAGATTGCCGCTTTGGCCGTGGAAGAATAGGACGGTCGGTGCATCCGGGATTGCAGCGGGTGCAGCCCAGACCGTCAGGGCAGTACCATCAGCCATTGTCAGCGACAGCGCATCAACATCCGCCAACCCCACCGAAGCCGGATCCGGTAACGTACCTTCGGGTTTGTACAGCAGAGATTGCTGGTTGAAAAACATGTATCCGAGGACGCCCGCATACAAGATCGCCCCGGCCAACAGCAGTCCTACCAAGATTCTTTTGAGGCGCTCGACACCGGATCTGGCGCGGCCGGTATCGGCCTCAGCGTGTTGGGTTTGAACCATGGCTCCCTCCTTTGGGTCGCATTGCGAGAGTGGGGTACATTGGAGGCGTTTCAAGATGCATAAGCCAAGCTTCATCCAATCTTAAACCTGTTGCGGCAATCCCAGATCGCATTGCACGCCTGAATTCCCTGCCCCATGTCCTCGGTATTTAGGCGACCCCGGCTTCGCAAATCCGAACGCCAACCCGTTGGAGCCGGTGTTTCACCACGAGAATGTGCCCGCAAAGCCTTGACCAATACGTCGTGCCAAGGCTTGGTGTGGGAAACACTCTAATAGGATACTCCATGTCCATTGAAATCTGGCTGGCCTTTGTGGCCGCTTCGACTGCGCTGCTGCTGATCCCAGGCCCGACCGTGTTGCTGGTGCTTAGCTATGCGCTGTCGAAAGGACGCAGTGTGGCGGTTGCCTCGGCCACTGGGGTCGCATTGGGGGATTTGGTGGCGATGACCGCGTCGCTGCTGGGGCTGGGCGCGCTGGTGCTGGCCTCTGCCACACTGTTTACCGTGCTGAAATGGGTTGGGGCAGCCTATCTTGTCTGGCTGGGTGTCAAACTCCTGCGCAGCGCGCCGTCGGGCGGGCTGCAAGCAATTGAAACCGAACGTGACGTGACCGCCCGCAGTGTTTTTGGCCATGCCGCAGCAGTCACCGCGCTGAACCCGAAGTCCATTGCCTTCTTCATCGCTTTCGTACCGCAATTCTTGCGTCCAGCCGAGCCTTTGGGTCCGCAATTCGCGATCCTGATCGCAACATTTGTGGGTCTCGCGGGGCTGAACGCGCTGGCCTATGCGCTGCTGGCGGACAAGCTGCGCCGTATGATCGGACGTGCGAATGTCATCACGACCATGACCCGGTTCGGAGGGTTGACCCTGATCGGAATGGGCATCGCCACAGCGGTTCTGCGCCGCCCGGCGTGATTTCAGTTTTCAGCGTTTTCCTTCATGAACCCCCGGATAAACCGGCGGATTTCGCGGGCGGCAGAGGTGTCCAGATCCCTGCACAACTCGACGAACGCGTCGCGCTCATCCTTGTCGAGGCGCAAAACCAACTGACTGTTTTTCTTGGTAGATTTCTTTCCATCTTTCTTGGTCACACGTCCAGTCCCCGTCCTGCCCTTGATTCTAAGTGCGATGCATTGTATATACATAGAATATAAAATGTAGATATCGCGCACATAACAGCAAAAGTGAGATTAAAGCAATGAACCTTCATGTCGCGCAAGCCATTCTTCTTCGGGATCAACGCAACTGGCGCAAGCCGCACCTGTCCTGGCTTCCGAACGCGCTGTATCGCTACTACGGCCTGCCTAACGCCATGCGCGGCCGCAGCAAGTAGCCGCAGGGGCCAGAGTTCTCTTGCATGACCGCACCTTATGGGCGAAATACCCCGCGCGTGTTTGATGCCAAAGGGGTGGCCCATGTCCAGAAACAAAACGGTCAAGGATTACATTCGGACCATCGTCGATTTCCCGCATGAAGGGATCATGTTCCGCGATGTCACCACCCTGTTTGCCGACCCGCGTGGGTTCCGCATGGCAATCGACCAGATGTTGCACCCTTACGCCGGTGAGCGAATCGACAAAGTTGTGGGCCTTGAGGCGCGCGGTTTTATTCTGGGCGGTGCGATTGCCCACCAGCTGAGCGTTGGATTCGTGCCGATCCGCAAAAAGGGCAAACTGCCCGGCACCACGATCAGCCAGGACTACAAGCTGGAATATGGAGAGGCGATAGTCGAAATTCACGATGACGCCATCCAGCCGGGTGAGAAGATCCTGGTCGTTGATGATCTTCTGGCTACCGGAGGCACCGCCGCTGCGGGGATCAAGCTGATCGAACGGCTGGGCGGCGAGATCATCTCATGCGCGTTCATCATCGATCTGCCCGAATTGGGTGGTCGCAAAGCGCTGGAAGATTTGGGCATGGACGTGCACGTTCTGTGCGAGTTCGAAGGGCTCTGATCTCCACAAACTTCACAAACTCGTGACTGGAAATCGCGTGCGCCGCAGGCTTAGCGCGATTGGGGTCACATTCAAGAAACAGTTGCCTCTGGATTCTGTGATCTTGTCGCGACCTGACTGCGTACCCCGAATGATGCCACCTAGGGCATTCTCAACAAGGGAAATCATGTCATGTTGCGCAAATTCGCTGTTGCTGGAGTTGCCAGTCTTCTGTTGACCACCTCTGCTTTGGCAGATGGGCACGCCAAGGATATCGTCGATACTGCGGTGGGCGCGGGCAGTTTTGAAACGCTCGTCGCTGCCGTTCAGGCCGCCGAACTGGTTGAAACGCTGAAAGGCGAAGGGCCGTTCACCGTTTTCGCCCCAACGGATGAGGCTTTTGCAGCGCTCCCCGAGGGCACGGTCGAAAATCTGCTGAAGCCCGAAAACAAGGACCAGTTGGTCGCAGTGCTGACCTATCACGTTGTCCCGGGCAAAGTGATGTCGGGTGATCTGTCCGATGACATGACCGCCGCCACCGTGCAGGGCGGAGATATCACCATCGATCTCGACAATGGCGTCATGGTGAATGATGCCAACGTTGTGCAAGCCGATATCGAAGCCGAGAACGGCGTGATCCATGTGATCGACAAGGTCATTCTGCCCGCGTCGTAAAGAACCGCAGCGCCCCGGTATACGTCCGGGGCGCGTCTATTAGGCCAGAACCGCCCCGGGGTTCATAATCCCCTGAGGATCAAGCGCTGCTTTGATCGCCCTCATGGCCTGCAACTTGACCGGATCGCCATAGCGTTCCAGATCATCTGTCTTGAGCCGACCGACACCGTGTTCGGCGCTGACCGATCCACCAAATTCATGAACCAGATCATGTACCGCGCGTTTGACCGCGCCCCGCTGTGCGACAAACTCCGCCTTGTCCTGCCCGGCAGGTGGAAATACGTTGTAGTGCAGATTACCGTCGCCCAGATGGCCAAAGCAGTTTACGCGAAACGGCCCCTGCCCGGCCACCACATCCGCACCGCGCCGAATGAACTCTGGAATGCGGGAAATCGGGACCGAGATATCATGGCTGGAAACTGATCCGATCAGCCGGTTGGCCTCGGGGATGCGCTCGCGCACGGCCCAGAGTTCGGACCGCTGTGCTTCGCTCTGCGCGATGACCGCATCGCGGACCAGATCGCGCTCATCAGCGGCGACATAAATCGCCTCAAGCATGTCCGAAGGGTCTTGGCCGACCGACAAGCCCAGCTCGATCAACACACTCCATTCCGGTGTTGCCGCAAAGGGTTGCCGCACGTCGGGCAAAACCTCGGTCAGGAATTTGAGTCCCTGCCCATGGATCAACTCAAACGTACTGACCGCTTCCCCCACTTGATCCCGCGCCACTGACAACAGATCAATGGCAGCCTCGGGTGAGGAGACCTGAAACATTGCGGTTCCAACGCCCCTGGGTCGCGGGAACAGCTTCAACGCCGCCGCCGTGATGATGCCAAGTGTCCCTTCGGACCCGATCATCAGGTTGCGCAGGTCATACCCGGTGTTGTCCTTACGCAACCGACTAAGCCCGTGCCAGATCTCACCATTAGGCAGCACCACCTCAAGCCCCAGGCACAGATCGCGTGCATTGCCATAGCGCAGCACATTCACGCCACCCGCATTGGTGGCCAGATTGCCGCCAATCCGGCAAGAACCCTGCGCAGCCAGCGACAGGGGAAATAGACGGTCCGCGTCTTCAGCGGCGGTCTGAACGTCGGCCAGAATGGCACCGGCCTCGGCCACAAGTATGTTCTCGGTGGGGTAAGTCGCGCGTATCGCCGTCATCCGTTCCAGGGAAACGATCAAAGGGACAGGACCATCCGGAACAACCTGCCCTCCTACCAGACCGGTGCCGCCGCCATAAGGGACAACAGGCACCCGAGCGTCTGCGGCCAATTGCACCAGAGCCGACACATCTTCCACAGTGCGTGGCAAGGCAAGCAAACCGGGCTGCCCGACAAACCGCTGACGCGGCTCTTCAAGGTAACGATCTGCAATCGGGCGCAAAACGTCAGCACCCAATCGGGCTCTGATTGCTTCGGCAAGGCGGCTGTCTGCAGGGTTCAGTTTCATGGCTCTTCCCTGCCAAAGGCCACGGGCCGCGACAAGCCCTATTCCAGCTCTATCAGGTACTGAGGCTCCAGCACCACAACCGTCGGCCTGTCGGGCAGCGTGCGCAACGAGACGACAATCTCGGACACCCCATCCCGTTCAACCGGGAATTCATCCCGAATATCCACCAAAAACCGCTGGAGCGAAAAGTCCGAGAACCAATGCATCGGGATAATGACCGAGCTTTTGAGGCGTTTCAGAACCTGAACCATCTCGGGCAAGGGCATCGTGGTGCCTCCGTCCACCGCCGCCATGACCACATCCAGCCGACCCAGTGCAGCGAATTGTTCATCCGACGGAATGTGATGCAGATGCCCCAGATGGCCGATGCACAACCCTTCGACCTCGAACACAAAGATCGAGTTTCCGCGATCTTCAATACCGCCATAGGCCGAACGGATATCGGTCGACACATTGCGAATCAGCATCTCACCCAGATCAAGATGGTGCTCGATGCCTTCGCCGAACTCTCCCCAGCCCGGCAAGACATACGGGATGGCCGGATCGGGATGGGCAGTCCAGTGGGTGCTGTGCGCATGGTTCATTGTGACCACGTCAGGAATTAGCGCAGCGCCGCCGATAAAACCGGTGAAATCGGTCACCGCGTTCAGCCCGCCCTGTGTCTGGATCAGAAACGATGCATGCGCGACATAGCTGATACGAACCGAAAACTCGGGCACGGGATCCTGCCACGCCGCTTTGTGAAGATATTCAATCCCCGGTGCCGCATCTGCGATGGCGATGCAGTGACTAGGCCGCCGCTCCTGCGCCACAGCCCCGCATGCAATCATCATCAGTCCCGCAACAAACCGCCACATAGGGCAAGTGTAGCGCAATGGGCCAACAAGTCATGCCCTTGTTGATCTGGCCACGGATATCTCCAGGACAGGAGGCTTGCCATGCCTGGCGGCAGAGCCCTCTAGCCTGCCTCAGTCTTGCCCCGACGATCGGACCTTAGGCTGGCATACAGAACATGTGTTCGCCAGCGCCCATTGATCTGCAGATAAGACTGCGCCACGCCTTCGTATTTGAAGCCTGAGCTTTCCAGCAGACCGCGAGAGGCCTTGTTCTCAGGCAAACACGCGGCCTCGATCCGGCTTAAATCCAGACGGGTGAAGGCGTGATGAACAACGGCGCCAATTGCTTCGCGCATGAACCCCTGTCGCGCAAAGGCCTGCCCGGTCCAATAGCCCAAGGTGCCAGCCTGCGCCGGACCACGGCGAACATTGTCCAACGTGATCGCCCCTAGCAGAATATTGTCTGTGCGACGAAACAGGAACAGAGGTATCGCCGTTCCACTCGCGACTGAGCGCTGGGCCCAATAGACCCGGTTGGTAAACGACTTTCGGCTCAGATGGTCCTTGGCCCAAACCGGCTCCCACGGCACCAGATAGTCCTTTGAAGCACGCCGCAGGGCGGTCCAGTCGTTGAAGTCGGAATGCATGGGCGGGCGCAGCGTTAAGCGCTCGGTTTCGAGTTTCAGCTTGCGTCTGCCTAACAGCATCACGCCGCACGCCTCTCCTGCAGATCCACCAGCGTCGGTGCGCCCGAGACCGGCCCATACAACGCCAGCGCTGCAGGGGCTTTGACTGCCATGTCTTCGGCAAAGGCACGCACGTCCTCGGTGCTGACCGCATCGATCTTGGCCACGGTGTCCTCAAGCGAGGGCACACGTCCCCAGATCTGCACCAGCCGCGCCAGCCGTTCGGCCCGGTTCGACGGGCTTTCCAGCCCCATCAGCATCCCGGCCTTCATCTGGGCCCGCGCGCGGGCAACCTCTTCTGCGCTCATGTCTTCGGCAGCGCGCTTCATCTCGTCGATGGTAATCGTCGCCAATTCGCCCACCTGATCGGCCGAGGTGCCTGCGTAAATCGTTGTCGTACCGGTATCCGCATAAGCACCGGTCTGAGCAAAGATCGTATAGCAAAGCCCGCGCGTCTCGCGCACTTCCTGAAACAGGCGCGAGGACATGCCTCCACCCAGAGCGGTCGAGTAAATCTGGGCCGTATAGATCGCATCATCGCGATAGCCCGGACTTTCCAGCGCCAGCGCGAAATGCGCCTGCTCCAGTTCTTTCTCCTGCCGCGCCTCACCACCAGTGAACCGCGCAGCGTCGGGGATCAGACCCTTGCGCGGCTGCAGGTGGCCGAACATCTCTTCGGCCAGTTTCATCAGCGCATCGTGGTCCACAGCTCCAGCTGCAGACAGGATCATCTGTTCCGGCCCGTAGTGTTCGGCCACGAAACCAGACAAGTCCTCGCGGGAAAACGCACTGACGCGCTCGGTCGGGCCCAGAATGGTGCGGCCAAGGGGTTGGTCGTGATAGCTCTGCTCTTGCAGCCAGTCAAAGATTACATCGTCCGGCGTATCATAGGCCTGACCGATCTCCTGCAGGATCACGCCGCGCTCGACCTCGATCTCGCGCGGGTCGAATACCGGGTTCATGACGATGTCGCCGATGACATCCATGGCCAGCGCCACATCGTCCTTCAGTACGCGTGCATAATAGGCCGTAACTTCGCGCGAGGTATAGGCGTTGATGTACCCGCCCACATCCTCGATCGCTTCGGCGATTTGCAGCGCAGAACGCCGCTGGGTTCCCTTGAACGCCATATGCTCAAGGAAATGCGCGATACCGTTCTGCTCGATCCGCTCGTGCCGCCCACCGGCGGTTACCCAGATGCCGATGGCCGCAGATTGCAGCCCCGGCATATGTTCACTGACGACACGAAATCCGTTCTTCAGTTGGTCCTGTCTGACTGTCACTCAGCAATATGCCTTCTGATATGATCCTCAAGGGCACCCAGATCGTTCGCAACGCGGGTCACCCGTTCCGGACGTTCATACAGATCAGACATGCGGGATGGAAGAGGCGGATGTTCGCCGCTTGCCTTCTCGACCGCCGCCGGGAACTTCGCGGGATGCGCGGTTGCGAGCGTGATCATGGGCACATCGGCAGCGCGGTGGTCTTCAGCCACTTTGATCCCAACGGCGGTGTGCGGACAAACCAACTCGGCGCTATGGACCATGGTGCGCCTGATCGTCTCAAGCGTCTCGTCCTCAGAAACGCGGCCCGAGTCAAAGCTTTCTCGCAGAGCCTCCATTGCGCCTTGGCTGACATTGAAGCCTCCGCTCTTGAGTTCGTCCATCAACTGAGCGACTGCGCCGCCATCTTCGCCATAGGCGTAGTACAGTGCGCGCTCAAAGTTCGAGCTAACCTGAATATCCATCGAAGGGCTGATTGAGGGGATCGTATCGCCCTTGAAATATCCCTCGCCCGAGAGACAGCGATGCAGAATGTCGTTCTGGTTGGTCGCCACCACCAGACGATCGATGGGCAGCCCCATGCGTTTGGCCAGATAGCCTGCGAAGATATCGCCGAAATTCCCTGTCGGCACGGTGAAGCTGACCTTGCGATGTGGCGCGCCGAGGCTGACGGCGGCGGTGAAATAGTAAACGATCTGTGCCAGCACACGGGCGAAGTTGATCGAGTTCACCCCGGCCAGCTTCACCCCATCACGGAAGTCGAAATCGTTGAACATGTCTTTCAGCGCGGCCTGACAGTCATCGAAATCGCCATCCACGGCCAAAGCGTGCACATTGCTGTCGGCAGGAGTCGTCATCTGACGGCGTTGCACTTCCGAAACACGGCCATGCGGGAACAGGATGAACACATCCACCGCATCCAGCCCACGGAACGCTTCGATTGCGGCAGAACCGGTGTCACCGCTCGTCGCGCCGACAATGGTCACGCGATCTTCGCGCCGTTTGAGCGCAACCTGGAACAGCTGGCCGATTAGCTGCATGGCAAAATCTTTGAAAGCCAGTGTGGGTCCGTGAAACAGCTCCAGCAGAAAATGGTTCTCGTTCAGCTGCTTCAACGGCGCGCGGGCGTCATGGCCGAAGCCCTCATAAGCGCGCGCTATGATATCTTTGAACTCATCATCGGAGAACGAGCCACTCACATAGGGCCACATCACGCGGAATGCGATTTCTTCGTAGGACAAGCCAGCCAACGCAGCAATTTCGTCCTGCGACATCACCGGAATTTCAGCGGGCAAGTACAGACCACCATCACGGGCCAGTCCGGTCAGCATCGCCTCTTCAAAGGTCAGTTCGGGCGCCTGCCCGCGGGTCGAGATGTATTTCATGTCGCGTCACTTTCGGAATTGGCACGGCTGCGCCACAGGAAGTATCCGGTCATTGCGGCCCAGACCAGAGCAAGACCAAACCAGATGATTGCGTATTGCAAATGATCGTTGGGGATGCCCGCCGTATCCACCGGCATTGGCGTTACATTCGGATCGGTTTCCGAGCGGGCAATTAGCAACACCGGCTCAGCCCCCAGCGCGGCGGCCAGATTGGGCACATCACGGGCGAACCAGATGTTGCCGTCAATATCTGCGTCAGGCGTGTAGCCATCAACTTCATCGGGCCAGTGCAGGTTGCCGGTGATTTCCATCGGGCCAGTCAGGCGAACAGCCTGCTTGGCTGTGGTCGGCACAAAGCCGCGATCCACCAGAATAGTCCGGTCGTCGGTGGTAAAGGACTGGATGATCCGATACCCCGGCCCCACCTGCTTGACCGAAACCAAAACGTGGATCTCGCCCGGTTCGATCTCGCCTGTGACCGTCACCGGCAGGTATTTGTCCGCATCTTCGGACACCTGCAATGGCAAGGCGACAGGATCGGCAGCGATGCGGCTTTCGATTTCGGCCAGCACCTCCTGTTTCCAGGTCAGCCGCTGCAGTTGCCAAATGCCCAGCGACAACAGCAGGCCCAGACCGGCAAAGCCGAAGATCAGCAGAAACAGAATGCGACGCATATTGGGATCAGACCTTGTTGCGGGAACCGGCGCCTTGTTAAGGGGCACGTGAACCGAAGTGCAACCATGTAATTGTATGGGGCGCAATCTTGCGCCCCTGATTGAGAAAAAGCCGCCCCGTGGGGCGGCTTTTGCAATTGGATCACCTGCGTGGCGTTACATCAGCGGGGCCTGACCCCAGATGTAGACGGCGAAAAACAGGAACAGCCAGACGACGTCAACGAAGTGCCAGTACCAAGCGGCAGCCTCGAAACCGACGTGTTTCTCGGGCGTAAAGTCCCCCTTCAGGGCGCGGATCAGACAGACCGACAGGAAGATGGTGCCGATAATCACATGCGCGCCGTGGAAACCGGTTGCCATGAAGAAGTTCGAATAGAACTGATCGCCACCGAACTCCCAACCCTCATGGGCCAGTAACTCATAGTATTCAAACGCCTGAAGCGCAGTAAAGGCGATGCCCAGAACGATACCAATGGCCAGACCATTGATCAGCGCCTTGCGGTCATTGTCATGAACAAGCGCGTGGTGGGCCCAAGTAATCGCACAACCCGACAGCAACAGGACCAAAGTGTTGATCAGCGGCAGGTGGAACGGATCAACGGCGTGGATATCCGGCTGGATGTATTCAGTACCGGCATAGTCGTACATCGGATACATGCGATGTTTGAAGAACGACCAGAACCAGGCGAAGAAGAACATCACCTCGGACATCACGAACAGGATAAAGCCATAGCGCAGGCCGATACGCACGACCGGCGTATGATCGCCCTGACGGCTTTCAACCACGACTTCGGACCACCATGCAAACATGGTATAAAGAACCCCGACCAGCCCCATCCAGAAGATCCACGGGGTAATCCCGTGCATCCAAAGAACGGCCCCGAACAGCATCACAAATCCGCTTACCGCGCCGATCAGTGGCCAGATTGACGGGTTCAGAATGTGGTAATCATGGTCTTTTGCGTGTGCCATCAGCGTCCCTCACCTACAGGCGTTAGTTCTTGTTTGTTTCAGCCTGCACATCAAGGGCGGCATAGCCCTCGGGCAGATCAATCTCATAGAATGTATACGACAGCGTGATCGTATGCACATATTTTGCTTCGGGATCTTCGATCAGTTCGGGATCGACGAAGAACGTAACGGGCATCTCGACTCGCTCACCCGGCTCCAACACCTGTTCATCGAAGCAGAAACAGGCGATTTTCTGAAAATACCCCCCGGCGGAATAGGGCGCCACGTTGTAGGACGCCTGCCCTGCGACGGGCTTGTCGGTTGGGTTGTACGCTTCGTAGAACGCCAGACCTGTCTCACCGATACGTATTTTCATCTCGCGTTCGACGGGCTTGAATTCCCACGGCATACCCTTGGCCTTGGAGGCATCAAATCGGACCGTCACCACTTGGTCGAGTATGTCATCAGGGGCTTTCTCGGCAACCCCCGTGGTCCCTCCATACCCCGTGACCCGGCAGAACCAATTATAAAACGGCACCGCTGCCCATGCCAAACCGCCCATAAGGACGACGACGCCGACCAGTTGCGCGACCGTTTTCTGTGGCCCCGTCAACTTCATCAGTTCTGCACCTGCTGCGTCGCCAGACTAAAATCTGTGTTCGAGACCTTGACGACTGTCAGGCCGAAGATGATCACGATGAACGCGGCCAGTGTCAGGCCGACGCCCAGATTGCGGCTGAACCGTCTTTGGTGAAGTTCGTGAGTTTTGCGCAGGCTCATGACCAGCCTCCTAATCCGTAAGGTTTCAACAGGGCCTCGACGAGAATCGCGCCGAAATGCAGAAACAGGTACAGCAGCGACAGTTTGAAGAAACTGCGTTCGACCTTGAAGTTGTCGGCCTCCGAATCGTCTTCGTTTCGACGAGAAATCTGCCAGGCCCCCCGCAGAAACAAGCCATTCAGAACCAGCGCAACGACCAGATAAATCGGGCCTCCGATATCCGAGAACGCAGTCCCCACCGCCAGCAACGCCAGCAACGCGGTATAGACCAGAATGTGCCAGCGCGTTGCACGGCGGCCGTGCGTGACGGTCAACATCGGCACCCCCGCATCGTCATAGTCCGAGCGCATGAACAAGGCCAACGCCCAGAAATGCGGAGGTGTCCACATGAATGTCAGGGCAAACATCAACCACGGTTCGAGAGTCATCGAGCCAGTGGCCGCGACCCATCCGATGACCGGCGGGAACGCTCCCGCGGCACCACCAATGACGATGTTCTGAGGCGTCGAGCGTTTCAGCCACATCGTGTAGACGACAACATAGAAGAAAATAGTGAAGGCCAGAAACGCCCCTGCAAACCAGTTGGTTGCCAAACCCAGCATAATCACGGACAGGCCAGACAGAGCCAGACCCAGCGCCAATGCCTCGCCTTCTTCAACTTTGCCAGAGGGGATTGGACGGCCTTTGGTGCGCTTCATCACGCGGTCGATATCCGCGTCCCACCACATGTTCAGCGCGCCGGATGCACCGCCACCAATAGCGATGAACAGGATGGCGCAGAAGCCAACAAACGGATGTATCGGAACCGGAGCCGCAAGCAGTCCGACCAAAGCCGTGAATACGACCAGCGACATCACGCGCGGCTTCAGCAGGGCGAAATAATCGCCAAAGCTGGCCTCGTCCGCGCGGGTCTGCGCAGAGACGGTGCTGGCATTGAAGCTTGCGTCGCTCATATCCGGTCCTTTTCGGGGCAAAAGCTGCGCGATTTCCGCGCAGCCCGCATGTGTTTACCTAGGCCGCAAAGGGCTTAGTTCGAGGCCACTTGGTAGGAAGCAGGCTGACCTGCATATTCTTCAAGCGCACCCTGCAGCCACTGTTCATATGCCTCTTCGCTGACCACTTTGACAGTGATTGGCATATAGGCATGGTCTTTACCGCACAGCTCAGAGCACTGTCCGAAATAGACGCCTTCCTTGTCTGCTTCGAACCAAAGTTCGGCCAGACGACCAGGAACGCCGTCCTGCTTCACGCCGAACGAAGGAATGGTCCAGGAATGGATCACGTCCGATGCAGTAACCTGCATCACGACAATCTTGCCGACCGGAACAACGACCGCGGTGTCGGTGGCGAGCAGCCATTCGTCTTCGCCATAGCCTGCATCGGCCAGCTTCGCCCGCATCGCATCGTCCAGAACAAACGGTGTTACGTCGGCATCCGCCGGGCGCGCGCCCTCGTCGAGGGTGGCCGGGTGGCCCAGAAGATAGCTATCGAAGGCAAAGTCATGATCGACATATTCGTAGGTCCAGTACCACTGGTTCCCCACGACTTTGATGGTGATGTCGCCTTCAGGAATTTCCTGCTGTTTGAACAGAACCGGTAGCGAGAACGCTCCGATGAAGACCAGAATCAGGATCGGGCCCAATGTCCATGCAATCTCAACCGGAGTGTAATGCGAGAACCGAGCCGGGTTCGGGTTTGCGCGCTGGTTGTAGCGTACGATGCAGTAAACCAGCAGACCCGCAACAAACACACAGATCGCGGTGATGATCACCAGAATCATGTTGTCCAGCGACTGAATCCCTTCGGCAAGGCTGGTGGCAGCAGGCTGGAACCCCATGCCGCCGTCAACCGGCTTGCCAATAATCTCAAGCTCCTGAGCCATGGCGGGAAGGCTGGAGAGGGCCGTAGCAAGCCCGGAAAGCATCAAAGCATTCTTCATTTTCTGTCCTGATCGTTTGATCTTTGCGTCTCTCGCGAAAAGGTGTGAATCGGTCGCACCTCTCCCGTTGTCTTTGGCCGCGTTAAAAACCATATTCCGTCGGGTAGATAAAGCAAAATGCTTGCGTCAAACAGACGCTATTTTTGATCTGGATCAAACCCGAAAGGTCACAACTGATGACTCAGGCCCCGTTTCGCCCGTTTGAAAGCGTTCTTCCCAAGGATGAAGCGCTTGCTGTACTGAAGGCTGCAACTGATGGCGCCGAGGATGGGGAACTGTTCGTAGAACGGCGCAAATCCGAATCTTTGGTGTTTGATGACGGCCGATTACGCACGGCCTCTTACGACGCTTCCGAGGGATTCGGTCTTCGCGCGGTGCAGGGTGAAGTGGCTGGATACGCGCATTCAACGGATGTTTCGATTCCCTCTCTGAAGCGTGCAGCCGAAACCGCGCGGTTGGCGGTCGGCGATGGTGGTGGGACGCTGGCCGGGCCACCACGTGCCACCAATACCAGGTTATATACCGATGAAGACCCGATCGAATCCGCCGCCTTCCCGGTCAAAATCGAGACACTGCGCGAGATAGACGCTTTTACCCGTGATCTGGATTCCCGGGTTGTGCAAGTCAGCGCCACGATTGCCGCTGCAGTGCAGGAGGTCGAGATTCTTCGCCCCGATGGTGTGCAGGTGCGCGATATACGCCCGATGACCCGCCTGAACATCTCGGTTATCGTAGAACAGAACGGCAGGCGCGAAAGCGGCTCTGCCGGAGGTGGCGGACGTGTTGGGCTGGATGGCTTGATCGATCCCTCAGACTGGCAAGATAAGGCGCGTGAGGCTCTGCGGATCGCGATGGTCAATCTGGATGCCGTCCCTGCACCTGCCGGCGTGATGGAAGTCGCATTGGGCCCCGGATGGCCCGGTATTCTGTTGCACGAGGCCATCGGCCACGGGCTTGAAGGTGATTTCAACCGCAAGGGCAGTTCCGCTTTTGCCGGGCTGATGGGGCAGCAGATCGCTTCGAAAGGTGTAACAGTCGTGGATGATGGGACGATTGCAGACCGACGCGGTTCGATATCAGTGGATGACGAGGGTACACCCAGTTCGCGTACAGTTCTGATCGAGGATGGAATCCTCACCGGATATATGCAGGACCGCCAGAACGCACGCCTGATGGGCGTTGCTCCAACCGGGAACGGCCGGCGTCAAAGCTATGCCCATAAACCGATGCCGCGCATGACCAACACGATCATGTTGGGTGGCGATGCCGATCCGGCCTCGTTGGTGGCAGATATCAAAGACGGCATCTGGGCTGTGGGCTTCGGCGGTGGCCAGGTCGACATCACCAACGGCAAGTTCGTGTTCTCCTGCACCGAGGCATATCGTGTCGAGAACGGCAAGATCGGCGCTCCGGTCAAAGGCGCGACGCTGATTGGCGACGGCCCCTCGGCGCTAAAACGCATTCGGGGACTGGGCAATGACATGGCGCTGGATCCCGGCATGGGCACATGTGGCAAGGATGGGCAATGGGTGCCGGTCGGTGTCGGCCAACCTACCGTTTTGATGGATGGGCTGACTGTGGGCGGCTCTGCCACCTGAGTCGGCCCAAAATGAGAATCGAGGCGCGAAGGGTTAACACACTACCCTTCGCGTGAAATCAAAAACTCATCCATGGATATGTGAGCCAAGATAATTCGCACGAATTTTCTTTCTTTCTTTCAATGACATAATCATCTCTCCGAGGGATGGGTTCGAAAAATACTGATCTAATTTTCTAAGATTCACAGGCTGTTAACCCGCTGCACCGTAAACCAGTTTTGCAATCAGGCGGAGCATCGGATGACCGAAGAGCAGCTTTCTTCCAATCACCCCCCACTCCCACCCACCACGGAAGAGGACCGGTTTTCCTGGCTCCGTCTGTTGCGCTCACGCAAAGTAGGGCCGGCAACATTCCGGCGCTTATTGCGCGAACATGGCTCGGCGCAGAACGCGCTGGCCGCGTTGCCGGAAATGGCGCGCGCTGCCGGGATCGAGGATTATGAAATCTGCCCGCCCGGCGTAATTGAGGCGGAGCTCAAGGCCGCAAAGGTCGCCAAAGCGCGGCTTTTGTGCCTTGGGGCCGCCGATTACCCTTACGCGTTATGTGACCTTTCGGATGCGCCCCCGATGCTTTGGGCAATCGGCGATCCGTCGATCTTGAAACGCCGGGCAATTGCCATGGTCGGGGCACGGAACTGTTCTTCGCTGGGCGCGCGCATGGCGCGGGCGTTGGCGACGGATCTGGGTAAGCAAGACTATGTCGTGGTCTCGGGGCTTGCCCGCGGCATTGACACCTCGGCGCACCTCGCCACGTTGGCGACCGGTACTGTGGCAGTGTTAGCAGGTGGGGTAGATGTGATTTATCCGGCCGAAAATGCCGATCTTGCGCGAGATATCGCAGAAACCGGTCTTCGCCTGTCTGAACAACCGATGGGCACAACACCTCAGGCACGACATTTTCCGCGCCGCAATCGCATTATCTCGGGTCTGGCGCAGGCAGTGGTCGTTGTCGAGGCCGCGGCGAAATCCGGCAGCTTGATCACCGCGCGGGACGCCCTGGACCAAGGGCGCGAGGTTCTGGCCGTGCCCGGCCATCCCTTTGACGCCCGCGCGGCAGGATGCAATCTGCTGATCCGAGACGGGGCTATACTCGTCCGCAATGCAGAAGACGTGATTGATGCTTTGCCCAAGCAACAGCTACAATCCTCCGCCCAACAAATCCTACCCCTTGGACCCGAGGCAGACACAGCCGAAATCACGCCCCAAGCCTTGCACGAGGCGATTCTGACTCGACTTGGCCCATCTCCGATCGCGGAAGACCAGTTGATCCGGGACATCGCTGCATCTGCGGGCGAAGTCGGCCCTGTGTTGGTCGATCTGGAGCTTGAGGGCAAGATTCAGCGGCAACCAGGCGGCCTGCTGTCACTTTGCGCCTAAGTTATCGAATGGATTCGGCACCTGATTCCGCGAGCGGCACGACCAGATCAGGCTTTAATACAAAGTATTTTTGGTGGTGAAAACGAACGCATTGACAATTCGATCTTGCCCCACACATTTTGCACGGTCATACAAAGCGCAAAATCCGTCGAGCGAGGATTCCTCTTAAATGCCCGTAGTTGTTGTAGAATCTCCGGCCAAAGCAAAAACGATCAATAAGTATCTTGGCCCCGACTACACCGTTTTGGCCTCATATGGCCATGTGCGGGACCTGCCGCCGAAGGATGGGTCGGTCGATCCCGAGCATGAATTTTCAATGAAATGGGAGGTCGGCAATGACAGCCGTAAGCATGTCAAGGCGATCGCCGACGCTCTGAAAGAAGACAACGCACTGATCCTCGCGACTGACCCTGATCGAGAAGGCGAGGCAATCAGCTGGCACCTCCAAGAAGCGCTGACCAAGCGGCGTTCGATCAAGAAGGACACGCCAGTCAGCCGCGTAACGTTCAACGCGATCACCAAGGACGCCGTGACCGAGGCGATGCAGAACCCGCGTGAGGTCGATATGCCGCTGGTCGAGGCTTACCTGGCCCGCCGCGCGTTGGACTATCTGGTAGGGTTCAACCTGTCACCCGTTCTGTGGCGCAAGTTGCCGGGTGCCCGTTCAGCGGGGCGCGTGCAATCGGTCTGCCTGCGCCTCATCGTTGAACGCGAGATGGAGATCGAAGCCTTCAAGCCGGTCGAATACTGGTCGGTCAAAGCTGTGTTCGAGACGCCTAGGGGACAAACCTACGAGGCGCGTCTAGTCACGCTGGCAGGCAAGAAACTGGACAAGCACGATCTAGCGAATGCAACGCAAGCCGAACTGGCGGTTCAGGCGATCACCAGCCGTGATCTGAGCGTGACATCGGTCGAGGCCAAGCCTGCCGCGCGCAACCCCTCTGCCCCGTTCATGACGTCGACCTTACAGCAAGAAGCCAGCCGCAAGTTCGGCATGGGCGCACGCCATGCGATGCAGGTGGCCCAGCGGCTGTATGAGGCCGGATACATTACCTACATGCGAACCGACGGTATCGACATGGCCCCCGAGGCCGTGGCGGCAGCGCGCGATGCAATCGCCGACCGTTATGGTGCGGAATACGTGCCAGACAGCCCGCGCATGTACAAAAACAAGGCCAAGAACGCTCAGGAAGCACACGAGTGTATTCGCCCGACAGATATGTCGCGCGATGCCAAGGCGCTGAAGGTGACCGATGAGGATCAGCGCAAGCTTTATGATCTGATCTGGAAACGCACCATTGCCTGTCAGATGGCTGCCGCACGGCTTGAACGCACGACTGTCGAGATTACCAGCACGGACGGTCAGGTTGGCCTGCGCGCCACCGGTCAGGTGGTGCTGTTCGATGGCTTCATGCGCGTTTACGAAGAAGGTCGCGATGACGTGGTCGACGATGACGACAAGCGCTTGCCACAGATCATGCAGGGCGATCCCGCACGTTTTGCCAAGACCTCGCTGCGTGATCAGTTTGCCAAGGCCACCGCCGACTCGGAAA
The DNA here is from genome assembly GCF_056536665.1 of Ruegeria sp. CJ6. Lineage (NCBI taxonomy): Bacteria > Pseudomonadati > Pseudomonadota > Alphaproteobacteria > Rhodobacterales > Roseobacteraceae > Ruegeria > Ruegeria sp. CJ6. Next base: position 174,907 of record NZ_JBQFQB010000005.1, on the reverse strand, counting down.
AGGCCGCCATTCTGGCCGAGAACGAATCCGTTCTGGCGCTGCAGCATCACACCCAACCGCCCCCGCGCTATACAGAGGCCACGCTGGTCAAACGGATGGAAGAGCTGGGGATCGGGCGTCCGTCGACCTATGCCTCGATTGTCACCACGATTCAGGATCGTGAATATGTACGTAAAGACAAGAATCGGCTGATCCCCGAAGAAAAGGGCCGAATCGTCACCATCTTCCTGCTGAATTTCTTTCGCCAGTATGTGGGCTACGAGTTCACCGCCAATCTGGAAGAAGAGCTTGACGACGTCAGCGCAGGTGAACGTGACTACAAGGATCTGCTCGGCAAGTTCTGGCGCGATTTCTCTGCCGCAATTGGTGAGACATCGGAGCTGCGTATCTCGGAAGTGCTGGACAAGCTGGACGAAGCGCTGGCACCGCAGCTGTATCCGCCGCGTGAAGATGGCTCTGACCCGCGCATTTGCCCGAAATGCGGTGTTGGCCAGTTACATCTGAAAACTTCGCGCACCGGCGGGTTTGTCGGTTGTGGCAACTATCCTGAGTGCACTTATACCCGTCCGATCGCTGGTGAGGGCGCGGAAGGTGACGAGCGTTTGCTGGGCGAAGATGGGGGCGATGAGATCTGGCTGAAATCCGGTCGATTTGGGCCATATGTCCAGCGTGGAGAGCCCACGCCTGAGAACAAGAAGCCTCCTCGTGCGTCCCTGCCCCGTGGCTGGAGCAAAGACGACATGGATCTGGAGAAAGCTCTGACTCTTCTGTCCTTGCCCCGTCAGATCGGCGAGCACCCCGAAGGCGGCATGATCAGTTCGAACTTTGGTCGCTTTGGACCTTATCTAATGCATCAGTTGGCCGACGAGGCAAAGCCCGTCTACGCAAACCTCAAAGACCCGAACGATGTGTTTGAGATCGGCATGAACCGCGCGGTGGAACTGCTGGCCGAAAAACGCGCCAATCCAGGGCGCGGACGGCGGGCGGCTGCGAAGCCGCTGAAAGAGTTGGGCGACCATCCCGATGGCGGCGCGATGCAGGTGTTGGACGGGCGCTATGGGCCGTATGTGAAATGGGAAAAGGTCAACGCGACGATCCCCAAAGACATCAAACCCGTGGATGTGACCCAGGAAATGGCCATCGAACTGGTCAATGAACGCGCGGCCAAGAAAGGCACAAAGAAAAAGGCAGCCCCCAAGAAGAAAGCTGCTGCCAAGAAGACCACCAAGAAAGCAAGTTAGGTAGAAATACCACCTGCCCCTTGGATTCGTTGACTTCCTCGTGACGTGGCGGCACAAATCGGCCCAACACCATGTCATTGGGGGAGTTTTCCATGAAGAAAGTCTATGCCAATGCCACCGAAGCGCTCGATGGAGTGATCTCGGACGGCATGATGATCGCGGCGGGCGGTTTTGGCCTGTGCGGAATTCCCGAGCTGCTGCTTGAGGCCATCAAGGACTCGGGCGCTCAGAACCTGACCTTTGCCTCGAACAACGCCGGCGTCGACGATTTCGGGATCGGCATTCTGCTGCAGACCAAGCAGGTCAAAAAGATGATCAGCTCTTACGTTGGCGAAAACGCCGAGTTCATGCGTCAGTACCTGAGCGGTGAGCTGGAGCTGGAATTCAACCCCCAAGGCACTCTAGCCGAGCGTATGCGCGCTGGCGGTGCGGGCATCCCCGGTTTCTATACCAAGACCGGCGTGGGCACTGTGATCGCTGAAGGCAAAGAGCACAAAGACTTCAACGGCGAGACCTATATCATGGAAGAAGGCATCTTTGCCGACCTCGCGATCGTAAAGGCGTGGAAAGCCGATGACACCGGGAACCTCGTGTTCCGCAAGACCGCCCGCAACTTTAACGTGCCCGCAGCGACTTGCGGCAAGATTTGTGTGGCTGAGGTTGAAGAAATCGTCCCGCGCGGCTCGCTGGACCCGGATGGCATCCACCTGCCCGGCATCTATGTGCATCGCATTATCCAAGGCAGCCACGAAAAGCGCATCGAACAGCGCACCACCCGCAAGAAGGAGGACGCATAATGCCCTGGGATCGCAATCAGATGGCCGCACGTGCGGCAGAAGAGCTGGAAGACGGCATGTATGTGAACCTCGGCATCGGTATTCCGACGCTGGTGGCGAACTATGTAGGGGACAAGGACATCACCCTACAGTCCGAAAACGGTATGTTGGGCATGGGGCCTTTCCCGTTTGAGGGCGAGGAAGACGCTGACCTGATCAACGCAGGCAAGCAGACGATTACCGAACTGTCCCGCACCTCTTACTTCGATAGCGCGACCTCGTTCGCCATGATCCGAGGCGGTAAGATCGCTGCTGCGATTTTGGGTGCGATGGAAGTGGACGAGAAAGGAGACCTGGCCAACTGGATGATTCCCGGCAAGCTGGTCAAAGGTATGGGCGGTGCGATGGATCTGGTCGCTGGCGTTGGTCGCGTGATCGTAGTGATGGATCACACCAACAAGCATGGTGATTCAAAAGTGCTGAAGGAATGCACGCTGCCTCTGACTGGCCAGGGCGTTGTGGATCGCATCATCACCAATCTGGGTGTTCTGGATGTCGTCGAAGGCGGCCTGAAGATCGTCGAACTGGCCGATGGCGTCAGCGAGGACGAGATGCGAGGAGCGACTCAGGCAACAATCGTAGATTGACCTCAGGCCAATGAAACATAAGGCCCGCTGCGACGCGGGCCTTTTTTAGTTCGAAGTCTGAAAAATGCAGGGGTCCGAAACGAACTGCGGTGTTGTTGTACAAAGAGCACTCGCGACCTGAAACGCGGCCAGAACCTTGGGCACGTAGTCTCTGGTCTCGGCATAAGGTGGCACACCACTATGCTTGCGCACGGCCCCTTCGCCGGCATTGTAACCTGCCAGTACGAGAATCGGGTCATTGTCGAACTCGTTCATGAGCCAATGCAGGTATTTGACCCCACCTTCGATATTCTGTTCAGGTTTCAGGCTGTCCTCTACCCCAAAACGTTCGGCGGTAGCTGGCATCAATTGCATCAAGCCCTGCGCCCCGGCAGAACTGACAGCCTGTGTGCGGCCCGCAGATTCTACCGAGATAACGGCTAGGACAAGTGCGGGTGAGACATTCGTCCCTACGGTCGAACGTAGAATATCCACCCCTCGCTTTTCTGCGATGTCTTGCAAGGTCTGCAGACGCGGCGCCGCGACACCCGTGGCAGTAAGCGCTTGAACGGCCTCTCTCAGCCTACCTGCGCTGGCCTGCGCCAGATCGGGGGATACCCGGCTCCAGAATGCTCTATAAGAGCCAACTGGCTTGGTCGCCCCCGCAATCTTCTGAGGAACCGATGGGGGCGGCTTTGCGATAGCGGCAATCTCAGGCACTACCAGCTTGGCGCCAGTGCTGGGGGCTGATGGTGATGCTGCATGTTGTTCGGGCGTGATCTGAATCGTCACGCGCGGACGTGTCCCCGGTTTAGGGGCCTTTATGCGCTTATAGACGCCGCGCGGCTCGGTTTCGGTTGCAGTGACAGGAATCGCACCCGCCATCAGAAACACCGCTGCACCGGCGCATAATACTGCGTCCCGGAAATACATTTGCCTGCCTCGATTTCTTATCTTTTGAAGCATTTTGAACATCATAACGGCCCGCAACACCAGAAAAACCAAGCGAATTGGGGCAATTTCGCCTCAATTGCCGCCATTTTGCATCGCCCACACAACGGAAGTACAAAAAAGGTGTGATTTTTTTTATTTATTTCCAACTGGTTACTAAATTCACCAACAAAAAATTAAGCTTTGAGCAAAAAAATATTGGTTTGGCCCAATTCCTGCCACGCACAGGGGTCAAACATATATCCACACCGAGACGATCGGGAGCGGACTGAGAGAGAAAGCTCTGAAAGACGCCGAGGTTAATTAATTTTTGATCCTTTAGGAGGGACATAACATGATCAAGTTCATCAAGAACTTCCGCAAAGACGAAGACGGCGCCGTAACTGTAGACTGGGTCGTTCTGACCGCAGCTGTTGTTGGCCTGGCAGCCGTTGCTTACAACCAGATCCACAATGGTGCCAGCAGCCTGGCAGGCAACATCGATGACGCTCTGGGTTCGGTAACTGTGACAGTTCCGGATACCGAATAATCTGTTATCGGTCTAGCATAACAACTTGGGGCCATGTCTTTACTCAAAGGCGTGGCCCCTTTGTTTTCAGAAGAAAGCCACCCGGTATAGTCCAATGTTAAAAAGAGTACATAGTTTCCGAACCGATGAGACCGGCGCGATAACCGTAGACTGGGTGGTTTTAACTGCTGCAATCGCAGGTCTCGCCGCAATAATCTACTTCATCCTGAGCCAAGGACTTCTAACAGCGGGACAGCCGATCGCAAATGTAGAAGTAGAAGAGATGGTCTTTGAGTAGCGCGGGCCCGTTCCCATTTACTAGCGAGACGGCAACCCTGCGAATAAGCGTATTTTCTGCCAAAAATTACCGGGATTGTCCGCTTTTTCGACACAATTGAAAAATATCTTGGATCCTGAATCGATGTGACTTCAAGAGTCGCGGTCTACGGAAAATAAAGAGGGACAAATGCGAGCTGTTTTTGGACTTGTTCTTATCATCGGGGTCGCGTTGGCCGGTGGTGCTGTCTATATGGCACGCGAATACATCACGGACAATCAGGCCAAACTTGCTCAGGAACGCAAGTTGCGCGAAGAGGCGCTTGCCAATGCGCAGGCGGGCATTGTCCCGACAGTAGGCGTTTTGGTTTCGAATCGCTCCTTCAAATACGGCGAACGTTTGAACCAGGAAGATATCCGCGTCGTTCAGTGGCCAGAGGATGCGATTCCCGAGGGTGCCTTTGTGGACATGACAACCCTATTCCCGGAAATCAAAAACAATGAACGATTCGTTCTCCGCGCGATGGAGAAAGACGAAGCGATTATGGAAGTCAAAGTCACCAATCCAGGCGAGACTGCTGGCCTCAGATCACAATTGCCCAAGGGAATGCGCGCATTTGCAATAAGCGTTGATGTGGCATCTGGCGTATCGGGCTTTTTGCGCCCAGGCGATACGGTGGACGTGTATTGGACCGGCTCATTACGTGGCACCAGCGATTCTGGCCGCGGTGAGATTACTCGTTTGGTACTGACGAACATCGAATTGGTCGCTGTTGATCAGTCGGCGGGTCTGGATGTGACCGGCACAACCATTGCTCGCACGGTCACAGTTGCAGCGACGCCACAACAGATCGCCGCTTTGGCACAGGCTCAGAACACGGGTCGCATGTCGCTGGCACTGGTTGGCGCTCAAGATGACAAGGTGGCAGAGGTGGTTGAAGTCGATCAGCAGTCTTTGCTTGGCATTGAAGAGAGGGCCCCGGCCCCCGTCGCGGCTCCGGAGAAGGTCTGCACAATCCGCACCCGTCGTGGCGGCGAGACGGTAGAGACCCCAATTCCCTGCACAAACTAACTAATTTTCAGACCTTTACGAGACAAAGACCGCGCATTTTGCGCGGTCTCTTTCTTTGTGTTGTTGCGCATAATCCACATAAGGAACTTTCCAGAAACCATTGATTATTGCAATAAATCTGGTTCTGTCGCAGGGTTTCATAGCATAGGGCATAAGACCCAAAAAAAATCGAGTGGTGATCGGAGAGGCAGGTCACATGACAATACGTTCCTGGATCAGCGCAACCCTGCTGGGGTTGTCGCTAGTTGTGAGCCCAATCGGCGATGCCGCTTGGGCCCAAAATCTTCGCGTGGTTAAAAAGGGTACGGCGGAAACGCTGGATGTCCCCGTAAATCGCGCAATCGTGGTGGAAAGCGAACAACCGTTCGCAGACATCAGCATTGCCAATGCAGGCATAGCGGATATTTCGACCCTGTCGGACCGCACTATCTATGTTCTCGGTCGGGCACCGGGTACAACCACCCTGACAATGTTCGACGGCGCGGGTAATTTGATTACCAACGTGCGTGTGCGTGTTTCCCCTGATGTTTCGGAATTCAAAGAACGCTTGCGTCAGATTCTTCCCAGTGAGCGAATCGAGGTTCGGACCGCCAATGATGGGATCGTATTGTCGGGAACAGTTTCCAGCAGTGCCAAACTGGCGCGTGCGCTTGAGTTGGCAGAACGGTATGCCCCTGAACGTGTATCGAACCTGATGAATGTCGGCGGCGTGCAGCAGGTCATGCTGAAAGTGCGCTTTGCGGAAATGAACCGCTCTGTAGCCAAAAACTTGTCGGCATCGTTGGGCTTTGGAGGTGGCGACACCACTGCGGGCTTCAATTCCTTGAATAACCAGGGCGCACTGAACAACGCACTGGCGAACAACATCCCGTTTGTTCAGACAAATTCCGGTGCCATTCTCTTCGGTTTCGGCGCGGGGTCGACACAGGTTAGACTGCTTTTGGAAGCCCTTGAAACCAAGGGTTTGGTTCGCAGCTTGGCAGAACCGAATCTTTCTGCACTGTCTGGCCAAGAGGCGGAGTTCCTTGCCGGTGGTGAGGTGCCAATCCCAGTACCCCAAGGCGACGGTGTCGTTGCGATTGAGTATCGTCAGTTTGGCGTTCAGCTGCTGTTTGTTCCGCGCGTCGTCGATGGCAACCTGATCAACCTGGAACTGGGTGCATCAGTATCGAGCATCGACCAGAGTGCGAACTTCACGATCAACGGCGACAATGTTCCTAGCTTCATCACGCGTCAAACACGGACAACCATCGAGTTGCGCGACGGTGAGAGCTTTGCCATTGCAGGCTTAATCCAGGATGATTTCACGGATCTGAACAGCCAGGTTCCCTGGCTTGGCGATGTGCCTGTATTGGGCGCGTTGTTCAGGAGCGCTCAGTATCAGCGTGAGCAGAGTGAATTGATCATCATCATTACCGCGCATCTGGTGTCGCCCACTCGTGGCGAGGCGCTTGCCCTGCCGACCGATCGTGTGAAACCGCCCAGCGAGTTCGATCTGTTCGTAAACGGCAAGATCTCTCGGACTGAACGCGCCGGAAATGGTGCAGCCTCTGAAGTTGCCAATCAGGATTTTGGCACCTCTTACGGCTACGTGCTGGACTGATAGAGAGGATAGAACCAATGGAAAAGTGGATCATCACACTGGGTCTTTCGGTTGCTGTCGCCGGTTGTACACGCGAGGCCGGGTACGAAATCGATCAGGGCACGTTTGGTAACGCTACACTGAACAACATTCAGGTCATGAATGGTGAGTTGACGTATGGCCAAATCCTCGCGCGGCGTTTCGCTGCCGAGGTGCCTACACAGATCAACTTTGCCTTCGATAGCGCGCAATTGGACGCTTCGGCGCAACGAATCCTGTTGCAGCAGGCGGCCTGGATCAAACAGTTCCCCGAGGCGCGGTTCCGTGTCTATGGGCACACGGATGCCGTTGGCTCTGAGGCATATAACAAGCGATTGGGCCAGCGCCGCGCCAATGCCGCCGTTGCATTCCTGACACGACAAGGAATATCGCGCTCACGGTTGGAAGCCGTTGTTTCCTTTGGTAAATCCAGGCCGTTGGTTGCCACCCAAGATCGGGATCGACGCAATCGGCGGACAGTGACCGAGGTATCGGGCTTCTTCGACCGGCATCCAAATATTCTGGATGGAAAATATGCGGACGTGATCTATCGCGAATACATCTCAAGCGCGATCCCGATAAGCGATATCCAACGGCAAGAAGACGCCGGTGGTACCAGCGACTAATAAATAGGAAATGGGCGGCATTGTCGCCCATTTCCCTACAATTGGTTCTTTTGCGCCCAATTCTTGCCTAACTTCCAAGCCACTTTGTGAACAATTGGGTGACCTGCGGCCAAAATCGACCGCATCGGGCGACAGCATACCAGAACTGAATCTTCTCGCGTTCAAATGGTTTGCTCAGCCCTCTCGATGAGGATTGTGTTAATGACGAGCGCGACGCCGCAAGACGATAATAACGCCATTTTGGCCTGCACCATCAGCCGTGATGTCCAGAACTTCGACCTTTTGATCGAGGATATGGAAGCTGCGCTGGGCGAACGATGGGGTGATCTTGGATTTGCCGAAGCGCTTGCGTTCTTTAGCCAACCCGAAGCCAAGACGCTTCAATTTGTAGCGCTGGCGCTGGACGGCGATGATGAAGACAACCTGACACTGATGGGTGAGATCATCACTCAGGCCAAGGAAAAAGGCATCAAGGTTGTCTTGATCGCCGAGGATGTCACCCCTGCCGCATTGCATCAGCTGCTACGCAGAGGTGCGGACGAGTTTGTCCCCTACCCGCTTCCCGAAAATGAACTTCAGGAAGCAATCGATCGTATGCAACAACCCGATCCGGTTGTGGCACCACAAGCAGCGCCTACTGCGACGAACGGCTCCTCGAAAGAAGGGGCGCTTTTTGTCGTACAGGGTCTGGCAGGTGGTGTCGGTTCTACAACCATGGCGGTCAATCTGGCATGGGAACTTGTAACGGTTTCAGCCAAAGAAGCCCCGAAAGTGTGCCTGATCGACCTGGATCTACAATACGGCACTGTTTCGACCTATTTGGATCTGCCTCGTCATGAAGCCGTGTTCGAAATGCTCTCAGACACGGATTCGATGGACGAAGACTCCTTTGGACAAGCGCTCCAGACGTTTGAAGAGAAGCTGCAAGTTCTAACGGCACCATCTGACATGGTGCCGCTGGACATCATCACGCCTGAGGACATTCAGCGTGTGATCGACACCGCACGCGCGAATTTTGATTATGTCGTCATAGACATGCCAAAAACACTTGTTCACTGGTCAGAAACGGTTCTGCAGGCCGCCCATGTCTATTTTGCGTTGCTTGAGCTGGATATGCGCTCGGCCCAGAACGCATTGCGTCTGAAACGGGCACTGCAGGCCGAAGAATTACCCTTCAACAAACTGCGGTTTGCTATGAACCGGGCTCCTAAATTTACCGATCTCAACGGTAAAAGCCGGGTTAAACGTATGGGTGAAAGTCTGGGTATTTCCATTGATCTGCTTCTGCCCGATGGCGGCAAACCCGTCATGCAAAGCGGCGACCACGGTTTACCGCTGGCAAATTCAGCGGCCAAGAACCCGCTGCGCCGGGAAATCGCCAAATTGGCTCAATCGCTTCATAGCCTTGGCAGTAGTGACGCCGAAGCCGCATAACTCAAAGGGGAGCTGCCGTGTTTTCAAGATACAAAAAACAGCCTTCGGCGCAGCCGGTTGAAACCCAGGCGTCGAAAGTCGAGGCCCCTGCAGCAGCAGCTGCGGCACCAGCTGCCAACGCAATTGCGCGCAAGCCGGTCAAGAAAAAGGCAGCAGAAGTTGTTGGAAACGACAAGGAACGCAAGCGCAAGGAACGGCTGGGCGAAATCAAGCTTGAGCTGCACCGCGAGCTTCTTGAAAACCTGAACCTTGCAGCCCTTGAAAAAGCTGAAGAATCCGAGCTGCGGACAGAAATCAGCGCGATTGCCAGCGAAGTTCTGGAAGCCCGCAACATCGTTCTGAACCGTGAAGACCGCAGCCAGCTAAACAAAGAGCTTTATGACGAGGTCACTGGCCTCGGGCCGCTGGAAGCGCTGCTACAAGACGACTCGGTCAACGATATTCTGGTCAACGGCCCCCAGCAGATTTTTGTCGAACGGGCCGGTAAGCTTGAGATCAGCGACATCACGTTCAAAGACGAAAAGCACCTGATGCGGATCATCGACAAGATCGTTTCTGCCGTTGGTCGCCGTGTCGATGAATCCAACCCGTATGTTGACGCCCGCTTGGCTGATGGCTCACGTTTCAATGCGATGGTGCCACCGATCGCGGTGGATGGTTCGCTTGTTTCCATTCGTAAGTTTAAGAAAGACAAGCTTGGCATCGACGATCTGGTCAATTTCGGTGCGTTCACCGAAGAAATGGCAGCCTATCTGCAAGCCGCTGTGTCGACCCGTCTAAATATCATTGTTTCGGGCGGTACCGGTTCCGGTAAAACGACAACGCTGAACGCGCTGTCGAGCTTTATCGACGACGCCGAGCGCATTCTGACCATTGAGGATACGGCGGAACTTCAGCTGCAGCAGACCCATGTGGGTCGGATGGAAAGCCGTCCGCCCAACGTTGAAGGCAAAGGCGAGGTCAGTCCGCGCGATTGTTTGAAAAACGCCCTGCGGATGCGCCCCGACCGCATCATCGTGGGCGAGACCCGTGGCGCCGAAGTAATCGATATGCTGCAGGCCATGAATACCGGCCACGACGGATCAATGACCACGATCCACGCCAACTCGGCCCGTGACGGTATCTCGCGTCTTGAAAACATGATCGCCATGGCGGGGATCGAAATGCCTATCAAGGCGGTCCGCAGCCAGATCTCGTCGGCTGTGAATCTGATCGTTCAGGCCAGCCGTCTGCAGGATGGTTCGCGCCGGATGACATCAATCACCGAAATTACCGGCATGGAAGGTGACGTCATCTCGATGCAGGAAATATTTAAATTTCAACGGGTTGGCCTGACCCCCGACAACAAGATCATCGGTCATTTCACCGCCACAGGTGTGCGCAGCCACTATTCCGAGCGTTTCCGTCTGTGGGGCTTCGATCTGCCCGCCTCGATCTACGATCCAACCACGATGTAGGAGAACCAAGATATGCAACTGCCTGTCGAGGCGCTCATCTACATCGTGATTTTCGTCGGGGTCTTTGCCCTGGTCGAAGGTATATATCTCGTCGCATTCGGAAAATCGATAAGCCTGAACAGCCGCGTCAATCGCAGGCTGGACATGATCGATAAGGGCGTCGGGCGCGAGCAAGTACTGGAGCAGCTGCGCAAGGAAATGCAGCAGCACATGAAATCGCAGAGCATACCGCTCTACTCGCTATTGGCAGACAAGGCGCAGAAGGCGGCGATCGCCTTCTCTCCTCGGCAGTTGATTGTGATCATGGCACTGGTTTCAGGGCTGGCTTTTGTAGGTTTGAGCGTAGGAACAGCGACCGAACCGACGCTTCGGGCGGCTCTATCGGTCGCGATCGGGGTCGGAGCGGTGTACGCTTGGGTCAATAACAAAGCCAATAAACGTATGGCCTTGATTGAAGAACAATTGCCCGACGCGGTGGAACTGATGGTTCGGTCACTTCGCGTCGGAAACCCATTTGTTTCCTCGATCCAAATCGTTGCTAACGAGGTCGAGGACCCCCTTGCGACAGAGTTCGGTGTTATCTCGGATGAATCCGCTTATGGCCGGGATGTCGGTGAAGCACTCAAGGATATGGCAGAGCGGCTGGATATGCAGGATTTACGGTTTTTGGCCGTCGCCGTTTCGATCCAGCAACAATCGGGGGGTAACCTTGCCGATATTTTGGCCGGATTGGCCAAGGTGATCCGCGCACGTTTCCGACTGTTCCGCCGGGTGAACGCTATCACCGCCGAAGCCAAATGGTCGGGCAAATTCCTGTCGGGTTTCCCGGTCGCCTGTCTTCTGTTCATCATGGTTAAGGACCCGAACTACTACGACGCCGTAATCGACGATCCGCTTTTCATTCCGGCATGTTTCTTTGTCGGTATCACGCTGACCCTGAACCTGATCGTCATGCGTATCTTGACCGACATTAAGGTTTAAGAGGCCCAAAGATGGAATTTTTGAACCAGATCAATGAGCTGTTGAAGCAGAACTTGGGTGAATTCGGTCCGCTGATTGTCGTGGGCGTTTTGGGATTGTTCATGATCCTGGTCACAATCCCGCTGATGCTGAACCAGCCGGAAGACCCACTAAAGAAGTTGCAGCGGTCAAATTCACCGCCAAAAAACAACAAGAAAGAAAAGAAAGAGCGTCTCAGAACAGCCAGCCGGAACGAACAGCTTGAGAAGTTCGCCAACTTTCTCGAACCAAAGAACGAAGAAGAGTATACCGCCGTTCAACTCAAGTTGAGGCAAGCCGGCTATCAGTCCAAGGACGCGGTTCGTTTCTATCACTTCGCTCAGTTCGCATTGGGCATAATCGGGATCCTGATCGGCGTCTCGCTGGTTACCGTGTTTGCGGGCGATCAGGAATTTGACTCGACACAAATCCTCATTCGCGTTCTGGGACCTGGTATTGCGGGTTACTTCGTGCCCAAATACTGGATCACGCGGCGCGTAGAGGAACGCAAGGAAGCGATCGTAAATGGTTTCCCTGATACGCTCGATCTGATGTTGGTATGCGTCGAGGCCGGGCAGTCCTTGGATCAGGCCATTGTACGGGTCGCGTCTGAGATGAAAGCATCTTACCCAGACATCGCGCTTGAGTTCGAGGTTGTCGCCTACGAAATGAAAGCCGGTAAAGAAAAGGACACCGTTTTGCGCGACTTCGCGACGCGATGCGGCGTTCAGGACGTTAGTGCGTTCGTCACCGTGATGATCCAATCAGCGACATTCGGGACATCCATTGCCGAAGCGTTGCGGGTTTATGCCGATGAAATGCGTGACAAACGCGTGATGCGCGCCGAAGAGGCAGCGAATAAGTTGCCAACCAAAATGACCCTTGCGACAATGATGTTGACCGTCCCTCCTCTGCTGGTCATCCTTGTTGGACCTTCGGCAAAAGGTATTATGGAGTTTGGAAACCGATAACGCCTTCCCGCTTCTTCGCTGGGTTGCCAAATCAGGTTGTTGGCACCTTCGTATGACAATTCAGGCCGCCATGGTTTTCACCATGGTGGCCTCTTGCACTGAAACAGGCGCGACAGACGATCCGTTTGCCCCTGGCGTCGACCCAGATGGGCCTGCGGTAGATGAGGTGACCGTCGGAAACCGATTGATGGCGGCGGGCGAATATGAGCTTGCACTTGAATCCTTCACCCGTGCCGCGTTGCAACAGGGTATGACCCCGCAAATCCTGACTTCGCTTGGGACAGCTAATTTGGGATTGCGCCGGATTGGCCAAGCAGAACCGCTATTGCGTCGTGCTGTCGAGGACGATCCCGAGTGGCCTGTGGCATGGAACAACCTGGGTGTCTTTTTGGTAGAAACGGGCGAATATGCCGAAGCCGCGCAGATGTTCCGCAGGGCCTATGCGCTGGACAATGGCGAAAGTGACGCAATCCGCGACAATCTGCGGTTAGCACTCGCAAAAATGGAAAATCCTGTTAATAATACCCCACAAGAACAAGAATTTGAACTGGAGCAGCGCGGCAACGGGCAATTTGTTCTGCGTAAAATCCAGTAATAGAGGCAGAGCAGTAAAGGACGCACAAAAATGCGCCAACCCTTCTTGATTCCGACGATGCTGGCGTGCGGGCTGGTTTTGGCCGCCTGCGCAAAGGAAACCGAAGAGGAAAAGGTTGAACGTACTTTTCAGGAAGTGAACGTTATCGACGAGACCAACCTGAATGACGTGATGCTAAATGCGGCCGATCCCAATGAGGCGGTGACCTATTTCCAAAGTGCGGCCGCCAAGAACCCCGACCGCATCGACCTGCAACGAGGACTAGCAATCACGCTGACCCGTGCCAAGCGCAGCACTGAAGCTTCTGCCGCGTGGAAACGTGTGCTGAGCATGAAAGGGGCCAACAACGCCGACCGTGTCGAATACGCTGATGCTCAGATTCGCAGCGGCAACTGGGATGGCGCAAAGGCGACATTGGACAAGATCCCCCCTACATATGAAACCTTTAAACGGTATCGGCTTGAAGCGCTGGTGGCAGATGCCAAAAAAGACTGGAATCGCGCCGACCATTACTACGAAACCGCGGTGGGCCTGACGACCCGCCCTGCCGGAGTCATGAACAACTGGGGCTATTCCAAACTAACGCGCGGGCAATATGCGGAAGCCGAGCGGCTGTTTACCGACGCCATTAGGCAGGACAATTCTATGTTCACCGCCAAGAACAACCTTGTTCTGGCGCGCAGCGCGCAAGGCAACTACAGCGTCCCTGTTGTCCCAATGACGCAGACCGAACGGGCGAAACTGTTGAACACCATGGCCATTTCAGCCGTGAAACAGGGGAATATCAACCTGGCCAAGAACCTCTATCGCGAGGCGATTTCCACCCACCCGCAGCATTATGACGAGGCGGTCCGCTCGCTTCGGGCCCTTGAGGACGCCTGATCCATGATCATACCAGCGGCAGCGGCGGCCTGGTTTCTACCTTTTGTTCTGCCGATCTGTTTCTACGTTGCCTTTACGGATATGCGTGAGATGCGGATCAAGAACCACGCTGTCGTCGCGCTGGCGGTTGTTTATCTCATCGTCGGGCTTATCGCATTGCCACCGTGGTCCGGTCCGTGGATCCCCGGCAACATCGGGCCGTTAACCCTGACCCTGCCTGTCTACGGATGGCAGCTGCTTCACATGGTTGTCCTTCTTGTTATCGGCATCGTGCTAAATGCAGCTGGTGTGATGGGGGCCGGAGACGCGAAGTTCTGTGCCGCAGCCGCAGCGTTTGTCTGGGTCGGTGACCTGATGTGGGTCATGGTGATTCTGACGGCAACTCTGCTGGGAGCGTTCTTTGCACACCGGTTGGCGAAATACACCCGGCTGCGCCAGATCGCACCACATTGGGAAAGCTGGGATCGCGGCAAACAGTTCCCTATGGGTCTGACGCTGGCTGGCAGCCTCGTTGTTTATTTGATTTTGGGCATAATCCACGGATCGTGAACAATCATCAGCGCGCCTTGCCCGCGCCTTTGTCCTGCCACAAATCCGCGCCAAATTCTTCCAAAGCGGCCCCGCAAGGGCCTTTTGCGTGATTTTTGGATGGACGAGCCCCGCTCATGAATATGCAGACCTCCTCTGTGATTGCCCCCCCTGCCCCTAAAGGCCTGGGAGAAATGCAACTTCCGCTGGTGATGATGCGGGACATTCTGTTGAAGACCGTCTTTCGCAAGAACGTGGATACGGTCAGCGAAATTGCGGGTGCCATCTGTCTGCCCGGGTCCGTGACACAGGAACTAGTTGATATCGCACGCGAGCAGAAACTGCTTGAAGCGACCGGGACTCTGAACGCCAACTCCGGCAATGAAATGGGCTATCAGCTGACCGATGCGGGCAAAGCGCGGGCGTTGGACGCGTTGAGCCAGTCTGAATATTTCGGTGCGATGCCCGTGCCGCTCGATGTTTACCGCGAGCAGGTCAAGCGCCAGTCGATCCGCAACATTCAAGTCACTCGCGACCAGCTAACTGGCGCGATGGGCCATCTTGTTCTGCCCGACAGCCTGCTGGATCATCTGGGCCCGGCGGTCAGCGCCGGTCGCTCAATTCTGATGTATGGCCCTCCGGGCAATGGTAAATCCTCGATCTCGAACGGCATTCGTGATGCTTTGGGGGACAACGTCTATGTTCCGCGCGCAATCGAATATGCCGGTCAGGTGATTACGGTCTACGATCCGATCGTGCACACCGCGATCGAGCAAGAAGAGGACGATCCCAACAGTCTGCGCCGTCGCAAGCGGTTCGACACTCGCTATGTTCAATGCGAACGTCCCACCGTTGTGACTGGTGGTGAACTGTCACTGAGCATGCTGGATTTGGTCTACAACCCCACCGCGCGTACCTATCAGGCGCCTTTGCAGCTGAAATCCACCGGCGGCATCTTCATCGTGGACGACCTTGGACGTCAGGCAGAGCCCCCTCAGGCCCTGATCAACCGCTGGATTGTTCCGCTTGAAGAAAGCAAGGATATCCTTGGCCTGCAATCGGGTGAGAAGTTCGAAGTACCATTCGACACGCTGGTTATATTTTCGACCAACTTCCACCCGAATGAGATTTTCGACCAAGCGGCCCTGCGCCGGATTTTCTTCAAGATCAAAATCGACGGCCCGAACCAAGAGAACTTCCTGAAGATCTTTGCCATGGTCGCCCGCAAGCGCGGTATGCCACTAGACGAGGCGGCGTTGGTGCATTTGCTGAAGGTCAAATACCCGACCATCAACAACATCTACGCAAACTATCAGCCGATCTTCCTGATCGACCAGATGATCTCAATCTGCGAGTTTGAGGGTATCCCTTATCAGATGAGTCCGGACCTGATCGACCGAGCCTGGG
This sequence comes from Ruegeria sp. CJ6, assembly GCF_056536665.1. Lineage (NCBI taxonomy): Bacteria > Pseudomonadati > Pseudomonadota > Alphaproteobacteria > Rhodobacterales > Roseobacteraceae > Ruegeria > Ruegeria sp. CJ6. The sequence goes on along the minus strand of NZ_JBQFQB010000005.1, from coordinate 158,937 downwards.
CCAACATGTTCGTGAAGGAAGAAAAGATCATTCACTGATCCCCTTGTCCTGGTTTCCATGGCCTGAGGGCTGCGCTAGGTTTGCCGGATGGTGCAGATTCCCCCGGCAATCCAAAACTGGTTTTCGAACAAAGGCTGGTCGATTCATCCACATCAGCAAGAAATGTTTGAGCGGGCGAATGATCCCGCGACCCTTCTTATCGCTCCAACTGGTGGCGGGAAAACCATGGCCGGGTTTCTGCCTTCCCTGGCCGAGTTGGCGCTGGGGCAGCATGACGGATTGCACACGCTTTATGTGTCTCCTCTCAAGGCGCTGGCAGCGGATATCAGGCGCAATCTGCGCGTTCCCGTCGAGGAAATCGGCCTACCAATTCGGATCGAAGATCGCACCGGCGACACATCGGCCACGCAGAAGAAACGCCAGCGCGCCGATCCTCCACATATCCTGCTGACCACGCCCGAGAGTCTGGCGTTACTTACTTCATACGAAGATGCTCCGCGCATGTTTGCTGGGGTCCAGCGCATTGTTGTCGACGAAATACATGCACTGGCAGAAAGCAAACGGGGGGATCAATTGATGCTGGCGCTGGCACGATTGCAGACACTCTGCCCCGATCTGCGCCGCGTTGGCTTGTCCGCCACTGTTGAAGACCCCGAAGGCATCGCACGATTTCTAGCCCGCAATCCCGATCCTTGCCGAGTTATTCAGGCTGATCCCGGCCCTGACCCCGATATCTCGATGCTGCAAACACAAGAGATGCCGCCATGGTCGGGCGGTGGCGCAGCCTATTCCATCCCCGCTGTGATGGAGCAGATCAAAAAGCACAAGACGACACTTATCTTTCACAATACTCGGGCGCAGGCCGAGATTTTCTTTCACAACCTCTGGCTCGCCAACGACGACGCTCTGCCCATCGGCATTCACCACGGCAGCCTGGATCGGCAACAACGCGAACGGGTCGAGGCTGCGATGGTCAGGGGTGATCTGAGGGCAATTGTCTGCACCGGCAGCCTCGATCTGGGGATCGACTGGGGCGATGTGGATCTGGTGATCCAGATCGGCGCGCCGAAGAACGTCAAGCGGCTAGTGCAGCGGATCGGGCGCGCAAATCACCGCTACAATGCCCCTTCCAAAGCTATTCTCGTCCCAGCCAACCGGTTCGAAGTGGTCGAATGTGTTGCTGCACTGGAAGCTGTGCAAGAACATGATCTGGATGGCGACCCCCGCGGGCCAGGACCCAGGGACGTTTTGTGCCAGCATATTCTGATCGCCGCCGCAGCGGGACCGTTTGATGCAGATGCACTCTACGCCGAAATGACGGCTGCCGGGCCTTATGCGCAGATCACCCGTGCTGAATTCGATGCCTGTTTGGAATTCTGCGCCACCGGTGGATATGCCCTGCGAGCCTATGATCGGTGGCAGAGGCTTCAGCAGCGCCCGGATGGAGCCTGGCAATTGCGCGACCCGAGGGCGGCACAGCGTATCCGCATGAACCTTGGCACGATTCAGGACACCGACACGCTGAAGGTTCGGCTTAAGCGCAATCGCGGGGGCAAGCCTCTGGGTGAGGTAGAGGAGGGATTCGCGGCCTCGCTAACCCCTGGTGATACCTTTCTGATCGGTGGTCAGATCGTCCGCTATGAGGGTCTGCGAGAGATGGTGGTCGAGGTCAGCCGCCGCGCTGACCGCAAGCCCAAGATCGCGACCTTTTCGGGTACTAAGTTCGCCACGTCCACCCAGCTGAGCGACCGAATCCTACGGATGTTCGCACAGCCGGATTGGCCTCAACTGCCCGGACATACTGCCGAATGGCTGGGTCTTCAGCGCGAGATATCACGCCTGCCGCAAAGTGACCGCCTGTTGATTGAGAGCTTCCCTGACAGGGGGCGCGAGCATCTATGCGTCTACGGATTTGCCGGCCGCAATGCGCAACAGACGCTGGGCTTGCTGTTGACCAAACGCATGGAGGAAACCGGCCTTGCGCCGCTGGGATTTGTAGCCACTGACTATGCCACCTTAATCTGGGGACTGGATGCGGTGACCGATCCGCGCCCACTATTTCAGTTGGACGCGCTACGAGAAGGATTGGAGACTTGGCTGGCGGGTAACGCCGTGATGAAACGCACATTTCGTGCTTCGGCCACAATCGCGGGCTTGATCGAACGCAACACTGGTGGGCAGCGCAAGAGTGGTCGGCAGGCGACATTTTCGTCAGATATCCTCTATGACACCTTGCTGAAATACGATCCTGAACATCTGCTGATGCAAATCACCCGCGAAGAGGCCATGCGCGGGTTGGTCGATTTCGGACGGATCGAAGCCATGGTCGCCCGGATCGGCGACCGGATTGACCTGCTGCGGCTAGACCGCGTCTCACCCCTGGCGGCGCCTCTGTTCCTCGAAGTTGGCAAAGTCCCCGTCAAGGGTGAAGCCGAGGAACGCCTGCTTGCGGAAGAAAGTGCCCGTTTACTGCAGGCGGCCGGATTGCAACCGGCATAAACCACTTGCGCAATCCGCAAAATCGTATGAAGAACGGATCATGAACAAGATCGCGTTTTCATTTGCTGGCCAAGACCTGACTGCGCTTGGGTCGGGCGCACTATGGTGGCCGGAACAGGGCTTGCTCTGTGTTTCCGATCTGCATTTAGGAAAATCCGAACGGATCGCCCGCAGGGGCGGCCCGACCTTGCCGCCGTATGACAGCCGCGAAACATTGACCCGATTGGCAAGTGATCTTGCCCGTACCGGTGCCACGACGGTCATCTGTTTGGGGGACAGTTTTGACGATCTCGATGCCTCGGGCGCGTTGGCTGCTGAGGATAGGCAACAGATCACCGCAATGCAGGCTGGTCGACGTTGGATCTGGATCGAAGGGAACCATGACCCCGGCCCGGTAGAAATGGGCGGCACACATTTGTCCGAGTGGGCTTGCCACGATCTGATTTTTCGCCATATCGCCCAGCAAAACAGTACAGGTGAAATCTCGGGCCACTACCACCCTAAAGTTAACCTGAATGCCCGAGGGCGCTCGATCACCCGCCCGGCTTTTTTGTTGGATCAATCACGTCTGATCCTTCCAGCTTATGGCGCTTACACAGGGGGGTTGCGCAGTTCAGCAGAGGCTCTGAGCGGCATCATGGCGCCGGATGCGCGGGCAATTCTGACCGGTGCGCAGCCTCAACTCATCCCGATGCCCAGATAGGTTCTAGAGCAACCCGTCGTCCACGAGCTGTTGCTTGTATTTCCTGCTGACAGGAACCTGATCGCCGTTGCTTAGGTGCAAAAAGGATTTTCCCTTTTCTTTTTCGACCCCAACAATCGCCGAATCCACGACCCAGTGTGAACGGTGCGTACAATGGCCTTGTACCGGCTCCATCTCGGCAATCGCGTCGGTAAAGCGCGAGCGGATTGTAAACGTACCATCGGACGTGACCACGTCGACATAGTGATCGCGCACGGTTAACCGATAAACCTGCCCCTCGAAAGTGGCGGGCAAACGATTGAAAAGACGTGGTCTGGGTTCGAATACCGGTGCTGCGGTTTCTTCCCGCTGACGCACCAGCAAAAGTCCGGTGGCGAAGAGAAGACCATAAGGGGCGACTTTCAATATGCCCGGTGCCATCAATCCATTTAGCGTGAACAGAATCCAGGTCAGAAACCACAGTGATGGTGCAAACAATGTCAGGATCAACAGGACGAAGGCAAAATCACGGACCAGCAATCCGGATCGATTTAGCCGTTCGCGTACCAGCTTTCCAGCCGACCAAGTCGCTGCAAGCGCGAGCAGCATAACACCTGTCCAGAACACCATCCGCTGACTGAATGGCAGTGTCATATCCCGAAAGGGGGCAAAGGAATACGCCAATAAAGGAATAAAAACGAGGCCGGCAACTACCCGTTGAAGGCTTATTAACGAGAAGATCGGACTCAGCTTCATCATACCAGGTAACGCACCTCGCCAAAGGTAAAACCATGAAACACGAACAGACAGGATTATAACCCCTTAAACGGCTGGAATAGAAGGATTATCACCGACCGACGCTAGGTCAAGTCAAGATGTAGTTATATAAATATCCTAATCTAATGAAAAAGGCCGGAGAGCTTTTCGCTCTCCGGCCAATTCAATCATGGAGGTTGCGCCCGGATTGAACAGCGAGGCTGCTATTAAGCAGTCAGACCTTCGGGTTCAGGCAAGCCGTTTGCGCGGCAAGCCGCGGTGAGCGTGTTCGCAAGGAGGCAGGCGATCGTCATAGGGCCAACTCCACCGGGAACAGGGGTAATCGCACCAGCGCGTTCTGCCGCAGTGGCGTAGTCAACGTCGCCAACCAGCTTGTTCTTGCCGTCGCGTTCGATCCGGTTGATGCCGACATCGATCACAGTTGCGCCTTCCTTGATCCAGTCACCCGGAACCATCTCGGGGCGACCAACTGCGGCGACCACAATATCAGCACGGCGTACAACATCGGGAAGATCTTTGGTGCGGCTATGCGCGATGGTCACGGTGCAGCTGTCGCCCAGAAGCAACTGCGCCATCGGCTTACCCACGATGTTCGACCGACCGATCACTACAGCATCCATGCCGGACAAAGAGCCGTGGTGATCGCGCAACATCATCAGACAGCCCAGCGGAGTGCACGGCACCATTGACTTCTGACCTGTTCCCAGCAGGCCCACATTCGAGATGTGGAACCCGTCCACATCCTTTGCCGGATCGATCGAGTTGATCACCAGATCTTCGTTCAGATGCTTGGGCAGCGGCAGTTGCACCAGAATGCCGTGCACCGCAGGGTCATTGTTCAGTTTGTCAATCAGCGCAAGCAGGTCCTCTTCGGAGGTCTCTGCATCCAGCTTGTGCTCGTACGAGTTCATGCCGACCTCGACGGTCATCTTGCCCTTAGAACGGACATAGACCTGGCTGGCCGGGTCTTCGCCCACCAGAACCACCGCCAGACCCGGGGTGATGCCGTTCTCTTCTTTCAGCTTTGCAACCTGGTCAGCCACCTGCGCGCGCACTTTGGCGGCAAAGGCCTTTCCGTCGATAACCTGCGCTACCATTCTTTGATCCCTTCTTTCACAAAACGGATCGGGCGCACTAGGCGCCCGTTTCTTCAGTCTGGGCCGAGCACGCGTTCTTCGCGGGCAATCGACCAATCAATCAGTATACGCCAGAGCTTTTCGGCAAGATCGGGGTCCATACCCAACTCATCCGAGCTCTTGCGGACGCGCTGCACCACATCTTCGACACGTTCCGGGATGCGGGCTGGCAGGCCCTCGCCGGGTTTCAGCTGCGACGCGCGGTCGATATAGGTTGCGCGCGTTACCAGCAATCCAATCAATTGGCGGTCCAGCTTGTCGATCTGAGGCCGCAATTCCTGCATCGAATGACAGTCTTGCGGAGGTATCAGAGTGGGCATTTTGGTCTCCTGCGGCCCGGGGATATCCCCGGACCACGAGATGTCTTATTTGAGCGCTTAGAACAAGCCCTCGATCTCACCTGCGTCGTTAAGGCAGATGGTTTCGGCGGCCGGTTTGCGCGGCAGACCGGGCATGGTCATGATCTCACCGCAGACAACGACGATGAAACCGGCACCAGCGGAAAGGCGAACCTCACGCACCGGAACCGAGTGTCCGGTAGGCGCGCCGCGCAGGGTTGGGTCGGTCGAGAACGAATACTGGGTTTTCGCCATGCAGACCGGCAGATTGCCATAGCCTGCTTCTTCCCATTCGCGCAGCTGGTTGCGGATCTTGTTGTCGGCCAGAACTTCGTCGGCGCGATAGATACGCTTGGCGATGGTTTCGATCTTCTCGAACAGCGACATGTCGTCTGGGTAGATCGGTGAGAAGTTCGCGGCACCATTTTCGACGATTTCGACAACTTTTTCGGCCAGAGGCGCAGAGCCATCCGAACCCAGCTCCCAGTGACGCGACAGGATTGCCTCAACACCATGCTCGCCGCAGTAGTCCTTGACCGCCTGAACTTCGTCATCGGTGTCGGTGACGAAGTGGTTGATCGCGACGACAACCGGAACACCGAAGGATTTGACGTTTTCGATGTGGCGACCCAGGTTGGCACAACCTGACTTCACAGCGTCAACGTTTTCCGCACCCAAGTCAGCCTTGGCCACTCCGCCATTCATTTTCATCGCGCGCACGGTGGCCACCAGCACCACTGCCGACGGAGCAATACCCGCCTTGCGGCACTTAATGTTCATGAACTTCTCGGCACCGAGGTCAGCACCAAAGCCCGCTTCGGTGACAACATAGTCGGCCACTTTCAGAGCGGTTTTGGTTGCGATGACTGAGTTACAGCCGTGCGCGATGTTCGCGAACGGGCCGCCGTGGACGAAGGCCGGGTTGTTTTCCAGCGTCTGCACCAGGTTCGGCTGCATAGCGTCTTTCAGCAGAACGGTCATAGCGCCTTCTGCCTTGATGTCGCGGCAGTAAACCGGGGTCTTGTCGCGGCGGTAAGCAACGATGATATCGCCCAGACGCTTTTCCAGATCTTTCAAGTCGTTTGCCAAGCAGAGGATTGCCATGACTTCGGACGCCACAGTGATGTCAAAACCTGCCTCACGCGGGAAACCATTCGACACGCCGCCCAGAGACGCCGTGATCTGACGCAGAGCACGGTCATTCATGTCGACGACGCGGCGCCATGCAACGCGGCGTGTGTCGATTTCTTGCTCGTTGCCCCAATAGATGTGGTTATCGATCATCGCCGACAGCAGCGAGTGGGCCGAGGTGATGGCGTGGAAGTCACCTGTGAAGTGCAGGTTCATCTCTTCCATCGGAACAACCTGCGCGTAACCGCCACCCGCGGCGCCGCCCTTCATGCCGAAGTTCGGGCCAAGCGAAGCTTCGCGGATACAGATCATCGCGTTCTTTCCGATGCGGTTCAAGCCGTCGCCCAGACCTACTGTGGTGGTGGTCTTGCCTTCACCTGCGGGGGTTGGGTTGATCGCGGTCACCAGGATCAGCTTGCCGTCTTCGCGGTCCTGTACCGAGTTGATGAAGTCCTGGCTGACTTTGGCCTTGTCATGGCCGTAAGGCAGCAGATCATCGCTGGAGATACCCAGCTTCGCGCCGATTTCCTGAATCGGCTTTTTGTTCGCCTCGCGGGCAATCTCAATGTCGGATTTGTAGCTCATTGGGCAGGGTCCCTGATTGAATTCCGTGCAAAACCGACGCACGGGCGTCGGCGCTGCGCAACATATACTGATGTACACAACACTGGTGGCTAAGGATTCCGACATTTTCATGCCGCGAAACGGCGTTGCGAGAAATCGTAATGCGCAAATCGGAAACGGATTGAACCTATGGGTTCCAAAGGGGCTGATCCGGCACAAACAATTGCATCTTGTCGCCGCGTTTCAGAGCCCCCGGGCGTTCGACCCAAGCCGTTATCCCGCGTCGCCCTTTGGCCGCAGGTTTGAATGCCGCCCCGTATCCAGTGTGATCCGCCTCGATCTCACGGCCCGGAAGAACGCAGGGGGCATTTTCCATGTCCACAGTGATCGTTAAACCGCTCTCGGCCTGCAACCGCGAAGATGGAGGGATATGAGAGAAATCGGGAATGCCCTTCAGGACAATCGAAGCCCCAAGGTAAGACGGATCAAGCGTTGCCAACTCCATCTCAGCCGCAATATCACCCAATTCTTCTGCCGACAGCACTGACAGTTGTCGCACATTCCGGATCTCGGTGCCCTTTTGATAGAGATTCGCTACCCGAACACAGGACGCCCGATTGAGCCCCTGATGCCGTTCCCCCTGAACGCCATCAAAATTCAGATCCAAAGCGTTGACAGGCTTGGCCCGCAAAGACTGGCCTGCTGGAACATGGCCCAGCCATACCACCTCGGCTGAATATTCTGTTTCACGCAAGAATGGCATGAGGCGCCCCCTTCAATGACAGGTTAGCAGGCATAATGCCCAGCAACGCCCTGATGAAAAGAGAAAACCCGGAGGCTGGCTCCGGGTTTTGCAATTATGCAGTGGGTTCTGGTTCCATCCCGCCATCTGGCGGCGATTTCTTGGACTTGGTCTTCGGGATGGCAGTTACGCTGGGGGCGTTGCCCTCATCGGGGCTGTCACCCTCATCATCGCTTTCGGTGGGCGGTTCGCCATTCATGACGCGCTTGATCTCCTCGCCGGTCAGGGTCTCATACTCAAGCAGGCCTTGCGCCAGTCGCTCCCATTCCTCGTTCTTGTCGGTCAGGATCTTGTGCGCGCGTTCATAGCCTTGCTGGATCAGGCGCTTTACCTCTTCTTCAATCAGCTCTTTGGTATGGGCCGATACCGAGAACCCGGCGGTGTTGCCCTGATAGCCTTCATGCGCCTCGGCATAGTCGATGTTGCCGACCTTGTCGGACATGCCCCAGCGCATCACCATGGCGCGCGCCAACTGGCTGGCCTGCATGATATCGCCCGCAGGGCCGTTCGACACGTGATCTTCGCCGTATTTAATCACCTCGGCGGCCTTGCCTGCCATAGTCATGGCCAGCTTCTGCTCACACTCATCGCGGTGATAGTTCAGACGATCCATTTCGGGCAGTGACACAACCATACCCAGCGCACCACCGCGCGGAATGATGGTCGCCTTATAGACCGGATCGCACAGCGGCAGTTCCAGACCCACAACGGCATGGCCGGCCTCGTGATAGGCGGTTTTTTCCTTCTGGTCCTGCGTCAGCACCATCGAACGGCGCTCGGCCCCCATCATCACCTTGTCTTTGGCGTTCTCAAAGTCCTCCATGGTGACAAAGCGACGACCGACGCGGGCGGCCATCAATGCGGCCTCGTTCACGAGGTTCGCCAGATCAGCACCCGAAAAGCCCGGCGTGCCGCGCGCGATGATGCGCAGATCGACATCGGGACCCAGAGGCGTCTTGCGCGCGTGAACGCCCAGAATTTTTTCACGGCCTTTGATGTCGGGGTTGCCGACGGTCACGTTACGGTCAAACCGGCCCGGACGCAGCAGCGCGGGGTCCAGAACGTCCTTCCGGTTGGTGGCAGCCAGAATGATCACGCCTTCATTGGCCTCGAAACCGTCCATCTCAACCAGCAGCTGGTTGAGGGTCTGTTCGCGTTCGTCGTTACCGCCGCCATAGCCAGCACCACGATGGCGCCCCACGGCGTCAATTTCGTCGATGAACACGATACAAGGCGCGTTCTTCTTGGCTTGCTCGAACATGTCACGCACGCGCGATGCACCAACACCAACGAACATTTCAACGAAATCGGAACCCGAGATCGTAAAGAACGGCACACCTGCCTCGCCCGCAATCGCACGGGCAAGCAGCGTCTTACCAGTGCCCGGAGGGCCAACCAGCAGCGCTCCTTTGGGTATCTTACCGCCCAAACGCGAAAATTTCTGCGGGTTGCGCAGGAATTCCACGATCTCTTCCAGCTCTTCCTTGGCCTCGTCGATGCCCGCAACGTCGTCGAACGTCACCCGGCCGTGCTTTTCGGTCAGCATCTTGGCCTTGGACTTGCCAAAACCCATCGCGCCACCTTTGCCGCCACCCTGCATCCGGTTCATGAAATAGACCCAGACGCCAATCAACAGCAGGAAGGGCAGCAGCGTGATCAGGAACGACTGGAAACCCGATTGCTGCTGTTTTTCAGCACGAACGGGGATGTTCTTGTCGATCAGCAGCTTCGTCACCTCGGCATCGGTGGGTTTGATGGTGACAAAGTCCTGATTCTCATTCGTGCGATAGCGGATCTGTTCGCCATCCAGCGTGACGCTGGTGACGTCTCCGGCGTCCACGGCGCTGACGAATTCGGAATAGGTGCGTTCATTGTTCTGAAGCGACCCGCTGGGTCCACTGAACAGGTTGAACAGTGCCAGGATCAGCAGAAACAGAACGACCCAGAAGGCGATGTTGCGAGCGTTGCCCAAGGAAAATCTCCCGAAAGGTTTCGGCAGGTGGGGACCTGCCGGGGTTGTTCCTTAAAATAGAGAGGATTGTGGCAGGTTCAATGAGATAAAATCACCGCATCAAAGTCGGACCTTTCTGGAAGTAGTTCAGCCCGCCATTCGTTTGCAAAACCGACCAGGGGTGCAGCCAATAGAGTGCCTTCGGCCCAGACCGAGGGCGTCGACAACACTGCAGCGCGAGGTTTGCCCACAGAGCGCCAGTTTTCCAGCTGCAATATACCATCCTCACCAAGCGCCCGGATTTCCGCATCTTCAGTTTTTGGCCCGGATATAATCCAACGCCTGTCCCAAGGTTCTGAGGGGCGCGCGTGCTGATTGCTGACGGCGTTTAGCTCTCTGCAAATCCAAGTTTTTTTGCCTTCCGGGATTAAAATGCATCCCCCCAGGGTGGCCGTCTGAGCAGACGAAATCGCATCCAACACTTGATCCACCGCTTTGTGTCGTGGCGGATACTCTCCCCCTGCGATCCATGAAACAGACGCGGTCACAAGCCGACGACGGATTTCTTCGGGCAGAGTTTCGAAACCTTCGCGATCAATGCAAAGATCGCCATCCGTCACCGTCATGCACCGTAAAGCGGATTCTTGCGCGTATTGCGCCAATGCTTCACGCGCTTGCGCCATATTTTCAGCGACCCGTGATAATGACTCTGCCGTGATCCCGATTTGATTTAATCCGGAAAGTGCCTGGCGGGCTTTGATCCGGTCAAAACGAGGGTCCTGATTCGACGGATCATCAATCCACGAAATACCTTGCACAGTCAGATATTCCCGAAGATCGGAGCGTGTCGTGGACAGCAATGGGCGCAGCAATGTGACCAGACCTTCTTTTCGCGATACAGCCATGGCCGAAAGCCCCGAAACGCCCGAAGCACGGGCCAGCCGCATCAGTACCGTTTCAGCCTGATCATCCTCCGTGTGGCCCAGCGCAACTGCCTCTAGGCCCTTCGATTCGGCCCACGCGACCAGCAACCGGTATCTCGCACGCCGCGCCTGATCCTGCAGATTTCCGGATCCATCCCACCCCTGCCATTTCAGCGTTTCATGAGGAATGCCTAAGCGCTGCGCCAGTGTCGCGACGGCCAAGGCCTCTGAGGCAGATTCAGCTCGCAGACCGTGATCAACGGTCGCCGCAAACAGCTCGATCTGCTCTTGTCGCGCGATATCAACAAGTAATCGCAACAGGGCAGTCGAATCACTGCCCCCTGATACCGCCACCCCCAGACGGCGCGGCAGTGGATCGGGCAGACCTGCCCGCAAATTGGCCCGAAGCGTATCGGTGTCAGAGGTCAAGAACAGCCCAGTGTTGCCATTTCTTGTGTGGCCGAAGCAGCTGGTGCCGAGGTCGGGAACCGTACGCCAACTTCGCCGAGGGTGATGCAAGCCTGATCGGTTTGGCCCAGCTGTCCAAGCGCTGCGCCCAACTCAAACAACGCCTCGGGTGCCAGAGGCCCTTCGGAGTCGCCCGTGAAGCTGGCCAGAAAGGCGCGCGCCGCTTCGCGTGTATCGCCTACCCCTTTCAGCGCCTGCCCGCGCCGCAGGTTGGCTTGGCTCGCCAGCGGGCTGCCCGGATAGGACTGGTCGAATTGCGCAAACAGATCGGCCGCGGTCTGGAAATCTCCATCCACCAGGGCCTGCGAAGCGGCATCAAAATCCGCTTGTTCACCGACTGCAAGCTCCCCCTGATCAGTGACCGTGGGTTGCGTAGGGTTGGGGGTGGGTGCCACAGCCACATCGGTCGATGTCTCACCACCCAGCGTTGAGGTTTCGCCCAGCGCGCTCAGATCACCGCCTTCAAGTTCAACCAGACGAAACTCCAAATCACCGATACGGTTGGTGCCATCGGTCACGACATTCTGCACCCGTTGGTTCAACTGCTCGGTCTGACGTGTCAGGCGCTGTAGTTCGGCCTCGATCGCATCAACGCGCTCAAGCACGGAACTGCCGGACAGGTTTGGCGCGGGGGACCCAGTGGTTGAAAACTCGCGCTTGAGGCGCTGGATTTCCACGTGAAGCACCGTAAGCTCCTGACGGATATCCGCCAAAGTCTGCTGATCCTGAGCCTGTGCCATACCAGCGACGGTCACGACCGCTGCCAGAACCAAACCTGCAATTCGCATCATCTTACCCCAAGGTTGAACCGGTCAGCACCGTCACCGCGCGGCGGTTTTTCGAATAGCAATCCTCGGTGCTGCAAATTTCGATCGGGCGTTCTTTGCCATAGCTGACGGTGGTCAACCGGTTGCCTGCCACCCCGCGTGAGATCAGATACTCCCGCGCCGCATTGGCCCGACGAGCTCCAAGCGCAAGGTTGTATTCGCGCGTGCCCTGCTCGTCCGCATGGCCTTCGATATTGGCGACAAAATCCGGATTGGCGAGCAGCCAATCGGCCTGCCCTTGCAGAATTGTTTGCGCCTGCGGGCTGAGCGTGGACTGATCGACTGCGAACAGGACCCGGTCACCAACTGTCTGCTGGAAATAGGCTGGCGAACGCGGATCACTGGGTGAGCCCGGAACCAGCGCGCCGCTGCCACCAGCGCCGCCACCCAGAGCCGACGGATCATTATTGGAACAGGCCGCAATCAGGGTCAGCGCCCCAATTGCCGCGACTTTGCTCAACAGTTTCATCTCAAGTGCCTCGTGTTTCGTTGTTTATTGCCGCGCTTCTATCACATTGCGGGTTTGTTGTGAACTTTACCTGCTGTCTGTTCCGATCAATTCTGCAGTGGCCCCCAAGACGGGTCGCTACCGCCATCCGGCGTTCTAACAGGACGCAAGTTACGGCCCGAAATATCCACAGAGTAAAGCGTCGATCGACCGCTTGCCCCCTGCGTTTCGCGGGTGAACATGATGACCCGCCCGTTTGGCGACCATGTGGGACCTTCGTCCAGGAACGAGGCGGTCAAAAGGCGCTCTTCGCTGCCATCCGTGCGCATAACACCGATGTGGAAGCGACCTTTGTTCTGCTTGGTAAAGGCAATCAAGTCACCACGCGGAGACCAGACCGGCGTGCCATAGCGGCCTTGCCCAAAACTGATCCGCGTTGCCTCGCCTCCGTTAGCGGGCATGATGTAAAGCTGCGGGGTGCCCGACCGGTCGCTTTCAAACACGATCCGACTGCCATCCGGCGCATAGCTTGGTGCAGTTTCAATCGCGGGCGTATTGGTAAGTCGTACGCTTTGGCCCGAGGCCAGATCCATTTTCCACAAATCCGTGTTTCCGCCCTGGGTCAGAGAATAAACGATCGAACGGCCATCGGGTGAGAAACGTGGCGAAAAGCTCATGGTGCCTTCCTGCGTCGGCAATTCCTGCCGTTTCACACGGCCTACATCCAGTAGATAAATACGCGGCTGACCGGTCTCGTAGCTGGTATAGAGCAACTGGTCGCCCGTCGGTGAGAACCGAGGCGCCAGAACAATCGCTGCGCTGTCGGTCAGATACTGCACATTAGCGCCGTCGTAATCCATTATGGCCAACCGTTTGCGCCGTTGATCCTTCGGGCCGCTCTCCGACACAAACGCGACACGGCTGTCGAAATAGGCGCCCTCTCCCGTGATCCGGGTATAAACCTGATCCGCGACCTTATGCGCCATGCGCCTCCAACCGTCGGTTGTTCCTGCAAACTGCAAACCGTTGCCGAGTTCCTGCCCCGAGAAGACATCCCAAACCCGGAACCGGACCGTCAGGCGCTTGCCCGACACGTTGACCGCCCCTGTCACCAGTGCTTGAGCGTTGATCGCCTTCCAATCAGCGAACTGTACCGGCGCATCGAAACTGCTGACGCGGCTGATATATGCATCCGACGAGATTTCACGAAACAGGCCCGTTCCGGTCAGGTCAGACACGACCACCCGCGAGATATCTTGTGCATATTGTGCCGCCGAGGGACCGTCAGGCACAAAGCTTGGCACGGCAAACGGCATAGGTTCGATGATCCCTTCATCGATTTCCAGACGCAGCGGGCCACTTTGGGCGTAGGCCGAGGTCGAAAGAAGGGTCAGGCCAATTAAGAGGCTGGTCAGAAGTTTCATCATTTGATCCGCATCCTCTCGGGATTGAATGTAATCTCAATATCCTGCCATTGATCGTATTTGTCAGCAGGTAGGTCATATCCTTTAGACCCACAGCGCAAAATTGCGCGGCGCGCAGCTTCGTAGGCTTGTTTTGCTGATGCGGCCGAGCCGCCTGTACTGTCGAGTAGCTGCAAACTGCCGCCAACCACTTTGCCATCTCTGGTTAACGAAAACCCGACAACAACCACAGTTTCCAGCGCATCCGTCGACAGGGACCCGACATTCCAACACCGCGACACCGCAACCCGCATCGCGTCTTTTTCACCGCTAGTCAGTGGTGGGCCCGAAGGTTCGGTGCCATTGCCCAATGCTTCGGCCAAGGCGTCATTTATCGCTTGCTCGTTTTGCGCAGGTTCAGTCGGCGCGGGCTCGGGCGTTTCTGCAACCTCAGGCTCTGGCTGGGGTGCCGGTCGGTTCGGGCGCACGCGCGGACGAGGAGAGGTTCGCGGGGCCGGATCTTCGACTTCTTCCGCCTCGGTCACAATCTCGGGCGCGGCCTCTTCCGGTGCCGTTTGATCTTGCTGTTCTTGTTGGATTTCCGCCCCTTCATCCAGCGAAACCGGAGGGGTTTCAATGTCATCCGGCTTGGCCTCGGGCGGAGGAGGAGCAATCTGCTCGGGCGCGATCTTATCCGCAGGGCTTGGTTCTGCCTCTGGGCCCGGAGGCGCAGGAAGCGCCGCCAGCTCAGGCTCGGGCTCTTCAAGCGTCGGAGGTTGTTCGATCAGTTCGGGCTCGGGCGGGACTTCCACCGTTTCCGGTTCCGGCTCGGGCTCAGGTTCCGGCTCGGGCTGGGCAACTGGCTCAGGTTCGGGCGTTTCTTCCGGCGTCGGGTCCAGTATTTCGATCTTATCAGGTTCTGCAGGCTGTTGCAGTTCAGCCGGGTCAGTCGGCACCTCGGGTGCCTCGCGTTGCGCGGTCATGGCCGCAAACTGCTCAGCCGAGATCACCGAGACATCCTGTACAGCCATCGGCAACGGCTCGGACCGGAAGGTCCCGCCGATCAGCGCCCAGCCAATCAGGCTGACATGCGCAATTGCCGAAATCTTGGTGCCGGTATCCACCGCGCAGCCTCACTCTCACCCTTCGTCCAGCGTTGGCCCGCCGGTATCAGTCACAAGGCCAACGTTGGAAAACCCGCCCGCGTTCAAAGCACCCATGACCTGCATCACTTGCGCATATGGAATCGCGCCGTCAGCACGCAAGAACACGCGGTCGCTGCTGCGCTCAGCTGCGATCGCGCGCAGCTTACCGATCAGTTCTTCGCGCAGCACATCCGTGGTCTGGATCTGCACGCGCCCATCTGCGGTCAGGGTCACAGTCAGCGGCTCTTCATTGTCACCGGGTAAGGCACTTGCGGCAGTCTTGGGCAGATCGACAGGTACGCCGACGGTCAACAATGGGGCCGCCACCATAAAGATGATCAGCAACACCAGCATGACATCAACAAAGGGCGTCACGTTGATCTCGGCCATCGGTTGGGCGCGCCCGCGCCGCCGCCCGCGCCTGCGTCCGTTCCCGCCCGAGCTTTGCTGTACTGCCGCACCCATCGTCAGCTATCCAACTGACGCGACAGGATAGTGGCGAATTCATCGGCAAAGGCCTCGTAGCCGCCGACGATGCGGTCACTGTCTGCGCTGAGTTTATTATAGAATATCACCGCCGGGATCGCGGCCAGCAAGCCAAGACCGGTGGCCAGCAACGCCTCGGCAATACCCGGGGCCACAACGGCGAGGTTTGTGTTCTGCTGCTCGGCAATCTCGATAAAGGCATTCATGATGCCCCAAACGGTGCCAAACAGGCCGATAAACGGCGCTGTCGATCCAACAGTGGCCAGAATGGGCAACCCTTTTTGCAGCCTCTCGGCCTCTTTCGCGATCGCCACGTCCATCGAGCGATCGATCCGCGCCGTCGCCCCTGCGATCAAGCCGCCATCGGTGCGGTGCGAGCGTCGCCACTCGATCATCCCCGCCGCGAAAATCTTCTCGGAACTGCCATCGGGCTGGGTTCCGATCTGCTCGAACAGCTCATCCAGCGGATTGCCAGACCAGAAGCTTTCATCGAATACCTGCGCCTCGCGCCGCGCGGCTCGGTAGTTGATCAGTTTCTGAATGATAATGCCCCAGGACCAGATGGATGCACCGATCAGCATCAACATCACCAGTTTGACGATAAAGGTCGCGCGGGCATACAGCCCCCACATGGAGAAATCGATCTCCTGCGCCAGCGCCAGCGTTTCAGCTTCCATGAACCTGCTCTTTGTTTTGCCTGATGGCCATTTGGCCTTGTTTTGCCAAACGCTAACGCAGATGGAGATGAAAAGCCAACAGAACCACCCCGGAGGCTGAAAATGTTACATCAATGCGCGAATCTCTGCCGGAAGACGCACGGGCTTACCCTGCGCATTCATGCAGACAGCCGTTACCTCGGCGCGGAAAATCTCGGTCTCGCCACGCTTGACCAATTGCGACATTGTCAACCGAGCGCCCGATAGCGAAACCATCTCGGTCTCGACCATCAGCTCGTCTTCAAACCTAGCGGCGGCGAGATAATCCGCCTCGATCCGCCGCACGACCCAGACAATGCCTGCGTCCCGCATCGCGTTCTGATCATTACCCAGTTTACGCACCCAGTCCGACCGGGCGCGTTCGATGAATCTCAGATAATTTGCGTGATAGACCACGCCTCCCATGTCGGTGTCTTCGTAATAAACACGGACCGGGTAGTGATGCTTCATTGCGACGGCTCCAATCTGGCGAACAAGCGCAGCGCATGAGAGGGATCCTGCGCGGCACCGGGCAGAACAGGATCGTAGGCGGCGCGGATCAAGGCCGCAATATCAGGCCGCAAGATCGTCGCGTCACCAGCTATCGCCAGAGGTGAGGCGCTGCGAAAAGCTGTGTCGGACCAAAGCAGGATCGTTTGTACAACCTGGCTTAACGCCAGCGTTTCTGCCGGCACTTTCGACAGCTCTTTGTCCATGCGCAAAAACACAAATGCCGCGCGGATGGCGCCGTCTTCTTCGAACCGGAAAATGCGATACTGATTGGCATCGGCAGCCACCAGCCGGTCAACCAGTGGGGCCAGATCCGGGATCAGGCGATCCAGATCGGGCACATCCAACAATTCCTGCCACTCACGGAAGAAGAACACCATGCAATTGGCACCCAGTTCGGGATCCGTCTCGGCCATCTTGTGATTTGCCAGAGTGACAACCGCCTCGAACGCACCTTTTACGGTCGACAGCGTTTCATCCTCGACACCAAACACGATGGGCACGATGGGTCTGCCCCAGCGCGCAAACAGAAACTCACCGCTATCGCGTGTGAACAGCGCCTCAATCTCATCGGGTATCACGCCCCAGTCCTTCTTCTCGATTTAGATACGACTGCCTGAGGCTTAAAATCTAATGCGCCCCACTTCAACCAAACAGATCGCTCTGTCCTTTGGGTGCAGCCATCCCCAGATGCGTCCATGCCTTTTGCGCCAGCATCCGTCCGCGCGGAGTGCGCTGGATCAGGCCTTGCTGCAGGAGATAAGGCTCGATCACCTCTTCCAGCGAATCCCGGCTTTCGGACAACGCCGCCGAGAGTGTTTCAATCCCCACTGGCCCGCCCGCATAGTTTTCGGCAATCAGCTTCAAATACCGGCGGTCGGCCCCGTCCAGACCAAGGTTATCGACCCCCAGCCGGGTCAGTGACCCATCCGCCAAGTCGCGCGTAATCCGCCCATCGCCTTCAACAATGGCAAAATCCACCACGCGTCTCAGCAGACGACCGGCGATCCGTGGTGTTCCACGAGACCTGCGCGCGATCTCACGCGCGCCTTCGTCATCCGCAGGTGCGCCCAGTTTGCGGGCATTGCGGGTGACGATCTCGTGCAACTCGTCGACCGTATAGAACTGCAGCCGGGTCGGGATGCCAAACCGATCGCGCAACGGCGTGGTCAGCAACCCCATCCGCGTTGTCGCCCCGACCAGCGTAAATGGCTGCAGCTCGATCCGTACAGTCCGCGCCGCCGGACCTTCACCAATGACAAGATCCAGCTCGAAATCCTCCATCGCGGGGTACAGTACCTCTTCGACCGCCGGGTTCAGACGGTGAATCTCGTCGATGAACAAGACATCCCGCGATTCCAGATTGGTCAGAATCGCCGCCAAATCCCCCGCCTTGGCCAGAACCGGCCCCGAGGTCATGCGGAAATTCACTCCCAACTCGCGCGCCATGATCTGCGCAAGCGTGGTCTTACCCAATCCAGGTGGACCATGGAACAGCGTGTGATCCATCGCCTCACCGCGTTGGCGGGCCGACTGGATGAAGATGCGTAGGTTGGCCCGCGCCTCGGCCTGACCAATGAATTCATCCAGCCCCTGCGGGCGCAGGGCGCGGTCATTGTCCTCGGGCATCGGTTCGGCTCGCAGGGCGGGATCAGCGTCTACCATTCAGTTACCCTTTCACTCAGCCCTTGGGGGCCAGTAGCTTCAGCGCGGCGCGTATCAGATCGGCCTCGCCCGCATCTGGCATATTGGCCGCTGCCTCGGCCACGGCCGATGCCGCCTCGGACGGTCCATAGCCCAGATTGCCCAACGCCGACAGCGCATCCGCAGAAGCAGCGGCAGCGCCCGAGGCCGGTTTCGCCACCCGTTTCGGAACAGGCGCAGGCTCGGTCGTCTCAACCACTTCAAGTGCCGGGCCATCCATCGCTTCGGTCACCGTGCCGCCCATCGCCATCACACCCGGGGCCTTGTCCTTGAGGTCAAGCACGATCCGCTGCGCGGTCTTGGGGCCGACACCCTTTGCGGCCTTCACGGCCCCCCAGTCGCCCAAGGCAATCGCGCGGCTGACACCATCGGGCCCCAGCGCACTAAGAATGGCCAGCGATACCTTCGCACCCACACCCTGAACCGAGCACAGCAGACGGTGCCATTCCTTCTCGACCAAGGACAGAAAACCATAAAGCTGCATCAGGTCTTCGCGCACGACCATATCGGTGTAGATTGACATTGCCTCACCCACCCCCGGCAGGGCCGCCATGGTCCGGTCCGAGCAATAGACGATATAGCCGACCCCCCGCACGTCGATCAGAACGTGATCCGCCGCGCGGTAGTCCAGCCGTCCAGTGAGCTTGCCGATCATGCGCGTACCTCTTTCATCCGTGCCTGCGGTGCGGCGCCATAGTAGGAATGGCAGATCGCAATCGCCAATGCATCCGCAGCATCCGCCCCTTTGGGGGAACAACCGGGCAGTTGAAGTTTGACCATATGCAGAACCTGCTCTTTTTCGGCGTGGCCGACGCCCACCACCGTTTTCTTGACGCGGTTGGGGGCGTACTCGCCAACCGGCAAACCCGCCTGCGCAAGCGTCAGAAGCGCAACACCACGCGCCTGACCCAGTTTCAGTGTACCGGCCCCATCTTTGTTGACGAAGGTCTGTTCAATTGCCGCCTGATCTGGATTGTGCTCGGCGATGACTTCGACGATTTGATTGTGTAGCGACAGCAGCCTTTCCCCCAGATCATCACCATCGGATTTGCACAATCCATTCGCAATGTGGCTCAGGCGGCTGCCATGCGATTCGATGACGCCCCATCCCAAGGTTCTAAGCCCTGGATCAATGCCCAGAATTCGCATGTTTTGTCTCGGCCTGCTCGGGTTTGTGTGATCTTTTTTCATCGACTAGCACGAAGCGTGAACATTTTCCAAGGAAATCAACTCAGGGTCCAAAACCGACATTCATGTCGCCTCCGGTTCCTCGCGGCCTGTTTGCGACCGGGTTAGGTTCGTTTTCGACGCTTTTCCGATCGAACTTTAACCAATGATTTAAGGGGTTTTCATCAATTTCGAGCGTTGCAAAAAATGCATAGGACACATGCAATTTCTGCGCTTGCGCACGGCGAAACTCACCACTAGATGCCGCTCAGATCGCAAGATCAGAGTTTAACACAAACCAGAAGGAAACAGGATATGGCTGCACTGGATACCACCCGCACCACCACTGGCTCATTCGGCCTCGTCGGCCGTATCGGCGCACTTTTTGCATCGGTTGTAAACGCCGTTGTTGAATGGAATGACGCCCGCGCAACCCGTAACGCGCTGAACGGTCTTTCTGACCGCGAACTGGACGATATCGGACTATGCCGCGGCGACATCGACGTTGTCGCCGAAGGCCGCCGTTACTGAGATAACGGACTACCGCATACGCCCCTTCCTCCTCCCTGTGGGGCAAACAGAAACACCGCACGCCGTGAGGCATGCGGTGTTTTTGTTAGGAGGGTGCAAGATATCCGGTTAGAACCAAACCTTGTTCAGTTGGCTCGAGAAAAACGCGGTCACCGGATCGGCCTGCATGATCCAGGCGCCAGCTTTCTCAACCGGCGTGCCCTGATTCAGGCTTTCAACACGCGTTTCGTACGCAGTCGGGCCAAGATGAGACAGTAAAAAGGCCTTGAAGGCAAAGAAGCCAACCAAACACAGTAACAAAACCCTCGCTGGAACTGCTGAACGCATACGCTGTGGTTTCATCACCACCAGCCCGTCTGAGCGCAACGTGGCACGATAGCCGCGGCTGAGTTTCTGGTGCTTTTTGTTCAATCGCGAGATGCGTTGATCGAATTCGAGTTGTTTTCCTGTCATGGCAGCCTCCGAAAACCGCCCCCCGAGTGCATTGAAAGACGGTAATTAGAGAATGCGACAAAAACGTGGCAAAAATCCACAAAACTCCCGTAAATGGCCTAAATTCAGCCCTGTTTGCTTAAGATTAGCGTCGTCCACTCACCAATCCGATCCTGGCGAACCAGATTGAAGCCGTTTTGGAGATAAATCGAGATCACGTTTTCGGCCTGCTCATTGAGGATTCCCGATAGAATCGCTTGTCCACCCCCCCGCAGGTTCGCCGAAATTTCAGGCGAAAGGGCCACGAGCGGACCTTTTAGGATATTGGCGAATATCAGATCGTAAGGCGCATGCGCCTTCAGATCCGGGTGATCGAAACCTGCAGCTTCAACACATTTAACCGCACCCGCCATACCGTTCGCCCGAAGGTTGGCCTCGGCCACGTCGACGGCAACCTCATCAATGTCGCTGGCGATGATATCGCCATCCCAAACTCGAGCTGCGGCCATCGCCAGCACGGCAGTACCGCAGCCGATATCGGCAACTTTGGTGGCCGTGAACCCATGATCCAGAAGATGGTCCAAAGCCTTGAGGCAACCAAGCGTTGTCCCATGGTGCCCCGTGCCAAAGGCCATCGCAGCTTCGATCAGCAGCGGAATGCGGCCTTCGGGCAGTTTGTCGGCGTCATGGCTTCCATAGACAAAAAACCGGCCGGCCTCGACCGGGGCTAGTTCGCGGCGGACATGGGCGACCCAATCCGTTTCGGGCAGCTCCGAGACCACAAAGGGCTTGGCCTCGAACGCGGCGGCCAGAACCGCCAGCGCGGTTTCATCCGGGGTTTCGGTAAAATAGCCGCCGACTTCCCACAGGCCCGAGCCATCCTCGACCTCGAACACGCCGACGCCGGTTGGTTCCGGGTCCAGCCGTTCCATCGCCTCGCCCAATCCTTCGGCGGCTTTCTTGCCGGTCAAAGTGGTCAGAGCAGTGAATGTTGGCATGGGGGCCTCCTGTTTCGATCGAAACAGCGCCTAGGGGCACCGACCGCCAAGGTCAAGCGGAGTCGCTTATTCGGCGGGCGCGGGGGCGTATTTCGACAGGATGGTTTCGTTGCCCGGTTCCGGATGACGCGGGATCAGTAGTGACAGCAGAAGCGAGATGATCGCCATTGCAGCGGCCAAACCAAACACTGCGCCGGGCGAAACGACCCATAGCAGACCTAAAAGTGCTGGCAGGAAAACAGCGGCGATATGATTTATGGTAAATGCCACCGCCGCAGTGGGCGCAATATCCGCCGGGTCGGCGATCTTCTGGAAATAAGTTTTCAAAGCCAACGCCAGAGCAAACAGCACATGGTCGATCACATAGAGAATCGCCGCCAGCAGCACGCCCCAGCTAAACCAGTAGATGCCGCCATAGGCTGCGAAAACGATCGCGAGCCCGGCATATTCAAAGATCAGCGTGCGGCGTTCGCCAAACCGCGCGACTGCCTTGCCCAGCAGCGGAGCCGCCATCATGTTGATCATCAGATTGATCAAGTACAGGCTGGTCAGTTCGTGCACTTCAAAGCCGAATTTCTCGACCATCATGAAACCGGCGAACACGACAAAAATCTGCCGCCGCGCGCCCGCCATGAACTGTAATGCATAATACAGCCAGTAGCGGCGGCGTAGGATCAGCTTCTTGGTCTGCGGCGTCGGCGCGTCGAATTGCGGGTAAGCGATCAGGCAAAACAATGCCAGCAAGGCCGTCACGCCGCCCGCCGCCATGAACACGAAGTTATAGGACAGGTCGAAGCGGTCCCATGTCAGAACGATCAACCCATAGACCACAGCCGTCGCAGCCGAGCCCATAGCCACCAGCCAGCCAAGCACCTGCGGCGCACGGTCTTTAGGCAGCCATTGCAGCTGCAGTGACTGGTTCACCGTCTCATAGTAGTGAAACCCGATCGAGCTGAACAGCGTCACAAACAGCAGCCCGCCAAGGCTGGGAAACCAGGCCGTCACCGCCGTCGCCACGCCCAACATCATCAATGAGATCATGGCCAGTACCTGCTCGCGGATGAAAATGATCACCGCAATCACGCCAACGGCCAGAAAGCCCGGAATCTCGCGTACCGTGTGCAAAAGCCCGATATCCGCCCCGTCGAAGTTCGCCGCCTCGATGACGAAATTGTTCAGCAATGCACTCCACGCGTTAAACGCGATCGGCATGGTCAACGCCATCACGAACAAGAGCGTCATAGGGCGGCGCCAGAGCGGAAGACTCTGCGCCTCAGACAAGGGCATAGGTTTCAGCATGAGGATGCTCTACGCCCATTTGTACTTTTTGGCGAGGGGAAAGCGGCCGGCGCACAGCGGCTCTGCACTGATGCAGGGGTCAGTAGAAGCTTTGCGGATCGATATCCACGGTCAGGCGGATATCGCCTTTCAACTTCAACGGGGCGATCCAGCGGGCTATGGCGTCCTGAATAGGCGCACCTTTCGGGGCTTTGACTAACAGCCGGACGCGGTGACGCCCGCGTATGCGCGCGATCGGGGCTGGAGCAGGGCCAAATACCTGAGCACCAACATCGCGCAACGGCGCATCGTTGCGCGCCATGGCGTTGCCGATGTCGAAGACCGGCCCGACCTCGGGGCCAGACAGGACAATCCCGGCCATTCGACCATAAGGCGGCACCCCGGCGGCCTGACGCCCGGCGGCTTCAGCCTTCCAGAACCCTTCTTCATCGCCCGATAGAGTCGCCCGGATCACCGGATGTTCCGGCTGGAATGTCTGCAACAACGCCTGCCCCGGTTTTTCCGCACGACCTGCCCGGCCCGCTACCTGCCGCATCAATTGAAAAGTTCGTTCCGCCGCGCGGAGGTCAGCACCATGCAGGCTAAGGTCCGCATCGATCACCCCAACCAGCGTCAGCTTTGGAAAATTATGTCCTTTGGCCACGAGTTGCGTCCCGATAACGATATCCGCATCGCCTTCGGCAATCTCTTCGATCTTGGCCTTCAGGGCACGAGCCGAACCAAACAGATCAGAGCTGAGCATAGCGATTTTGGCTTCAGGGAACGCCGCCTCGGCTTCTTCTGCCAGCCGTTCAATCCCGGGTCCGACCGGTGCCAGTTTACCCTCGACCCCGCAGGATGGGCAGGCCTCTGGCATTGGCTTGGTCTCACCACATTGATGGCACATCAGACGCTTGAGGAACCGATGTTCAACCATTCGCGCGTCGCAATGATCGCAGGCAATCTGCTCCCCGCACGCCCGGCATAGTGTCACGGGCGCATAGCCACGGCGGTTGATGAACAGCAGTGACTGCTCTTCGCGTTCGATACGCTGTTGCACCGACTGCCGCAGCGAGGGGGAAATCCAAGTCCCGGCCTGCATCTGCTCGGCGCGCATGTCGATCGGCTTCATTTCGGGCAGGACTGCTGCACCAAAACGCGAGGTCAGGTCCAGCCGTTCGTATTTACCCGCCTCGGCATTGGCCCAGCTTTCCAGTGAAGGCGTCGCGCTGGCCAGAATCACCCGCGCTCCGCAGATGGCCGAACGCAGAACGGCCATATCCCGCGCACTATAATGCACCCCATCTTCTTGTTTGTACGAGGTGTCGTGTTCTTCATCGACAACTACGAGACCAAGATCACGAAATGGAAGAAACAGTGCTGACCGGGCCCCAACGACCAGTTGCGCATCACCCTGACCGACCATCCGCCAAACCCGGCGACGTTCGGTCATGGTCGCGCCCGAATGCCACTCAGCCGGACGCGCACCAAATCGCGCCTCGACACGGGTCAGAAATTCAGCCGTAAGCGCGATCTCGGGCAGCAAGACCAGTGCTTGCCGCCCCACGCGCAGGGCCTCGGCGACCGCCTCAAGATAAACCTCGGTCTTGCCCGAGCCCGTCACCCCCTTCAGAAGAGTCGTTCCATAATCTCCCGTCCGTTGCCCAGTCTGAAGCCGCATCACGGCCTCCGCCTGATCCTCGGTCAGGTCCTTTCCCGGCAATTCAGGATCAAGATGAGGATAGGGAAGATCACGCGGGCTGTCCTCTTCACGCACAGCGTTCTGTTTGACCAACCCCTTAATGACCGAAGATGTGACCCCCGCTTGCTCGGCCAGTTCCTTCAGCGTAAAGGCCAAGCCGCCATAGTCTCGCAAAACTTCAAGTACCCGCATTCGTGCGTCGGTCATTCGGTCCGGTTGACCACCGCCCAAACGATAAACCTTGCGCATCGAGGGCGGATCGCCCAACCCCGGCGCGCGCGTTGCTAGCCGCAGCATCGCAGGCATCGGCGTCAGGGTGTAGTCAGCCACTTTCCCCAGAAACACCCGCATTTCTTCACGCATCGGCGCGACCTCAAGCACCCGGTTCACCGACCGCGCCTTGGCCAGATCAAAACCACCCTGCCCCGGCCCCCAAACCACACCCAAGACTTTGCGCGGGCCCAAGGGCACCTCGACAAACGCCCCAAGAAAGCACCCGCCCTCGGGCGCTTTGTAATCCAACGTCCGGTCCAGCGGCTGCGTGGTCAGCACCGCAACCAGCTCTCCTTCGTCGAAAAATCCGTTAGCGCTCACGGCATATCCTTCGCAGGGGGTTCCAGCATGGGTCTCTTTGAGGTAAAGCCATCCGCGACCAAGGCCAACCCATCAAAGGACTGCCCTCATGAAATTCTTCGTAGACACCGCCGAAATCGACGCCATCGCCGAACTGAACGATCTGGGCATGGTGGACGGCGTAACCACTAACCCCTCGCTGATCCTGAAATCGGGCCGCGACATTCTGGAAGTCACCAAAGAGATCTGTGATCTGGTCGACGGCCCCGTCTCGGCCGAAGTTGTCGCCACCGAGGCCGACGACATGATCGCCGAAGGCCGTAAGCTGGCCAAGATCGCGCCCAACATCGCAGTCAAAGTGCCGCTGACATGGGCCGGTTTGAAAACCTGTAAAACACTGACCGACGAAGGCCAGATGGTCAACGTGACCCTGTGCTTCTCGACCAATCAGGCCATTCTGGCCGCCAAGGCGGGCGCGACCTTTATCTCGCCCTTCATCGGACGTCTGGATGATATCAACCTCGATGGCATGGACCTGATCGCAGATATTCGCCAAGTTTATGACAATTACGGGTTCGAGACCGAAATCCTCGCCGCCTCGATCCGCACCGTAAACCACGTGACCGATAGTGCCCGCATCGGGGCTGACGTGATTACAGCACCTCCGGGCGTGATCAAAAAACTGGCCGACCACCCGCTGACCGACAAAGGCCTTGAAACTTTCCTGGCCGACTGGGCCAAGACAGGTCAGAAAATCCTCTGATCCCAAGCATTGCCGCGCGGTGCCATCAGGCACCGCGCCCGGCCCAACGGCAAAAGCTGATCTTTGATCAGCGCCGGGCAGGCGGGAGCGCCCGCCACAGCAGCGATGAAATTCGCCTTTCGCGTGCATTTTTCCCAAGGCAAATCCAGCAACCCATGTTATAAGCCCGCCAAACAAAAAAACCGACCGGACGGGACATGAGCAGCGATCCTAAACTCAAGGACAATCTCCGCGCCGCAATTCTGGCTGAGCCTGACGCCGTGCTGGATGACAAAGACCTGATGCAGGCCTTGGTGGCTGCAAATGAGCAGGCGCGTGGTGACAACGTTATCGACCTGCGCGGTATCGCCATGCAGCGGCTTGAGGCGCGTCTTGACCGCCTTGAGGACACTCATCGCTCGGTGATCGCTGCCGCGTATGAGAACTTGGCGGGCACAAATCAGGTGCATCGCGCCATTCTTCGCCTGTTGGAGCCAACCGTGTTCGAGGATTTCCTGCGCGCGCTAGGCAATGACGTGGCCGAAATCCTGCGAGTCGATCACATCACTCTGGTCCTCGAAACAACCGTCGTACGCGATGATCCGGTAGTGAACCAGCTCGGCGGCGTGCTGACTGTGGCTGAGCCCGGCTTTATCGATAGCTATCTGACCGCTGACCGCAACGGTCAGCCGCGCGAGGTTACCTTGCGCGAAATCCGCCATCCCAATCCGCAAGTTTACGGTAAACAAGCCGATCAGCTACGATCCGAGGCCTGCCTGAAACTCGATCTTGGCACTGGCCGCCTACCCGGCATGATTGTCATGGGCGCGCGCGACCCGAGGCATTTCTCACCTCAGCTTGGCACTGATCTTCTTGCCTTCTTTGCCGGCGTGTTCGAACGCTCTATGCGCCACTGGCTGTCGTGAGCCTGATTTCCCCAGCCTGCCGCGATGCTCTGCAGCATTGGCTGGACAGTCTGGGGGCGCTGGCGGGGCGGTCTGAAAATACGCTCAACGCCTATCGCGGCGACGTGACAGAATTCCTGTCCTTCATGACCTTGCATCACAGCGAGCGCCAAGGGCTGGCCGCGCTGGAACGCATCAGCGTTTCTGACATGCGGGCCTGGATGGCAGAGCAGCGAAATTCTGATGTCGGCGCGCGATCTCTGGCGCGCAAGCTTTCTGCCGTCAAAACCTTCTATCGCTGGTTGGCCGAACGCGAAGGGTTCGAACCTACTGCGGTGCTGTCCACCCGAGCGCCCAAATTTACCAAGAAACTGCCCCGACCTCTGGCCGAAGATGCCGCGCGCGCAATGATCGACACGGTCGAGCTACAATCCTCATCGGACTGGGTCGCTGCACGGGATGTTGCGGTTGTGACGCTCCTCTACGGGTGCGGGTTGCGGATTTCCGAGGCGTTGTCTTTGACCGGTGTGGACGCTCCTCTGCCAGAAACGCTGCGCATATCGGGTAAGGGCGATAAGGAAAGAATCGTACCGGTCTTGCCTGCCGCTCGGGCTTCGGTGGATCGCTATCTTCACCTCTGCCCACATCCGCAATCCCCTGATAAGGCGTTGTTCCGAGGTGTCAGGGGCGGCCCGCTCAACCCCGGAATCATTCAGGCTGTGGTCGCCAAGGCACGGATGCAACTTGGCCTTCCCGCAACAGCCACCCCGCACGCGATGCGCCACAGCTTTGCCACCCATCTGTTGTCTGCGGGCGGCGACCTGCGCGCGATCCAAGAGCTTTTGGGTCACGCCTCGCTTTCAACCACGCAGACCTATACCGCAGTCGATACGGCCCGGTTGATGGAAGTCTATAACCGCACGCACCCAAAAGCCTGAAGCAAAGACCCTTTTTGCTTTGCATCTGCGCCTTGCTTCCGTCATGACACCACCATGACACTCAGATTCAAAGCGCTTTCCGTTCATCTCTTCACCGCCACAGGTGCCGTTTTCGCAATGCTCGCCATGTTGGCAGCAGTCGAAGAGAAATGGAGCCTGATGTATCTCTGGCTCGTTGTCTCGTTCATCGTCGATGGCATCGATGGCCCGCTGGCGCGGCACTATCACGTTAAGAAGAACGCACCCGAGTTTGACGGGGTATTGCTGGATCTGATCATCGACTATCTGACCTACGTGTTCATTCCCGCTTTCGCCTTGTTTAAGTCAGGTCTGATGGACGGCTGGACCGGCTGGTTCGCAATCATCGTCATCACCTTTGCAAGCGCGATGTACTTTGCGGATACCCGCATGAAAACCAAGGATAATTCCTTCTCTGGCTTTCCAGGCTGCTGGAACATGTTCGTCATTGTGATCTTCGCCCTGGAGCCCAACTTCTGGGTCATCCTGCTGCTGGTCACCTTGCTGTCTGTCGCAATGTTCCTGCCGCTGAAATTCATTCACCCAGTCCGGACCGAGCGTTGGCGCACCCTGTCATTGCCTATGGCTTTTGCGTGGACATTCTTTGCAGGCTGGGCCGCCTGGGTCGACTTTCACCCCGAAAGCTGGGCCCATTGGGGGCTGGTGATCACCAGCTTGTATTTGGTCTCGGCCGGTATTGCGCAGCAGATCATTCCGCCGCGCAAGGCCCGGGATTACAAGACTTCCTGAACCTCGAACTCAGTCCCGTTATGGGTGAACACGTCACCCTCTTGCAGGCCAACCATAGCCAGATAGATTGGGCTTTGGGTCGAAATGCCCATGTAGGTTTTGCCGTCCACCTCAAACCGAGTCGTTGAGACACATACGACGAAGCGGCGATTGTTGAACTTGATTACGGCGCCGGGCTGCACCGTATCCGTGAGGCCAAAATCGGTGTTCTCGATCACGTCAATCTTGGCGTGATGCGCATGAACAGGCGCATCAAAGGCGGCCGCCAGATCTGCATTCTCGCGCGAGGCAGCGATGTCGTCCTTGTCATGCCCTTCTCGGTCATCCAACTGCGAGTCCTTAAGGAAGGCATCATAATGTGCCTGTGCGGTTGCCAGTTCCTGTTCTTCCAAAGACATCAGATGATCGATGATGGCTTTCTTGCGTGCGGCGGGGTCTGTCTGGCCGGTCATTCAATTCGGTCCTTCAAATTCACTATTCGATATAGGTTGGGGCCGTGCCGCTCCGATTGCAACAGATAAGTACCGATCAGATCAACAGGCTGGCAGCACCTTCGTGACGCAGCAGAGCCACTTTGGTCTCAACACCGCCGTGGCCTGAAAAACCAACCATCTTCCCATCTGCACCCAGAACCCGGTGACAGGGAATAATGATGGGGATGGGATTTCCCCCGCATCCGCGCCCAACCGCCTGCGCCGAGTAGCCAAGGTCGTTAGCCAACTCGCCATAGGTGCGCGTATCACCAAATGGGATAGCATACATTGCATCGCACACCTGACGTTGAAATTCCGATCCCTTGATCCGGCAGGGCAGTTCGAACTGCTGCAAACGCCCTTCGTCATAGGCACGCAACTGCGCCGCCGCTTCTCGCAGAACCGGGGTGGCTAGACCTTCGTCACGGCCATTCCAGACAAGACGCGTGATGGCGCCGTCGGTCTCTTCTACACCAAGGCAACCAAACTGAGTTTCTACGGCGATCATCGGCATAAGAGAACGGTTGCAGATGTTTCACCACACCTGCAACCCGCATCCTGACGATCCGCCTCTTCATCTGGCCAAAAATACCTCGGAGCGCGAGGCAGAGCCTCGCATCAGCGATCTCTCTCTCGCGCTCCGTTCGAATGTCAGCTCAGCGCCTCGTTGCAGCGCCCGCATACGCCCGGATGGGCGTGCAGCCCAACATCAGGAAGGATTTTCCAGCAGCGCTGGCATTTGTCACCTTGGGCTTTTTCGAACACTACAGCTACGCCCTCGATTTCCGGCACTCGGAACGCCTCGGCCGGGGCCGGATCGCCTGTGACGGCCAGACCAGAAGTGATGCACATGTCATCCACGTCGAAGGTCGCAAGCAAATCGCGGGTTTCCTGATCTTCGACATGCACGATCGGTGCGGCCTCAAGGCTGGATCCGATCACCTTGTCCTGACGTTGAATTTCCAGCGCTGCGGTTACGGCGCGGCGAACGCGGCGGACTTTGGCCATGCTGGCTTCCAGTTCTTCATGGCGCCAATCAGCGGGTGTTTCAGGGAAATCCATTAAATGGACCGAACTATCATCGGCCGGGAACCGTTCCAGCCAGACCTCTTCCATAGTGAAGACCAGAACTGGGGCCAGCCATGTGGTCAGACGGTGGAATAGGATATCCAGCACAGTCCGCGCGGCACGGCGGCGTAGGCTGTCACCGTCGCAATAAAGCGCGTCTTTACGGACATCGAAATAGAACGATGACAGATCAACCGTGGCGAATGTGAATACGGCGCTGAATACACCCTGGAAGTCAAATGCTGCATAACCTTTGCGCACCTGCTCATCCAGATCGGACAGTCGGCTTAACACCCAGCGCTCCAGGCGCGGCATATCTTCAGGCGCAACCCGATCCGCTTCGGTGAAGTCCGCCAGCGAGCCCAGCATGAACCGCATGGTATTGCGCAGGCGGCGATAGCTGTCGGCTGTCCCTTTCAGGATCTCCGGTCCGATCCGCTGGTCGGCGGTGTAATCGGTCTGAGCCACCCACAAGCGCAGGATATCGGCGCCGTATTGTTTAACGACCTCTTCCGGCACGATGGTGTTGCCCAGCGATTTGGACATCTTGTTGCCCTTGGAATCCAGCGTAAATCCGTGGGTCACTACGTTGCGGTATGGTGCACGCCCCTTGGTGCCGCAAGCCTGCAGCATCGACGAATGGAACCAACCGCGGTGCTGGTCGGTGCCTTCCATATAGACGTCAGCGATGCCGTCCGCGGTCCCGTCCTCACGATCACGCAGCACAAAGGCATGGGTCGAGCCAGAGTCGAACCACACATCCAGCACGTCAAAAACCTGATCGTAGTCGTCGGGGTTCGCGATACCGTCGAGGATCTTCTCCTTGAACCCGTCCGTGTACCAGACGTCTGCGCCATCCTTCTCAAACGCGGCTTTGATGCGGGCATTGAGTTCGTCATTGCGCAGCAGGTAGTCCGCGTCGGTCGGCAATGCCCCCTTCTTGGTGAAGCAGGTCAGCGGCACGCCCCAGGCGCGTTGGCGCGACAGAACCCAGTCCGGGCGTGTTTCGATCATGGAATATAGACGGTTGCGGCCGGTCTGCGGCGTCCATTTCACCAGTTCATCAATCGAGCGCAGGGCACGTTCACGGATGGAGTCGCCCATCTCGCCCATGCCGTCCTCCAGCTTGCGGTCAACCGAGGCAAACCACTGCGGCGTGTTGCGGTAGATGATCGGCGCCTTCGAGCGCCACGAATGCGGATAGCTGTGCTTGATTTTGCCACGCGCCAGCAGCCCGCCAACCTCGACCAGCTTGTCGATGACGGCCTTGTTGGCATCACCCTCACCGCCCTTACGAGACAGGATGTATTTGCCACCAAAGAACGGCAGATCAGCGCGGAACGAGCCATCGTCCATCACGTTATAGGTGATGACCTGCTCCAGCATGCCCAGATCGCGATAAAGCTCGAATTCCTCCATCCCGTGCGAAGGTGCACAGTGGACGAAACCGGTCCCTTCGGTGTCGGTCACAAACTCAGCGGCGCGGAAATCGCGGATGTCGTCCCATTCGCCATTGCCACCTTCGGCCCCGGCCAGCGGGTGTGCCAGTTGGATCTTGGCCAAATCCTCCCGCGTGACATCGCACAGACGACGGTACATCGTATCGTCCAGACGCGCGCGGGCAAACACATCCGCCGCGCGGTCATCGGCCAGTAGATAGCGTTCACCGATCCGCGCCCAGCACTCCTCGGGGCGGCCGATGACTTCGTAGAGGCCGTAGGAGATATCCTCGCCATAGACCACGGCCTTATTCGAGGGCATCGTCCATGGGGTCGTCGTCCAGATCACCACATAAGCGTTGTCCAGCGTCACATCGCCGGTGTTCACAACCTTGAACTTCACCCAGATGGTGAAGCTTTCCTTGTCGTGATACTCGACCTCGGCTTCGGCCAGCGCGGTCTTTTCGATGGGGGACCACATCACGGGCTTGGAGCCCTGATAGAGCGTGCCATTCATCAGGAACTTCATGAACTCGTCGGCGATCACGGCCTCGGCATGGTAATCCATGGTGATATAAGGATCGGGCCAGTTGCCGGTGATGCCCAGACGCTTGAACTCTTCGCGTTGGATGTCGATCCAGCCTTCGGCGAACTTGCGGCACTCCTGACGGAAGTCGACGATGTTCACCTCGTCTTTGTTCTTGCCCTTCTTGCGGTACTGTTCCTCGATCTTCCATTCGATGGGCAGGCCATGGCAGTCCCAGCCGGGTACATAGCGTGAATCGTAGCCCATCATCTGATGGGACCGAACAATCATGTCCTTGATGGTCTTGTTCAGTGCGTGGCCGATATGCAGATGGCCGTTCGCGTAAGGAGGGCCGTCATGCAGGGTAAAAGGTTTGCGACCCTCTTTCTCGCGAAGGCGGTCATAGACGCCGATCTTTTCCCAGCGGTCCAGCCATGCTGGCTCGCGCTTGGGCAGGCCTGCACGCATGGGGAATTCGGTTTTCGGCAGGTTCAGCGTGTCTTTGTAGTCAGGTGTTTCGGCGCACATTTGGGGCGTCCTCAGGATGTTCTGGTCGTGTATGGATCGAAGCGGTCAGTGCGATAACTCAAGCACCTTTGCCCGGCGTCTCGCGATATCAGAGCGCCGGGGATATAATTCGAATAATGATGGCCAGCCGGTCAAACATGGCCGCGCTTATAGGACGCCTGCTCTCAATGGTCCAGAGGTTCCGGGTCTTGCGACGAATGGCGCAGCTTGGCCCAGCGATTGAGCCATGCAAGACCCGCCAGCGCGAGACCGAGCGCCAACAGCGAAAACACCCGGATCAGCCCGCCCAATCCGGCAATATCGATCAGAAACACCTTGGCCACCGCGAGGCCAATCACGGCCAAACCGGCCTTGCGCATCAAATCGGACCGGCGGGCCAGCGACTGGTAGAACAACCCTGCGCCGACCACCAACAAGGTGATGGTGTATGAATAAAGCTCGGGCTGGGTGACGCCGTTGCCTTCATACATGCCACCCGCCCCCTGCCAGACATGACGGATTGTAAGCCCCAGCCAAAAAGCGATCAGGGCACCGGCGACCCCATAACTGATCTGCTTCAGTAGCACGGGCTGCGTCACGACGCGCCAAGCCGAAAAGCCGATGGCCAGCGCAGGCAACAGATAGGCCACCGCCAACGTGTTCAGCACCGGCGGGCCGAGCACGGGATCGGCAAATGGGTCGAGCAACGGGTTAGCCTCAGACAAAGCCTGAACTAGACGCATCATGCCGTGTGCCGCAAAGAACGCCGCGAGCGCGTAACGCGCGTAGTTCAACTTACCGCCAAGCTCGAACCGCTGTATTTGTGCAAAAGCCAGCAGCAGCCAGATCACCGCCAGCAGCCCCAGCCCCCAATGGCTGTCTGTCGCGCCGCCTTCTCCGAAGCTTTCCAGCCAGCGCAGCAACAAGAGCGATAGCAGTATTCCCGCCGTTGCCCAGGCCGCGCTTTCAAGCAGCAATGAGGCAATCGGGCGGTCCAAGGACCTTAGCAACGCCCACCCCATGATGAACCCGGCAACCGCCACTGCATAGACCAAGGTCATTTCGATCAACGGCGCGGTTTCGGCCCAATCGAGCCCCGGGTCGAGCACAAGCCGTACGGTCACCGTGAACACACCCGCCCAAATGAACCAACTCATCGGAGCCAGAACAAATCGCCGGTCCAGCGCCGCGGCCACAACAATCATGGCGACAAGTGCTACCGTCAAAGCGGCAGAGCTGAGTACGATGATGCAGGCAAAGCTAACGCACGATAGCGCAGACAGAGTTGCCAGGGCAGGCCGCATCCGTTTCTCACCATCGGCCCGCGCAAACCGTTCGGCCAAAACCACCATCATCGCGCCTAATGCGATTGCGTGTAAGGCCCACGCATAAGCTCCGATCACGTTTGCAGGCTGCCATCCTACTTCAAGCGCGATCGCCAGCGTCGGGGCATATAGGGCTGCACCACCGGCCCAGACCACAGCGTAGCGCCCGGCGTGGAAGGACCGCCACGCAGCGAGCACGCTGATCAAGGCCCCGAGGGCAACCAATAGCGTGACTACCCAAGGATAATCGGCCTCGGCCGTTTCCACGTATGTGTCGGCAAAGCCGCGCCACACGGAGCCACCGTCCAACCCGTGCAGCAGAACAAACCAGATCAGACCCAACGCAGGCAGCACCGTCACATCCTGCAACGCACGCGCAGCTTTTGTCCAAAGGATCAGCGCCAGTATCAAAGCGGTTAACAGAGCAACGCCCAGCCAAAACTCACCGCTTGAATCCGACCAATGCAGCGACAGGATGATGGAACTGGTGAGAACCGCACCAAAGGCAATTCGGGTTGGAAACACGGGCCATGGAATCCCTTTCCGTCGCCGAATGACTTCAGCAATCATCGGGCCGGTGTGGTCGGGCCAGATACTGCGCACGGGTATCGCCATCGCAATAAGCGCCAGTGCTGTCACACAGGTCAGATATCCCGGTTCCGTGGAGGGGGAAGACAGCACCAGCAAAAACGCCGCCCCGTATGCACCTACTAGCGTCAAAATGGAAATCCATACCCAACGCCTGACGGTATCGATACCCAAGCCCAAAATGGCGATGATAAAGAAATAACCATAAAGCCAATTGGGATCGTCCGATGCGCCTCCAACCAAAAAGGGCGCGGCAAAGGCTCCAATTAGGCCTACGGCGGCGAGCAGCGGCCCGTGGAACCATCCCAAGACCAACGCAAACAGAGCGATGATAACGAGACCGGCCAGAGCGGCCTCGGGGCCGATCAGATCATAAAGCTGGCGCGCGGCCAGAACCCCTCCGAACAGGGTCACCAGACCTGCGCCCGAGAAGACCGATGGTAAATAAGCGGTCGACGCGTCCTCGTCATCGCCAAAGCGGCGGCGGATCACTTCACCTGACCCAATCAGCAGAAGGCCAAAGATCAGGGCTGCGGCGACCCGCGCGGTGGGTGGCAACAGCCCGTTCTCAACCCCGTACTGAACCAGAAAAATCCCTGCCAACGCCAGTGACAACGCCGAAACCGCATAGAACCAGTTTTCACGCATCCACGCGCCCAGCACGGCAATCTTTTCCTCACGAAAAACGATGGTGGCAGGAGGATCGTCAGCCTCAGAGGCCTGCGGCATATCCGATTGATTTTCGTCAGTGGCAGATGAAGTTTTTGCCGCTGCCCAAGGATCAGGCTTGGTTTGCGTCGTCGTCGGCTCCGGCCTTGATGTCTTGGAGGTTTCGGCGCCGCTTTCCGGTATTTGCCTGGCCAATTGCCGCTCAAGCTGTTCGACGCGCTTACGCAACCGCGATTGACCAATCAGCAAAGCGATGATCGAAACAGGAATGGCCAGAACGATCAGACCAACGAGGACAAGCAAGGATTCCAACCGAGACCTCCGGGATGCGATGAGCCAAACGTACCGTGCAGACAGGCTGGTTTATAGTCTGGAAATCCGCATGGATACCGCCTGCTGCTCAGGTAATCGGCCTAGAAAAGCAGGATGTGAGGGCGTGCCAGCATCAGCCAAGGGATCGCCAGCACTGCGGCAAAGGCCGGAATACCGCAAGCGAACCATCTGCGGAACAGTTTGTAGTAACTGCTTGGCAAGGAGGTACCATCCCGATCAGCCTGCCTCGCATAATCCCTCAGACGCACCTAAATCCAAACCACCGGCAGCCAGAACAGGCCGGTCAGTACGTAAAGCAACAGTGATATCGCGATCCGACCCTCCGACAGCAACCAGCCCAGTTGCCAGCCCAGTTGCCAGGCCAGCAACACGCCGGTGATCAGCTGGAAAATGACTGAGGTGGCCGTAAAAACTGTGTCGGCCAGCACCGCGATTCCCGCCGTATGAGCAATCACCCGAGCATCCGCCGTTCGGTGCGCGATAAGCATGAAAAAAGCGATACCCGCGCCGGTACCCAGAAGAACGCACGCTCCGATCACGTGCAGCCAACGCAGGATCAGGTCCGGGTCCATCAGCGGCTCTCCAACATGGATCGCGCGATCAGTGATAGCATCAAAGCCGGTGCTATCTTGACCAACGATCCCAAAGGGTCGAGCAACAGTTCTGGCTCCGTCAACGTGGCGGCGATCAGATAGAAAGCGGCGATTGCAGCCTGCGCGAGGCAAGCGCGTGCGGCCCACAGACGCCACAAGATTGCCAGCCCCAGCGCGATATTGATCATCGACCAAAACACCACGCTCGTGTTGGCAATCCCAATGGGCCAACCATTGCGCGAGAGTATCTCGGCTGCCCGCGATAGCCCCGTCAATCCGCCGCCGACTTGAAATCACGTAGATCCCCCGAGATCAGCGCAATATCCGGAAGGACCCTCTCAGCCGTCTTCTGGCTGCGCACAAGCCCCTTCACACAGGCGCCATCCGCATGCAGCGACCGAACGACCGCAGCACCGATGAAGCCATAAGCGCCTAGCACCAAAACAGTTTTTTCAGGATGATCCGTTGCCACGAGGTGCCTCGCAATGGTTTACAACACCCTAGCGGGTCAGATTCTGAGGACCAGCCTGATCACCCCGTCCGCGACAACAGCACCATTCAGGGGTGAAACAACGAGCCAACCCAGAAGGCGATAGCTGCCGCCGCACCCCCGATCAGCAGGGTTTCTCCGCCTGATCGCCACCAGGGGGCAAGCGACCACCGGCTTTTCATCGCGCCAATGGCAAAGAATACGCCCGCAGTCATCCAGGCTGATACCGTGAACGCATCTGCAACGGATAAGAGGAACGGCAACAACGGAATCATCCCCGCGATCAGAAAGGCAAAGAACGTCGCCATCGCGGCTTTGAGGGGATGCGGGTCGACGCTGCCCAGCCCGTATTCGCCCTCGATCATCAGGTCGACCCAATTGTCGTGGTTCGAAGTGATTTCAGCCGTCGCGTCATCCAGAACGCTGCCTGAAAGGCCTTTTTGTGCGAGGATTTCGCGCACCTCCTTTCGCTCGCCATCCGGATACAACTTGATATGCCGTTCCTCGATGGCTCGAATACGGTGGATGTTATCGAGCTCGGCCTTGGTTCCCGAGTAGTTGCCCGCCGCCATCGAGAAACCATCCGCCAGCACGTTGGCCAGCCCAAGTGCCACGATGACAAAAGGCGACAACCCTGCCCCGGCCACCCCGGCAACGATCGCGAATGTCGTGACTGAGCCATCGATGCCGCCATAAACCACATCGCGCAGAACCCCACGACCCGGAGGCGCATTGATCCGTTCGAAAATCTCTTGCTGGCTGTGGCCGTGTTCGGTCATGGCTGGCTCCGTCCTGTTTATGCAGGACAGGTTCAGGCACGGCCTTGCGCCAGATCAAGTCCTGGAGAACAACCCGCTGAGCGCGCGTTTGATCATGCCACGGGTCGAGGGCTGGTGGCGTTTCGAGAAAGGCAGCGGGCGGCAGACCTCCATCGCGGCAACACCAACACGGGCGGTGAGCGCGCCGTTGACCAGCCCCTCGCCGAACCGGCGGGACAGTTTGCTGAGGACTGAGCCGCCCAATATCGGTTCCAGCAGATCATCCCCAACCGCTACTGCACCCGTTGCCACCAAATGCACGAATACGGCGCGGGTCAGTCGCCAACTGCCCAAGAAACCTGCGCGACCGCCATAGATTTCGGCAATACGTCGGATCATTCGCAATGAGCTTGCCAGCGCGGTCGCGACATCGGCCAGCGCGAGCGGAACCAAAGCGGTAACGGTGGCAACCTGCCGGGCTGCGGCCTCGACCTCGCGGCTGGCAGCAGCGTCCAGCGGGGCCAGCAATTCGTCTTCGGCCAAGCTCAGCAGGGTTGCCGCATCGAATTGCTCTCCCATGCGTTCGGTCAAACGGTCGCGACCCCAGCGTGTTTCATCGCGTCCCTTATAGAACGCAATCAGCCGTGTGGTTACAGCGCGGGCTTGCGGCAAGTCCTCGTCTGATAAAGCTGTGTCCGCCGCGCGCCGCAGCCCATCGACGCGAGACAGACGGCTGATTGCGGCCAACTCGCGCAGTGCAATGATCAGGACGACCAGCAAAAGCGCAGCGATCAGACCGGTGACGATCCAACCCAGAATTGGTGCGCGTTCCAGCAGAGAGATGGCGAAATCCCATGCGGCGACCGAGACCACCGCCCCCACAACGGCTAATGTCAGCCCCCAGAACCAACGCGCTAAAACCGAAGGTTTCCGCGCTGCAAATCGTACCGCTGCCTGCATCGCCTGCCCCTGCGGGGGCGCGATGTCCGGAACAGGAGGCGCGGTCGAGACATCAACTGCCTCGGCGTCGTCTTCCAGATCAATCAGAACCGGTCCCTTAGCCATCGCCCCTCTCCTCGCGTGTCCAGACATACTTGATGTCGGGCAGGTTTTCGTCGTTCTTGGAGCCATCGCCGCGTGCAACCTCAACAAAGCCGTTACGCTCATAGAACCGGCATGCGGAAGGATTGGCCTGAAACGCATACAAGTTGAGCGTGGGACGCTGCGCTTTGGCGCGATCCAGCAATTGCTGCCCGATCCCCTGCCCGCGCGCCGAGGCCGCCAGATAGAGCGACTGCACTTCGTCCCCATTCAACGCCAGAAATCCGGCCACCTGCCCTTGCTTTTCGGCCACCGTGACCCAGCCGAGATCAATCATCCTGCCGCAAAACGCAATGGTCTCGGCCTCAGAATGCAGCTCAGGCATCCAGTCGTTTTCGCGGGCGAACCCGTGCAGAATAGCGCCTGTGGTTCCGGCATCGGTACTGCGAGCGGGGCGAAGGATCACGTTCACAGCCGGTCTCCGATCAGAAACTGCGCAGCCCGGTCCAGCCGAATATGTGGCGGACCGTCACCGGGATT
Source organism: Ruegeria sp. CJ6 (assembly GCF_056536665.1). NCBI lineage: Bacteria > Pseudomonadati > Pseudomonadota > Alphaproteobacteria > Rhodobacterales > Roseobacteraceae > Ruegeria > Ruegeria sp. CJ6. The sequence goes on along the minus strand of NZ_JBQFQB010000005.1, from coordinate 120,064 downwards.
CAGGGTCAAATGTGCGGGTGCAAAGGCCATATTGCCATAGTCCTCGCCCAGCCATCGCTCGGCCCCATTGCGCGCGGGGCCCAGCAGATGGGCAGGGTCCTCTGGCAAATCACCGGGGTAAAAGGCCGCCTGCTTACCGCTATCTAGCAGAGTGCCGCGCACACATGGCAGTTCTACGCCGTTATGGCTGCGCATCTCTTCCGTCGTTGTCCGAAGTGAAGCCAACGATAAGGCCGCAGTTTCAGCCCCGGCAAAGCTGGCGCGGTCGCGGGCCTCACGGGTCAGGGCCTCAATGATCGCGGTCAGGCGCGGGTGCTGCAGATGGTGCAGATGGTCCGCTTTGGTGGCCGCAAATAGGATACGCTCGACCCGCTTGCCAAGCAGCAGCCTGTTGAGCCATGCGTTGCGACCGGGGCGGAAGGCCGACAGGATATCGGCCATCGCGCGGCGCATATCCTCGACCGCTTGCGGGCCTTTATGGATTGCCCCCAACGCATCTACCAGAACGATCTGCCGGTCGATCCGGGCAAAGTGGTCGCGAAAGAAAGGTTTGACCACACGCGATTTGTACGCCTCGTACCGCCGCTCCATCTCGCGGTGTAGTGAACGCCGAATTGACGACCCCGACACCGGGAGCGGCGCGAATGTCAGCACAGGAGACCCAGCCAGATCGCCCGGCAGAAGGAACCGACCGGGAGTGCAGTCATAGAAACCAGCATCACGCGCGGCTTTAAGGTAATCGGTGAAGCTGCGGGCGAGGTCCTGCGCCTGCGGCTCATCATGTGGCGCGGTTGGGTCGGTCGCCTGAACCTTTGCCAGAAATGCCTCGGCTTGTCGACGTTTCGAAATATGCTCCAGCGTGTCCCGCGACCAATCTTCATAGGGTTTGTCCAGTAGGGCCAGATCCAGCAGCCACTCACCCGGATAGTCCACAATATCCAGATGCAATGTTCGAGGGCCCTGCAATCCCGAAAGCAGACCTGCGGGCTGGACTTTGAAGGACAGGCGTAACTCGGAAACAGCACGCGTGCTGTCCGGCCAGTGCGGCGCTGGTCCGGTCAACGCGGACAGATGGGATTCGAAATCGAACCGGGGCACGGTGTCGTCGGGTTGCGGCTGCAGATAACTGGCGGTGACACGCCCCTCTTGCTGCGCCACAAGACCGGTCATGCGGCCCCGATCCAGCAGGTTGGCGACCAGAGATGTGATGAACACCGTCTTACCCGACCGCGCCAATCCCGTGACGCCCAGCCGGATGACCGGTTCGAAGAATGTCTCAGACACACGGTCACCCACGGATTCGACGCCGCGCACCAGACTGTCTGCCAAAGATGAGATGACCAAGCTGTCGCCCCGCAATTATCGTTTTGCCCAAGATAGGTAGCGGTTGCGGCACTTGCCAGAGCTTTCGCCCCCTTGCCCGTCCGACCAAGGCGCGATACCAGCGCCCCATGCCCAGATACGCGCTGCAAGTCGAATACCAAGGGGAACCGTTTGCCGGATGGCAGCGGCAAAAGGAGCTGCCTTCGGTTCAGGGCGCGATCGAACTAGCGCTTTCGCGGATCGAACCCGGAGACCACACAATCGCCGCCGCCGGTCGTACCGACGCGGGGGTTCACGCGCTAGGACAAGTGGCGCATTGCGATCTGGTCAAAGAATGGGACCCATTCCGCCTGTCCGAGGCGTTGAATTATCACCTCAAACCGCAGCCTGTCGCGATCGTGCAAGCTGCACGAGTGGATGATGATTGGCACGCGCGGTTTTCGGCGCTTGAGCGGCAATATCTGTTCCGTATCCTGATGCGTCGCGCACCTGCAACCCACGACAAGGGGCAGGTCTGGCAGATCAATCATTCTCTGGACGTTGCAGCGATGCAGGCCGGGGCGGATATGCTGATCGGGCGACATGACTTCACCACCTTCCGTTCATCCATCTGTCAGGCCGCCAGCCCGGTCAAAACACTGGATGAGTTGCGGCTGGAACAGGTTCAGGGCTTCTCGGGGGCCGAAATCCACTTCCATGTTCGCGCCCGATCGTTCCTGCACAATCAGGTACGTAGCTTTGTTGGCACGTTGGAGCGTGTGGGGGCTGGGGCATGGACGCCTGAGGACGTTCGCGATGCGCTTGAGGCGGTTGACCGAGCGGCCTGTGGGCCGGTATGCCCGCCGCAAGGATTGTATCTGGCACGGGTAGGATATCCCGAACCGGTGTTTGGCTAAGTCTACAAGGCCCGCAGTAGCAGCCCGCTTGCAATCACGGCGATGATAAGACCCGCAACCAGTTCGATGGTCGGGGCCAGTACCGATGCAAAGCGCGTAGCCGAGGCTGAGGCCAGCAACCCGCCGCGCAACCCAAAGGATGTCCAACCGACCAAAGTGGTGACGGTTGCGGTGCCTAAAGCCATGGCGAATGCGCCCGCGATGCCGACCATTGCGATACCCATCTGCCATGTCAGGATCAGCACGAATAACGCGCCGGTACAGGGGCGTGCGGCTATACCAGCGATCAGGATCAACGCCTCGCGCAAGCTGCCGACCTGAGCGACTTCTTCGGCCGTCGGGCCGTGGCGGTGGCCGCAGTCAGCGCAAACCTCGTGGTCGTGATGATGGTGGTCGTGATCATGCGCATGGTGATGGTGGTCGTGCGTTTGAGAGGCCTGGTTTTTGTGACGCCGCGCAAAACTGCGGATGGCGCGAAAAACCAGCCACAGGCCTATAGCGGCAATTGCGCCGTAGCTGATCGGTGCCATGACCTGTTCGGTCGTGCCTACAAGCGACTCGCGTGACATCTGGAATACCAATACCCCGGCATAAACCAGCACAACCGCCGTCACTGCTTGCCCTAGGCTCGACAGGACACTGATTGCAGACAACCGCCAAAACGCGACACGACGGCCAAGCCCGTATCCTCCGATCAGAACCTTGCCATGGCCCGGTCCGATGGCATGAAAAAACCCATATGCAAAACAGACCGTCAGTAGCGTTGCCACAGCTTCGGGCTGCTCGGCGCGTGCTGCGCGCAGGGCGCGGGCGATCTGGTTCTGGAATTCGCGCTGCTCTCCGGCAGCCCAAGCGGCCAGATGGTCAAAACCACCGCTGCCCCAGAACCACAGCAGCACCCCGCAGGCGATGGCAACGGGAACGATCAGGTATTTGGACATGAAAGCCGAATCTCGGTTGCGAATTTCTCACCGACCAGAGGGATATCATTTTCTTCAAGGTCATACTCGGCATCCAGCGTCAGCAAAAAAGTCTGCATCTGGGCCAGTTCGTTGTCGATATCCGGATCGTTGCGTTCGATATTACAAGTCGTGGGGCCTGAAACCAGAACCGGGCGGGTCACTTCGTATGCGGTATAAAAGCTCTCATCAAACGCTTTGATCGACAGCGCATCCGCGGGAACGGGGTCTCCTTCGATCGCGCGCAGATGTGTGGTCACGATGCGGGCATCCTCGGTCGTGGCCTGCGGCTCAAGCGGGCCAGAGAGCGGGATCACATTTTCGCCCATGCGGATGACCAGATCGCCATTGTAACCTTCGACCCACTGCGCGTCGAAGCCGCTTAAAAACTGCTCTTCGGCCTCGGTCAGCACGCCATCAGCATCCTGATCCAGTCGCATGTCTTCGAGAACCAGCAATGAATAGAACTCATCATAGGCCCAGGTCACACGCACATGGGTCAGGTTGCCTGCGTCATCGACCATGAATTCTAGCCCCGTGTCGATAAAAACATGGGGATGGGCCAGTGCCGGTATCGGCAGAAGGCAGGTCAAGGAGAAGGCAAGCCAGCGCATGTTGCAAAGATAGAATGCGCAGCGGGTATCGGCAATCCGACTAAACTCCAGGCTGCAGAATCCCGCCATTTACTCCGGCGGGAACAAGACCAATGTCTGCAAAGCCGTCCCAACTGGCCCCTGTGTATCAAAAAGAACTGACTGCGACATACCGATCCCCGAGGGTTGCCAGTGCGAGATCGAGTCAGAGGCCAGCCAGTCCGAGACAGGCTCGCGGTGGACTTGCACAGTCAGGTCGGTATTCATGAAACCCATCTCAGATGTGGGCGCGTTCCACGATATGCCATTGCCGCAATCTGCAAGCGGGCAGAGCGCTTGGATCGGCGATGGGTCCTCTCCTTCCAGCAAGGCAGGTGTGCGCATCCAGACGGTTTTCGGACCTGCCCCTTGGTTGCCATCAGCGGGATAGCCGATCTGGGAGTGATGGGCAAAACCGGGCAACTGATGGCGCATCTCACCGATCGGGAACGGGCCATCGACCATATCTTCGACCCTGGGCGCGGGCAGTTTGACATTAGGCACGGCCCCAAGGTCTTTGCGCACCATATGCATGGTTGTGGCGGTGGCGCAAAGCGTGTCGTCCAGATCATGTACGGTGACCCGTGTGGTCGCCAGCGTCTTGGTATGGCGTGTCGTCTCTGCCGCGACTCGCAAACCAGCCAGAGGCAATGGACGCAGCAGATCGACGGTCAACCGGGTCAACATCTTCTCAGGGCCGACTTCGGTTTCTGCCGCCCGCACGATCAATCCGCTGACTGGCCCAGCATGGCAATGATCGGCCGACCAAGGTCCGCGCGCGGGGTCATTTCCGACAAACACACCCTGCGCATTTTGGTGGAAATACGCCTGCCCCAACACATCCGATGTCATTGTGGTTCTGTCGCCTCAGACTTTTTCCTGCGTGTATTTCTTCAACTCGACGCGAGCGACCTGACGGCGATGCACTGCGTCCGGCCCATCCGCCAGACGCAGGGTGCGCACATGGGTCCATGCATTTGCCAAGGGCGTATCCTGACTGATCCCCTGTGCGCCGAACATTTGCACGGCCTCATCGATTACCTTCAGCGCGACCTTGGGGGCAACGACCTTGATCTGGCTGATCCATGGGGCCGCCGCCCGTGCATCGCCCTGATCCATGTACCAGGCGGCCTTGAGGCACAGCAAACGGGCCATTTCGATCTCCATCCGACATTCGGCGATGATGTCGTAGTTTGCCCCCAGCTGCGCCAGTTTCTTCCCAAACGCCTGGCGCTGTAGTGAACGCTTGCACATCTGCTCCAGCGCAGACTCGGCCTGACCAATCGCGCGCATGCAATGGTGAATACGGCCCGGCCCCAAGCGCCCCTGCGCGATCTCGAACCCGCGCCCTTCACCCAGTAGAATGTTTTCGGCCGGGACCCGAACTTCTGTGAAACGGATGTGCATGTGACCATGGGGCGCATCGTCGTGGCCATAGACCTCCATCGGGCGCAATACCTCAATACCCGGCGCGTCTGCTGGGACCACGATCATCGACTGGCGCTGGTGCTTTGGCAGATCGTCCCCGCCGGTTTTGACCATCACGATATAGACCTTGCAACGCGGATCGCCCGCCCCAGACGACCACCATTTTTCGCCGTTCAGAACATAGTCGGCCCCGTCCCGCACGCAGGACATCGAAATGTTGGTGGCATCTGATGAGGCCACATCGGGCTCGGTCATCAGATAGGCCGAGCGAATCTGCCCGTCGAGCAAAGGCTTCAGCCACTGCTCTTTCATCGCGTCTGACCCGTAGCGTTCAAACACCTCCATATTCCCTGTATCGGGCGCGGAGCAGTTGAAAACTTCGGCCCCCAAGGGCGTCTTGCCCATCTCCTCGGCGAAATAGGCGTATTCAACTGTACTGAGGCCAAAACCTTTGTCGCTGTCTGTCAGCCAGAAGTTCCAAAGCCCCGCCGCCTTGGCCTTGGCTTTCAGCCCCTCGAGAATCTCGGCCTGTCGCTCGGTATATTTCCAACGATCGCCTTTATTGATTTCTGCCTGATACTCATCTTCAAGCGGCATGACCTCGTCGTGAATCATATCTCTCACCCGCTGTAACAGGGCGCGGTTTTCCTCACGCAATCCGAAAGTCATGGTCATGTCTATTCCTTCCCTGTGGCGCAATGCGGGTCTTTGGCTTTGGTCCGAGGATGGCTTAGTGGCCATGAGCGTGTCCAGCTAAGTGACGGAACGTCATTCACGCAAATTGAGCCCGGTCCAGCATCAATGCGATGCCCAGCAGGGGGCCTGCGGTCAAATTAGCTGGAGCAAATCACAAGGGTGCAGCTGTGCTAGTTCGGGTGCTGGCCAGGGCACCGACCTTTAAGGTGTCAGGATCCAGTTCCCATCAGCGGTCTTGCAGCGGCGCGTTCTGATATCGCGGGCCTGTGCAGCACCTTCAGGCTGCACAAAGTGCTGAAGTATCACACAATTGCCCTGAACGCTTTGCACGCGGATTGTCCCCTTCGAGCCGGTGTCCTGATTGAGCCAAGCCCTCTCCTGCCCCACGGATGGAGTGCCCGTCGACAGCAACGCGTTTGAGGTGTCGTTCAACACCTCAAAGTCAGCGGGGCTCAACCCCATTTCCGCGATGATTCGGGAAAGTGGTTTAGCCTGTGCTATTCCACCCACCCCCAGAAAAAGTGCAGCAACCAGCGCTGTGTAAACAAAGGCTTTCATCAAAGGGCCTCGCCGATTTGAATGACTTTCACGTCCATAGATATACCTCTATGCGTGTGCGGCCAAGCCCCACTTGGCCACCTTCAAATTATCCCGAACAAACCTTTCGCAAGGCGGGCGCTAGGTCCGCCCGTGAGATCGCCTCATATTGTCCCCAGACGAAGCAGAGGCATTTGATGACACATCCTAACTATTATGCACCGACAGGCGGACATCCGGGGCAAGAGCAACTGTTGACCGACCGTGCCATGTTCACCGATGCCTATGCGGTAATCCCCAAAGGCACGATGCGCGACATCGTTACCAGCTTTCTGCCTTTCTGGGAGAATACACGTCTTTGGGTCTTATCCCGGCCTCTGAGTGGTTTTGCCGAGACATTCTCGCAATACATAATGGAGGTGCAGCCCGGCGGTGGCAGCGATACGCCCGAAACCGATCCAAATGCGCAAGGGGTGATCTTCGTGGTCGAGGGCAGCGTCACGCTGACCCTGAACGAAGCGGATCATGTTCTTGAGATCGGTGGATATGCCTATATCCCCCCGGGCAGCGACTGGACGCTGCACAACCATGGCGATTCAGTTGCCCGGTTCCATTGGGTGCGCAAGGCTTATGATGCAGTGCCCGGCCTGCCCGCCCCTGACCCGATCATCACCAATGAACGCGACGTGGTACCCAACGAAATGCCTGGCACCGAAGGCCGCTGGTCTACCACCCGCTTCACCGATCCGCAGGACCTGCGTCACGATATGCATGTCAACATCGTCAATTTCGAACCCGGTGGCGTGATTCCCTTTGCCGAAACCCATGTGATGGAACACGGCCTTTATGTGCTTGAAGGCAAGGCTGTTTACCGGCTCAATCAGGATTGGGTCGAGGTCGAGGCCGGTGACTACATGTGGCTGCGCGCTTTCTGCCCACAGGCCTGTTACGCAGGCGGACCGGGACGGTTTCGCTATCTGTTGTACAAGGATGTGAATAGGCACATGCCGTTGTCTGTACCGTCTAGGTAGCTGACGATCAGGGCTTTACCGGATCAAGTTCTGGTAAAGGGGTTCACAGAATCGCTGGAATCTGATGAAATCAAATGAGTTTTCAGCACTGGAGATTGTTCGATGTTACTGCGCGGTACGATGATTGCACTGGTTGCCACCCTTGGCCTTTCGGCGTTCAACGCCGCCCCGGTCGCAGCCAAGGAAGAAACCAAATCCGTTTTCGTCATGAGCCGCACATGGGCGGTGACGCAGGTCTCGGACGCGCCTGTGGTTTATCGGGCGACGCGGGATAATAACAATCTGAACCCCTTTGGCCCGCCGCCACGTCTTCGCACCATCCAGGCAATGGCCGCGATACAGAAGGCGACCGGCTGCAAGGCGATCTATTCCAGCATGTACCAGAACATTTCGGGCCAGTTCTTTTCGCAGGTCAGCTGCAACTGAAATTGGTACAATACTTTGATTGAGATCGCCTGATCTGCCTGCCATAGCTTGCGCATGAAACTCGCGATCAACGGATTCGGTCGTATCGGCCGCACCATTCTGCGTCAGGTCTTAAGCCTGCCGCAGCATTCGGATGTAGAACTGGTGCTGATCAACGATATCGCACCGCTGGAAACATACGCATACCTGTTCAAATATGACAGCACGTTTGGCCCCTATCAGGGTTCGGTCACGACCGAAGGTGAAGCACTGAATATCGATGGCCGCGTTATTCTGATGTCTCACAGCGCCGATTTGGCACAGGTCGATCTGTCCGGCGTCGATGTCATGCTCGATTGCACCGGCATCGCGCGAACATCCGACGTGGCCAGCCGGGGCTTGACTGCTGGGGCGGATAAAGTGTTGATTTCCGGCCCTTCACCCGCTGCCGAAGTCACACTGGTACTGGGGGCAAACGAAGATCAATTGGGCAGCGCACGGATCGTTTCAAATGCATCCTGCACCACCAATGGTCTGGCACCGCTCGTCAAGCTGATTGATGAAATCGGCGGGCTTGTGTCCGGGCACATGACCACCATCCACTGCTATACAAACAGCCAGCCGATGGTCGATGCGCCACGCGGGGATTTGGCCCGATCGCGCGCCGGGGCATTGTCGATGGTGCCCACGACCTCGAGCGCGACGCATTTGATTGATATCGTCTTGCCAGACCTGGCCGGTCGTATGTCGGGGGCCGCGGTGCGTGTTCCGACGGCCAGCGTATCTGCCGTTGATCTTGTCGCCACGCTAGAACGTGGCATGAGCGCAGATCAATTCGAACAAGCGTTTCGCGACGCGGTCGCAGCTTCTGACGTGCTGGGCTGGACTGATTTGCCCTTGGTGTCATCTGATTTGCGGTCCCGCCCTGAGTCACTGGTAGTGGCGGGGCCCGAGACGCGCATGATTGGAGAGAGGCAGATCAGGGTCTTTGGCTGGTACGACAATGAATGGGGGTTTTCAGCCCGCATGCTGGATGTCGCGCGCCTGATGGCAAACGCCGGGTAATCCGCAGCGCTGAAGCACGCTGCGGATTACTTCAAGACTTCAATCGTGAGGTAGGCTACCCGCCCCGTGACCGGCCATACCCCCTGAAACCTCTTCAGTCGATTCTTCGGCCAATTCTTCTGGCAGGACCAAATTCAGTACAATGGCGATCAGCGCTGCGGGCAGCAGGCCGCTGGTCATCAGGATACGAAGTGTATCAGGTAGGTGCTGAACCGCGCCGGGTTCCAGCTGCAACCCAAGACCGATCGACAGCGAAATCGCAAAGATCACCATGTTGCGACGGTTCCAATCCACGTCTGACAGCATCGAGATACCTGCCGCGACCACCATGCCGAACATGACGATCACACCACCGCCCAGCACTTCGATAGGCACGGTGCGGATAATTGCCCCGACTTTTGGCACAAGGCCACACAGGATCAGGAAGATAGCTCCACAGGTCACGACATGGCGGCTCATGACGCCCGTCATCGCAATCAAACCGACATTCTGGCTGAAGGACGTATTGGGAAACCCGCCAAACATACCGGCAATCGCTGTTCCGAAACCATCTGCATAAGTCGCGCCCGCGATTTCCTTGTCGGTTGCTTCGCGACCTGCACCACCTTTGGTGATTCCCGATACGTCACCGACGGTCTCGATGGCCGAGACGAAAGACATGAGACAAAAGCCGATCACGGCGGCTAGAGAGAACTCAAACCCATATTTGAATGGTACGGGCAGAGCAAAAGCTGAGGCGCGTGACCAACTTGTGCCAATGGCCTCGAACGTCACCATCCCGACCATCAGAGCATAGACGTAACCAACCGCCAATCCGACCAGTACGGCAGACACCGACAGCATGCCGCGCGCAAAGAACTTGAGGCCAAGCGTCACAACAACCACAACCAGTGCAGCCGACCAGTTGAGCAGCGATCCATACTCAGGAGTTCCAATCGCAGGCACACCACCAGCGGCGTATTGTATGCCGACCTTGACCAGCGCCAAACCGATCATTGTTACGACAAGTCCGGTGACCAGCGGCGGAAGCGCAAACCGTATCTTGCCTATGAAGAGGCCAAGAAAGGCATGAAACAAGCCGCCAACCAGGACACCGCAAAACAGCGCCCCTAAGGCATCCACGCCTTTTCCGGCGACCAGAGGGATCATGATGGGCAAAAACGCAAAGCTCGTTCCCTGTACAATCGGCAGAGCCGCTCCAACCGGGCCAATCGTGATAGTCTGCAGCAGTGTCGCCAGCCCTGCAAACAGCATCGACATCTGGATCAGGTACAGCAGTTCGGGAAAATCCGGGGAGTTCGACCCAAATCCAAACCCGGCAGCACCCGCCACGATGATGGCCGGTGTCACGTTCGAGACGAACATCGCCAAAACGTGCTGAATGCCCAGCGGTATCGCCTTGTGCAAGGCGGGTGTGAAGTTCGGGTCCCGAAGCTGTTCGGGCGTCCCTATCGAAGTTTCAGCCATGATCTCATTGTCCTCCCTAAGATCCAATGGGGTTCTTACCGCTTCTCTGGCGGCTTCGGTTCTGGTTTCAGCGGTTGACCACCTCGTATGGTGTGCTGAACCAGTATTCCTCCAAGTTCGGGCCTTCCCCGATCCGATCAACGACTGCGAACAGACCGGGTCCATGCAAGGGTGTCAGGACTCCGTGCCATGTTCCCCGGTGATAGTTCACCGCCTGTCCTGGCTGTGTAATGAACGAGCGAGGACGACCCGGTTGCCCCTCCTCATCCGGGGCGACGATCACGAGAAAGGGCTGGTGAGTCATCGGAATGAACGCCTGGCTGCCGTCGGGATGACGCTCAACCATCGCTAGCTGATAAGGCAGTTCGCGTGGGTTTGCATTGAACAGGCTGATGCCCGCTTGGGCATCACCGAAATCCAGCCTTGCCCGATCATGATACCGCCCGCACTGGCCCTGGTTGATGATCTTGTCGGCCTCACCTGACACATCAATCAGATCACCAAACGGTGCGAAAGCTTCGGCCGAGATCGGTTCAGCGACAATCCGTGTCATGAGGGCAGCACATCGCGAAGACGGAACTCGGCAATCCGCTCGACCTGTCGGCAGGCCTCGGCGAACTCGGTTTCGCGATCCTGTTCGATGCGCCGTTCGAATGCGTTTAGGATCGAAGCCTTGTTGTGGTCCCGTACGGCAACGATGAACGGAAAGCCGAATTTTTCCGTATAGCGCTGGTTCAGTTCGGTGAAGGTGGCGCGTTCCTCATCCGTCAGCGCATCAAGCCCTGCCGAGGCTTGCTCGGACGTGCTTTCCTGTGTCAGCCGCTTAGCCTGCGCCAGTTTGCCTGCCAGATCAGGGTGGGCCGTCAAAACGCCCAACCGTTCCTCGGTTGAGGCGGACCGGAACATGCGGGTCAAAGCATTGTGTAATCCGCCTGCCGTGTCATGCGCCGCGCCCAATTCCAGATCATAGGCGCGCTCGGCGATCCAAGCGGAATGCTCGAAGATACCTCCATACGCAGAGACGAATTCTTCGCGGCCCATTTGCGAGGGTTGTGGACGCTCAGCCGCCGGGTGCTTTTCGGCCCAATGCTCGGCAATCTGCAATCGCGTCGCGAACCACACGTCCGAGAACCCGCGCGCGTAATCCAGAAATCGTTTCAGTGCCATAACACGACCCGGTCTCCCGATCAGGCGACAGTGCAAGCCGATCGACAGCATCTTGGGAGCGCCAGCTTCGCCTTCCGCATAAAGCACGTCGAAACTGTCTTTCAGATATGAATAGAACTGATCCCCGGCGTTGAACCCCTGTGGCGTCGCAAAGCGCATGTCGTTGCAATCCAGCGTGTAGGGAACAATCAACTGATCCCGACCACCGGTTTGCATCCAGTAGGGTAGATCGTCTGCATAGGTATCGGCAACATAAGCAAAGCCACCTTCCTCGGCGACCAGACGCACGGTGTTGTCCGAACAGCGCCCAGTGTACCAGCCGCGCGGGCGATCCCCTACAACTTCGGCATGCAGACGGATCGCTTCGGCGATCTGGGCCCGTTCTTCCGCCTCGGGCATATCCTTGTGCTCGACCCATTTCAGGCCATGGCTGGCAATCTCCCACCCTGCCGATTTCATCGCCGCAACCTGATCCGGCGAACGCGCTAACGCGGTAGCCACACCATAAACGGTGATCGGTAGGTCTTTCATCAAGCGATGCAGGCGCCAGAACCCCGACCGCGAGCCGTATTCATAGATCGATTCCATGTTCCAATGACGCTGGCCCGGCCACTGCGCCGCCCCAACGATCTCGGACAAGAACGCCTCGGACGCAGCGTCCCCGTGCAGAACACAGTTTTCGCCACCTTCTTCGTAGTTCAACACAATCTGCACAGCCAGTTTTGCACCGCCGGGCCATGCGGCGTCAGGTGGGTTGGCTCCGTATCCGATCATATCGCGGGGGTAACGAGGCGGCTGCATAGGGTCTTCCAGTCCGATTAGGTGTTTTGACAGCTTTACCGCAGAAACGGTCCATTGATTATCAAATCAATCCGAACACTGTTTCCAGTTCTTTCGGCATTTCAACCATTTTGCGGTTTGGCCCAGACTGTGGCACACCAAAAGAAACACATAGGAGAGACCCTTGGCTGGCTATCTGACAACCCACGTTCTCGACACGGCGCGCGGCTGCCCCGCTGAGGGGTTGAAAATCGCGCTCTACAAAGTGTCAGGGAACTCGCACCGTAAACTGGTCGAGATGGAAACCAACGCGGATGGCCGAACCAATAGCCCGATCTTACCGCAGGACGACTTTAATACCGGCACTTATGAGCTGATATTCTTCGCCGGAGATTACCTGCGCGCGACGGGTCAGGATGGCGATGATCCTCTGTTTCTGGATCAGGTGCCGATCCGCTTTGGCATGTCCGATGCGGACGCGCACTACCACGTTCCGCTGCTGTTGTCCCCCTACGGCTATTCGACTTACCGGGGCAGCTAGCCCTAGACTTCGGCGCTTCGAACCACTTTGCCGATCCGGTCAATCATGAAATCCATAAACAGCCGCGCCTTCGGGTCCTGATGGCGACGATGCGTATAAAGGCAGGCCATTTGCACGGGAACCGGAGGCGTCTTCATCGCCACCGGGATCAGCCTCCCCGCCTTCAAATGCTCTGACACCTCAAAAACGGGTTTCATGGCAATACCTTGCCCAGACAGCGCCCAATCGGTCAAAACATCACCATCGTCACATTCATACCTGCCCGAGACAGCAAATCGTTTCGGGCCATCGGGTGTTTCCAGCATCCACTGAAACTCTGCCGCGCCGGGGAAGCGCAGGTTCAAGCATTCATGCTTGCCTGAAATCAGATCGGATCCAGCTTCGGGCATCCCACATCGGCTCACGTAATCAGGGGCCGCGCATAGCACACGCTGACAATCCGCAATCTTGCGAATGCGCAATGTGCTGTCTTCGGGTTGACCGATGAAAAAAGCCAGATCCAAGCCTTCGGTGGTCAGATCAACCGAGCGGTCTGTCAGTCTTAGACGCACATCAATCTCAGGGTATTCTGACAGAAAATCAGGCACATGAGGCGCCAATAACCGGCGCCCGACACCCAAGGGCGCAGCAACAAACAGAGACCCGCGGGGGGCTTCGGTCAGATGCGTGACCTGGGCCTCTGCCTCATCAACTGCATCCAGAACCGCAACCGCGCCGGGGTAGAACGCCCGCCCCTGCTCCGTTGGTGTCAGGTTCCGAGTTGTGCGCTGAAACAGACGCACTCCCAGATGATCCTCCAACTGCGAAATTCGCGCCGACGTCACCGCAGGTGAAATTCTCATATCCCGCCCGGCGGCTGACATGCTGCCCAAGTCATAGACCCGGACAAAGGTTCGAATGTTGTCGAGATAGGACATCTTATCGTTTTTTTTGATACAGTTTGACAATATACGGGAATACCGAAGAAAAGCCCGTTTGCCTAGTGTGGCGCAACGCAATCGGAGACATAAGCATGTACGACTTCGCCGTTTTCTGGGATTGGATTGGTTTTGGCGTGCGCTGGTTGCACGTTATCACCGCGATTGCCTGGATCGGATCATCCTTCTACTTCATCGCGCTGGATCTTGGTTTGAACCGCGATATCCCCGGACCGGCGGACGGCGAGGAATGGCAAGTCCATGGCGGAGGATTCTATCACATCCAGAAATATCTCGTCGCTCCGGAGCGTATGCCCGACCACCTGACCTGGTTTAAATGGGAAAGCTACGCCACATGGCTCAGCGGTGCCGCGCTACTGATGATCGTCTACTGGGTAGGCGGAGAGCTCTATCTGATCGATGCCCAAAAGGCGGATCTGGCGCTATGGCAAGGCATATTGATCTCGGCTGCCTCGCTGACTGTCGGTTGGCTGGTCTACGATTTTCTTTGCAAGTCGGGATTGGGCGAGCGTCCGACATTGCTGATGGTTCTTCTGTTCGTGCTGCTGGTGATTATGGGCTGGGGTTATAACCAGATATTCACCGGTCGCGCGATGATGCTGCATCTGGGGGCCTTCACGGCCACAATCATGACCGCAAATGTGTTTTTCATCATCATGCCAAACCAGCGCATTGTGGTGGACGATCTAAAGAACGGGCGCACACCTGATCCGAAATTCGGCAAGATCGCCAAGCTGCGTTCGACCCACAACAACTATCTGACATTGCCGGTCGTGTTTCTGATGTTGTCGAACCACTATCCGCTGGCTTTTGCGACCGAGTACAATTGGATCATCGCCGCGCTGGTCTTCCTGATGGGTGTCACGATCCGGCACTATTTCAACACCCGCCATGCGCGCGCTGGAAACCCAACCTGGACCTGGTTGGTAACGGCTTTGCTGTTCATGACCATCATGTGGTTGTCGACTGCTTCGATGAACGACCCGTTGGAAGAGGCCGAAGCACGGCAACTAACGCCCTACGAACAGAAATTCGCATCAGCGGATGGCTTTGAAGAAGCACAGGACATAGTTCTGGGTCGCTGTTCTATGTGCCACGCGCGCGAGCCTGTCTGGGAAGGCATCCTGTGGGCACCCAAAGGTGTCCTGCTGGAAACAAAAGCTGACATTGCTCAGAACGCGCAGCAGATTTATCTGCAATCCGGCGTCACACATGCCATGCCTCCCGCGAACGTGACCTATATGGAACCTGAAGACCGGGATGCGATTGTTCGCTGGTTCCGAAATGCCGGTCTGTAGCGGATTGGCACACGAGTTTGCCAATAAAAACACCTGAACTTTGTTTAGTTCTTCCCCTAAGCGCCGTCAGATGCTCTAAATGAATTCAACACGCCGCATTCGTTTTGTTTCGCGGCCATAGCGATTTCGACTTGGGGCAGTTGGAGCCATACAATGACAGGGAGCAGACCGCGCAGCGATCTGAGAGGCTGGCTTTTTGGTGCGTTTGTGGCCTTGTCCCCCAATCTTGCTACCGCGCTAGAAACGACCCTATCCGCCCCTGGTGCATCTGAAGATCTGGTCGACCGCTTGGAAGAGACTTCATCCATCTTCACCTCGGAGTCGCGTGGTCTTGATACGTCGTTGGAAATACTGTCGGCAGCTTTGTCCGACTACCGCACCATCGTTCAGATCATGTACGACGAAGGCTATTTCAGCCCCGTCGTCAGCATCAAGCTTGACGGGCAGGAAGCCGCCAAAATCAATTCGCTGAACGTTCCAGCCCAATTCAAACGGGCGACTATCCTTGTCACACCGGGACGGAAGTTCAAGTTCGGAACGGCTGTCGTGCAACCGCTGGCACCGGGCACGGAACTGCCCGAAGAGTTCGCCACGGGTAAGACCGCGACCACCGGAGCGATCCAACAGGCGGCTTCGGCCGGGGTGCAGGGCTGGCGCGATACAGGCCATGCCAAGGCGGAAGTGGAAGATCAGAAAGTAATAGCGCGCCATGCGCAGGCACGGCTGGACGCGACAATTGATCTGGCTCTGGGGCCAAGGCTGCGGTTCGGTAAAATGATCATTCAGGGCGATACAAATGTCCGCCATCGATCGATCGAGAAAATCGCGGGCTTCCCCTCGGGTGAGGTTTATTCGCCTGAACAGGTCCAAAAGGTTGGCACCCGCCTGCGGCGCACCGGCACATTCGCTACGGTTTCGCTCAAGGAACATGAAGAACCCAACCCGGATGGCACGCTTGATTTCGACGCGACGTTTGAAGACCTGCCACCGCGCCGCCTGACCTTTGGGGCCGAGATTGCCTCGCGCGACGGGGTTGATCTTACAGCTACGTGGACCCATCGAAACGTTTTCCGGCGAGCCGAAAGGCTGCGGTTCGAGGCGGCAATCCGCAATATCGGCGGTGCCGAGGATATCGATGGACGCATTGGTCTGCGGCTGGATCAACCTGATCGTCTGGGCCCTGACGACAATACATTCTGGAGCGCGCTGTTGGAGCGGCGCAATACCGAAAACTACAACGTCACCGTCGCCTCGCTTGCCTATGGTGCACGCCGCACATTCTCTGACCGCCTCTACGCCGAAGCCTCGGCAGGTTTCCAATGGTCGGACGCAGATGACGCCTATGGCGATGGGCGCAAGTTTCGATACTTCATTCTTCCGTTCCGGTCAGAATGGGATGAACGCGACAGCAAGGTCAGCGCGACGCGCGGTTATTATCTAGACTCGCAAGTCATGCCCTTTGTCGGGTTCTCCGGGTCGGATACCGGCCTGAGAATGTTCTTTGACGGTCGCGCCTATAACGATCTGGGCACCGCCGGTCGGCTGGTGTTGGCAGGCCGGGTGCAGTTGGGATCGGTCCTCGGACCTCCGGCAGATGGTGTGACTCCAGATTTCCTGTTCTTCTCGGGTGGTGCCGGTACAGTACGGGGTCAGCCATTTGAAAGCCTAGGTATCCCCGTCGGAGATGGTGTCGCCGGTGGCAAATCCTTTCTGGGGCTCTCAGCCGAGGTCCGAGGCAAAGTCACTGACGCAATCTCGTTGGTTGGGTTTTATGACTACGGTGTGGTCGACACGTCCTCATTCATCGGCAGCGGCGCGGAAGAGCATTCTGGCGCGGGCCTTGGAATCCGTTATGATCTGGGCGGCTTCGGGCCCTTGCGCTTTGACCTTGCGGTGCCGGTTCAGGGCGATACGGGTGACGGGCTGCAATTCTACCTCGGGATCGGGCAGGCCTTTTGATGCGTCGCGTTGTATATCCCCTGTTGCTAAGTTCAGCAGCGATCACCGTTCCCATCGCGGCGACCGCTCAGGACGAGGGCGGCAGCATGATCGAGCAGTTTCTGCAAGATACCCTGTCCGGTGATGATCAGAATGTGCGGGTGGTCGGCCTTGAAGGTGCCTTAAGTTCGCGTGCGACGATTCAGGAAATCACGGTCGCCGATGACGACGGCGTCTGGCTCACCATTAAAAACGCTGAATTGGACTGGAACCGATTGGCACTGCTGCGCGGTCGGTTCTCGGTCAACACACTATCGGCGCAGGAAATCGATATCGCCCGCGCACCCGGTACAACAACAAAGGACGCACCGCCCCCTTCAGCCGAAACCCAACCCTTCCAACTACCTGAGCTTCCGGTTTCGATCGAAATCGGAGAGCTGCGTGTCGATGACCTTTCTTTAGGTGAGCCGCTGATCGGCGTCGCTGCCAAGCTTGCCGTGAACGGCAACCTATCGCTGGCTGATGGAACACTGGATACTACGCTGGATATCGACCGACTGGACCGCGCCGGGGACACGATTGATCTGAAAGCAGGCTTTCAGAACGACAGCCGCCAGATCGATCTGGACTTGACCGTAGCCGAAGCATCAGGCGGTCTGATCGCAACGGCCCTGTCCATCCCCGATGCCCCGCCACTTGAGTTGACTGCAAAAGGCTCGGGGCCGATAACGGATTTTAATGCTGATATCGGTCTAAGCAGCGATCAGCAGCTTCGCGTCTCCGGTCAGGTACGACTGCGCACCGCCGAAGAGAGTGGCAACGCTTCCGATGGAATCGCGTTTACTGCCGATGTCGGAGGCGACCTGACGCCGTTTCTGGCCGAAGAGATGGACACGTTCTTCGGTACCGACACACGGCTGTTTGTAGATGGGCGCACCCATTCTGACGGGGCGCTGGATATATCGGATATCGAGATTACCTCGGAAGCGCTGGACCTCAAAAGCGAACTCAGCCTTGCTTCGGGTGGTGTTCTGAAACTGGTCGCCCTGCAAGGTCGTATCACGCCGCCGGAAGGTGACAAGGTCGTTCTGCCCGTCAGCGGCGGCGATACGTCAATCGGCGCGGCTCAGATTTCGGCCTTGTACAATACCGAGAATGGCAATCTCTGGGACCTGAGCCTGACGACCAACAAGATTGAAACCCCCAACCTGAACCTCGATCATGCACGGATCAGCGGGCAAGGCACGCTAGATCAATCCAGCGGGCTGTCGGTCGATGGCGATCTGCAGGCTGTGCTGGCTGGCATTGATCTGACAGATGCCGCACTGAATGCCGCCGTCGGAAATCAGATCACACTGGATGGGCAGTTCGAGTACGGCAGCGACCAGACATTGCAATTGTCCGGGGTCGAACTGGTCGGCAGCGACTATACTCTAGACGCTGATGCGTTGATCAGCGGGCTTGCGACCGGGTTGCAGGTTGATGGCACGGCACTGCTGCAGGCGACCGACCTGTCGCGGTTCTCGGACCTGGCACAGCTTCAGCTTGGTGGCGAGGCTTCGGTCCAGGTGGCTGGAAAGGGCTCGCCACTGGAACGCAGCTTTGACGGCAAGGTCACGGTGAATGGGCGTGATCTGGTGACCGGGCGTGACGATATTGATCCAATGATCACGGGTGAAACCGAAATCGTTCTGGATGCCAAACGCGACACCGATGGGGTAACAATTCGCTATTTCACCGTGAATGGCGACGCTCTGACAGCGCAGGCCAGCGGCACGGTCACGACGCCAAATGGCAATCTGACGATTGACGGTCAGGCCAGCGTGAACGCCCCAAATCTGGCGGTGTTCTCAGGCATCGCACAGCGTGATCTGGCGGGCGCATTACAGGCCCGGCTGGATGGCAAAGGCACCGTACAGACGTTGGAATTCGACGGCCAAGCCAGCGTGATCGGAACAAATATCGAAACCGGGATGAGCGAGTTCGACCCGCTGTTGAAAGGCCGGACATCAATCAATCTGGACGGTGCGCATTCGGGCAACCAAATCGTTATTCGAAACGCCACGGTCAAAAGTGCTGCTCTTACTGCCGAGGTGGGCGCAACCATCGATGACCCCACCGGGAACATCGCGGTGGATGGAAGCGCCAAGCTGAACGCCCCCGACCTGTCTTTGTTCTCCGGCCTCGCCGGGCTTGATCTGGCCGGGTCGATTGATGCCGACGTCACCGGTCGGGCCGCGCAAAGCAGCAAGGCCTTTGATATCAAAGGCAACCTGAGCGCAGACGACCTTGCCACGGGTATCCAAGCCGTAGATGCGTTGGTACAGGGACGAACCACGCTGAACGTGGATGCCGCCAACGATGATCAGGGGCTGAACATCCGCACTTTCAGTCTGAACGGAACCGCGCTGACCGCAGATGCATCGGGCCGATTGGATCGGGAGGCCGGTGGCCTCGATTTCTCGGCCATGCTGGACGACATCGGCCGTCTATCTTCGACATTGTCCGGGCCGCTCACGCTGGATGGCAACGTCGCCCCTACAGGGTCCGGTTTGGAAGGCAATGCGCGCCTGCAGGGACCAGATAGCTCGTACGCCAATTTAACCGGAACTGTAGAAACCGGTGGCACCGCGGATCTAAACTTTGACGCCCGCCTGAATCGGGTCGAACGTTTTGTGCCCGATTTCCCCGGAACCGTCGCCGCCAGTGGTGCCGCCCGCCGCGACGCCGGGATGTGGACCATCGACGCAAAGGCTAATGGCCCCGCCGATATCAGTACAACTGTTGCCGGGACCTTTAACGAAACCAGCGGCGAAGCGGACCTGAAGATGCAGGGCGGTGTCAACATCGGTATCGCCAATGCATTTATCTCTCCCAACAATCTGGCCGGTACTGCCCGGTTCGATCTGGCCCTGAAAGGGGCACCTGCGCTGGATGCGCTTAGCGGAACGATTTCAACATCCGGCGCGTCGATGGCCTTGCCCGATGTGGGACAGACAATCACTGGCATCGGGGGTTCCGTAAACATCGCGCAAAGCCGCGCCACGATTGCACTGCAGGGTGGGTTACGAGCGGGCGGAGGGTTTACCGTCAACGGCCCGATTGATCTGACGCCACCCTTCAACGCCCAGATAACCACAGCGCTCAACAATCTCGTGCTGACAGACAAGCTGCTCTATGAAACCACATTGAACGGTCAGATCGCCCTGACCGGGGCATTGGCCGGGAACAGTTCGCTGGCCGGGCAGATCAACTTTGGCGAAACCAACATCAATCTTGCAGCCGCCGCAGGAGCAGTCGGCGCAGCACCAATTCCGACGATCCAACACCTGAACGAAAGCCGTGCCGGTTTCGTAACGCGGGAACGCGCCAATCTGGTGGAAACCGAGGATGAGACTAAAAGCAACTCGCGCATGTCGCTCGACATCGGATTGCTTGCACCCAAGGCAGTCTTTGTCCGAGGACGCGGCGTGAACGCGGAACTGGGCGGTCGCATACAGATTGGTGGAACTACAACTTCTGTTGTGCCGTCAGGCCAGATTGAGCTTATCCGCGGTAATATCGATATCCTTGGTCGCCGCCTTGCGCTGACTAAGGGTGTGGTCACCCTGCAGGGTGACCTGACGCCATATATCGAGTTTGAATCGTCCTCCAGCACCTCGGACGGCACCGCAACGATCGAGATCGCCGGGCCGCTGGACTCACCCGAGGTCGACGTATTCTCAGATCCTGAACGCCCGACCGAGGAAGCGCTAGCAATGCTCTTGTTCGGCAACCGGTTCTCAGAACTGTCACCGTTTGTCATTGCGCAGATGGCGGCCTCATTGGCCCAACTCAGCGGCGCCGGCGGGGATACTACCAAAGGGGTGCGCGAGGCCACGGGCCTGGACACTATCGACCTTGGCGCGACTGAGGGCGGTGGGGGCAGCCTTGGTGCGGGCGCATATCTAAGCGACAATCTCTACACCGATTTCACCGTCAATACCGAAGGTGACACCGAGGTGAACTTGAACCTCGACGTCACCGACAGCTTCACGGTGCGCGGCACGGTGGATGGCCGGGGTGAGACGGGCTTGGGTATCTTTTTCGAACGCGACTACTGAAAAAAAAGGCGACCCCAAAGGGCCGCCTTTTTTTCAGTTGATTGAAGACTATTCCGCCGCGACGGCGTCTGCGATCTTTTCGACGCGAATTGCCGAGAACTTGAACTCGGGGATCTTGCCATAAGGATCGATGGCCGAGTTGGTCAGGATATTCGCCGCCGCCTCGACATAGGCGAACGGGATGAACACCATATCCTCGGCAATCGCCCGGTCGGCCCGCACCATGATTTCAATCGAACCGCGGCGAGTAGTCAGACGAATCATATCGCCCGGCTCAATCCCCATCAGTTTCAATGTACGCGGGTTCATCGAGCAGTTCGCTTCAGGTTCCACGGCATCCAGAACGTTGGACCGGCGGGTCATTGACCCCGTATGCCAATGCTCTAGCTGGCGGCCTGTAGTGGCGATCATCGGGTATTCATCATCCGGGGCCTCATCCGGTGGGATGACGCTGGCTGGCGTGAACCGGGCGCGACCATCCGCACGTGGGAAACCATCGCCGAACACAATCGCCTGACCTGGGTCTGTCTCGGACAGTGACGGGTAAGTGATCGTCTCAGTCTCAAGCCGTTCCCACGTGATGTTGTCGAGCGAATTCATCGTCAGCTTCATCTCAGCAAAGACCTGAGAAACATCGGAATAATCCCAGTTCAAACCGATCCGCTGCGCCAGCTCAACGGTGATCTTCCAATCCTCGCGCGCTTCGCCCGGAGGGTTAACGGCAGGTCGCACACGCTGCACCTGACGGTTGGTGTTCGACACGGTGCCGTTCTTCTCATAGAGCGCTGAGGCGGGCAGAATGATGTCGGCATAGTTCGCCGTTTCGGTCAGGAAGATATCCTGCACGATCATCAGTTCCAGCTTGGCCAGTGCGTCGCGCGCGTGATTCACATCGGGGTCGGACATGGCGGGGTTTTCCCCCTGGATGTACATACCCTTGATGTTGCCCGCATAAGCCTGATCGATGATCTCGGTGACGGTCAGCCCCTTCTCGTTCGAGAAGTCGCGGTCGTCATTCCAGACGTTGGTGAACTTGGCCCGAATGCCGTCGTCGGTAACGGACTGATAGTCCGGCAGGAACATCGGGATCAGGCCCGCGTCTGAGGCACCTTGCACGTTGTTCTGACCGCGCAACGGGTGAAGACCCGCACCGGGTTTACCAACATTGCCGGTCATCAGAGCCAACGAGATCAGGCAGCGCGAGTTGTCAGTGCCATGGATGTGCTGGCTGACACCCATACCCCAGAAAATCAGACCGGCCTTGGCTTGCGCAAAGGTGCGCGCCACTCGGCGCAGTTGATCCGGTTCGATGCCACAGATCGGCGACATAGCCTCAGGCGTGAACTGGCGCAGGTGTTCTTTCTCGGCTTCCCAGTTCTCGGTCCAGCGGTGGATGTACTGGCTGTCATACAATTCCTCTTCGACGATCACATTCATGATCGCGTTGAGCATTGAGACATCCGCGCCGGGACGGAATTGCAGCATCTCATCAGCGAACTTGCGCATCCCAACGCCGCGCGGGTCCATCACAATCAGCTTGCCGCCGCGTTTGGTGAACTGCTTGAAATAGGTGGCGGCGACAGGGTGGTTTTCAATCGGGTTGGCCCCGATGATGATCGCCACATCCGCGTTTTCGATCTCGTTGAAGGTCGCGGTCACAGCGCCCGAGCCCACATTCTCAATCAGGGCCGCAACAGATGACGCGTGGCACAGACGGGTGCAGTGGTCGACGTTGTTGTGGCGGAAGCCCTGACGGATGAACTTCTGGAACAGATAGGCTTCTTCGTTGGTGCACTTGGCCGAGCCGAAGCCTGCAACGCTGCGCGGGTCTTTGTCGCGCAAGTCCATCAGCTTGGTCGCGGCCAAATCCATCGCCTCTTCCCACGTTGCTTCACGGAAATGGGTATCCAGGTTGCCGGGATCGACGTTCAATCCCTTGGCTGGAGCATCCTCGCGACGGATCAGCGGCTTGGTCAGGCGATGCGGATGGTGAATGTAGTCAAAGCCAAAGCGGCCTTTGACGCACAGACGACCTTCGTTTGCGGGGCCGTTGATGCCCTCGACATACTTCACCTTACCGTCTTTGACCTTGAGCGAAACCTTACAGCCCACGCCGCAGAACGGGCAGACGCTTTCCGTTTCCGAGTCGTAGTCCTTGCTGTCGCCTCGCTGCTGGTCATCCAGTACGGTTGCTGGCATCAAAGCACCGGTCGGGCAGGCCTGCACGCATTCACCACAAGCCACACAGGTCGAAGCACCCATCGGGTCGTTCTGGTCGAACACCACCTGCGCTGTGTGGCCACGACCGGCCATACCAATCACATCGTTGACCTGCACGTCGCGGCAGGCCCGGACGCAGAGGTTGCAGTTGATGCAGGCGTCCAGATTGACGCGCATCGCAACGTGGCTGTCATCCAACAGCGGGATTTTCTCGGCCTCTTTCGCCGGGAAACGGCTGTCGCTGACATGGTTCAGCTTGGCCATATCCCAGAAGTGGCTGGAGGCGTCGTGCGCTTCCTCAGGCTGATCCGCGACCAACAGCTCCATGACCATCGCGCGCGATTTCTCGGCCCGGTCGCTGTCGGTCTTAACCACCATGCCGTCGGCTGCCGGACGGATGCACGAGGCGACCAGCGTGCGCTCGCCTTCTACCTCGACCATGCAGGCACGGCAATTGCCGTCGGGTTGGTAACCGGGTTGCGGCTTGTGACACAGGTGAGGGATAGTGAACCCCTGCCCCTTTGCGGCTTCCCAGATGGTCCAGCCCTCGGGCACGGTGACATCTTCGCCATTCAGGTTGAAGGTGACGGTCTTGTTTGGGCTTGCATCTAGCATGGCTGTCTCCCTCAGATTTCGTCAGCGAAATGTTTCATGACCAGGCGGATCGGGTTCGGGGCCGCCTGCCCCAGACCGCAGATCGAGGCATCGCCCATGACCTGACACAAGTCTTCCAGCAGGTCCTGATCCCACTTATCAGCTTGCATCAGCTTCACGGCCTTTTCGCAACCCGCCCGGCAGGGCGTACACTGGCCGCAGCTTTCATCCTCGAAGAAGCGCAGCATGTTCAGTGCCGCATCGCGGGCGGTGTCCTGATCGGACAGAACCACAACCGCAGCGGACCCGATGAAGGTGCCATGCGGTTGCAACGTGTCGAAATCCAGCGGGATGTCATCCATCGATGCAGGCAACAGACCCGAGGATGGACCACCCGGCTGATAAGCCTTGAAGGTCTGGCCCCCGGCCATGCCGCCGGCAGCCTCGATCACGTCCAGAATGGTCGAGCCAGCGGGCAGAAGGTAAACGCCCGGCTTTGCGACACGACCCGAGACCGAATAGCTACGCAAACCCTTGCGACCGTTCTTTTCGGTGCTGTTAAGGCATTCAGGCCCTTCACGGCAAACTTTGGTCACCCAATAGAGCGTCTCGACATTGTGCACCAAGGTCGGACGGTTAAAGACCCCAACTTGCGCCACGAATGGAGGACGGTGACGCGGCAGTCCTTTTTTGCCTTCGATCGACTCGATCATCGCGGATTCTTCACCGCAGATGTAAGCGCCAGCACCACGGCGCAGGTCGATATAGCCTTCTTCGACGATCCCGGCTTGTTCGAGCGCGGTAATCTCACGACGCAGGATTTCCAGAACTGCCGGGTATTCGTCGCGCATATAGATAAAGCAGGTCTCTGCCTCGACGGCCCAAGCGGCGATCAGCATCCCTTCGAGGAAGACATGCGGCGTGCGCTCAAGATAGTAGCGGTCCTTGAATGTGCCGGGCTCGCCCTCATCGCCGTTGACAGCCAGATAACGCGGGCCTTCATTCATGCGAACAAAGCCCCATTTCTTGCCCGACGGGAAGCCAGCGCCGCCCAGACCACGCAGGCCCGAGGACAGTACGTCTTCCTGCACCTTCTCCCAATCGCCGCCCTCGCGCAGCTCTTTCAATTTGGCGTAGCCACCTTCGGCCTCATAGGCCGCGAAGGTTTCGTAGTCGGGCAGGTGCGCATGGGTGTCATCGGCAACAATAGCGGCCCGCACTTTTTCGGGGGTCGCGTGGTCGATGTGGTTGTGACCGATCTCCAGCACTGGAGCGGTGTCGCAGCGTCCCATGCAGGGCGCACGGACAACGCGGACCTGCGAGGCATCCAAACCGTCTTCCAGCGCTTTTTGCAGCTGCTGGGCACCTGCCATTTCGCAGGACAGCGAATCGCACACACGGATCGTCAACGCCGGAGGAGGCGTTTCACCCTCTTTCACTACATCGAAATGGGCATAGAAGGTTGCGGTTTCGTAAATCTCAGCCTGCCCGATCCGCATCTCAACCGCCAGAGCGGCGATGTGGTCGGCGCTGATATGGCCGTGTGCGTCCTGAATCAAATGCAGAAATTCAATCAGCAGATCGCGACGTCGCGGGCGGTCGCCCAGCAGACGTGCAATTTCTGCTTGTGCCTCGTCCGAGAATTGACGGCCTTTGGGCGTGTGCCGCCCCTTGCCTTTACCTGACTTCCAGACGCCCTTTGGCGCGCCTGATGGCTTGGTGTCTAATGGTGCCATGATGCCCTCCGATTGAGGCCCCGTGTCTCATCAGACTAGCATATCGTCAAATCGCATATTTCAATCGCACGATAACGACAGTTTATCACCGCAAAGACGCCATCACTGTGCGTAAGGCCGCGACCGTGGGCAATTCCGGGTCACGAGTGAGCGTGGCCAGACAAATTGGCTTGCTCACCACGGGTTCGATCAGGGACAGAACCCTTGTGTCCTTCAGGTCGCCCAGCGCCCGCACCAGCACGCGTGGAATCACGGTAGCCGCTAGCCCCTCGCGTGCCATGACCATCGAGGCAGTGAATCCGCTGGTCTCAGCCACAATATCCGGGTGCAAGCCCTGTTCGGCGAATATCCGATCCAGAATGCGCCGGTTCTGCATCTGTGGTTCCAGCAGGCTCAGGGGAAACTCGGCCACGCGGGCCCATGGGATCGGGCCTGTCTCATCGGTCATATGCGAGGGGACCAATAGGACATAAGTTTCTTCGTACAAGCGCTGCACTTGCCGTAGATCGGTACCGATACTGTCGCCATAAGTGATGCCTGCATCCAGACTTCCTTCGTCCAACCGGTGCTGAATGGCCGTTGCAGACATTGTTTCAATCCGGGTCACGATACGTGGATGCGCATCGCGCAACCGCTTCGTGAGACGCCCGGTGAAGGCAATCGCTGTTGGGATCACACCCAAAATAAGCGTGCCGGTGATCTCACCCTTTGCAGCGAGCACCTGTTGTTCCAAAGCCTTGGTGTCGTCGAGAATGCGCCGCGCGCGCTGGACAATCATCTCGCCCTCTTCGGTTAGCCCCTGAAATCGGTTTGCGCGGCGAACGATGGAGACACCCAGCCGATCCTCCAGGTTTCGGATTCGCATCGAGAACGCAGGCTGTGAAATCCCGCATTCCTCAGCTGCCTTGGCGAAATGACGATGCCGCGCCAATGCGCTGAGCAATTGCAGGTCGCGGATTTCGATCATCTAGAGCTGTCTCAAGTATCAGGTCAAAATCCAAACTAACCACATTTCTGCACGAGAGAAATGTGTGAGATGCGAGCATCGTCAATTTGTTGGCTGCCACAGGATCGGCGCTTCAGATACATGCAATACCCGGGTGGTTGAGCCTGCCGAACTGCTGTTCCAGCTCAAATGAAACTAACAGGATCGCATCTTGCCACCTGAGCGGTTTTGACACTTCGCCATAACGCGCGATATGCCGGTTTAACAACAACATAGAACCGAATTATTCCATGAACCTTACGAGAAACCAAATTGAGGACTTCTTGGTGCGTGAATGCGTCGATTTTGATCCTCTCAATTCCAAAGAAGGTGGTGAGGTTGTTCAATGCTGGCATCAGACATTCGCCGGGAACGTAAAGAAATCAACCGGTTCCTGGATTCACAATCGCTTTCGCTGGCATGGTTTCAGTTACGGGTTTCAAATCGCGCGGGCGGGCGATGACGCTTTAAATGCCTATAAGAACCAGTGGCCTGCCGCGTATGTTATCTTTGATGAAGATATCAAATGGTCGTATCGCTGCGTCTCAGAAACATATCCAGATTTCACATCTTTTGGCGCGGATATCTACGTAGCCCACCACAACATGAAGTGGACAATGGCATTCACACACGAGCAACCCGATATCGGCCCGTTCTTCGCAGAAAATCCGAGGTTATAAGCTGAGCAGTGACTGCTTTGGTGGCTTCTCAGGTGTTGAACAAAAAGTGCATCACATCGCCATCCTTGACGATGTAGCCTTTCCCTTCGGCCCGCATCTTACCCGCCTCTTTGGCACCTTGTTCGCCATTGGCAGCGATGTAGTCGTCATAGGCGATAGTCTCGGCACGGATGAAACCCTTCTCAAAGTCTCCGTGGATGACACCTGCGGCCTGTGGTGCGGCGGTGCCGGTGCGGATGGTCCAGGCCCGGGCCTCTTTCGGGCCGACGGTGAAATAGGTTTCCAGCTTGAGCAGGTCGTAACCGGCACGGATCAGACGGTCGAGGCCGGGCTCTTCCAGGCCCATTTCCTCTAAGAACATCTGTGCCTCGTCGTCTTCCAGAAGGCTGATCTCTTCCTCGATCTTGGCACTGATAATGACATGAGCATTACCTTGCGCTGCAGCCATCTCAGCGACTTTGGCAGAGTACTCGTTGCCTTCGGCGGCCTCTTCTTCGGACACGTTGCAGACATAAAGCACCGGCTTGGTGGTCAGAAGTTGCAGCATTTTCCATGCTTTGGCGTCTTCATCAGACACTTCAACCAGACGCGCTGGCTTGCCGTTTTCCAACATCTCCTGCGCCTCGGCCAGCAGGCGGTCCTGCTGCTGTGCCTCTTTGTCATTGCCCTTCAGCTTGCGCACCAGATTGGCGCGACGCTTTTCGATGCTTTCCAGATCGGCCAGCATCAGCTCGGTTTCGATCGTATCGGCATCGGCCACCGGATCAACGCGGCCATCCACATGGGTCACGTCACCATCTTCGAAACAACGCAGCACATGGGCAATCGCGTCGGTCTCGCGGATGTTTGCCAGGAACTGGTTGCCCAGCCCCTCGCCTTTCGAGGCCCCTTTCACCAACCCCGCGATATCCACAAAGGTCATGCGGGTTGGAATAATCTGTTTCGAGGACGCAATCGCCGCCAGTTTATCCAGCCGGTCATCAGGAACGGCGACATCCCCCACATTGGGTTCGATGGTGCAGAACGGGAAATTCGCCGCCTGAGCTGCCGCAGTTTTGGTCAGTGCGTTGAAGAGAGTCGACTTGCCAACATTCGGCAAACCCACGATTCCCATTTTAAAGCCCATGACGGCCTCCTGATACCATTCGAGCGCCGCTTCTAGGCAGGTCCGGTGCAATGCGCAAGGCAAAGTGCCTGAACACTGCCGCGAGTCTATTCTGCCACATCACAAAATCGACATCGATTTGTGTTCTTGCGTCCATTGAAAACATGCACCTACATTCCTCAATAAAACCAATACCAACGAACGACGGACATAGTAGGTAAAAATGAAATCCCTTGTTATTCTGGCTTTTGCGCTGACAGCCGCTACTGCAGCACAGGCCCAATCCATCATTTTCGGAGCAGGCTACGCAGATTATTCCAGCGCTGAGAGCGAAGATCAGGCGATTGTTTCGCTGGAATACCAGCATCGCTCTTTCTACGAAGCGACCCGTTTCAGCGCCACCTGGGGTGCGTCCCTGTCTGTTGATACCGACGGTGACACGCATGTCGGCGCGGGCCTGATCGGGCTTTACACTTTTGCGGACCGTTGGTTCATCGAGGGCAGTGTCATGCCGGGATACTATAGTGAATCCAATGAACGGAATGATCTGGGCGGCAGCTTTCAGATACGCAGCTTACTGGGCCTTGGCTATACGCTGGAAAGCGGCAACAAACTGTCTGCCGCTATCACTCATATATCCAACGCCAGCACGCAGGAAGACAACCCAGGCGTAAATGCACTTTTGCTGAGATACCATTACGCCTTCTGATCGGAAGCCCCCCAAGCGGGATTGATTTTCAGCGAAAGTTTCTGCACATCAGGTCCAAACCCGAGTGCAAGGACTTCCGATGACCCGTATCGACGCCAAATTCGCCGCCCTGAAGGAACAGGACAAAAAGGCATTTGTAGCTTATGTCATGGCCGGGGATCCCGACTACGACACATCGCTGGAGGTCGTGAAGGGTTTGCCCGGCGCAGGTGTCGACGTCATCGAGTTGGGCCTGCCCTTTACCGATCCGATGGCCGATGGCCCGACCATTCAGGCTGCTGGCCAACGGGCGTTGGATGGTGGAATGACATTGCAACGCACTCTGGATCTGGCCCGCGCCTTTCGTGAATCCGATGACACCACACCGATCGTGCTGATGGGGTATTACAATCCGATCTACAGCCGAGGTGTCGAGAAATTCCTGGCAGATGCAAAATCAGCGGGGATCGACGGGCTGATCGTCGTCGACCTGCCCCCCGAAGAGGACGAAGAGCTTTGTCTGCCCGCGCAAGCTGCCGGGCTGAACTTCATCCGCTTGGCGACGCCGACGACCGATGACCAACGCTTGCCTCGCGTACTGCAAAACACATCCGGCTTTGTGTATTATGTATCGATTACCGGCATAACCGGTGCTGCCGAAGCGCAGGCAACCGATGTTGGGCCCGAGGTCGCTCGGATCAAAGCTGCAACTGATTTGCCCGTGATCGTCGGTTTCGGGATCAATACACCAGAAAAGTCTCGCAACATCGCGAGTGTATCCGATGGCGCGGTTGTTGGATCTGCCATTGTCAGCCAGATCGGTTCCGGAAAACCGGTGACCGAGGTTCTGGATTTTGTCAAAACACTGTCAGATGGCGCACACTCCGCCTAACAATTTCTTTCCATTTTCAGATGGTTCTTCACCGCAGCAGGCGCGCCGCCTACTGCGGTGTTTTTTGTTTTGACCACGCGGCAACCAACCGCAGCAAGCGGGCATTGCAGTGTTTCAAAATAATTGGTAAAGAAACTTAACCAATCCTGCGAGAGCCTGATCAATGCCAGTCATTACCAATATCGAAGACCTCAAACGGATCTATGAGCGTCGCGTACCCCGCATGTTTTTTGACTATGCAGAAAGCGGCAGCTGGACCGAACAAACCTTCCGCGAGAATACGTCGGATTTCGAAGATATCCGCCTGCGCCAACGGGTCGCCGTAGACATGACAGGGCGCTCGACCGCATCGCAGATGATCGGGCAGGATGTATCCATGCCCGTTGCATTGGCTCCGGTAGGTCTGACAGGAATGCAACACGCGGATGGCGAGATCAAAGCGGCCAAAGCCGCCGAAGCCTTTGGTGTACCCTTCACACTGTCGACCATGTCGATCAATTCGATCGAAGATGTCGCTGAAAACACTTCGGCCCCTTTCTGGTTTCAGCTCTACACTATGAAAGATCAGGACTATGTCGGGCGACTTATCCAGCGCGCGAAGGATGCGAAATGCTCGGCCCTTGTCATTACGCTTGATCTGCAAATCCTTGGCCAACGACACAAGGACCTGAAGAATGGCCTATCTGCGCCGCCAAAGCTGACCCCAAAGACCATCGCCAACCTGATGACGAAATGGGCCTGGGGCATCGAGATGCTAGGTGCCAAGCGCCGAGAATTCGGGAATATCGTCGGTCATGTCGATAGCATCACAGATACGCGCTCGCTGGGCACATGGACCGCCGAGCAATTCGATCCCAGCCTCGACTGGGGCAAAGTTGAGAAACTGATGGAACAATGGGGCGGCAAGGTGATCCTTAAGGGCATACTCGATGCCGAGGATGCCAAAATGGCTGCCAAGCTTGGCGCAGATGCAATTGTTGTCTCAAACCATGGTGGACGGCAGCTGGATGGTGCGCTCAGCTCGATCCGGGTTCTGCCCGAGATCATGGATGCCGTCGGCAGTGATGTCGAAGTGCATCTGGATAGCGGCATCCGTTCAGGGCAAGACGTGCTGAAAGCTTTGGCGATTGGGGCCAAGGGCACCTTTATTGGTCGCGCCTTTGTCTATGGGCTGGGTGCAATGGGTCAGAAAGGCGTGACAACTGCATTGGAAGTGATCCAGAAAGAGCTCGATACAACGATGGCACTTTGCGGTGAACGTAACGTAGCCGATCTTGGGCGCCACAATCTTCTAGTCCCCGAAGACTTTGGCGGTCGCTGGCAGGCTTGATCCAACGCCTCCCACGTAGATGGAGACGCCGCATGGCCGCCCATTGAGCGTCTCGTTCAAGGTACTTGCAGCCAGATGAAGCAGAGGATCCGTCCTTCATCTGGCCGTAAATACCTCTGAGCGCGAGGCAGAGCCTCGCAAAAATCCTCGGGCTACAAAAAGCCCTTTCCAAACCAACTGAATCAAGCTAAGGACGCGGCTTCACGCGGGCATACAGCCTTGGAGGATGCCCGCCCTAACATTGGAGAATTATCATGGCTGGAGAGATTCCTGATCTCGTAGCTCTGGAACGGACGGGGACAGGCAAGGGCGCCGCTCGTCAAGCACGCCGCGATGGCATGGTTCCGGGCATTGTTTTTGGTGGCGATAAAGAGCCGCTGCCGATCCAGATCCCGTTCAACGTACTGTTCAAGCGCCTGAAAGCAGGCCGGTTCAAGTCGACCCTGTGGAACCTGAAAGTCGAAGGTCACGAAGACGTGCGCGTCATCTGCCGCGATGTCCAGCGTGACGTTGTCAAAGACCTGCCGACCCACCTGGACCTGATGCGCCTGCGTCGGACCACCAAGATCGCGCTGTTCATCCCCGTTGAATTCATCAACGAAGAAGAAGCCCCCGGTATCAAAAAGGGTGGCGTTCTGACCGTTGTCCGCCCCGAGGTTGAACTGCTCTGCACCGCCGGTGACATTCCTGAGAAGATCACTGTTGATCTTACTGGCATGGAAATCAACGACGTTGTCACCATCTCTTCGGTTGTGCTGCCCGAAGGCACCAAGCCCACCATCGATCGTGACTTCGTGATCGCCAACGTCTCGGCACCCACCGGTCTGTCGACCAGCGACGACGAAGAGGGTGATGAGGAAGAAGTGGCTGCAGATGAAGTTGAAGTCATCGGCCAGGAAGAAGAATAAATCCGGATCAAATCCAGATTTGAAACGGGGCGCCATCTGGGGCCCCGTTTTCTTTTGCGTGTACGGGGCTGGAAAACATCCCCTGATCCATGCAATGAGATAACGACGCGAGACTGTAAGGGACAAAGCGATGAAACTGTTTGTCGGTTTGGGAAATCCGGGATCAAAATACGCTCGCAACCGGCACAATATCGGCTTCATGGCGTTAGAGCGAATTGCCGAAGATCACAACTTTGGTCCATGGAAGTCCAAGTTCCAGGCGGAAATTGCCGAAGGACGTCTAGGCGGCCAGAAAGTGCTGCTGGTCAAGCCGCAAACCTTCATGAACCGCTCTGGCCAGTCAGTGGGAGAGGCAATGCGCTTCTACAAGCTCGACTCGACGGACGTGACCGTCTTTCATGATGAGCTGGACTTGGCACCCGGTAAAGTGCGCGTTAAGGCAGGCGGTGGCCACGCAGGCCATAACGGGTTGCGGTCGATCCACGACCATATCAGCCCGGCCTATGATCGCGTGCGGCTGGGTATCGGTCATCCGGGCCGCAAAGAAATGGTCTCGCCTTATGTTCTAAGCGACTTTGCAAAGGCGGATGCGGACTGGCTGGATGACGTGCTGCGCGGCGTCTCGGACGGTGCCACCTATCTTGCCGATGACGAAAGCGGGAAATTCATGAATGCCGTTGCCCTGCGCACTGCTCCGCCTAGATCATCGAAGCAGCCCACTAAACCTGATACGCCCCCCAAAGCTGCCGCCGAAGCCGTTTCAGCGCCCGATGAGCGTTCGGCCATGCAAAAGCTGCTGGATAAATTCAGATAATCATTCCGCAACGTTGCGCTTGCGCAAAGCCTCAGGCCAAAGTCCAATGTCAGAGGAAAAGGGAGTTGTCGAATGAAAACAGCGCTCAGATGGCTGCTGCGTATCCTGTTGACCTTAACATTGGCAGCGGCGGTTGTCGGATTTTGGAAACGCGAGGAAATCCAGCGCCTGATGGCGGTGAATTCGCTGTTTTCAGAAGAAAAGATCGTCCACAACTTTTCGCATATGGACGAAGCCTTTCTGACGGTCACTCTGCCGCGTGGCAATGGCCCGACCTGGGAGCTGCCGTATGGGCCTGGCTTCGATCTTCCCGTTGGAACAGACCAGTGGATAGAAGATCGCTCGGTAACATCCCTGTTGGTGATGCAGGACGGAGAAATTCGCTTCGAAGAATACTATCTGGACACCGGGCCGGATGATCGCAGGATCTCCTGGTCAATTGCTAAAAGCTACCTGTCTGCCTTGTTCGGTATTTTGCTGGATGAAGGCGCGATCAACTCGCTCGACGATCCGGTTGTGCAATACGCACCTGACCTCAAGGGCAGCGCCTATGAGACCGCCACGATCCGCAACGTGTTGAACATGGCCAGCGGCGTGACCTTTGACGAGGATTATCTGGACTATAATTCCGACATCAATCGCATGGGCCGCGTCGTGGCGCTGGGAGGTGAACTGGACGACTTCGCGGCTTCGTTGAAGGACAGTTTCGTCGCGCCGGGTGAAACATGGCAATATGTGTCGATCGATACTCATGTGATCGGAATGGTCATACGGGGGGCAACAGGACGCAGCGTTGCAGAGTTACTGACCGAGAAGGTGATCGCACCGCTGGGATTGGAGCGAGAAGGTTACTATATCACCGATGGAGCAGGCGTTGCATTTGTTCTGGGTGGTCTCAACTTCACAACGCGCGATTTTGCCCGGTTCGGGCAGTTGATTTTGCAGGATGGCGAACGCGATGGACGGCAGATTGTACCCGCGGATTGGATCGACGCCGCTACTTGGCCAAGCGCACCGACCGAACCGGGCAAGATAGGGTATGGCTATCAATGGTGGATTCCGATCGGTGCCCATGAAGGTGAATTCATGGCGCGGGGCGTGTATGGGCAGTACATTTACTTCGACCAGCCACGTGGTGTTCTGATTGTCACGACGGGCGCAGACCGAAAGTTCCGCGATCCAGGTGTCGGTGAGCAGAACATAGAAATGTTCCGCAAAATTGCGCGAAGCCTGTAAGATACCATCATGCAGAAGCAAGACAGCATCAATGTTCTGGGCGGCGTGCTCGCGCCCTGTTCGCGCAAACCATTAACCGGTTTCTTTCGCGACGGTGCCTGCAACACCTGCCCCGAGGATCAGGGAAGCCATACGGTCTGCGCCGTGATGACGGCAGAGTTTCTGGCATATTCGAAATATGTCGGAAATGACCTGAGCACACCCCGGCCTGAATTCGATTTTCCTGGGCTCAAGCCTGGTGATCGCTGGTGCTTGTGTGCGGGGCGCTTTTTGCAAGCCCATGACGAGGGATGCGCGCCCAAGGTGCACCTTGAAGCCACGCACCAGAGGGCGCTGGATATCGTACCTCTCCATATTCTAAAAATGCAGCGCGCTGAAGACGAGCACTAGATGGCGATCGCCCGATATCCGCGAGACGTGCGCGACGGCGGCCCGGTTGGAAAGCCATGCTCGGCCTGCAGGTCCCAGCCCGAACGCGCGAGCATCTCCGCCACAATATCCGGTCGATAGGTTCGGTGCCGCCATTGGAACCAGATGATCGCATTACACCAATGTGGCTTGCTGACAACCAACCAAAGCGTTGCACCCGGTTCAGCCAGATCGCGCATGCGGCGCAAAGCATCTGTCGGATCAACGCAATGCTCCAGAACATGCGCAGCCAACAGGCAGTCAAAACGGGATGCCGGATGGAACTCTTCCAAGCGCGATTGGACAGTCTCGGCGTTTCCACCGCGCCGTTGCAACGCTGACCCTGCCAGTTGCAGCATTCGGGCCGAAGGTTCCAAAAGCGTCACATGCCCTTCGCGCCGGATCACGGCGCGTGCTTCGGCAAAGGCTCCCGTACCGCACCCGATATCCAGTGCGTTACGGCCCAATTCGACCTGCGGGTCCGAGGACAGAAAACCCAGATAGGCATCGAAATACCCCAGCAGACGCATCTTGTCTGCCCAGCTCGGGGCGGCCTGATCGTATTTCTGGTCAAGTCGGTCGGGTCCGGCCTTTGAGGAAACACTGCACATGCAATGCAAACTGGCACAGTTCCTCAAAGGCGCAAAGCCTGTTAGGCCTAATCAGTCCGCTGCGCGACCTTCGGTATCCGACATATCAAAGTTCAGGTACCGTGCGACGGTCTGCACATCTTTATCCC
Organism: Ruegeria sp. CJ6; assembly: GCF_056536665.1. Lineage (NCBI taxonomy): Bacteria > Pseudomonadati > Pseudomonadota > Alphaproteobacteria > Rhodobacterales > Roseobacteraceae > Ruegeria > Ruegeria sp. CJ6. Next base: position 84,525 of record NZ_JBQFQB010000005.1, on the reverse strand, counting down.
CCCGGCCACACATATTCATGCAGATCAGGTGGTCCTTGGGCAATTCCGGCGCGATTTTCATAACATGCGCCAGCGCATGGCAGGGCTCCAGCGCAGGGATGATACCTTCGGTGGCGCAGCACAACTGGAACGCTTCAAGCGCTTCTTTATCCGTGATCGAGACATAGTTAGCGCGACCGATGTCGTGCAGCCAGGAATGCTCGGGGCCAATGCCCGGATAGTCCAGACCGGCCGAGATCGAATAGCCTTCGAGAATCTGCCCATCATCATCCTGCAGCAGATAAGTGCGGTTGCCGTGCAGCACGCCCGGACGACCTCCGGTCAATGAGGCGCAATGCTCCATCTTCTCGTTCACGCCCTTGCCGCCCGCTTCAACACCGATGATATTCACATCCTTGTCGTCGAGGAACGGGTAGAATAGGCCCATCGCATTCGAACCACCTCCGATGGCGGCGATGATGGTGTCGGGCAAACGGCCCTCGGCCTTTTGCATCTGTTCCTTGGCTTCCTTGCCGATGATCGACTGGAAGTCGCGTACCATCGCCGGGTAAGGATGCGGGCCAGCAACGGTGCCGATGCAGTAAAAGGTATCGCGCACATTGGTCACCCAGTCGCGCAGAGCGTCGTTCATCGCATCTTTCAGCGTACCCCTGCCGGATGTCACCGGGATCACTTCGGCTCCCAGCAGGCGCATGCGGAACACGTTCGGGGCCTGGCGCTGAACGTCATGGGCACCCATGTAGACAATGCACTTCAGGCCGAACTTGGCGCAGACGGTGGCTGTGGCCACGCCGTGCTGCCCTGCCCCGGTCTCGGCGATGATCCGGGTCTTTCCCATGCGCCGCGCCAGAATGATCTGGCCCAGCACATTGTTGATCTTGTGTGCGCCGGTGTGGTTCAGTTCGTCACGTTTCAAGTATATCTTTGCGCCGCCCAGATGTTCGGTCAGGCGTTCCGCGTAGTAGAGCGGCGAAGGGCGGCCCACGTAGTTTGCCCATAGATCGTCCATCTCGGCCCAAAATGTGGGGTCATCCTTGGCTTTGTCATATTCCTCTTCCAGTGACAGGATCAGCGGCATCAGCGTTTCGCTGACAAAGCGCCCGCCGAAGATGCCAAAGCGGCCTTGTTCATCGGGGCCGGACATGAAGGAATTAAAAAGATCGTTGGCCATGGAAGTCTCCCTCGTCGTACCCGATGTTCATAGGAGGTGATGGAGTGATTTGCCATCGCAAAACGTATCATTCCGCCGCCTGAGCGCGCTGTTCCCATACCTGAAGTGCCTGAACTCGACTTGGAACAGCAATGCAGGGAAATTGACAGAACACATTGATATCTGCCAGACGGGTCGACGCGCGTACTACACGGCGATGAGGGCCGGAATGTGCGAATGTCAGCATAGCTTCGACATCATGCCAGACTGTGTATGAAAAATAACAGCCTTGACGCACAAATACCTCGGCATGCAGGCACAGCGCGTCACCGCGTGCCTGCCGCAAGGATTGATGAGCGCGCCAGAAGAACTCGGGCCCGTGATACCATCGTTTAAGTGAAACTCCGCCGATCACTGCCAGCATGCTCTCCCCCATTTTGAGGAGATACGCAGTTTCGTGCTTATCAGATCAACTTGCCGCGTCGATAAAGGCGCGGATCAGCCCGGCATCCTTGACACCCGGAGAGCTTTCGACGCCGGATGAGACATCCACCTGCTGTGCGCCGGTCATTCGCACCGCTTCTGCGACATTGTCAGGGGTCAGACCTCCGGCCAGCATCCATGGCCTACGCCAGTATTTACGACCTGCCAGCAGGCGCCAATCAAAAGACAAACCGTTACCACCAGGCAGCTCCGCGTTTCGCGGTGGCTTTGCGTCGATCAACAGCTGATCCGCCACATCTGAATAGAGATCGATGGCCGCGAGGTCTTCGGCCTCGGCCACACCAATGGCCTTCATTACTGGCAGGCCGAAGTGGTCTCGCACTTGCTGCACACGCTCAGGACTTTCTTTGCCATGCAGTTGCAACATATCCAGAGGCACGATCGAAAGAATGTGATCCAAATCCTCGTCCGTCGCATTCACTGTCAGCGCCACCTTGGCGACGCCCGCAGGCACCTCCTGTGCCAATGTCGCAGCTGTCTGGGGCTCAACATGCCGCGGGGATTTGGGGAAAAACACAAAACCAACATAACCCGCGCCCGCATCCACAGCAGCGCGCACGTGGTCAGGGGCGGTCAGGCCGCAGATTTTAACTCGGATATCAGCGGGCATCGTAGGGCCTCAGCTTGCCTCATCCAGAATGGCCAGCACATCATCCTGACCTTCATTCTGCTTTTTCTTGAGCTTCTTAACTTCACGCTCAAGCTTGCGCACTTCGCCTTGCTTCACGGTCACATCCTTGCGGTGTTTATGCTCGCGCAGCCATTCCCACAGGAAGCCGATGACCAGGCCGGCAACAACCCCACCCAGCACGACCAGAAACAGCGGCAAGGAGGTTGACAGGTTGAACCCCAGCAACTCGGACAAAGCATCCGGCATAAGCTTAAGTTCAACAATTTGGCGATTGGCCAGCGAAACCGAGACCAGAACGATCCCCAATGCAGCCAGAAAAGCATAACGAATGTAGCGCATCATGAGGCTAGGCTTTACCGTTCAAACGGTCCCTTAGCAACTTGCCAGTTTTGAAAAATGGAACACATTTTTCTTCAACCTGCACAGTCTCACCAGTGCGAGGATTGCGGCCTACACGTGCGTCACGCTTTTTCACCGAAAACGCGCCGAAACCGCGCAGCTCTACACGGTCGCCGCGTGCCATGGCGTCGGTCACTTCTTCAAAAACGGTATTCACGATCCGCTCGACGTCGCGTTGATAGAGATGCGGGTTTTCGTCGGCAATTTTCTGAATCAATTCTGAACGGATCATACGCAATACCCTCCCAGGCGGACGATGTGACAAGCCTATAGTTCTGACAGTATAGGAAAAAACCCGGATCGGGGGAACGGATACTCTGCCAGCAAAGGCGGCATTTTGCGACAATCTCACGCGAATTTTTGCCCGTTGGCCTGATTTCCACACTTCATGCGCGAACGATAGGCAAATTAAGCCGACTATTTGGAAGATATTGATTCGCAACAAAAACGGCCCCGCACCATGGTGCGAGGCCGAATTTCATGTTTGGGATACGCCCCGGACTTAGTCGCCCGACTTCAGTGCTGCACCCAGGATATCACCCAGCGACGCGCCCGAGTCGGAAGAACCGTACTGTTCCACGGCCTCTTTCTCTTCGGCGATCTCACGTGCCTTGATCGACAGGCCCAGACGGCGGGTCTTGCTGTCGACGTTGGTGACGCGGACGTCGACCTTGTCGCCGACCGAGAAACGCTCGGGGCGCTGCTCAGCACGATCACGCGACAGGTCCGAACGACGGATGAACGACTTCATGCCTTCGTACTCGACCTCGATGCCGCCATCTTCGATCGCGGTCACTTCGACGGTGATGACCGAACCACGCTTCACGCCGCCCACGGCTTCGGCGAACTTGTCACCGCCCAGGGCTTTGATCGACAGCGAGATACGCTCTTTCTCAACGTCAACTTCCGAGACGACGGCCGAAACCATGTCGCCTTTGCGGTAGTTCTGGATCGCATCTTCGCCACGCTCGTCCCAGGACAGGTCGGACAGGTGAACCATGCCGTCGATGTCGCCTTCGAGGCCAATGAACAGACCGAATTCGGTGATGTTCTTGACTTCGCCTTCGACCTCGGTGCCCTCGGGGTGCGTTTCTGCAAACACTTCCCATGGGTTGCGCTGGGTCTGCTTCAGGCCGAGAGACACGCGACGCTTGGCGCCGTCGATTTCCAGAACCATGACGTCGACTTCCTGGCTGGTCGAAACGATCTTGCCGGGGTGGACGTTTTTCTTGGTCCAGGACATCTCGGACACGTGCACCAGACCTTCGACACCGGCTTCCAGCTCGACGAACGCGCCGTAGTCGGTGATGTTGGTGACGCGACCCTGATGGACCGAGCCCAGCGGGTATTTCGCAGCAACCAGATCCCACGGATCTTCCTGCAGCTGCTTCATGCCCAGGCTGATGCGGTGGGTCTCTTTGTTGATCTTGATGACCTGAACCTTGATGGTTTCGCCGATCGTCAGGATCTCAGACGGGTGGTTCACACGGCGCCATGCCATGTCGGTGACGTGCAGCAGGCCGTCAACGCCGCCCAGGTCAACAAATGCACCGTATTCGGTGATGTTTTTGACAACACCCTCGACGGTCTGACCTTCGGACAGGTTGCCGATGACTTCGGCACGCTGTTCGGCACGCGATTCTTCCAGAATAGCGCGACGCGAAACAACGATGTTGCCACGGCGGCGGTCCATTTTCAGAATCTGGAACGGCTGCTTCAGACCCATCAGCGGGCCAGCGTCGCGCACGGGGCGAACGTCAACCTGCGAGCCGGGCAGGAACGCAACTGCGCCACCCAGATCGACGGTGAAGCCACCTTTGACGCGACCAAAGATTGCACCTTCGACGCGCTGGTCGTCGGCATATGCTTTTTCCAGACGGTCCCATGCCTCTTCACGGCGGGCCATCTCGCGCGAGATGACGGCTTCGCCACGAGCGTTTTCTGCGGCGCGCAGGTACACTTCGACCTCGTCGCCTACAGCGATTTCAGGGGCTTCGCCGGGATTTGCAAATTCTTTCAGATCAACGCGGCCTTCCATTTTGTAGCCTACGTCGATGATGGCTTGGCCGGCTTCGATCGCCAGAACCTTGCCTTTGACAACAGAACCCTCTTCGGGCGTGTCCATTTCGAAGCTTTCATTCAGGAGGGCTTCGAATTCCTCCATGGATGCGTTAGCCATGTGGCGTTGTTTTCCTTTACATAACGTTTTTGCTGGCCGAGCGGTTGTCTCCGCCGGTCTTGTTTCATGATGCCTGAATGCGTGATCCAGAACGCGCCCGAGCTAACAAACACAAAGGGCCGAGGTAACCCGGCCCTGCTCAGATACGTCATCCGGACGTTAACCGCCCTTGTTCAGACAGCGCGCGTATAGGCGGATTCCGTGTCATGTGCAAGAGCAAAGCCCTTAAACACTGGCCAATCCCACAAAATCCGAACATCAGGTCCGGGCATCGAAGCAAACGCGATCCGATCCCCGGCCTTCTTTGTCAGTCCTGCCGAATGATACCATGCGGCGCTAGAACAGTTGCAGATCCTTCTTGCCGCTTTGAATCTCAGCGAGGTTTGGCATGTTCTCGATCACCACGGGTGCCGGTTTCGCGCCCGGCATTGCGACAGTCGGCTGCCCCATTGCGGCCTTGCCAAAGGCAGGCTTCTCCAACTCGCCCCGGATATCTCGCAGCAGGGTTTTGTGATCCGGCATGGTCTTGAGGATCTGCGCAAGGTCCATTTTTGCCCCCTTCCACCACTGGAACCAAATCGGTTTCTTCAGCGGTCGCAGACGATCACGGATACCTTCGCCATACCCCGTATCATACACCTGTTTGCCCAGAAGAACCGTCTGATAGACGCGGAAATTGAACAGCGTCGCAAACTCGATATCGTGTTCCATCGGCAGACGATGCTGCCACAGCTCAAGGTTCTCGGCCAACCGATCCGGAATCTTCATCTCGGTGCGGGCGTCGATCCAATATTGATCATCGGTGCGGTTACCCAACCGGTAGTGCAGGCAGATAAAATCCAGTACCTCGTCATAAAGCTTGTTCATCTGCCGGTTATATCGGTTGCGCAGCGCGGGCTCGATATCGCGGGTCGGCAGATGCTCGGCAAACCAGCGGATCGCGTGATCGATCATGTGGATCGCGGTACTTTCAAGCGGTTCGATAAATCCACCAGACAAACCGATCGCCAAGCAGTTCTTAACCCAGGCATTGCGGACACGACCAACACGCATGGGGATCACGCGCGGTGTCAGCCCCTTGCCGCTGTCGCCCAACCACTCAAGATATTCGTCCGCCGCCTGATCATCGGTCCGATGCGCGGATGAATACACATATCCCGTACCTACGCGATTGTAGAGCGGCACACGCCACGTCCAACCCGCACCAAGCGCGGTCGAGCGTGTAACGCTTTCGATCTTTTCGGGGTTAGGGTGCTCGATCTGCAAGGCCATGGCACGGTCGTTGGGCAAGTAGTCCGAGTAATCCATGAACGGCTCGCCCAGCGCTTGATTGATGATCAACCCCCGGAAGCCGGTACAATCGATGACCATCTCGATATCGTGACGGCCCTTGCGCTCTAACATCAGGTGACTGACATTGCCCTGCTCGTCCAATTCGACCGATTGCACTTCGTCTTGAATATGCTCTACGCCGCGCTTGGCGCAGACCTTTGTTAGCATGCCCGCAAACTTCACGGCATCCAGATGATAAGCATAGCCAAACCGCTGCTCGAATTCAGGTGCACCCAAAGGACGCGCACCCTTGCACAACCGGGCCAGATCATCATGCGGTGAGATTGACTGCGTGAAATCCCGATCCCCGTTACCAAAACGCAGAAAATACTCGGCAGCCTCCAACCCCTCCAGCAATTGACCATGGGCAAACGGGTTTACGTAGTCGATCCGATTGCCCTTGGCATCGTTGTTCCAATTGCAGAACTTAACTCCCAACTTGAACGATGCGTTGGTTTCGCGGAAGAAATCCCGCTCTGATATGCCCGCCTGACGGAGCGTGACCGGCATACGCGGCACCGTCGCTTCACCGACACCCACAGTCGAGATGTTGGGGCTTTCGATCAAGCAAATGCGTGGGCGATCCTTGGGTGCTGACGTGCGGGAGAACACCATGTCCAGGATCAGCGCAGTCATCCAACCCGCCGTACCACCACCCACGATGGTGATCTTACGCAAACGATTATTCATATTTTTTGTCCCTGTTGGCTTGGGAATTATTAGCTGCTTCCCCCTTTTTTGAGTGTTGGGGATTTCGTAGCAGCTTTCCCTTATTTAGCTGTGGGAAGACTATAACAGCTTTCAAGCATCCAGCTAGAGCCTATGACACCCATGGTCGCAGGCACATTCGTCATCAGAATTCAGGCTGTGCGCCTACTTTGGACAAGTGTCAGATTTCCTCACCCTTCTTCAGAAGTTCTTCGATCAGCTCACGCTGCAGATCATGGCTGTCGCCCCCTCCGAATTCCGCCGCACCACCGGTGTACAATGTGCCATAGGTGTTGGCGATATTCACGGTCTGGGCCAGCCCCGAGATCAACTGATCCCTTTGCAACAGCGAAAGCGGGTGAATGAACGCAGCCCATAAGGTGCCATTTGCGATCGCATAGCGCGCATCCAGCGTGCTGTCGAAATTTGCCTGCATCATCCGTTGCAAATCGGCTGGCGACAAATCCGCAGCACTGCCGATCGCGACCATCGCCCGCATGCGGTCAGCATTGGTATCGGTGACAACCAGCACCGTCACATCAGATATCGTCAACTCAAACCCCGGCCCGATCGGTTGCGCCTCGGGATCTAGCGCAAAGATGATTTTTCCCAGACGCTCGTAAGTCATCGGAGGTTCGGCCTCGGGCACCGGCGCGTCTGATTGCTGCGCAGCTACGCTACCTGCAAGAAAGAACAAAAACAGGGCTAGTCTGATCATGGGCCACTCCTACGGTTGTCCAACAAGCTTAGGCGGCCATCGGAGAGGTGGCCAAACAAAGCTATGTGAACAGTTTTTGCAAAACGCACTGATCTTTGGACGATCTGCAAAATCTCATGACCTATCTGCGATTACCCGTCCGAATAACCTTTTCTAACTTAGTTACATCGGCTTGGGGCGGACCCGAGCCTTGAACCAAAAAGGGAAAGGACCCCTACTATGAAATCGCTCACACTTACTGCATTAGCCGCAACTCTGGCCCTGGCAGCTCCGGCTTTTGCCGCAGACGAAATCAACGTCTCCAAAGGCCTGTCGGCGGCTGGTGCACCCCTGGCAGCCCATGGCGTCGATCTGGTCGCGCTTGTCAACAATGGCAATCCGGTCGAAGGCTTCGCCAATCATTCGGCGACTTATGACGGCGCATCCTATTACTTCACCAGCGCGGAAAACCTTGAAGCGTTCGAGGCCAATCCGGCGGCTTACTTGCCCCAGCACGGTGGCTATTGTTCGTTCGGGGTGTCGGTTGGCAAAAAGTTCGACGGCGACCCGGATCAGTACCTGATCGCAGACGGCAAGCTGTATCTGTTCCTGAATGCTGATACCCGCGCTGCTTTCCTGAAAGACGTCACCGGCACCGCTAAAACCGCAGATGACCAGTGGACCAATATCAAGAGCATCGCAGTTGGTGAATTGTAGTTAACGGACACCTGTCCGCATCCACTTCAGGCTGCGGGCAGGTTCTGTTCAATTGTTTCGAGCGCCCGTGCCAGCGCGGCCTCAATGCTCAGGTTTGACGTATCAAGCTGCACGGCGTCATCTGCAGGTTTCATCGGTGCGGTGCTGCGATCCGCGTCACGTTCGTCACGCTCTTTGACATCCGCGAGCACCTGTTCGCGTGACACGTCCAAACCTTTGGCCGAAAGCTCAAGATATCGCCGTTCCGCCCGGACTTCGGGGCTGGCGGTGACAAACAGTTTGACCTCAGCGTCTGGGCAAATCACGGTTCCAATATCGCGCCCGTCCAGCACGGCGCCTCCGGCGCGACGGGCAAACCCCCGCTGAAAATCGACGAGTGCGCTTCGGACTTCAGGAATGACCGCAACTTTCGAGGCCGCCTGTGCGATCTCAGCCGTACGCAGATCACCCTGCTGCAATTCTTCTGCTGTCAGGGACCCTGCCGCTGCAACCGGTTCGTCACCTTGCAGCATACGACGCCCCACCGCGCGATAGAGAAGACCGGTATCCAGATGCGCAAACCCGAAATGCGCGGCAACGCCCTTGGAAATCGTCCCCTTGCCCGCCGCCGCAGGGCCGTCGATAGCTACGGTGAATCTCATGTACGCTCGACCTTGGCACCGAGCGCGGCCATCAAAGGCTCAAAAATCGGGAACGACGTTGCGATCGGTCCGCCGTCATCCACCGAAACCGCCTTTTTAGCTCCCATCCCCATGACCATGAACGACATGGCAATGCGGTGGTCCAAGAAGCTTTCGCAGGTCCCACCACCGGGCACACCGCCGATGCCGAGACCGTCGACTGACCACCATTCGTCACCCTCGTTCACGGTCACACCGTTGGCGCGCAGGCCACGGGCCATTGCGTCGATCCGGTCACTTTCCTTGACGCGCAGCTCTTTCACGCCGCCCATCATTGTTGTGCCGGTCGCATTTGCGGCCACAACAGACAGCACCGGGTATTCATCGATCATCGACGCCGCGCGTTCGGGCGGGACGTTGATCCCCTTCATGTTGGGCGAGTATTTTGCACGCAGATCGGCAACCGGTTCACCCCCCTCTTCGCGCTCGTTTTCGTAGGTCAGATCGGCACCCATTTCGCGCAGCGTGGTGAACAGGCCTGCGCGGGTCGGGTTCAGGCCGATACCGGGGACCAACACGTCCGAGCCCGGTGTGATCAGTGCGGCACAGACGGGGAAGGCCGCACTGGACGGGTCGCGCGGCACGGCGATGACTTGTGGCTTCAGCTCGGGCCGACCGGTCAGCGTAATGACGCGCCCTTCATCCGTGTCCTCGACCGTGATTTCTGCGCCGAAGCCCGCAAGCATCCGTTCGGAATGATCGCGAGTCGCTTCTTTCTCAATCACGATGGTCTTGCCGGGGGCGTTAAGCCCTGCCAGCAGAACGGCGGATTTCACCTGCGCCGAAGGCACAGGCACCTCATAGCGGACCGTGGTGGGGTCCGCAGCTCCGACAATGGTCATCGGCAGACGTCCACCGTCTCGGCCGACAGATTGCGTTCCGAACAGCGCCAGCGGATCGGTGACCCGCGCCATCGGACGTTTGTTCAGGCTCGCATCTCCGGTGAAGGTCGCTGTGATCGGAGAAGTCGCCATCGCCCCCATGATCAGGCGCACGCCAGTGCCCGAATTGCCACAATCGATTACCTGATCTGGTTCGGAAAAACCACCAACGCCTACGCCATGCACCGACCATTCGCCACCGCCATGATCCGTTACTTCGGCCCCAAAGGTACGCATGGCCTTAGCGGTGTCCAATACGTCCTCGCCTTCCAGCAGGCCCGATATCTTGGTTTCTCCCACAGCCATTGCCCCCAGGATCAGGGACCGGTGCGAGATCGACTTGTCCCCGGGCACCTCTGCGGTGCCTGTCAGCGGGCCGCAAGGCTGCGACGTCATCGGGATGGGCGTGCCGTGTCCGGACATGGGGGCTCCTGTTTTCGCTATCAGTCCTCAGGCCGATTAGCGAATTGGGGCCGGTTGGTCCAGCGACAATCAGTCTTTGCGGCGGAAGGTCAGGTAATGGGGTGTACGGCCTTCGCGCAGCGCCTTCTGTTCGTAGCGCGTGGAAATCCAGTCATCCCACGGCTCACGCCAGTCGGCGGGGCGCTCGGCCAGCCATTCGAAGCCCGCCCGCGGCACCTCTTCCAGCGTTTGGCGCACATAGTCAGGGATGTCTGTGGCAACGCGAAAGATCGACCCTGGCTTTAACGCGCGCGCCAAGGGCTCCAGGTGTTCAGGTGTGACAAACCGACGGCGGTGATGCCGTGTTTTGGGCCATGGATCGGGATAGAGCAGAAAAGCGCGCGATATGCTGGCTTCTGGCAAAACGTCGAACAAGTCTCGCGCGTCCCCGGGATGTACGGCAAGGTTTTCAACACCGGCCTGACGGATTTTACCCAACAGCATCGCGACACCATTGATATAGGGTTCGGCTCCGATGATGCCGATATCCGGGTTTTGCTGAGCCTGATGCACCAAATGCTCACCGCCGCCAAAGCCGACCTCAAGCCAGACAGGCTTGCCTCTGAATAGACCGTCGAGATCAAGCGGATCGCGTTCAGGATTACCGTCCCAATCCACCGCACCGGGGGACAAGGCAGCAAGGTCTTCCGACAGATAAGTCTTTTGACTGGGCTTCAGGGTTTTGCCCTTAAAGCGGCCATAAAAATTTCTGCGCGGGCGTTGTGGGGTCTTTGTACTCATGGCGCAGCCCTTACTGCGGGGCTGAAATTGTTGCAAGTGGTCGCCGACTTGCAAAAAACGCGCCGAAACCGGCGCGTTTTTCTAATTGTTGATCAGACCGCCTGTTTCAGCGCGTCCACCAGATCGGTGCGCTCCCAGCTAAATCCGCCGTCCGCATCGGGTTCACGACCAAAGTGGCCATAAGCAGCGGTCCTCTGATAAATCGGCTTGTTGAGTTGCAGATGTTGGCGAATTCCGCGCGGAGTCAGGTCCATCACCTGCCCAACCGCCCTTTCGATCACTGCATCTGCAATCTGGCCGGTTCCGTGCGTGTCGGCGTAGATCGACAACGGTTTGGACACACCAATCGCATAGCTCAGCTGGATGGTGCAGCGCTCAGCCATGCCTGCGGCCACAACATTTTTAGCCAGATACCGCGCCGCATAAGCCGCCGAGCGGTCCACCTTGGTTGGATCTTTGCCCGAGAATGCGCCACCACCGTGAGGTGCTGCACCGCCATACGTATCGACGATGATCTTGCGACCGGTCAGACCCGCATCACCATCCGGACCGCCGATGACGAACTTGCCGGTGGGATTCACGTGCCATTCGGTTTCGGCGGTCAGCCAGCCGTCGGGGAGGGTTTCACGGATGTAGGGCTCGACAATGGCGCGAATATCACCAGAGGTCAGCGCCTCATCCATGTGCTGCGTCGATAGCACGATTGAGCTGACACCGACTGGCGTGCCGTCGCGATAGATAACAGACAACTGTGATTTTGCATCCGGGCCAAGGGCGGGTTCACTGCCATTTTTGCGAACTTCAGCGAGACGGCGAAGGATAGCGTGCGAGTATTGGATCGGCGCAGGCATAAGCGCTGGCGTCTCGGTCGTGGCATAGCCGAACATGATGCCCTGATCGCCTGCACCTTCGTCTTTGTTATCGGCAGCATCCACGCCTTGCGCGATATGGGCCGACTGCTCGTGCAACAGGTTCGTCACTTCGACGGTTTCGTGGTGAAACTTGTCCTGCTCGTAGCCGATATCTTTGATACATGCGCGCGCGATATCGTCGATATGCGCCATATAATCATGCAACTTGTCCTGATCCGACAGACCCACTTCTCCGCCAATAACCACACGATCGGTAGTGGCAAATGTTTCACAGGCCACGCGGGCCTCGGGTTCTTCGCGCAGGAATGCGTCTAATACTGCATCAGAAATACGATCGCAGACCTTATCCGGGTGCCCTTCGGAAACGGACTCCGAAGTAAATGTATAATTCTGTCGGGACATGAATGTGCTCCATTAAGTTTACCCCACCACGTCAGGAAGCCGTTGTGACAGGCGTGCGACCGAATACGCTTAGCGTTTGACAGGGTCAATCGGAATTTGGTCGTTTACGCGCAGGGTGTGTCGCCATAGCAGCGCGAATAGCACCAATAGAGCTACTAAAACCGGACTATCACCAATTCGGGAATAAACGGTCGGGGTTTGAGGGCGCGGCAATTCGGCGTCGATAAACCCCGCCTGCCCAAGCGCCAGCGCCTCGGTGATCCGCCCCAATGGGTCAATCATTGCCGAAACTCCGGTATTGGCCGAGCGCAACATCGGTAGGCCTTGTTCGATTGCACGCATCTGCGCCTGGGCGAGGTGCTGATACGGGCCGGAACGCGTTCCGAACCAAGCGTCGTTTGTAATCTGCAAAAGAAAATCCGCACGATCCGGCGCGGATAAAATATCCTGCGTGAATACCGCCTCGTAGCAGATCAGCGGCAGCGCCTTGCCAAGCGTGCCTGCATCCATCAATGCGGCACCCGGTCCCGCGCTAAAGCCATTCCCTGTGGTTGCGGCCATCCCGTAGATGCCGAACTGTGCCATCACTTCACCAAATGGCACATATTCCCCAAAGGGCACCAAGTGGTGTTTATCGTATAGCCCGTCTTGCTGACCCTCCTCATTTAGATAGATCATCGAGTTATAGATCTGCTGCCCATCGGCACGCTGAATGCCCAGGACTACCGGGGCGCCCTGTGCCGCTTCGCCAATTGCTGAAAGATAGGGCTGCGCGCTGCCCAACCATGCCGGGACCGAGGTTTCCGGCCAGACGATTAGGTCCGGGCGGGGCTCGGCCGCTGTGAATTCAAGTTGGCGTGCAAAAAACACTGACGCATATGCAGGATCCCATTTCTGGTCCTGGGGTGCATTGGGTTGAATCAGCCGCACGATATGACCAGAGGGCATGACTGGAGGTCGGTTCGCTGCATAGATCAAAGCCAATACCACACAGCCTGCGGTCAACGCGATCGGTACAACGATGCCGCTTCGGGTACGATTACTGAACAAGGCTGCGCCCAATGGCACTGTGGCAAGCAGTGTCAGCGCTCCCAATCCATAAGGGCCGACAAGTGACAGAGTCTGGGCAAACGACGTATCCACCCAAATCTGCGCGATGCCTGCCCAAGGAAATCCGGTCAGAATGTAGCCACGCGCAAACTCGACCAGCGCCAGCGTTACAGACAGCAAAGCCCCCTGCAAGACGGGCGCTCCACCGATGCGTTTCGAAACTCCGAAGGCCAACGCCCAGAACAAGGCCAACCCGCCCGACAAGAAGATCAGAGCAAAAGGGGCCATCCACGCATGGCGTTGGACATCAACCAGAAACGGCTCGATAATCCAGCTTAATGCGTGCGCAAAATAGCCCGTTGCGAAGACCCAACCCAGCAAAACCGCTCGGCGATTTGTCTCAGTGCTCAGATACAACGGAGCTATCAGCACCAGCGACAGCAAGCTTATTGGCCAATATCCCAATGGTGCCTGACCACTGGCCGCTGCGACACCCAACAGCGCCGCCAGCACCAACCGCAGCCAAAAGGGCCACCCCTCGGCAGGGTTCATGCAACAATATCCGGCAGCATGACACGCAACCGTTTTATGCGGCGCGGGTCTGCGTCAATGACCTCGAACTCGGGACCTTCGGGGTGGCATACAACCTCACCACGCGCCGGAACCCGCCCCGAGAGCATGAAGACCAAACCGCCCAATGTGTCGATCTCTTCTTCGTCTACATCTTCGTGGCTGGTCAGAGAGCGGCCAATCTCGGCCTCGAACTCTTCAAGTGGTACACGCGCCTGAACCACGTAGCAGCCGGGTTTCTCTTGTATCCATAGCTGATCTTCGTCGGCATCATGTTCGTCGGCGATTTCTCCGACAACCTGTTCAATCAGATCTTCGATAGTCAGCAAACCATCGACTCCACCGTATTCATCGATCACCAGAGCCATATGGCGACGTTCTGTCTGCATCTTAGTCAGCAAAACGCCAATTGGCATCGATGGTGGCACGAACAGCAATGTCCGCAGCATCGACCTCAGATCGAACTCGGAGGAGTTGCCGTTAAAGCCATGAGTCAGCGCAAAGTCCCTGAGATGCACAAACCCCAAGGGCGTATCCAAAGTGCCATCGTAAACCGGAATGCGTGACAAGCCGCTGTCGCGGAAAATCTGGACAAGTTCGTCTTTCGGGGTTGTCGAGGGGACCGATACGATTTCGGCTGTTGGGATCGCAACATCTTCGACCCGCATTCTGCGCAGGTTGATCATGCCCCTTGGCTGAGCGCTGACGACCTCTGCCCCGTTTAGCTGGCTGGTCTCTTCGCCCTGAGAAGAAAATACGTCGATGAGTCGAGAAAAAAGCCCGCCTCTCTCGTCGCTGTCATTGCTGCTGTTCTGAGAATGCGCGCCATGCGCCGCCCTAGAACTGCCGTCTGTTTCGCCCATTATCCTGTTCCAAATGATCGGGCAAAGGTGCCCATGTCATACATTATATGGGTCATCTATACCCAGTTTGCCAAGTATCTCGACCTCGACCCTTTCCATCAAAGTGGCGTCGAGGTCACGAATGTGATCATACCCCAGCAAATGTAGTGTACCGTGAACGATCAGATGCGTCACGTGATCGTCGGTGCTTTTGCCGGCTTCAGCTGCTTCGCGCGCGCAGGTGTCATACGAGATCGCAATGTCGCCCAGCACGATTTCGCCAGTAAAGTCAGGTTGCGGAGCCGGCGGAGTGTCTCCCGCCCGATCCGGGGCCAGCTCTTCGGCAGGCCAGCTGAGGACGTTGGTCGGCGTGGATTTTTCACGAAATTCAGCATTCAATTCAGCGATCCGTGCATCATCGCAGCCCAGCAAGCTAATTTCGCATTGATCCGCCTCAAGATCGCAATACTCCAGAACAGCAGCAATTGCGCGCGTGGCCAAAGGCTCCAGCCCGCGCCAGCGATCATCCTCAAGCGTGATTTCCAGATTCATACCTTTGGCTCCGAGCCCAGCTTCAATCGGCGCCTTGAAAGTTAACCGGTTTCGCGCCCCGCATCGGCCTCATACGCCTCGATAATGGCGGCGACAAGCGGATGGCGGACGACATCTTTCGAGGTGAAATAGTTGAAGCTGATATTCGGGATCGTTTTCAGCAACCGTTCGGCATCCTTGAGACCCGACTGCACACCGCGCGGCAGATCAACCTGAGACCGGTCGCCGGTGATAACCATCCGGCTACCTTCACCAAGCCGAGTCAGGAACATCTTCATCTGCATCGTTGTGGCATTCTGCGCCTCGTCCAGCACCACAAATGCATTTGCCAGCGTACGACCGCGCATGAAGGCAAGCGGAGCAATCTCGATCCGCTTTTCTTCGATCAGCTTGGCAAGTTGTTTTCCGGGCAGGAAATCATTCAGCGCGTCATAAAGCGGCTGCATGTAGGGATCGACCTTATCCTTCATGTCACCGGGCAGGTAACCGAGCTTTTCACCGGCCTCGACCGCCGGACGGCTGAGAATGATGCGGTCAACGTGCCCGCCAATGAACATGGACACCCCGACCGCAACGGCCAGATAGGTTTTGCCGGTGCCAGCGGGACCAATGCCAAAGGCCAGTTCGTTGTTGAACAGCGACTGCACATAGGCCTTCTGGGCGTCGGTGCGCGGCTCGACCAGTTTTTTGCGTGTCTTGATCTCGACCGTGCCACCCTTGAACATCTCAAGCTGGTCACCATCGCGCGTGCCAGTTCCGACCTCGGAATTGCCCATGCGCAACTCGCGGTCGACATCTGCGGCTTCCACATCACGCCCACCTTCGAGCCGTGTATAGAGGGCCTGTAGAACCTCAATCGCCTGCTTTTGCGAATCCTCGTCGCCCAGCACGACAAGCTGATTGCCGCGTCGCACAATCTGCACCGAGAGCTTCTGTTCGATATCGGTCAAGTTGCGGTCATACTCTCCGCACAAATCGATCAATAATCTGTTGTCTGGAAATTCAACAAGCGCCTCACGCTGGGGCATGTCATCTTGCGGTGGGGTCAGGGCACCGATGGCCAATCCGTTCTCCTGTCTTGGCGGTTCACCTTGAGCGTAGACAAACTGAAGAGGTAGACGCAAGCGGCAGTTTCAAAATTTGCACACCTCATGACAAATGCGCCGATGAACGCTGAAACAGCCAACTTTAAACGCCAATCGCGCGGATATCAGAATGTATAGTTCAACCCGATCCGCAGTCCGCGATAGCTTGGCGTCGATTTGGTCGAGAATGACGGACCCAGTTCGACCGTTTTTGATTCGAACTGCAGATACTCGATCTCGCCGGTGATCGACCAATTTTCGTTCAGTTTGTGTTCAGCGCCCAAGCTGGCCGAGAAACCTTGTCGGCGGTCCTCGCTCTCAAATCGGCTTGTCCCGCTTGCATCAGTTAGTGAGCCTGACGTGGTGATATCGCCGCGGACATAACCCACAGTCACGAAATATAGGACACTGCCACTGCGGTTGGTAAGCCCGTTCCGCAGGCGGATGGACAATACATCCGATATCGCGGATCTGCCGCTGACCTCTGCCCCACCGGACCGGGAGGACGTGCTGTCATCGAGCGTGCCAAAGTCATAACCGACTTCCAGCCCATACACATAGTCGCGCCCACCTCTGGCTGGCAGAATGCCGCGCCAGCCACCGCGAAAACCTGCGAAATTTCCGCTTGGCTTAAGGTCGCCCGCAGCAAACGTGTCTCCGTCGTTCACGCGCAGGCCAAACTCGTCCGAACCGCCCGAGGCATGTCCGGCGCTGACCCCCAGATAGAACGCATTGACGTCGCGCGCGAAACGCTGAGACGAGATTACGTCGGGCTCAGTGACTTCCCCGACGACATCGCCGGCCAAAGTCGGGGCAGCGCAAGATAGCAACACGACAGTCGCCGACAAAACACGGGAAAGGTTTACACTCGGAAAACGTATCCAGCTCACTACTCGTACCCTCCGCAAAGGCGGGCCGTCAGGCGGGGTCGGTGCGTTTGTCGACACCCAAAATTCGGCCCAGAAAAATCTAGCCTTCCTCGGAACATAGTTCCAAGCCATAAATCAAGGGTTAAATTTCAAGGCGAAAACCCTTTGCGGGCCAGCCACAAGGGATCAGACCAACGCACCACCCAGCGAGTTCGCGCCAGACGATTTTATCCTTACCTTACGTAAGTCGCCGCTCGCGATATCAGCGTCAGCGACGTGAACCGCATGCAGATACTCGGATTTTCCAACCATCTGGCCCGGTTGCCGCCCAGGCTTTTCAAACAGGACATTAACTGTCTTTCCGACCATCGAGTCCTGAATCTCGCGCTGGTGGCGCGTGATCAACCCTTGCAAGCGCTGCAGGCGTGCATCCGCCACTTCGGCCTCGACCTGTGGCCGTTCTGCTGCAGGTGTGCCGGGTCGCGTCGAGTATTTGAAGGAATAGGCGTAGCCGTATTTGACCTCTTCGACCAAATCCAGAGTGGCCTGAAAATCCTCTTCCGTCTCTTCCGGGAAGCCCACGATGAAATCGCCGGACATCAGAATATCGGGGCGCGCTTCTCGGATACGCTCGATCAATCGCAGATAGCTTTCAGCCGTATGGCTGCGGTTCATCCGCTTCAGAATTTTGTCCGACCCCGACTGCACCGGCAAATGCAGATATGGCATCAACTTCTCACAGGTGCCATGCGCTTCGATCAGCGCATCATCCATGTCGTTCGGGTGCGAGGTGGTAAAGCGTATGCGCTCTAGCCCGTCGACCTTGTTCAATTCCCAGATCAGACCGGCAAGGGTCATGTCTCCGTCCGGTCCAGCCCCGTGATAGGCATTGACGTTCTGCCCCAGCAGCGTGATCTCACGCACACCGCGCTCAACCAGATCGCGGGCCTCACGCAGGATGCGATCTGCCGGGCGGCTGACCTCGGCCCCGCGTGTATAGGGCACAACGCAGAAGGCACAGAACTTGTCACACCCCTCCTGCACGGTCAGGAATGCCGTCGGTCCGCGCTTGGCCTTGGGGCGGTTCTTGAGCTTTTCGAATTTGTCTTCTTCGGGGAACTCGGTATCAAGCGCCTTTTCACCCGCGCGCGTCTTCGCCTCCATCTCGGGCAGGCGATGATAGCTTTGCGGCCCCACCACCAGATCGACAAGCGGCTGGCGGCGGATGATTTCCTCGCCTTCGGCCTGAGCGACGCAACCCGCGACACCGATTTTAAGGTCCGGCTTTTCCGCCTTGAGGCCCTTGAAACGGCCCAGTTCGGAATAGACTTTCTCAGCTGCCTTTTCTCGAATGTGGCACGTATTGAGCAGGATCATATCCGCATCATCGGGCGATTTGGTCTCGACATAGCCCTGTCCGCCCAGCGCTTCGGCCATGCGTTCGCTGTCATAGACGTTCATCTGACAGCCATAGGTCTTGATAAACAGCTTTTTCGGTTCAGACATGGGTTGGCCTTTGCAGTCGCTGGGTCGGCGTCGTCTATACGTATCGAACGCCGCTTGCAATGCTGGCGCAATTACCCGAATTTGGCGGGAATTTCCAGCAAGGCGGCAACGAAACCAACGATGCAGTACGAATCCCTTGATCACCTTCTGAAATCCGATCGGTCGATCCTGAGCAAGGGACCCGTGGCACTGATATTTGCCGAAGATAATGTCGAGCTAGAAGGGACGCTGCACCATCATTTGAAGCTGGGGTTCAAATCCGTGATCACATTCCTGCCCCAGGAATTCACGCTGGATGAAGCGCTGGGGGAAAGGGTTCATCGAGTGACGATGACCTGCGCGCCCAGAACCGTCATATTTGAGGCCGTCAATCGGATCATTCAGGCGGCTCAAGGCACGTGGGTATACTACTGCTACAACTCTGAATATCTGTTCTACCCTTTCTGCGAGACCCGCTCGGTCGGAGAGTTGCTGGCCTTCCATTCTGAAGAACGGCGCCAGGCCATGCTGACCCATGTGATCGATCTTTATGCGAATGATCTGACGGCCTATCCAAACGGAGTGGCCCCCGACCACGCAATGCTGGACAAGACCGGATACTACGCCCACACGCGGCATGACGCATCTGGCAAGCCGCTAGAGCGGCAACTGGATATGTCCGGTGGTCTGCGTTGGCGGTTCGAAGATCATATCCCGTATGAACGACGCCGTATCGATCGGATTTCGCTATTCAAAGCAAAAGCCGATCTGAAACTTCTGCCTGATCACACTTTCAATGAGCCGGAATACAACACCTACGCCTGCCCGTGGCACAACAACTTGACCGCCGCGATCTGTTCGTTCCGGGCGGCCAAAGCATTGAAGACGAACGCCGGATCGACGTTTGATATCTCCAACTTCTGCTGGAACCATTCAACTCCGTTCGAGTGGGACTCGCGCCAATTGCTGGATCTGGGCCTGATCGAATCGGGCCAGTGGTTCTAGGTTCTAACGCTGTAGCAGAACTGGGAACCAGTCCTCGCGCAGCCGCTGCCCCGGCACCATTTCATGTCCCGGAAATGGCGGCGAAGTCCGGCCTGGACGCTCGACATAACGTGCATCATCACCAACCAATCGCAGCGAAAATGCCCTGCGTCGGCTATCGGAAGTATTGCCTCGAGCCCCGTGTAGTGTGCGATAATTGAAGGCCACTGCGTCACCGGGCTCCATTTCAAATTCTACAATCTTCATCCCTTCGGCATCTGGGTCCGGAATCGGCATGTACTGCCCCTCGTCGGGGAAGAAACCTTCTTCCGTGACCCAGCGGGTAGGTAGCACTTCTTTTTCCCAGCGGTGCGAACCGGCAACGCAGCGCAAGGTCGCTTGTTTCACCGGATCCAACGGTGACCAGAAGCTGATATTCTGTTGACCATCCACAAAATAGTATGGCCCATCCTGATGCCACGGCGTTGCCATCGAGGTTCCGGGTTCCTTTACCAGAACATGGTCATGGAACATCTGCACAGATTGCGACTGCATGAGGTCGGCCGCTACTTCAGCAGCAGGAGATTTTTCGATCACTTCACGAAACTGCGGGATACGGGACCAGTTGCAATAGTCGTCAAAAAAACGGCCGGTTTCGCCATCTTTCCTGTTCTCCGAAGCATAAGGACCCGGCTCGGCCATATTCGCGGCAACCCCGGCCCGTAGGGTTTCAATATGATCGGCGAACAGGCCTTTAACCAACACAACGCCGTCCGTCTGGAAGTTGTCGATCATGGCCTGAGAAACAAGAGGGTGAGTCATTGCGGTCTCCTTAGATTTGTCGCCCGATCTGCGCATGAATAAGACATCTGTTCAAATCATATCTTTCAATTTAGGTATTAACTCTATGTTATACCTCACTCTGCGCCAATACGAATATGTTTGCGCCATCGGTCGGCATGGCAGCCTGTCTGCTGCGGCACAACGCCTAAATGTCTCGCAACCTGCCTTGTCCAATGCGCTGACCCGGGTCGAATCACGTTTGGGATATCCACTGTTTGCGCGAAGACGGGGTGCCGCGATGGCGCTGACCCCGCAGGGCCGCAAATTCATCGAAGAGGCCGAGGCCTTGTTGAAGCGAGCTGCGCTTTTGGAACAGTCAAAGCAGCCGATAACCGGCGAACGCCGATTGCGCCTGGGATGCTTTGTCGATCTGGCACCCTTTCTTCTGGCCCAATCTCTGCACCGCCTGCAAGAAGCTTTGCCCGACGTCGCCCTGACACACGGGGTTGAGACGTTCGAAGGCCTGATTTCCGGCTTGATCGATGGCAGATACGATTTTGCACTCACCTATGACCTCGGCATGGATGCCGGTTTTTCCTGCAAGAAGTTGTTCGACAGCACCCCACACGCACTGCTTTCACCTGATCATACACTGGCGGCGGCCAATCAGCTCACCCTGACCGAGCTTGCGTCATATCCACTGATTCTGTCTAAAGAGGGTTTGTCTGCACAGCATGTACTCGCGCTTTTCAGACGCAAAGGTTTGAACCCCACAATCTCGCACCGAGCGGAATCATTGGAGCTTTCGCGCAGTCTGGCCGCTCATGGGGAAGGCATCGGGATAAGCTATACCAGCCCTAAAAACGGCTTCAGTTATGATCAGGTCCGCGTGATAAGCCTGCCGATCACCGATCCAGACGCAACCGAATCTGTTGTATTGGCACGGCATGGCACGGGGCCGACAGATCCGATGATCACGCAGGCTGAGCATGCGTTGGTTACGTTGTTATGTAAGGATTAGAGGTTACTTCTTCCGCAGGCGGATCACCACATCGACCGAAGCGATTTCGACGCCTTCAGGAGCTTCCGGCAATTGTTGGATCACCAATTGGTCGGATGGTGCATCGCTCAGACGGCTTTCGTCTTCCCAATAGAAATGCGGATGGTCATGCGTGTTGGTGTCGAAATAGCTTTTGGACCCGTCAACAGTGATCTCTTGCAGCACCCCGGCATCGCAAAACGCCCGCAATGTGTTGTATACGGTCGCCAGCGAAACCGCGTCACCTTTGGCTTTTGCGGATTCAAACAGGCTTTCCGCTGTCACATGACGATGCAGACCGTCGCCCACAAGCAATTCGGCCAAAGCAACCCTTTGGCGCGTGGGGCGCAAACCTGCGTCAACCAACCAATTTGCAGCGATCTCACGGCTCTGAGGTGTCATGAATCCGATACCTGTGTTTTGCTGCCCTTAATATAAGTGCGCCCTGCCTGCAATTTCAAATGAAATTCATTCGCAAAGAATATTGTAGTCACAACAAGATATGGAGTGCTGGTCTTGCAGGACCTTGCATACGGGTGATAGACGAGGCCAGATGTAATAAACGGACCCAGGCAGGAGAGGCGGCAGAATGGCCCAATTCCCGAGCAGTTTTGACAAGGACGATCTGCTGAAATGCGCCCGCGGCGAACTATTTGGCCCTGGCAACGCGCAGTTGCCGGCTCCGCCGATGTTGATGATGGACCGCATTACCGAGATTTCCGGCGACGGTGGAGCGCATGGCAAGGGTCATGTGCTGGCCGAATTCGATATCACACCTGAGCTTTGGTTCTTTGACTGCCATTTCCCTGGCAATCCGATCATGCCCGGCTGTCTGGGCCTGGACGGTTTGTGGCAACTGACCGGCTTCAACCTCGGCTGGCGCGGCTGGCAAGGACGTGGCATGGCCGTTGGCGTCGGAGAGGTCAAGTTGACCGGCATGGTGCGCCCGGACCGGAAGATGCTGACCTATAAGATTGATTTCAAAAAGGCGATCCAGACGCGCCGCCTGACCATGGGTGTGGCAGATGGCATCGTCGAAGCCGATGGCGAATTGATATACGACGTCAAGGATATGAAGGTCGTTCTGTCAGACGCCTGAGCCTGACCGGCCGCAATAAGGAGTACGCACATGCGTCGAGTAGTCGTCACCGGTCTGGGGGTTGTGTCCTCGATCGGGAACAATGCCGAAGAGGTGCTCGCCTCGCTCAAAGCAGGCAAATCCGGCATCGTAGCAAGCGAACAGATGGTCGAGCACGGCTTTCGCAGCCAGATCGCCGGTTCGCTGAAAATCGATGTGGCCGATTACGTGGACAAGCGGACCCTGCGGTTCATGGGTCCGGGTGCTGCCTATGCCCATATCGCGATGAATCAGGCCATCGCGGACGCCGGGCTGACCGAAGATCAGGTGGTCAATCCGCGCACAGGTCTGGTGGCAGGTTCGGGTGGACCATCGACCAGCGCGATGTTGACCGCGCACCAAACCGTGCTGAAAACCGGCGCAACCAAACGGATCGGCCCGTTTGCAGTGCCAAAGTGCATGTGTTCGACGATTTCTGCGAACTTGGCGACCGCGTTCAAAATCAAAGGTATCAACTACTCGATCACCTCTGCCTGCTCGACCTCGCTGCACTGCATCGGCAATGCGGCTGAACAGATCATGCTGGGCAAGCAGGATGTGATGTTCGCGGGCGGCGGAGAAGAGCTGGACTGGACCCTGTCCTGCCTGTTCGACGCGATGGGTGCGATGTCGTCCAAGTACAACGACACACCTGATAAAGCCTCGCGCGCATTCGATCAGAACCGCGACGGATTTGTGATTTCCGGCGGTGGCGGCATCGTGGTTCTGGAAGACCTCGAGCATGCGCTGGCGCGCGGTGCGAAAATCTATGCCGAAGTAACCGGCTATGCCGCGACATCTGATGGGCACGACATGGTGGCACCATCCGGCGAAGGCGGCGAGCGCGCGATGCGTCTGGCGCTGTCGACCGTGCCCGAAGGCCGCAAGGTCGGCTATATCAATGCCCACGGCACCTCGACCCCAGTGGGCGACGTCGGAGAAGTCGAAGCCGTACGCCGTATCTTTGGTGAAGGCAGTGTGCCTCCGATTTCATCGACAAAATCGATGACCGGTCACGCGCAAGGCGCAGCGGGGGCGCTTGAGGCGATCTTCTGCCTGCTCATGCTGGAACATGATTTCATTACTCCGTCGATCAATGTCGACACACTTGCCGACGGCATCCTGCCCGGTGAAATTGCAACTCAAGTGGTTGAAAACGCAGGCTTGGACAGCGTGATGACCAATAGCTTCGGCTTTGGCGGCACCAACGGATCCATGGTTCTGTCGAAGTATAACGGGTGAACAAGATGTCGGATATTCTCAAGGGTAAACGCGGCCTGATCATGGGCGTGGCTAATGACCGCTCTATCGCGTGGGGCATCGCCAAAGCCATGCACGAAGCGGGCGCTGAGCTGGCTTTCACCTATCAGGGCGAGGCGTTTGGCAAACGGCTTGAACCGCTGGCCCAAAGCTTGGGCAGCGACTTCATGGTCGATGCGGATGTGACCGATGATGATTCACTGGATCGCGCGTTTGGCGAGTTGTCCGCCCGCTGGCCAACAATAGATTTTGTTGTCCACGCTATCGCTTATTCGGACAAGTCCGAACTGACCGGTCGATTCTTGAACACCACGCGGGCAAACTTCAAACACTCGCTGGATGTGTCAGCCTATTCATTCATCGAAGTTGCCCGTCGCGCCTATCCGCTGATGAAGGACAATGGCGGCACGTTGTTGACCCTGACCTATCAGGGGTCGAACAAGGTTGTGCCAAACTACAATGTCATGGGCGTCGCCAAGGCTGCGCTGGAATCGGCGACGCGCTATCTGGCGAACGATCTGGGCCCCGAGGGTATTCGCGTGAACGCCATCTCGCCCGGCCCGATGAAAACATTGGCGGGTGCGGCTATTGGTGGTGCACGCAAGACCTACAAGTTCTGCGACCAGAACGCACCGATGCGTTCGAATGCCACGCTGGAGGCCGTTGGAGGCACCGCCGTGTATCTTGCGTCCGACGCCGGCAGCTATACTTCGGGTGAGATCATCCGTGTCGATGGCGGGTATCATATTCTGGGCATGCCTCAGCCAGAGGCCATGTGACCATATCTTTCCCTGCGGCTGCCAAGATTTGAACATCTTTGCCCCGCAGGGATTACGATATGAGCAAACTTGAACAGATCCTTGCGAGCAACACGCGCTCGCCAGCTTTGAAACGCAAATCAGGAAGCGGACGTGCGCGTCTTTTGCTGCTGATTCTCACATCGCTGCTGATTGCCTTTGTGTTTCTGACCCAACCGCCCGTGCGCGATGCGATTGAGCCGTTGTTGTCACATATCCCGGGCCTTTGATCCAATCAGCGTCAGTTGATCGAAACGATTTCGATATCGAAGACCAGATCTTGCCCCGCTAATGGATGATTTGCATCCAAGGTCACCGTCGCCTCATCTACCTCGACGACAGTCACTGGCAATGCCTGACCGTCAGGAGTTTGCATCTGTAACTGCGTGCCGGGTTCAAGCGGAATGTCATCCGGGATGCCTTCACGCGGGATCTGCTGCCGCATGCCCGGATTGATCGGGCCATAGGCGTCAACGCAATCGATCTCGACACGCTTCTTCTCGCCAATCTCCATGCCCGGCAGGGCAGCGTCCAGACCGGGTATGATCTGCCCGGAACCAACCGCAAACTCCAACGGATCGCGCCCCTCGGAACTGTCGAAGACTTTGCCGTCCAGCAGAGTTCCGGTGTAGTGGATGCGAACCGTGTCGCCTTGTTTGATTGCGGTCATGATGGCCTCCGGCCTGAAAAGAAATGAACGGCGCAGCCTAGAGGCTGACACAGCATTGTAAACCCTGCCCTCTTTAACCCCGGAACCGGTTGTGATTACCTGCGCCCGATCAGGGGAGGATCGGATGGCTATCACCACGTGTATATTCGACGCTTATGGCACTCTGTTTGACGTGGCCGCCGCCGCCAGGCAGGCCGCAGCGGAACCGGAGTTCGAAACGTTGGCTGATAAATGGCCCGAGTTGGCCAATCAC
Organism: Ruegeria sp. CJ6; assembly: GCF_056536665.1. Classification (NCBI taxonomy): domain Bacteria; kingdom Pseudomonadati; phylum Pseudomonadota; class Alphaproteobacteria; order Rhodobacterales; family Roseobacteraceae; genus Ruegeria; species Ruegeria sp. CJ6. The sequence goes on along the minus strand of NZ_JBQFQB010000005.1, from coordinate 58,814 downwards.
TGGCGTTTAAAGCAACTGCAATATACTTGGTTGCGTGCTGTCGCTGATGCGCATTGTGACTTTTGGGATGTCACGCAAGATGGGCTGGATTGGGCCTTGGAAGCGGTAGGCCTTCAGGGGGATAACACCCTTCGGCAGCGTCTGCTCGATTTGTATTGGGAGTTGCAGGCCTATCCCGAGGTCCCCGATATGCTGAAGGCGCTGAAGGCCGGTGGGTTGCAGACCGCCATCCTGTCCAACGGTTCACCCCCGATGCTGAACGGGGCGGTGCAGTCTGCCGCGATCGGTGATGTGCTGGATGATGTTCTGTCGGTCGAAAGCGTGGGGGTCTTCAAACCCCATGCCAGCGTATACGATCTGGTGCAGAACCGCTTCGGCTGCGCGCGCGATGAAGTGCTGTTCGTCAGCTCAAACGGGTGGGACGCTGCCGGGGCCAGTGGCTACGGATTTGTCACAGCTTGGGTCAACCGCGCTGGCGAACCAATGGACCGTCTGCCGTGGAAACCTGCACATGTGCTGCCAGACCTGACGACGATCCCTCAATTGGCAGGGCTTTGATGGCATATTTCACCACCTCGGACGGCAAACGCCTGTACTATGAAGATACTGGCACGGGCCATCCTCTGCTTTGCTTGGCTGGCTTGACGCGCAACTGCCGCGACTTTTCATTTCTTGCGCCACATATGCGTGATCTTCGTATGATTGCGATGGATTATCGCGGGCGCGGCAAGTCCGATTTTGATGCGAACTACATGAATTACAACATCCTGCGCGAGGGGCTGGATGCGGTTGAACTGCTGGATCAACTGGGCTTGAAGAAAGTGACCCTGTTGGGCACATCACGCGGGGGGCTGGTCGCCATGGCGCTGGCCGCCAGCCATCCTGACCGGCTGGCAGGTGTTATCCTGAACGACGTTGGCCCGGTGATCGAACCCGGTGGCATTGCCAAGATTATGGACTATGTCGGCAATCCCCCAAGTTCACAATCCTATGATGAGGCTGCGCAGGTCCTGCAAACGATGATGGCGCCACAGTTCCCGAGCATCGCTCAGGACGTCTGGAAACTGCAGGTAGAACATCAATACATTCAAACCGATACCGGGCTACAGCTGCGTTATGACCCTGCATTGCGACAAGCGCTGATCGAGCAGGCCGCCATCACCCCGGCACCGGACCCGTGGCCTTTGTTCGACGCCCTGCGTGCGATCCCCACCGGTGTGATCCGCGGCGCAAATTCCGACTTGTTGAGCAAAGCCACGGTGCAGAAGATGCACGCACACCACCCCGAATTGATCTCGACCGAAGTGCCGGGCCGAGGACATGTCCCGTTCCTGAACGAGCCTCAATCCCTAGACCTGATCCGCAAGATACTGGACGCCAAATGAGCAACATAGACATGATCGAAGCCGCCGCCGAGCGGCTGAAAGGTCACGTGCGCGAGACGCCACTTCTGTCATCGCCTTTCCTGGATGAAATCGCGGGTCGCCGCGTGCTGATCAAACCCGAATGCCTGCAACACACCGGCAGCTTCAAATTTCGCGGCGCGTGGTCAGCTATTTCGGCATTGGATGAGGCGGCGCGCAACCGGGGCGTCATCGCCTATTCCTCGGGCAATCACGCACAGGGTGTTGCCTATGCAGCGGCTCAACATGGAATCTCGTCCGTCATCGTCATGCCCTCGGATGCGCCGAAGCTGAAGATTGAAAACACCCGCGCGCTGGGCGGTGAGGTCGTCCTTTATGACCGCGCCAGCGAAAGCCGCGAAGACATCGGCGAGGCATTGGCTGCCGAGCGCGGTTTGACCTTGATACGGCCTTATGACGAACCGCAAGTGATCGCTGGCCAGGGAACAACGGGACTGGAGCTGGCACGTCAGGCACGGGCGCTGGGCGTGACCGAAGGTGACGTTCTGATCTGCTGTGGCGGCGGCGGGCTGACATCTGGTATCGCGCTGGCGTTAGAGCGTCACGCGCCCGGTCTGCGCCCTCGTCCATGCGAGCCTGAAGGGTTCGAAGACGTGAAACGCTCGCTGGCAAGCGGGACGATCCAAAGCAACGACGCTACTTCGGGAAACATCTGCGACGCAATCCTGACGCCACAGCCGGGGCAGATAACCTTTCCCATCCTGCAGCGGCTTTGCGGCCCTGGTTTGTCGGTATCTGAACAGGAATCCCTACGCGCCATGGCCTTTGCGTTTCTGCGTCTGAAGATCGTGCTGGAACCGGGCGGAGCGGTTTCGCTGGCCTCTGCCCTGTTTCGCAAGGATCAGATTGATGGGAATGCGGTGATCGTAGTCGCCTCGGGCGGCAACGTGGATCCGCAGATCTTTGAACGGGCGTTGGAATTCCTTACCTGACAATCGCTTACAGCCGGTGCAAAATCCGGTCGTAGTCGTTTTAACCGACACCCTGAGCAGACGGGGACGCTAAACATGCATATCGCTGACCTCAAAGATGTTCGGATACACTACCGAATTGATGGCGACGCCGCTGGCGCCCCCATCGTGTTTGCTAATTCACTGGGTACGGATATGCGGCTGTGGGACCCGATATTGCCGCTACTGCCCAAAGGCCTGCGCATCATTAGGTACGACAAACGCGGGCACGGATTGTCAACAGCACCCTCAGCGCCCTATTCCATGGGAAATCTGGTGCGCGACGCCGAGCAATTGCTGGATTATCTAGAAGTCAAGGATTGCGTATTCGTGGGTCTGTCCGTCGGTGGCATGATTGCGCAGGGCCTGGCGGTCAAGCGTATGGATCAGATCCGCGCGCTGGTGCTGTCGAATACGGCCGCCAAGATCGGCAATCCCAAGATGTGGCAGCATCGTATGGATGCTGTCCGTACCGGCGGGATCGAGGCACTGGCGGATGCCACCATGGATCGGTGGTTCTCGAAATCATTTCGCGCCAGCGCCGAGATGACGCTTTGGCGCAACATGATGGTCCGACAACCGGTCGATGGCTATCTGGGCTGTTGCGCTGCAATCTCGGGCACCGATTTCTATACGCCAACCAGCGGATTGCGCCTGCCGACCTTGGGGATTGCGGGCAGCGAAGACGGCTCAACCCCGCCCGATCTGGTGCGCGAAACGGTCGATCTGATCCCTGGTTCACGCTTTGCGCTGATCCGAAAGGCAGGCCACCTGCCCTGCGTCGAGCGCCCTCAGGACTTTGCCCAATTGATTGGTGATTTTCTGACCGAGATCGGACATATTTGAAGGAGGGATTGTTGGCAGATTTCTTGCTTGTACATGGCTCTTGGCACGGTGCCTGGTGCTGGCGCGATCTGATCCCGGAATTGACCACATTCGGACATACCGCCCGCGCCATCGATATGCCAAGCCACGGCTCGGACCCGACGCCTATCCGCGATGTCACCCTTGGAACGTGCAGAGATGCCGTGCTGAAGGCTTCGACACCAAAGACCATCATCTTAGGGCACTCGTGGGGTGGATATCCCGTAAGTGCGGCTGCCGAGACCGACCCGAACGCCATGCGAGGTGTGATTTATCTAAGTGCCTATGTTCCGAAATCCGGGCTATCTATGGTCGAAATGCGCAAACGAGCCCCACGCCAACTGATCGGAAATGCCGTCGAAGTATCCGGCGACGGGTTGTCGTATTCGGTGGTACCGGATCAGGTGCACGACCTGCTTTATCACGACTGCGCGCGCGAGGTGGTTGCCTATGCATTCGCGCGCCTGTGCCCCCAGGCGATCGCACCGCAGACTACCCCCCTAGACGTCGGCGATAACTTCGCGCGCGTTCCAAAAGGGTACATCAGAACTACCGATGACCGAATCGTTCCAACCGAATATCAGGCCGAGATGGCGGGTTGTGCGGACCCTGATATGCACCTCACGATAGACAGCTCTCACTCGCCGTTTTTTTCGCATCCTGAGCATCTTGCCGGGTTGATGCACCAGATCTCGCAACGAATGTAAGCAGCCCCTATGGATGTACCATCCCGATACGCGGTGAACCAACCCAATTGGTTGTCGTAAATCGAACAGATGATCAGCGCGAGGCGTTTTGATATGCGGTTTCTTTTGCGTCTAGCCAGCATTAGCATAACAACGACACCTCCGTGACGGTTTCCACCTTGCAGGTCCCGCCGGGACGGGTCACCGTAATCCCGTTAGGGAGCGGGAAAAACTCATGCAAACCATCAAAGCAGCTGTATGCCGAGCCTTCGGCGAACCTCTGGTCATCGAAGACATCCTGATTGCACCGCCCGGCATGGGCGAGGTCGAGGTCACGCTGGATGCGGTCGCGATTTGTCATTCGGACATTTCCTTTGCAAGCGGCGCGTGGGGCGGCCACTTGCCCGCGGTTTATGGGCACGAGGCGGCAGGCTTCGTTTCTGCCGTTGGCGAGGGCGCAGGGGATTTCAAACTTGGTGATCCCGTCGTGGTCACGTTGATCCGCGCCTGCGGAAGCTGTCCGTCCTGTGCCGGTGGCAAGCCCACCATTTGTGAGACACCGTATGACACGGTCAAAGGCCCGCTGCAGACTGCCGAAGGTGATGCGCTGGAACAGGCCATGGCGTGCGGGGCCTTTGCCGAAAAGGTAGTTGTCAGCCACCGACAGATCGTCCGCATACCTGAGACCCTGCCCAAGGACCTTGCCAGCCTGCTGTCTTGCGGGGTGATCACCGGTGTTGGCGCAGCGGTCAACGCCGCCCAGCTTCGCCCCGGGCAGGACGTGGTTGTCATCGGCGCCGGGGGCGTCGGCTTGAACGCAATCCAAGGCGCACGTATTGCCGGAGCTCGCCGTATCGTTGCGGTCGATATGACACAGGATAAGCTGGATATCGCAATGGAGTTCGGCGCGACCCATGGTGTTTTGGCCAACCAGAAAGAGCCGTGGAAAGCCGCCTACAAGGCGCTGGGCGGACGTGGCGCAGACGCCGTCTTGATTACAGTTGGTGCAATCCCGGCCTATGATCAGGCCCCGCGTTACCTTGGTCGGGGCGGCAAGGCGATCATGATCGGGATGCCCCATTCTGGTGACATGTCCAGCTACGAACCCGTCGTGCTGGCCGCGCTTGGCCAGGGCATGGTGGGCTCAAAAATGGGCGATGTAGTGATCCAGCGCGACATCCCGTGGATGATCGATCTGTATGAACAGGGGCGGCTGAAACTGGACGAGTTGATCTCGGGTCGCTGGACCCTGTCACAGATCAATGAGGCCATCGAAGACACCAAGTCCGGTGCGGCCAAACGCAACGTGATCTTGTTCGATCGCGACTGAACCCGCAAAAGGAACGCCCGATGAAACTGCAAGATCTCGATGTCATCGTTACTGCCCCTCCGGCCCCGGGTTGGGGTGGGCGCTATTGGATTTTGGTCAAGGTCACCACGGATACGGGCGTGATCGGTTGGGGGGAATGCTACGCGTCCTCGGTTGGTCCCGAGGCCATGACCCATGTCATTCGCGATGTATTCGAACGGCACATGCAGGGCGAAAACCCCGAGAATATCGAGTTGATGTTCCGCCGCGCCTATTCCAGCGGCTTCACTCAGCGACCAGACCTGACCGTCATGGGTGCGTTCTCAGGGCTCGAAATCGCCTGCTGGGACATTTTGGGCAAGGATCGTGATCGTCCGGTCTATGCGCTGCTGGGTGGGCGGATGAACGACCGTATCCGGGCGTACACCTATCTCTACCCACTTCCTCAGCATTACCTGACGGACTTCTGGACTTCACCTGAGCAGGCCGGAGAAAGTGCTGCTGAAATGGTCCGGCGCGGCTATACCGCCGTCAAGTTTGATCCCGCCGGGCCTTATACGATCCGCGGTGGACACATGCCCGCGATGTCCGATATCTCAATGTCGATAGCGTTTTGCAAAGCGATCCGTGAGGCAGTTGGAGACAAGGCCGATCTGCTGTTCGGCACTCATGGCCAGTTCAACACAGCCGGAGCTATACGTCTGGGCCAAGCGCTGGAACCCTTTTCGCCACTGTGGTTCGAAGAACCCACCCCCCCCGACATGATCGAGGATATGGCCCGTGTGGCGCGCACTGTCCGTATCCCTGTCGCGACCGGTGAACGGATGACAACCAAAGCGGAATTTGGCGCGGTCCTGCGCGCCGAGGCCGCCGAAATCCTTCAGCCTGCGTTGGGACGCGCTGGTGGTATCTGGGAGATGAAGAAAGTCGCCGCGATGGCCGAGGTTTTCAACGCCCAGATGGCACCCCATCTGTATGCGGGACCGATCGAGTGGGCGGCGAATATTCATCTGGCGGCGTCGATCCCGAACCTGCTGCTGCTTGAAAGCATCGAGACCCCATTCCACGATCAACTGATAAAGGGAAGCATCCGCGTCGAGAAGGGGTTCGTCACTCCTCCGACCGAGCCCGGCCTTGGTATCGAGGTCGATGAAGGCCTTGCCCGAGCCCATCCCTACAAAGGTGACGGGCTGCACCTACAGATGCAGGAAACCCCATGTGACTATGCAAATGGGAATGCGTTTCAAGGCGGTGCACCCGCAACCGAAGGGTAACAATCGACAGGCGAGCAAGCCGATCAGTTCGAGACATACCCCGCGATGACCTGCAACAGTTTAAAGGCTGTGGCTGCATCGTTCTCGACGACCGCCAGAAATTCCTCCTCACCGATCCGTAGGCAGGACAGTTCCGTTTCAGCCACCATGCTCAACGCCCGAGGCTCTTTTCGGATCAACCCCAGCTCTCCCACCAACGCGCCCGCACCAACCGTTGTGATCAGTTGATCGGCCTCGCCCGAACGCGGCAGGTACAATCCTGCCTCGCCCTCAAGGATGACATAGGCGCCATCGGTTGGCTGATCATCCTTCAGAAACACCACCTGGCCAGGTTTCGCTTCGAACCAGCGCGCACCAAAGGCCAGCAGTCGAAGCTGGCGACGGTCGAGCCCAGAGAACAACGGGGTCTGCTCAAGCGCACGCAATTTGCGTACCAGATCGGCAGACGCCGCACCGTCGCCGTCGACGTCGGTTGGGCCTTCACCCGTCACGACCCGGCCCTGACGGATTTCAACATACATGTCGAAAACATCTGGATTTTCGAACGCATCATTTAGATAGATTACAGTAGTTTCGGGCAGCAATTCACGCAGATTTTTATAAACTGCGACCTGTGTCTCCATATCATAGCTGGCAAGCGCGGTTTCCAGGATCAGAATATCCGGCTTTTTGATCGCAGCGCGGGTAAAGGCCAGCGGTTCGGCAAATACCGCAGGCAAGTTCTGGCCGCCAATCGAGACCGGAACATCATAGATCAGTTCCACCACCATCGGTCGCGCCCCGTTCTCGGCCAGAACATCGACGATCAGTTTGCGCGCCTCGTCGGTCCGCGCACCGCCGATCTGGCTGACCTTGCCAAACAGTGCGTTTTCCATAACCGTCAAACCGGGTGCAAAGGCATCTTCATCCAACGGGACGAATACATCGTGCAACGGTTCCAGCAATTTGGCCGAGTGGCTGTGGCGAAGCTCAAGAATGCGGTTCTTCAGCTCATCCGAAAACGCCGGGCCAATCTGCTCGGCCGAGATCACAAATGGCACCGAAAGCAAGCTAGCCAATTGTTCGTCATCCAGCCCGTTTGCGCCTTCCTTCCGGGTTTGCTCGACCAATTCAACCGCGGCCTCGTAGGTCTGGGCCTCAAGCCCCAGCTTGCGAAACAAAGGATGATCGGTTCCATCCAGCCCAAAGATCTGACGCAGCATCTCAATTACGTCGCGTGTCAGGCTGATCAGGGTTTCATCCAACCCCAACTCGCGCAACTGGCCCAGAAACACGGTCTGCTGTGCCAGCAATTGTCGCGTCACTGGAACGCAGGGGGTGGCAAACAACAGGTTTTCAGCAACGGGCAGCGCAGAGTTATAAGCGCACCGATCGAAAATCAGCGCCTGCTGATCAAGCCCGGCCTCGCGCACCGCCTTCTGAACCCGAGGGCGCAATTCGACCAGCTTTGCTGCCAGTTCCGGGCGCTCATTCGCATCAAACACCTGCTCGGCACCGCGCTGAAACAACGCCGCGCCCGAGCCCATGCCATCGATCAGTTTCAGCCACCAATCGCGCAGCCGCGCCGTATCGTCAAAACCCGCCATTCCGGGGTCAAGCCATTCGGCGTTGAATGGATCAGCACTATTGCCTGCCCTCAGCGTCTCGGGGAAATCCGGATCCTCGGTGGACTTGGACAATGGATGTGACCGCATCGGCATCATCACATTTTCACCCAACGTGCCCTGAAACATTATGGGGCGCGAGGTTGCTAGACCTATTCGTTGGGCAACTACGCTTTGATGCAGGCCAGCCATATTGATGCCGCCGATTTCAATACGGCCAGAGGTTGGCAGTATCTCGCGGGTCAGCAACTCGGTCAGCGCATCGCGATCTTCCTCGCTGGTGGCCGAAATGCCGACCGTTTTACCTGCTGGGAACGTCAGGTCCAGATCATCCAAAACCTGATTGCCGTCGATATCACGAACCGAGACCTGATTCAGTACGATATCGCCATTCAGATGCGGACGATCCGCTGGCTCTCCGTCAAACAGGGCCTCATCAATCATTCCATCCGGTGCGAAACGATCAATCACAACATCCCATCGCAGCGACATGTCCTGCGTTTGATTATAATAGGTCAGCAGTTCCTTCCAGGGTGAGCTCAAGTCTTTGTAAGCCGCCAGCGCAGCCACCAGAGCACCCAGCGAAACAGATCCCTGCAACACCAGCAGGCCACCGACAAGGTAGAACATGAATGGCGTCAGCTGCGATATGAAGTTGTTGATGAACTTCATAAAGAACTTCTTCTGATAGATCTCAAAGCGGATGGCGAACAGCCGCCCCAGTTGGTCCGAGATCATCGCCCTCCGATATCGCCAACCGCCATTGGCGCGCAGGGTCGAAGCACCGGCAGCGTTCTCGCCAATCTGGGCAGCTAAGACGCGGACCTCTTGAATACGTTTTTTGTTCAGAAGATTGATCTGGCGTTGCAATCGCGGGATCAGCCAGGCCTGCAGCGGGATCAACGCCACCGCGGCCAGTCCGAACCAGACGCTTTGGAGAAACAGAAAGGACAGGATCGTGATCATTTGTCCGGCCTGCAGCACGGGCTGACTGATCGCATCCCCCATCAGCCCACCCATCGGTTCGCTTTCAGCGGTTATCATCGAGACCATTTCGCCCTGACTGACCCGCTCAAAATATGGTTGTGGGAAGCGAAGCGCGCGGTTGATCAACTGATAGCGAAAGCGACGCAGCATACGCTCGCTCAGAACACCCTTCATGGTGTTGATACGCATCTTCATCAGCCCGTGCGCCAGCACCGCAGCCAGAAAGGCAAAGCACAGGATCATCAGAAAAGTGGTCTGCGTCAGGCTATAACCCCAGACATCGACAATCTGACTTGTCGCGCCGATTGCGTCATTGATGATGCGCTTGGGCAGCTCCAACGTCAGGTAAAGCAAAGGAAACAAGGTCGACGTCACGGCCAGCAAAATCAACTGGTCGCGCTTCGAGTATTTCCAGATGAACTGAAAGATCGATCGTTCTATTGAACCCGCCCCTACTAACGATCCGCCGCTCAAATCACTGATTTTGGCGTGAATACAACGGGCCGAATTTACCGCAATCGTATCCTCGGACGCAAATGAATTTCCGATTTGCGCCTAATTTGCGTTGTGTGAACAAGTTCATTTGCGCGTTTCGCGTTTACCCCCTAATCTCCTGATTCAGGACGATATCGGGAGGATTCATTTGCCTGCCAGCTTTGGCGCTGTGTTTCTGTTGCTGTGTCTGCTTCAGATCAAACACATGTTCGCCGACTATTATTTACAGACGCCCAAGATGCTTTCCGGGCGAGGCACGTATTTCCACATGGGGCGCGCGCAACATGCTGCTGTGCATGTTGTGGGTTCGGTCGTGATTTTCGCGCTCTTTCGCGCCCCGATTGAGTTCATACTGATCATCGCTGCGTTGGAATGGATCGTGCATTTTCACATCGACTTTGCCAAAGCCAACTATTCTGACCGCAAACAGTTGCAACCCAATCAGGCCGCTTTTTGGCGTGCCGCTGGTCTGGATCAGTTGTTTCACAACCTTACTTATATTGGCATGGCCTGGGCTTGGGTGGCTTTCGCGGCTTAAGCTTCAGGGTACCACCGGTCGGTTCCGCTTGATCGTCCGCAGCACGACATTCGTTTGCGCGCTGGCGACGGCGGGCAATCGAAACAAGAAATCTTCCAGAAACGTGTTGTAAGCAGACAGATTCCTGCACAAGACACGCAGATGATAATCGGCCTGACCAGTCGTGGCGTAGCATTCCTGCACTTCGGGGCTGATCTCGACGGCCCGGATGAAGTCGACAATCTTGTCCGGGTCATGCCGGGTCAGGTGAACATGCACGATTGCTTCGAACGTCAACCCCATCTCGGCAGGGTTCACCAAAGCGCCGTACCGTTCGATCACCCCAACCTCTTCCAGCGCGCGCACCCGGCGCCATAGCGCGGAGGCTGACATGCCGACTGCATCTGCCAATTCGGCGTTTGAAACCCGGCTGTCATTTTGAAGCAGCGTCAGAATGCGGTGGTCCCGATCATCAAGAGTAGTCATCTTGGAAAGATTCATCCGTAAATATAACTAAATCTGGTGAATCCTATCATATTTTGCAGAACTCGCACAAACTCTGAAACAGAAATTCACCTGCGGGGGGTTAAAATAACCGAACACCAAAGACAAAAACCCATGGACGCGCAGCAATGAGCCACCACGAACCCTCCCCCCGCACTTATCGGCTTGAAGACCGCTATACCCTGACGCAGGGCCGGGTTTTTCTAACAGGCACGCAAGCCTTGGCGCGGATTATGATGGACCAGGCCCGACGCGACCGTCAGGCCGGGCTGAACACGGCGGGGTTTGTCTCGGGCTATCGCGGATCGCCACTGGGCGGGCTGGATCTTGAGCTATGGCGCGCAAAGGACCGACTGAAGACGGATCGCATCACGTTCTTGCCCGCCGTGAACGAAGACCTCGGCGCAACGGCGGTTCTTGGTGCGCAACAGGCCATTTTGGACCCGCATTGCGAGGTCGAGGGCATCTTTTCAATGTGGTACGGTAAAGGCCCCGGTGTCGACCGATCAGGCGATGCATTGAAACATGGAAACGCATATGGGTCTGCGCCAAAAGGTGGCGTGCTGGTCGTGGCAGGCGATGATCATGGTTGCGTCAGTTCTTCGATGCCGCATCAGTCGGATGTGGCCTTCATGTCGTGGTTCATGCCGACATTGAACCCAGCCTCGGTCGAGGAATATTTGGAATTCGGCGAGTACGGGTTCGCTCTGTCCCGTTTCTCAGGCACCTGGGTCGGGTTCAAGGCGGTCTCGGAAACGGTCGAAAGCGCACGGTCCGTCGATCTGCACCCGGATCGCAGCTTTTCCCTGCCGCAGATCGACTTGCCCGAACGCGGCTTGCACGTCCGCACCGCCGATTTACCCTCGCCCGAGATCGAGACCCGCATCCAACACAAGTTGCGCGCCGTTAGGGCCTTTGCCGAAGAAAACCCCATCGACCGGCGTATTTATGACATCGACAGTGCGAAGTTCGGCTTCGTGACCACCGGCAAGGGGCACCTCGATCTCATGGAGGCGCTGCGTTTGCTGGACCTTGATGAAGCCGCCTGTCGCCGCTTGGGGATCGACATCTACAAGGTTGGCATGGTCTGGCCGCTGGCCCGTCGCAACGCGTTGCGCTTTGTGAAAGGCAAGGCCGAGGTTCTGGTCGTCGAGGAAAAGCGCGGCATCATCGAAAGCCAGTTCAAAGAATACTTCTATGACTGGCCCGGCGACAAACCCCATAAGATGATAGGTAAATATGACAGCCATGGCGAACCGCTGATCCCATGGACCGGGGAACTCAGCCCTTTGATGCTGGCCCCTATTGTTGCCGCCCGACTTAACACGTTCTTCCCTGAAGTAAACCTGCCTGCCAAAGCGCGTGCACTGACTGAGACAGAACCGCCCGTGATCAATGTCCCGGGCGCAACACGGACACCCTATTTCTGCTCGGGCTGCCCGCACAATACATCAACCAAAGTTCCAGAAGGCTCTACCGCTGCCAGCGGCATTGGTTGTCATGTAATGGCATCTTGGATGGATCGCGAGACGGTCGGCTATGCACAGATGGGAGGCGAAGGCGTACCCCATGTGGTGGCCTCACAATTCAATGGCGGCAAGCATATCTTCCAGAACCTTGGCGAAGGGACGTGGTACCATTCGGGATCACTCGCGATCCGTCAGGCCGTCGCGGCAGGGACAAATATCACCTATAAAATCCTCTACAATGATGCGGTCGCAATGACCGGAGGGCAACCAGTGGATGGACCCATCAGCGTTGCAGGCATTGCCCAAACCTGCCGGGCTGAAGGCGTTGCGCGGATCGCGCTGGTCTCGGACAACATTGCCAAGTTTCACCGATCCGATTTCCCGGCTGGCACCACATTCCACGACCGGGCAAAGATGGACAGCCTACAACGCGAACTGCGCGACATACCCGGAGTCACTGTTCTGATCTATGAACAGACCTGCGCCACCGAGAAACGCCGCCGCCGCAAGCGTGGGACAATGGAGGACCCCTCAACGTTCGTCTGGATCAATGATCTTGTCTGCGAAGGCTGCGGCGATTGTTCAGTCGCATCGAATTGCCTGAGCGTTGAGCCGCGAGAAACCCAGCTGGGGCGCAAGCGCAAGATCAACTTAAGTTCGTGCAACAAGGATTTTTCGTGCCTGAACGGATTCTGCCCAAGTTTCGTGACCGTCGCAGGCGCAACCCGGCGAAAGCGGGCCATAGATCTGGACCTCGACGCGCTTGAGGCAGACCTGCCAGACCCAAAGCTTCCGTCTTTGGACACACCGTTTGATCTGCTTGTGACAGGCGTGGGTGGCACTGGGGTTGTCACGGTTGGGGCCCTGATCACTATGGCCGCGCACCTGGAAGGCAAAGGTGCCTCGGTCCTGGATTTCACCGGATTTGCGCAGAAATTCGGCACGGTACTCAGTTACATCCGCCTTGGCGCAGCTCCGGATGCGCTTAACCAAGTACGCATAGATCAAGGCGCTGCGGATGCGGTGATTGGCTGTGATGTGGTGGTGAGTTCGGCCCCCAAAGCCTCAGCTCATTATGCCCGCGGGACACGCGTTGTGCTGAACAGGGCTGAGATGCCCACCGGCGATCTTGTCCTGCGTCGCGATGCCCAATTGCGGGTCGATAAGCGGGATCAGGCGATTGCAGATGTGGTTGGGGCGGACAATCTCGCCAGCCTTGACGCAAATGCAATAGCTGAGGCGCTACTGGGGGATTCCGTCTTCGCCAACGTCATTTTGCTGGGTTATGCATGGCAAAACGAGCTGGTTCCGGTGTCGCATCTTGCATTGGCTCAGGCCATCTTGCTGAACGGTGTTGCCGTCGAAAAAAACCGACTGGCCTTTGCTCTTGGGCGTTGTCTGGCGGCTGACCCCGACCGCATTCACGGGCTGGCACTACCCGAAGAGGCAAACGGCACCTTGGATCAGGTGATTGCGCGTCGGGTGGCGTTTTTGACCGATTATCAGGATGCCGCATATGCGGATCGCTATGCGCAACAGATTGAAGCAATCCGCGCGTCGAACCCGGAAATATCCGACGATATTCTAGAATCCGTAGCCCGTAACCTGTTCCGCTTCATGGCCTATAAGGACGAGTTCGAAGTGGCCCGGCTGCAAACGTCCCAAAACTTCGACAACGAACTGAAGCAAAAGTTCGAGGGAGATTTCAAAACCAGTTACCACTTCGCCCCGCCAATGCTCAGCTGGCGCAAGGACGAACGGGGCCGCCCCCTCAAGTTTGCACTGGGTCCATGGATGCGCCCGGTTCTGCGGGGACTGTCCTGTCTACGTGGTTTGCGTGGCTCGGTCCTGAACCCCTTCGGCTATCACGCCGAAGCGCGACTGCATCGAGATATCCTAAACTGGTACCAATCGCTGTTGGACATGTATCTGACAAACCCCTCCGCCCATTCCGAGGCTGAGTGGCTGGACGTGCTGTCAGCTGCGGACCAGATACGCGGTTTCGGTCCAGTACGGGAAGAAAGCTATGAGAACGCGCGCGCGATGGCGCGTTAACCAAGCACCGAGAAACTGCTATCGGTATTGACCGGTCGCTTGCGGGAATAAAAACCGGTGTCGATTGTGCGTCCAATGTAAGGCAGTTCAAACTGCATCGGCTTGTCGTCATGATCCGCACCGCCTTCGACGTAGTCGATCAGCGCAGCCATCATTTTGCCCGCAATCGGCGCGTTCTTGTATTGGTTACCGCTGGTGCCGCAGGCCATGTAAAACCCCGGCAGGCTGGACTTGTCATAGATCGGAATCCAGTCAGTCGAGGCATCATACAAATCCACCACCCCACGGGTTCTGGAGGGTATCCCCAAGCTCGGGACCCGCTGGGCATAACGCATGGCCTGCGTGGTCCATTGATCCGTAAAATCGTGGTTATAGCTTACATCATCTTCGCACCATTGATGCGGATCACATGCCGGATCCTCGGAACCGATCAGAATATGATTGCCATGTTCTGGACGGCAATACAGCGCGATATCACTATCCGAGACAATTGTTCCTTGCGTTTCGAAATCAAATCCTTCGGGCGCGGGTACATGCACCACCTCCTGCCGCAGCGGGCGGGTTTGAATAGTCATGTCACCCAGAACCCCGGCCATTTCGTTGACAAGCGCTGACCCGGGACCGGCAACATTCACCACCACTTTGGCGTGGATTTCTTCACCAGAGGCAAGTCTGACACCTGCGACGCGCCACTGCTGCAACAGGATTTCGCGCACGTCTGCGCCCGTTCGCACTTCGGCACCATGCAGCTTGGCGGCATCCATCAGGTTTTGCGCCGACAAGGCCGGATCGGTCACATAGCCTGCTTTCGGCCAGAACACTGCGCCCTGAATCCGATCTCCGTTCGGTTGGCCGAACTCCGGATCATCCATGCGCCGCGCCGGGGCAAAGCTGTCCAGAGAATAGATCGGCAGACGTTCGGTAATCCGCTCAGGTGTCCATTCTTCAAACGGACAATCCAGTTCGGCGCTGTACTTCTTATGTTTCTCAAGAAATCCATTGGCCTCGGTCTTGACGACCAAACAACCGGTCTCACGAAACTGCGCCAAATCGGCTGTGTCGGGCAAGCCCAGATAGTTCGCCCAATCACGCCAATAGTGATAACCTTCCCAGGCGAACGCGGTTCCATCGAGGGTCGAATAATGCATCCGAATTATCGCGCAAGAGCCTGCGGTCGAGCCATGCCCAACCTGCGCATTGCGATCCAACGACAGAGTTTTCCAACCGGCCTTGGACATCTCGAACGCGATGGCGGCTCCGATCACACCGGTGCCAATGATGATTGCGTCAGGTTGGTTCATGTCCTGCCCCTTCCCAGAAACGTTTCGCATACGCGCTGAATTCGGTGATTTCTTCGGGTCGCGGTTCGACCCCTGTAAAAACATAAAGGTAGTGTGGAACCATCGACAGCCTGATCGCCAATGGTTCGTTTAACTGCGCCAGATCATATCCGATCTGCATATAATATAGCACCCGCGCCCGCGTCTCTGCCTCGGTCTCATCATAGTTGAACCGGATGAACATCGCGCGCAGCGCGGCCAGGCGACGGGCATCGGACTGGTCCAGCATGCGCCGCACCTTTCCCGATCTTCGTGCCCAATCCCGCACAGCAAAATCAAGCGCCGTATCAAATAGTTCGGTATTCACGACGCAGCGCTGCACATTGCAAACCGCAGCCGTGATCGTTTCAGCAGGCAATTCGGATTGAGCGATCAAGGCCGCGGTATTTGTCGCCTGCCACCGCGCCAGCAGAGCATCCAGCAATTCCTGCCGCGACTTGAAATACCAGTAGAATGATGAGCGCGAGACCGCCATCCGCTCGGCAAGGTTCATGACTTTCACCTGCTCGACCCCGTCCGAAATCAGGACGTCCATGGCCACGTTCAGCCAATCATCGCGCGTGACCTTGACGTTACCAATCAGTGGCTCAGCTTCGGGATCGTCCCTGTGCAGGATGGGTTTGGTGTTCATTCAACTCTCCGGCGGTGCGCCGCCCTCTTCTGTACGGCGCGCTATGAAATCCTTCAACGCACCAAGGCGATCCGTATCTGATGCCGGTGCTTTGAAATTTGCCAGGATTTCCTTCCAAACACCGGTCGCGCGGTGGTTGGCGTCGATCGCGCCACGCTCGGTCCAGGTGCCAAAATTTGCATAATCATGCAGGTGCGGCTCATAAAATGCGGTATTATAGCGCTCCATTGTCTGGCTCGTGGCGAAGAAATGTCCGCTGGGTTCAACCTCGCTCAGCGCAGTATCAAACCCGATCTCTACACCATTGGCCTGTGCCCCTGCACAAAGCTCGGCCACCATGTTCAACACCTCGGCATCGCAGATCATCTTCTCGAAAGATACGGTCAGGCCACCTTCGAGCCATCCGGCCGAATGAATGATGACCGTCGCCCCGGCCATCAGGCAGCCCCACAGGCCGAACTGGTTTTCATTGGCGGCCTGAACGTCGTTGATATTTGCCGCAGACCCCGCCGCAGACCGCCAGGGCAGGCCCAGATGCCGGGCCAACTGGCCCGCCGCCAAAGACGCCTGAAAATGCGAGGGTGTCCCGAATGCAGGCGCCCCTGATTTCATGTCGACATTGCTGGTAAAGGTCCCATAGCACACCGGCGCACCGGGGTTGGTAAGCTGGGTCAGCGTCAAGGCCGCAAGCGCCTCAGCATGAGACAGCGTGATGGCCCCGGCCACCGTGATCGGAGCCATTGCGCCCATCAGGGTAAAGGGTGTGATGATCGACATCTGACCATGGCGCGCAAAGTCGATCAGCCCCTGAGCCATTGGAATATCCAGCGTCCGCGGGCTGTTGGTGTTGATAATCGTGTAACAATGGGCGTTAGCGCGGAACTCCTTGTCAGATAGACCTCGCGCCGTCGAGAGCATCTCGAAGCAGTCCATCACTTGCGGCGTGCCCCGCGAGAAGAAGAACGGGAACTTATCCGTCAGCTCCATCTGCGCTTGTGTAGTGAAATAGTGCCGCACATTGGTTGGCACGTCCTGCGGTTCGACCTGCGGCGAGATCATCTGGAAGACATCAAAGTGATGAGTGAGCTTTAGGAACTCCAGATAATCCTGCCCACTCGCTGGCCGCCGACCGCGTTCCAGATCGGTCGCGTTTGGAGCGCCAGCCCCGGGTTGGAACACCAAAGAGCCCAGCTCCAAAGTGAAATCCCGGTGCCGCGCGCCCGCCCGGCAGCCGATAGATTTCGGAGCTGAGGCCACCGCAGCCTCAACCATATCCCGCCCGATGAAGACCATTTCGCTGTCTTCATCCACGCGGGCGCCACCCTGCGCGTAGATTCGCCGCGCTTCGGGCAATAGAACTTTCACGCCCAACTCTTCCAGCGTGCGCAGGGCGGTCTCGTGCATGTCTGCGATCTGATCTGCGGGGAACACTTCCATCTGCGGAAACGGATTGCGCAGCTGGCGATAATTCACATCGCGAGTGGGTTGCGGGGCAGCCTCTGCTCCGCGCCCACGCCGTCGGCGTCTTTGGCCCAAGTCCGACATGGTCAACCTCGCATCGCTTTGCCCTGCGGGTCATAAGGCGACGGCGCAATCACACGGGCCGGGCGTTCGACACCGACCACATGCACCGACAACTCGGTGCCCGGTTCAGCCTTGTCGCGGTTGACTAAAGCCATGGCCAGCGACTTGCCCGTGTAATGGCCATAGCCACCCGAAGTCACAAAACCCACCCGCTCTTCCCCGGCCCAGATCGGTTCATACCCGCTCGCATCGGCGTCCAGCGCGTCAACCTCAAGCGTCACTTGAACTTGCGCCGGACCGTTGCCATCGCGTTCAGCCAGTGCGGCCTCTTTGCCAACGAAATCCTTGTTCCAGTCGATCCAGCGATCCATTCCGGTCATGCCTGGCGTGTAAAGCTGAGTGAATTCTGCAGACCAGATACCAAAGCTCTTCTCAAGCCGCGTCGACAGCATCGCGTTGAATCCGCATTCGCGGATACCGTCCCCGGCCCCAGCCTCAAGCAGCATCCGGCGCAGTTTTATGTGGTCGCCATAGCGGCAGTTTATCTCATACCCTTTTTCGCCCGTCACCGACATACGCGCCACACGGGCACGCACCAGACCGATATCAAAGTCACCGCAGCCCATGAATTTCAGGCCCGAGATATCCTGTTCGGCCAGTTTCTCGACCACAGCCTGCGATTTCGGCCCAACCACGGCAAAACCGCAATATTCCTCGCCCAGATCGCGGATATTCACGGCGTCCATCATGTGATCATTGAACCAGCGCATATGCCATGCGCGCAGATAATAGCTGCCCATGATCCACCAGGTCCCGTCGCCCCAGTTCAGCACGGTCAGATCACCCTTGAGGCGACCGTTTTCACCCAGCATTGGAGCCAGTTTGGCACGCCCCGGTGCAGGCAGTTCCGACGCCATGATCCTATCCAGCCAAGCCTCGGCATTTGGCCCTGTGACCTCGAAGCGCGAAAAGCCCGAGATATCCAGTAGTCCCACGCCTTCGCGGATGGTTTTGCACTCCTCAGACACGATGTCGTGCGCGTTCGAGCGTTTCAGCGTCGGCGTCTCTTCAAAGCCCTTGGGCGCAAAGTAAAGCGGTACTTCCAGATCCCAGCTGACGCCCCATTTGCACCCCGCCTCGGTCATTGCATCATGGGCTGGGGCCATCTTCAGCGGGCGACCTGCGGGCAGTTGCTCGTTCGGGTAAGTCATCACGAAACGACGAGAATAGAACTGACCGGTTGTTTCGCGGATGTAGCGTTTGTTCTGAGCGAAATCGCCATAGCGCGCCACGTCCATAGGCCATGCGTCGGCCTCAGGCTCGCCATGGATCATCCATTCGGCCAGCGTCTTACCAACGCCGCCACCCTGCAGGAATCCGGCCATCACCGCACAAGCTGACCAATAACCGCGCTTGCCTGGGACCGGACCGACCAGCGGGTTGCCATCAGGTGAGAAGGTGAACGCGCCGTTCACCCATGTTTTGATGCCAACATTCTGGATCGACGGGTACCGTTCAAAGCCCAGCGTCAGCTCGTTCTCGATCCGGTCGAGCTGTTCCTGGAACAACTCTTCACCGTAGTTCCACGGCGCACCGTCCATAGCCCAGTGCTCGTGATCGACCTCGTAGATGCCCACCAGAACGCCCTTCTGGTCCTGTCGCATATAGGTGAAGCCTTCAAGATCAACCGTCATCGGCATCTCGAAATCCGCCTCGGCCACCTCAGGCACCGTATCGGTGATCAGATAGTGGTGTTTCAGCGGCGAAACCGGCAGCTCCACTCCGGCCATGCGCCCCACCTGTTTGGCCCAGAGGCCAGCAGCGTTGACCACATGTTCACAAGTGATAGTGCCTTTGTCGGTCACAACTTCCCAACCATCCGCAGTCTGTGTCAGGCTTTCGACCTTGGTTTCTTCGTAGTATTCCGCGCCACGTTTCTTGGCCGCAGTTGCATAAGCCTGAACCGTACCGGTTGTATCGATGTAACCTTCGCGATCCGCCCACATCGCGCCCAGCACGCCGTCGGTGGACATGATCGGGCAGCGTTTCTGCGCCTCCTCTGGCGACAACAACTCACAGTCGTCAATGCCGATGGACTGGAAAATGCGGTAGTTGGCCTGCAGCCACTCCCACCGTTCGGGCGTGCCTGCCAGCGTCAGTCCACCGGTCATGTGCAGGCCGATATTCTGGCCCGACTCTTTTTCGATCTCGCTGAGCAGATCAATCGTATAGGCCTGCAGCGACGCCATGTTCGGATCTGCGTTCAGCGCATGGATGCCTCCCGCCGCGTGCCACGAAGACCCCGAGGCCAAACGCCGCCTCTCCAGCATGACCACATCTGACCAGCCAAACTTGGCGAGATGGTACAGAACCGAGGCGCCGACAACGCCGCCACCGATGACTACGACACGATACTGAGATTTCATCCTGCGCTCCCCTGCATGACTCGCAGAGGACGCTAGAGGCACTGTTCACTTCTGTCTAGACATTTCTGTACAGTTCGAGGGACAGCACCCGGATCAGCTTAAAGCCGGGCGCTCGGGCGTGTCTGAACGGCATCAAACCAGGCGCGTGTGGCCGTGTTCTCTTCTGGGATACGCATCTTGATGACACGTGCGAAATCGACAAACACAAATGTGGTGATATCGGCCAGTGAAAACATGTCACCCGCAACGAGACCGCTCACTTGCAGACGGGCCTCAAGCAAATCGAAGAAGGCACGCACCCGCTCAGCCCCCCGCTGCGCTAGTTCAGGGATTTGCGCGTGGTTTGCAGGCCCGGTGATCGCGCGGTCTTTGAACGAAGGATGGGTGTTTCGCAAAGTTTCCGCGATTGGTGCGCCACATTGTTGTTCGGCGATGGCATTCCACATCAGAATTTCGCCTTTTTCATCCGGCGTTTGCCCCATCAAGGCAGGTTCCGGAAAGCGCGCCTCGAGATAGGCGGCGATGCCAAGATTTTCTGTGAGCGTGGTACCTTCATCCGTAACAAGCACGGGAATCGTTGCACCGGGGTTCACGGTCCGGAAGGCATCACTAAACTGTTCACCCTTGGCGATTGAGATATGGCGGGTTTCAATCTCCAGCCCCTTTTCCGCAATAAACATCCGGGCACGGCGCGGGCTTGGCGCGGTTGAACAATCGTAGAACAGCATTTTTGACGGTCCCCTCCAAAGCTTCACGCCTCAGACGTTAGACCGGCCCGGTACTACAGCGCGAGTCGGATCACACAGTGACCCTACGGCAGATCAACGCCGGTAGATGAAACAACGTCCCTCCACCGCGCCTGCAGGCAGCGGCACTTCGGTCAGTGTTTCGAAATACATACGATCGCTGGAAACCATCAGTCCATCCCGCGCCAGAAGCGGTTCGATCAAAGGTGAGACGAGGCGGGCAAAAGCATCATTCTTTTGCCGGTTGTGTCCCCCAAGATCGGCATGGATCAGACTGGCTGACGCGCCAAATCGCGTAACCGAAGCAGGCAATGTTTCGCGCACATCACCGAGAATCACCAGATCATCGGGCGGTGTCGAATCGGGATGAGACGCAACGGCCCGTTCAAAAACATAAACAGGACGGTCCTGAATGTGCTTAACCATGTGGTGATATGTGCGCCCATTTCCCAATCCCAGCTCAAAAACCGGACCGGGCTGCCCCGTGGTCTGCGCGATGGCAAAGTCCAGACAAGCACGTTGCGAGACCATTCGGTCAATGAACAGATCCAATCGGCTTTGTTGCTCGGACACGGGGCACCTCTTTCAAAATCATTCGACACCAGTCGGGGGGCGATTGCGCCTTTGATGGCAAAAACTCAAGACTTTGTGTAGCCATACGGCCCGAGTTTCACGATTCCGCGACAATTCGGGTGAAGAAGGTGTTTGACTACGCCGCCCCAACCGCGCGAAACTGCTCAAAAAAGACAGGGAGTTCACAAAGCCGATGTTTTCTAGCGGCCAGACGGGTGGAAAACCCGCATGAGTGCGTTGTTGTCCGTTCGGGATCTCAGCATCGGCTTTGGCACGGGTCCATCCGTTGTCCAAGATGTCAGCTTCGAGGTCGAACCCGGGCAGACACTTGCATTGGTTGGAGAATCCGGTTCGGGCAAAACGATTTCCTGTCGCGCTGCACTGCGTATTCTGCCGCGTACCGCCCAGATCCGTAGCGGAACGATCACGCTGAACGATTCCAAAGGCACCGCTAATCTGATCGAACTGAGTGAAAGACAGATGCGTGGTATTCGCGGCAATCGGGTTTCTATGATTTTTCAGGAACCGATGCGATCTCTGTCACCGCTTCACAAAATCGGAAATCAGGTCAGCGAAGTTCTTTGGTTGCATCGCGGCGCATCCGATGCACAGGCCCGCAAAGAAGTTCTGACCCAGTTTGAGAGGGTTGGTTTCCCCGACCCTGCCCGCGCCTACGACAGCTATCCGTTCGAGCTGTCCGGCGGCATGCGCCAGCGCGCCATGATTGCCATGGCCATGGTGTCCAAGCCTGAATTGCTCATCGCGGACGAGCCGACAACTGCGCTGGATGTTACCACCCAAGCGCAGGTTCTTGGGCTGATCAAAGAGCTGCAGCGCGAGACCGGTATGGCGCTGATCCTTGTCACCCATGACCTGGGTGTAGTTGCTAACATGGCCGAGCGCGTGGTCGTCATGCACAAAGGCCGCGTGATGGAAGCTGGCCCGGCAGCACCAATTCTGAATGATCCGGCGCACCCCTATACGCAGCAGCTGTTCGACGCTGCGCCTGAGATACCCGATCAGGATGCCGTCGGCATACCGATGCCCGACGAGGACCTAATTCTGCAGATGACCGGGGTCTCAAAGACCTACACGATGCGATCGAGCAAAGGTTGGAAAGCCGACAAACTGATCCATGCCTGCCGGGGCGTAGATATGAAGCTGGCGCGCGGCAAGACGCTTGCAATCGTTGGCGAAAGCGGGTCTGGCAAGACAACCGCCGCCAGAATCGCTCTGGGCGCTGAACTGCCCGACCCGGGCGGCGAAGTTCTGTTCAGAACAACAAGGGATTCCGAACCGATAACGGTTCACAGTATGACACGGACCGAACGCACCGCGTTTCAGCGCAAGGCGCAAATGGTGTTTCAGGATCCCTATAGCTCTCTTAGCCCCCGTATGCGCATTCAGGATGCCATGACCGAGCCGTTGGAGATACACCGCCTCGGCACCGTGGCAGAGCAGCGCGACAAAGCGGCCGCGATGTTGCAGCGGGTCGGGCTGAATGCCGATATGCTCAAACGCTATCCGCATGCGTTTTCTGGTGGACAACGACAGCGCCTGTCTATCGCCCGCGCGATGATGCTGGACCCGGCGTTGATTGTTTGTGACGAGCCAACCTCGGCACTGGATGTATCCGTTCAAGAGCAAATTTTGACCCTGCTCGAAGAACTGCAGGACAGTCTGAACCTGTCTTACCTGTTCATCTCGCATGATCTGGCCGTCGTCGCGCGCATTGCCGACGAGGTCGCCGTCATGCGCCGGGGTCTTGTGGTGGAACAAGCCCCACCCGAAACCCTGTTCTACAATCCACGTCATCCCTATACCAAGGCACTGATTGCCGCCCAGCCGGAACCAGATATCAATCGCCCGATTGATCTGAAACTGGTTGCGCTTGGTGCCGGTTCACCCGACAGTTGGGATGACGCCTTTCGATTTTCCGACTCCGTGATACCTTCTTTGATAGAGTTGGAGCCCGGCCATAAGGTACGTTGCCATGTTTAAGACCACTCACCGATTGATTTTGGCCGCGACGCTGGCCTTCGCAGGAATGCTGCCCGCTGCGGCAGAAATTCCGTCTAATCTTCAGGAAAACGCGTTCTGGCAAACCGAGGTTGAAAGCGGCGACCTGCCACCGGTTGCTGAACGTATTCCGCAAGATCCGCTGATCGTGGACTTAGCCGCCAAAGGTCGCGAATTCGGCGTGCCCGGCGGTACACTGCGCACGATGGTCACCCGGTCCAAAGATATTCGGCAAATGGTGGTCTATGGCTACGCAAGGCTTGTGGGCTTCGATCAGGATTACAACATCGTCCCGGATTTGCTGGCTTCTTTCGAAAACGAAGACAATCGCAAATTTACTTTGAACCTGCGACCCGGCCACAAATGGTCAAACGGATCCGCGTTCACATCCGAAGACTTCCGGTACTGGTGGGAGGATGTGGCCAACAACGAATTGCTCAGCCCTTCAGGCCCACCAGATTTCCTGCTGGTTGAAGGCAAAACACCCACCGTCACCTTCCCCGACGAAACAACGGTTGTATTCGAATGGGATGACCCCAACCCGAATTTCCTGCAATCACTTGCTCAGGCGCGGCCGCCCTTTATCTATCGACCGTCTGAGTTCCTTAAGCAGTATCACGAGAAGTTTGCAGACCCCGAAGAACTGGCATTCAAGGTCGAAGATGCGCGGGTAAAAAGCTGGGCGGCGCTGCATAACAAGTTGGACAATCTATATAAGTACGACAATCATGAACTGCCGACGTTGCAGCCATGGCTCAACGCAAGTTCGGGCAAGAAAATCCGGCACAACTTTGTCCGTAACCCTTATTACCATCGGGTGGATTCAAATGGGGTTCAGCTGCCCTATATCGACGTAGTCGAAATGGAAATCGTCGCACCGGGTTTGGTCGCGGCCAAAGCAAATGCGGGTGAAACCGACTTGCAAGGTCGCGGATTGGCATTCCGCGATGCCTCGATCTTGAAAAAGGGCGAGGCTGAAGGTGGATACAAGACGCTTCTGTGGAAAACAGGCGTCGCGTCGCAGATCGCGATTTATCCCAATTTGAACTACACTGACGATGCGTGGCGCGAGGTTCTGCGCGATGTACGTGTACGCAGGGCACTGTCGCTCGCCATTGATCGCAAGACGATCAATCAGGCGCTCTATTTCAAGCTGGCCCAACCCGGCGCGATGTCGGTTCTGCCCGCATCGCCCTTCTACGACGAAGCGAATGCGCAGGCTTGGGCACAGTATGACGTCGACAAGGCGAATGCTCTGCTTGATGAGGCTGGGCTGACCGAGCGTGACAAAGATGGTATCCGACTGTTGCCCGACGGGCGTCCGATGGAGCTGATCATCGAAACCGCAGGTGAGCGGCAAGAGGTTGAAAACGCCCTGCAGATCGTCACGGATACCTGGCGTGAGATCGGAGTCGAACTGGTCATGCGACCATTGGATCGAGACATTCTGCGCAACCGGGTCTTCTCGGGCAATACAATGGCGTCGGTCTGGTTCGGCTGGGATGACGGCATTCCGCAAAGCCACACATCGCCGGCCTATCTCGCCCCGACCGATCAGGTCTTTCTGGCATGGCCTAAATGGGGCCAATACTATCAGACAAATGGAGGGTCGGGCGAACCACCAGACATGCCCGAGGCCGAACTTCTCATGAAGCTTGCCCACGATTGGGAAATCGCCTCCACGGATGAAGAACGCGGCGCAGTCTGGTCTGAGATGCTGAAAATTCACGCCGACCAGCTTTATGCGATCGGCATCCTGAACGGCGCACCGCAGCCTATTGTCGTGTCGAACCGGCTGCGCAATGTGCCTGAGCAGGCCATGTGGGCATGGGAACCCGGCGCACACTTCGGCATTCACCGTCCCGACGAGTTCTTCTTCGCCGACTAATTCAGGAGCAGCTAAATGGTCATGCTGCGCTACGCGGTGTATCGCTTTTTCACGATGCTGCTGACATTGCTGGTGGTGTCGGTTCTGATTTTCGTGATCATCAACCTGCCCCCCGGCGACTATCTCAGCAACCAGATCGCCGAACTGCAGGCTTCAGGACAGTCCGCCGGTGTCGCCAAGGCCGAGTTTCTGCGCAAGGAATACTCATTGGACCGGTCGTTGCCCGAGCAGTACCTGATCTGGATGGGCTTCTGGCCCGGACCGCATGGGTTCGAGGGCCTGTTACAGGGCAATTATGGCTGGTCCTTCGAATTCGACCGCCCCGTGCGCGAGATCGTGGGCGATACGCTGTGGTTGACGGTTGTGGTCAATCTGGCCGCCATTCTATTCGTCTATGCCGTTGCTCTGCCATTGGGGGTCATCGCTGCGGCCAGATCACGGACGTGGATCGACTATACCTCGGCCTTTGTAGGCTATCTGGGTCTTGCGACCCCGAACTTCCTGTTGGCGCTGATCCTGTTCTACTATGGCCATCGCTATTTCAACCTGCCCATCGGCGGACTGATGGACCCTTCCTTTGAGGGACAACCGATGAGTTGGGACAAGTTGAAATCCATCCTTGTCCACCTGATCGTTCCGACCTTCGTCATCGGAACCTCGGGTGCTTCGGCCATGATGCAGCGCCTGCGCGCCAATATGCTGGATGAACTAGGGAAACCTTATGTCGAAACAGCAATCGCCAAGGGCATGTCCCCATCGCGGATGCTGACGAAGTACCCATTGCGCGTGGCCTTCAACCCGTTTGTCGCCGACATTGGAAACCTGCTGCCCTCGATGGTTTCCGGGTCGGTTTTGGTCTCGGTGGTTCTGGGTCTGCAAACAATCGGCCCGACCCTGCTGACTGCCTTGAAAACGCAGGACCAGTTCCTGTCGGCCTTCATTCTTATGTTCGTGGCTCTGCTGACGCTGATCGGCACCATGATTTCCGATATCCTGCTGGTCATGCTTGATCCGCGCATTCGTTACGAGGGGCGCGAAGCATGACCGACAAACCCCATGGTCGCTATGTCGACGACGCACCATTTGACCCGCAGGCCTCTATTCAGCAGCTTGAGCGCGCAGATCTCGATGCCCCTAATTGGGTGCTGGTCTGGCGCAAGTTCAGGACCCACAAGCTGGGTCTGATTTCTGGCCTCTTCTTGCTGCTCTGCTACTTGATGCTGCCTTTTGCGGGCTTTATTGCCCCCTACGGCCCCAATGACCGGAACGGAGAACACCTGTACGCTCCACCCCAGTCGGTCAACTGGTTTCATGAGGGGAAGTTCATCGGCCCCTACGTTTATCCAATAGTTGCAGAGGCGGACCTTGAAACTTTCCAGTGGAAATTCGTCGCTGACACGGAAGACCCGCGCCCAATCCGGTTCTTCTGCGAAGGGTCAGAATACAAACTCGCAGGCCTGATAAAATCCGATACGCACCTGTTTTGCGCGCCCGAAGGGGCCACGCTGTTTCTGTGGGGCTCGGACCGTCTGGGCCGCGATGTATTCAGCCGCATCCTATATGGCGCGCAACTGTCGCTGACAGTGGGCCTGATCGGCATTTCGGTATCCTTCTTCCTCGGCATCCTGTTCGGATCAATGGCCGGGTATTTCGGAGGGCGCATCGACTGGACCATCAACCGTGTGATCGAAATCCTGCGCTCGCTGCCGGAACTTCCCCTTTGGCTGGCCTTATCCGCCGCGGTGCCATCAAATTGGAGCCCGGTTGCGGTATTCTTCATCATCTCGATCATCCTCGGTATTCTCGATTGGCCAGGCCTTGCCCGATCTGTCCGCGCAAAATTTCTGTCTCTCAGGGAAGAGGAATACGTACGTGCGGCCGAGATGATGGGCGCAAGTTCCGGTCGTGTGATCCGAAAGCACCTGCTACCCAATTTCATGTCGCATCTGATTGCCTCGGCCACGCTATCAATCCCTGCGATGATCTTGGGCGAAACCGCCCTCAGCTTCCTTGGCCTTGGACTGCGGGCCCCGGCGGTCAGTTGGGGCGTGATGCTGAACGATGCGCAGAACCTCGCCTCAATCGAAATCTATCCATGGACCGCGATCCCGATGCTGCCAATCATCGTCGTCGTGCTGGCCTTCAACTTCCTTGGCGACGGGTTGCGCGACAGCCTTGATCCCTATCAGCAATGAGCTTGCTGTCCGCCCTCCCCTCACCTGACACCTACAGGGTCAATGGGGCGGGTGCGCGGCCCAGCGCCTTTGCGGTCTCGGAACTGGCGACGGCCAGTTTTGCGGCAGTCGGGCAGGAGCTGTCGCGCCTTGTGACAGCCTTGAACCTGGCGCCTACACCTCTGGAGGTGGCCGTAGATCATCGACTGGCCTCCTTGTGGTATGGCTTTTCCTTCAAACCCGAAGGGTGGGATATGCCCAGCCTTTGGGACGCGATTGCTGGCGACTATCAGGCCTCTGATGGGTGGATCAGGCTGCACACCAACCTGCCCAGTCATCGCGCCGCCGCCCTTAATGTTTTGCAAGTCGCGCCGGACCGAGCGCTGGTATCGCGCGCAGTTCGGGATTGGAGCATCTCTGGACTGGAAGCCGCGATTGTCGCCGAGGGCGGCGTCGCTGCCGCAATGCGCAGCCGCTCTGAGTGGCATGACCATCCGCAAGGACGCATATTGGCCCGCGAGCCGTTGATCGGATGGCAGGGGCCACGCAATATTCAACTACGTGATCGGCCTCAGGCGACTGCCGCGCGACCTCTTTCTGGGCTGCGTGTGCTCGATCTGACCCGCATTCTGGCCGGGCCAGTCTCGACACGAACACTTGCGGGTTTTGGCGCCGAGGTCCTGAGGATCGATCCACCCGGCTGGGATGAACCTGGCGTCATTCCTGACATTTCTCTCGGCAAGCACTGCGCCTATCTGAACCTGAAATCACCCGATGGAAAATTAAAACTGCAAGAGCTGCTGGCCCAAGCGGACATATTTGTCCACGGGTATCGGCCCGGCGCTTTGGACGCACTCGGTCTGGGCAAAAACACGCGGGATCAGCTTGCCCCCAACAGGGTTGAAGTCACGCTCGACGCTTATGGCTGGCAAGGACCATGGGCAGCGCGCCGCGGTTTTGACAGCCTTGTACAGATGAGTTCCGGAATCGCACATGCAGGGATGGGTTGGGCGGGGGTCGACAAGCCAACTCCGTTGCCTGTTCAGGCACTGGATCACGCAACTGGCTACTTGATGGCAGCCGCCCTGCTCTCGGCGCTCGCCGAAGCCGCATCCGGTCAGGCCGTCATGGATGCCCGGCTCTCGCTGGCGCGCACCGCCGAATTGCTGGCCACCCTCGCCAAGAGCGAGCCCGGTGACGAAATTACCGAGTCGCTGCCTGTCGATTATGCGGATGCGCTCGAACCTTCCGGGTGGGGGCCCGGCTATCGATTGAAGCCGGCGCTAACCGTTGGATCCGCAAAGATGCACTGGGCTTTGCCTGCGTCCAAACTGGGAACTTCGCAGCCCACTTGGCCGTCACTTACCGCTTAAAGCTGCCGCCGCGCGGGACGCGCGGCCCGGCCCAACGCTTTGGTTGACGTCTCGCCAGAGACGCAAACCAAAGGGGCGGGAGCCCTCCTAGCGATCATCACCACCGCCGGGGCCGATATCGTCCAGATAGTCTTCGTCAATCGCGGCCTGAACGGCCCCTGTGACAGCCTCGCGTTGTTTGGGAGTCAGGTCCTCGGCCTCTTTGTCATCCGCCAGTCGCACGGTGACTTCCCGATGCGCAAACCGGATGCCTTCACGGGCAAACAGCTCACGAATATCCTGATAGACTTTCTTGCGCACCAGCCACTGATCACCCGGTTTGGTCATGAACTTGACCCGGATAATCATCGCCGAATCCTGCATCTCGATCACACCCTGCGATTTCAGCGGCTGAATGAAGTTATCACCAATCACAGGATCGCTCAGCAGCTCTTGACCCAGCTTCTTGATCAGCTTCCGCACCTTTTCGACATCGGTGTCATAGGTCACCCGCAACGGCAGCTTCATGATTACCCAGTCGCGGGAATAGTTTGTCAGAACCTTGATCTCTCCAAATGGGATCGTGTTGAGCGCACCAAGGTGGTGGCGTAGTTGGAAGGACCGGACCGAAATCTTTTCGACCGTCCCTTTCACATCACCAATGTCGATGTATTCACCCTTTCGGAAAGCATCATCCATCAGGAAGAACGCACCCGAGAAGATGTCGCGGACCAAGGTTTGCGACCCGAAACCAACGGCCAGACCCACAACACCTGCACCGGCAAACAGCGGGCTGACATTGATCCCCAGTTCCATCAATACAATCAGCGCGATGGTCACAACGACCACAGCCAGAATGGCCCCGCGGAACAGAGGCAACAAAGTTGCAAGACGGCTCTGCCCGCCTTCGCCTCCTTCGTCGCCCAGCTCGGCTTCAGCACCGCCGTCATCCGTCTCTTCCGCGATCTTGCTATCGATCCAGACGCGGAAGAAGTGAAACAGAATGTAACCCATAAACAGGATCACCATCACATCCAGCGCCCGCTCGATAGGCAAGTCATCCGACCAATTGGCCTGCGGGTTCCAGATCACTACCAGCGCATAGAGACCCACCACAAAGGCCAGAATGCCTGCCACACGACGGGCAAGGTCTTCGTACGTCAGAATGGCGTGTTTGCGCTTTTCGGCCTGCGGCGTATCAGCCACCAGCTCATCCTCGATCTGCTCAGCCGCTTCTGCGTCGGCATTCATCACCTCAATTCTGCGATTGCGATCAAAATACCTTTCAAGCAGATAGTTCATCGCGCCGTAGGCCACGACGACGGACATAAAGATGGCATAGCTGCTGGCCACGATCGGGATCGAATCCTGAACCTCCAGCACCAGATCAACGGCCAGTTTGAACCAGCTGAACACCATATAAAGCACCAGAACCGGCGCCCAGGCGAAAGAGATGAACTTCAGTATCCAAGACACCTGATCCGGAGCACGCCCGCCACGAATAGCGTTCGAGATCGCGCGTGCATTGAACAGGATCATCAGTATGTTGCCCAGCGCCCCGATCAGCGTCAGGCTACCATAGACCATGGCATAGACGTTATAGTTCAGCCCAAAATCCGCGACCCATGTCGAGAACAGAACAACCGAGATGTCATATGTCGCCAGTGCTGACGCCCAAACATACAGGCGCTTGGCGTCCCGGTCTGAAAAAGGCGGCAAGCGATACTGGCTGAGGTAAGGCGACAGAACCATCCGCCACAAGTCCGAGACGGTGCGCGAGAGGAAGAATGCGGTAAAGATTGCCGTAACGGTAAACTGGATTGATATGTCTTCCGCTTCACCAAAGAACAGATAGCCAACGATCAGCGCCATGAGCATGGCAAAGATCGTTCCGCCAATGCCCATCACGAAACGATACACAAGGAAAGGCATCTTTTCACGATAGCCAACCGGGTTTTCCTTGATGCGCGCAACCACCAAACGCTTCGCGATGCGCTTGCCGTAGATTTCGATCGACAACCAACGCCCCAGCAAAAGGAACAACACGTTCAGGACCAACACCTCGACATAGGTCTGAATCCGCCCGTCCGGACTGGTCTGTCTGAGGATGTATTGGACCTCAAAGACCGAATAGGGCAGCGCCTCCATCCGCGAGCG
Source organism: Ruegeria sp. CJ6 (assembly GCF_056536665.1). NCBI lineage: Bacteria > Pseudomonadati > Pseudomonadota > Alphaproteobacteria > Rhodobacterales > Roseobacteraceae > Ruegeria > Ruegeria sp. CJ6. The sequence goes on along the minus strand of NZ_JBQFQB010000005.1, from coordinate 27,846 downwards.
TACGGAATCCCGGAACTTTGAGAACCGCTCTTGCGCCTTCATCAGCTGAGAACCTTCAGCCATGTGATCAATGCTATCTGCCTCTGGCGTCGCGTCACCGCTATTGCCCGCAGCCGATACAACCTGCCCGGCGCTGTCGATTACGATTACGCTTGCGCCCGCCTCGGAAGCGGAACGAATGGCCGCCGCCAGATCGCTGTCAGCGGCAGAGCTTGAAGAACCGGTTTCCTCGCTTGATCCTATTGGGTATCCCGGAATAAGCGAAGTTTGCGCAACCGCGTCGGTTGCACTGGCCAGCATCGCCACCCAAATCACCAAAATCAGCCCGGCCAGAACATTCATTTTCATCGTATATCGCATCCAATTCGTAGCTGCGTCCAAGACTATAGAACCTCAGAAGGCTGTTCAAATCATCCGCACACGCGGTGTCAACATCGTGAGAGCCCGTGTTCCTGACGCAATGGATGGGATAAAGTGTTTCCAAGACAACAAAAATTGAATATGACCACCTGAGGCGTCCAGCCTCCGAATTGGCTTGTGCATGAAGAACCATCGGCCTGCATATCGCAAGGTGCGCCTGTTGCCGGCGGTGGCATTATGTTGTTGCCAATTCGCAATGTTTGGCGCATTTGGACGGCGGAATCTGTGCCTTTGGCAAGAAGGTCTGGCAGAATTACGATAATCAGGTGCAGACGCGCGGAGTTGCACCGGAACCGAAACAGGCGAAGGCATGAGCCTAGGGATCAAAAACGAAAATCACGGCCGCGCACCGCGCATCCTGCTATATAGTCACGACACGTTCGGCCTGGGTCACCTGCGCCGGTCACGCGCGCTGGCTGCGGCCATAACACAAGCCGATCAACGCGCTTCGGCCCTCATATTGACCGGTTCACCCATTGCCGGACGGTTTACTTTTCCGCGTCGGGTTGACCATGTCCGTCTACCCGGGGTCACCAAACGCGCCGACGGCTCGTATGCTTCGCAGACCATCGGCATGGGCATCGATGATGTGACCGAGTTGCGCGCAAGCCTGATCCAGACATCTGTCGAACAGTTCGACCCCGATGTGCTGATCGTCGACAAAGAGCCTACCGGTTTTCGCGGTGAGCTGCTGCCGACGCTTGAGTATCTTGAAAACTCCTGCTCAACCAAATTGGTTCTGGGCCTGCGCGACGTTCTGGATGAGCCCGAAGTACTGGCCGCCGAATGGGAGCGTAAGGACGCGATCTCGGCGACTGAACGATACTATGATGAGATCTGGGTATATGGGTTGCGATCGGTCTACGATCCTACACAAGGCCTTCCCCTCAGCCCGGCGACGCAACAGCGCATTCATTGGACAGGGTATCTACGTCGCGATCTTGGGCCGGTTGGTGAGCCACCAGAACAACCCTATATCCTGATCACCCCCGGTGGTGGCGGCGATGGCAAGGCGATGGTCAATCTGGTGCTGTCCGCATATGAAAAAGACCCGGATCTGTCACCCCGCGCTGTGCTGGTCTATGGGCCCTTCCTGTCAGGCGAACTACGCGAAGATTTTGAAACCCGTGTCGCCGCCCTAAATGGCCGTGTGACCGCTGTTGGCTTTGAATCGCAGATCGAAACGCTGTTCGCGGGCGCTGCCGGTGTGGTCTGCATGGGCGGGTACAATACCTTCTGCGAGGTTTTGTCCTTCGACAAACGCGCCGTCATTGTTCCGCGCACGACGCCGCGGCTGGAGCAATGGATTCGTGCCTCACGCGCCGAGGATCTGGGTCTGGTACGCATGCTGGATGAAAACCGTGACGGTCTGACGGCGGATGCAATGATCCGCGCGATCCGCGCCTTGCCCCATCAGCCGCTGCCTTCGCAGGCCATTCGCGCAGGGTTGTTGGACGGGCTAAGCTACGTCACTCATCGCATAAACGCGCTGCTAGGCGCGGAACAAGAGCGCGCCACCGGATGACGCGCGAACCCCCCAAGCTGGCGGTGCTGGTCAAAGGCTGGCCGCGCCTGTCCGAGACGTTCATCGCGCAAGAATTGGTGGCCTTGCAGGAGGCAGGGCACAGCTTCGATATCTGGTCGTTGCGCCACCCGACCGATACCAAGCGCCATCCTCTGCACGATCGCTTCAAGGGGCAGGTGCATTACCTGCCGGAATACCTTTATGAAGAGCCTGAGCGGCTGGCGACTGCGCGAGACATTGCAGCTCGTCTGCCCGGATACGCGCAAGCTTACCAGGTCTGGCGGCAAGACCTTCACCGAGACCCGACTCACAACCGAATTCGCCGGTTTGGTCAGGCCTGCGTATTGGCCGCTGAGCTGCCCGATCAAACGCGGGCGCTGTATGCGCATTTCATGCACACTCCGTCTTCGGTCGCCCGCTATGCGTCTATCATGCGCAGCCTGCCCTGGAGTTTTTCGGCGCATGCCAAAGATATCTGGACCTCACCAGACTGGGAAAAGCGGGAAAAGCTGCAACTGGCCTCTCACGGCGCCATCTTCGGGGCAACCTGTACTGCCATTGGTGCCGCACATCTGCGCGAACTGGCGGATGATCCTGCGCGGGTAGAACTGATCTATCATGGGCTGGACCTGTCGCGGTTTCCTGCACCTCCCCAGCAGTGTTCGCGTGCAGCGGATGCACCCTTTCACATGCTGTCGGTCGGGCGTCTTGTCGAAAAGAAGGGCTTTGACCGGCTTCTCCAAGCTTTCGCGCTGCTCCCCAGATCGCTGAATTGGCATTGGACCCATATCGGCGGCGGAAATCTGGGCGATGAGTTGAGCGCACAAGCCGATGCCGCAGGGCTTTCCGATCGGATCACGTGGATGGGGGCTTGCGATCAACCGGAAGTCATTGCCGAGATGCGCCGCTCTGATCTGTTTGTCCTGCCCAGCAGAATTGCTGCCGACGGCGACCGCGATGGTTTACCCAATGTTTTGATGGAAGCCGCGTCCCAGCGCCTCCCGATCCTGTCAACGCCGGTGTCAGCCATCCCGGAGTTCATTGAATCCGGTGTTCACGGTCAGCTGTCAGCAGATGACCCGACCTCTCTGGCCTCGGCTATTGTGGATCTCGCCCAGAACCCGGCGAGAACGGTCGAGATGGCTAAGGCCGCGTATGACCGGTTGATCGCCGACTTCCGGATGGACCCGGGCATACGTCGCTTGTCCGAGCGGCTCAGCGCCTTGTGCGCGGACGGACCCTGATGGCGCGGGTGGCTTTCTATGCACCGATGAAGTCCCCCGACAGTCCCAAGCCCTCGGGTGATCGCGAAATGGCCCGCAACCTGATGCAGGCCCTCGGCGCTCAGGGAGACATTGTTGAGCTGGCCTCGCAATTGCGGATTTACGACAAGGCAGGCGACCGGGCACTTCAGGACGAATTACGTCGCAAAGCAACGACCGAGGCTGCACGACTGGCTGAGGAACTGCCCTCTGACACGAACCTGTGGGTGACTTATCACAACTACTACAAGGCCCCCGATCTGCTCGGCCCGGCCGTGAGCCGCGCAAGAGACATCCCGTATGTGCAGCTGGAAAGTACCCGCGCCACCAGCCGGCTTGCAGGCCCATGGGCTGATTTTGCGCAAGCGGCGCACGACGCGTGCGATTCTGCGCAGGTGATTTTTTACCACACTGCCAACGATTTGATCACGTTAGAACGAGAAAGGTTCGGTACGCAGGCGCTCGTTGAGCTGCCTCCGTTTCTTCCCATCACGGAATTACCCCCTGTTTCGACCCGTGATGGGCCGATGCTGACTGTGGGAATGATGCGGCCGGGGGACAAGCTGGCCTCGTACACCATTCTGGCCGACACGCTGGAACATCTGACAGGGGATTGGGCGTTGGACGTGGTAGGCGATGGCCCGGCCCGATTGGAAGTCGAGGCGCTGATGGCGCGGTTCGGACCTCGTGTCCGGTTTCTGGGTCAGCTGGATCGGGACGCGTTGCAGGCCCTGTACCGCGAGGCCTCCTTGTTCGTTTGGCCCGGGGTCAACGAAGCCTATGGAATGGTCTATCTTGAGGCCCAGGCCTGCGGCGTTCCCGTCGCAGCACAAGATCGCCCCGGTGTTCGTGATGTACTGATACCTTCCGATCATCCCGATACCGGATCGGGTGCCAAAGGGTTGGCCGCGCGTATACAGAGGTTTCTGGACCATCCCGACCTGAGCCAGTCTGAGGGCAATCGCGCCCGCGCCTATTTCGCGCACCGCCATCTGATGCCATCCGCCACCGAGCGGTTCTGGACAACTGTGCGCCCCTTGTTGGAGAAAAGTTGATGACCCGCCTCGCCCTTCTGCGCCATGGACACACGGATTGGAATCGCGCGGGTCGCATTCAGGGGCGCAGCGACATTCCGTTGGATGCCGACGCTCGGGCTGAACTTGCGGGGTATTGCCTGCCATCGCCATGGAACGCGGCATCAGTCTGGTCCAGCCCGCTAAGCCGCGCGTCTGAAACAGCGCAGTTGGTATCGGGTAAAGCGCCCAAAACATCTCAGGCCCTGACCGAGATGAATTGGGGCGAATGGGAGGGACAGCGCGGTGCTGAGCTGATCGAGACACCCGATAGCGGTTACCGCCACATCGAAGACTGGGGCTGGGATTATCGGCCTCCGGGCGGCGAAAGCCCAGCCGAATTATGGGCGCGTATCGCGCCGTGGCTGGCGGGCTTGGACGGCGACAATCTCGCGGTCTGCCATATCGGCATCATGAGGGTGATCTTGGCCAAGGCGTGGGGCTGGAATTTTGCCGGCCCCGCGCCGTTCAAGATCAAGCGCAACAGACTGTTTATCGTAGAATTGGACGAAATGCGGCCTGAACCCGAACCCGTTCGATTGATTGCGCGTGAGGTTTGACCATGAAGGTGATGATCGTTGTTACCCATCTGTTGGGCACCGGGCATCTGAGCCGAGCCCTCACATTGGGGCGCGCATTCGCCGAACAGGACCATGAAGTGTTTATGGTCTCGGGCGGAATGCCTGCGCCACAGCTTGACACACGTGGGTTGTCATTTCTGAACTTACCGCCGCTGCGGTCTGACGGCACCGATTTCACCCGCCTGCTTGATCAGAATGGCGCTGTGGCCGACTTGGTCTACTTCGCTGCGCGCACAAACGCCCTGACGCAGGCGGTAAGCAGCTTCGGGCCGCAGGTTCTGATCACCGAGCTTTATCCGTTCGGGCGGCGCTCTTTGGCCGCGGAGTTCAAATCTGCATTGAAAGCCGCACGAGACCTACCTCGGCCACCCGTCATCCTTGGTTCGATCCGTGACATTCTTGCGCCGCCATCGAAGCCCGCAAAGGTAACCCAAACGGATGAGGTTATCGCAGAGTTTTACGACGGCGTTCTGGTCCATTCCGACCCCAAGATCACCGAACTTGAAGTCAGTTGGCCTGTCTCGGATCAACTGGCATCGCGCCTGCATTACACCGGTTTCGTGGCCCCAAGTGCTGCGCCAAGTCATCCGGATGGCATAGGCCAGGGCGAGATATTGGTCAGCGCGGGTGGCGGGTCGGTCGGCCAGCCGATCTTTCAAGCGGCCATCGAGGCCGCCCGAAAGATGCCCAACTGGCGCTGGCGCCTGTTGGTGGGCGGGCAGGATGCCAATGCGCGGATCGCCGAGCTTTCGCAAATGGCCGAGGGTTCATCGGTTCTTCTTGAAACCGTCCGCCCTGATTTTCGCCAAATGCTGCCGCTTGCCGCCGCCTCGGTCAGCATGTGCGGTTACAACACCGCCATGGACCTGCTGCAAAGCGGTACCCCGGCGGTTCTGATCCCCTTCGATGATGGCAAAGAGGTTGAGCAATCTTTGCGCGCGCGATCTCTTTCGCAGTTGAACGGGATCGAGGTGCTTAACAGTTCTGACCTGACCGCCGGCTCGCTGGCCAATGCGCTTGAGCATGTCATTTCGAGTGTTGAACGCCCCCCGATGACCGAAGGGTTTGATGGCGCGCGCCGGTCAGTGGATATTGCAGTGAGCTTGTACGAGGCCAGCCGATGAGGCCTGATTGGCGCCCCTTGCAGTCAGAGTTGCGGCGCTGGCAGGATGCAGGATTGACCCTGCCCTTGTGGTGGCGTGATGACGATGCGGTTGCAGTGACACCACAGATAGAAAAGCTATCGGCCATGTCAGACCAGCTCGGCCTGCCAGTCCATCTGGCGGTAATCCCGCGTGAGGCGCAGACGGCGCTGGCAGAGTATGTGTCGGATCAGTCTGTTTTGATCCCGGTTGTGCATGGCTGGGCGCATCAGAACCACGCGCCTGCAGACGAGAAGAAAGCCGAATTTCGCCTGCACCGGCCCCTTGAAGCGGTAGTTGCAGATGCCGAGGCTGGATTGTCCCGGCTGCGAGGTTTGTTCGGTGACAACTTGCGTCCGATGTTTGTGCCCCCGTGGAATCGGATCGACTCCAAAGTCGCCATGCAGCTTCACGGGCTGGGCTATCGGATACTGTCGACGGCGACCCCCCGAAAGATACCGCTCGCAGCGCCCGGCCTCGCGCAGATAAACACACATCTCGATCCAATCGACTGGCGCGGGACGCGCGGTTTAATCGACCCTGACAGACTGATCGCACAGACAGTTGAGCTGCTGCATGACCGACGCACCGGTCGCGCAGACAATGCCGAAGCATTTGGGGTGTTGACGCATCATCTGGTCCATGATCAGGACATCTGGACGTTTACACAGGATCTGTTGCACAGGCTGCTTGATGGACCGGGCACACCCTGGACCGCGCCACGTAACTGAACTCGCAAGGAGAGCCCGAATGAGCCGACTGGATTCCATGCTGCGCCGCCTGACGGCGCAACGCGACGGGCTAAACTGGGCCGCCGCACAGATCGGCACCATGGAAGGGGACGTTCTGGACCTGGGGCTAGGTAACGGACGTACCTATGATCATCTGCGTGAAATCCTGCCCTCTCGGCGTATATGGGTGATGGATCGCGTCTTGCAGTGTCATCCCGACAGCACGCCACCGGCACAGGATTTCCTGCAGGGTGAGGCCGAGCCGATGTTGCGTAAACTGGCGGACGCAGGCCAAACAATCGCGCTGGCGCACTACGATTTCGGCCGCGGGATCAAGTCAGAAGATGTTGCCGAAGCGGCGCGCCTCAGCCCTCTGATCAAACAGGTCATGCGACCCGGTGGGTTGTTGATTTCAGGGCAACCGTTGACGGGTTTTGCGCAGATTGAAGGCCCCGAGACCATCGCGCCCGATCGATATCTTTTCTATCGCGCCTGAGCAGGCTTTGAACAGGCGGGTTTGTATATTGAATCTATCGATAAGCTTCACCGCAGTCAGGCCTATGCATTGACGCGAGTCGAGGGTATACGCCACCGCAACAGCACACCCACATGAGGCCAGTCATGAGCTTTGACCGTTCCATCAAGATCGCTCCCTCGATCCTGTCAGCCGATTTCGCAAATTTCGGACAGGAGATTCAGGCCATCGAAGCGCAAGGGGCGGATTGGGTTCATGTGGACGTGATGGACGGCCACTTTGTCCCAAACCTCACTTTTGGTCCCCCAGCGGTCAAAGCGTTTCGCCCACATGTTAAGACCGTCATGGATGTGCATTTGATGATCACTCCGGTCGATCCTTATATTCAAGCCTATGCCGATGCGGGCGCTGATGTGCTGACCGCGCACGTCGAAGCGGGGCCGCATTCGCACCGCACGCTGCAGGCGATACGCGCTGCGGGAATGAAAGCAGGGATCGCGTTGAATCCCGGGACGCCCGCCGAGGCCGTCGAACATCTGTTGGACCTGATTGATCTGGTGTGCGTCATGACCGTCAACCCTGGCTTCGGGGGGCAGAAATTCATCGACATGACCGCAAAAGTGCAACGTTTGCGCGAGATGATCGGCGACCGACCGGTGCATATCGAAATCGACGGCGGTGTTGATCCCAAAACAGCGCCTCTGGTGGCCGCTGCAGGCGCTGACGTGTTGGTCGCCGGATCAGCAGTTTTTAAAGGCGGGTCAGTTTCAAACCCGTCGGTCTATGGCGACAATATTCGCGCTGTGCGGGCTGCTGCCGAAGGTGCACTGGGTTAACAACAAACCCTCCCGCCAGTCGTCGACGTTTCTTACGAAACGCCTCCTCCTGTTGGGCCCGGCATCGCGCTTTGCGCGATGCCGGGCCCAAGGCGGCTAGCAATATTGGCGCAGCCAATGTTGCGCAGGCGCGGGAGCCTTTGCCCCGAGACTTCAGGCATCCTTGTTGAGATCATCAAAGCAGCGGTTCTCGGCCACCAGTTGTTCAAGCAGGGGTGCAGGTTGCCAGAAAAAGGCATCTTCTTCAGCCCACTTGCGAATATCGTTGAATACGCCCGGCAAACCCTGCAAATCTGCCCATTTCAGCGGCCCACCCCAGTAGCGCGGAAAACCGTAGCCATAGAGCAGCGTAACGTCCACATCCAGCGGTCTACGCGCGATGCCGTCGCCTACCACCTTCGCCGCCTCATTCACCATCGCGACCATATAGCGACGTATGATCTCCTCATCCGTAAACGCGCGTGGAGTTATGTTCTGGGCCGCACGCTCGGCTTCGATCAATGCTGTCACTTCGGGGTTCGGCTCTCCACCTCGCTTGCCATTTTCATATATGTAATAGCCCTTGCCGGATTTCTGGCCGAAATGTCCGGCCTCGCACAGCTTGTCGGCATAGAAACTGTCGCGAACGCGTGGATCCTGGCCTGCGGCCCGTTTCCGCTTGCGCGCCGCCCAGCCGATGTCCAATCCGGCCAAATCTGACACTGCATAGGGTCCCATCGCAAATCCAAACCCCGTTAGCGCTTTGTCGATCTGGAACGGGCTCGCTCCATCCAGCACCATGTGATCAGCACAGGCCCGATATGTGCCCAAAATCCGATTTCCTATGAACCCGTCGCACACACCTGCCCGAACGGCCACCTTGCCCAACCTCTTGCCCAACGCGAAACCCGTTGCCACAACTTCGGGCGCGGTGTGATCCGCCACCACGATCTCAAGCAGTTTCATCACATGTGCTGGGGAGAAGAAATGCAGACCGATGACATCCCGTGACCTTTCGGTCGATCCGGCAATTTCGTTGATATCAAGGTATGAGGTATTGGTCGCCAATACCGCACCGCTTTTGCAGACCGCATCCAGTTGCGCAAAAACCTTTTTCTTCACTGCCATGTCCTCGAACACGGCTTCGATCACCAGATCGACGCCACTCAGTGCGTCATAGTCCGTGGCCAGGGTCAGCCGGTTCTGCAGAATATCATCATGTTTGTCCTGGCTCAGCTTTCCGCGCCTCACGGCGCCAGCCAGATTTGCCGCGATACGATCTTTAGCGGACCGCGCTGCCTCGTGTGACATCTCAAGCAGCACGACAGGAAGTCCCGCCAGCAGAACTGAGGTGGCAATCCCTGCGCCCATCGTACCGCCGCCGATGACGCCGACCTGTTGCAGGTCCCGCGGCTCGACCCCATTCAACTCGGGCAATTTTGCAACCGCACGTTCCGCAAAGAATGCGTGGATCAACCCCTTGCGCTGATCCGAGGCCATCAGGTCCATGAACAATTCCCGTTCGCGTGCCAAACCGGATGCAAAATCCTCGGCCTCGCAACTGGCTTGTATTGCCCGCACTGCAATTGCAGGCGACAGTTGGCCCCGGCCCTTCTTCAGCACCGCGTTATAGGCCGCATCAAAATCGATTGGGGCGGGCCGGGCCATATCGCAAACAGGGCGCCGTGCTGCATCAGTTGCAAGCAGCTCTCTGACATAGGCCAGGCCGATCTCGCGCGGATCACCATCCTGAACTTTGTCCAGCACACCCATCTCAAGCGCTTCTGGAGCTCGGACGTGCCGCCCCGTTGTGATCATGTCCAATGCCGCCTCGACTCCGGCAACACGCGGCAGTCGCTGGGTGCCGCCAGCACCGGGAATGATACCAAGATTAACCTCGGGCAACCCCACCTTCGCAGACGGCACGGCAACGCGATAATGACAGGATAAGGCAACCTCAAGCCCACCACCAAGCGCGGTTCCATGCAACGCAGAAACCACCAGCAAGGGCGACGCCTCAATCCGATCACAGAGTGCGGGCAGCCACGGGTCCTGTGGCGGCTTGCCAAACTCGCGAATGTCTGCGCCTGCAAAATAAGTCCGACCCTCACCATAGATCAAAACCGCGCGCGCGCCCTCTGTTTCGGCACGTTCGATCGCCGACAACAAACCCCGGCGCACATCCACGCCCAGCGCGTTAACGGGTGGGTTCTCAGCCGACAAAACGGCGATATCGCCCACTTTCTCATACCCGATGACTTGGGTCATATGATCGTGCCTCCTCAGACGAAATGCGATGCCAGTAGTAAATCGGGGAATCCCCGGACACGGCGCGATCAAAGACTGGCCCGGTCTGCGTTCGTATTCAACTACATTTTCGACCGATCGTTCGGTTTATTTGATTTTCTCGGATTTAGTACCATAATCACGCGGTTCATGCCCGGAACTAACCTTTTACGTTGCGGTAGAACTTGCTTCGCGGCCTCAGACCAACGAAGCGCAAAGAACTGCAGTGCTTGGTCTGAATTCGCACGGAACCCGAGGGCGCGATCCAAATGGAAACGCAGCTAACAGGGCCTTAGCACTTGTTTGGGAAGTTCTGGTAGCGGAGGAGGGACTTGAACCCCCGACACGCGGATTATGATTCCGCTGCTCTAACCAACTGAGCTACTCCGCCACGAGTGAGAGGCGATTTAAGCGAGGGGCCGGGGAGGGTCAAGAGGGAAAAGCGTGCCTGCCGAGATTCTTTATTGCGTTATTCAATGCGCATCCTGCTCTGCCAGCCGGGTGCGGGAATTCTCGGCGATCTCGCGGATGAAACGCGCGCAGATTTCGGGTTCTGTGATGAGTATCATGTGACCCCGGTGTTCCAGGACCTCAAAGGTCAGGCCGAATTTCGTCATTGTCGCACCGTGTAGCTCGGCGGACAGGATCGGGTCCTCTGTGCCGAACAGGATGCCTCCGGGCACGCGCAGATCGTTATAGCGTGAAGTCAGGGCACCCATGCTGGCCTCCACCCCAACAACATCCTGTGAGGCGGTGATAAAGGCCGAGGGGCGAAGACCAAGGGCACCCCCAGCACGGTTCAGGAAGTCTGAGGGCGCGGGCTCGGGTGCGAAGACGTCTTTCAGCACGAGGGGCGCGGTTTTTCGGGCCATCGGGACAGCGATTGTATTGCCAATAAGGTTGCGCAGCCACTCGGTACGGATTTCAAGTGGTTTGAAAACGGCGGGCGGTTCCGGCATTTGTTGCGTCAAGGGGGCCAGAAGCGCCAATGCCGCCGTGTTGTCGGGATAATCCAGTGCCATCGCAAGAGACACGGCGCCACCTAGAGAATGACCGACCAGTGTGGCTTGATCGACGTTCTTTATTTCCAGAAACTCGTGGATCATGCGGGCTTGTTCGGGCAATTCCGCCAACTCGGCAGCATCGCGCGTGGAATAGCCACAGCCCGGACGGTCAACCGCGAGAACGTGATAATCCTGAGCAAGATCATCCACCAATGCATACGTAAAATGCTGCAATTGGCCTGATAGGCCATGGATCATGACAATTGTCGGGTTGGAAGGGTCGCCTTTTTCGACATAGTGAATGCTGCCACCGTGAACGGGCACGATCCGCCCCAGTTGCGGCACCATTTCGGTGCCCTGCCGCGTTAGGCGACGAGTCCAGATGTGCATCCCCAGCAAAAGGGACATCAGCAACAAGACAATCGTTAGCAAAATCGACATCACGGATCTCCGGTAGGTTTGCTCAGGCGATGGTATTGCCCGGGGCCCGATAGCACCATGCGTTTTCTGAACGGCTGAATTGGCAGGCAGATAACCGCAACCTAATTATTGGTGTGTAAATTGGTATGACTTGGTCAGAAAAGCTCCCAGCACCCGGTATGTGCGCCGCACTGATAATATGGTTGAACGGACCGCTCAGCGGTCAACTCGTACCGCTCAACACATCAGCTGAGGGTCGTGGCAGCAAATCAAGCAGCCCGAACACGCTATCGCGACAAGCAGGGCCAGCCCAATCCACAGGATAAAAAGCCAAAGGTAAGTCCGGCTGGCGTAGCACGACGCGCCGCCACCGATGCACCAGCAGGGTGCGCAGTGTTGCGCTCTGCAAGGGTGTAGGCGCCCAGCCTTCGGGGCGGGACTTCGCCGCGCGTTCGACCGCGCCCAGAAGAGCCTTGCAAGAGGCACGCAATTCGGGTGGACACAACCGATCCTGCACCCACTTGGGGGCTGCGTGCGGAGAGATGTCCAAGGCCAGCAAACCGTCCGACTGATCGGGCACAGGCCCCGCACCCATCGCTACGTTGCGCCCAATGGGGATATAGTCGTCGCTGAGCATCACGTCCTCAAGCACCTGAGTGCCCGACCCGTCTTCGGCGATCAGAAGATGCCAATTTTCAATGGGCGAAGGACCGCGCGCATATATGCGCGGCGTGACGGCGGCGGATTGCGTCCGGCCGAATTCCGAGAGGACATGGCGCGAGACGCGTCCAATCCGGTCACTTTCAATCCAGCCGTCCTTGCGCAGCCGGTGCAGAGCGACGCGGATCGCTTCGGGTTTGATGCCCATCGGCTCAATGATCCGGGTCAGAACACCGCCCGAGATTTGCGCGCCGGGCTCTTGTGCCATGTCACCAAACAGCGAGACGATAATCGACCAGACCCGCTGGTCTTGCGGGTCCGCCAGTTCGGCCACAGCCGTTTCGAACCACGAGCTCTTTTCGGTCATGGACCCAGTTTAACCCATTAGGCCCAATAAGAAAAACAGGTAGTATAGCGGCTCAGCGGGCGTTCATGGTTAAAAGTTCGTATTCTGCGACCGGTTCGTCATCCTGATTGGTCAGGGACACGTGCCAGCGGACCTCGCCATAATCGTCATTGCGTGGGGTTTTCTGCTTTACCGTCAGGCGCACCTTGATGCTGTCGCCAGCAACAACGGGCTTCATGAACCGCAGCCCGTCCAGCCCGGTATTGGCCAGCACCGGCCCCTCGTTCGGCTCGACAAACAGGCCCGCCGCAAAGCTGAGCAACAAATAACCATGCGCCACACGACCGGGGAAGAACGGGTTCCGCGCCGCCGCGTCCTCGTCCATATGCGCATAAAAGGTATCGCCGGTGAAATTGGCGAAGTGTTCGATATCCTCCAGCGTGATGGTTCGCGAGGCTGTGTGCAGCGTCTCTCCGACCTGCAACTCACCAAATTTACGGGTGAACGGATGTGCCGGACCTTGGATTTCGGGCGCTCCTGGCACCCATTTGGTGCTGATACCACTAAGCATGCGCGGGGAGCCCTGAATGGCCGTGCGCTGCATATAGTGTTTCACTCCGCGCACGCCGCCCATTTCCTCACCGCCGCCCGCACGGCCCGGCCCACCATGCACCATATGGGGCAGCGGAGATCCGTGGCCGGTCGATTCAGCCATCGAGTCGCGGTCGTTGATGTAAATCCGCCCGTTATAGGCTGCGGTCCCCATCACTACGTTGTGCGCGACGTTTGTGTCGTGAGTGATCAGCGACGTGACCAGAGATCCCTGCCCGCGATTGGCAAGTGCCACCGCATGATCCAGATCGCGGTAGCCCATGAGGGTCGAAACTGGGCCGAAGGCCTCGGTATCGTGCACGCGCTGCGCTTTGTCGGGGTCAGCACAGTAAAACAGCATCGGGGGAACGAATGCGCCGGTTTCAGGGCCGTGCAGGTCGAACGCGTCGGGGTTGCCATAAACCCGTTCAGCCTCTTGCCCGATCAGAGCTGCCTTTTCCAGAACGTCGGCTTTCTGCCCGTTCGACACCAGCGCGCCCATGTGAGTGGTGTCGGAACGGGGGTCGCCGATGGTGATATTTGCCAATCGGTCAGACAGCGCGGCAATTATGGCGTCGACCTGCAGCTGGGGCGCGATGATGCGTCGGATAGCGGTACATTTCTGGCCCGCCTTGGTGGTCATCTCGCGCGAGACTTCCTTGACGAACAGGTCAAATTCGGGCGTGCCGGGCGTGGCATCGGGCCCGAGGATGGAAGCGTTCAAGCTGTCCTGCTCGGCCACAAACCGGACCGAGTTCTGCAAGATCGCAGGCGTCTGCCGCAGCTTCAACGCGGTGTTCGCCGAGCCTGTGAAGCTGACCACATCCTGACAATCCAAGTGATCGAGCATGTCGCCCAACCCGCCCGAGACCAGCTGTAGCGCACCGGCAGGCAGGATGCCGCTATCCAGCATGATCCGCACTGCCAGTTCGGTGACGTAGCAACTGTTGGTAGCCGGCTTGACGATTGCAGGCACGCCAGCCAGCAGCGTCGGGGCCAGCTTTTCCAGCATCCCCCAGACCGGGAAGTTGAAGGCGTTGATATGAACCGCGACCCCTTGCAGGGGCGTGCAGATATGCTGCCCCAAAAAGGTGCCATTGCGTGACAACTGCTCGATTTCGCCGTCCAGATAAACCTGCGCATCCGGCATCTCGCGCCGGCCTTTTGAGGCAAAGACAAACATCGTGCCGATGCCACCATCGATATCGATCAGGTGGTCCTTCTGCGTAGCTCCGGTTTCGAAACTCAGGCCGTAAAGGGCTTGTTTATGCGCCGAAAGCTCTTGCGCCAGCGCCTTGAGCATCCGAGCACGGTCGTGGAACGTTAACTTGCGCAGCGCGGGGCCACCGGTATTGCGCGCATAGTCAAGCATCGCCTGCACGTCGAGCGCGGCATTGCCAGCGCTGGCAAACGGTGCGCCGGTGATGGCGGATGCGATGGTGCGTGCGCCTTCTCCAGGCGCGACCCAAGTACCAGCGGCGAAGCTGGAAATCTGATGCAGGGACATGGTGTTCTCCTGTTTGATGCGGTGGGACTAGTGTCCCAAAGCGCCCATTTGCTGCGGCAGATACAGCACCACGATGGGCACCAGCACGATCAGCGCGAGGCGGAAAATATCGGCGATCCAGAACGGAGTGACGCCGCGAAATATGGTGCCGGTTGAGACGTCGCCCACCACGCCTTTCAGGATGAAGACGTTCAGGCCTACGGGTGGAGTGATCAGCGAGATTTCGGTGACAACCACGACGACGATGCCAAACCAGATTGGGTCATAGCCCAGAGACGTGACCAACGGGAAGAAGATCGGAACCGTCAGCAACAGCATCGAGAGAGATTCGAAGACGCAACCCAGAATGATGTAGATACCAAGGATCATCAGGATCACGACAAACGGAGCCACATCATAGGCTGTCACCATCGCGATCAGGGCTTCGGGCAAACCGGCCAGATTGATGAAATTCGAGAATATCTGCGCACCAATCAACACCGCGAACAAGGCAGACGCGGTAAAGCAGGTCTCTTTCAGGACTTCGAAAGTTGAGCCTACGGTCAACCCTCCGCGAAAGAGCGCAATCAAGAAGGCCCCGGCGGCGCCCATGCCCGCGGCCTCGGTGGGGGAGAAGGTCAAGTTCAATGGCTCGAAATCGAAGGCTCCGTAAAGCCCACCAATGACTAGAAAGAACAGCAGCAGCACCGCCCAAACCGAGCCCAGCGCACGGATGCGTTCGGACCATGTGGCACGCTCTCCGGCTGGACCGGCCTCGGGGTTGCGCCAGACGGTCCAGCGCACGGCGAAGAGGTAGAACAGAATGCCGAGGATGCCGGGGATGATGCCCGCCATGAACAGTTTCCCGATCGAGGTCTCGGTCAGCAACCCGTAGATGACCAGAATGACCGATGGAGGGATCAGAATGCCAAGCGTACCACCGGCGGCAATCGAGGCGGTCGAGAGTTCATCGGAATAGCCGTAACGCCGCATCTGCGGCATCGCGACCTTTGACATCGTGGCGGCGGTTGCCAGCGACGATCCGCAGATAGCCGAAAATCCGCCACAGGCCGCAACCGTCGCCATGGCAATGCCACCGCGCATGTGGCCAAGAAAGGCGTTGGACACCGCATAAAGCTCGCGCGCCATGCCGCCCTTGTTCACGAACAGGCCCATCAGGATGAACAGCGGCACAACCGACAGACCATAGTCCTGCGCAGTGTCGGTGATCTGTCGGCCCACCATGGACATGGCAGCCTTCATCCCGCGCTCATCAAAGATTGAGCCGCCACGCTCATAGGCAAATCCCAATGTGCCGACCAGACCCATGGCAAAGACGATAGGAAGGCGCACCAGCACCAAGATCAATACAATCGCAAATCCGATTAGCGCTGCGGTCATTACATAGGCTCCGACAGTGTATTTGGGGCGAAGGCCCTTAGCAGCCCAGTGGCGATCATCACCAGTGCAGTGATGGCAACAGACAGGGTAATGAACCAGCCGATCAGGTAGGTGGGGATTGAAAGATATTCGGTTACATCCCCATAATCCCGCGCTCGCTCGGCCAGGACCCAAACGCGTTGGACCGGCCAGAACAGCATGATGCCGCTGACCACATAGATCACAACGTCCCGCGCACGCGACAGATGCAGACGGTGGAAGAACCCGTCTGTCAGATCGACCGCGATATGGCCATTGGTGGTGGAGACGATCGGGAGGACAGAAAACACCAGAATTGCCATCAGAATGCGCGTCAGCTCGGTGGCGGCCTCAATGGGCGCATTGAAGACCGAACGCAGGATCACGTCGCAAAAGGTCATTACCATCAGGATAAACAGTGCAATGCAGGCCACGATCACTGGAAGGGCGCTGGCACGGCGCACAAGCTGAATAATAGGGGTCATGGGAAACTCGCGCAGGGTAAGTCAGGGCGGCGCAAGAGCCGCCCTGCAGTCGGATCAGTTCGAGGACATTTCCGATTTGATCATGTCATATGCGGCCTGAGCGTCGACACCTGTTGCGTCAACCTCGGCGATGACCTTGCCGCGGATGTCTTCGGCGATGGCCGAGAACTTCTCCATATCCGCATCTGTGGCAGCGTTGATGGCATTGCCTTCTGCCGCCTCGGTTGCCTCACGTCCAGTGGCGTCGATCTCATCCCAGATTTTGCCGATCTCACGGCTCAGCGGTTCACCGAATACGTTTTCTTCCAGCGCCGTCTGCAGCTCGGGTGGCAGATCTGCGAAGGTGTCTTCGTTCATGATGAATGCAAACGAACCACGATAGAGGCCACCGGGCATCTCATAGACGTTCTGCGCAACCTCGGTCAGCTTGAAACCCTTGCGCGATTCCAGTGGCATGACCACGCCGTCAGCGGCTTTCGATGCCAGTGTTTCATAGACTTTCGGAGCGGGCACCTGAATGCCGGTCGCGCCAAGCGCCGCACCAACGTCTCCGCCAACGCCACCCGGGATACGTACTTTCAGGCCCGAAACCTCATCCAGAGTGGTTACTGGCGCGCTGGAATGCAGCTGCGCGGGTCCATGCGTGTGCAAGGCGATGACTTTGACACCACGATGCTCGTCAGCAGCTTTCAAGTACTTGTCGTAGGCGCGCCAGTAAGCAACCGAAGCGTCCTCGGCCGAGCCTTCATAACCAGGCAGTTCGATCAGCTTGGTGGTGACGAAGCGTCCCGGTTGATAGCCGTGAAAGATAATCGAGGCATCGGCCGCGCCATCCATAATCAGGTCCATCTGCGCAGGCGGTGGAGCGATACCCAGCTTAAGCTCTGCGGTGACCTGCCCGTCAGTCGCCTCCTCTACCATTTCGACGAATTTGGGCCACATCTTTGCGTTGATGCCGTGGGTGGGTGGGGCCCAGCTGGAAATTGTCAGGGTGTAGTCAGCCGCAAAAGCAATGGTGCCGGACACCGCCAAGGTTGCAGACGCCAACAATGTGGTGAGCTTGGTGAATTTCATGACCGGGTCTCCTCCTCAAAATCGCAAGTCGTGAATGTGTTAATGGTACGTTTTGTAACTATCAACGACGAGAAATGCTGTTCCGCCCGCTGGCCAAAGTGCATTTCCGATCGCCGAGTCACAAACGGCTATAGAATTTATTGACCAACCGTTCGGTTTATGCAAGAAGTTTGTTGTAACTTATGAAAAGCGAACCGGGCATGTCCGACACGATTATTTCGCAGAATATGGGTCAATGGGTTGAAATTACACTCAATCGCCCTGATCGCCTGAACAGTTTCACGGATGAGATGCACCATGCCCTGCGCGCTGCACTTGAGGCCGCGCGTGACGGAGGTGCACGAGCGGTGCTGTTAACCGGCGCGGGGCGCGGGTTCTGCGCAGGGCAGGATTTGGGCGATCGAAACCCTGCCACGATGAAGGGTCCGCCGGATTTGGGCTATACGGTTCGCACCTTCTACGCGCCTTTGGTCCGCCTGATCAGGTCCTTGGAATTACCTGTTGTCTGCGCCGTCAATGGCGTTGCCGCCGGGGCTGGTGCGAATCTAGCCCTGGCTTGTGATGTGGTACTTGCCGCTGACTCCGCCAAGTTTATCCAATCATTTTCCAAAGTGGGCCTGATACCTGATACCGGCGGCAGTTGGCATCTGCCACGTTTGCTGGGTGAAGCCCGAGCCAAAGGGCTGGCCCTGACTGGGCAACCCCTGCCAGCAAAGCAGGCTGCGGATTGGGGGCTGATCTGGAAAGCAATTCCAGACGCTGAACTATTGACCGAGGCGCGCGCACTAACGGAACAGTTCGCCAATGGTCCGACGCTGGGACTTGGCCTGACGAAACAGACGATACAGGCGGCTGCCACGAATACCCTGACCGATCATCTCGAGACTGAGGCGGACGCAATGAAAACCTGCGGCGAAAGCGTCGACTATGCCGAGGGCGTTACTGCGTTTCTGGAAAAGCGCGCGCCAGTATTTCGGGGAGAATGAGATGACGCCGAAGGAACGCGCACAGAAAGCCGCTGCTGCCATGTGGGGGCGGGACAATGCCTCGAAATGGGCAGGCATGGAACTGGTGGAGATGGATGAAGGCGCTGCGACGCTGGCGTTGCAGGTGGCTGACCATCACTGCAACGGGCACGGGATCTGCCATGGCGGCGTGACATTCATGTTGGCCGACAGCGCCTTTGCCTTTGCCTGCAATAGTCGCAACCAGTCCACAGTCGCCCAGCACAATGTGATCAGCTACGTCGCGCCCGCGCGATCCGGTGATCTGCTGACGGCCCGCGCAACGGAACTGAGCCTGACAGGGCGCAGCGGCATCTATGACGTATCCATAACCAACCAAGCCGGACAAAAGATCGCAGAATTTCGGGGCTTTTCCCGCGCGGTCAAAGGCCCGGTGTTTGACGAGACCTGAGATGAGGGGGATGGCATGAAGGATCTTACTCCGAACAAGGCGGATCTTGATCCGATCGAGATCGCCTCGATTGATGAAATCCGCAACCTACAGTTGGATCGGCTGAAATGGTCGCTGCGCCATGCTTATGACAACGTGCCTATGTACCGGCAGCGGTTTGATGAGGCCGGTGTGCATCCTGACGACCTTCAGTCCCTCAGTGATCTGGCACGGTTTCCGTTTACCTACAAAAACGATCTGAGGGAAAACTATCCCTTTGGTCTGTTTGCAGTCCCGCGTGAGCAGATCATTCGTGTTCATGCCTCGTCGGGAACCACGGGTAAGCCAACCGTCGTGGGGTATACGCAAGGCGACATAGACAACTGGGCGGATCTGGTGGCGCGGTCATTGCGTGCCAGCGGTTTGCGCCGGGGCGACATGGTGCACAACGCCTATGGCTATGGCCTGTTCACCGGCGGTCTGGGCGCGCATTATGGAATCGAACGTCTGGGGGCCACGGTCGTCCCGATGAGCGGTGGGCAGACCGGCAAGCAGGTCGACCTGATCACTGACTTCAAACCAGACGGGATTATGGTAACACCATCATATATGCTGAACATTCTTGAGCAGTATCACAAGATTGGACTCGATCCGCGCGAAAGTTCCTTGGCTGTCGGCGTCTTTGGCGCTGAACCATGGACGGATTCGATGCGCTCCGAGGTTGAACAAGCATTCGATATGCATGCCGTCGATATCTACGGCCTGTCCGAGATCATGGGACCGGGCGTCGCCAATGAGTGCGTCGAAACCAAAGACGGGCCCGTGATCTGGGAAGACCACTTCTACCCCGAAATCATCGACCCGCAGACCGGCGAGGTCATGCCTGATGGTGAGATTGGTGAACTGGTCTTTACCACGCTGACCAAAGAAGGTCTTCCGATGATCCGCTATCGCACCCGTGACCTGACGCGGCTTTTGCCCGGCACGGCGCGGTCGATGCGTCGGATGGAAAAGATCACGGGCCGCTCGGATGACATGATCATTCTGCGAGGTGTCAACGTCTTCCCCAGTCAGATCGAGGAGCAGGTTCTGGCAACCGGCGGTCTGGCGCCCTACTACCAGATCGAACTTTATAAAGCTGGCCGGATGGACGCGATGCGCGTGCATGTCGAAGCAACGCCAGATGCAGCCGATGAGCTGAGCAAAACCGCCGCTGCTCGGATGCTATCTCGCCGGATTAAAGAGGTGGTTGGCATCTCGACCGAGATCGATATAGGCGAGCCGGGCGAGGTCGAACGCTCACAGGGCAAGGCCCGGCGTGTGATTGACAATCGGGACAGTTAAGCGACAGACGGAGGGTCAGGATTTGGCGCGCACGATAGCAAAAGACCACGACCATAAACGAACTCGCATCCTAAAATGCGCCGCCCGCGTCTTCGCGCAGGAAGGATTTGATCGGGCGTCAATGTCTCAGCTGGCGCGGGAGTGCGGGATATCCAAGGCCAATATCTATCACTACTACGACAGCAAGGACGCCATTCTGTTCGATATTCTCGACAGTTACCTGCTGCAATTGCGTGACCAGGTTTGCGGCTTGGACCTTGATGGGATGGAACCCGCGGATCGCTTGAAACGGGTGGTGCGGGAAATCCTACTGGCCTATCAAGGCGTGGATGATGAGCATCGCGTGCAAACCAGCGGCATGTCCGCATTGCCCGAAGAGCAGCAGAATCTGCTGCGTGGCTATCAGAGGGATCTGGTGGTGTTCGTCAGTGACATCATCGCCAGCATCTCGCCTGCAACTTTCAAGGATGATGCGGCCAAGCTTCGGGCCACGACCATGTCCGTTTTCGGAATGTTGAACTGGTTCTACATGTGGAATGCCGGGGCGGATGCCAACGCGCGCAGCGATTACGCCGCGTTGGTAAGCAATCTGACATTATCAGGTGTTGATGGCCTTTGAACCCTTGTTGGCACAGAGTTGATTTGGCTCTGCGGTCAGGATGAGGTTCAATAAGGGCGGAGGTTACCCATGCAACGCCCTGATCGTTTCGATAAATTCTATTTCGCCAAAGTAGGTCTGGGCGAAGCCTGTGGCTGCGCCGAGCGGGTGATTGACGTTTTTGAGTTCAATCGGAAATGTGGTGCTAAAGCCCAGCAGTCATTGAAGAAAGATCGGCGAAAGCGTCGCACGCTTCGCGGATTGGCCGTGAAGTATGGGTTGTTGAGCCGTAAACGCCAACCTTGAAAGCTAGGGTACTTCAAGTCCCAGCTTTTCGACCTGTTCGGTCGCTTTTACTGTCCACTGATCTTTCATCTCAATCCCGGTTAATTGCCGCAGCCCCAGCTTGCGGAGCGTTTCGGTTTTCTCGGCTGTGCCTGCCCCAAAACTTGCCGCGACCCGGGGCCACCAATAGTCGACCGACGCTTGCATTTCTGCAGCCTTTCCCTGTTCGATCAGCTTGCCCGCACCCTCAAGCGCAAGCTCCCCATGGCGCGCCTCGATCGGGGAAATCCCGCGGAAGGCCTCGGCCAGAGGCTGATAGGATATCTGCGAAAACTGGGCGAGTTGGACGTCAACCGCCTGGCTCATCAGCAGGTTCATAACCACGGCATCTTCCCATCCTTCGATCGGATAGTTGAATACAGCAAGGCGCATGTCGTGTTCGGACCGCGTAGCCCCGATATCCGCATCACGATCCAGACGTGTGGTCCAGGGATGGTGATTTGCATAGCGGTCAGTGTTGGCTCCGAACTCGCCCATGATTTTCAGGACACGATCTGCGTTGTCGGTCTTTTCCAGCACAATCTTGGCCGCCGCGATGCGTTCCTTGATGCCCGGGCCCAGATTTATGATGTCGGCAAAGCCCGCTGCGCCGGCCAGTTCGCTGTCCACGAAGGTCGCCATCAGTTTCATGAGCTCTGCACGATAGCGCGGAGGCACGTTGGTTGGATTACTCAGGACACCACCCGCTGCCAAATAGCTCTCGATTGTCATGTCTTCAGCCATCATTCCCTCCGTCTACTGATCGTAGTCCACGACAACGGTGTCGGTCATCGGATAGGCCTGACAGCTCAGGACGTATCCTTTCTCGACTTCGTAGTCTTCCAATGCGTGATTGGCGACCATCTCGACCTCGCCCTCAAGCACTCGGCAGCGGCAGGTTGAACAGACCCCGGCCTTACAGGCGTAAGGCGCGTCCATCGCATTCTCCAACGCGGCATCGAGAATCGATTGATCCTTCGGCATGGTGATCGTTTGCGTTGCCCCGTCCATGGTGATTGATGTTTTGGTCTGGTTGTCCTGAGATGCCGTGTCCGCCCCGCTTACTTTGCGCTTGACCCGACCGGGTTGAGCGCTGGCGAAGAGTTCAAACTTGATCTGCCCGTCGTTCAGCCCATGCGCCCGCAGGGCTGAGGCAATGCCCAGCATCATCGGCTCGGGGCCGCAGATAAACGCCGTGTCGACGTTCTGAATATCGATCCAGTGTTCAAAAAGTTCGGCACATTTGTCTTGCGTGACCAGACCGGTAAAAAGCTCGATTTCCTGCGCGTCTGTTTCCAGAATATGGATCACGTTCAGACGCCCCATATAGAGGTTCTTGAGGTCCTCAAGCTCCTCTCGGAACATGATCGTGTTCACGCCCTTGTTGGCATATACCAATGTGAACCGCGAATGTGGTTCTCGGGCAAGCGTCGTCTTCAGGATCGAGAGAACCGGCGTGATGCCCGACCCACCCGCAAAGCCCAGATAATGCTTTTCGGCGGAGGGATCGATTGCGGTGTAAAAGCTGCCCATCGGCGGCATCGCCTGCACCGTATCGCCCACCTTTAGATCGGAGTTGGCCCAGGTCGAGAATGCGCCGCCATCCACGCGCTTGATCCCCACCTGCAGAATGCCCTCATCCTTGCCCGCGCAGATCGAATAGGACCGGCGCAGTTCTTCCCCGTCGAAATCGCGGCGGAAGGTCAGGTACTGGCCTTGGGTAAAGTCGAATTCATCGGCTGAACCGTTTACAGGTTTCAACGTCACGACCACCGCATCGCGGATGGTTTTGTGAACATCGGTAACTTCCAGATCATGAAAGCGTGCCATCCGGTGATCCTCCCTCAGATGCACTTGAAATAGTCAAAAGGTTCCAGGCAGTCGGTGCAGCGCCAATGGGCCTTGCAAGGGGTCGAGCCAAACTGGCTGACCTTTTCAACCGCCTTGCTACCGCAATGTGGGCAGCGTTCAGGTCCACCTGCAGGCTGCGGCGGGGCGATGCCGTAATCCTCGAGCCGAGCACGGCCCTTGTCGCTGAGCCAATCGGTGGTCCAAGCCGGTGCGATACTTGTCTCGATCCGCAGATCGTCGATTCCATGATCACGCAGTGCAGTTTCGATATCCATGCTGATGACCGAGGTCGCCGGGCAGCCTGAATAGGTCGGCGTGACGGTAACCGTCAGAGTGTCATCATCCCATCGCACATCGCGTACGATGCCCAGATCGACGACCGAGATCACCGGAATCTCAGGGTCTGGTACAGCGTCCAGCCATTCCCACACCTGATCCGTTGAAGCCCGCATTGATCCTTACCACTTCGCGCCGGGATAGGCGCGCTGCAGCCACTGCATCTGTGTCAGAAGATGTCCTAGATGCTCGGTATGCATGCGACCGTCGCGCCCGCCCTTATGGGCAAAGCGGCTTTCGGGAATGGTTAGTGTCGCCTCGGACAGCACACGCTCGATCAGAGCGTCATATTCTGCGCGCAGATCTGCCGGGTTCGGGGCAATCCTCGCCGCAACCATTTCTGCATCAACATCGTCACTGGCAAACATCTCGCCGACATATGGCCAGAGATAGTCCAGCGCCTCTTGCATGCGGGCATGACTTTCCTCGGTCCCGTCGCCGAGGCCCACAACCGTATCGCCCGAACGTTCGAGGTGATAGCTAACTTCTTTGCTGGCCTTGGCGGCGATCGCCGCGACCCGGTCGTCAGAGGATGTCATCAGACGCCCCAGCATGATCGAATGCCAAGCATCGAACAGGAACTGACGCATCAGCGTGCGGCCGAAGTCGCCGTTCGGCACTTCGACCAGCAGCACATTGCGGAAATCCCAGGCGTCGCGCAGAAAGGCCAGATCATCGGCGGATTTGCCGCCGTCGATCTCTCCCGCAAGACCCAGCCACATCTGAGTCTGACCGATCAGGTCCAGCGCGGTATTGGCCAGCGCGATGTCTTCCTCCAGCACAGGCGCATGACCGCACCATTCGCTGACGCGATGGCCGAGGATCAGGGTATTGTCCCCCATCCGAAGCAGAAACTGCAGCAAAGCGTCATTGGAAACCCGAACACTCATTACATCGCCCCCACTTCTTCGGGAATATCGAAGAAGGTTGGATGGCGGTACACTTTGCTTTCGCTGGGCTCGTACAGCGGACCTTTGTCGCTGGGTGATGAGGCCGAGATGTTGTTGGCCTCAACCACCCAGATCGAAACGCCTTCGTTGCGGCGCGTGTAGACATCGCGCGCGTTCTTGATCGCCATTTCCGCGTCCGGGGCGTGTAACGATCCAACATGGCGGTGACTCATGCCATGTTGTCCGCGGATGAAGATTTCCCACAGGGGCCATTCGTTGTTCATTTGGTATCCTCCTCAGGGCAGTCTTATTCTGCAGCCAGATTTGCGGCGCGTTTCTTGCGGGCATGAGCCAGCAGCCCGTCGCGAACCCATTTACCGTCGTCCCACGCCTTGTTACGCGCGGCCAGCCGGTCGACATTGCAGGGGCCGTTGCCCTTGATCACATCGAAAAACTCGGACCAGTCCGGGTCGGTGTAATCATAATGGCCCCGTTCTTCGTTCCATTTCAGGTCCGGGTCAGGGATACTCAGACCCAGATATTCGGCCTGAGGCACGGTCTGATCCACGAATTTCTGGCGCAGCTCGTCATTGGTGTTGATCTTGATCTTCCACGCCATGGATTGCGCCGAATGCACGCTTTCCTTGTCCGACGGCCCGAACATCATCAGCGACGGGTACCACAGTCGATTTATTGCATCCTGCGCCATCTTACGCTGCTCTGGCGTACCCTCTGCCATCTTGCGGATCGCATCATAGCCCTGGCGCTGGTGAAAGCTCTCTTCTTTGCAGATGCGGATCATTGCGCGCGAGTATGGTCCGAAGGACGTCCGCTGCAGCGGAACCTGGTTCATGATCGCAGCGCCATCGACCAGCCATCCGACCGCGCCGATATCAGCCCAGTTCAGTGTCGGATAGTTAAAGATCGACGAGTATTTCATGCGCCCGTCCAGCAGCATCTCGGTGATCTCATCCCGGCTGACACCCAGCGTTTCTGCCGCGCAATAGAGATACAGCCCATGCCCGGCCTCATCCTGCACCTTGGCCAGCAGGATCGCCTTGCGCTCCAGCGTTGGCGCTCGGGTGATCCAGTTTCCTTCGGGCAGCTGGCCTACGATTTCAGAATGTGCGTGCTGGCCAATTTGACGGATCAGTGTCGCGCGATAGTCGTCGGGCATCCAATCCTTGGGCTCGATCTTGATATCGGCGTCGATCTTGTCCTGAAACGCGCGTTCCTGCTCGGTCATCTCCTCGCGGGATTTCACGCCTGTTCCGGCTGTTTTGATCATCTGAGCGTACATGTGAGGTCTCCTCCCTTACACACGTTCAAGAATAAGTGCGGCACCCTGCCCTACCCCGACACACATGGTGCAGAGCGCGTAGCGGCCTCCGGTGCGGCGCAGTTGATAGGCAGCAGTCATCACTAGCCGCGCACCGCTCATTCCAAGCGGGTGGCCAATGGCGATCGCCCCGCCATTTGGGTTCACATGCGGCGCATCATCGGGCACCCCGAGTTCGCGCAGCGTGGCTAGGCCCTGCGAGGCAAACGCCTCGTTCAATTCTATCACATCCATCTGATCAATGCTGAGCCCAGCCCGTGCAAGCACCTTACGGCTGGCTGGAACCGGGCCGATGCCCATCACGCGCGGCTCCACCCCAGCAACGGACATGCCAACCACACGGGCAATCGGGATCAGATCGTTCTTTGCCGCAGCAGATTCATTCGCCATCAGGATCGCCGCCGCGCCGTCGTTAACACCCGAGGCGTTTCCAGCGGTCACAGTCTTGTCCACCCCGTTGATGCCCTTTAGGCCAGACAGTTTCTCTGCTGTAGTCCCCGGACGTGGATGCTCGTCCGTATCGACCACCACCGGGTCACCTTTGCGCTGTGGGATTGTGACCGGGGTGATCTCCTCCTGAAACACCCCGGTCTGGTGCGCCGCGGCCCAGCGGGCCTGGCTGCGTTCGGCAAACGCGTCCTGATCGGAGCGACTGATACCATAAGCTTCCGCTACGTTATCCGCTGTTTCGGGCATCGAGTCGATACCAAATTCCTTTTCCATTTTCGGGTTCACAAAGCGCCAGCCGATCGTGGTGTCGTAAACGGCATTGGCACGAGTAAAGGCGGATGTTGCCTTGGGCATCACAAATGGCGCACGCGACATGCTTTCGACCCCACCCGCGATCGCCATGTCATAATCCCCAGCCTTGATGGCGCGCGCAGCCATGCCCACCGCATCCATGCCAGACGCGCAGAGCCGATTGATTGTCGTTCCCGGTACATCCACAGGCAGCCCTGCCAGCAACGCCGCCATCCGCGCCACATTGCGGTTGCTTTCACCGGCTTGGTTCGCATCGCCATAAATCACGTCGTCCAGACTGGACCAATCCACCTGTGGGTTACGCGCGACAAGCGAAGCGATTGGCAGGGCGGCAAGATCATCTGTGCGCACCTGGCTTAGTCCACCACCATATCGTCCGATCGGGGTGCGCTGGGCGTCGCAGATAAAGGCGTCCATAGGTCGATTACTCCGAATTTGAATTCACATCATTAAGTGACCGATAGGTCGGTTAATAAGCCTCTCATCGATTCGCAGCAAGCATTATGTTACTTCAACTACGTTTTCTTGATTTTTCCGTAACGCATTGACTCGCTGCGAGTAACTTGGTCGTGTGAAGTGTAGTCTCTGCCGGCTTACCACCTGCGCCAATACCGTCTCAGACCTTTGATAAGGGTTCCTTCAACACAAAATTTGACAAATCGAAAGCGTACTTAGACCGCTTCGAATAGGCAGTTTGAAATGTTGCCATTCTGAGATTGGAGTTCCGGTAAACGTTTGTATCTGCGGCAGACATCGCACCAGATTGTCTGGTTTTGACCTGTAGCGTTTAATGAATGACACTTAACAACTTTCGTCCCAAAAGCCGCCTTCAGTCATCGACAATCATCAAGTTAACTTTGAAAAGAAGCGTTGAATGCTCAATGCACAGAAGCCGAGACGACATCCATCATTCGCCGCTGTCTATCGGAGATCAAGTTGATCCCGTTAGAACGGAAGTATGCGATTAAACTTGTTGAGGAACTGTCGGTGTATTTGCGTTGGTTGAGATTCAAAACGAACAAAGCCGCCCTGCGGCGGTCTGTTCGGTGCTTTGTTCGACCCAATTGCTTGCGGGAGTAGGATTTGAACCTCTGAGTTTCAGGTTATGAGCCTGACGAGGTTTGATCGTTAAGCAATTGATCGGGGTGATCAATTGTAGTCTGCGCGGGCTGCTCTGGGATTTTCTAAAGTTGGTTGCGGGAGCAGGATTTG
>NZ_JBQFQB010000004.1:0-501668 GCF_056536665.1 Ruegeria sp. CJ6 | reverse complement strand
CCCAATCAAAAACCTCAGATGCCCCCAGTCTCTCCCGAGCGTCTCCGCAGCTTCCACCGCGTCCCAGCACCTCAGCAGCGCCGGTGAAGGGCGTTCTATGCCTTACGCATTCAACGCGCAAGTGGAAAATTCAAGAATATCGCAAAAAACTTCAAATTCATTTTTTAAGAAATAGTTTCAAATAGTTGAGCGGCACTCACCTCATAGAAATCGGCGAAAATCATCCTTCAAGCACACCAGATATTCCGCCTAGGTATCAGTGCTTGTTGGTTCAAACCCAACATATAGTGAGAACACTACAGTCACCCACAAGACCATACCGACTCGACGGCAATCAGCGATTCATTTCCAATCCCGGAATCGCACCCGATATCGGCGGCGCCAGGCGCAATGCAAGTTGGCCTTACAGGGCCTTGCGCATTGTCTATGGATAGGCTCAGGTCTTTTCAAAGCAAACCCGATACGCCTGTGACCTTGATATGACGAATGACATTAAGTTTCCCTTGCTGCGAACCGTTGGATTTGACGGTCTGTTGGTGACCTTTGCGCAAACCATGTCCGAGCCGTCGAACCGCGCCGCCCTGGCGTTTCGGGGCGCAGTCGAGGCGCAGCAGATTGACGGCGTGCTTGAGACTTCGGCCTCGCTGGCATCTGCATTTATAAGGTTTGATCCATTAAGCCTGTCGCATCATGACATCGAAGAGTTGCTGCGGGCTATGCTGGTCAGTCGCGATTGGTACGCTGCACCTTTGCCTGCGGGGCGACGATTCTGGAAAGTGCCGACGGTCTACGGTTCCGATCTTGCGCCACAGCTAGAAGACGCGGCATTGGCAGCAGGGTTGTCACCAGCGGACGCTATTGATCGTCTCAGCCAATCGCGTGTGCGGGTTTTAACCATCGGATTTGCGCCGGGCCAACCTTATCTCGGGCCACTCGGACCCGAATTCAACATTCCACGCCTGAAAGAGCTGACGCCGATGGTACCTGAAGGGGCGTTGGTTTTGGCAATTTCGCAATTTGTCCTGTTCTCGGGGCCAACCCCAACCGGATGGCGTCATGTTGGACAAACCGCGTTTCGTTGCTTTCGTCCGGACATGGAGCAAAGTTTTGCCCTCAACCCCGGTGATGAGATGCAATTCATCTCAGTCTCGCGCGAGGAGCTTGAGGATATCCGTACAACCTGCACTGATGGCTCTGGTGGTGCGAGTTGCGAGGAGATCACGACATGACACTGATCGTCCATCGCATCGGCCCAGCTTGCACGGTTCAGGATCAAGGGCGCACCGGGTATCTGGATCAAGGCCTGTCGCGTTCGGGTGCCGCAGATATAGCGGCGCTTTATGAAGGGGCCGCGTTGCTTGGTAACACCCCAACGAGCGCCGCCCTCGAAATGGCGGGGATGGGTGGTGAGTTTGAGGCAACCGCACCAACCGCCATCGCGCTGACCGGCGCACCGATGCAGGCCAGTATCGATGGCAGCCCCGTCTTGTGGAATGCCTCGCATCAGATGGAGGCTGGGCAGCGGCTGGTAGTCGGGTCGGTGCTGCAGGGCAGTTACGGGTATCTGAATCTGGGTGGCGGGATCGGGACCGACGTGACGCTGGGCTCACGCGCGGCCCATCTGATCGCAAGGATCGGGCGTGCTATTCAAGCGGGTGATCAGCTGCCAGCGACGGAAACCGGCAAGACCGGCCTGAAGCTGCGTTCGGAGGATCGGTTTTCAGGTGGGACGTTGCGGGTTGTGGCCAGCTTTCAAACTGCACTGTTCGATGACGAGACGCTGGCACGGTTTACGCAAACGACATTCCGCCGCGGCGCCCGAGCCAACCGGATGGGCATGCAGCTGGATAGTGAAGGTGACGGCTTCGCGGCCAAGGGTCAGTTGAACATACTGTCCGAAGTCATAACCCCCGGCGATATACAGATGACCGGCACCGGTGCGCCCTTCATCCTACTGCCCGAGTGCCAGACCACCGGAGGTTACCCGCGCATCGCAACCGTTCTGCCCTGTGATCTGCCTCGTGCTGCACAGACCCCGGCGGGAGGCGAGGTGCGCTTCGAATTCGTAACACTGGAACAAGCCATCACGCTGCAAGCCGCATTTAAGGCCGACCTTGCCCGCCTGCCCGCCCGTGTTGAACCATTGGTCCGCGATCCGCATGACATCCCGGACCTCCTGTCCTACCAACTGATCAGCGGAATGATCTCTGCCACCGAATAAGGAATTATTGCGATGCCGAGCGTCGATCTGAATGCCGATATGGGCGAAAGCTTTGGCCCGTGGAAGATGGGTGATGATGAAAGCCTTCTGAAGATCATCACCTCGGCCAATATTGCCTGTGGCTTTCATGCGGGTGACCCTGATGTGATGGCCAAGACCATGGCTCTGGCAGCCCAGAACGGTGTGGGCATCGGTGCGCATCCCGGTTTTCCTGATCTGCAGGGATTTGGGCGTCGAAACATGAAAGTGCCCCATGACAGTTTGCGCAATCTGGTGCGTTATCAGCTTGGATCGGCAATCGGTATGGCCAAGGCGGTGGGCACCGAAGTACGTCACCTGAAATTGCACGGGGCGCTGGCCAACATGTGTTCGGTCGATATCGATATGGCGCGGGCCTGTTATCAGGGTGCATTGGACGTGGACCCGGACATCATCATCATGGTGTTGGCGGTCACCAAACAAGAAGAAGCGGTGCGCGAGCTGGGCTGCAAATGGGTGGGCGAGATTTTTGCCGACCGTGCCTATAATGACGATGGCACTTTGGTGGATCGGTCACTGCCGGGAGCCGTGATCCATGATCCGGCGCTGGCCGGACCACGTATTCTGGAAATGGTGAAGGAAGGCGCCATCATCACCAAATCCGGCAAACGCCTTGAGACCTCAATCGATACGATCTGCCTGCATGGTGATGGCCCGACGGCAGTTCAGATCGCGCACTCGGTGCGCGAGAACCTGATCGCGGGCGGAGTCGAGGTCACAAAATTCATCCGTTAGAGCGTCATGTTAATTACCTGAAACTGCGCTTATCCTTGATCGATCATTCGCCTGCTCGGATATATCCCAGCTTCAATGGCCGTGTTTAGATGCACAAGCATGCTATTTCATTCAGAAAGTGCGTTCTTACTTGCCCCCGCGAACATGACTACTAATGTTGACCAACATTCCCTGAATGTCCCAGATGCATTAAATCTTCGATCGAGGTGGCGGTGAAAACAGTTGGATTTCTGTGGCTTGGCAATGAACTGCCATGGTTCAACAAAGTCGCGATCAAAACATTTCAGGATATCGGGCATCCCGTAGAACTGTTCTGCGAGGAGTCGCTGCGCGAAACCGAGAGCGACCTTCCGCTCCGAGACTATCGGGAGGTTTTGGATTCGCAGATTCTGACCAAGCTTGGCACGACTCCTCGAGTGGCATCCGACATATTCAGGCTCATTCTAATGCGGGACACTAATTATATCTGGGCAGATTGCGATTGCGTGGCGCTTCAGCCCCTGCCGGATACGGATATCATTCTTGCCAGGGCGGACGCGGAATCGAAGCTATTGAACAACAATGTTCTGCGAGTCCCCTCGGAGTCTCAGGAATTGTCAGAACTGCTTGAGATTGCTCTGGACCCCGAGGCTATTCCCGATTGGGTTCCACCGCGCCGCGCCAAAAAGGCAAGACAATTCTCTGGCCGCGAACGCCGCGAAATTGTGACCAGCAGACAGACTACATTCGGGCCCGATCTTCTTAATCATGTTTTCCAGAAATCCGATAATATCGATAAAGCCTTCAGCCACGAGGTTTTCAATCCGATTGGGAACACCAAAGGCTACATGCTTTTCTCTGAAGGGATATCGATAGGCGACGTATCGACTCCCAAAACCTGTGTGACGCATTTCTATCAGGCCAATGTGAGACGTTTCTTTCACGCAAACGGACCACAGAAAGGCACAGTTCTTGGCGACTTAGCCTTCAAGTACGGGATTACTGCTGATTAGGCGTGCCCGACCCGAAGTTCACATTCGCACGTGTAAACCAAGCATTCCATCTGATGCTTCTCTGAACAGGCTGTTGCCCAAGCAAAGCTTTGCGCCTAGCATCGCGGCAAGTGCATGATCTGACTACCACAAATCCAAGCAACGCGCCGCAAGGAGGTGAGCCTATGTCTTTTGATCTGATGTCCTACCAGCCAAGGGGCGACAAGAAGAACTCGGACTTCTTCACCGAATATCTTCCCAGGATTTACGAGCGCCGCATCAGCTCGGGCATTGCGGATCAGGTCGGTGCGATGCGGGCCATTGTCATTCAAGTCGAGACAGATGCGCTGTTTGACACGCTGGTCGAGCTTTATGTGATGACCCCCTATCGCCACACCGCCAGCTATTTGGGACAGACACACAAGTTCTCGGTGATGCATTCACATGCCGATTATCCGGCGCTGATCCTGATGGCTCCGCTCAGCCCGGCATTCGAGGATTTCATCCCGCGTATCAATCGTATGTACCCGCTGGCGCGCGGTAAGCCGCAGACGCGATATGTAGGTGAGATTTACGGTGCCATCGACCTGAAGGCGCTGACTGGATCGCTGGAGGATCAGAATATTCGGTTCGAATATTCTGGGGACACCGAAAATCCGTTCTACACGCTGGAAGGATACCGCTTTACGACGCCATCGGATTTCACGTGCAATCGCGTCGGCTATTCCACGCTGGATTTCAACGACACAGACAGTTTGGGACTGGGTGACCGTGTGCTGTTGAGTGATGCGGAACAGGTCAAGCTGGATCAGGCCGCCGCTTTTGGGACCGAAAGCAATATCTCACCACTGATGCTGGGGATCGACCATCTGGCGACACGCATTCTGGCCGGGGAACGTGAGGACGCGATCCTCGAATTTCTGACCATGGTGCCTTATTACTTCTGGGGGGCGTACAACATCTTCGACATGAACTCGTCGACCAATGTGAATCGCAATGCCAATGTGGATGACGACAAGAAATCCCCTGCCAAGGTCTTTACTGCTAACAACACGCCGTCGTTCGTGAACTCTTTCGAGCAATTGCCGATGCCAACCGAGGATTTCGTGCGTAATTTCGGACGACGCTTGCACCACATGGCGGTTGAAATTCAGGACGGCGACCATGGCGCGGGTGAGAAAAATGTCGATTTCGTGGTCAACACTCTTAAAGACAAGGGCGTTCCGTTCCTGGCCCATGTGGTCGGGGAATGCAAAGATGATCCGAACCTGAAACAGATCTTCTCAAAGCACTCGAAACACACGCTGCTGATCACCGAATACATCGAACGTTGTCATCACTACGACGGTTTCTTCACCAAGGATAACGTTGCAGCCTTAACTGCGGCGGCCGGGCAAGATGAACAGTACAAGCACGGCCACGTCTTCGATTGATTTGCCATAAAAAATGGGCTGCGAGGTCATCGCAGCCCAGGCCCATCCAGGAGAGAATGCCGGGTCTTATGACGGCCCGATCATGAAACACGTGACATTGCGCGCCTGTAACCGACGACAGGCCAGATCAGCCTGCTCGCGGGTCATGCCCTGAAACGTCGCGTCAAACCCACGCGAGCTTTGGTTCACCTTACGCAAAGTGCCTTCCAAAGTGGTCATTTCCGACAGCGCAGTTTTCAACAGAACCTTCTCGGCCTCATACCGTGTGGTGTAGCGGCCAACATTGACGCCCCAAAGGTGACCGCCGGAAGTGGACAAGCGGGTCACAACTTCGGGTTCAGGCTCGGGCTGTTTGGCCGGTTCGACCGAGGCCAGCACAACGTTTTCGGAAGGCTTGGCGCCATCCGACGGTGCTATGTCTGCTGCTGCAATCGCAGCAGCGATACCGTCCTGAATCCGGGTGTTGTCTTTTTCAGCCGTTGCGGCGACCGACCCCGCGACCTGAACCGTTTCGCTCGCCACCGGGCGCAACACCGGGCGCAGGCTCTTTTTCGGCGGGCCCGCTTGGGCGACCACTTGTGCACTACCCAGACCTGCATTCCCTGCATAGGCCGGGCGGGCGGGCTTACGGATTGGCGCACGCGAGGGGGCACGGCGGAAACCCATATCCAAAAGCTCGGCCACCCGGGCGTTGCGCGATGCACCTGATTTGCCACCGAAGACGGTCGCGATGATACGTTCATCCTTGCGCTTGGCCGAAGCAACCAGATTAAACCCTGCAGCGCGGGTATAGCCGGTCTTGATCCCATCGGCGCCCCGATAGGCTGCCAAAAGGCGGCGGTTGGTGTTCGGTACAGTCTTGATCCCGGCATTCGTCGATTGGCGCGAGAACAGGTTGTAGTACTGCGGGTAATCATACAGCAGGTGACGGCCCAGCGTGGTCATATCCCGCGCGGTCGACAAATGCCCCGACTCGGTCAGACCATGGGCATTCTTGAAGGTGGTCCGGCTCATCCCCATCGCCTTGGCGGTGCGGGTCATGCGACGAGCAAACGCCGCCTCGGACCCGCTGAGGGCGATGCCGATCGCGGTTGCCGCGTCATTGGCGGATTTCACCGCCGCCGCCCGGATCAGATAGCGAAACGCGATTCGCTGCCCAGTGCGCAAACCCAGCTTCGAGGGCGGCTCAGCCGCTGCCGCCTTGGTGATGCGCACCTGAGTGTCCAACGTGATCTCACCATTCCGCACGGCCTCAAACGCAATATACAGCGTCATCATCTTGGTCAGAGATGCCGGATGCAACCGCGTGTCGGCATTGCGGGAATGCAGCACTTCTCCGGTGCGTGCGTCGATCACCATGGCCGCGTAAGGGGCCGCCATGCCCTGAAGTGGTGCAAATGAAAGCAGCCACAGAAATGCTATAAGTAATAAGCCCATTCGGGCCGGAACTGTCCGCCGAATCTGCACGATCTTTGCCTCTGTCTGCCTCGCGCCGCCGGGTTTTCCCGGTCAGCAATTTTTATTTTGATATTCTTCAGGCTAACACAGGGACGGGTTTAAAGAAACTGAAAGCTGCGTTTGAGTGGATCATATACACAGTCAGATTCACGCTACATATGGTGTTTCATGCGCGCCCGAACACCATACAGGCGATTGTGCCGAATTTCAGGCAAGCCGTGTCATCGAATTTTTTGTGACTGATGTCAAACGGCAACAGGTCAGGAAATCTGATCAATCAAAGCTGAAAGATCACCCAAATCCTTCAACTCGCGGAACCGTGGGTTGGAAGTTGGGACCTCGGCCTGCTCGACCTCCCATACCAACCCGTGCGGGACATGCACGCCCCAGCACCCGGCTTCGATTGGGGCCACCACGTCAGAACGCATCGAGTTTCCGATCATCATCGAAGCGTCGGGTCCATCACCGTACTGGTCAAAAATCATCGCATAGGTCGCCGCCGTTTTTTCGCTCACGATCTCGACGCCATCGAACAGCTCACCCAATCCGGATTGCGCCAGCTTGCGCTCCTGGTCGATCAGGTCGCCCTTGGTGATCAGCAGAACCTTATGCGTCTTGGCCACCGCCTCGATGGCCTCGCGCGCATGGGGGAGCAGTTCGATGGGATGTGCCAGCATCTCCTGCCCCGCTTCAACAAGTTGGCGGATGACGCGCGCCGGTACGCGATCTTCCGTCACCTCAATCGCTGTCTCGATCATCGACAGGGTAAAGCCCTTGATGCCATACCCATAGTGCTGGATGTTGCGCTTTTCGGCGGCAAGTAGACGTTCCATCAGGTGATCGTGATCGGCGTGATCGGCCAGCAATTCGGCAAAATATGCCTGAGTCAGCTGGAAGAAACGCTCGTTATGCCAAAGGGTATCGTCTGCATCGAACCCGATTGTTGTCAGCTTGTCCCGCATCGCATTTCCGTCCGGTTGCTCTTTTCTCTGGCCACCGTGACGTTATATAAGCCGGGAAACAATTCGTAGTGTTAATCGAGATTCTCTTACAGCAATGCGCAAACACCAGTGGATCATGTCTGAAAAGGACGACGAAGACGACGACACGTCGGTCCTGGTGCAAACGCGCCCCAAGACCAAGCGGCCGCCGCTGTATAAGGTGCTGTTGCTGAATGACGATTATACACCGATGGAGTTCGTAGTGCATGTGCTGGAACGGTTCTTCGGCATGACCCATGCGCAAGCGTTTGAAATCATGCTGACCGTCCACAAGAAAGGTGTCGCCGTGGTTGGCGTGTTCAGCCATGAGATTGCCGAGACCAAGGTCGGGCAAGTCATGGATTTTGCGCGCAGGCATCAGCACCCGCTGCAATGCACCATGGAACGCGAAGAATAACGCACGGCCATGTCCTCTCGCCTTGATCTAGCCCTGAACAGCGGGCTCAGCCTGTCGCAACCGCTGACTGTCTTGGCGCCCACCCCGGACCACGATTTGTCGGACCTTCCGCGCGAGGCGCAGATGGTGCAACCGTTCAAACCATTCCACGATCACTTTGCCACGCAGGGCTTTGTCGCTACGCCCAATAGTGACGCGCCTTGCCAGGATGCGGTCGTGTTTCTACCGCGCGCCAAGGCGCTGGCCCGGGCGCTGATCCATCAGGCCTGCAGCCGCGCCAGCGGGGTCATCGTGGTGGACGGGGCCAAAACCGATGGCGTCGACAGTTTGCTGAAAGACATCCGCAAGCGGGTCGCGATCGAGGGTCCAATCTCGAAGGCACATGGCAAGATTTTCTGGTTTCAGTCTGATGCGGACGCCTTTGCCGACTGGGCTGCGCCTGAAAACCAAATGGTTGACGGCTTCCATACCGCGCCCGGTGTGTTTTCCGCCGATGGTATCGATCCTGCCTCGGCCCTGCTGCTGAAGTCTCTGCCAACCAAGCGCGGCACGCGCATCGCTGATCTGGGTGCAGGTTGGGGCTTTCTGTCCGCCATGCTGATCGACGACACCTTGCGCAGCCTGCATCTGGTTGAGGCCGACCACACCGCCCTTACTTGTGCCCGCGCCAATGTCACCGACCCCCGTGCGCAGTTCCACTGGGCCGACGCCACCAAATGGAGCGCGCCCGAGCCGCTGGACATGGTGATCATGAATCCGCCCTTTCACACCTCGCGCAGCGCCGACCCGACATTGGGCCAGGGCTTTATCACCAGTGCTGCACGCAACCTCACCCGCAACGGTCAACTCTGGATGGTTGCAAATCGCCACCTGCCTTACGAGGCCACGCTGGCCGAGGCTTTCGACCGTGTTGACGAAGTGGCAGGAGACAACCGCTTCAAGGTTTTCCATGCCTCTCGCCCTCGGGGCTGAGGCCCGCTAACCTGCGCCAGAACTCAGGAGGATTCGCATGTCCTTTTCCATCGCGGGCAAGACCGCAATCGTCACCGGGGGTGCCAACGGCATCGGACTGGCCATCGGACGGCACTTTGCCGATGCAGGCGCCAATGTCATGTTCGCCGATATGGATGAAAAGCGCCTGTCCGATGAGCTGGGCGAACAGGCGGATGACAGCAACATCCGTTATTTCGCCGGTGACCTGCGTGAAAAGCTGACCATAGCCAATCTGCTTTCGGCCACGCTAGATGCGTTTGATCAGGTTGATATCCTGATCAATGGTGCGCGGCAGGTGATCCCGTCGGACCCGCTGGACACCGATGACGATTCCGTGCGCACATTGCTGAACCAGAACCTGATGCCCGCGCTGCGACTGAGCCAACTAGTGGCTAAGCGATTTATCAAACAGGCTGATGGAGACGATGAGAACCCTGCCGGGTCAATCATCAACCTGTCCTCGATTGCCGCACGCCGCACCCATCCCGATCTGATGGCCTATTCCGTTTCGACCGCTGCGCTGGATCAGATGACACGTTCGTTGGCGGTTGCACTTGCGCCCAGCCGCATTCGCGTAAACTCCATCGCACTAGGATCGGTCATGAGCGCCTCATTGCAGTCAACGCTGAAAGAAAACCGAGATTTCCGGGACGACATCGAAAAACATACTCCGCTTTCCCGGATTGCCGCTCCGAACGAACTGGTCGAAACCGCGCAATTTCTCGCGTCGGACGCTGCGGGCTTCATGACAGGCCAAATTCTAACCATTGACGGAGGCCGCACCCTGCTGGACCCTGTCGCAGCCCCGGCCCACTGATCCCAATGTTCGATAAAGAAAAAGCCACCGCCGCTGCCTGGTTCCGCCAGTTGCGAGATGACATCGTAACCGCCGTCGAAGCGTTGGAAGACAGCCACACCTCAGGCCCCTTCTCGGATTCTCAGCCGGGAAGGTTCGAAGTCAAAGAAACTAAACGGCAGTCTGACGATGGCTCCGACGCGGGCGGCGGGCTGATGTCGGTGATGCGCGGGGGCCGCGTGTTCGAGAAGGTGGGCGTTAATGTCTCAACCGTCTTTGGTACGCTGGGTGAGCGCGCGCAAAACGCGATGGCCGCGCGCAAGGGTATTCCGGGGATGAAGGACGACCCCCGGTTCTGGGCTTCGGGCATCAGCCTTGTGGCCCATATGCAGAACCCGCATGTGCCTGCGGTCCATATGAACACCCGGATGTTCTGGACCCCACATGCCTGGTGGTTCGGCGGCGGCTCCGACCTGAATCCCTGCATCGAATATGACGGCGACACCGCCCATTTCCACGCCACCCAAAAAGCGCATCTCGACCCGCACGGACCCGGCCACTACCCGCGCCTCAAAGATTGGGCTGACGAGTATTTTTATATCCCCCACCGAAAGCGCGCTCGGGGTGTCGGCGGGATCTTCATGGATGACTATTGCACCGGCGACTGGCAGGCGGATTTTGCGCT
Source organism: Ruegeria sp. CJ6 (assembly GCF_056536665.1). NCBI lineage: Bacteria > Pseudomonadati > Pseudomonadota > Alphaproteobacteria > Rhodobacterales > Roseobacteraceae > Ruegeria > Ruegeria sp. CJ6. Next base: position 490,939 of record NZ_JBQFQB010000004.1, on the reverse strand, counting down.
GACGCAGGACATCGGTCGCGCCTTCCTGCCCGCCTTTCTGCCTCTGGTCGAAAAACGCCGGGTGCAAAGCTTTGACGACGCGGACAAAAACACCCAGCTGGTGCATCGTGGGCTCTATGCCGAATACAATCTGGTTTATGACCGGGGCACCAAGTTTGGTCTGGAAACCGGGCACGACCCCGATGCTGTTCTGATGAGTCTGCCGCCCTTGGCCAAATGGGTCTGACCGCTAAAACCCCATATCGATGGAATTATCAAAGCAGTAGTTTTGCGCCGAAGCGGCGGACAGGTTCTCACCCACCCTGTTGACGGTCAAAGAATATCCCGGATTGGTATCCGCGCCGGGCGGTGGAGTTAGCGAAAACTGCACTGTGCGAACACCTTTCTCGTAAGCTTTGGAAACATAAATCCGCTGCGAGTTTGAAACTCCCAATGTGCGAACTGCATAATCCCCAATTCCACACCAATAGGTGACCGCGGCCGAGGATCCACCGACGGGCTTCACTTCGTAGGTTCCATCCTTTAGCGGCGTGATCTGGGTTCTGAACTGCGGTCTTAGTTTATAGCCAAAACCAACGCCCTGAGACTGCGCAATGGTGGGGGCCAGTATGATGGCTGTCAGAGAGAGGCATGTAAGAAAACGCATATAAAACACCCTATGAAAAACGCGATCACGGCTGAGACGACGTGGGACCAACCAGCCTATACGAATCAATATAGTCAAACCGGGCCTCAGGTCTAACTCAACCCGTAACACATCAACTTGAGTGAAAATTCTTTCTTTGAATATGTGGTGCGCTATGATCTCTGCATCAGCAGTTTCCAGAGTGGCCCGTGGAAAAGTCATTTCCCAAAGACTGGTTCGATCTTTCCGGTGAAAAATACGCCGACTTCGGTGCGTTATTTTATCTGGCTGCCCTGACCAAAACGCATCGTAACCGCAGTTTGGCGCAGGTTCTCTATGCGTTCGAAACGCCGCTGAGATTGGGCCAGTATCACATCTTCCGCCAAAACGGCTTTCCGCGCGGATTCGTGACATTTGCCGGTCTCAGCCCGGAAGCCGAATATCGCTATGCGGTGAAGGAAGAGCCGCTGAGAGATGTCGATTTCGCCAGTGGCTCATCCTTCTGGATCATCGATATGGTGGCACCCTTCGGCCAAACTCGTCAGATCGTCGACATGCTGAAACGGGACATCCCGCACCCACGCGTGCGCACCAATCGTCTCAGCAGCGACCTATCCACAAAACGTATCGTCGAATGGACACGCGATGACCAGCAACAGGTGCATATGCGCCTTTACCGCGATGCCGAATTTGCCAGAACGCTCGAGCAGGAAAACGGATGACTTCGGTTGTAACCATATCGGGCGATATCACGGGCGACGTGACCGGCTTTCCTCCGAATGTCGCCTCGGGTGACCTCGATGTCACCGCAACATCGGATTTCGGGACCTTCACCGGGGCCACCTGGGCAATCTCAGATCAACCGGATTTCGGCACCGCCTCAATAGATGCGAACGGCACATGGACCTATTCCGTCGACCCGGCCTTCTTCGATAGCCTCGATGACGGAGAAATCCAATTGGACTCGTTCGAGGTGACGGTCACCGCCAATTTCGCCAATGGTTTCTTCACCTTCAGTGGAACCCAGACCCAGATCATTGATATCACTATCGAAGGCGTATGCTTTACCGCAGGTACTCTGATTGAAACGGCGGAAGGCCAGCGCGCCATTGAGACCCTGAGCGTGGATGACGACGTGTTGACTGCCGATCACGGAATACAGCCGATCCGCTGGATCGAAAGCAGCCCCATGTCGCCCGAGCGGTTGCGCGCAAATCCTGCGATGCGCCCGGTGCGTGTGACCGCAGGCAGTCTGGGACCCGGTGTTCCATCCCGCGATTTGCTGGTGTCTCAACAGCATCGCCTCCTGATCCGCGGCCCCAAGGTCGAGATGCTGTTTGGCGCGCCCGAAGTGTTGGTCGCCGCCAAACATCTGTGCTCGTGGCCGGGAATAGATATTGATACCGGTGATGAGCCGGTCGAATACCTGCATATCCTGCTTGACAGGCACGAGATTTTGTTTGCCGAAGGAGCTCAGGCCGAAAGCCTGTTTCTGGGTGAAGAAACCCTCCACACGCTGTCTTCTGACGCGCTCCAGGAACTCGCCGAGATATTCCCCGAGCGCGCCTCGGACGAACATATCGGCTTCGGCCTTGCTGCGCGGCTGATCCTGCGCGAACATGAGGCGCGCGCGCTTGCCTAGGTCCTAGACAACCCGCCCCCCGACATCCTGCGGAGCCAGCGCGACGGTCTTGATCACCGCATAGCATGTACTGCCCTGCTGCAAACCCAGCGCCGCGACCGAGCGTCGGGTCACGCGCGCCAGCACAACACCCGCAGTTGTTTTGACCGACACGATTGCACCGGGCCCCTCACCTGCCCGGATCGCCTCGACCTGCCCCGACAACACATTCAAGGCTGAAAGACCCTCGGGTGGTCTATTGGACAGGATCACCTCTTGCGCCGGAATACGAATACGCAGCTCTTCGCCGATTTGATGGGCAATCCGAGGCAGGTAAAGACGTGCGCCGCCGGCATCAAGTTCGGACAGGCCATCGTCGTGATGCGCCGTAACACGGACCCGCAAAACGGCCCCCACCGCGCGCACGCCTGCGGGGGCCACAGATGGGTCCGACAGAACATCGGACGCGGGACCATGCCGCACGACACGCCCGTCCTGCAGCGCAACCACGGACGTTGCAAGCCGGGCAACCTCGGCCGCCGAATGGGTCACATAGAGTATCGGGACTGATACCTCGTCCCGCAACCGTTCGAAATAGGGCAGGATTTCAGCCTTTCGCGCGTCGTCGAGCGCGGCCAGAGGCTCATCCGCAAGGATCAGGCGCGGGCTGGCCAGCAGGGCTCGGCCAATGGCGACGCGCTGTTTCTCACCCCCCGATAGCATCGCTGGGCGGCGGTCCAGCAGATGGCCAACACCCAACATCTCGATCACCCGATCCGGGTTTTCGCGTCGCGCCCCGCGCGGTGCAAACCAGCGACCATAATTCAGGTTCTGGCGTACGGTCAGATGCGGGAACAGACGGCCTTCCTGAAAGATATAGCCCAAGCGCCGTCTATGTGGCGGCAGCCATGCCCCACGATCCGTGTCGAACAACACCCAATCGCCGACCGCGACCCGCCCGGCCTCGGGCCTCAATAGCCCCGCGACTGCATTCACCACCGTCGTCTTTCCCGAACCAGAACGCCCAAACAGAACCGTTACACCGGAAGGTGCGTCGAAATCGAGGTCCAGCTTCATCCCGGGCAGCTGGTGTTGCAGGCGGACGGACAGGCTCATGATCCGGCCACGCGTTTGGCCACACGACGGCCCACATATTCCGACAGCAAAAGCGCGCCCATGGCGACGATGATCGAGATGATCACCAACCGAGTCGCCGCCGCCTCACCCCCTGGAACCTGCAAGAACGCATAGACTGCCGAGGGCAACGTCTGCGTCTGACCGGGTATGTTCGAAACAAAGGTGATCGTGGCCCCGAACTCTCCCATCGCCTTGGCAAACGCCAGGATCGCGCCCGCAATGACCCCAGGCAGGATCATTGGCAGCGTCACCGTTCCAAAGACCAGCAGACGCGACGCCCCCAAAGTGGCGCCTGCCTGTTCCAGTTTTGGGTCTACCGCCTCGATCGATAACCGGATCGCGCGCACCATCAGCGGAAAGGCCATGATCCCGGCAGCCAGCGCAGCGCCAGTCCATCGGAAAGCAAAAACGATCCCAAGCTCGGCCAAAGGCGCGCCCAACGGCCCCTGAATCCCAAAGGTCAGCAGCAGCAGATAGCCGGTTACCACCGGCGGCAGGATCAGTGGCAGGTGAACCAGACCATTCAGCAACTGGCGCCCCGGAAACCGCCAGCGCGCAAGCGCATAGGCAATGAAAATCCCAAAGGGCAACGTGATCAGCGTTGCCCAGAACGATACGCGCAGCGACAGGCGCAATGCCTCCATCTCTGCCGGGCCCAACCATCCCATCGTACTACCCTTCGGGCAGGGAGAACCCCTGCCTCACAAATTCGGCCCGTGCGGAATTGCCTTGCAAATAGGTCAAAAGCGCGTGCGCCGTAGGTTCTGCAGTAGAAGTCAGGGCTGCTGGATACACAATCTTCGGGTGGATATCTGCCGGGATGACACCGATGACCCCGACCCGCTCATCAGCCACAGCGTCCGAGCGATAGACAATGCCCAAAGGCGCCGCCCCCGTCGCAACCAGCGCCAGCGCGGCGCGTACATTGTCCGTCTGGGCGATCTGGTCCTGAACATCGCCCCAAAGTCCCAGACCCTGTAACGCGGCCTTGCCATAGATGCCCGCAGGCACCGCATCGACCAAAGCCATGGCCAGATACCCACTGCCTAGACGGGTGCTCAGGTCAAACCCCGCCTCAATCTCGGCCGTGTCAGCCCCCGGCGCACCAATCAAAACCAGCCCGTTACCCAGCAACTCAATACGTGAAGCGGTATCGATCAGGCCCTCATCCTGCAGCACGTCCATCCAATCCTCGTTGGCCGAAATGAACAGATCGGCGGGCGCCCCCGCTTGTATCTGCCGCGCCAGCACCGAGGAGGCCGCGTACGACACCGTCACCTCTTGCCCGGTCTCAGCCTCATAACTTCTGGCAATCCCGTCCAGTGCGGTCTTGAGGCTGGCGGCGGCAAATACCAGCACGCCCTCGGCCCGAACCGGGGCAGCGAGTATCGCGCAGAAGGCCAAAGCTGCGATCAGACAGCGACAGGCGCCCGTCATTCTTTGCCTCCGGATCAGAGGGTTGCAATCCCTCTGGGCATATCGGAGGCAACACGTGGCAGGCAAGGCCCTTTGGCCTTACAACCAAAGCTACGGCCCATATTGAACTCAGAATTCGGTGGAAAACGAGAATCGCCCAACCCAAGATCAATATGCTGTCGCGCTTCTCTAAAACCGAAAACTCCCGAGGTAGAGCGCTCAATCGCTAAACAACGTGTCTGATCCGCCTCGTCTGAACAGCGATATTCGCATTTCGCTATTCAACCACGATATGACACATGAGTTTGCTCGATTGGGAACCGCGCCCCATTGCCTAATCGCTGATCTGAAACCTTGCGCAATTTTGCAAAAGAAATTGTGCTATACCCTCTTGCACCCACGCACGGGCTTAGCTACATGAGCCCTCACGGGTGATTAGCTCAGTTGGTAGAGCGCTTCGTTTACACCGAAGATGTCGGGAGTTCGAGTCTCTCATCACCCACCATTCTTTCCCCGCAGTGTATCAAGGCTTAAGCGAAAAACACTTGCTGCTGTGCTGCTCGGGAAACTGTGTCCGCCGCACTTAAACGGAAAAGATGTCTCCAACACAGGAGATATGGGCTACGGCAACAATCGTAAAACAGCCTCAGCCCAAATGCCGTAGCCGTATTGATGGACCTGCCAAGCAAAGACGACCGGTGTTTGCCCCTGTCTGGTAACTCTGTGCGATTAGTCTTTGAACATCTCAGGCAAGGGGCAGGTGTGGTTGACCCGACATTTCATGATCTTCGGCACGAGGCGGTGTCACGCTTTGTGGAAAGTGGATCGTCGCTGGCGCAGGTCCAAATGATCAGCGGGCATCGGGATTTGCGGATGTTGATGCGTTATACCCACCTACAGACCGATGACATCATGGCAAAGCTGGCCACCGTAGAACTTGCTTAGATCGCCTTGATACAATGTAGGGTGGTCGCAGTCTCCAGATGCGCTAGCTCGAACGGTACGTCAGCAATCGCCAATGCGTGCAGTTTAATGCCGAAAAAACAGTAGAGCGGGATCGGAGATGTCGGGCAACCGTTCCGTCGTACCGAATGTTTAGGTCGGCGCTATATCGGTCGGGACAAGTTCCAAAGGGTTGAGCGAAACCGACCAATTCGGTTGGCTGCTCCAAGGACACATTAACACGGCACATAGACTTCCAGTTTTTGGATGGCATGACATGGGATCGGTATGGTCAATGCGAGGTCGACCACATTACCCCTCTTTCGGCTGCTCGGTCTTTGGAGCACCTCATCGAACTTTGCGGTTACAGCAACCTGCAACCTCTTTGGAAGCGGGACATCCTAGCAAAGGGCGGGGCGTAAGGCTCGCCCGTGCGGGCTAGAATCTGTCTTCTTTGCACAAGGCTGGTTGCGAATTTGCTCAACCCGCACCGTTATCGAGTATTCAAGGAAGAAGGCAAAGCCGATATTCCCTTAGCTTATGCCGAACGTCAGTCCTGCGGACTTTCCTGCTCTTCGTGATGGCCGTTTAAACGTCCGCTTTGTAGTGCTTTAGGAACATCGCGACACAATCGTCCAGTACGTCTTTCGGCGTTGGGTTCTCGCCAAGGAAGAACTCTGGCCAGAAGAAGAAGTTTTTTACAAGCGCCAGAAGCTGGTTGGTCGCAAGAACCGGATCAGCCTTTCGGATCACGCCTGCATCCATGGCTTCGCTGATCAGCCTCGTTATTGGGTAATCATGTGTTGCTGTTTCAGTGAAGAATTGCCGGGAACGTTCAAGGTCACGGATCAATTCTGAGATGACCATCCGGTTCAATCCGATGGCGGTCTCATCGGTGATCACCCCAATGTAGCGCCACAAGGCGTTCTTCAGTTGCTCAACGAAGTCTCGATCCGGATCATAGGGCACTGGCTCCATGCTCCGGTTCTGCTCCAGCATGATCTGTGAGATCGCCTCGAAAAGGGCCTCCTTGCTCTCGAAGTGATTGTAGAGCGTGCGACTCGATACGTTCGCTTTTTTGGCAATGGAGGTGGTCTTGGCCCCCAGAAACCCCTGTTCTTTGAATTCATCGATGGCTGCGTCGATGATATCTTTTCGTTTTTTTTCAGTGCGCTTCAAGATTTCAGCCTCAAAAAGTAAAAAGACATGTTTACAAAACACTGCCCATCACCATAAGTAAACACAACGATTTACTTTAGCAAGGCGCAATGCTGCCTGATCCCGAAAGGACCAAGACCATGACAACTCAAAATCTCACAGCGGGCAAAAACGAAGTCACCTTCAAATCCTTTGGCGTGGATTTGGCGGGCGATCTCTACCTGCCCGAAGGCTTTGATGAGACCAAGACCTACAAGGCCATCGTGGGGGCCAGCCCGTTCCCTCAGGTCAAAGATCAGATCCCGGCTACTTACGGGCCGGAAATGGCCGCGCGGGGTTTCATCTACCTCGGTTTCGATTACCTCGGCATGGGCTCGTCCCCTGCGCTGCCCGGAGAGTACAAGCAATCCCGCTACATGTTCCGGCTGATCGAAAACACCTGGGACGCCGTGTCTTACCTCGGCACTCTGCCGTTCGTTGACGAGATTTACGGTCTGGGTGTTTGCCAAGGCGGCTCGATCATCGCATCCGCCGCCGTGACCGATCATCGCATCAAGAAGATCGCCATGGTGTCGGGCATGATGGCGGCTGATGGTTTTCAATGGACCGACCGCGATATGGTCAATCAGCAAATCGCGGCCTCGAACGCCTCGATGCAGAAGATGTATGAAACCGGCGAGCCGGATTATGTCGAACCATTTGGGCTAAATGATGAGCAAACCCGAGAAGAATTTGTTGGATCGGGTGTTAACCCGATGGCCGGAGAATCCTATGACTACTACGGACGCGATGGAGTCAAAGGCCCGGTTGCGGTTCCGACCTATACCAACATGCATATCGGCGATCAGGGCATGCAGTCTCTGATTTCCATTGGAGAGGCTTATGCCGATAAGATCGTGCAGCCGTCCCTAACCATCTACAGCAGCACGGCCTTTACAGCGCCGTGCTCCACGCAGTTTGTCGCGAAGCTGACGAATGAACATGAGGAGTTGGCGTTTGATGAGTTCTCTCATGTGGACTTCTACTACAAGCCCGAGGCAGTAAAGGCGTCGACGGACGCTGTAGCAGAGTTCTTCAATAGATGAAGTGATGAGGCAGAGGTCATACAGTGATCTCTGCCTCCTTGCCGACAAGCGGAAGTTAGATCGAGGTTCTGCAATGGCCGCTTAGGGCTCAAAGCAGACATCAGGCTAAGACGCAGCATTGGCTGTTAAAGGCAGAAAAGCGGTCTTTCGCAGCGAAATGAGCCTACGTCGGCTAGTCGCAGTGTTTTGGCAGCTGCTATACTCTTCAAGCCAACCTTGGTTAGCTAGATGCACCTAAGCAGGGACAGCAAAAACTAGGCCAACTTTACACATTTCGAAAGTTGTCAGAAATGGCCAATTTGAGCCCGCGCACTCACGCAGTCAGGCCGCATGATTTTGATCCGAAAACCCTCAAGACTCTCACTTGTGATGCGCTCAGAGCCTAACGCGTTTGTGCACACAGCCATATATTTTGTACACTCCTAGGAATAACCTTTCAGGATTGACATGAATTTACATCGAAGCAACCGGGTCAAGGCACTAGTGCTGGCAAGCTTTGCAAGTATGGCGTTCGGGATTGGCGCTGCGGCCTCTGAGCGGCTACCGGCGCTACGCGTCGTACAATCAGGTCATAGCCTCACCGATGGCGTCATCGGTCCGCTTGAGATCATGGTACGTGTAACCAGTATGCGCGGCGGCAAACTGGACAAGGCTACAATTCCGGGCAGTCCGATGGAGTGGCGATGGGAAAATGCGAGTAACCCGGATATCCGTCAGCCTGAGGTGATGGCCCGTTACGACGTTCTAGCAATCACCGAACGTGTCGCACTGACAAACACAATGGACCATCATGACAGCAAACACTGGGCTTTGCATTGGGCGAGCCATGCGTGGGAGCATGGCGCGAATGGTGATGGCGCTCGGTCTGTGCTCTATGCAAGCTGGGTCGATATCGAAAGCGGTTCGGGTTCTGAAAATCGCCACAACGACCCTGAAGGTCATTTGACATTTCGCGAACGACTGCCGCTGGAGATGGTGCGGTGGCAAAGCATTCTTGATCACGTCAACGCAAACCGGCCCGATGGGATGCCTGAAATGGACATGATCCCTGGCCCTCTGATTATGGCTCGCGCTTATGACGAAATTGCATCAGGCACAGCCCCGGGGCTCAATGATATTCACGACCTTTTTTCAGATAGCATTCACCCCAACAAGATGGGTAACTATCTCATCGCACTGGCACATTTCGCGGTGATCTACGACGGCGATCCGCGTGGCTTGCCGCCAACGATGCTGACGCAGGGCGGGCCGGACAAGGTGCAGGCGGCATGGATGCAAGAAATTGTCTGGGACGTGCTTAACGAATACGCAGAAACATCAGGCGGCCCCTAATGAGCCCTGTGTAGGTCGGCTTACGCCGTTCACGCGCATCTTGGTCCGGTTTGGGCCTTCGCTCCTGCTGGGTCCAAAACAGCGAATGGCAGCAATGTCCGCAAAGTGGACGTACAAGCAAGTCGCCGAAAACGACCGCAATTCGGACAACCCCATCTCCAACTTTGCGGACGGAATGTCTGCTTCTGTTATTTTGTCTTGAAGTCAGGCGATTTAGCCAACCGCCATTCAACTATAGACTGAGCTACTAGACCGCTCGAGCTCCACACTGTTAACTCCGATATTACCCATGTGGAGAGTTATTCGCTCTGCTAGCCTTTGTTTGCACAACTCCGCTACGGCCGCTGGCAAGCCTTGCAACTCCTCTTTCCTCGCAACGACCGTCAACGTGCGCGACAAACCCGAAACAGGCAATTCTTGCAATCGCAAAGCCATGTTTTCAACGAGACCATCGATCAACAGCGTCGGGGTCAAAAGGCTAAAACCCTGTCCTGTCGAAACGCAGGAAGTCACCATGCTGGAGCGATCTGCCTGTATGACTTTGTCAGGCTCGAAGCGCAGTCGTCGCAGGTGCTGGGCAATCTGGCGTCCTGCATTGGTCGTATCCCCGAAACGTACAAGAGGCAGCCTTGTCTGGATTGCTTCCAGGCTTTCAGTTGGCCCGTTGTATGCTTCAGGAAGAACCAAGAGGTATTTTTCGGTCAAAATGTGATGCCGTTCTAGCCCGTCCATGTCCAAAAAAGGGTTTGATGTAATTGCCAGGTCCGCCTGCTTGGTGCGCAAGAGATGCTCATGGTTACCGCTTTGCCCGGCGTGCAATGTGATATCTTCGACGTTGAACATCTTTTGCGCAAGATCGATCAATGGCGGTGTAAGGGTTGTTGCAACGGAGGCTTGAATGCCCACCCTTAGCAGCGTCAGGGACTGGCCACCGACATGGCGCAACTCGGTTTCCATATCCGACAAAGCATCAAGTATCTTTTGCGCTTTGCCGTGCAGTCGTGCACCAGCGTATGTCAGTTTTGCGGGTCGCGTGCTGCGGTCCAGTAGCGTCGTGCCGAACGCCTTTTCCAACGCGGAAATGTGCTGAGATGCGGCGGGTTGTGACAGACTCAGCAGGCTCGCTCCAGCCCGCATTTGACCTGTTTCTGCTACCGCAAGGAACACCTCAAGCGAGCGCATAAGACTGGGTGACATTTTATAGCGATCAAGCACGGCTCATCCTTAGTATAAGAATTTCTAATACTATTTAGGTTTTCTTGGGTTTGGTCAATCGCTGCGGCATCGTTATCACATGTCTCGCATACGCACCTCTCGCCGCAAAAAAACGGCAAAGCAACGCTCACCGAACGACGCGCGTGCGCCATACATTTTGCGCAAGCTTTCAACCTTCGGTGTCCTCAGCGATGCCGGGCTTGAGCAGATTGAGGCAAATGCCGACACCATCCTTTCTGAGACGGGTATGGAATTTCAAGACGATCCTGAGATCCTCCTGATTTTTGCGGATGCAGGGTGCGATGTAGACGGCACACGGGTACGGTTCGCGCCCGGCTTTTGCCGCCGGACCATCATGGCGACCGCGCCAAGCCAGTTCATACAGCATGCCCGCAACCCCAAAAACACTGTCCAGCTTGGCGGCGATGCGACGGTTTTGTGCCCGTCCTGGGGTCCGCCTTTTGTGCATGATCTGGATCGCGGCCGGCGTTATGCGAGCCATGAAGACTTCAACAATCTGGTAAAGCTACACCACACGCTGCCATGGCTGCATCATTCGGGCGGTGTGGTTTGTGAACCTGTTGATCTGCCCGCCAACAAGCGCCATCTGGATATGCTCTACGCTCATATCCGCCACTCTGACCGCGCGTTTATGGGGGCCTTTATCGGCGCTGAACGGGCAGGTCATGCAATTGACATGGCGCGCATTGTTTTTGGCGACATCTCAGAGAAGCCCGCGTTATACTGCGTGTCTAACACCAATGCGCCTTTGGTGATGGACAGCCATATGTCTGGCGCGCTGAAAACCTATGCCCGCGCGGGCCAGCCCGTCGCCTGCACGCCCTGGGTGCTGACTGGGGCGATGTCACCCGCGACCGTGGCCGGCACGCTTGCGCAAGTGCTGGCCGAATCCATGGCGACAATGACGTTAACCCAACTGGTGAACCCCGGCACGCCTTGTCTGATGGGCAGCTTCGCCTCGACCATGTCGATGAAATCCGGCGCGCCAACTTTTGGCACACCTGAGGCCGGGTTGATGGTTCTCGCCGCGGGGCAACTTGCGCGCAGGCTCGGGGTGCCCCTGCACACTGTTGGCACACTAAGTTCGTCCAAACTGTCCGATGCACAAAGCCAGCAAGAGGCCGCGTGGGGTCTGATGATGTCGATGTTTGCCGGTGCCAACTTGATCAACCATGCGACCGGCTGGCTCGAAGGGGGGTTGGTGACCTCATTCGAAAAAACCGTGATTGATCATGATCTGTGCGGCAAGATCGGTCGCTTTTTTGACGGGATCGATATGAGCGAAAATGCTCAGGCGATGGAGGCTATTGCCACAACAGGGCCGGGGCAACATTTCCTTGGGTCTGAACATACGCAAGCCAACTTCATGACTGCGCTCTTTCGCCCGTGGACACCCGACGATAACTCGTTCGAGCAATGGCACGCGGCAGGTGAACAGGATGCGGCCGTGCGGGCCAACGTCATTTGGAAGGAACGACTAGCAGGGTATGAGGACCCCGGCCTCGACCGAGACGTTGATGCAGCTCTCAAGGACTACATCGCCGCCCGCAAAGCCGAAAAACCAGATCAGGAATACTTCTGATGGGCCTGGCTTTCAGCAATCTCACACATCCGCTCGTAGAACGGTACGTGATGCGCAGCTATGTCGGTATAGGGTTCTCCGAGCTGGTGAAGCTCTGCTTGGAAGTCGACCGCTTCAGGCGCCTTGATCGCCCCGCTTTGCAGCACTTCGGTATGCCAACTTTGAACCGAACCCCATCCATCCGGCACAGCATCGTTCCACGTGAACGCATGATCCAGAAACGTAAGCCCCACATGTGCCCAGTAGCGGCGCAACGTGGTCTGCGGATCATTGCGCAACTGATCTGCAGTAATCACCAACGGGCTATGGCCCAACTCGGTCAACGCGCTATAAAGCCTGCATTGCGCCTCATGCCCCAACTCCAACTGCGTAAACTCAGGATCGCGCTTTGCGTAGGAAAGCGCGGCTTCGATGGGATTGCGCACCAAAAAGGCGTGGGTCATTTCGCCCGCAAACCCTGCATCGCGGGGCAGTCTGTCGGCGACGTAGTACGCCATGTCCTTGAAGAAAACCAGACCACCCTGCGCGGTCTTGCGGATCATGGCGCGGATTTCATCGTAGGTCACCGGATGTCCCGGTTCCGGAGTGAAACCCGGGAAAAGCCGATCCTTGGTCGTAAGGTAGTGGTGGTACATGAACGGTTCGTGCAGGACCGACAGATCACCACGCTCGCGCATGATCCGTTCAAACGCCGTCGAAACCGAGCGTGGGTGGCACCACAAAGCATGTATAGTCATGTGGTTAGCCTAGTGGTGCTGAAAAGCTTGCGTCAACAGGGGTTTGCATGAGCCGCATTTTGATCATTGGCGGCGGCGCAATTGGCCTTAGCGTAGCCTATCATCTTGGGAAACGCGGCGCAGATGATGTCACGTTGCTGGAGCGCAACCAGTTGACGTCGGGCACCTCCTGGCATGCGGCGGGGATTGTTGGCCCTTTGCGCGCGACGCCCAATATGACGGTACTTGCCTCTGCCGCGCTTGAGGTCTTTCCGGCGCTGGAGCAAGAGACAGGCATGTCCACCGGATATCGACGCACCGGGGGTTATTGGCTGGCGCGCGAACCGGCGCGCATGGACGAATTTCACCGGATTGCTGACCTCGGCGCGACGCAAGGGTTAACGCCAGCGGTGATCGCTGCGCGCGATGTTCCGCTGCCCGCGCTCGATCTTTCAAAACATGTCGGCGCATTGCATGTGCCGGAAGACGCCAATGTGAACCCGGTCGACCTATGTATGGCCTATGCTCGTGCCGCCAAGACCCTCGGTGTAACGATCCGTGAAGGCGTCGAGGTCGAAAGACTGATCACCGAAAACAGGAAAGCAAAGGGCGTGGCACTTGCTGACGGCACCACTATGGAAGCGGACCAGGTGGTCATCGCGACAGGAGCCTGGTCGCGAGAGCTGGCTGCGACTGCCGGGGTCGCGCTACCGCTCCAAGCGGTTGAGCATATGTACGTTGTGACCGAACCCTTCCCCGATCTGCCCGACCCTTTCCCAGTGATCCGCGATCTGGATCGAGGCATCTATATCAAGGGCGATGCCGGAAAATTGGTGATTGGCGGATTTGAACCCAATGCCAAATGCTGGAACCCATACGGGCCAGAAGGCAACCGACCTTTCCTTGAGATGGCAGAAGACTGGGATCAGTTTGCCCCTTTTATGGAAGCGGCTTTGGAGCTTTGCCCCGCGTTGGAGCACTTAGGCGTGCAGCATTTCATGAACGGCCCCGAGAGCTTTACCGCCGACACACGCCCACTAGTCGGGGAAACTGACGTTGATCGTCTGTTTGTCGGCGCAGGCATGAACTCGGTGGGCGTTATGTCCTCGGCCGGGATCGGACGCGCCTTGGCCGATTGGATGGTCGATGGCCAACCGCCAATGAACATGTGGGAGGTGGATGTCGCCCGGGTCGACCCACTTACGGCAACGCCCGCGCATTTGGAAGCACGGATGGAAGAGGCCGTCGCGGACCTCTTCAACCTGCATTGGCCTTACAAACAGCCCAAGGCCGGGCGCGGGATGCGTAAGTCCGCACTGCATGATCGATGGGCTGCCTTTGGGGCGCAGTTTGGACAAACCGCCGGGTGGGAGCGAGGGCTTTGGTATGGCGAGGCGCAGGCGTATTCTATTGGCGCTCAAGGATGGTGGCCGATTACCCAAAACGAAGCTGCGTCTATGGCCAAGGGCACGGCCCTGATCGACCTCAGCCCCTTTACCAAGATAGACGTCACGGGGCCGCGTGTTCTTGACGCGCTGAACCAGCTTTGTACCGCGCAGATGGACGTCGCTATCGGCAAAGCAGTTTACACCCAAATCCTGAACGACCGTGGCGGGATCGAGATGGATATCACCGTCTCTCGTCTCGCCGACAGCCGTTTCCATATCACATCGGGTGCCGCGACCCGTGCTCGTGACTTTGCGTTCCTGCGACGCAATCTGGCCGATGGCGTGACGCTAACGGATGTGACCGAGGAGTTTTGCACACTTGGTGTCATGGGCGCAGGCAGTGGCCCGGTGCTGCAGAAACTGGATGCCGGGGTCGCATGGGCAAATGCGCCAATGGGTCAGGTGTGCGAATTTAAGGTCGAAGGCCAAAGTGCGCGCGCCACCCGCGTAAGCTTTGTCGGTGAATACGGCTGGGAATTAACCCTTCCCAATGCTGTCGCAGTGCGCGTTTTCGACGCGCTCATCGCTGCGGGCGCTGCGCCGCTTGGGCACTATGCGCTTGATGGCTGCCGGATCGAAAAGGGTTTCAAACACTGGGGCCATGACATTGATCCGACCGTCACACCTTTGGAAGCGGGGCTTGGCTTTACCATCGACTGGAATAAGGACTTCACCGGCAAGGCAGCTTTGCAGGAACAAAAGGAACAGGGCACCCGCAAACGTCTTGTCCTGATGCAAATCGAAGGTTCGGCGTTGATGCTGCACGATGAACCCATCTTTGAAGAGGGTCGACATGTCGGGTTCACAACCTTCGGCGCGCGTGGACCTCGCACCGGGCTGAACCTTTGCTTTGCTCTTGTGTCCACCGACCCAAGTGAGGCGAAAGCTCAAACTTGCGCACGTAGTTTCACGGTAAAGGTCGCTGGCAAAGACTATGCTGCCACCCCGTTGCAGCGCCCGCCCTTTGACCCGAAAAATGAAAGGATGCGTGGACAATGAGCACCGTGACCAAGGCACAGGTTGTCATCATCGGCGGCGGCGCGATGGGCGTCTCGCTGATGTATCATCTGGTCAAAGTGGGTTGGACGGATGTGCTGCTGGTGGAGAAGAACGACCTCACCCATGGCTCAACCTGGCATGCAGCGGGCCTGTGTACCCATTTCGCGCACAATCCGACGATTCAGGAACTGCGTGCCAAGTCCGTGCGACTCTATCGGGATATTCTGCCACAGGAGACGGGCCGTGACTGCGGGTTTCACACCACTGGCGCAATGCGGATCACGCGCAACCCGGACCGGATGGATGAGTTTCGCCATGTCGCAGGCCTGTCGGATTTCACGGGCTATCCGCTGGAAGTCCTGACACCCGAACGCATCGCCGAGTTGCATCCGCTGGCAAGACTCGACGGTCTGTTGGGCGGAATCTATGAACCCGATGACGGCCACGTCGATCCCACGCTTGCCACCAACGCCATGGCCGAGGTGGCGCGCCAGGGCGGCGCGCAGATCTGGCGCAACTGCCCAGTAACCGCGATCCGGCGCGATGGCGACCATTGGTTGCTCGACACGCCCAAAGGCACGGTTGAGGCGGTACATGTAGTCAACGCGGCTGGCACTTGGGGATGGGAAATCGGCCAAATGATGGGGCTGAACATCCCCTCTGTCCCGGTGCTACACCAATATCTGGTAACCGATACTGTACAGGTCGTGGAAGACCGGATTACTCAGGGGCTGCCTGAACTGCCGATCATCCGCGACCCCGAAGAAAGCTGGTATGTCCGGCAAGAACGCGATGGGCTGATCCTTGGACCTTACGAAAAAGAGGCACAGGTCTGGTCCGTGGATGGCGTCCCGCCCGAATTTGGTGCGGACTTGATGCCGCCTGACCTAGACCGGGTCGAAGATATCATCGAGGCGGCCATGGCACGCATTCCAGCGCTGGAAACTGGGGGCATCAAATCGGTCATCAACGGCCCCATCACCTTTACCCCCGACGCCAACCCGCTGATTGGTCCGGCGCATGGGTTGCAAAACGCGTGGTTGCTGACCGGCTCGTCCATGGGTGTGATGGAGGGCGGCGGCGCGGGCTGGTTCCTCGCGCATTGGATGACCCATGGCGCGCCGCCTATGGATGCGCTGGCAGTGGATAGTCGCCGCTTCGGGTCCTGGGCAGATCGCGACTATCGCGTGGCCAAAGCCATTGAGTGTTTCGGCTTACAATTTGGTGTCCACTATCCCCACGAGGAACGACCCGCAGGTCGTGGCCTGCGTCTGTCTCAATTGCATGAGCTGATGGTCGAACGGGGTGCGGTCATGGGAGCGGCCCATGGCTGGGAACGGCCAAACTGGTTCACCGATACACCCGGCGCAGAGGCGATTGAAACCTTCCGCCGCGCCAATTGGTTCGATGCAGTGGCCGCCGAGGTCGATGCCGCCTCCAACCGCGTTGCGATGGCCGATCTTTCGGTGTTCTCGAAATTCGATGTCACCGGGCCGGATGTGGCGGCGTTCCTTGAGGCGCTCGGATCCAACCGCGCGCCAGAACCGGGGCGCATCGGCCTGACCCATGTGCTAACACCAGCAGGCGGGGTATTGTCGGAGCTCACCGTCACCAGATTGGCCGAGGATCATGCCTACCTGACCTGCGCGGCTGCGGCCGAGGAAATCGACTTGGATCAGTTGATCAAGGCAGCGGCGGCGTTCGAGGTCACCGTTACCAACCGCTGCGAAGATCTGGCCGTGATCGGTGTCATGGGCCCGAAATCACCCGATGTGTTGCCCCAACTCACCAGCATGCCGTGGCTCACCGCGCAGGCAACCGAGATCGCTGGTATCCCCGTGCGAGCCCTGCGCGTGTCCTACCTTGGGGAATGCGGGTGGGAGCTGCATGTTACGCGCAATCAGGCCGTTGCGCTTTTCACCAAACTGGAAGAGACCGCCCAACCCCATGGCCTTGGCTTTTATGGCGCCTATGCCGCCAACTCGATGCGGCTGGAAAAGGGCTATCGCGCTTGGGGAAGCGACCTGACAACGGAACGCAGCCCGCTAGACGCCGGCCTTACACCCTTTGTCCGCAAAGACTTGCGCAACACCCTGCGTCAAGAATGGGACATGGTTCTGCTGGAGATTGAGGCAGGCGAAGTCGATCCGTTCTATGCCCACACGATTTGGCATCGGGAGCACCCGGTTGGGATCATCACCTCCGGTGCTTATGGCCATCGCACCGGCAAAGTGCTCGCACTGGCGTACCTGCGCGACCCAACTGCACGCGAAAACTTGACCGTTTCCATCCTAGGGCAGCACAGGCGGGCAACCATTCTGCCGCGTCCTCCATATGACCCTGACAATACCCGTTTGAAAGCTGGAGCCGCCAAATGATCGAACATCCCCTGCATACCGATTGGAACTTTGACAGCACCGCCGCGCGGCGTGATCGGTTCTATGCAGCCTCACTGACCCGTTTCACACCGTTCCGGGAACCAATCGTATTTCAGAAGGGGCAAGGTCAGTATTTGTGGGATACGGACGGGCGGAAATACACGGACCTTCTGGGAATGAACGTCTGCATCTCTGTCGGCCATTCGCATCCCCGGGTCGTCGCCGCAGCGATGGAACAGGCGCAAGAACTCACCCATTGTACGACCATGTTCTATCACCCGACGCCTGCGCATTTGGCAGAGGAACTTGCTGCCACAATGCCAAAAGGTCATGACTGGGTGGTGCATCTTACCAATTCGGGGTCTGAGGCCATCGACCTGGCCATGACGATGGCGCGGACCTTCACCGGCAATCTTGATTTGCTCGCTTTGAGGACCGCCTATCATGGACCGACCGCTGCAGCGCAATCAGTCACGGGTATTTCTGGGTGGCGGCACCCGGGCATGCCCGGCAACGTGGCCTTTGTCGCTGATCCGAACCAGTATCGCGGCATTTTTGGCCCCGGCACTGCGCCTTATCTTGATGAGATCACACACACGATCAATGCCGCTACATCCGGCCAGGTGGCCGGGATTTTGGTTGAGAGTGTGCAAGGTTATGGCGGTATCCACCAGATGCCGCCGGGATACATGTCGGGGGCGGCGGAACGAGTACGCGCAGCAGGTGGGCTCTATATCGCGGATGAGGTTCAATCCGGTTTCGGCCGCACTGGCGATCACTTCTGGGGGTTTGAGGCGGACGGCGTGGTTCCCGATATAATTGTTATGGCTAAAGGTTTGGGCAATGGCTTTCCTATCGGCGCCGTTGTGGCCAAGAAACATATCGCAGAGCCAATGGCCGAGAAGTTCATGTTCCACACCTATGGAGCGAACCCGACCTCTGCTGCCGCCGCGCGTGCCGTCCTTGCGGTAATGCGCGATGAGGGTTTGCAAGAGAACGCAAAGACCGTTGGTGCAAAGCTGTTGGAGCGCCTGAACGATCTGAAAGCCAAGCATAAGGCCATCGGAGATGTTCGAGGCCACGGTCTGATGCTGGCACTGGAATTCGTGATCGACCGCGACAGCAAAACACCTGACAAGACGATGACGTCCGAGGTCTTCGAGGCTTGCCGCGCACAAGGAATTATCTTATCGAAATCCGGTCCGTTCCAGCAATGCCTACGCATGGTGCCCCCGCTTTGCCTGTCTATGGAGGATGTGGATCAAGTCACAACGAGTCTTGATCAGGCGCTAGGCGATGCGGCGATTCAGGTATGAACAGCACCAAAAAGTGTAGTGTTCATGACGCGGCCAGGTAACAGCGTGAACAAGCCAGTTACCACAAGCGCCAAAGCAAATAGGGATATCATAAGCACCTTGTGACGGTTGATGTCTCCCTGACGTGCCGCCTTGCTCGCCAGAAAAAGGCTAACAAGTGTAACCGGAATCAACAGGTGGATGGGAGAGTAGCTCCCCCATAACCGTGTCTGATGCATGAAAACTGCGGTAAACGCCGTTCCCGCCATAAGTAAGGCCCAAGCATATCCGAACAGCCGATGACAGTGGTTCACCTGATAGGTGCATGATGCCTTAATGACTGAGACGCGCGGCACGATCTTTGTAGCTTTTGGACCAAGCTTGCTGCCAGCGCGGGCTGATGAGTTGTGCCCTCCTTTTTTCGTCGACTTTGAGCCTTCGGCCATCGATCCGCCCATGTACAACCAGCGCACCCGATACCTCTTCGCAGCTGATATATTTATCGGGATGTGCTGCTTTCCAGGTGATCAATCGGGCGCTTTCGTTTTGGGCATTGTTCTTTGCCAACCAGTGCCAAAGCTGATCTTTGGATGTGATCACGATCTCGTCCATGGTGCCCCAGGTAGATCATGTTCAGGTTATCCGCTGCAGAAAGGCTTCGGCGGTCGTGACGTGCTTGTCTTTGACATCCGAGGACATGCGCTCAGCCGTGCGGCACATCATTGCCCATCTTGGATTGCTGGCAAGCGTGCCCGCGTGTTTCAGGATGAAGCGCCAATACAGACCGTCCCATATGTCGGCCCACGGCCCTTTGCCCCAATGGCTCATTTTGCGGATGTAGTTTGAGCCGGAAAAATAGGGCTTCGTTGTGATCAGCCCGCCGTCAGCGTGCTGGCTCATGGCATAGGCGTTGGGAACCATGACCCAATCATAGCTGTCCACGAACATCTCCATGAACCAGCGGTAAACATCGTCAGGATCGATCTCGCAAAGGAACATGAAGCCACCCAGAACCATAAGCCGCTCGATGTGGTGGCAATACCCGGTTTTAAGCACCCTGCGGATCGTGTCGTCCAGCGGATCGATCCCTGTGCTGGCGTCGTAGAATGCGACTGGCATAGTGCGGCGATGGTTCCAGTGATTTGTGGTCCGCATCTTTACGCCTAGGTCATCATAGGTCGCCCGCATAAATTCACGCCATCCGATGATCTGGCGGATGAACCCTTCCACCGAATTCAGCGGAACATTTCTGCGATAGGCATGGGCGAGCGTGGTATTCAAGACTTGTTTCGGCGTCAAAAGTCCAATGTTCAATGCGGGCGTCAGGACAGCGTGCCAAAGCCAGCTTTCGCCTTCGACAATGGCATCCTCATAATCGCCAAACCGATCAAAGCGCCGTTCCAAAAACTGATTTAGCCAGTTGGCCGCTTCTTTGTGGAATGTTGGGTAATAAAGACGATCCAGTGTCCCCAGAGCGTCCGGAAACTCGGCAAGAACGCTGTCTTTTGCCGTTTGATCAATTGCATCATGGGTCGGCCAATCAATCCAAGGCAGGCTTTTGAGCAGCGCTTTGGGGACTTTCTTTCGATTGTCTTCGTCATAGCTCCACTGCCCGCCCACCGGTTGATCGCCATTCATCAGCACGTTCAAACGGCGGCGTTGGCTTTTGTAGAACTCCGCCATGAACCAGCGCTTTCTGCCGGTCGACCAAGCCAGGTTATAGTCTTGTGTGTTCAAGAAGCCTGGGGACGGCTGTAAGTTGATTGTGATGTTTGTAATACCCGCCGCCGCACTTAGGCGTTTTTCGGCGATAAAATCGACAGGATCGACCATGTTCACTTGATCGACGCCGAGTTCTTGCAGGTTCTGAAATAACCGCAAACACGAACCCGCCTCCCGTTCATAGGGCCAGATCGTCGCGTCGAAACCCTGCCTAATCAGATCGTCGCGATATCGGGCCATCGATGACCGGTGCAGCCAAAGCTTTTGCTTGTGCATGTTGGCGGGATAGATCGGGTCGCCAAAGAATAGAGGGTCTTCAAAGAGCACCACTTTGTCCGGCTGGGGAGTCAGACTGGGATGTTGGGCAAACAGTTGGTTAGGGAGCAGCAGGGCAGCGGTTGACAAACTGAGATCTCACTTCGTTACAGCGATAAAATTCAACTGGCTCAGAACGTTCGGTATCTTTTTCTTTAGTCCGAAAAATCCCGCCTTCGCGTGGGGCCATGAGACAGCGTCATAAGGGCGAATTAACCGTTCCAGCGTCAGGCCTGCTTCACGCAAAATAGGCTCAGCACGATCTAACCTGGACCGTACCGGACCTATTGGCGCATAAGCAGTCGCAATTCTTCTTACTCCTGCACTTTGCGCAGCTTCAATTATTGGCAGACTCCAATCATCGGCAGATTGCGCACGCACTTCATGGTCTGACAAAACGCTGTTCATTGCTTCTTTTGCAAAATTCACCGGGATAAATCCAACCGGATTAGGGGAGCGACCGTGGGTTGCCAAAAGTCCTACCACTGCAACGGGCGGTACGGGCATGATGGATGCACCGGTCATGTCATCCTCGCTTACTAGCAATAGAAATGGCTCTTTCGGCTGCATTTGAAGGATTGGAAAAGAAACACGTGGGTGTTCTACCGGTTCGGTCAGCGGTTCTGCGAACTTGGCCAATCCAGTGGGGCGAAATCGGCCTTCGGTATATTTGGCGATGTTGTCAGGTCGGGCGAGGTAGGTCTTGCCTTTCGTGTGCAAGCCCGCGACCCATCGCCAGCTCAATGTGTTCGACGCCGGATCACCATCAATCAGATGTCGCAAAAACAAGTCAGCGCCCAACTGCCAAGGCAGACGCAAGGTGAATATCCAGATTGAGGCAAACCAAATCAGCGCATGGTTATGCAGATAACCGGTGCCCACGAGTTCTTTTGCCCAATGATCAAAGCAGTCTATGCCGGTATTGCCTGACACTGCATCAGTATGGCGGCTTGCCAATGACGTGTCGTTATCAAGTGAGTTAAGCGCGTCCATCAGGTCGCGTTGATAGTGTGACCAGACGCTTGGTCTTTGTTCCAGCCAACCTTTGAAGTAAGCCCGCCAAAAAACTTCTTGTACAAACTTCTCAGCAGTGTCGGGACTGTGCGACGCCAATACCCGTGTAAGCACCTCCTCTTCGGTCAACAAGCGATGGCGGAGCCATGGTGACAAGACTGATACATTGTTGCGCCGCTCGGTCCCAAAATCGTAGCTCCGCGTGCGAGCATAGTCCTGTCCAGCACGCGTCACGAATTTCTCTAGCCGTTTAAGGCCACCCGCGCGCGTCGGGCTGAAATCGACGGTCTCGGGTAAAGTAATAAGTTCCGGGAACAGTTCAGTCATGCGGCGGATCTGCATTTATTTGAGCAGTACTTAACCTCATCCCAGACCTTTTCCCATTTCTTGCGCCAAACAAACGGACGCTGACAGACTGAGCAGATTTTCTGTGGTAGATTCGCTTTTTTTCGCATCTTCATTCGGCGTCTCCGCGTGGTAGACTGAGCTGTGCTAGATCCTCTGTCGATCCTGTGCGTTTAAGTGTTCTTTTACCGGATTTTCTGCTGGTGTGTTTTGACATGATCTTTTTGGATCCATCGCGGAATTCATCGCCTCTGCGGACCCTCCAGACCCTTTCGCGCGCGGCTTTGACGGCCGCCATATGATCAAAGACGCGTGCAGGATAGGCAAAGCCTATGATCTGCCCTGCGTTCGGTGCCGTCCAAGGTTCATGGATGTACGGGTCAGAGATCGCCGCCAATTCGGGCACCCATTTTCGAATGAACTGCTCATGCGGGTCCTGATCGCACCCCTGTTTCACTGGATTGTAGGTGCGCACCGTATTGATGCCCGTGGTTCCCGATTGCATCTGCACTTGGCTACAATGAATACCCGGCTCGTAATCCGAAAACATCCGCGTCAAATGCAAACCCCGAGCCCACCAATCAAGCCAGAGGTGATAGCTAGCCGTGGCCGTCACCATTGCCCGCATCCGAAAATTCAGCCACCCAGTCGCTGAAAATGACCGCATGCAGGCATCAAAAAACGGATACCCCGTTTCCCCCCTTGACCATGTGGAACGTAAATCCGCGTGGGGCTCCCGAGGACGAAGACCATCGTAGAGCGGATTTAAATTCTCCGACTCCATCCGCGGTTCGTCCTCAAGCTTTTGAATAAAGTGGCAATGCCAATGGAGCCGGCTGGAATATGATCGGAGAGATTTGCGCCAATTTCTGGCATTCGCAGGCAATGAACGACGCTGTCGATCCGTCGCTTGCTTCACTTCACGCATCGAAAACGCACCCCTGCAAGATAAGGCGAAATGCGCGAGTACGCGACTGGGCCCTCAATAGGGCTCGACACTTCACGCCGATATCGTTTGCCGCGGCTGATCAGATAACTATCCAAGGAATCAAGTCCCGCACGGCGGCCACCAAATTGGCGGTGGGCGCATGGATCATCCGCCAGGTTAAGGTCACACCGGATCGGCGTGGGGCCGAGCTCTATGTCTAAAGGGGTAAGTTGCGTTGACGAAGACACGAGTCGCTCCATAAACTCTGTCCAACGGGCCGCCCAGCCATCGCGGGATTTAAGCGGAAGAAACACACCATGGTTCCGAACCTGGGTCCAAGGAATACCTATCTGCCTGCACCACGCGCTAAATTCACGATCCCGCCAATAGGTCCAATCATTTCCCTTTTCATCATGTGACCAAAGGGCTTCGATCAGTCGGCTGGTCGCCAAATCAGACAGCACCTGTGTCACCCGACCCATACGTAAGATGAGCAGTTGGCCCAAGTCCGCTAAATCTCCACGCAATTCAGCAAGTGTTTCGGCAACAAAGTCCCAATGTCGCGCCGCGGCATCGGGTTGCTGCCAAAGCTCGGGCTCAACCACATAAAGCGGCAAAACCTGACCGATACGAGACGCCTGCGCCAGCGCCTCATGATCATCGACCCGGAGATCGCGTTTGAACCATACAACCTGCACGTAATCTCCTTTTTGATAGAATACGTGAAAGCTCTTACGTTGGATCTGCCGTCCGACAAGTCACCTACCAGTGTCAGACTTGAGCACAATGAACTCTGGCAAACGGCACTCAAACAAGAACTCGAATGTCCACAAATTTTTCGGTTCGATACTGCTCCGAATTCGCGTTTGCACCGAATTTCCATTCTTAGGAGCTACGTAGCCGGGTATCTAAAGGTAACTGGAAAGCAAGTTTGGGTCGTTCGTTTATGGCTCAATGTCAGCTCTGGGCGCATCGGTGCGTTTGGGGTGAGGCGCAGCATTTGGGAGATTGGGCACGAAGCAGTCGTTGTTTGAACTCAACTCAATGTCTGCTCTACGGACAAAGCCGCCTTTTGATTGCTTGCGATCAACGACTATTTCTAACCAGATGCGGCCACCTTTAGCTTGATATAAGTATTCGGCAGGCCAAGCCGCCAAGATCCGCTGATTTCTCCAGTTTTAGTTTGCCGCCGTAAGCGTTCATCAGATCAACACAGATTGCCAAACCCAATCCTGTGCCGCTGACAGAGGTATCCAACCGACCTCCGGATCGAACTACTCCCTCACGTGCATCCTTCGGAATACCTTGTCCGTCATCCTCAACGCAAATCTCAATGCCGCCGTCTACACGCTTTGCGGCGATGTGAATTGTTGTCCGACACCACTTGAGCGCGTTGTCGAGGAGGTTTCCCATCACCTCTTCGATGTCCTGAGTATCCATTCGAACCTGAATCCCATCCTCACAATCTGTCGTCAGAGATTTTCCTTCGCGTTCTGCCATGACCGAAAACAGTCTGGATAACCTGTTGACGGAATTGGTAAGGTCAGTTCGTGAATGCGTAAGTTCTGCGGTGTTCGACGCACGCATACGCGCAAGTGAGCGCTTTAGCTGAGCATCAATTCGATTTAACGCGTCATCTGCAGATTCGATATCTGCACCCGCGTCCGACAAAGTCGCCAGTTCATTTCTGAGAATTGCCGTCGGTGTTTTGAGCGCATGTGCCAGATCCGCAGCTTGTCGCCGAGAACCAGACACAATTTCACGATTCCTGTGCAGCAATTTATTTAGGTCCTCAACAAGCGGCGAAACCTCTTCTGGGTAATCTTCCGGAATCAAGTCATCTCCCTTGTCCCAGCGATGCACCACATCTGCGCGCAGTTTTTTGAGTGGGCCAATAATTGCTGACATCAACAACAACGAACCGGCAACTCCAATCAAACCAACCAATCCAAAAACCGGTAGCAAGTTGTTTTGCGCGGCTCTGCGTTCGCTTATCAGCTCTCGCCTGCTTTCGGCGACCGTTACGCCCCACTCAGTTCCGTCTTCGAATGTGATTCTCTGATATGCGCTACGAACGGCTTCGCTGTCCGGACCTGTGGTGTTCCAAACGATTGCCTCTTCGCTCACACGTACAGGTTCGGAAATTGTCTCGTCAAAGAGCGAGGCTGATGTGAATGTAGCCCCGTTTCCATCGGTAACCTGCCAGTATCTGCCTGAATACGGCGTTCCATAGGCTGGATCGAATATCAGTTCGCGCAATGCCTCAGGGTTATGCGTCGTTGCGCTCAAACCGACAACGAGTTGGGTGTGCCGGTCACGTAGCGTCTGGTCGAATTGTTCCAGAACACGTGTGTTGATGTACGAAAACACAATCAACGTTCCGACGCCGACAGAAAGCGCGCCTGTCGCAAGGCCGCCAAGCAAAGCGCGTTGGCGCAGCGATAACATCAGGCCGTATCGATCATATAGCCGCGTCCTCTGACCGTTGTAATAAGGTCAGAGCCCAGTTTCTTTCGCAGCCGGGTTATGAAGACGGCAATGGTGTTCGAATCCCTGTCACCGTCATATTCATAGATATGCTCTGACAACTCGGTACGTGACACCATGCGTCCCATGTTGTGGGCAAGGTATGTCAGAACTGCGATCTCTTGCGCCGTCAGATCAACAGGAATGCCGCTCACGCTGACGCGACCGTTTCGCGTATCGAGCATAACGTCCCCCATTTCGATAACCGGGTTCAACTGACCGCTTTGTCGGCGCAAGATGGCCCGTACACGAGCGGCCAGCTCGGGCATGTGAAATGGCTTGGTCATGTAGTCATCAGCACCTGCATCAAGACCATCCACGCGCTCGCTCCACCCATCGCGGGCGGTGAGGATCAACACAGGTGTCTTGACGCCCGCGCTGCGCCATTCGCGCAGGACAGAAATACCGTCGCGTTCCGGCAACCCGATGTCGAGGATGATCATGTCGTAAGGTTCGGTCGCACCCAGGTGCAGGGCGTCAGTACCATTCTTGGCCACATCTACCACGCGGCCTTCTGCGCTAAGAAGTTTCTTAATCTGCTCGCATAGCTGCGGTTCATCTTCGGCCAGAAGTACTCTCATATTCAAAAACTACAGTCACAAGGGCTTTGATTTAAGCCCTATTTTTTACCGTTGCCCTTGCCGTTCCCGCCAGAGTTGCCGCCGCCGTTACCACCGCTATTACCTCCGCCGTTTCCACCACCATTTCCACCTCCATTGCCGCCGCCGTTGCCATTGCCGCCGCCGTTGCCATTGCCGCCGCCGTTGCCACCGCCGTTTCCACCAGCATTGCCATTGCCACCGCTGTTGCCTTTGTTTCCACGGCTCGCAGAAGCTCCACGATTGCTGTTGGTGTCGCGGCTGTTGTTGGCGTTGGCGGGGTTCGAACGGGCTGCTTTCGATATTTGACGCCCAACACTGGATCGATTGGAAACGACTGTACCGGACTGGGCATTCACAATGACACTGACAATTTTTCCATCAGGCTTTTTGACAAGAATGCGATAGTAAATCTGATCGGACTGAAACGCTCGTGCATCGACAGGGGTGCCGCCATAGGCTTTTTCGACACCTTTGATAACCCGTTTCAAACGAATGGTGTCCCCGGTCAGGGTCGCTTTGCGCAGTTCACCTTGCTTGAGCTCGCGTGTCTGGGCAGCCGCTTCCCCAAAAGGCAAAGCAACAAGCAGGCTTGCAACCACCAAGATCACCTTCGCGCGCATGAAAGTCCTCGTATTTCGCGGCTAGAGACTACGTCTTTCGACATGAACCGATGATGAACAAGCAGTTAGCCCTGCGTTCAAGCACCCTCAAGTTAAATGGCAAGGAGCATTGGGGATTCGTGCGTGAATCGAGACTATTGAACATAGCGAGTTGTTTCAGAAAACTGATACCCGCTGATTTCCACCGAGGAGGTCGATATGAAAATCACCAGTTTGAGACTGCTAAAAGCATCGACCCTGGCAATCGCGTTGTTGGGATCTACAGCCATCGTAGCCACCGTTGCGGTGCCGGATATTGCATTTGCAAAGGAGGGCAAAGGCAATGGCGGTGGAAAGGGTAACGGTGGAGGCAACGGCAAAGGCGGCGATAAAGGAAACGGTGGAGGCAACGGCGGCGGAAAAGGCAATAGCGGTGGCAAAGGTAACTCTGCCAGCGGAGATCGTGGTGACCACAGTTTCGCCGGTAACAAAGGCGGAAAGAAAGGTGCCGACAAAAGTCTTGGTGGCCGAAACACCGGTAAATCCAAGACAAAATCTTCGCGCTCTGCTTTGGGCAAGGGCGGTCGTTTTTCCTTGAAGGATATCTTTAGCGGCAAAGGCAAGTCGAGAACGGTTGCCACATCTGGAAAACGCTCGACCACCAGCGGTAGCAAACAAAAGCCCAGGACGTACAAGAAGCCTTCGAAAACAGTAATTGTCGAAGAGTCCATTCGCCCAGCGGTCAGGGAAAAGGGGAACAAGATGGCGGCACTTCTTGGTGCCCACCCGTCTGAGTTAGGGGCGCTCAATGCCGCCAACGCCAGCGCAACTGCATTAGAAAATGCAGCGCCCAATTCCCGCGTAGGCCGAATTGCCAATTATCGAGATACCGTGTTGGCCGGAGAACCCTTGCGCGAAGAGCTTGAGGAACAATTGGAAGAGCTCGCTGGCTTGGAGCCGCCGGAGCGGACTGTTCCTGAGATTGAAGAAGACCTGGAAGCCGCGTTGGGTGAAGTCCAGGAAAACCAGGAACGCGTCGAGGATCTCGAACAAGCGCTGGAAGACGCAGGCGGGACGGACCCAGAGATTGAGGAGCAATTGGATGAAGCCCGCGCTGATTTGGACTCTTCGATCGAAGCAGCGCAGGACCTGAACGATGAACGACAGGCTGCCGTTGAATACGAAGAAGCGACTGAACAGGTGCAAGAACTGGCTGACCAGGTCGAGGAACAGGAATTGACCGAACGGGAAGCACTGGAAGCCGCCGCAAACAAGCCCGTGACCGACGCCGTTGAACACGAGGTAAAGGTGCTGTTGGGTCTGTAACGAAAGACAACGACTCTCTGCGTCAATCAACCCTCAGTACTGACCACTCACGGAAGTACTGAAACCCGGGTCGGCCAAAGGCTTCACAGAATGGGTAGCGGCTGGCCGGATACTTTTGCAAATCAAGGGCTACGCCCTTTTTCCCAAAGGCATAAGAAAGAAACCCCGCCCCATAACTGGAGCGGGATTTAGTTTTCAATTCCAATATCTAGGACGAATACCGGGAATTGTGTGGGGGTCTGCTGAACTGCCTTCAGACGTTGTTATGTGCCTCGGAAAGCCGCTTGTTTTTGACGATCTGTGTTAATGCATTTTCGATAGGAGGGAAGCGACCACTGCTCGATTTGGTCGTGGTTGGCAAACGTTCTTCGGCGATTTTGCCGGAGGTTTGCATCACAGCTGTTGTGCTGGACTCTTCAGTCACAAAGGCAGACTTGATCATGCGTTTCCCCTTGTCAGCGATCAAACGGAACAACGTCCCTATTGATCCAACACCGTCACTATGCCTGAGACTGTTTGAACACTCTGAGAATACATTGTTCACGTTCAGTTAATGTTGTTCGCGAAATAAAGACAAACGAATAGGCGGGCGACCAGATGGAGGAAGAACATCCCGTTTTGATGCTTTAGTTGAATTTGCGATGACAATCGCAGCCGATGATTTCAGCTCGTGAACAAACTGCTGCATCGGAAAGCGACTCTTCGCTTATGAACTCGCTAAGGCCCATTCAAGATCATATCTAGGCTAAGAAGCTGAAAAAGGCGCTGGGAATGAAAAAGATTGTTGGGATTCTAGCGGTGGCACTTACCGTGCAAGGCGCGTCATTTGCGAACGCCAGTGTCAGCTTGTGGAGCCTTAGCACGGGGCACGTTAGCGGAACCGGCGCCACCTCGCCGATCCATGTGAAATCCAAATCCGGACATTGTCCGCCGGGCTTGGCAAAAAAGGCAATCCCGTGCGTACCGCCTGGACAGGCAAAGAAATATCGACGTGGCGATTACATCTATGATGGGTATGTCCGCATTGATGATCCCAGCCGTTGGGGACTACGGCGCAACGGATATTACGTGCGTGCCGGAGATTATGTTTACGAAGTAAACCGTGAAACACATGAAGTGCTGAACCTGATAGGGGCAATCGCCGACATTCTGAATTGAGAGCTGGTATCGCTCACCACCTTGAAGCACTGTTTGCGGCCATTCGGTTGGATTGCGGCAGTCGAAAGTATGGACTCGCTACGGCCATTCACTGTGGTGCGCTTGGACTGGTGGTGAGAGCCCTGAGCGGACCTTGATCGCCGTTTAGGGCTTCGCTCTTGCAGCAAGTCGCGAACTGCAAAAAAAGGTCGTTAGACCTAATGACGACTAAAGGCGAGTGTGCAGACAAAGACGCCGTTCAGTTTTTGGGTGGTTCGTAGGGATCGGGCGTTCCCGGTGGAATCGGAGGGTATTCCTCGAAGGTAGCGATGTGCTCTTGCAGCTGCGGAAGCGCCTTTTCGACCGCCCACGTGTAAGGGAAAAGTACACTTTCGCGCTCGTGTGGATCGTTCAATAGATTGTAGACCCTTGGTGTGTCGAAAGACTCCGTTGCACCAAAAGCCGTCGTATTCTCTTTGAAAAGAACTTTCCAATCCTTCCATTTTACGCCGAATATTTGCTCTCCCATGTAAACGATCACGCCTTCTCGGTTTGAATTTGGCTGGACACCAAGAAAGAACTTCGACTGGTCGATACCATCAAAGGCCCTGTCATCAGGCACCTTGCCGCCTGCAAATGCCGCAAGTGTCGGATAGAGGTCCATCGAATGGACAACATCGTTGCTTGCTGAACCCGCGGGAATCTTACCCGGCCACTTGATCGCAAAAGGCACCCGCATGCTTCCTTCGAGGCTGGTGAACAGAGTGCCACGCCAGGGCCCGGCGGTGCCATGTACCGCTGGCACGGGCGAGACATTTGCGTTTCCAACCGGGAGAGCTTCGGGGCCATTGTCAGCAGTAAATATCACCACAGTGTCGTCGGAAACACCTGCCGCCTCGATCGCATCCACGATGCGCCCGACATAGGTATCTGTTTGAAGCAGAATATCGGCCCAAACACCATTACCGGTGGCGCCATCAAATTCCTCGGACGCGATATTTGGATAGTGAGTCTGAGTATAGGCAAGATAGATAAAAAACGGCGCTTCTTCGGCACTCTTCGCTTTGATAAACTCGATAGCCTTTTTCGTCAGGTCGCCGTCTATCTCGCCGCGATAGTCGAGATCGTAGTCCCGCGCGATGGTTGCTGGCTCACCTGCAACACCCTGCATCACAACAGGCTCTTCCAAGTTGGCTTCAGCAAATCCCGGAAGCGTGCGCCAGACTGTAACGTCAGTGGTCTCAACTCCGAAAAATTCGTCGAATCCTTGATTCGTTGGATATCGTCCTTCGGTCCAGCCAAGGTGCCACTTGCCGTACATGGCCGTGTTGTATCCCACATCCTTTAGCATCTCGGCCATCGTGAGTTCCCACTGAGTTAGGCCGTAGACACCGCCGCCTAGTGGGACCGTGTGGTTGCCGCTCCGGATACCATATCGTCCCGTCATGGTCGCTGCGCGGGACGGCGTGCACTGGCTTTCCACGTTGAAGTTCGTGAGTCGCAGTCCCTCCGCGGCGAGGGCATCCATCTCGGGGGTCGCTGTACCTCGGATTATGCCACCTCCATTGAACCCGGGTTCACCCCAACCAAAATTATCTAGAAATATGAATACGATGTTTGGTTTATCTTGAGCTGAAGCTCCCGTGGCAAATTGAAGGGATAAGGCCAGTAGGAATGTTCGCGACAACCATTTCATAACAACGCCTCCAATCAAGATCACAGGTTCAAGTCTGACGATCCAGGCCACAAGTCGTCAAGAACACCCACTCGTTGCGGTATTTTCTCACAACGGCTGAGCGTTAAAGAATTGGGCGAAGCTGCGGTCCGATTTTGGTCGAACTTCCCCCGGGGTCCTTGTGCAAAACTAAGAAAAACTGTTGTTTTCCTTGACGAACAGCCGGCTCAGATGTTGCCATGGGCTGGCATTCAGCTCGGCTGGGAGGTTCAAATGAAGTTTTTTCTGACGACATCAACAGCAATAGTTTCCGCAGCATTCATAACAAGCTCTTCACATGCTCAAGAGGCCGCTCAAGGTGGGCAAGTTGGAGAGATGACCATATCAGTTGATGATATGCGTGAACCCGCGCCTGCTGATTTCTCACCTTATGCAGGTCGAAACTTTCCTACACGACCTCTGTGGGGTGACACTCACCTGCACACGTCAAATTCGCTCGACGCGCGGGGGTTTGGCGTCATCCTGAGCCCAGACGATGCTTATAGATTTGCACGCGGTGAGGAAGTCACTACGTCGCACGGCCTTCGGGTGCAGTTATCGCGTCCCCTCGACTGGCTTGTCGTATCCGATCACTCGGACGCCATGGGCGCCATGAATGAAATCGTAGCAGGGAACTCCACTCTGATGCGAGACCCAACGCTTCGAGACTGGAACGAGCGCCTCAACGCTGGTGGGGACGTTGCGCTTGGTGCAACAATGGAGGTCATAGAAACCTTTGCGGGTATAACCGGTGATGCTCTTCCCGAGGCTGTTTCAGATCGCAGGTTCGTACAATCCGTTTGGGACGAATTCACGCAAACTGCGGATCATCACAACGACCCCGGCGCATTCACTGCGTTCATCGGGTACGAATGGACGTCCACAGAAGGAGGCAACAACCTCCACCGCAACGTGATCTACCGAGATGATGCCATTCGCGCACGGCAGATGCTGCCATTCACAACCGCAGAAACTTTTAATCCCGAACGTTTGTGGGACTGGATGGAAACTTATGAACTAGAGACCGGCGGCCGTGTGCTGGCCCTTGCCCACAACGGTAACGTCTCCAATGGCCTGATGTTTCCTGTCGAGACCAACCCTGAAACGGGTGAACCATTGACAGAAGATTACGCAGAGCGGCGTGCCAAGTGGGAGCCGATGTATGAGATCACCCAGATCAAGGGCGATGGAGAAACCCACCCGTTTCTCAGCCCGAATGATGAGTTCGCGGACTATGAAACCTGGGATAAGTCAAATCTGGGTCCGACACCCAAAGAAGACTGGATGCTTCAGTACGAATACGCGCGTGAGGCTTTGAAGAATGGTCTTAAACTAGAGGCTCAACTCGGCACCAATCCATACAAGTTCGGAGTAGTGGGCTCGACCGACAGCCATACGGCTTTGGCAACGGCGGAAGAAGACAATTTCTTTGGCAAACACTCCGGTGTCGAACCGGAACCTGGCCGTTGGCAGCATGTCGTTGGCGAGTTCGATACGACAAGGATTCTTGGGTGGGAAATGGCAGCCTCAGGTTACGCTGCAGTCTGGGCAGAAGATAACACGCGCGAAGCGATATTCGATGCCATGGAGAGGAAAGAAGTATATGGGACGACTGGTAGTCGCATCGCGGTTCGCTTCTTTGGTGGCTGGGACTTTACTGAAGCTGATGCAAAATCTCGTTTGCCCGCCGACGTCGGATATGAAAAAGGCGTTCCGATGGGTGGGGACCTCGCAACCGCTACAGAAGGCGCGGACTCCCCGACATTCCTGGTCGCTGCCCTGAAAGACCCGTTTTCCGGCAATCTCGACCGTATTCAGATTGTGAAAGGCTGGTTAAATGCCAACGGCGACACTGAAGAGCGGGTTTATGACGTGGCATGGTCGGGAGACCGCGAACCTGATGCGGACGGCAACCTACCGGCGGTGGGGAATACCGTGGATGTTGCAACGGGTACGTTTACCAATTCGATAGGATCCCCGGAACTGATCACTGTTTGGACGGACCCTGAATTCGATCCTTCTGTGCGGGCTTTCTACTACGCCCGCGTCCTGGAAATTCCCACACCGAGGTGGACAATTTACGATGCCGTTCGGTTCGGAGACGAATTGCCTGCTGAAGTGCCGACCTCAACACAAGAACGCGCTTACACTTCGCCAATTTGGTATACTCCCGGGGGGTGAAATATACCAAATACCTACGTCGTTGCTGTAAAAGCCCGGCAGTTCAGGTCGCCGCAACATTAGGCTAATCCGTTCATGCGACCGTCCGCTAAGAGCTAAACTCGGTCATTCGCAACCGATCGTAAAAACGTCCGCTTTGGGACCGGACGAGAATTTACGGCACATTTTTTGGGAGGGTAGAGGCAAGCTCCATACGGTTACCGCGAATAGAATCCATCACGAAGTTCTTGCCTCAGACGCAAACGCTCAGGGTATTCTTTCATGAATTGCTCGGGTGGTTTGCCTTCCCAAACTTGCGCATAAACCCGCATCTTGTTGCCGCCATAGATCTTTGCAAGGTCCTCGTTTGAATAGCCCCGCGCCCAAAGGTCATCGGTTATCGCCGCAAGGATTTTGGCGAGTTCGCCGTTGCCGGTAGCCCCTTTGTTGAACGCGTCGATCATGTAGCCGCCATCATCGTACATACTCGCATTGTCAGTCGCCCACTGCACGACGAGTTCAAGTGAGAACATGTCATCCGTTGCGATTCCGACATGGTCAACTCCTACAAGTCGGACGTAATAGTCGATCATGTCAGCGGCCTGCTTGGGTGAGATATCTTCAGGCCAGACGCCGTCCATCATCCATTCAGTGAAGGTCGGAGAAATGTAGCCGCCCGATTTGGCCGCGCGCAGCGCCTCGTCGTCGGGAATGGCACGATAACACCCGCGCAGCGTCGCATTCGGTTCATTCGCGTAAAGACCAGCAGGGACAGAGTGCGTGTAAACATAAGGCACACCGGGATAGGTCTCATCCATGTAGTCCATTGCGTCATTGGCCGTTTTTGAGCCAGTATGGCTCAGGTCCAGCAGGATACCGAACCTCACCATTTCATCGATGACCGACTTCCCCCAAGGGGTCAGACCAATATCGCGCCCGTTGTAGGCCGCCAATTGTCCTGAACCTGTGCGGAAGATGTCATTGTAGGCCAGGATCATACTCTTGATCCCCATATCCTTGAGCACCGCCATCTTCTTAAGGTCGCCGTCAAGGATCGTGGCCGTTTGGCTGTTCCAGATGACCGCCGTTTTGCCTTGTAAATGGGCGGCTTCGATATCGCGGGTTTCATTCACAATCAGGTAGTTTTCCGGTTGCTGCGCCATGGCCGCACGGAAGTGGTAATGCTGATCCAGAAAGGTTTCGAAAGACATATCTGCAGCAGCCAGCGTCATTTCGTGCCCTGTGATACCGTTCTCGCGAGCACGCTCAAAGTATGTGTGAAGCTGCTCGTCTTCGGTCCAGCCGGTGCCGTGGGGGCTGGCCAACATGCCAAGGACAATTGCGTCCTGCACAAATTGCTTCGCCTCATCTGACGCTTCCCAAGTCTTGCTTTCCTCGCTGGCGTTCAATGCGCCCCCAATAGCAATCGCTATGGCACCTAGGGCTAACAAGGTCTTCATGTCCGAACCTCCCAATCTACTTTGCTTTTTGGTTGCCACTCTCGAACCACCTCAGAAAACGATCCGGGTTCTTAGACCGAACAGCATAATGCTATCCTGCGTGGGGTTCAGCAGCGGGTCAGAAATGAACTGCAGTGATGGCGTGATCTGCAGCCCGGGTGATATTGAAAAACGATAGAATGCTTCGAGCGTGAACTGATCACCGTCTATGCCCCTTGCCTCGGCCCAGTTCAGTCCCAGCCCGGCCAGATCGGTATTGCGACCGTAATATCCCAGACCCGCAGAAACGGACCGATCATAAAGCGCCGCTGTCCCTTTTGAGGCCCCTGCCCTGAAGAATGGCATCCATTTATTGCCAACAAACCAAGCCGCTGAGAAGGCAGCCCCATAATCTTCAGGGCGGCTACCATCGTCGGCTGCATCCGCATGCCAAAGGGTCAGGTGGATATTGTCAAAGTAGATGCGATCAAAGCCGGAGGTGTAACCAAGCTCGAGTGACTTGAAGAGATTGCCATCGCTAAACACATCAAAGTTTGGATCAGACGGGTCGGCGTTTGCGTCTGAGATGCTCGCAACAGCGTAGAAGTTTTCGCTCAGCTTTACCCCACCGGCAATGCCAAGGCCTTGATTGGGTGTGTTAATAGTCGGATTGGTATTGAAAGACAGGTTCTGGAAACCGCTGTATGGGCTGACCAACCCATAAATGTCCACAAAGTCCGTTACATCAATCTGCCCGACTTGCAGTGTCCACGCGCCGTTCTCGGCCCTTTGCGTCCAGAATAGATTGGTCAGCAGCAAACCATTATCGTTGAAGGCTGTCCCAGTGATCGAAAGTGCTCCGCCATCCAGCCCAAGAAACTGTGGGGCAACATCAGTGTAACTGTGCCGATCTTCGATCTTGAATGTCAAAGAGCCGCGTTCAGTTGCCTGCCAACTACCGTAAAAACGCGCAATTCCGCTTGCCGCTTCGCCGGTTCCCAGATCAGCATTCGTGGATTGGCCCAATGCCAAGTAATCAATGTTGAACCGAAACCCACCCTCAGCCAGCCGGTCTTTCCACTGAAACCAACCTGGTGCGATATTGCGTGGAAAATCGGTACGGTATTGCGGATCGGTTAGCCCATCTCCGGGCTCTAGATCAGCTTCAACCGAAGATGGCCCGGACAGTCCCTGAGCCGACGCTGCGCCAGCAAAGGCAATACTCAATGCGGCAAACAGAAGTCTTATCATTCAGACGCCCTTGCCCCTCCGGTCTTGCGATCTCCTGCCGCCCGGATGCGATCGGCGGCGCGCTGCTTCCATTCCAGCCTGTCTGCTTCAGTTTCCAGAGTTTCGACGCGTTCCGTCTCTAACTGGAAAGTCGCATTCATAGGCATGAGGCCGTCCACAACCATCATATTCTGAACAGAAGGATCGATAGTCAGCGTGCCCGTCAGCCGAACGGGTTCGTGGAAATAGCTGGGCGTCCAGTCGCCGTTCAGCCGTACACGGATCATTTGGTTGGGCGGAGGTGGAGGCATGTGACTGCACATCCCGCGTTCCGGCACCAGATAGGCGACAGGTCGCCCATCCGGATCGCTCGGGGCGGGAATGGCAAAGCCCACGAGGGTGATTGTTTGACCGTCGAATTGCGGATTTCCATTTGTACCGGCTTTTCTTCGACGTTCCGTTACGACCTCTCGCTGATCCAGCAGCCAGTCGACATCAATACCATCTGCCGCCAAGGCATCCTCAGTCTCGGTCAGAAGCTCTTGCCATTTCTGCCTTTCTTCATTGCTACCAGATTCCCGCTGCAATCTGCCGCGCAGCCTTACGACGTAAAGAACATCGTCGAACTGTTCAGCGCTAAGTTCGCGATAGGGGTTTTCAAAGACCTGCGCGGACGGGTCAGGCAGGTCAGACCAGTCTAACGCGGTTCCTGGCGTCGCCATGACAGGATGAGCACACCAAACCAACCCTGCGAATACTATGGAGCGGAAGCAATGTCGCATAAATACTCTCCGGCTGTTCAGACAGGTCAATCCAGCGTGTTTTTGTAGATGACGCCGTCCTTCATGATCAGGCGGATCGTATCTGGGCTTTCAGGCCTCGGGTCGGCACCGAACCATTGATCTCCCGTGCCAACAACCGAGAAGTCTTCAAGTGGGTTACCATCGATGAGCAGGATATCCGCATAAGCTCCTTCCTCGATAACGCCCAGTTTTCCGGCGGTATACGGGTTCATAAAGTCACCTGACAAAGCGACCACCTCACCACCCGTCGATGTCAACGTCACCATCGACGTGTAGGGTCCAAAAAACTCATTGTTCAGGTGCTTCTCGTAGGCAATCTGGATATTGCATGCCTCGACCGAACCAACACAGTCGGTCTGGAACCCTCGCTTCACCGGGCATTCCTTCATATTGTCGATGTAGCCCGCAAATGTGGCCGAGGCGGACTTTGCCTTAGCAAGACTCGACGGGACATTTGCCACTGCCGGAATATCTAGCAATCCGGGATCGAAGGCCGTCAGGTTGGTGGTAATGTATGCCCCTTTTTCGTTCATGACTTGGGCAATTTCACAGTCAAACGAGAAGCCATGTTCGATCGACATCACACCCGCATCTAGCGCGCTCAGGATTGCTTCCTTCCGATAGGAATGCGCCATGACATAGCTGCCATACTCGTTTGCCACCTGTACCGCAGCTTTGATTTCCTCAGGCGATCCAGCCAGCAACTGCCACGGATCGAAGGCCGATACGACGCCACCAGATTGCATGAACTTCAACTGCGTCGCGCCCATGCGGAAATTGTTGCGTGCGAACTTGTAAACGTCATCAACACCGCTAATTTCCTGCGCCAAGTTCAGCCTGCTCATGTTTGTTTCAGACCCGGGCGGTGCAGTGAAATTCGCGAAGTCAGCGTGACCACCTCGCGTTCCGATAAATGCACCAGATGGAAAGTAACGCGGGCCGTCAATTTGGCCTGCGTCAATTGCACGACGTAACCCGCCATTGGCGCCACCCGCATCCCTGACTGTGGTGAAGCCCTGCATCAAATACATCTCGGCCATCCGTGCACCGTGTATGGCAAAGTCCTCCCACGTTGTGTTGGCCTCCATCGCAGGTAACGTCGGCCCCATCAGCATGAGGTGCGCGTGCAGTTCAATAAACCCGGGGGTCAGTGTCCGTCCCTCTCCGTCAATGACCGTAGCATTGGGGGCATCGATCGCTTCGGTTGATACGGCCTTAATCAGATTACCCTCGACCAATACGCTGGCATTCTCGATACGCTGTTCATTGACGCCATCGAAGACATGCACGTTGGTAAACAACGTTTGAGGTTCTTCTTGATCCTGAGCATGCGCGGACGTTGAAAAAGAAAGAGCTGCAGCGACAATTACCGTCGAGCAAAGGGACAATCGTAGGCCGGACATAAGTACTCCCTTCATATTCGTGTTTTGCAAACTGTAGTCCGGAAAATCTTGGCTCGGTTGCCACTTTCGAATTAGGATGTTCGAATGTGATTGAAAAAATGGCCACTTCTTAAAACTAATCCAGACAAGGGTGACGAGCTTGCCTTTCAACTCCACCTCTCAAGAGCATAGCGAGGGCTTTATTCGCCTCTCCTTAGCTGCTCCGTTCCTGCAATATCTCACCGAACGTAAGATCAATCCGCAACCAGCATTGGATCAGGTCGGCCTGAAAGCCGAACTGTTGTCTGACCCAGCCGTGTTCGTGCACTCAGAGTTGGTCTATGGTTTGGTAAATGCCTTCTCAGAAGTATCAGGGGATCGATACCTTGGACTGAAAGTAGGGGAGACGTTTGACCTGCAAGAGTGGCCTCCGTTCGCTCAGGCCCTGCAATCGACAAAGACGCTGTTCGAGTTCTTTACCCGTTTCGTGGGGCTTGTACCGCAGGAATCCAATTCTGTGCGACACAGCCTTGTCGTAGAAGCGGACAAAGCGACTTATCGAATCGAAAGGCAACAAGAGCCTACTGTGCCGCCGATTCAGGTGACCGGTTTTGGTGCCGCAATCTATGTACGCCTATTGCAGACCGTCGTCGGAGATGCCTGGGATTCTTCGCGTGTGCGATGGGAAAGCAGAT
The DNA here is from genome assembly GCF_056536665.1 of Ruegeria sp. CJ6. Taxonomy (NCBI): domain Bacteria; kingdom Pseudomonadati; phylum Pseudomonadota; class Alphaproteobacteria; order Rhodobacterales; family Roseobacteraceae; genus Ruegeria; species Ruegeria sp. CJ6. The sequence continues at coordinate 452,032 of NZ_JBQFQB010000004.1, read as the reverse complement.
ACATCAACGGACTACCTATCGATTACAAAGGGATCGAGGTCGGCCTTGGGACCGATCCCGGAATGCAGATTAGTTTCCCTGTAGAATGGTTGTTTTTGCACCATGTCTCTGAGGGCTCTGCCAAGCCCATCGCCTCACCGCGACAAGATGAAGAAGTAACCGTAGTAGCTGCTTTGCGATCTGTTTTACGCGATAAGCTGGATGAAACCGATTTGGGACCAGAGGTGGTGGCTGGATTGTTGGGAATACAGCCGGAACGGTTTCTTAAGGCGCTTCAGCAGCAAGGCACAACGCTGCCCCGCGAAATCAAACGGCTGCGTGTCGATGTCGCCAAGGAACACCTCGGAGAAGACAAAATGACAATAGCTGAGATCGGTCTAATGCTCGGCTACTCCGACAAATCCCATTTCACACGCTTTTTCAGGGGCCAGACCGGAATGACACCGACCAAGTTCCGCCTTGGCTCGTAATTATGTTGCAAATGCTTGGATCAGCTGTGCGAACTTGATCTCGGAACAAAAGCAAAGGCGCGACCAGACTGCCGTCCCGACCGCGCCTTAAACCATTCTATTCGAACGCCATTATTGGCCCGTGGTCTCTACGCACGTTCCCTTGCCCCATCCGGACTTGCTGCCAGAGGCAGAGTAATCAAACGTGCCCTTCTCAGGGTGAACGTTATAATTCAGCGTGTAATCCTCACCGACATACAGATAAGTCAGGGTGTCGAGACCGGGAAACACATCCACATCCTTGTCGATATCCCCGATCGTGATGTGGCCCTTTTGCTGGCCATCATACTTCACAAGCCGAGCGGCCATTTCCGGGTGTTCCGCATCCGGTGCCTCACATTCAAACACCCGCTCCTCAGCAACTGCGGCTGCTGGCAATAGGGCAAGAAGAAGAGCTGCCTTTTTCATTGATTTCCAATCTGTATTCGATCTGTTGCACTGCGGCGGCTATTGACGATTTTGGGCGGAATTTTGTCCAAACTCGGGTCGTTCTGCGGTCTCGTTGCACGCATCTCGTTAGACCAATTCACGTTTGGGTTTCGCCTGCGTTTTGAGGTGAGCCCTAAGCACATTTCCATCGCGTTTTGGGGAGTATCCAACCCAGCATTGAGGGCTCGAAGACAGAGACAATGGGTCTATGCACCCATCAGCTGCTGAAAAATTTCTTAGGGTTCGTCATGGCAACCATTTGGAACCTCAATTTGTGAATTCCAATGCTGAAGGGGGCAGCGCGGGACCGGGCCAACTCTGCCCTACAGCTTTGCCCATAGCGGGACGTGCGGTCGCAGTAGGGTGAAAAACCCTGCGCGCGCTCCCATCTGTTCAGGACAGAAAAAGGAGAGCGTCTGATGCAATGTCCGATTGATGGAACTCAGCTGGTAATCACCGAGCGGAGCGGGGTCGAGATTGATTATTGTCCGCAATGTCGTGGCGTGTGGCTGGACCGTGGAGAGCTGGACAAAATCATCGATCGCTCTGCCGACCATACGCCGCCGCCACCGCCGCAGCGGGGTTATGATGACCGATCAGATCACGGATACCGTAAAAAGAAGAAACGCGGCGGCTTTCTGGATGAGCTGTTTGACTTCTAAGACGTTGGCACCGTGATCTGAGAGGGTTTTATCGGTTGTTGTATGGTCACGGTGGGAGATGGGTGCGAGCACCCATCCTACGCTTGCTGATCATATTATTCGGAATCGGAGATATCAGGCTCTTCGCCGATATCTATCGCAGTTAGCAACTCATACCCTTTACTAGAAATTGCGTCTTTTTTCTTCTCGAGTAGCCCCATGTCTCTCAGTTCCGCAATTGCTGCACTATACTCTAAGAATTTCTTTCTGTTGGGAATCTGAAAAGATTTACCGGACATAATTACCTTGTATTTACCTTCATAATCACTCAAACGGAATGCCCCGCTTTTATCGCGACTAACATATTTCAAAAACTCCAGCGCTGACTTAGAGACGCTCCCGATGGATGTCGTCGTCGGCAGTTCTGGTTCGTTCACGCGCCGTTCTTCTTCAAGCTCCGCCTTAAGTTCCTGTCCGCCGACCGTTGCAGCCTCCTCAAGACGTTTAGCTGCGTCAATTTTTGCTCTCTCTTGAGTTGCCTGAAGGTTCGCTTCGGCCTCAACTCGTACTAGTTCTGTTGAAATCTCTAAGATCTTCAATTTGTGCGCGGCGTTGTGTTGAATCTCTTTCATCTTTCCATTCGGACCCTGTGCCCACCATGTTCCGAGAGTCCGTAGCCACGGCGTCGCTAGTGCTAGCGCTACGCCTACAACAATGGGAATGACGGCAAGGGAAACTAGAGATGTATTGGCGTCAAAATAAAGAAACTTTTGTCGAACCGGTCGGTCGGCAAACAAGAGGTACCAGACGGGTTGCCAGTTGACTGCAAAAAAGCTAAGCGCAATTGATCCAATGAAGGGACTCCGCAGGCGTTGTGACCACGCTTCTGACAAGTCTTTAAAAAACTCCAAATTTTAATCTCCAACGCGTAAAAAATATGCGCAAGATATAGTTGTATCGGATGGCGTCAATACCATCTAGGGAGTTCTCACCGCTTCCGTCTCTTCACACTCCCACCCCGCTGCCCCGGCCTGCCAGCCGTTGACCGCCCCCGCGATTTCACTGCGTCTTCCGAGGCTTTCTCGACCGCCCATTGGCGCGCCATGGGGTCGTCGGCGACGGCCAGATCGACCGCTTCCAGACGTTTGATCTCATCCCGGATATTGGCGGCCTCTTCGAATTCGAGGTTCTCGGCGGCTTTGCGCATCTTCTCGCGCAGACCGTCCAGATGCGCCTCGAGATTCGCGCCGTGCATCGGTTTGTCGATCGTGGCGGTGACGCGGTTCATGTCGACATCGCCTTCGTAGAGACCGGCCAGAACGTCCTCGACGTTCTTCTTCACGGTCTCAGGCGTGATGCCGTGTTCTTCGTTATAGGCGAGCTGTTTGGCGCGGCGGCGGTTGGTTTCGCCCAAGGCGCGCTCCATCGAGCCGGTGATCTTGTCGGCATACATGATCACTCGGCCATCTGCGTTCCGCGCAGCGCGACCGATGGTCTGAATCAGGGATGTTTCCGAGCGCAGGAAACCCTCTTTATCCGCGTCCAGAATGGCGACCAGCCCGCATTCGGGGATATCCAATCCTTCGCGCAGCAGGTTGATGCCGACCAGTACGTCGAAGGCCCCCAAGCGAAGGTCGCGCAGGATTTCGATGCGTTCCAGCGTATCGATATCCGAATGCATGTAGCGGACTTTGATGCCCTGCTCGTGCAAGTATTCGGTCAGGTCCTCGGCCATGCGTTTGGTCAGCGTTGTCACCAGCGTGCGGAATCCGTTGGCGGCCACCTTGCGCACCTCGTCCAGCAGGTCGTCCACCTGCATCGACACCGGGCGGATTTCGACCTCGGGGTCCAAGAGGCCGGTGGGGCGGATGACCTGTTCGGTGAAGACACCGCCGGTCTGTTCGATCTCCCACTTCGCCGGGGTGGCCGAGACAAAGACGGATTGCGGGCGCATTGCGTCCCATTCCTCGAACTTCAAAGGTCGATTGTCCATGCAGGACGGCAGGCGGAACCCGTGTTCGGCCAGCGTGAACTTGCGCCGATAGTCGCCACGGTACATGCCGCCGATCTGCGGGACGCTGACATGGGATTCATCCGCGAAGACAATCGCGTTGTCCGGAATGAATTCGAACAGGGTTGGCGGCGGTTCGCCCGGCGCACGGCCCGTGAGGTAGCGTGAGTAGTTCTCGATCCCGTTACAAACGCCGGTGGCCTCAAGCATTTCCAGATCGAAGTTCGTACGCTGTTCCAGCCTTTGAGCTTCCAGCAGCTTGCCCTCGCCAACCAGCTGGTCCAACCGGATGCGGAGTTCCTTTTTGATCCCGATAATCGCTTGGTTCATTGTTGGCTTCGGCGTGACGTAGTGCGAATTCGCATAGACCCGCACCTGCTCCATCGTTGCCGCGCGTTCGCCGGTCAGCGGGTCGAACTCGGTGATGGTTTCCAGTTCCTCGCCGAAGAACGAGAATTTCCAAGCACGGTCCTCAAGGTGGGCCGGCCAGATTTCCAGGGAATCGCCACGCACCCGGAAGGACCCGCGCTGGAAAGCCTGATCGTTGCGGCGGTACTGTTGGGCAACCAGATCAGCCATCACCTGCCTCTGGTCATACTCATGACCCACCTTCAGATCCTGTGTCATCGCTCCATAGGTCTCGACCGAACCGATACCGTAGATGCACGAGACCGAGGCGACGATGATCACGTCATCGCGTTCCAGCAGCGCCCGCGTGGCCGAGTGGCGCATCCGGTCGATCTGTTCGTTGATCTGCGATTCTTTCTCGATGTACGTGTCCGACCGCGGCACATAGGCTTCTGGCTGGTAATAGTCGTAATAGGAAACGAAATACTCGACCGAGTTCTCTGGGAAGAAGCCCTTGAATTCCCCGTACAGCTGCGCTGCCAGCGTCTTATTTGGCGCCAGGATGATCGCAGGCCGCTGCGTTTCTTCAATCACCTTGGCCATGGTGAAGGTCTTGCCCGTCCCGGTCGCACCCAGCAGGACCTGATCTCGCTCACCATCATTCACACCACCTGCCAGCTCTTTAATCGCCGTCGGCTGGTCGCCAGCCGGTGCGAACTCGGTGTGCATGACGAACTGCTTGCCGCCCTCCAGTTTCAGACGCGCGCGCACGTCGTCTGCGGTCAGTTGAGTCTTGTCGGAATGGGCATAAGGCATGGGCGGGCTCCGGGTCAGGCCCCTACATTTGTTCTTATTTTGTCCATCTGCAAGGGCTGATCTGGATTCATTTTCAGCTAAGCGGTCCGGGGTTGGGCGTCGCGGTGCGTTTGAACCTTCGCCGCCAAGGCCGACAGGTTCTCGGCCAGCACGCGGCCCATCATGATCTTCAACAGGGTTTGTCCCATTAACCAGCCCAACGGTCCATATTTCATACAAAAATCCATACTACAGATAACACGGCTGCGCGTGTCGGACAGCGGTGTGATGGCAATCGCCGCCTGTGCTTCGCGCAGAGGCATCGCCACCTGCGACAACCGCACAGTGTAGCCGCGGTCGACCTGCCAATCCGTCACCTCTTCGACCAATGATGTGCCGTTCGCGAAGTGACACCGGCGCTGTGATCCAACACCATCCGATCCGGCAGTCAAAGCATCAACCGATATCACCTGCGGGGCAAACTCATCGATATGCATAAAGCGGCGGAGGATGGCCCAAATCTCATTGGGTCGGGCGTTGATGTCGAGGTGGCGTTCTTGGTGAAGCATCCTGCTGTCCTTTTACGTCTGCGCGCTTTCTACCCCGAACTAATGACAATACCTGTCATTAGTCAGTCCATGCGACCCGCGACAATTGTCATCTTGTCCCGGCGCGCGCTCTGACGCATAAACAGCTTCAGCCAAGTGAGTACGGAGAGGCGACATGCGCGCACGGATTTACCAGCCTTCGCGAAACGCGATGACCTCGGGGATGGCCAAAACCCGCAAATGGGTTCTGGAATACGCCCCGGCTTCTGCGCGTGAGGTCGATCCGCTGATGGGCTGGACCTCGTCCAATGACACCCAAACGCAGGTGCGTCTGAAGTTCGATACCAAGGAAGAGGCGCTGGACTATGCCAAAGACAACGGTATCGACGCGCAGGTATGCGAGCCGCACAAGCGCAAGCCGAACCTGCGGGCGCGCGGCTATGGTGAGAATTTCGCCACTGACCGGCGCGCTCCCTGGACCCACTGACAAGGCCCAGTGAATGATCGACATCCGCCAAGCAGACCCCGGCGCCAAGGATCTGCGCCCGATCATTCAAGCGCATCTCGCCCATAGCTGGGACGCGACACCGCAAACCTCAAATCATACGCTGGACATTGATGCCCTGCGCGAGCCGGGCATTCGCTTTTGGGCTATTTATGAGGCGGGTAAGCCCTTGGGTTGTGGTGCGCTTAAGGCGCTGCCGGATGGCACTGCCGAAGTTAAATCGGTGCACGTGGTTGCTGCTGCGCGCGGCCGAGGATTGGCGCGTGTGATCATGAACCATCTTGCCGATCTGGCCCGAGCCGAGGGCGTTTCCGCACTTGTCCTGGAAACTGGCGCAAATCATCTCTCGGAATATGACGCAGCACGCAAGCTATATGAAACATTGGGATATTCCTATTGCGGTCCGATCTACGGCTATGACGCCGATCCAAACAGCGCGTTTATGCGGTTGGACCTTACGTCCAGCCCAAAACGCTGAGGGAAAAGCTGAATGCACCCGCTTGGTGCAGTCTGACCGACCGCTTTGAATTCAGATATAAGGGCCGTACCCTTGCCCCGTTTCGAAAAACATCTGAAAAAATGGCGAGCCGTGGAGGACTCGAACCCTTATCTCAACCTAAACACAGTTATACAGTCGGTTTTGACAGACTTTGAACCCAAGTTTATAGCAGGGTGCACGAAACCCTCGCTGGAAAGCCTGCGCAAATCTAAGAGTTTAGTCAGGGCTGTCGCGAAATGGCACTTCGTTTACCATACTGGCAATCTGCGTATTTTTAACTTGCACTTTGATACGATTTAACTGGACGGCAATCGCGCGCATTAGACAATGATACCTTGAAGAGCGTGATACAGGAAAAATTTCAGGAAGTGGAACATTTTGAACAAATCCCTCAGTTATTTTGACGTTGTATATACTGCGGATTTCTTCATCTTTGCCGCAAATCTCTGAAGGAAATTGCTTTGATTACCGAGACCGATATCCGGCAGTGGGCAGATCGAAAGGAAGCCCAGTCACTTCTCCCTGTCATGGTACGCAAATTGATACGCGAAACCACGCTCGGACTTTCTTATATCCGCTTCCCAGGAAACGACGCCGTTGCTCTACACGGCGTGGATGGAGAGACAGAGACCGATGCGCCTACGCCATGGGTTCCGAAAGGCAAAGCATATTGGGAAATGGGATGTGATCAGTCTCCAGGCTCAAAAGCAAACAGTGACTATGACAAGCGCGTTAGCAGTCTCGACGTTGAAACCAGGCGCTCGAAAGCTTTTGTATTTGTTACCCCACGGCGTTGGCCAGGCAAGGAAGAGTGGTTGAAGGATCGACGTGCACGTGGCGATTGGGCCGAGGTGCATGCCTGGGACGCCGTGGACCTCGAAACTTGGCTCGACGAAGCTCCCGCGACTCGAGTCTGGCTCGCAGAGATGTTGGGCTCCGTTCAAGCTGGGATCACTTCTCCCGAAGATTGGTTCCGCAGCTGGGCCAGTGCCTCATCCCCGAATGTTACGCAGCGCCTCGTAGCGGATCGTCGTGGGGGTGTAGCCAAAGCTTTTATGCAAAAGCTTCGTGACGGTGACAGATCGATTCCGGTCGTCGCAGACAGCCGCCAGGAGGCCGTAGCCTTCTGTGTTGCGTCCCTCGATATGGAGAATGCCAACGATTTGTTGGATCGAATGGTGGTTATTACATCTCCTGACGCGGAGCCCAGTGCTGGTAATGGACCAAAGCCGATCCTAATCCTCGACCTGCCCCAGGGGGAGAAACCTGCGCGTTTGGATCGTGATCGCTTTCAAACAATTCACCCGATGGCGAAAGGCGAGGCCGCGCTGCGGGAACAGCTTGAGCTTCCGCATATTGCAGCCGACGTATTCCGAGAAGAGCTCGAAGGCATTGGTTTCTCCCGCGACGAAGCTCAACGGCTGGCTTTAGAGGTTGGCCATTCTGTAACAGTTCTCCGGCGGCGATTGTCGGACGATCCTGCAGTTCGGTTACCAAGATGGGCACAAGAGCCTGATATGGCTCGGAAGCTGCTGCCTTTCGCGCTTGTAGGTGGTTGGGTGCAGAGTGATGACCAAGATGACCTGTCTCTTTTGGCTCTGCTCTCCGATGCTTCTGAAGACAACATTTTACGCGCGGGCATTGAATTGGCGAAGGGAGAAGATGCACCACTTGCACGAATAGGCAGCGTTACGATGGCGGTCTCCCAACTTGATGCCCTCTTCGCAGTTGGTCCTTATATTGAAGCATCAGATTTAGATCGGTTCTTCCTACTATCCATCGATGCGCTTGGGGAGCGAGATCCGAAGCTCGACTTGCCCGAAGACGAGTGGTGGTGTGCGAATATACACGGCAAGTCTCGCACCTATTCAGGAGCCCTTCTATCCGGCTTGGGCGATACACTTGGTATATTGGCGACGTATGGCGATGCCATCTGTGGGAATAGACTGAACGTCAACCTTCAAGGCCGCATTGACCGCCATGTCAGAGATTTGATGTCTGAAATGACACCAGATGCCTGGGTTAGTATTCGTCCGCACCTGCGTGCAGTCGCCGAAGCTGCACCTTTGGCGTTCCTCGACTGCGTCGAGGCTGATCTTGCTCGACCGGATCAACCAATCTCGGCAATTATGCGTACCGTCGGTGCTGCAGGGATTTCGCAATCCTGCCTCCGGGTTGAATTGCTTTGGGCACTTGAGGCACTCGCTTGGTCGCCAAAGTACTTTCCGCGGGTTGCTGAGATTTTGTTTCGGCTCCGTGCCTTTGATGTCGACGACAATCACGTTAACAATCCGGCGAATTCAGCTAAGGCAATTTTTCGAGATTGGCTTCCGTCGACGACGCTCGACGTGGAAGGCAAAATAAGCGTCTTGCGTCGGTTGGCTCATCTCTACCGATCTCCGGCGATTGATGTTTGCAAATCACTGATCGAGTCCGGTCCGAGGTTTGCAAGTAGGACGACCATGCCGCGATGGTTGGCAGTAGAGGGGGAGTACGACGTCGCAACCAACGTCGATTGCTGGAAGATCCGCCGCGCTGCGAGTGAATTGCTACTTAATCTTGCCCCGTTAAACCTCGAGGAATTGCGCGCAATTTTGGAAATTGTCGATTGTCTACATCCAGATGACCTTCACCGACTTCGAGACGAAGTAGAGCGGTGGTCAAAGGACAATGAAGATCAGGCAAAAACTAAACTGGCTAATGTCGTGCGAACCAAACTCGGGCAGCTTCAGTTTAGGCATCAGCAAGAGGACAACGATGGTGTGGCTCAGTCAGTTATTCCGACGCTTGAACAGATTCTGGGCCAATTGCAGCCGCAAGATCTGCGCCACCGTCACCTGTGGTTGTTTGAGGAGGAGTACGTTCAATGGCCCTCCTTGGAAAGCGATGAAGCTTCGGGAAAGATCAATTGGCGAGAACGAGATGAGCTTGTTCAGGGCCGTCGTCACGACGCATTGCGCGAAATTGAAACAGCTTATGGTGCCGATGCTCTTTACGAGTTTTCCTTGGAACTGGAACATCCCCATATCGCAGCTCGCGTCCTTACCGGTCCGGATGTACCGCAAGAACAAACAATAGACTGGGCCATCCGAGCAATCACTGACGCAGGATTCTCAGAGAAATCTGAGAAATTCCTTGCACAGGTACTTTTTATCCACGACGAGACAGCTCTCGCCGTTGTTGTGGCGGCTCTCGAAGAAAAGGGTCTGTTGACCACTCAAGAGGATAAAGAACGACTTGGTCGTTGCCTTCCCAACCGTAGCGCCGGTTGGCGACTCGCAGAAAGAATTGGCGGGTATGTGAAGAGTACGTTCTGGTCGAACGTGCATATCCAAATCTTTGGGAACGAAGACTTCTTAGAAGTAGAGTTTGTCATCCGGCGCCTGTTGGAAGCTGGCAGGCCTCGATACGCGTTTCAGGCGGCCCGCCACGAACCTGAAAATCTCTCGGCGGACCTTTGGGTCGAAATTCTTAACGACATTGCTCAATGTTCTCAGGACGAAGGCCCGCTACCCAATCGTTGGCATCTTGTGCGCATTCTAAAGCAACTCGACGAAGCCCCAGGGGTGTCGGACGAGCAGATTGCGGCTCTGGAGTGGCCCTTTGCCAAGCTGCTGGGGGCGTATGGGGAAGGCAGCGATCGACCCGTGTGGGCAATTCATCGTCTACTCGAAAAGAACCCAGCCGAGTATATTGGGCTATTGAGATACTTGTACCGTCGGACCGACGACTCTCCAGAGGCAGATTTGGAAGAGATCGAAGCGGATCAGCTCCGCATTCGCGCTGACTTGGCCTTTCAAATCTTGCACGGGTGGGCTCAGATTCCCGGAACGCGGGACGACGGATCGCTGGATGAAAAAGCGTTTCTGGAATGGATCGACGAGATGCTCAAACTGGCCCAGAAACACGGACGTCTAAGACCGGCACTTTCTGGCATAGCGGACTGTCTCGCCCGTGTCGCAAAGGAAAGCGGCTTCGAAAATTGGCTACCAGATGTTGTTTTGAAGTTTTTGGACCGTTCTGACATGACCGACTTGAGGCGATCGTTCGAGATCGGCGCATACAATACGCGTGGTACCACCATGCGAAGCCCTTACGACGGCGGAGCGCAAGAGCGTGAACTCGCCGAAAAATACCGCGAACTCGCAGGCCGTAAATCGAACGACTATCCCCGGGTCGCCGCCATGCTCGATAGTATTGCCACGGGCTATGACCAGGACGCAAAAAGACATGATGAAGAGGCACAACTGGGTGAGAGGTGGCATCCGTAGATGTAGGCTCACGGCTCGTTGCCCTACTCAATCTGTTCCAGCTCTTAGGCGCAGCTGAGAGTCCGAAACAGAGGTTTGGGTACAGCAATACCGGTTCGTGTTGTGCTCACGCTAAAATTGTATGCAATTCCGACTACAAGTGGTCTTACGCATTTTGCTGGCGTACGACCCTTTCAATCAATGCAAGCAGAACGTAGCAGAAAGAGTTGAAGATGCATTTGGCTACTCCCCCGCATCCAATAGACGAAGATTTTTTTGAGGAAGTTTTCATTGAAGAACTTGATTCATGGTTTAACGCTGATATCGCTTGCTGCGACAAATGCTATGAGAGCTTCCTCAAGACTTGGCCAATGGCAGACGTTGCAGACGACTATGAATTCCAAAGAAATCAAATTCCATTAGACTGTTTCTACGAAGGTTCTCGTCTTGGAGAACACTTTACACTTGAGCAGTTTGAACGTCTCGTGACGGAACTGCCTTGCCCAAGGTGCGATGGAAAACTGGGCTATCTACTTTACCCTTATAACTTACCATTCAATGTTCCCAAGGACTTTGAGGAGTCCATAAATTCCATCAGCGTTCTGGCACGAGATACGCCCTTCCTACTATTAAAGAACAGGTTCGCCTCGGATGTGTTTGAATGCATCCAACAACGTGCAAAAATTACTCCAGTAGAAAAACTTGATCAAACAATGTTTCGGGGTAGAAGTCTTGCGGGCTTGAGAAGTTATTCCAACAAGGAGTTTGATTTTCCTCCGCCTGAATTCGTAGGTGAAGGACGATACAATCATGCCGGAATACCGGTACTTTATTTGGCGGATTGCGTGGAAACCTGCTTTCACGAACTGCGCGAGGAACCGTGTGCAGCCGCAGAGATTTGTGTAGACCAAGAAATCAAGATCTTGGATTTGGTAGATCCTATTGAATCCAATGAAGACGACACAGAGCTTTTGAACGCACTGGTGTTTTCTGCGCTTCTAAGTACGCCGAGCGATACCACGGGATACAACAAGCCTGCGTATGTCTTTTCGCGTTTCGTGGCTGATTGCGCCCGAGACTCAGGTTTTGACGGAATTCGATATCCTTCTACGCGGCTTTCGGAAGGAGCACATAATTTGGCAATTTGGAACCGAAATTGCTCCGTGGAGCGAAGCTCAAATATCCAAACTTTATCTGTTTTCGATGGCGATACATCCAAGACAATAGTGCCATAGCGACCACTTTTCGTGTTCGATGAGGTCATAAATTGAAGGCTGAGGCAGAACTGAGAAATCACCGCGTTCAGCAACATGGAACTCGATGTGAAGAGTCCCTACGACGGAGTCGGCACAACAAAGCAACCTTTCCACTTCGAGCTAATGTTCATACCGGTCTCATGGGAGGGGAGACATCAACAAACATGGGCGGGTCCGACACTGACCGACATCAAGAAGCCCTCAAGAAAACCAATGAACGAATATCTTGGCCCCGCGGCACTATAATTTCAGCGACGAAAGTCCCATTTCCCAAACTGTTGCATCAATCGTCGCACCCACAACGAAGTTTTGTTTCCGGCTTGGGGCAAAAAGGTACCAAACAGCAGGCTAAGTATTGGGCGTTCGACACATTGATGCCAATTCGCACAATCTGTGGTCTACTACTCCAAAGCGTTACGTTGCAGACCATCTTTGAGGATAATTTTGAGAAACTTCATTTGCCGCACACTCACTTTTTTTCTTTTTTGGTCATCATCTGCTGTTTTCGCCGATGAATACAGTATCACCGCCGTCGGAGATGCAGCATCAGCAGCCATCCAACAGATGGGTAATCAGCTTGATGATGCAGATAGCGGTGTGACATTGTCCTTCCTGCCAAACATCGCTCCACAAGATGAGTTGCTTGAATTTCTCGACTCCGGCTTCATCGATATCGCTGTCGTGTCCTTCCCCAACGTCCCAGCTCTTGCCCAATCACCGCTACTCAAGGCTTTCATGGCGCAAGATGCGATCGAAGTCCGCAAAGCCATCAATTCCGAGGTTGGCGCTTATGAAAAAGCTGACGTGGAGCGTGAGGGTTATCGTGTGCTTGATTTTTGGCACCTTTCTTCCACCATCTTCGGCTCACAGAACCCAATTCTCGAAGCAAGCGACTTCCAAGGACTTAAAGTCTTTCAGGGGACTCGCAACGAGGGTGATACCCTGATTGCGCTCGGCGCCGCCCCGGTTTCCATGCCATTCGGAGAGGTCTTTAACTCGTTGCAAACTGGGTCAATCGATTCAAGTGCCGTGCCTATTGACAACAGAGCAATTGCAGCCGGTTTCGCAGACGTGGTTACCCACTACATCGACAGGACATATGTCCCGACGCTCTATGCCGTTCTAATCACCGAAAAGAGATGGAAGGACATTCCATTTCCCGACCAGCATCATCTCGCCAGAGCTGCCGAAAGAACAGGCGAGAGGCTCGTCGATCAGCTTCAACTCCAGGCACAGACCTTCCGCACTCAAAGCCTTGCTCGCGGAGCCGTATTCAACGCTTGGGCGGCAGTCGATGTCGATGCTGCGCGGGAGGCAAGTTTGGCAGCCATTCCAGATGATCGCCCAGTCGAACGGAATCTCATCAATCTTGCCTTTGCCAACGCTGCAGCGGAAGCTGCGCCGCCGCCAGAACTGTCAGATCCCAGACCAGCGGCGGATGTCGATTTGCTATTCGCAACGGACCGGGAGCTCGTTGATCTGCAGCAAACGGAAACTGCGTACTCGTCAGTCCGCCGCCTGCGCGGCCATGATTACGGAATTGCCAGAGTCAGCCTCAAAGACCGTCGTAGATATGGTGATGATCTGGAAGATGTGTCCAACATAGAAAGGCTTGACCCGCTGACCGAAAACGACTTCCTACAAGAGCTCAGAAAAAATGACGGGCGGCAGATCGTCGTCTTTGTTCACGGGTATAACAACTCTTTCGCAGACAGTATGCGCCGTGGCGCGGCAATTCAGGAAGACATCGCTCGAGACGCCATCGTTATCAGTTACACTTGGCCCAGTGATGGGGAACTCTTAAGTTATGGATACGACGAATCCTCAACCGACACTGCGGACCAGAATTTCAAACTTTTTATGAAAAATCTGACCGAGACAGTCGATGCCGGGAGGGTCAATTTCATAGCCCATTCCATGGGAAGCCGGTTGCTCGCAAAATATCTTGCCGGCCTTCCTGAACGTGGCATCGACCCCGGTCAGACGAAATTCAACGAAATCATCTTTGCCGCTGCCGATGTTTCGATGGATTTTTTCAAACAGAAGGAAGAAACACCCTTCGATCCGGCAGCACCACTGTCAAGCTATGCCAGTCGAATTACAGTTTATTCCTCCGAACATGATCGCCCGCTTGGCCTGTCTGAAAAGCTCCACCGGGATCAGCGACTGGGTCTTGCGGATCAATCCAACATGTATCTTGAGCCAGATATTACTGCCGTTGATGCCTCCTTGATCGATCCTGCTCGATGGTATCAAAAATTCAGCTTTGCTACCCGCCATTCTTATGTGTTCGACAAGGCTGCCGGCGTGCGCGACTTAACTCGTCTCCTAAACGGAGAGGATCCAGCCACGCGACCGGGAATGAGTAGGAAAACAAGGGGGCACTTAGAGTTTTGGGAACTGCGTCCATAGGTGCAGATAAAGTTCTGTATAGAAAGAGTGGAAGAAGAAACAGCTCATCAATACGAGAGCGTGCCGCGGGTAGTCTGCGGGTCGCAGTCAGGCGCTTCTTGAATTAACGGCGTTCGTTGGGCCGACATGTGGCAAGCATCTGATATCACGCTTTTCTCAATGTAGTTTTGATTTTCATGCAGAAGGGACACGCTCACCCAGTAGGCGACCCGTCTAACTTTAGTCTGTATTTTGGATTGGCTTAATTGAACGATGAGGTATCCGAGGCCCCGTTTGCGTCATTCTTGTTGCCCGAACCAACGAGGGCCCCGTTGAGCTCGCTCCCGAAGGTGGATTTAGACAGAAACGTTAATCTTAAAATTGCTTGCCTTGACTTGGTTCTGGCTGGCGCTCTTCCCATCGGCGCCCCGCATTAGCCATAGCCTCGAAAGCCCTGATGGCTTCACCCGGGAAATCCTTTCTGACAATGGCTCGTGGGGTGTGCTCCATACCACCAAGATCAACCAACCTCTGCCAAGTCTCCTTGTATCGAAGCTTCATCCGGCTGTGTCCTATAAAGGTTTTAACGAGAACACCTCGCGCCTCTTTAGGTCCTCCCTTTACCTTGCTTACTGGAAGCACTGTCCCGCAACAAATCAGCCCCGTCTCTACCGGCACCATGAAAGCACCCTTATGATGGGATTTATTCGCAACCCCTCCCCAGCTCAAAGCCTTGCCGGCGACCGCCATGAGATCCCTCGGAGTTCGGACCCTTGCGTCTTGGATCATTCGTGCAACGGCGTGCATAGAAATCGCCCCAACACTCCCGCCTTGGTCAACCTCCAACCCGCTGACGCCCCCAAAGTAGGCTACGCGGTTAAGCCGCCTGAGTTGAATGGTGTCTACGGATACATTCAACATTTTCTGGGATTGTGCAAATATACCCGGACAAAGATGCATCACCCTCAATGTTGAAAAATCCGGTGTAGCTACTTTGTCGAACACTAAAGGTCCATAAGCTGCCAAAAGTTTCTGACAGCTCTTTTTTCGCATAGCCTTCGAATTTGTCCCGGCTGTCATTACAGGCTTTCCAAACCCCTTCTTTGTAATCGCCGCAATATCATTGAAAAGTTCCTTGGCGAGACCATCCGCCAGGCTGTCATCGATTTTGTCGGGCAATATCTCGCTTTTTATAGGCATGTTGCACTCAGATCTGTGAATTTTCTTTGTTTTCCGCCATATTGGAGGATCCCTCAAGACCCAAAGAGATCATCTCCACAACCGCAGGGGCACCGCATGGCAGCTGACCGATCATCACCATCGTCGCGGCAAAGATAGTCATGGCGCGATGGAATTGGAGCAGGTGGGGTGTCTCCCTCAACGATGACAAGCCGTCGCTTGGGGCCATGCCGCTGCCATAGTGATCGGAGCCAGAATCTAAAGGTCGTGCTGCATCCTTTTGGCTAAAGGACGCGTGTTCACGACAAGAAAACGAAAACGATTTTTTGCGGGGTGCAACTACGGGCGTGCCACAGCAGCCATTGTGAGTTGTTCGGGATTACGGATTGAACCTTGGGTCAAGCCCAATTTGAATCTTAGGATGTTAAGGCGTTGACGTCGTCACAAGTGCATGCTCTTCAGCTTCAAAGGTTGTTTGAGGGGCGGATCGCTCCCCGTATAGATGATTTCGAGGTTCGGGAATTCAAATGTTGGACAAAGCATCTGTTGATTGGGCGATTGATTTCATTGCTGAACACTCTGATGGTGACCTTTTTCCTCAAGTGGTTGAAATTAATGCCATAAAATCTGAGAGGGATCGCCTTTCTACCGCCATCGCTGGAAAGGACTTGAACCAGTTTCCGATTGGAACCTCGAGAAGATTTATCGTTCCCAAAGATGAAATTTCCTACCGACAAGCAACTCAGCTTGATCCGCAGGACTCGCTTATTCTATCCGCAATAATGCACCAGTTTGGTTCAGGTGTGGAGCAGCGAAGGAAGCCTTCCAATAAAGTATTCAGTTATCGTTTCTCTCCGACTGCTGAGCATGGCCTTTACGCCAGCCAATCGGGTTGGAATGATTTTTGGGCTAACGTTTCTCGCAAAGCCGCATCTTCTTCGGTAATTCTTTATTGCGACATCGCTGACTTTTACAATCAGATCTATCATCACACGGTCGAAAACCAGCTGATGGACTCTGGGTTTCCCAACCAAGCAACAAAGTGGGTAATCAGCCTTCTTGAATCTACGACAGCTGGCGTATCGAGGGGAATACCCGTGGGTCCACATGCGGCGCACCTGATTGCGGAAGCAACGCTCATTCCCATTGACAATAGTTTGGAAGTCCAAGGGGTGGATTTCCTAAGGTATGCCGACGATATTCTTGTTTTTTGTTCGTCGCAGGATGACGCAAGAGATGCACTTGCAAAAGTTGCTCGCACTCTTGATCAGCAGCAACGCCTGACCCTTCAGAGACACAAGACACGGTTTCTTTCACCAGAAGAAACGGATTCTTTGTGCCGGCAAATGGTCGAAGATAGACCAATCAACAAGAATGAGAAGGATCTACTTAGCGTTGTAGGTCGGTATTCATCAGGAAACCCATATAAGATGATTTCCTTTAGCTCGATTAAGGCAGTTGATTGGGCGAAAATCAGTGACGCCAGAATAGACACTATTATTGATGAGTATCTCAATCAAAATCCCGTAGATTTCATTCGGCTGCGCTGGTTTTTCAGGAGGCTCGCTCAAGTTGGGCACCCTGGCGCAATTCAAAAGGTTATAGCGCGCATTCACGACCTGAACCCGTGCCTCGCCGGAATTTGTGCATATCTGTCGAGTGTTCAGGATCTTGGAGTAGAAGATTGGAGAGAACTTGGGGGAGACTTGATACGTTTGCTTCAGGATAAGTCTCTATCAAGTAACGAATATTTTAGACTATCAGTGCTGAGCCTATTCTCGAGAAATGCTACTTTGAACCACATCCCCCAAATTATTCACTTTTTCTCGTCAGGTGATCCTTACGTTAGGAGGGAAGTAATCCTATCAGCAATGGCATCAGGAGCGACGGATTGGCTTCGTGAGCGCAAGGAGGAGTTTTCTTTGATGGATCCGTGGCAACAAAGAGCATTCATCTACGCGTGCTCAAAGTTTCCGCCTGATGAGCGTAAATACTTCCTTGGAAGGTTTCCGCAACAACGAGCTTTCGACGCGGCATTGCTTAGATGGGCAAGGCGCTGACTTCAGCTATGCGAAAAATTCACTGGCTTTAGGCATCGTGGAACGCAAAACCCAAATACTATAGCGAGCAAGCGGCATGAGCTTAGATGGATTTCTGACATTTTTTGGCTTGGTCATAGCCGCATATGCGGTTTTGGATCCGTTGTCGCGTCTAAAGCTGCGCCTGAATGCTCCAATAGCACTCGTTCTTTCTGTGGTTTTTGTCACGATAATCCTCGGGTTCCAGTTCATTCTCCCTATTCTCAGCATTCTGCCAGAAGACGTTGCAGTGTGGATAGTTAGCTTCGGGTTTGGGCAGCCAAGTGATCTTATGAGCAATGAAAAAGTTTCTTTTCTCCTGACTGCGCTTTGGGGTGTCTCCATACTCACATTTTTCTATCTAAGCCGACCGTCTGGAAATAAAGTCCGACGTCTCCTGCCGCTTACAAATATGCTTTATGATGAGAGGAGATACTTGGAGCTCATTAGAGTTCTGTATCCATATATTCCACTGCTCGGCAAATACCATAATCGAACAAATACATTGCAAAAGTTGTATGACTGGATGGTGCGTGTTAGCTCGAATCCGCTACCACTGGCGTTGCAGGGAAGCACAGATGGCAAGAGAGCACCTCGGTTCATTCGACCGATACTGAAGTTGGCGGCGAAAGGTCTCCCGAAATTTTCTAAGAGAACAATCGCTACACGTTTCATAGTAGAAACCGTAGCAAAGTCGCAGCACGTCAGACGCGAGCTCCAAATGCATACGCCTGAGTTCGCTGTCGAGTTCTATCGGACATTTCAGACCAGCACCTTCGAGGAGTTCGATCGGTTCGTGATGGAAAGTATGCAGAATCCAGAGAGCTTCTTACGTGAAGATCTCCGCGCCACCATCAATATTCAGGGTGAAACATACGCGCTGGACCCAGAGAGAGTTACCGTACTCAACTTTGTTGGTGACACCGACTTTGCGTTACGGTCAGGAGTTTGGAGGCCAGTAGGGGAAGCTGCCCTTAAAGCCATTCGGGAGGATAATAATTATGTCAGCTCCCTTTCCGAAGCTCCTCCGTTCGAAGATGAAGACCTATTCGACGATGTTACTTACTCTGCGATCCACTTTTTTGATATCTTGATTACTCGTGCTGCGACGAAGGAGGTCCAAGACAACTTTTGGCTGATGTATGTTGCGATCTTCGTCGAAAAGATCCTCCCTGTTCATGACCCATCTCGAGCGCCAGCACACTATGAAGGAGAGTTTCCGACTTTAGGGACCCGGATCGTTTGGGAAGCACAACATCGGCTTCAAAACTGGGTCGAGCTTTCTTGGAGGCTTTCTGAGGGAAATGTTCATAGAACCCCTTGCAACGTTGAAGAAGCCAAAGACGTTTGCGCGATCCCATACTGGGCAGCGCATTCTCTTTGCCGCGCGGTTAGGGAAATTATTCTTAGTGACAATGTTACCGAGAGTTTCAAGGTCGAAAGCTTAGGGAGCTTCGTCCGAACCGCAGCTCAAATCCCCAGATCCGGAAATTCTTCCTATTTAAGAGAATTCTTGGCGCTCGGTATTCTTGACGGCCCCTTTGATATACCGTTTGAGGACTTATCTCCTGAACTCAAGAAGCTACTGCCGCAAACAGATCACGCTTATCTCAGCAAGTTTCCTGAACTTAAGACAGCGATTAAAGTGAGATGAAAACCAATTAGCCCTCACCCGTACCTCTTTCGCACCGGAACAGAGCTTTGCAACCCTACGAATGGCTTCTTCGGCAACTGGAGAGCCCAGTGCGGCGAAGAAATTGACAAATTTGCGCCGGGAACGGGCCATGCAGGTCATTTCGCGGGTCTTTCTTTTTCCGAACGATCCGCTCACTTCGTCGGCGATAGCTCGCGCTAAGGACCAGAACATTTCCATTTCAAAATCGTCGTCTAAAAAAGAAGTCGGCGTCAGACGTAGTACTGAGCAACCTAACAATCATTGCCAGACAAGATCAGGACTTGGGGTCTACTTTCTACGACATTACGGACCCAGAACACCGAGAGGAATTAGTCAAAAAAGTTGCTGGAAGCTACGACCTATTAATTCTGGACGACTTCACCACACTGACCAATGGTCTGGACGACGAGAATGATGCGCCCGCTTTCAAAAAGGTTCAGGACTTGTTTCTGGAATTGAAGCGGGATGGAGTGTCGACGGTACTGGTCCATCACGCCAACAAGGGGGGTAAGCGGTCGTTCGCTGCAGTCGCGACCCAACCAACGAATTGCGAAGAAGATTGCGCGTCAAGCCGCCGACTATCAATCAATCAGGGGACTGGCTGTTCGGGGGCGCACAATCAGGACAAAGCTTCGCGCCCGGGTAATTCCGACGCGCAAAAGCCGCCGCGATGGCGCAAAGTCGGGCGCTTCGTGCTCGAGGAGGAAGGGGCTGGAATACATGCCTTCAATCATTACGACGCCGTCAAACTCTTTCCCCTTGGATTTGTGCATAGTCATGAGTGAGACACCCTTGGGATCACTCTCAAGACCGATCAGCTTCTCCTGATCGAGCACGCTGCGGATCAAGCGCGCCGCTCCATCATAGGTCGCCCGCTCTACCCAGCGACCAGACAGCGCTGTCGCCAGTGTATCGGACGCGCGGAACAGTCTCACCATCCGCGCATCCTGAAAGATCGTTTTCAGATCACCATGAGCTTGGAACGCCGTTCGGACGGCCTTCCAGTCTCTGACCGGATCGCCTGTCAGAGCGGGGATCGTCGATAGCGCATTCTCGAAGGTCTTCGGCGAGCCTGGCGTTAGCGCCTTGTCCTCTGCGACCCTGGCTTTCGATTTCCCAAAGCGCGCCGCCTTTTTGCCTGCTGCCTTCGCGCCGCGCCCACCATAGCGTTCGCAGAAATCCTTCTTTATGAGGAAATACTCTTCGATCTTGGCGTGCATGGCCTCGCGTGCAGCAGGCGTGCCCACAGAGATGAATTCGAGCGCAGCCGCCATCGCGACGCCCGCCGACGCTGACAGTTCTTGGTCCCAGACAGTGTCGTGCGGGATCGGCTGCAGGTCCTTGCCATTGTAGGTGTGTGGGAACTCGAGAATGTCAGAGATTTCTGCGACCAGATCATTGCTTCGTGTAAGGACGGCGACGGTCGGATCAGCGATCCCACGCTTACGCAGGGTGCCAAGTGTCACCGCCACGGCGAAGTGAACCGTTGCCGGGAATTGGTTTTTGTAGTTGTAGGGCAGCCACTTCACGTCTTCGCTCTTGGGCAGCGGACCTTTGCCTCTCAGCACGCAATCGGCAATCGAGAGGATATCACTATCGGCGCTGCGGTAATTGTCGTCCCGCAGATCGACTTCGAGCAGATCGACGGCGTCTTTCAGGATATCCAGCCTATCCGCGCGAACACCGGGCCGGAACGTGCCTTCGAATATCCGTTGTTCCGTATCAGCCAGAAACAGAGTTTGGGTCACGGCGCTGAGTTGCTGTACAAATCGCCATTGGTCGTCATCCGAATCCTGAAATTCATCAAGGATCACCAACGGAAAAAGCCGTCCCATCCATGAGCGCAAATGCGTGCTGCCCTCAAAGAGCTCCGACGTCGCGTCTGCGAAGAGGTCGAAGCAGACTATGCCGTCTTCACCCTTTAGCCGCTTGCTTTCCACCGCCCAATCCCCGTCGAACTGCGTGCGCCGGGTGCCTTCCTCGGACGGGGCCATCATTTTAAGAGGCCGTCCGCCCAGCAAGCGTCCGTGGCAATGCAGGATATCCCAGCAGAAGGAATGATAGGTGCGAACATCGATGCGCTTCATTTCTTCTTTGGTTAGAATTTCACGGCAGCGTTTCAGGATTTGCTGCACAGCGGCACGGGAAAAGCTCAAGAACAAGATGCTTTGGCCGGGCGCGAGCGCGTCCAGAATACCCTTGCACTTGAGTAGCGCGAGAGTCGTCTTACCCGAACCCGGCCCGCCAATGACCAACGCGTGACCTTTTTCGTCTATGACTGCTTGGCGTTTTTCACAGATCGTAAAAGCCATGATCTAAAGTATGTCCTCGACATCGCCATCGTTATCGAGCGGATCAGGGTCATTCGGTCCGTCTTCACCGTCGCCTGCATCGTCGGTATCGTCCAGGTTGGGCAAGGCCATGTCGGCGGCGACGGTCTCCAGAAAGGTCTTCACCGTGTCGGGCATCTCGTCCAGCGTCTCGCATTGCTCAATCAGCATTGCCGCAAAGCCCGAGCCCTTCTTAGCCTTGAGGACCTGCCTGGACAGCGCGATCACGTCATCCTCGCTTTCGCCGCCTTTCAGATACCCCTTATCGGTCGGATAGTCGGGATGGTCTTTGGCCTGCTCTAAAAAACGCCGATGGACCGCAGGCGATACTTCGGCGGCCAGCAAATCTTCTGTGCCCTTATAAGCGCTCTGGAAATTGTGGTGGTAGGTATCCAGCTTCGCCGCCTGGTCCGCAGTCCAGGCCTTATTGGGCTGATCGTGAAACGCGAAGGTCGTCTTTTTCATTGCCCCGAAAAACGGCCCCCACTTGGGAACATCGGACTGTGTACCTGCGTCGAAGACACTAATCCCAATCAAGTCCAGCGGCGCGTAAGCGTCTGATTTATCAAGAGCTTCATACATGTAGCTCGCCGCCGCCAGCATCTTGGCTTCTGTATCACCTTCCGCGACAATCACGCCGCGCGCTAACACGGCTTCCGCCAATTGCCTTCGATTGGTGCGCAGCGCGCTGTGTTTGATGACTCCCGCCGGAATGCTGTCCGATGACAGCGCCCCTGCTGTGCGAGATATGGACCGCAGATTCGCCATATCGAACTCTTCGATCACATAGGGCGAATGGGAGGTGATGATGGCCTGTCCCATGTTCTTCAGGAGGTATTTCGCGATCCTGCGCATGGGGCGGCAAGGCGATCTCAGGTTCCTCCATCGCAAAAATGATGGCGCGGTTGCCTCGCAAGTCTGCGATATGGGTCAGCAAGGCAAAGACCAGCGCGTTTACCGCGCCCGTGCCAAGCCTGTTGAAAGGCACGGCATGGTTGCTATCTTGGCTCTTCAGGAAGAGCTGGACAACCTCCCGCAGATTCTCGCGGGTCAGGTCAGAGGCATAAAAGCCCGTCGCGTCCTTGTCTGCCGACAGACCGACGAAGCGCGCCATGCGATCCTTGATCTGCGTCTGAATGCCAGCGAGCTGGGGAATGTCGCCAATCGGCGGGTCGAGAGCACGGAGTTGCTTCACCGTGCTTTCCCACATCGACTCCTTCCCAGTGTCGCCGAGCCGCAAAATCGTGTCCAGCAGTGAGCCGCGCTCAAGGCTCAGGGCGCGGCGTCCGGTCCGCAGCGTGCGCAAATAGATGAACCCGCATTGGATTTTCCACTCGCGGGGGAAGAAGCTCAGCCCCGCGAACGGCCTGCCATAGTGTTCATCGTCTTCGCCCAGCTCTTCGACAGGGTGTGCAAAATAGGTAGCCCCGACAAAGTCATCTTCCTTGCGGTCATAGTAGCCGATGAAGGTCAGGGGCAAGGCGCGCACGACATCTTCGCCGTCAGCGTCCTCCGGCACTGCGCCGTCTTCATCGACGAACCCGCCTTTGATGTCGCTCCATGGGCGCGTCTTTGAAAACAGCTTTTTCTCCATCTCTTCGGGAAGATGCAGCAGCACAACATCAAGCTTGATGTAAATCGGGTTGCCATCGTCATCGAGATATCGGCCGGCGTGAAAGTCATGCTCATTGACGATGGGACGGCGATAGGCGCGCTCTGGCCCGAGAACCAGCTCCAGCGCTTCACAGATTGTAGACTTGCCCGCACTATTGCCGCCTACAAGAAGTGTGTGGCCTTGGAAATCAACTGATCCTTTATTCACACCCCTAAAATTCTCGATCGACAGGTGCCGGACAAGAAGCGGCTTACGTTCTTCTTCTTTCAACAACAAAAAATCCTATTCAAGTTACAGGGCCACCCTCAAGAGGAGTAAACGAGCTCGCTGCTCCTGCAAAACAGTGCTTCACCACTACCTTCGATTGTCACCTATAGCTTACAGGCGTCCTCGCCATACATAAGAATCCCGACTGCTGCGCCGCCGCATTTGCATGTCATGTGAAAGGGAGCTTAGGGCCGTCTGCACATGATCGAAACGCCCCATATTGACCCAACTCATCAATCTTCAATCAGCGAAAAATCGTCGCCATCGCCCGATTTTCTTTTACGGTTCTTTGCTTTCATGGTTCGTCTTGGGCCTTTGGGAACGTAATTGTCGTTTAACGCTTTCTCGACCAACCATGTGGCAGGGTGATCAGGGAAACCTTCGCCATAGTGGCGGATCAGATCAATATATTTGAACCCAAGCGCAGATATCTTTCCGATCTCCTCGCCGGTTGAGGCGTTTTTGACCACAAGGCCGCCGCCCTTGGCCGCCAGCGCAATATCTTTATCTTTCAACGCTGCCGAAAGCTCATCCCAGGCGCGTGTGTCGTCAATAGATTTGCGGATGAGCGTTTTGAGGTCGAGTTTTGGCGGAATATCAATCTCCTGTGGTTTTGGAACCGAGATATCCAATGCCTTTGCGGAAGGGTCGGTCGTTTGTCGATGTGGATTGTCCCTGACACGGTCCGTCTGATCTTCCTCTCGGGCTGTTGGTGTCGGCTGCGTATGCGAGGCTTCGGCATTCTCATGCCGGAAGATCAACTCTGGTAGTATGGTCTCCCAACTATCGCGCCTATGGTAGTGGGCGTACTCTTCTCCACTATCGATCTTGCGCCAGTTAATGATGGCCCCGATCTGGCCAGAGGCAAATACATGCCCGAGGGGTGGCTTCCACGATTTGGCCATACGTCCGACAACACGTTTTTGGGCGTCCAACAAAACCCAATGAGGTTGTTGAAACACAAGGGAAAGAGTGTCCCCTACATTCGCTGAGCGCACGGCGTTGTGCACTTCATTTGCATCCCTTTGGCGACCGGCGAATGACAAATCTACAATATCGAGCGCAGGCATCTGGTATTTTGTTGCGGGCAATGAGGTTTCGTCGAGATCGGGCGTCACATGCCTGATCAGAACTGAATCTGAACCCGTTTTCAGAAAGGGGTGCGCTCCGGATGTCAGCACTGTGAGGCTTTGCTGTGCGCGGGTCATTGCCACATAGAATAGGCGACGAGGGGCTTCGTTATCCTCCTCTTTCGAGACCCGGGTCCAGCCGCCGTTTAGAATTGCGACATGGTCAAATTCAAGGCCTTTGGCCCTGTGCGCCGTCAGCAACAGCAGTCCACGTTGCTCACCGCGTGTATCCCGGGACCAGTCCGCGATCCATTCAATGATATCAGGTACCGGCATAGTCTTGGTGCCCAACTCCCGGGCCAGTTCCGCCACACCTTCTGCCAGCAAATCCACCCATTTGTTGCGAGGCTGAACATTCAGGACCGTAAGGATGTCCTGAATACCCAGAAGCGCGCCTTGTTTCTCGCGCAACCCGGACACCAGACGTTGGGTTTCTCTAAGACGCCAAACATTTGGAAGGTCTTCGTTGGCCATATCCACGCGCAACCCCAGTGCTTCGGCATAGGTCCGAACTGCATCGAGTGATTTCCAGTCTCGGGAAATCACAGCAACGCGGGACCAGTTCCAATTGGGGTCCAGGCGAGAAAGGCGTATCAGCTCGTCGATTGCTGCTGCAGATTGCGGCATAGCGCCAGGTGGGGCGTCCAGTAACTGCACTCGGCCATGGGCGACGGAATCCTTCCCCTCCAGACGTCCGCCGCTGGGTTGAGAGAGCCGCGCCTGGTTGATCGTGATTTGGTGATCCATTTTCATGCGTTCAGGCGCTCTGGATATGACCTGATTGGCGGCCTCGACAATATGTGCTGTTGACCGATAGTTTTCGATCAGAAAAGATGGTCTGGCCTTATAGTCATCTTCAAATCTGCGGATGAAATCGACAGAAGCCCCGTTGAAGGCATAGATATTCTGGTCATCGTCGCCCACGGCAAACAGGCTAAGTTTAAGCTCAGCATCTTCCATAGACCGACCTGCCACGGCGGAAATGAGCGCGTATTCCTCCGGGCCAATATCCTGGTACTCATCCACCAATATCCAGCGAAACCCCTGGATCAGGCTCTCGCGCTGCGCCTCTGCTTCGGCTTTTGTCAGGCCTTCGGGGTTGAGCTGGCGCACTGCCTCCATGATGACATTGTCGAAGTCTTCTGTTGCGGCCTGAACCCCCGCAAAACTGGCGCCAACCAGCTTCATCGCAAGTGAATGGCAAGTCGAGATCGTGACCCCAGCCGCATCATCGCCCACCAGCGCTCGCAAACGAACACGGATTTCGGCAGCAGCATGTCGATTATAGGCCAGTACCAGAATACCGCGCGGGTCCTCGCGCTTCATCCGTAATAGATAAGCGATCCGGTGCACCAAAACACGGGTCTTCCCCGATCCGGGACCGGCCAATACCAAAACATTGGTCTGGTCCCGATCGTCCGCGACAATGTCCTGTTGGACCTTGTTGCCGAGGTCTTCGACAATGGCGGTCCAGGACTTGCTGGTTGTCTGTCGCCTGACCTCACGAGCCATGCCCGGCATCCAACGTTTCATGAACTGCTCTTTGTTGAGCAGGAAGTAATCCTCCGATAGGCGTTCGGCGTCTGTGATCTTCTCGAGACCGGTTTCCGCGTAAGTTGCCATGACATGGGTCTGAAGCGTCTGTTCGGCGTAATGCTCTTCCAGAGGAAGGAAGTCCGATTGCGTGAACTGACCACCTTGGGGATTGAGGAATACGGTCATGGCGGGGCGGAATACGGTCAACCCTTTCCCCAGTGTCAACACGCCCTGTTCATGCATCCAAAGCAGGGAGCGTTCCAACAGTTTGGTCATATCGCGCAGACCGCTGGATTTCAGAACGGCATCCTGCATGAGCTGCGCCAGAAGGTCACCCACGGTGGTTTCGACCTGCAGGTCTTTGCCGCGTGCGCCTTTGTCGAGTCTACCCGTCAGAAACTTCAAAAGAATCCCGGCCGCTTGCCACCGGATCTCAGCAGTCTGGGCAATGACTTCCCACGATCTTATCCGCGTCACGTTTAGAGTGTTCCGGCTGATCTTGCGCAACCGGATATTGCCGGTGCCTCCATCCTGCCCCTTGCCATCCCGCGCTATGCTCCGGATCAGTTTGTCGATGACATCGGGGCGGGCATCGGCGTGGTCCTGATTGCGCAGATGCTGGCAGGTTTCCTGCAGGTTCAGCGGTATCGGAGTCTCTTTGTCCGCATCCGGTGCCAGCTCTCGCATCGACGCGATCAAATCCCGTTCCAGATTTGCGGCCTCTGTGAGGCGCCCAGAGGAAGACTGCGCCACACCCACGTGGATGAAGAGCGTCATTGCAACGTCGTTGCGCGCGATGCCAAAGCTTTCGAGATTGGCCATCGCTTTGGTCAGTGCGCCGGGTGTCAAACCGCTGACGCCGCAGAGCTGATCGGTTGAGACCCCTTCATCCGCCGGGGCCAAAATCAGATGCTGCACGATGGCCAGCAATTGTTTGCGATGCGCTTGAGTGATCTCCGCATCCGCAAGCCGTTGTTTCGCTTCGTCCAGTGTGCGGACTGTTAGCGAAGAAGGGAAAATACGAACACGGTTCTCTTCTCGCGAAACAAGTGTTGCTTCTTCAAGCCAAGATACGGCCGTCTTGACTCGTGTGTCATCAGTCGCGCTGTCCCGTTCAAATTCTTGATCCTTTTCGAACCGGACAATCTCACCCGCAGTGGCGACGATCTTGCCAGTTTTGCGTGTGCGCTCGTCGATCCGGCGTAGGGCTTTCAGAATGGCTCCGATTTCATGCCGTGCCAAACGCGAACCCGCTGACAACCTGAACTGGCGTTCTACATCATCCCCCGCGTACAGAAGCACGCAATCGGCGATTTCCCGGTCGCGTCCGGCGCGCCCAGCCTCCTGCAGGTAGTTTTCCAAGGACCCTGGGATGTCTGCATGCACTACCAGCCGGATGTCGGGTTTGTCGATGCCCATGCCAAAAGCGTTGGTGGCTGCGATCACCCGCAGGTCTCCGACCCGGAACCGTTCCTGAACGTCGTGTTTGTCATCGGACCCAAGTCCAGCATGGAAATGTGCCGCGTCCATACCTTGTGATTTCAGAAATTCGGCAACGCGCTCGGTCTCTTTACGTGTCGCACAATAGATCACGGCACCGGATCGGCCCTCAGATGGCAGCAGCTCTTCGATCACGTTCAGGACATCGGTCAGTTTGCTGTTCTTAGTCGTACGCCTGACATCAAATGTCAGGTTTTTCCGCGATGCTCCACCATCAAGGCAGAGCAGCTCGACCCCGGCGCGAGACTGGAAATGCTCGACGATATCGGCGACGACCTCTGGTTTGGCGGTGGCCGTGAGGCAGAGGATTGGGACAGGCGGTTGATCGCCCGAGAACTCTTTGATGAACCGTCCCAGATATCTGTAATCCGGTCTGAAATCATGACCCCATTTCGACACGCAGTGAGCCTCGTCAATAGCCCACAGGCCAACTTCGCGCTGAGCCAGTACCGACCGGATTGATGTACTACGCAATTGCTCTGGCGAGATGATCAAAATGCCCGCATCCCCCATGCGAACCTTGTCCAGGGCGTCTTGTCGCTCGGGCATGGACATCTGACCATTCACAGTCACGGAACAGGAAATGCCTACGCGCTCCATGCCCTGAACCTGATCTGCCATCAGCGCGACCAGCGGGGAAATGACCACGGTCAACGCCCCGATTTTGTCGAACCGCGACAAAGCGGGCACCTGATAACACACGGACTTTCCAGTGCCTGTTGGCAGGATGCCGAGCAGGCTTGTTCCGGACATGGCCTCGTCGACAATGCGTTCCTGCAGAGGGCGACCATTTGGGTCCACAGGCTGTGGGCGGAAACTGTCGAACCCGAACCACCTGTTCAGCGCACGGACCGGGTCATTCTGTTCTGCACACCACAAGCAGGCGGGATCTTTGCAGGACGTATCCCTGAGATGCCGGACAATCAGAGATGCCTCACGAAACTGCGCCCGGACCCATGGCGGCATGACCGAGTCCCCGCCGGCTACGGTGATCCACGATAGCGCATAGGCCATAGGCCATCCGTTTCGGGGATTGCTAAGCCGTCCCAGAGTCTGTTCGACCCGTTTGCCACAAGCCCGACCGTCCAGCATCCGACGGATGGCGGCAACGGCTTCATCCTGCGGCGGGCAATTGGCTTTTCGTAGGTACTTAAAAACCGCATCGAACCCTTCCGATTGTTCCGTCCGAGTGGTCAGGAAGTGATAGGCTACAAGCGCATCCGGTTCGCTTTCGTCAAGGTTTTGAAAGGCATCAATCTGATTGGCCAACACCTCAAAGACAAGCCGGGCGTCAAGCTCCGGATCATTTATGTGCCCTGCAGCCAAACGCCCGTCCTGGTAGTGTTTGACCAAGTGGTGGTAGGGATTGCGTGGGAAAGCCAGCGGGTTCAGCCACAATGTATCAATCGGTGCCTGCATGATCTGGTCCAGTCGTGGTCTGGCAGCAATAAGGTGCTCTATATCGTGTTGCAGGAAATTGTGGCCAATCGGATGTGCGACTCCGGAGATAGCCTCTTCCAAAAGGTCGAGATCTCTCTCCAGAACGCTGGATCCCGACTTCAAAGCCGGTTGCTCATCGTTTCGAACGGCGGCAAAGGCAAATACCTTGGCGGTTTTGGGATCCACCTCCAGATCGATGGACAGACATTTGGAAAGTAACTCGGTATGTCGACCGTTCATTTGTGATGCGCAACTGTTCATAGGTTGCAGTCAGAGAATACCTTTTTGAGGCCATGCACAACCCGGACGGGAAGTGATGACTAAAGCCATGGGTTGCAACACCACAAGTGATGGTGGTCAACTTAAATCTGGAAACAGTCCTGCCGGAATAGGTTCGATTTGAGGTGGCCAATTTCCATGCATTCAACCTTTCTCCGTTCTCGGGAAGTTGCACTGCATCATCGCAGTTCATTGAGAACGGTCGATTTGGGCCGTCCTTGCATCGCATGTCGCCGCAACCGGATACCATCTATCACTTGGCCACTCTCCGTACCGAAGCCTCGCCATAATACGTTCTTGAAGAGTCCAACACTGCAATTCCCGAATAGTAGAATGGAAGCTTTGCTAAAGTGCTTTACTCGGCGGCGACAGGAACCTTTTCGCCGGTCGTCATGGTCTCGAGCAACTTGAGCCCAATCGCTCTTCCGAGCAGTGGAGGAACTGCATTCCCAACTTGAACGTATTGTTCAGTCTTCGACCCTTTGAACTCAAACCAATCGGGAAAGGCTTGTAGTCGTGCAGCTTCACGGACTGAAATTGCTCGGTCTTGTTCGGGGTGAATATAGGCTCCCCAATGAACGTCGCACTTAGTTAGAATGGTGCATGAGAGCCCATCCCAGGTCATACGCCCATACCGTTTCGTGTGATCCGAACGTTTGGCTCGCTTCATCCCGGCTGGCAGCAATTCAAAGGGAATATCCCTCCAGCTACCACCAGGGGGGATGTGAGCCATGCGTTCAATGTTCACTTTGCCCAGCTTTGGTGCACCATGATTGCTGACTGACTTGCGCTTCCCGCGGGCATACTTGCGGAACTCGCTGTTTGCCTGGGAGCTGTAAGAAGATACTCCCAGATCCTGGCCATTCTTCAACTCGGGAAGATCTCCGATCGCATCCTTAATGGTGGTAAATGGCGCCAAACCTTCACCGTGAGTGGGCTCGGGATGCTCAATGGGAGCTCCAATACGGTTGCCAATGAAGATTACTCTCCGGCGTTCTTGTGGAACCCCAAATTCCTCGGCCTTTAGAACCTTCTCTTGGACTTCATAGCCCAGCTTTTTCAGTTCAGATTTGATTGCCCTGACAGCTTCGCCGCCACCAATGGAAAAGATCCCCATCACGTTTTCCATTACAATCCACTCGGGCTGCATTCCTTCAACTATGCGAAGATACTCCAGAAAAAGTGTTGCCCGCTCATCCTGCATGCCTCGTTTATGGTTGTAGACAGAGTAGGCTTGGCAAGGGGGGCCGCCCGCAAGAACAGTTAGCTCTCCGGGTTGCAGACCCGTTTTCTCAATAAGCTCGTCGATAGTGACATCTTCGATTGGTTTCTCAATGAATGTTGCATGCGAATGCGTGGCTTCGAAGGTTTTGCCAGCAGCGCTGAATAGATCGACGCCAGCTCGAACCTCAAAGCCTGCCATCTCCAAGCCGGCGGATAGTCCGCCTGCACCGCAGAATAGGTCAATCGCAGTTGGTTTCATGAAGCGCTCGAGTAGATGTTCTTGCTTTGTTTTGGACGCATACCGTTACCAGAGTATGAAACAGCAAGCAATCTGGAACAAGAATTTTCATGCCCCTTTATAGCGAGCCGAACAGTCGCCCGATGAAGTTAGGAGCATGCTACGGTTTGAGTTCTTCGAGTTTCCTTGTGAGCGTCTCTTGATAGATTCCCAGCGGCGGAAGGTTCTGCGGCGACACAAAAGCAAAAGCGAGTTGTTCAACCGTCGTAGTCAGTTCTTGAACTTTTTCAATCGGCCTGGCACCACTCTCGAGTGGTTCTGCAAGTTGATACGAGTGGAAGGTGATCGTCCCGGGACCCTTTGGGTAGGGGAGCAGGCTACCACCTACTCGAGTAAGAATTTTTTTGAATACAGGGTCTGGGAGGACGAAAAACAAACCATGAGTAGCGAGCCTTTCGCGCCGAAGGGCATGCCCCTTGTAGATCAGCTGTGGCAAGATTCGTTTAGTTACATTTTCCCAGTTGAAGCCTGCTTTAGTCCAGCCCGGCTTAGGGTTCTTGCCGTATCCCAGATACGGTTTGCCACCATAGTATTGGCTTGAAGCGTCGGAGTATTTATTCGTTGTATCAATCGTTTGAACTTCAATAGCAACGATGAGCTCTGGCTTCAAATCTGCATCTACACGCGCAAGAACATAATCCACTTTGAAGCTGCCCGAGCTTTCGTCCTCTGAAGGAGCTTCGATACCAATTTCACCACTGAAACCCTGCCCATAAACGACGACTTCGTTTCCGCCAAGCGCGTTCTTGCGCCTGCGAACTTCAGCTTCGGCGGCTTCTACCAGTTCGCAAGCTTCACCAAAAACCTCTTCGGCGATGTTGCGGATTACGCTGAAGTTCTCTGCATACAATCTGTTCGGGCAAATGATTACAGGTGGGGATGACGGTGCCTGCAAGGCACACGCCCCACCGCTTCGACTTTTCTTGCATTTGGCACCTATGAAGGGACACCATTTTTTGTCGGCATTATTCCGGCTCGGATTTGTAAGGGGCTTGAAACCGTGGAATTCCAAAATTTGTGTCGGCAACTCTTGCTCCATTTTTTGATAGTTGAGCGAGTTGTGCCGCGGTTGGCAAGGAGAGTTCGGCAATCACTCGAGCAAAATATTTTTCAGTTTCCAAATCGCACCCATGTCCCTCGTAGGTACGGAACAGAGGGCCGAACACATGAGCAAAAGAACTAAATCCGCGGATGTTTGCAATGCCATCACGCGAGGAACTCTACTATTTGAACACCGGGCGCGCGCGATTTGGTTCAAACTGGTCACAAAGGAGTGCACAGTATGTGGTCCGCTGAATGTTCGACAGGACTGGACTATTGTCGTTCCTGGGGTCATGCCTGTTATTGATCAGGTGAGCTTTTCGTCGGGTGATTGTGTTACATCAACCCACCTTCATGGGTACTGTGAGCACGTATCTTGTTGGTATCAACTTCTACAGCAGAGGCTTTCGCCTGAGAACATTTTCGAGTTTTGTCACGAAGCAGGGTGGTTTATCTGTTCCTATAAGTCAAAACCTTTGAAGCTGGCGAAAATTGAGGCTTCAGCGGCTTAATGACCAGGTAAACTGGAGGGTAGGAGTCAGTAGGAGGGTATATGGAGATTTGTTGTAGCGGGACTGCACGGATCCGTCATGTATCGAGTGGCGAAATCTTCGATATCGAAGCTGATGAGTTGGATTGGGATATTGTTGGTGGCGACGAACGCCAGATGGGACCAGAAACCCATTTTGAGGCAGTCATCAACCACCCTGACCTTGGAACGTTGACTTGGGGGATTTGGGAGTATCCCACAGGCGTTGAAAACTATCGAAACACTAATGCTGGTGGACACGAGATCGTCCATGATTTCGACTACGGACTTGAACATGCGGAACCAGAGCCGGACGATTGGCTCGACTACAAGTCCCCATCCGACCCATATTCGATTTTCATGGACTCCTATCACCATACTGGTGATCTGCTTGCCGATCATGCTGGAACTCGCGGCGACCATCTTGTGAATCGGATGATCTTCTCTCAGCAGATCACGGCGCTGGAAGCGTATCTTGGTGACACATTGTTGAATGAGGTTATGGACGACAAGGTGGCAATGGAACGCCTGCTTTCCCAAGACGAATATCTGGGAAAGGAGAAGTTCACACTGTCTGAGGTGTCAAAAGATCCCAAATTGGTTGAGCGCAAGATTCAAGAGCACCTTCGGTCCATCATTTATCATAATCTCGCGAAGGTCGATACTCTCTACAACATTGCACTTAACGTGCGTATTTTGAATCTGGTCATCGATAGAGCCAACCTCTTCAAGGCTGTTTCGCTTCGGCATGATTGTGTCCACCGCAATGGATACGACAAGGAGGGCAAAGAGATTCACATTTTCACAAAACAGTTTGTTCAGGAGACGGCAGATCTAATCAAACATTTCGTAGAGGAAATCCAAAAGTCGGTGCAGAACCGTGCCAGATAGACTTAGTGTCGCTACGCAGGTCCGCGCCAGCCAACTTTTCGAAAGCACCATTATCCGGCATTCCAATTCGCCCAAGACGGAAAGTCCTTCCCCCCCCCTCAGCAAGTCATCGATGCGAACCCAACCGCCCGGCATCAGCGACGGCCCAGCTATTTCCGGTTCATGCCTCAGTATTTTGCTCTGCTTCAACATCTGTATATTCTCTTTGATCTGAGCTATGCTGCTGCAAATGAACAAAAAAGTCGAAAACTCTGAGAGAACCCTCGCAGAATCGAATGAAGCCCTGATAGAACTCGGAAAAAGCTACGCAGACTATACTCCAGAACCGTCGTCAGACACTCCCGAGCAAGCAAAGCGCCGCGAAGCGTGGCGTCAGGCGAATGCGTCAGTTCGACTGTCCGGCGGAAAGATCAGCGACGAGTTTTTGGCCGTTCAAGAACGTCATATTACCGGCGAGATCGGCGATAAAGATGTGAAGCAATGGATCGAGAATCTGCTAACCTCGAACGAGACGCTGTAGTTCCGGCAGCGCCGGCGGCATATTGTGAGAGAACCTATTTCATGACACGGAAAGATCTCATCATCTGCGATCCCGATATCCGCGGTGGGATCCCAACGATCAAAGGTACTCGCATTGGCGCTCACGAAGCAGCAAATCTTGCCGCGAACGAAACGCGCGCGAATGTTTTCAAAGCGTTCCCTCGTTTGACGGAAGAGATGCTTGATGCTGCGATCGAGTATCATCGTCGAGCCATTGCCGACGCATCGAGCGAAGATGAAGAAGTTGGCGTCAGAGACCGCGGCACGGAAGACACCCGGGCAGCTTTCAAGCAGCGCGTTAAAATCACGAAAGCTCGTCTTTCTGAACTCTGACGAGAGTCTCAGAAAGTGGATGCTCGTATCGCTCTTGCCATTCTGACTGCGCAAATAGCGCAGCACGGTTTCCATCGAACCAGGCTTGCCGGTATCTTTCCAACGACGGCCCACTGTCCTCCAGACGTCGATGTTCATTTTCGACACCAGCCTGCGCTTCAAAGATCCATTTCTTATCTGTCATCGAACCAGACACCGCTTGCATCGGAAACTACTATCAAACCCTCGGACGTACTGCGTCCAAATTTCGTTCTAAGATCCTCGGGCAACCGGTTCAGCGCATCTTCGACGATATCGACAAGCATGTTTCGCTCAATTGCACCTCCGGGCAGTATTTTGAGATTGAGATACTCAATTACATCTCGCCTGGAAAAGCCCAGTGGGCTTATAAAAATCAGATCTGGGTCAATGCTCTTGCTGCGCAACTCAGCGAAAAACTCTTCAGCTTCACCTGCCGGAGTTGCCAGTTTGCACGTGAACGCATCGAACCAAACGTCATATTCCTGTTCAGTCAGATCGCTTGGTGCGATTAATCCATCGAGGACAGCTTTGACGCGCTCACCGATATCTGACCCTCGCACCAGGTTTCCATCTTCATCGAGACCGACGCCAAGGCCCTTCCGCCGCCGTTCTTCAATAACCGCTCGTTCTCTCGGCCCTGGATTGGTCACCTTCTCGATGAACAACGCAGCCCAGTTCTCTTGTTCCACGTTGGAGAGATCACCAGGTGACAATTTGCCTTCAAGGGCAGCCTTCACGCGCTCACTTGGATCTGGTCCGCGTATCAGCTTCCCGCCATTATCGAGACCGACGCCAACCCCAAGCATGCGGAGATTGGCGAAATGTTCGTGTGCTTCTGTTGTTAGCGTCGCGGTAATTTCCATAAAGGCATCGAACCAGACCTCTTGCTCCTCTGCAGTGAGATCGTCTGGCGAAAGCCGTCCGTCAAGCGCAGCTTTCACTCGCTCATTGACGCCTCTGTTCCCCTTATCCTCTCCTCCCATCACACGCACTCTTTGCGGCAGATTATAGCGTAATTTCGAACGGGCTCAGCCTAAGCTTGAAGGGCACACTTCTTCGCGACCTGCTCCGCAAAAATTCATTGGTACAACGTCAGAAATCATCATCCACTTCCCTGTGCCGCACTTGAAATGCCCGCTGCTGTAGAAGAGCATTTTTCTGTCTCTGCGCATGCAACCGCGGGCTGACAAATCGCGGATCATACTCTTCGGGCTCATACAGAGGAACACTTAACATAGCGGCAACTGTGAATGTCTTGCCGATTGGTACGCTTAAATCTCCAGCTTCGATCTGCTTTATTTGTAACGCTGATAGTCCCGCTTCTTCGGCAAGCTTTTCGACTGACATCTTATGCTGAAGGCGCACTGCCTGTATCATCAAACCGAGCATCTCAGCTGCTTCCGCGGCCATTTCATTGTGTCTGTATTCAGTAGGATTTTGGGTATCAAAAAAATCTGGAGGATTTCCAAGTTGGCCGTCAAGAATGCCGAGCTTGAACTTCTTGTCGGTCTGATCAGGCATCTCAATCTCCGTTTCAGCTAATGGTCAGGTCAAAAAACCTCATTCGCTCGACTTAGGTCAAAAACGTCCACGCATGACCTCTTTTGCCCATCCGTGCTCCACCAAGGGGACTGTTCCTGCCGAATACCTTTGTCGGTTTGATTGGCTCCACTGCGGAAATGCGGAAACTGTTTAGTTCCGTTGTTAATAAAAACGACGCGTTCAAGCAAAGCCGGGTCCGGGATCTCAAGTGCTGTTTCATAGAGCGGCCGAGACATACAGATTCCAGCTCCTTGGTCGACACATACATAACCCTGGATGGCCTCTCTAAACAGTTGCATCCAACGGTTCTCTTCCAATCCCACTTGCTCTGATGCCAAGGTTGTCCAACCCAGTGGGGATATCTCCAAAGCCTCGCACTCTTCACCTCGAAACTGCTGGCTTCGGCATCGGAACTTCGTGGCGTGAGCAAGCTCCTGCCCTACCAATAGAAGTGCTCCTTCAAAGCTGGTGCATCCATTGATTTCAAGTTCCAAAAGCGGGCGCAGGAACGGGCGGGCGAGAAGGTTCGTTACGAAACGACGCGCCAAAGGCTGCGGAATGCTCTCAACGATGACTTCGTCTCGGGCCTTTCTTGCCGCCAAATCCGCCAAGGCTATGAAATTCAACGAACCACCTTCAGGCACGCGCGTCGCTCCAGATTATTTTATCTACTTTTTAGATAATCTAAATTCCAGATTAGGGATCGTCAAGCACACAAATGTTTGGCGGTCATGTCAAAAACTATAAGAAGCAGTGGGCACAAAGCTTTGTGCCAAGCCATTGTAGACGCAAGGAAGCGTTCAGGATTGTCCCAGGAGCAAGTGGCCGAAAGACTACATTGCCAGCAATCCTTAGTGGCTCGAATAGAAAGCGAAGAACGCCGTATAGACGTCGTTGAGCTAATCGTTATTTGCAGGGCTTTAGGCGTCGACCCCGAAGAAGTTCTAAAAGTTACCGAAGCTGCCACGCAGCACGATCATTACCTTTGAAACTTATCCACAAGCAACCAATACAAGTCGGCTCCTTGTCTCGCACAGGCGGATAAAGCATCTGCTTAAGTCGAAACTGTCGCTTAGACCTGTAATTCGCGGATTGGGTCTTTCCCGCTCCAGTCTATCGAAGCCTGCTGGACACGACGGATACCCGCCTTGTCGTGCGTATTGACCGACCCGAAGATCTGCACGGTTTCGCCGGCGTGTATGAAGCTCAATACCGAGAAGGGAAGGCTCGCGCCGATGCTGTACACTGGTAGTCGTCGCTCGAGAAAGTAATAAGGAACAGTCAAATCGTGGATCTGGCAACGGAATGAAACATCGACACCGTTTTCTTAACGTTCAAAATTGCAGTAAGAAACTAATGAATGACCTCGTTGTATCTAACTGATCAAAGCGGCTGTGACACAAAACTGGAAAATCGAGGATCATGTGGCGGCCCCGGAAGAACTCGAATCCTCAACCTGCCGATTAGAAGTCGGCTGCTCTATCCAGTTGAGCTACGGGGCCAAACCACGAGACGGTGTCTATCAGAGGAGAAAATCTAAGAAAAGCGAGATTCTTTAGGTCCGTTCGGAATATTGCTTTCAACATGTTGCTCCACACATGACGATGCTGACAACTCGACTTATGGCGTCACAGTAAAAAGTCGAACACAACGCTGATTAAGAGTTCCAGCCCTATTACACCGTCACCGCCTGGCGGCCCGCCCGGCACTCCAGGTTGTTCAACCTACAATCGAAACTGATCTTGTTCTTGAATGACACGTGTTTGAAATCATCCACAGTCTTGCCTGGGCTTGCGAGCGTCCGCAACAATCCGTGCCTTCAGATCACGAGGCCAGCGTCGATGGCCCCGCGGGCCGACCACTACATCAATATCATTGAGAAACGACGTTTAGTGCTCCATTGAGAAACTCCCTGAAAACTATCACTCAGGCTGGAATCTCAAATCACAGAACAAAACTAAAGGTGGGACCAAAGCAACGCTTACCACTATCGATGGTGGACACTATCAGCTCTTTCCATCAGCCATCAGAGCGGGGAAGCCGGGCGGATACACGCAACATCAGATTCGCAGAAAATTTTCTGATGTTCAGTGTTTCTTACGATGCGCAACTGATAGGAAGCTGGTCCCAGCACCAACCTTCTGCTTAAGGCACCATCGTATAAATGGTCCGCAAAGATTGCGACCAGCAATAACTTCCTCACCCAGCAACGACGCAGTATCTATTATTACTTCGCTTTGAGTATCCAAATAGCACCCTTGAAAATGATTCAAAAAAGCAAGAACAAGGTTGGCTGTGCATTCGAAGTCCTCTCGAGCCGTACCTGAACTGTCTTTTAGTAGATCCCGATCATTGATCTTGTGCTCAGAAGTCTCTGGTCGTTTCTCGAGAGCAGCTCTTAACCTATTGTTGGACGCCCGCAGATTTGAAAGCTCCAATTTCAAGCCAAACACTTCCTGTTGCAAAGCGAGTAACGCATCGGTTCGCGGCCCTCCGTTCAAGCTTTGGCGTTTTGTCGACCCCATATGCTCATCCAACAGAAGCCGATAAACACTGTTCTGTCGCAGTCTGACGTCTGATACCCCTACAACTTTTGCAAGCGCCTTTGAGAGAGCAGTCAAACTGCGATATGTTGCGCCGGAATCTCCTATTTCTTTCAAAGCTCTTCGAAGCTTCGCGGAGACATCTTCCATTCGAGCATCGTGATACGCTTTTGCGTTTTGTGAGCCTTTTGGAGCACCCATCAAAGTTCTTTCCCGGCCGTTCTCAACGGAATTGCCTGCGTCGGTCGCGCAAGAGCCTTTAGTTCCTGACTGATTGCCTTCAGACTAACATTGTTTGCTTGGAGGCGTGTATGTA
This sequence comes from Ruegeria sp. CJ6, assembly GCF_056536665.1. NCBI lineage: Bacteria > Pseudomonadati > Pseudomonadota > Alphaproteobacteria > Rhodobacterales > Roseobacteraceae > Ruegeria > Ruegeria sp. CJ6. The sequence goes on along the minus strand of NZ_JBQFQB010000004.1, from coordinate 413,543 downwards.
TTGAGGCGGCCATTGCTCTAATCTCAAAATCCCTGTCTACTTCCGCCAAGAAATCTTTGGGCATATCGTCATTCTTCAGAACACGCGTCAGTCTGCTGGTTTTGAGGCGCAACTCGTCACTTGCAAGACCAGGAAAAGCATCGGCGTCAATTATGCGCTGCAACAGAAATTCTTGCTGATCTTGGTTCTGAGTGACCCGTTTCAAATGCAATCGGACGGTTTCAGGCTTCCCTGTGAGATATTCATCAGATGATCGCGCGCGCTCAAGTCCTTCCTTCAGAACCTCCACTGAATGCGACCATCCCATAAGTTCGTAGGAATCCAGATTTATTTCCCTTAAAATTGCTGAACGTTCGTCTTCACGTTCCTTTGCCCGATTAATTTCTTGTAGCAACTCAAGGCTGGATCTAATGCGCCCCATCAACGCATTTCTTTTGGCTTCAATTGCGGGCAGATGATCTACCGACTTACATGCAAAGCGGCACGCACCGCAACGCAGGGTTCCCCCCGTTTCCTCTACAACTTCCGCAGGACACAATTCACCAATTGGGCAGATGTGAGTGTCGCGAAAGACTATTTCAGTTGCTCTTGAAGATCGAAGTAAGTCCAGACCACTTTTTTCACCCTCTTGGTGGATGGCGGTTAAATTGAAAATCAGAAAGTCTTGGATTGTTGCATTTCGATCAATTCCGAATGACTTTCTAAGCGCAGAGTTCTTCTCTTTAGCGTTAACATACGCTGGTCCACTGGTAATGGCGGACATCGTACAGTTTAGCGATAGAGCGTCAGCCGCCTCAAGCTTTAAGGATAGATCCTCAAAATCAGAGTAAACATAGTGATGCGTCGCAATTTCGTTCGTATGGCCGATTACACGAGCTATGGCCCCAAGATCTACAAATGGGGAGCGAAGGGTCACGAACGTAGATCGGCACGAATGGGGCGTGTGCTCGTACTGCCAGTTCAAAACACATATGGAGAATCTTGATCTATTATCTCGTTTTTTTAGGATCTTATCCGGTGCTTTGTAGTGTACTATGTTCTTTGCCGGGATGTTCGACCAACCGAGGTAACTCTGGAAAGAGAACAAGAGGATTTTCCAGTATTCCGCGTACGATGAATCGGCAATGAACTTCCCAAGGTGATTTCGAAAAAGATGCTCTACAGCGGAAAAACGACTATGTTGTCGTCGTTCATACGGAACCTCCAACCAGCGATTTCCAGAGACACTCTCCTGTTCAGACTGTCTGTGTAGAAGTTCCCAAACACGGTGTAGAACGGGCGTTTTGAACGATTCATGTACTTTGTCCGTGTTTGCATAGAGCTGATAAACTTCCTTATTTTTACCGCTACAAGATTGATTCCAGCTGCGTCGGTCCAGCCACTGAATCGCTTGGTGCCCTAAACCGGTTTCGAGCGCTAAAATCTGCCACCTTAAATGTGATAGCCAGATTGGCCCTGACAGATTGCCGCTCCGCAGCAAACGAACAGGAACCCTGTCTACGCGAAATTTACCCGTTGGAGTTTCGTAAGAGGAAACAAGCCCATAGTCTTGTGGCCGGACACAGTAGTCAATACTGGCGCTCAATTCTGTCGGCAGCCCAGTGGAATGCCCCTTCTTTTCCATTTCTTGTAGATGCAGCCCAACTTTCTCGACCTCGTACAACCAAAGTAGCAGGTGAGGAAGTGTATCTCTGGAGATATTCTTCTTATTGGTGCCACTTCGTTTTCTCGAAATCGGTTGATCTAATTCACGGCTAATTGGGTTTCGAAAACTTGGACCTGCAATTCCTTCATATTCTTGTTCTGAATATGAAACTTCGATCCATTCGAAGAACAACGAAGCATGCCTTATCCATGCTCGCCTCGTGTCGTTACATTGAGAAAATGAACCTATAAACTCATGATAAGTCGGGATATTATCATCTGAAATAGTTCGGTCGATATGACGGCTGCGAAGGAAATCCTTAGGTGCTCGCACTAAGTACTCAGGAGGCAACGCTCGACCCATTAGTTTAGCGGGCAAATAGTAGGATATGTAATTAGCCAACTTTCTTAAAGAAACGGACACAGCCTTTGTGTCTTCATGCCCTTGGACAATCTGCCTATGACTTAGATACGATTCGAAAAGCCGTTCCCACAATGACAGCTCGGACGAGCTCAGCTGATACTCTGTGCCCGCGACGCGCGGATTGATCTTCATGAAGCTTGTAGTTTCAGGGCTTAACCGCAGCGACTGTATGTCTGTGTCTAATTCCTTGGATATGTCTTGGCTAAGTCTCTTATGCACGCCCGATTGAGCACTCTCAGCCCTAATGCTATCTTGAACAGCCTTCAGGCTTTGTTCTGAATAAGACAACTTTTCGGGAAATCGAGAAGTGGCAACAGAGACGAACAGAGTAGCGGTTGACGGCGAGTTGGTCTTGTCAGCAGATCGGGCTCTCGCTGCCATTTCTTCGCACAAGATCTTATAATCATCCAAGCAGATATCCTGGAAATTGACCCAAGTTGTTGTGTGCAACCATACCCAACAATGTGATTGCATTCGCTTTCCAACGGATTTGCCGAAATTCAACTGATCGCTGGGCAGTTCTACAAAGTCAGCCAAGAACCTTGCCACTTCCGAGGGCGACCGGCGGCGTACAGATTTTCCGACCCTTCTCTGAAAGTTAAATCTGTATGGGAGAGCAATTTTTCTTTGACACCATAAATGAAAAAGAAAGTTACACGCGAAGCGCTTCAAATTTAGGTGGGCCTCACGGCCCGGAACGAAGCCATTGAAGCCAGAGTTCATTGAGACGTCTGAAGTCGGCGCGGTCTCGTTCATAACCAAACCAGAAATGTCGGCAACCAGTTGATGTGGATTTTTATAGTCTCGAGCGGCTCGGACTAATCTGTCAAATTGGCTTACTTGCTTCCGAAATGGTTTAAGCCGTTGCTTGTTCGCGCTCTCCTCGAGGTCTTGACGCCCCTTTGCAAACGCGCATTGTATGTCTTCTTCAGTGAGTGTCTCAACAAAAAGAACTTCGTCGCTTGTGTTAATCAATGGCTCAGCCCCCTCAGTTTACGGGCCTCAAACTCATGCCGAGCGGCTATTATGGACGGCAGATCTTCGGGGGACGCAGCGTGGGTGAGTAGAGCATTGTCGGCAAAAATTAGTTTGCTTTCCAAAACGAGCTTGTCTTCACGAGCATATCACTGGGTGGACTTGACGTGTTGGTGCCCCATTAAGCGCTGAACTTCGTGAAGCTGTAAGCCGTATCCGTCCGGCAAGGGAAGGTAATTTAGCGTGAAAACTCCGTAAAAGTGTCGCAAACTGTGCCGACCATATCGCCTGCCAGATGGCAGACGGGAAACCCCGATTGCGTCACAGGCTTCGTTGAAAGCCTTTACTTTCGCATGGTCGGAGACTCCAAAGAACGGCCTGCCGTTTTGGCCTCTGCGAATGTCCTGAAATATAAAGTCGTGAGATGCCCGAGGGTCGTATTCGAACTTCCAATACTCTTCCAACGCCTCAAAAAAAAGGTCCCGGAATGGCTGCATAAAGTAGACTTGGGAGACAGTTCGCCCCTTGAATCTGAGCTTATATCGATCTTCGAGCTGGCTGGCATAGCGATAGTTGTGAGGGTCATTGACAAAAACCAGCCGGCTATCGAAGTCAATGTCTGGCAATCGCAACTGTTCAGCCTCATGGCTCCGCAGACCAGTGCCTGCCAAGAGCAGCCAGTATGCAAGGTTGCGACGGCTGGTCGCTCTTTGAAAGAGAGGCTTCAAGAGCAGCATCGGAAAATCCAAGGCACCGTCGTCCCGATCCTCCTGAACGCTTTTAAATTTCACTGACAACCCTGGTTTGGGCCGCTTGATACCGCCCGGCTTCAACCTCATTACGTTTGCTAAAGTTGAGTTTTGCATAAGGGCTTTTTGTTCCCCAACAGACATCTTTCGCATAGCTAACGGGAAGAGTACCTGACGAGTTGCGCACGTAGACATGGGTACTTCAGCGAGCCCGAATTTTTCAATCGCGTCCTCATGAAGCTCATTAGACAACTTCAAAAACTTGTTTATTGCAGCCAGGATATTCGACAATGATTTTCGACTAACTGGTTGAATCTGTAACCGATCTGCGATCAGTTCCCACTGCAGTTCGCTTGCATCTCCAAAAAAGGTATTCAATTTGCCTAAATCAGCGCCGAGAAGAATAGGAACGTAATGATCAACCGCATGTAAAATCTGTACGCGTGTTGCAGGCTTACCTAAGACTCCGACTTCGGTTAAGTAGTCCAGAAATGAAGCAACAACGTACCCATAGCGTGTGATTGTGTTTTGAGAATAATTCTTGGCAATCAGTTTATTTATATACGCATCGTAAGACACAACAAATTGACCATCGTGGTCTATGAGGCGTGACGCGTGATAGCCGCTTTTAGCAACACTTATTCTCGTAAAATGTCTCATGAAATCGCCTGTAAGATCGACCTGCTCATGGAACTAACGCTCGCAGGGACTATAAGCCATTCATGATATTGGAGTTAGTGACTTGCGGCGTGCGTAGCGCAACCAAGGCCACTTTTTATGTGATTTGGAGCCAAAATTCAGTTTGCATTCAAAAATCCCTATACCTAAAGGCGTTTTTTACGTTAATTATTCTCCTATATGTTGATTTTCAATCTTGTTAAACAGTACGGGCTTCGCGTAACCAAGAAGTATTTCCAATAAAAAAATCTACTCGAAGATGCGACCCTTCCTTAACGGATTGCGAACTTCGGATCTTAAAAAAAGACCCAGAAAGATTGAACCCAGCGCCGCCAATCTCAATGCCGGAACTATGCTCCAGCCAACACCTACAATTTCGAAGAATGGCCCTTCGGTCCATGGCGCTTGGCACCCGCTTGCTTTGTGAGGAGCCGCGCGTGCAAAGCGCCAAGCCTATGTAACCCCGCGCAAAGTCACGAAGAGGAAAGTTTAATCCATATTACTGATATGGTTAAGATAAGAACCCCCGACCTGAGAATTAGAAGTTCCCTGCTCTAATCCAGCTGAGCTAACGGCCCGGTCTTGTTCCGTTTGTATCAGTCAATCCATTAGGATTGTCAACTTGATAGAGGGCAAGCTTGTTCTTTCAAAAAGGTTATTTCCATCAGGGTATTGGCCGAATCTGGCAGACCTCTCGGCAAGAGACATCGAACCTACCTGCAGTTCAAACTTGCAGCCCAGCGCGCCCTGCGTCACGTTTGAAATCACAAATTGTGATTCCAAACGGATATGATGACGAACCCGGAAAACCTGCCCAGCCCTCAAGAGGTCCAAAACGCCATTCATCGGGTGCGCGGGGTACGCGTGGTTCTGGCAGAAGATCTGGCGCAGTTTTACGGAAAATCCGTCAGCGCCTTCAATCAGGCCGTCTCGCGCAATAAGGATCTGTTCGAAGGCTACCGCTTTCAGCTTTCCGACGCAGAGGTTGCGGATTTGCAATCACAGAATGTGATCTCAAAACCCGAAGGCCGCGGTGGCCGACGGGTCAATCCGTGGGTCTATACCGACTACGGCGTAGCTATTGCCTCGACTTTGTTTAAAGATCCGCGCGCGATCAGGATCACGCGGATGATCACCGAAGCCTTTGTTGACGGCACCAATGCGCTAGCGGAAACCCCGCGCAGCCCGCCTGAGATTCTGCCACCGCAAAATGCCCCTACGCCGTTGCTTCCAAATGGGGATCAACTGCGTGATCTGGCCGAAAACATCCTTGATTCCGGACAGCAAAGCCTTGTGGACTACATCGCCAATCCCACCACCAAACGGCAGCAGGCGGTGGCAGTGATCATGAAGACCCTCGCTGAAACGGCGGGCGAAGAGGTTCGCACACAACATGACCGTCTGCGCCTGAGCATCGCCGAACGGCTGGCCAGCGGAGACTATGCCGACGATGATGACCGGAAAAAACTGCTTGAGCTGCTGCACGCCATGAAAGACTGACCGCCTTAAAGGCCCAGCTCTGCCCGCGCCTTTCTGGTCAGCTTAGCTACGACCAGATCGTATGAGATTACAATATGATCTCGCAGCGACGCGTCGCTCATGCCACGTTCATCGTAAACCTGCAGCCATTTCATACCTCGCGATGCCAGATAGGGCGCTGGGCGGATACCTGGCTCATCTCCGAGGACCTCAAAGGCTAGATCGGTGGCCTTGAAGGTAAACGCATCCTTTCCGTCGTTCCAACCACAGATGGCAAAGACTTTGCCGCCTACTTTCCAGACATCTGCGTTGCCCCACTGCACGACATGGCTGGTGGCTTTGAGGTCCGAGCAAAAGGCATTGAATTCATCACGAGTCATCGCGGCGACTGTGGCGCTCTGGTCAGGACAAGGCAAGACCCGCTTTGCGGGCGCAATTTCTTTACCCGGCATTAACCTAGCTGCGCCAAATCATAGGTGATGTATAACTGTAATTCTCCCCTCTCGCCTGAGGTTTGGCTCAGTGATCTATTCGCCTCCAAGGCGGTGCAGCAAGGTGGCGTAATCCGTCGCAAGGCGCGCGATATAGAGCGATTTGCCGGGATGGAGCGTTTTATGGCCGAAATCAATCGTCGCGGTTATCAAGCGGCGGAAAACTCGGGCCAGATCGTAATCTTCTGCAACCGCGCACCCGTGCGTTGGCTCACCTGAGCCACGCAACGCTTTCTTGAAAAGAAAGCGCCCCGAAATCTTTTCAAGATTTCGCCCCCCACCGATTCAAGGTTTCAAAAACTTTGCCGTTCCGACAGTGCGCTGTTTCGGGGTCTGAAGATTCCGGGGATTGGCTTGGATATCTCCCGGCATCGCGACATTGCGTGGTTTCTGCAAGGCAAACGAGCCACAGGCGACACCATCGCCATCGGGGTCATTGCGCTTATGATATCCGGGCCTTCCTTCGCGAAAAGGCCCGAATCCCAGCATCTCCACCGCATCACACCCAGCCAGCGCCACCAGATGGATCACCGCTTCATGACGTTCGTAGTCTGAAACGCGCAGGTAGACACCGATTGCGATCATTCCTGTGGTTAAGGGCAAGGCCAGCACCATCAGTAGAATACGCACCGGAGACAGAGCCTGCCTGCGCAACGCGTCTGCGCGCCGCTGTCGCCGTATAAGACGAGGGTTCGGATCGGTGTCTTTCGTTTGTTTCCCGGTTGTCATGCCATAGGTCTTACACGCGGTATGTGGCAAAGCCATGGCCGCAATCGGGGTCGGCTTGGAAAAAGCTCGACCTTATCGCACCACATGCACGGCACATTTGGCGTGGCGCACCACATGGGTCGCGGTTGAACCCAACAACAGGTCCTGCATCCCCGGGCGGTGCGAAGCCAGGATGATCAGGTCAGGCTTATTCACTTCGGCCCAGTCCAGAATCGTTCGCCCGGAATGGCCTTCAACCACCAGCCCCTTCGCATTCGGGACGCGCGCCGCCAGAGCATCAAGCTCGGTCTGAATGGCCTTGCGGGCTTCGGACAGATACTCGGCAGGCATGTACGAGATCGCATAATCCGGAATGTGCTCTACCACATGCAGCAGCGTAACCGCAGCCTCGGGCGTCGACAGTAGTTCTGCCAGCTTCAACGCTGCCGAGCTGTCCCGTTCGGTATCAAAGGAAATGGGAACAAGAATGTTATGATACATGGCTCGCGCCTCCGTAGTTGTGCCGCTATACTGCGCGACCGGTGGTGGCCGTGCATTGACTCAGATCAGGTCTCACCGAATGTCTCGGCGACGTCGTACATCACGGGTTCAAAGCTCTTGCACAGCTCGTTAACCCTGCGATTCCGCTCTCGCATTTCCGGTGTGCGCAACATCGCCAGGAAATCCTCGCGGCGCTCCCATTGTGAATAGTTGGCAATCCGCGTCTGGGCATCATTCACATGCAATCCAGCTGAAATGAAACCCGGCTGTTTCGAAATGAACTCGGCATACGCATCGGTCAGCGCCTCAAGAAGGTCCTGGCAGGTTCCGGGGGTCATCTCGAAGGTGGTGATGACAGTCTGATAGCTGTTGGTTTTGGAAATCTGCGGCATAAGGCTCCTCCTTTATAGCTGACCCGAGCCTAGCACAGCTTTTGAAAACGCCACCCTTTTCCTGCACATAGACAATGTTTTTGGATCAAAAAATCTTTCTCAAAGATGAACAAGAAACTAACCATCCGTTAACCATGTCTGCCGATGCTGCCCCCATGGCTCGTCTGGTTCTCGTCATTCCGCTGCTTTTTATGGTGTGCACTCCGGCATGGTCCGGTGCGTGGCTCCGCGAGAAGGGGTCAAGCTTCACCGCGTTATCTGTGACCGCTTTCAAAGAGGAAGACGTCTACAAGTACAAAACCTCGCTTTATACCGAGTGGGGATTGCGGCCGAAAATCACGATCGGACTGGATGCCGAGGAGCATCAGGATTTGTATGGGCACGCGCTGGTCTTTGCACGCGTGCCGGTTGCAGACATGGGGTCAGCAGGGCGTCTGGCGGCCGAGTTCGGCGTTGGCGCGCACCATCGCCAGTACAGTAGTTGGGCAATGTACAAAGCAACACTTTCATACGGCAAAAGCATTCAAACCGGATTGGGAGGCGGATGGATCAATGTCGACGCAGCGCTCGAAAACCGCACCCATGAGGCAGTGATCCGCAAATTGGATTTCACGGCCGGTCTGTCCTCGGGTCGACGGTTTGACCCGCTCCTGCAGATCGAAACTTCTTATGTTTCGGACCGACCATGGTACTGGAGGGTGCGACCTTCGCTGATGTATCGCCCAAAGACGGGCAGACTCACCTGGATTCTGGGTGCCGAGCGCAATTCGGCTGATGATAACATCGGGATCAAATTTGGATTGTGGCGCAGCTATTAAAGATGGGCCGCCTACATTCAGGCGGCCCACCGCATCAATCAGGTATCAATCCGCAGAATGGTCGAAACCGCACCACGCAAGCCTTCGGACCAGCGCAGGCGGATATCGCTCTGGCCCGATCCCTGTCGCAACTCGACATATGGCGCGGTATAGCGCACCGAATTCAACGATGTCCTGAGGCTTCCCAGGGCAACAACCGCATCACACCCGCGCGCCCTGCCCCCGAACGGCAATTGGCCCTGCGAACTGACGGTCCAGGCTGATGACGGTGAGCTTTGCGTGTGCTGCAGCCGCAATGGATTGGCGCAAGGCGTATCGATGCCGTGAAACGTATTGTTCTCGAAACACACCCTCTTGTGCCTTTCCGGGTCGAGATCGGCAAAACTGGTATCGACCCGGTCCACTCGGTCGATCCGCACGTTGTTGACACGGAACTTGTTGCCGGTGACGGTCAGCCCGTTCAAGAAATGCCCTGTGCCATGGGGGCGGATCACCAGATAGCTGAACCAGGGGGCAACATCGCTGGCATAAAAGATGTTATCCGTGATGCTCAGCGCGCTGAACGAGAAGCTGGTGAAGTAATCCGGGTTGGCATCGTGCTCGTTGGTCCATTCGATAAAACAGTTATCGACATAGTTCTCGGCGATGGACGAACTGTTATAGCCGCCGATGATCACCAACCCGGCGTTGCGCACCCCGTTCGACACGTTGTCGCCCTGGAAGAAGTGGTTGCCCAGCACCAGATTGTTGTCGCCACTTAGCACCGCGAAATGATGGAACCGCGTGGCCCGGTTGTGGCGCAGCTTGACGTCGTTGGCATTGGCGTTCAGCGCGATTGAGCTTCGGTCCGGCACGTCCAGACTTTCCTCGGTCGACAGGAACTGACAGCCGTCGATCAGCATCCCCTGACATCCACGCCCGATCGAGGTGACGCCGCGATCTTTGGGGCGGCTGATGAAACAGTCCTTCAACACAAAGGTGTTCCCGCCCGGAGACAACCGGATGGCACTGCACCGCCCGTTACACTGGAACTCAATCCCTTCCATGTTGAACTTCTGCAACGCGCTGAAGCCGCTGAAATCCAACAGATATTTGAACGACGTGAAGGTAAAGGTCTGCGTCCCCGCAGCATCATAAGTCGGCGCACTCAGCGTGATTTCACCGGTGCTTTCGTTTTTCGACCGCACATAAACCTCACGCCCGACCCCGCTGCCGGTGACCAGCGAACCCACCGGTATATTCGCCACATTGGCCACGTTGGTCAGCGTATCAGGATCAGACGGGCTGTAGGTCGCGATCGAGGTGAAGGTTTCGGTATCCCAATTCGAGCTACTTTTGACGTCAAACTGCCCGTTGCGCACCACTCGACGGGTGGCATAGCCCGTCCGGTTCGGCACTGCTGCCGCCATATCGATGGGCTCGGTCACTGCGATCTTGCGCCCGCCCAGATCCAGCGATTCATGGTCCGAGCTGTTCAGCAACGCCTGAAACGCCTTTTTAAACGCCAGCATTTCATCACCAAAGGCGGTGATATAGGTGGGCAGATCAAAATTCTTGGTCAGCAGCAGCATTTTGTCGACCGGCATCGTGACGGTGCCGTCAAATGCGACCTCGGACGCCATGTTAGTGTTCTCTTCCAGCCGGAACTCACCTTGCGGAATATAAACCTTGCGCCCGTTCGCTGCCTGATCCGCCGCCTCAAACGCTGCGGAGTCATCGGTGACCCCGTCACCCACAGCGCCGAAATCGCGCACGTCGACCAGACCAATCAAATCGCGCAGAAAGACCGAGGTCACATCGGTGATCTCGATATCATCCACCCGCACCACCGCGCCGTTGGTGCCTTCGATATCCAAACCAAAGTGTCCATAAAGCGCCGCATTGCCCCATGGCATGTCCACGCCGGGGCGCAGGCCCGTGCCCACGATGGCCGTCACCTCATGCACGGTGCCATAGCCGGTCAGCTGCACCGCCGGACCCTGCTCGGCCAATCCGTCCACATGCGCATCTCCGGCTCCTCCGGCCCAGCCGGCAATCCGCACCTCGGGAAGCGGCCCGCTGATCGCCTTCACCCGCGCCTTGATCTGCAAATAGCAGCCCGGCAACAAAGGTGTCTGCCCCATATAGCGCAGCCGCTGAGGTTCTGCCGTCTTATAAATCTCCAGACAGCCTGCGAAATCCGCATCCGCCGGAACGAACACCCCCGTCCCCGACCCCTCATAGGTCGGAGAGCCCGGCGTGCCGTCGCCACCGGACCAGACCCCAAGACCAGCCGCATAGGCGGGCGGCATGAACACGATGCCGTCGGTGATTGCCTTGTTCATGTAAAATCCCTTTCCCAATCGCGCCAAGCACGCGCGCCAAAACCCGATACTGCCCGGGCCCTGAGCCCAAGCGCATGGGTCTGAGTATCGAAAAGGAATTAATCGCGGCTCTTACCACCGTGACGGTGGTGTTGCCTCAGGCCGCCGGGTCAGAATTGCCCAGCAACTGTACACCGTTGATCTTCCAGCCGTTTTCCTGCCGGATCATCTGGTAGTCCAGCAGATGCACCCGTCCGTTACCATCAGTGATCATGACCTTCTGCCACAGGGCTCCGCCAATCTCGCGCAGCTCCAGAAACCTCACATCGGCAGGCCGCCAGACCATAGGATAGCCGCGGCGCACCATGATCCCGAAATTCTCCGGATCGCCGAACAGCCGCTGGATATTGGGGCTGGCAAAGGTGAAGGCGGTGGCAAAGTCATCCGCCCTGAAGGCCTGTATCTGCGCCGAGATATTGGCCTCAATCTCGTCACTCTGAGCAAAAACTCCGGATGCCAGTCCGGCACTCAGGGATACAGCAAGCAATAGTCGACGCATGGGGCCACCTCCTGTTTCAAGGGTAGCCCCACACTGGATCAGGTCAAATCAGGCCAATTCCCCGGCCAGCGCCTTGTCGATCAGAGCAATCGTCTCTGGCACGCCATAAAGCGCGATGAACCCACCAAACCGAGGCCCTTGCGAAGCCCCCAGCAGCACTTCGTAAAGTGCCGTGAACCAGCCGCGCATCGGATCGAACCGCTCGCGCCCGATGGAATACACCACCGATTGCAGCGCTTCATCTTCGATCGGCCCATCATAGGCCTCCAACGCCGCCTTCAACGCCTCCAGCGCTTCGCGTTCCTGATCCGTCGGCGCGCGGTGCTTGCGCGTCGGTTTGACAAAATCATTGAAGTAACGCACCGCAAAGCCCGCCGCCTCATCCAGATCGGGATGGGTCTCGGCGGTCGCCTCAGGCGCATACCGGCGAATAAAGCCCCACAGCGCCTCTTTGTCTTCGGCCCCCGAAACAGACGCTAGGTTCAACAGCATCGCAAAAGGAACCATAAGCGTGGATTCGGGCACATTCCCACCATGGATATGCCACACCGGATTGTTCAGCTGCGCCTTCAGATCCTGTCCCGGATAGGCCCGCAACTGCTGATGATACTCATCATAAGCTTTCGGGATCACATCGAAATGCATCCGCTTCGCCGTTTTGGGCTTCTGATACATGAAATAGGCCAGCGACTCGGTCGGTGCATAGGTCAGCCATTCGTCGATCGACACGCCATTGCCCGAGGACTTTGATATCTTCTGCCCGTTCTCATCGAGGAACAGTTCATACGAGAAATGCTCAGGCGCACGACCTCCCAAAGCCCGGCAGATCGCGTCATAGATCTTTTCGTTGGTGGCATGTTCCTTGCCATACATCTCGAAATCAACACCCAAAGCGGCCCAGCGCGCGCCAAAATCAGGCTTCCATTGCAGCTTCACATTGCCGCCAGTCACGGGCAGCGTCCATTCCTTGCCATCCTCGTCATCGAAGGTGACAGTGTAGGTATCGGCGCAAACCTTCTTCATCGGCACATACAGAACCCGCCCGGTCTCGGGATGGATCGGCAGGAAGATCGAATAGGTCTGCTGACGTTCTTCCCGCAGGCTTTTCAGCATGATGGCCATCACGTCGTCATACTTCTCAACGGCGCGCTTCAGGATCTCGTCGAACTGGCCCGAGCGGTAAAACTCGCGCGCCGAATAGAACTCATACTCGAACCCGAAAGTATCGAGGAACCGGCGCAGCATCGCATTGTTATGCTCACCAAAGCTGCCATATTCACCAAACGGGTCCGGCACCGAGGTCAGCGGACATTGCAGATAATCCTGCAGCGCCTCGGGGTTCGGCACATTGCTGGGCACTTTCCGCATCCCATCCAGATCGTCCGAGAAACAGATCAGCTTGGTCGGGATATCCGACAGCGCCTCAAACGCGCGCTTGACCATCGTGGTCCTCGCGACCTCACCAAAGGTGCCGATATGCGGCAGACCTGAGGGGCCATAGCCCGTCTCAAACAGCACATATCCCTTTTCCGGAGCGCCCTGCTTATACCGTTTGAGCAACCGCCGCGCCTCTTCAAACGGCCACGCCTTGGACGTCATCGCGGTTTCACGCAGGTCAGACATTTGGATACTCCATCGGGAAACGTGCCAGACACCCCATGCGCCCGGACCGGCCCCTGTTATTGTGCAGGTGCAGTATGAGTCAATAAAGGGTGGTGATTTTCATGCCTCTATGAGCATGAACAGCGTGCAATCCATATCTGGTCTTGGTTACAAGTGTCCGCAGCACGGGGCATTGCGGCATTCTGAAAAACGTAGTCTGTTGATCGCTCTCGCGGATTTGCAAGCAAGGCAAAAAGATTAAATCGACATAAGCCATTTCCTGAAAATTCTCACGGTGACCCGTTCCTGATCGCCGGGGCGGCAGACGAAGTAGAGCCCCCGATCCAATGGAACCCGGCTTTCATCGAGGCGGATCAAGCGACCAAGTTCCAAATCCCTCTCCGCCAAGAGATGTCTTGCCAACGCTACACCTTGCCCGTCAATCGCAGCCTCCAACAGAACCGCGCTGTCCACGTACTTGATGCTCTGCGAATTGATCCGGTCAGCGCCCAGCCCGACCTGCGCAGCCCAGCTTTCCCACCCGACGTTGTAGGCATCATGCAAGAGTGGAAGATCAGCCACATTCTCGGCGGGCATCGGCAGTCGGGTTTTACCAACAAGGGATGGCGCTGCTACAACAATCAGGTCCTCTTGTCTTATCTGCTCATGATAGAGCCCGTCCCAACCGGGTTCCCCGAACCGCAGGGCGACATCGACCTCAGATGCATCAAAATCCGCAAATCGATCATTTGTGTCCAGCAGCAACGCGATACCCGGATGTTCTTGCTGAAATGAACTGAGCAACGGGACAAGCCATTTAAGCGCCAGCGATGTTGACAACGACACCGTAATCGACTGGTGGTGATGCAGCCGCTTCACCTCCATCACGCCCAGTTGCAACGCCGAAAATGCCCCGCGCGTCGATTGATGCAGAAGCTCCCCGGCACTGGTCAGTTCAACCCCATTTGGGCGGCGATGAAAAAGCGTTACGCCAAGATGCAGTTCCAGCAGCTTAATTTGCCGACTGATCGCCCCGTGGGTGACGTTCAGAACATCTGCTGCCTTGGACAGGCTGGAGTGGGTTGCGGTTTCATCAAAGGCCTGAAGGGCACGTAGATGTCTAAGGTTCTCCGGCATGTGAGAAAACCTAACAGCATTGTCCCAAAAACTCGATAGGTCTGCTTTGTTCCCGGCAGTTACACTGACCACAAATCAATAAACCTCACACACTGTGCGCCCAAAGAAAGGACACACCATGCCCGTTACCAAAGTTGCTTTGATGACAGGTACAGGACAGGGAATTGGCCGGGGTTGCGCCATTGAAATGGCGAAAGCCGGCTATAAGGTTTCGCTTATGTCTCCTTCCAACCGCTCGGTTGAATTGGCGGAGGAACTTGAGGGCATTGGCCGTCGCGGCTCTGTATTAGATGTCGATGATTTGCAAGCGATGGTCGACGACACCATGAGCAAATATGGACGGATTGATGCAATCGTCAGTAATATGGGTCACGGTGGAACGGTGCCTGAAGCCATCAAAACCGTCGGTTTCGATCCTGACTTTGACGGACCGCTATTGGAACTCAGCGACGAGCTATGGCACGAAAGTCTGGACATGTATGTGCTAAATGTCGTCAAGATCGCCCGTATCGTCACGCCCATTCTGATCGAACAAGGCGGCGGTGCATTCGTAAATATCTCATCCATGAACACAATCGAGCCACGTGCGCCCTATCCCATGAGCATGCTGCGTGGAGCATTGCATAGTTTCTCAAAGCTTTACGGGGACCGATATGCACGGCACAACATTCGCATGAACAACCTGCTGCCGGGGTTCTGCGAAAACGTGAACCTGTCCGAACAGGCACGCCGGGAAATCCCCGCTCAGCGGCCCGCAACGTTCGAAGAAATTGGGCAGGCTTGCGTGTTTCTCGCCAGCGATGCAGCCCGGTATATCAACGGTCAGAGTATACTGTCCGACGGCGGGATGAACCGGGCAGTGCGATAGCAAAGAGGCGGTGAAGCGTGATTTTCGCGGCCCTCGATGAAATCCTTGACACAGATCGGGAGGCAACAGGTGATGCCCCCCGAGGTTTGATTTCTACTGCGACATCCCACCTTCGGTCGATATCTGCTCTTCGACATGGCCCTGGTTGGTTATGTCCGACCCCCGCGGAGGATAGTCCTTGAAGGTAGACAGGTGGTTTTGGACGATTTTGGCAGCAGGGCCAAAGGCCCACATTTTGTTGCCCATCCAACGGGTATACATCCCCGATTCCTCAGCTGCCTTCTCATAGGGATCGCGGCGCAGGTTGAACAGCAGGGGCGCGTTCAGTTCCTCTTTTGGACCTGCCCATCCTTCGGTTTGTATCGTGAAATGTGCTTTCCAATCACCATGGCGTACCGCTTGCAGGTCCGGACCTTCATAGTAGATAATCTCGTCCCGGTTGCTCTCACCTTTACCAGTCAGGAAAGGCAGTTGGTTGTAACCATCCAGATGCACCTGATAGCCCTCATAGCCCTTCAGTAGTGATCCAGGCAGATCGTCAGGTCCTCCGGCGGCGGCGACGAGGGTAGGCATCCAGTCAAGACCAGCAAAAATTCCGTTGCTTACGGTCCCGGCGGAAACTCTTCCGGGCCAGCGAATGATAGCAGGAACGCGGAAGCCGCCTTCCCATGTCGTACCTTTTTCGCCTCGGAACGGTGTTGTTCCACCGTCAGGCCAAGTCATGGTTTCGGGGCCGTTATCCGAGGTGAAGACTACAATAGTGTTGTCCGAGATGCCAAGTTCGTCCAGACGGGCCATGACCTTGCCCACGTTGTCGTCAAGCTCTTTCATTACGACATCCTGCAAACCGCGCCCGTCGCCCAGCATTGCCTCGTATTCGGGGCTCAGATGTGTCCAGACATGTGCTCGGGCCGGGGCCATCCAGACAAAGAAGGGCGTGTCGCTATCGACCGCGCGGTTGATGAAGTCCAGAGTATGGGCCGTCACCTCATCGTCGAGCGTTTTTTGCCGATCGGGCGGAGCCGGGCCATCGTCGATTATACGCTGCTTTCCAACCAGGCCCCAGCGAGGATCTACAGTTTCATCAATTGTATCCGTGGCATAGGCGTGGATGATGTTCCGTGGGCCAAATGTGTCGTTGAATTTCTGATCTTTGGGCCAATCGGGGTCAGAGGTGTATTCCATCGCATTCAGGTGGTAGAGCCAGCCCCAATATTCATCGAAACCTTTCACAGTTGGCAGAAACTTGTTCATATCGCCCAAGTGATTTTTGCCAAATTGCCCGGTGGTGTAGCCTAGAGATTTAAGGATGTTGGCCAGAGTAGGGTCTTTTTCATTCAGACCTTTTTCCGGATCTCCGGGCAGCCCGACTGTGTGCATCCCCGTCCGAACTGGCAATTGTCCGGTGATAAAGGCAGATCGCCCTGCGGTGCAGCTTGGCTGTGCATAGTAATCCGTAAGGCGCATACCATCCGCAGCAAGCTGGTCAAGGTTGGGGGTTTTGATACTTTTCACACCCTGATGATAGCTGCCCAGACTGGCCCAGCCGACATCGTCGGCCATGATGACAAGGATATTGGGCTGGTCGGTTTCGGCCAAAACTGGCAGGGCACAGACCGAAGCTGTAGCCAGCGTGGCGGAAACCACAATAGATCGAAAAATGAACATTTTTACCTCTGCGAACGTAGAAGACGATACCGGTGAAGGGAATATCGAAAGTCCGATCAGGGATAGCGGTCGAAACTTTCGCGTCGCAACAGAGCTTTACCGGAATTTCATATTGTGAAATCTAAAGAGCAAAACCTGAAATGTGGTTGACGGCATGATGAACGAAAACTCTTTGACCGCTTTTCTTACATTGGCTGAAATCGGCAGTTTCCAAAATGCTGCCCGTGCGATGGGTGTGTCCAACGCATCATTGTCCCGCTATGTCGGGCAGGCCGAGGACTATACGGGGCTTGTTTTGTTTCATCGAAGCCGAAACAACAGCACTCTGACACGCGCAGGGCAGGAGTTCTTGCCAATCGCCCAGGCGCTGCGCGAAGACCTGAACCAGTATGCAACGCGCGTGGCCGCTTTGCGCGAAACCGGGCCGGGCACTTTGCTGATCGGTTGCGGGCCTCTGACCACGAGAACCCTGATCCTGCCCGCCCTGCGATCAGTGCGGCAAGTGATGCCTGATCTTCGCTTCCGAATTCTGGTAAGCGCCTACGCACGACCGCTTGATTTGTTGCAGGCGGGAAAGTTCGACATGTTCCTCGGTGACCTGACCTACACACCCGAAGCTGACAACGTCGAGATTATGGTGATGGAGAAACAACAAATCCAGTTTGTGGCACATCGCGACCATAAGATTCATCAGCGTGGCCCGCAAACGATGGCAGGCATATTCGATTTTCCCTTTGCATCTCCGCATCTCCACAAACACTGGAAAGCCGCTTTGACAAAAGCACTTGGTGGCGGTGCTGAAGCCGTCGAAAAGGTGAATGCACAGCCGCATATCGAATGCGACGACTACAACCTCCTGACCGGATTGTTGGCAGAACCGGACTACATCGTGGGAGGGATGGCGGACACATTTGCGGATCTGATCCATGCAAAGACGGTGAAACCCGTGTCTATGGCACAGAACCTTACGTGGAACATCTGCGCAGCGCGTAAGTCACAGAACACTTCGGATGCTGTAGAATTATTCTGGAGTGAGCTTGCTAAATATCGGGCATGACCGGCGGTGCAAGGCATAGAAAAACGCCCAACTGAAACGCATCTTAGCTAGTGCCTGGTCGTTTCCGTATGGCCAATTAACTTGGCGAAGTTCTGCTTTGGAATGCTGGCGGTGAAAGTCCAAAATGCTTGGTTCGCGACGCGCAGCACATGCAAAGAATAGAAGCCTGGTCGACGGCAGGTATAAGCTCTCAACGGACGTTTACATCACAGCCGAAATCACCCACCTTCATCGATCGCATTCATTGCACCCCAAAACTACCAGTTGAACCTCCTTGCACCCGCTCCTATCGTGCGGCAACAAACGTTTCATTCAGGACGACACCATGACCGAGCAAACCCCACATCCGATGTCCCCGCAGGATTGCCTTGTGGCGATCATGGTGGCGATTTCCGCCTCGGACGAGAACATCCGAACTGCCGAGCTGGTCAAGATCGAAGGCGCGGTCAACATGCTGCCGGTTTTTGCAGGCTACGACATCGACCGTACCCGCCGCGTTTCGCAGATCGTGTTTGATCTGTTTGAGCAGGTGGACGGGCTGGATGCCCTGTTCGGACTGATCCGTGACAACCTGCCTGAACGCCTGAACGAAACCGCCTACGCGCTTGCATGCGACGTCGCCGCCGCTGACGGCACATTGGCCGAGACCGAACTGCGCCTGCTGGAAGAAATCCGGTACGAACTCAGCATCGACCGCCTGCACGCTGCCGCTATCGAACGCGGGGCACGGGCGCGGCATACAACCTAGCTACCGTAGAGCGTACCCCACCGCTCAATCAGATTGCGCTGCAAAGTGCGAGACCGTCGGTTCCAGGCCCGCGCCCCGTCCGGGCGCTCGCGCGACGCACGCGGGATCGTGGCGCGGTGCGCGGTGTCGGCGGTGAAGATCGCAAAAGCCAGATCCACTCCATCTGCCGTTGTCATGTAACCGCCAAGACCCGAGACGAAGTTCAAAGTACCCGTTTTTGCGTCGACCTTGATCGGATGATCCTTGACCGGCTGCCCGTTTTTGTCGGCCAGCGTAAAGGACCGAAGCAACGGCCGCAGCTCCTCTGACTGCCCCGCCGCCACCAGCGTATTGACCAGACCGAAGGGGGCCATACGTGAGGAACCGCTAAGTCCGGAATGATCGACCATCGCGATCCCATCTGCGCCAAAACGCTCTGCCGCCCATAGGTTCATTTCTGCGGCCGAGTCCTCAAGGCTCTGCGGCGCAACCCCGCGCGCCTTGGTGGCCGCCAAACCCACCATTTCGGCGGTTATATTGGTCGAATATCTCAGCATCCCCTTCAGGATGCTTTCCAACGGATCGCTCTGATGCACCACCAGTTCGGTCCCTTGCGGTGCTTGCCGCGTCACCTGCACCCGGCCCAGCACGATCCCATTCACGCGTGCCAGCGTGCGGAACACATCTCCGGCATAAAGCGCAGGCTTGCGCACCGGCAACCAGCGTGCCCCGCCATTGCCTAGCGCGCCTTTGGCCACGGTCCAGCGATCCTGTCGCGCGCTTGGCTGATAGGTGTAAATCGGCAGGCTGCGGCTCTCGACTCGCATCGATGCCATATCTACCGAAGGCGTATAATTCGCGCTGCGCGCATCCATGGTTACACCATAGCCGGCGCCCTCGCGTTTCCACTCGAAATGCACACGGTTGAAATTCAGGGAAATCCCGCTGATCGACGGGCTATAGCCCAGATGATCCGGCTGCCCCGGATCAATGCTGAAGACGTAGGGCAGCGCACCATCATAGACCTTGAACGCGCCCTTCACCTCGGTGATCCCGGCCTTGCGCAGACTGGCTGCCATTGTGGCCAGCGCGTCTGTATCCAGCAGCGGATCACCGCCACCCGCAATGATCAGGTCGCCTTTCAGAATACCATTTTCCACCGGTCCATCCGCGATCAAGCGCGTTTCGAACCGATACTCCGGACCCAGCACATCCAGCGCATAAAGCGCGGTCAGCGCCTTGGCGACGCTGGCTGGTGGTAGGCTTTGGCCCTCGCCGAACACCTCCAGCGGCGTTCCGGTTTCCACGTCGGCCACGGCAAAAACAACCTCGCCCTTCAGCCCCGCCGCCTGAACCAGTCGCTCAGCCCCGCTGGGCTGCGGGCCACGCAGCACAGGGCGCAGAGACACCGAAGGCGCCTCGGCCAGGCCTGTGCCCGGAACCAGAGACGCCCCTAATCCACCCAGAAACAAACGACGCGAAATTCGATCGACCATGGGTCTATTAGAATCCCAGAGCTTAAATGCAGACAATCACTTGATTAAGATTATGCGCCAAGTGGAGTCATTCGGGCAACACCCCATCGCTCCAATTCCCGCGATTGCGCAACTCGGTCGAACTGACGTCAACCATCGGCACGTTCACAAAACACCACGCCGGAGCCTCCGCCCGCCCCAGCAAATGCCGCGCCTGCCCGTCGATACGGTACTTGGCATAAAGCCGAGCCGCCGGGGACATCCGAGCAGAAATCCGGTCCCCAGGCCGCGCCACAACGCCCACCGGCACGCTGTCCATGATCTGTCGCCAATCTTTCCAGCGGTGAAACTGCGCCAGATTGTCGGCCCCCATCAGCCAAACGAACCGAACCTTAGGATAAAGCCTCCGCAACGCCGCCAGCGTATCCGCCGTCGCCCGCGTCCCCGTCAGAGCCTCAATATCCGTGACCTCAACGCGCGGATGCTGCATCACATCCCGCGCCGCCGCCATCCGCCGCGCCAAAGGCGCAGGCCCCCGCTCCTTCAACGGATTGCCCGGCGACACCAGCCACCACACCCGATCCAGCCCAAACGCCTTCATCGCCTCACGCGTCACATGCACATGGCCTTGATGCGGAGGATCAAATGACCCTCCGAACAACCCCACGACCTGCCCGGGCCCCGCATATGGAATGGTACTGCGTTCCATCCTCTGCTGATGTTCAGAACTGAGAGGTGTTGTCAATCAATCGGCTGCACCACATCGCCAAGCCTGACTTGCCCCGGTTGCACTACTTCGGCACACCATCCCCCATGCCCCCGCACAGCAGAATAGCCGCCTTTGCCCAACGCCTCCTCCATCCGACTGCATGGAGCGCAGATCACGGTAAAGCGTAAAATGGCCTCTCCCACTTGCACCTCACGCCCCTTAAGCGCCGCCAGATTGATCCCAGAAACCACCAGATTGCGCCGCAGGATCTCAGGCATAACCGATCCCTGCCCCAGATAAGAGCCAATCGCCGCCAGATGTTCCTGCTGGATCAAAGTCACCGCCCGCTTGCCCGCCCGGCTGCGGTCGCCGTCGAGCCCATCGGCTGAGACCCAAACATCGTTGCGCCCATCCATTTCCGCTCTGCGGCCGGGACGTAAACCGATCCATGTCACCCGGCCCGGTTGCGCCCAACCGGCAATCAGTTCCGCAAGTTCTGCCAAAACCCCACCACTCCTTGTCGTGTTGGTTCTACCGGATCAAACGACCACAGAAAATTCACAAAACCACCAGCTTGCCCCGCCCGCTCGCCTCGGATATCCAGCGTTCCAACTTGATTTCCCCGACCCAGAGGACGCGACATGGCCGCCTATCAATATGTCTACCACATGCAGGGTGTCTCCAAGACCTATCCCGGTGGCAAGAAGTGCTTTGAAAACATCCACCTGAGCTTCCTGCCCGGCGTGAAAATCGGTGTCGTGGGCGTCAACGGCGCGGGTAAATCGACGCTGATGAAGATCATGGCGGGCCTCGACACCGATTTCACCGGTGAGGCTTGGGCGGCCGAAGGCGCCAAGGTCGGCTATCTGCCGCAGGAGCCGCAACTGGATGAATCGCTGACCGTCCGCGAGAACGTCATGCTGGGCGTGGCCGCGAAAAAGGCCAAGGTCGACCGGTTCAACGAGATTGCCATGGAGATCGCCGAGAACTACTCGGACGAGTTGATGGAGGAAATGACTACCCTGCAGGATGCGATCGACGCGGAAAACCTGTGGGACCTCGACAGTCAGATCGATGTCTCGATGGAAGCGCTGCGCTGCCCGCCAGACGATGCCAACATCGCCAACCTTTCGGGCGGTGAGAAACGCCGTGTGGCGCTTTGCAAGCTGCTGCTGGAAGCGCCCGACATGCTGCTGCTCGACGAACCGACCAACCACCTGGACGCCGAGACCATCGCGTGGCTGCAACAGCACCTGATCGACTACAAGGGCACCATCCTCATCGTCACCCACGACCGGTATTTCCTGGACGACATCACCGGCTGGATCCTCGAACTCGACCGCGGTCGCGGCATTCCGTACGAGGGGAACTATTCCGCATGGCTGGAACAAAAAGCCAAACGGCTGGAGCAGGAAGCCCGCGAAGACAAGTCCAAGCAGAAGACCCTGCAACGCGAGTTGGAGTGGATGCGTCAGGGCCAGAAGGCCCGTCAGGCCAAATCCAAGGCCCGGATCAACGCCTATAACGAACTGGCCGAACAGTCCGAACGCGAAAAGCTGACCCGCGCCCAGATCGTCATCCCCAACGGCCAGCGCCTTGGTGGCAAGGTGATCGAGGTCGAGGGCCTGTCAAAACACATGGGCGACAAGCAGCTGATCGAAGGGCTGGACTTTGCCCTGCCCCCCGGCGGCATCGTCGGCGTCATCGGCCCCAACGGTGCCGGTAAATCGACCCTGTTCAAGATGCTCACCGGTCAGGAACAACCCGACAGCGGCACCATCACGCTGGGCGACACGGTCGAGCTGTCCTATGTCGACCAGTCCCGCGATGACCTTGCCGACAACGATACCGTGTGGGAGGCGATCACCGGCGGTGCCGAGATCATCCAACTGGGCGACGCGCAGGTCAATTCCCGCGCCTATTGCTCGTCTTTCAACTTCAAGGGCGGCGACCAGCAGAAAAAGGTCTCGCTACTCTCAGGCGGTGAGCGCAACCGCGTCCACATGGCCCGCCTGCTGAAAGAGGGCGGCAACGTCCTGCTGCTCGACGAACCGACCAACGACCTTGACGTTGAAACCCTGCGCGCACTGGAAGACGCGCTGGTCGATTTCGCCGGCTGCGCCGTGGTGATCTCCCACGACCGCTTCTTCCTTGACCGGATTTGCACGCATATTCTGGCCTTCGAGGGCGACGCGCACGTGGAATGGTTCGAGGGCAACTTCGAGGATTACGAAGAGGACAAAAAGCGCCGTCTGGGACCGGACGCGCTGGAGCCCAAGCGGTTGAAGCATAAGAAGTTTGCGCGGTGATATGGGGGCGGCTAGTTTGCTGCCCCTTTTCATTTAATACTAGCTCGAGACCATGAATAGATTTAAAGAACTTCGTTTCTGGTTGAAACATGCACTTTGGTTCGTGCCCTGCGCCTACTTGCTGAATTTCATATATGCAATTCAGTCAGACCAATCAGGCGGCACATTTGGTGACACATTTGGTGCGGCCAACGCCCTTTTCTCCGGCACCGCGTTACTAATGCTAGTGCTTGCGGTGAGCTTGCAACGTGAAGAGCTTGAAGAAGTCAGAAAGGAACGAAATGACACTCGCAAACTACTAGAAGGACAAGAGGAGCTTAATGAGCTTCAAAAAGAAGCACTAGAAAGACAGAATTTCACACAGACATTCAATTCTTTGCTGAATTCCGCGCTTCAAGAAAAAAACCGTTTGGCTATTCGCCCGGTCGTAGATGGAAGACTAGGTCAGTCCGAGTATTCTAGCTCGAGTTTTTTCTGCGCAAGCCTTCTTGAAAAAGTTGCAGTAGGCGTCCGTACTGAACTGATACTTCAGGATTCCATAAACAAGCTGGCAAACAAGAATTATTTCTATGTTTGCATGTTAGTCCATCTCACGAATCTGGTAGATCGGAACAATGAAGCCGAAGACATGGCTAGCTTACTGCGCTCTTTGTTTGACGAAGAGTGCGCATATTGTTTGGCTTGGTATATAGTCAAGTCGACTATACTAAACGAAAAGAATGATCACCTTTTAGGTGTATTCTCGGCTTTCGAAATGATTGAGATGCTGGATGATGTAGCCCTAAATGGGTTTTTGAAGACGCGTCCGGATTACGCTGAACTTGCTTAGCAAGCGTAGGATGGGGTTTCACCCCATCACTCACTCAACGATAATACCCGAAAACTCGCACGATCTGTTCCCGCGCACCAAACCACTTGCAAACTCCAACCTCTCAAATGATGGGGTAAGACCCCAACCTACGGCTCTCCGAACGTGCCATCGGTGACCACACCGCTCCACTCCGGATCAACCCGACCTGCACGAATATCGCGATGGATTGACGAATACGGCCAATCGGTGGGGCGCTCGACCAACCCGTGCTTCACCGGATTCCGCCAACAATATGCCATATGATTGCAGTAATCCTGTTCGTCCCGAATAGTGTGCTCCCAAAACCGGCGTTGCCAAACAGGCGCTTCGCGTCTGTCGGCCCGTAGGCCGGGCTTCAGCCCGGCATATCTGCCGGATGTCACAACGGGCAGGTGTTCGGGGGCGGGTGCCGGGCTGAAGCCCGGCCTACGCATTGCTTCTCTGACCCGCATGGTAAACCGCGCCTTAATCGCACCCCACCGTGTCGAATAATCCGCATCCCCCGGCGGCAAGGTCCACACCGCGTGCAAATGATCCGGCAACACCACAAGCGCATCGCACCAGAACGGCCGCTCCCTCTGGGTCACTGCAAAGGCGGCCCGCAAATGCGCCACCTCTCGCACCAGCAAATCCGACGACCGGTCGGCCAAAGACACGGTGAAAAAATACTTGGCCCCGGGAATGCGGACGCGTCGATAATCGCTCATGCTGTAACTTGATCATGACGAGGGTTAACGGATTCTGAATGCCACTCCGACGCGCCAGATAAATAACCGGACCTTATCAAAGCTCTGCTAACTAATAACCAGAACCATCGGCGGATTTTTGTACAAGACGGACGATTCCGCCTCAAACCCTTGTACAATCCATACAATCCGCCCTTGCCACACCGTCTGACCGATGCCATATCCAAGAGGCTTACGTTTTTCTATTTCGACCTGCAGTCTCCTTCTACGGCGCTCAGTCTATCGATACAGACAACGACGCCGGGCTGCCGCATCCACGTGGGCAGCACTAAACAGGAGACAACGGATATGCCCGCAGGCACCGTAAAATGGTTCAACACCACCAAAGGCTATGGCTTTATCGCACCCGAAGATGGCGGCAAAGACATCTTCGTACACATCTCGGCAGTCGAGCGTTCGGGCCTCACCGGTCTGGCCGACAACCAGAAGGTCACGTACGAGCTGCGCGCTGGTCGTGACGGCCGCGAAAGCGCCGACAATATCGAACTGGCCTAAGCCATTCAAAGGGCGGGATTTTTCCCGCCCTCTCCGCTATGCCCGCGCCCCGTGTGTGGCATAGGGAATACATCACAATCGGGTTATTCCTCCCCGGTGATTGACCAAATCCGCTATCATTTCAAAACTAGCGTTATGATTTCTTTGGTCATTTGAGGGATGTCACCATGTTCACACGCCGCGTATTTCTGGCCGGTACTGCCGTCAGCCTGCTTCCGGGCGTTGTCAGCGCCAAGAAAGCGGTCGAGTATGATCCCACGCCACAATTCGTGCGGGTCAAAAAGCAATTCCTACCCGGTCAGCTGCTGGTCGTTCCCCGTTCCTTCTACCTTTATTACATAACCGAACCCCGCAAAGCGATCCGTTATGGCTGCGGCGTCGGCAAAGCCGGACTGGAGTTTACAGGAACCGCAACTATCGACGTAAAGAAGGAATGGCCCACCTGGCGACCGACCGATGAGATGATCGAACGCGACCCGGTGGCCTATGGTCGGTTCAAGGACAACGACTATGTCCAACCCGGAGGGAGCGATAATCCACTGGGCGCGCGCGCTTTGTATCTGTTCCAAAACGGAGTCGACACCTATTTCCGCATCCATGGCACCACACAACCGCAAACCATCGGTCGCGCGGCCTCGAACGGCTGCATACGGATGCTGAATGAGCATGTAATCGATCTGTACAACCGGGTGCCGATTGGAACCGTGGTGACCGTGGTCTAAGCCGCCGACCAATCCACATCGTCGGCTTGTTCAATCCTCAGGCGACCTTCTGGCCATGGGCGCATCAGCTTCTGCGCCTCTTCTTCGGATCCATGTAACCAGCTATCCACATCCTGCGACCCCAGCAACACACCCATACGGTGGTGGATCGGCTTTACATCGGCATTTGGCTCGCAGGTGACTGCGGCGACCTGATCCACACGCTGCCCACCAGGGGCCTCCCAACAATCCGTAATTGCAGCAAATAATAGCGATATGCCATCCTTCGCTGCGATACGCCATGCAGTTTTGCGCCGTTTCTCTCCGGTCCACTCGTACCAGCCATCAACTGGTATAACTGCGCGCCCAACACCTTCGAATGCGCTTTTGTCAAAAACCGTTTCAGAGCGAGCGTTGATAATGGTCTCCATCACCGGACGTCCGCGCGCATTGACCCTGCCGACCGGGATCATCCCCCAACGCATCATCTTCAAGCCTTCACCGGTCAATACCGTCACCTCCTGACCCGGTTGAATGTTCCTGCGCGGGGGTTGAGGCCCTACGTTATCTTTCACGTTCAGGAACTTAGCAATCTCGCCAATTGGTCGTGTGAGAAAAAACCGGCCTGGCATAGGACCCTCCTAATCGGCAGCGCGCTCCGCTAAAGCCAGTACAAAAGGTCCCAGCGCGTCAACGATCAGCGCAACGCCTTGGGCATTTGGATGGATACCATCAGATTGCATGAACTGGCGCGCGGCTGCAGGATCGTTCTCGGTCGTGAGCCCGTCAAAGAAGCTTTCCGCATAGATCGCGCCATACTGCTGCGCCAGTTCCGGATACATGGCATCGAAACTTTGCTTGTAGTCCGTCCCATAGTTCCCGGGGGCTTGCATGCCGATCAGCAGAACTTTGACATTCGCAGCGTCAGCGGTGTTCAGGATTGCCTCAAGATTGGCGCGCGACACATCCGGATCGATACCGCGTAACAGATCATTGCCGCCGAGGGCTACAATCATGCCATCGACCTCTGGCGTCAGAGTCCAATCAACG
This sequence comes from Ruegeria sp. CJ6, assembly GCF_056536665.1. NCBI lineage: Bacteria > Pseudomonadati > Pseudomonadota > Alphaproteobacteria > Rhodobacterales > Roseobacteraceae > Ruegeria > Ruegeria sp. CJ6. The sequence goes on along the minus strand of NZ_JBQFQB010000004.1, from coordinate 386,428 downwards.
CGGGAGGCTCCTCCTGCGGTCGTATCCCCGGAAACACCGGCGTTGATAAGCTGAATATCCGCCCCTTCCTCCTGCAACCAGCGTTGCAGTTGCGGCACAAACCCGTCTTGTTGCGGAAGTCCATATCCTTGTGTCAGGGAATCTCCGAGCGCCGCAATCACCACCGGCTCAGCCGTCGCGGCAAATCCGCAACAGATGAACACGCCTGACATCAAACCCTTGCGCAGCTTCTGTATCGCGCCATATCCCAATGGACTGTACCCCTCTTGATGGCCTGATCGATGACGACACCCGTTCTCACCCTCCAAGATGCCGCATTATCGCTGGATGGCAATGCCGGAAGAGTGGATATCCTGCACGACATCACTTTGACTGTGAGCAAGGGTGAAACTCTGGGGCTGATCGGTCCCTCTGGTTCCGGAAAGTCTTCGCTACTGATGCTAATGGGCGGCTTAGAACAGGCAACTGGTGGACGCGTTACCGCATTGGGCCAAGATTTGACGAAAATGAGCGAGGATGCGCTGGCACGGTTCAGAAGAGATGCCATGGGCGTAGTGTTTCAGAATTTCCACTTGATTCCGACGATGACCGCGCTTGAGAACGTGGCGACCCCGTTAGAACTCGCGGGACACAAAGATGCATTCCAGCGCGCCGCGGCCGAGTTGGAGGCCGTGGGCCTTTCACATCGTATCGATCACTACCCGGCGCAGTTGTCAGGCGGCGAGCAACAGCGTGTGGCGCTGGCCCGCGCTTCGGCCCCGCGCCCGCATATATTACTGGCAGATGAACCAACGGGAAATCTGGATGAAACCAACGGTTCAGCAATCATTGATCTGTTATTCGGACTGCGGGACCGTCACGAGGCAACTCTGGTACTGGTCACGCACAGCCATACGCTGGCTCAGAAATGCGACCGCGTTGTGCGCTTGCGCGATGGGCGTATCGCCGAGGAATCCCAGCGTGAGGCCGCCGAATGAGCCTGCGTCTGGCCGGTCGCCTGGCCCGGCGCGAACTGCGCGGTGGGTTGCGCGGGTTTCGGGTGTTTCTGGCCTGCCTGGCTTTGGGTGTTGCAGCAATTGCTGCGGTTGGCATGGTGCGCCAAGCCATTCAGACCGGATTGCAACAAGAGGGCGCGTCGCTCTTAGGCGGCGATGCCCAGCTGGAGTTCACCTATCGCTTTGCAAACGATGAGGAACGTGACTGGATGGCGGACACCGCGCAAGCAGTGTCGGAGGTCGTCGATTTCAGGTCCATGGCCGTCACGGGTGATGGCGCAGGCGCGCAACGGGCGTTAACTCAGGTGAAGGCCGTGGACGGGGCCTATCCGCTGTTGGGATCGGTGGCTCTGGAACCCGCAGTTTCTTTGCCCGAGGCCTTGGCGGGCGCCAATGGTCTGCCCGGCGCCGTGATGGCTCCGTCCCTGATTGACCGCCTGAACCTTGCGATTGGGGACCAATTTGATCTCGGCACGCAGAGGTTCGTTTTGATGGCCTCGCTGGAACACGAACCGGATGGTGCGGCAGATGGGTTCTCGCTGGGACCGCGCACGTTGGTTCGAACCGAGGATTTGCAATCATCGGGCCTGCTGGCTCCGGGTACTTTGTTTTCCACCAAATACAGGATGAACTTGCCGCAAACCGCCGAGTTGGAGGCGCTGTCGCAGCAGGCCAGGCAGGCCTTCGAGGGAACCGGCATGCGCTGGACTGATGCCCGCAATGGTGCGCCGGGGATATCCGAGTTTGTAGGGCGCCTCAGCGCGTTTCTGGTGCTGGTTGGTCTATCCGGATTGGCGGTTGGGGGGATCGGCGTATCGGCTGCCGTGCGCGCCTATCTGTCCCAGAAAACGGAAACCATTGCGACATTGCGGACTTTGGGCGCTGATCGGGCCACAATCTTTCAGACATACATGATCCAGATCGCCGTTCTTTCAGGCGTTGGTATCGTCATGGGTTTGACCCTGGGCGCGGCGCTTCCAATGTTGCTGGCACCGGTTATCGAAACCCAACTGCCGATCCCTGCTGTATTCTCGCTATATCCGCAGCCCCTGTTCGAGGCCGCACTTTATGGTGTGCTAACCGCGTTCCTGTTTACGCTTTGGCCTCTGGCCAGAACCGAGGAGGTGCGTGCGGCAACATTGTTCCGGGATGCGCTGACTTCGGCAAGCAGCTTCCCGCGCTTGATCTATGTAATTGCGACTGCAATTGGCCTGGCCGTACTGATCGGAGCCGCCGCTTGGTTCAGCGGTTCAACCCGGTTGACCCTCTGGACAAGCGCAGGTCTGGCGGGGGCGCTCACTTTGCTGACCCTTTCTGCCATTGCCATTCGCAAATTGGCCCGCGCGGGCGCTCCTTGGGCCAGAGGGCGTCCAGCCCTGCGGTGGGCGTTGTCCGCAATCTCTGACCCACGCGAAGGCGCAGCATCGGTGGTCCTGTCCCTTGGGCTCGGCCTTTCGATCCTTGCGGCGGTGGGGCAGATCGACGGCACGCTACGCAATGCGATTTCGGGCAACTTGCCTGAGGTCGCACCCTCGTATTTCTTCGTCGATATCCAGAAGGATCAGATGCCCGGGTTCAGCGAACGTCTCGACACTGACCCTGCCGTCAGTCGGGTAGAAAGCGCTCCTATGATGCGTGGGATCATTACCAAAATCAATGGGCGACCCGCGCACGAGATTGCAGGCGATCACTGGGTTCTGGACGGCGACCGGGGCGTAACCTACTCTGCCCGCCCCCCACGGAATGCCCGCGTGACTGACGGGGTTTGGTGGCCAGAGGACTACAGCGGCCCACCGCAAGTCAGCTTTGCCGCAGAAGAGGCCGACGAGATGGGCCTGAAACTGGGCGATGAGCTGACCGTTAATATCCTGGGCCGCGATATCACAGCTGAACTCACATCGCTGCGTGAGGTTGATTTCTCTACTGCAGGAATGGGTTTTGTCATGTCGATGAACCCCTCTGCATTGGCTGGTGCCCCGCATAGCTTCATCGCTACCGTTTATGCCGAAGAACAGGCCGAGGCCGCCATTCTGCGTGATTTGGCCGGTCAATTCCCCAACATCACGGCAGTCCGGGTCAGAGACGCCATCGACCGGGTATCAGGCCTGTTGGCAGGGCTTGCAGCAGCCACGTCATATGGCGCAGGGGTTTCTCTGTTGACCGGGTTTTTAGTGTTGGTCGGTGCGGCGGCAGCGGGCGAACCGGCGCGTAGGTACGAGGCAGCGATCCTCAAGACTCTGGGTGCCAACCGTGGGCGCATATTGCGCAGCTTTGCCCTGCGGGCAATCCTTTTGGGAGCAGCCGCAGGTTGCGTTGCTTTGCTGACCGGAATTCTGGGCGGTTGGGCCGTGGCTACTTATATATTCGACACAGAGTTCGCGGTCATCTGGCCATCCGCGCTTGGGATCGTCATCGCCGGTGTTGGCGTTACCTTAGGCGCGGGGATGGTCTTTGCCCTGCGCCCGCTTTCAGTACGCCCTGCGCGTATACTGCGCGCCAGCGACTGAGTTCAGCGCATACAAGCGACAGGCTGCAATATTTTCAGCAATTGGTCATTGTCGCAAACCAACGCATCGAGCGTGATTTCGTCCAGCGACGCATAAAACACCTCAGCCGCATCTTGCAGCGCCAACCGGAGGCGGCAGGCATCGGTCAGTGGGCAGGTGTTGTCAGCATCCGCAAAACACTCGGCAATCGGCAACCCGCCTTCGACATGGCGAAACACGGACCCGACCCGGATCTGATCCGCCGGGCGTGCCAGCGTCATGCCGCCATTGCGGCCGCGTTGTGTGCTGAGATAGTCTAGCTGGCTCAGTTGGTTGATCACCTGTGCCAGATGGTTTTCTGAAATATTACAGACATCGGCGATCTCGGCCTTCGTGACCAGCCGTTCCTGATGTGCGGCGCAATACATCAAAACACGCACCGCGATATTCGTCCGTTTGGTAATCCGCATTAGGGCCTCCCGAATCTCAAGGTGAAGCTTTATTGCATGTCTCGTAAAAAGACTGTTTGACATACATCAATCGTCAAAGAAGGACGCGACCCGCATGGCAGACCCTTATTTCTTCGGCTATGGCAGCCTCGTGAACCTGTCGACGCATGATTTCCCCGACCCGCGCCCAGCGCGACTGAAAGGTTGGCGACGCGCATGGCGGCACACGGATCTGCGCCCGGTGGCGTTTTTGACCGCTGTGCCGGATGCTGATTCCGAGATCGATGGTATGATCGCCCATGTTCCTAAAAACGACTGGGCCGCGTTGGATGAAAGAGAATGGGCCTATGACCGCGTTCCAGCCACACGGTCGGTCACGCACACTCTGACGCAAGAGGTGGAAATCGCTGTCTACGCAGTCCCGCATGATCGACACACCGCGCCCAGCAATCACCATCCCCTATTGCTCAGCTATATTGATGTTGTCGTGCAAGGGTATCTGCGGGCTTTTGGACCAGAGGGCGCCGATCGCTTCTTTGCAACAACCGATGGTTGGGATGCTCCGATTTTGAACGACCGCGCCGAGCCCCGTTATCCCCGTCACCAACAATTGAAGCAGGCCGAGACCGAATTCGTGGATGACCGCCTGCAACGCGTTTCGGCGCAAGTTTTGCGACCCGGAGAACAAAGAAAGGCAGGTGATTTACCTGCCTCCTTCGTATTCTAAGCACTGACCCTGAAGTCAGCCGCGAGCGCGGATCACCTGCAACAGCGGCAGCAAGGTCGCCATTTCGGGCCCGCGCTCCATCCCCGTCAGCGCTTTGCGCAGCGGCATGAACAGGCCTTTGCCCTTGCGGCCTGTGGCCTCTTTCACGGCCTTGGTCCATGTGCCCCAAGTTTCCCCATCGAATGGGCCTTCGGGCAGCAACGAGACAGCCTGAGCAATGAACTCACGGTCCTCGTCAGCGATCAGGGGTTCGGCCCCATCACGGCACAATTCCCACCATCCCTCCAGATCGCTCAGCGTCGTGATGTTTTCGCGCGCCATGGTCCAGAAAGGCTCGGCCAGTTCAGCAGGTACACCTGCTTTAGCAACGGCATCGGCCACATCGGTCAGCGGCAGCGATTGTAGATGCTTCGCAGTCAGCGGGAACAGGTCCTGCACGTCGAACTTGGTTGGGGCCGCACCGAAGCGTGTAACATCAAAGCCGTCGATCAACTCTGACATATCCGAGCGCAACTCAACCGGATCTGACGACCCCAGACGCGCCATCAGGCTCAGTAAGGCCATTGGCTGCACGCCCTGCTCTCGCAGATCGCGCAAGGCCAGAGTGCCCAAGCGTTTCGACAACGCCTCTCCCTGCGGGCCAGTCAGCAACGAGTGGTGCGCAAAACGCGGACAGGTCCCGCCCAAGGCCTCGATGATCTGAATCTGCGTTGCGGTGTTGGTGACATGGTCCGAGCCGCGCACGACATCGGTTACGCCCATTTCGGTGTCATCGACCACAGAGGCAATCGTGTAGAGAACCTGACCATCTCCTCGGATCAGCACCGGATCAGAGACCGAGGCCGCATCAATCGAGATATCGCCCAGAATGCCATCGTTCCATTCGATCCGCTCGTGGTTCAGCTTGAACCGCCAGACGCCGTTGCCGCGTTCGGCACGCAGGGCTTCTTTCTCGGCATCCGACAGATTCAACGCCGCACGATCATAGACCGGCGGCTTGCCCATGTTCAGCTGTTTCTTGCGCTTCAGGTCCAGCTCGGTCGGCGTTTCGAACGCCTCATAAAACCGGCCCATCTCGCGCAGCTTGTCGGCGGCCTCGGCGTAGCGGTCCAGACGCTCCGACTGTCGCTCAACCCGGTCCCAATGCAGGCCCAACCACTCCAGATCCTGCTTGATCGCGTCGACATATTCTTCCTTAGACCGCTCGGGATCGGTGTCATCAATGCGCAGAATGAACGTACCGCCAGCCTTGCGGGCGATCAGATAGTTCATCAGGGCGGTGCGCAGGTTGCCCACATGGATGTAACCGGTGGGCGACGGGGCAAAACGGGTCGTGGTCATGGAAGTCTCCTGTTGGCGCGGCTCATCTCACATGGGCGCGATTTTGTCCAGCAGGGGCTTTCAGGTCGGTTCAACCGGCCAAATGCCATCTAAGCGTTCGAGCCCGGCTTTGATGAGTTCACGAAGCACGTCGAAATCGATATCCGGTAGCTTATTCATATAGAGGCAGGATTTACCCAGCTTGTGCTTGCCCAGTCTTGATAAGATATCTCCGAATTCAGCATACCCGGGCATGATATAGATGGAATGCGCCGCCTTGCGCGGAGAGAACCCAGTTGCGAGAAAGTCGCCCTCGCGCCCTGACGCATAGCGATAATGATATCGACCATAGCCAATGATCGACGGGCCCCACATTACTGGCGTATAACCTGTGGTTTCACGAAACAGCCTATCCAGCACGTGCGCCTCATCCGCCTTGCGGGTCGGCTGAATGCTCGCCAGAAAATGAGCAACGTTTTGCCCGGTGGGTACAGTTTTATTCGCAGATCGCGGCATGAACAAAAATTAACACGTAATGTTCAACCATGCAGCCCATATAACAGTGCCATAGTATGGCCACAGGCCCAGACTGACCTAATTCAGTCAAACATGCTCTGACAGGGAGAACGACCATGACCATCAGATTGACTCGCCGGGCGGCGCTTGGAACGGTTGCGGCTCTGCCGCTTGCGGCAGCTACTTCGCCTGTTCTGGCCGCAGGTACCGAGACCAAAGCCAACTCTACAATAGCAAAATCGTTTCAACTGGGCGATTTCACCGTCACCACCTTGTTGGATGGCAGCCTGCCTCGTGATGGTGCGCAAGACATTTTCGGCGGCGGCGCCTCGGATGAAGATTTCGCCCGTGTATCGGCTGACAACTTCATCTCGTCAGATGTTGCGCAGTTCTTCTTCACACCAACGCTGGTTAATACTGGGTCCGAGATGATCTTGTTTGATACTGGGCTTGGCCAAGGTGGAATTCAGGCCGCGTTGGCCGATGCCGGCGTAACGCCTGATCAGATCGATGTGGTGGTCATTACCCACATGCATCCCGATCATATCGGTGGTATGACAACCAATGATGCCGCGACTTTTGCCAATGCGCGTTATGTAACAGCAGCACCCGAATACGACTTTTGGTCAGCGCAAGACGCGGGCAACCGAGTGGGTGATATGGTTGCAGCCAAAGTCACCCCGATGGCAGAGAAGATGACCTTTATCGGGGATGGTGGTGAAGTCGCATCCGGCGTCACCGGTATGGCAGCGTTTGGTCATACTCCGGGCCATATGGTCTATCACCTAGAAAGTAACGGTCAGCGTCTGGTCCTGACGGCGGATCTTGCAAATCACTATGTCTGGTCATTTGCACATCCTGAATGGGAAGTGCGATTCGACATGGACAAAGCCGCTGCAACGGAATCGCGCCGGAATGTGCTGGGCATGTTGGCTGCGGACAAAGTGCCTATGATCGGCTATCACATGCCTTTCCCGGCCGCTGGGTATGTCGAATCCCGTGGCGACGGGTTCCGGTTCGTGCCGGTCAGCTATCAAATGATGGGTTAGAGGCTAAAAACCAGCATCCGGCCGCACTTTTGACCCATCCGTGAAACGGGACAGGCGAAAGGCGGTCGGATCAACGCAAGGCGTGCTTTCCGTAACAAGGTCCGCCACTAATCGACCGGCGGCAGGACCGATGCCAAAACCGTGGCCAGAGAAACCGGTCGCAATATGCAGGCCCTGCACCGCGTCCACTTTCGAGATGACCGGGATCGCATCCGGGGTCACATCGATCAGGCCGGCCCAGCTTTGCACGATCTCCGCACTATCAAGCGCAGGCAACGCCTTGCGGGCGTTGGCCCACGCTCTTCGCAACACTTTCTGGGAAGGTTCCGGGTCGAGTACTCGGCAATGTTCAAACGGTGTCACATCGGTCGGCAGCCAGCTTCGGTCTTCATTCGCCTCGACCATCCAGCGTCTCGAAAGGCGAAACCTTAAGGACCGCCACTCTTGCCGGAATGCGGGCAGAAACTGCAACCCGAGTCGGAAACTGTCAGGAACGATATCCACTGTATTCTCGTGACCCGAAGCTATGGTGTATCCCCCGTCCGAGCGCTTTCGAATGGCAAAATCATCACTCCAAAGCGACACCTCTGGCCCTGCTGCAACCGGAGAGGTCCGCATGACCGTATTGAGCACTTTGAGCTGTGGCAGAGCGATTCCCGCGTTCCCCGCAAACAGCCGAGACCAGGCTCCGCCTGCAAGTACGACTTGACTACACCTTACGCGGCCGCGTTCGGTGAAAACACCTGCGATCCGGCCCGCAGCAACATCGACACTTCGCACCGCGCATTGCGTCATGATCGCGGCACCACGGTCGCGCGCCGCCTCGGCGATTGCGGGGGCCGCCCATTGCGGCTCGGCGCGCCCGTCCTGCGGCAGGTAAAGCGCTGAGCGCAGTTTCATACTGTTATCCGACAGCAACCCGTCCAGTTCAGGGCCGGATACCATGCGAGCACCTGTTTGCAGCCCTTCAACATGGTCCAGCCATCGCGTCAGGTTTTCATCGTCTCGTGCGCCAGATGCGCCAAACACGATTCCTGATTGAACATAGCCTGTGGCGCGTCCCAATCGCGCATCCAGCCCTTGCCAGATTAGAAGCGCCTCTTGCATCAGGGGGATCTCGCGCGGATCACGTGTCCCAAGGCGCACCCAGCCCCAATTGCGCGAGCTTTGTTCGCCCGCAATCCGGCCCTTCTCGCACAACAGAACGGAAACACCTCGCTCAGCAAGCTCGAAGGCAGCCGAAGCCCCGATGATTCCACCACCTATGACGACAACATCTACGTGTTTGGGAAGTGTGAGATCAGATTCGACGGGTGTCGGTGTGGGGCCTGGCATTAACCGCTCGGTGCTCGTTCATCGGAGCGACATCCAGCCTGAAGGCGATTTCACTGGCAATGTAGAAAACGATTGGTCCCGGGCAATTGCCGGAACCTGTGGCCAATTGGCCAATGCGCGGCGAATTACACCGCGCAGATGCGTTCAGATTACGCCGCCCCGGAAAGTTGCGCCCATTTCTGGCGCAGTACCGTGCTGAGCTTGGGATCGGACTTTGATGCAAGCGATTCCTGTGGCTGCAACACCGGAAATTCCGATCGCAACGGAACCGGGCCTGCCACCGCGTCGGGCGTCGGCTCTTCCTGGCTCATAATGTCTGCAATCGCAGCATCCAGCGCCTGTTCATCCAACTTGCGCGGCGCTGATTCCATAGGCTTCAACTGCAACGGAGAATGAAGCGGCTTATCGTATCCATTCGTCATTTGACCACCAATACCTTTACTGACATCCCAAACACGGATGCCTTTTCCCAGTTCCACAATCCCGGTCATCGGCTCTGAAAATGGCAGGACAACCTACCGGATTGCGTCACATCCGCCCCATATGAGGCAGACCCCTGTCGTAAATGTGGCAAAAAAAGGACGCGCGTACAAGCGAAACATAGTCTTTTCACCGCACAACTGGCTGAAATGGATAAACAAACTGCCGCAGAAATCCGCATTACCATGCACTTTCGAAACAATGGTAAATTCTTCAACCAGAGCGGTGCTTACGTTCTATCCCGCCAGCGATTTACAATCGGATAGCGACGATCCAGCCAGAAGGCCCGTGGCGTCAACCGTGTGCCAGGCGCGGACTGGAAGCGCTTGTATTCACTAATGTAAATCAGATGTTCGACCCGCCGGGCCTCGGCCTCGTCAAATCCGGCTGCAACGCAGTCGGCGATTGAGCCATCCTGATCCACCAAAATATCAAGAATCGCATCGAGAACGGGGTAGTCCGGCAGGCTGTCGCTGTCTTTCTGGTCTTCACGCAATTCAGCACTTGGCGGCTTGTCGATCACCGAAGGGCGTATGACCTCACCCTCGAGACCCATCATCCAATCGCGATGATTGGCGTTGCGCCAGCGGCAGGTCTCGAACACGCGGGTTTTGTACAGATCCTTGATCGGGTTATAGCCACCGTTCATGTCACCATAGATAGTGGCGTAGCCGACTGCGACCTCGGACTTGTTGCCGGTGGTCAGCAGCATCTCGCCAAACTTGTTCGAGATCGCCATTAGCAGAAGACCGCGCAGGCGAGACTGGACATTTTCTTCGGTCAGGTCCTCATTCAGCCCCGCAAAAAGAGGAGCCAAAGTGTTGGTTACCGCTGCGCGTCCCTCAGAGATCGGCACAAAGTCGTAGTGCACGCCCAGCGCCTTGGCGACGGCTTCGGCATCATCCAAAGAACTTTGGCTTGTATATTCCGAAGGCAGCATTACGCAGCGTACATTTTCCGCACCGATCGCATCCACGGCTATTGCGGCCACCAGCGCCGAGTCGACGCCACCCGACAACCCCAGCACAGCTTTGCCAAACCCCGTCTTACCCATGTAATCGCGCAGAGATTGCACCATCGCGCGATAATCCTGCTCCCATTCGTCGGGTTGCGGCACGACTTCACCAGCCACAATACGCCATCCGTCATCTTGGCGCGACAGATCGATATGGCTGACGGCCTCATCGAAGACGGGCATGCGGAACGCAAGCTCTCCACCCGGGTTCAATCCAAACGTAGCACCGTCGAAAACCTGATCATCCTGCCCGCCGACCATGTTCAGGTAGATTACCGGCAGACCCGTTTCGACCGTGCGAGCCACCATGTGGTTCAACCGGATATCGTATTTGTTTCGAAAATAGGGCGAGCCGTTGGGGATCAGCAGAAACTCGGCCCCGGTTTCTTCCAGTGTCTCGGCGACATCCTCGTGCCAGCCATCCTCGCAAATCGGGCTACCAATACGGACATTTCCAACCGCATAAGGGCCGCCCATAGGACCCGCATCATAAAGGCGTACTTCATCAAAGACGGTCTCATTGGGCAAATGATGTTTAAGAACTTTGCTGACAATCCGCCCACCTTTGAGGATCAGGTAGGCGTTATAAAGCTTCCCATCTTCAACCCAAGGACCGCCGATGGCCAACGCCGGGCCGTCGGCACAGTCTTCAGCCAACGCCTGCACCGCATTCATCGCGGCCCGATGAAACGCGGGCTTCATCACCAGATCCTGGGTATTGTAGCCGGTTATGAACATCTCGGGCAGCGCCACAAGATCAGCCTGCGCCGCGCGCCCTTGCTGCCAGGCTGCAGCAGCCTTGGCGGCATTACCGTCGATATCCCCAACCGTTGGGTTCAATTGCGCCAGAGTGATGCGGAAACGATCGGCCATTTTTGCCCTCTTGCCCTCATGTCTTTCAGGGATTTAGCAGATCACACCGCGAGTGAAAGGCAAATGCGCCAAAAGCCGTTGCTCTGCCCTCGGCGGTATCTTAGTTTTGCGCCAACACAAACACCGCAGGCAGGTACAAAAATGAAAGCGATCCGCACATCCCTTACCGCTGCAACGCTTACAATGCTGGCGTCTTTTGCTATCGCCCAACAGGACGGTCAGATTGTCATCGCTGATGATGATGTCGGAGGTGTCTACGAGGGCACGTTCGAAAACGGGCTGCGCCATGGTACCGGCACTTACCGCCTGCCGAACGGTTTTGAATATTCCGGTCAATGGGTCGAGGGCGAGATTCAAGGACAAGGCACCGCGCGCTACGCCAATGGCTCTGTCTATGAAGGGACATTCACCAAGGGCCAACCAGAAGGGCGCGGCAAAATCGTCTATTCTGATGGCCAGTCCTATGAGGGCGAGTGGGCCAACGGCACGATAAACGGTACCGGTATCGCGACATATTCCAACGGCTCGCGATACGAGGGCGGCTTCAAGGACGCCAGATATCACGGTCACGGCGTGCTGACCGGCCCGGATGGCTCGGTTTATGAGGGCGACTGGGTAAACGGCCAGAAAACCGGCAGCGCCAAGATCACCTACGCCGATGGAAGTACCTATGAGGGCGACTTGAATGGCGGGCAACGGCATGGTCAGGGCAGTCAGGTCTGGGTCGACGGCATGACTTATGCTGGGTCCTGGGCCAACGACCAGATGGCCGGAACAGGCCGTTTGGTTCAACCAAACGGAGATGTCTACGAAGGCGAAATGGTCGAAAATCGCCGACAGGGCAAAGGCAAGTCCATCTATGCCAACGGTGCGACCTATGAAGGCGACTATTCTGACGACCAGCGCCATGGTCAGGGCACCTACAAGGGCAGCGACGGGTTTGCGTACACAGGTGCCTGGCAAAAGGGCCAGATTGAGGGCCTGGGTGAGATGCTCTATCCCGATGGTTCGGTCTATATCGGCGACTTTCTGGATGACCTGCCTCATGGCAAGGGGCAAACGACATACCCCGACGGATCAGTTTACGACGGCAACTGGATCGCCGGGATTTTTGAGGGCACCGGCACGGCAACCTATCCCAACGGAACGGCTTATACGGGCCAGTTCAAAAACGCGCGCTTCGACGGCAAAGGTATTCTGACCTTTGCAAATGGCTATCGCTATGATGGCGATTGGGAAGACGGCGTCCGGCAGGGTAAGGGCAAGGCTACGTTTCCGGACGGGATCATTTACGAAGGCGATTTTCTGAATGGCAAGCGTCACGGCAAGGGAACACTGACCCGACCGGGCGGGTACAGCTACACAGGCGACTGGGCCGACGGCAAGATCACTGGCTTTGGAACCGCCACCTATGAGACCGGGGATGTCTATGAGGGCAATTTCCTGGAAAACAAACGCCATGGTGACGGCACGATGCGTTTCGCGGGCGGCGAGGTTGAGACCGGCGTCTGGGAAAATGACACGCTGGCGACCGAAACAGAGACTGCCCCCGAAACCCCCGCTGCGGGTGCTGAAACCACTGAGCCAGACTCTAGCCCCGACGCGCCCGCCCCTGACGCGACAGACCCGGATATAAACGACGGCTAAATCAGCCCTACCAAGGCACGCGCTTACCAGCCCAATCGTAAAAACTGCCCGAGTCAGCTGGGGTGAGTCCATTGATTACGGACAGCAGATTGGCTGCGGCCTCATTGGGTTCAACAGCCGGGTGGCGGGCAAGGTACTTTTCGGTAAAGGCCGTTTTGACTGTTCCGGGGTGCAAAGCGACACATATGGCCTGTTTGTGCGTGCGCGCCAATTCGATGGCAGCCGTATGTACTATCTGATTCACAGCCGCCTTGGCCGCACGATAACTGACCCACCCACCCAGCCGGTTGTCCCCGATTGAACCAACCCGGGCCGACAGCACGGCGATCACCGATCTGCGGTCGCGTGGCAGCAGGCGGTGCACGTGCTTCAACACCAAGGCCGGGCCAACTGCGTTCAGTGCAAACTGGTCCATCATCGCCTTCGCGGACAAGGTGCGCATAGATTTTTCCGGACCCATACCGTTAATCTCAAGCGCCCCTGAGGCTACCAGGATCAGATCAAACGGATCAGAAAGGGACGCCAGCATACGCTCTGCGCCATCCGGGTCGGTCAGGTCAAACCCATCCGTTGATCTGGCCAGTCGGGTGACTTTGACACCATCCGTTGTCAGGTGGTCATTCAAAGCGCGCCCGATACCGCCAGAAGCTCCGATGATTAATGCTGTTTTCATGCTCGAGAAGTTAGCCGGAAGCTTCATCGCTTCAACTCCACCGTCATTTTTGTTCCCCCGTAAATTTCCCGCTTTTCATTCGCCGCGCGCCCTGTATAAGCTGATCCCCATGATCAACCGCGCAGATATCGCTTTTGCAAACGCCGCACCCAGCGGCGCGTTGCTGCGTGGTCTACTGATCCTAATCCGCCTCTGAGCGTGCCATCCGGCGCGCCCGCTCAGAGGAGGACGCCCGCGCGCCAAGAGGCTTTAGGACAGAAGAAGAAAGAGAACCCCATGACAAACGTGACCGACCAAGACCGCGTCGTGATCTTCGACACCACCTTGCGCGACGGCGAGCAGAGCCCCGGCGCGACCATGACCCACAACGAAAAGCTCGAAATTGCCGAGCTTCTGGATGAGATGGGCGTCGACATCATCGAAGCCGGATTCCCCATTGCATCGGAAGGCGACTTCAAAGCGGTGTCCGAGATTGCCGAGCGGTCGAAGAACAGCCGCATCTGTGGTCTGGCCCGCGCCAATTTCGCCGATATCGACCGATGTTGGGAGGCCGTGAAAAACGCCGAGAAGAACCGTATTCACACCTTCATAGGCACCTCTCCGCTGCACCGGGCGATACCAAATCTGACGCAAGACGAGATGGCCGACAAGATCCACGAAACGGTCAGCCACGCGCGCAACCTTTGCGAAAACGTGCAGTGGTCGCCGATGGATGCGACCCGGACCGAATGGGATTATTTGTGCCGTGTGATCGAGATTGCAATCAAGGCTGGCGCCACCACGATCAATATCCCCGATACTGTCGGTTATACTGCCCCGGTCGAGTCTGCAGATCTGATCAAGCGCCTGATCGAGACGGTTCCCGGCGCGGATGAGGTAATCTTTGCCACCCACTGCCACAACGACCTTGGCATGGCGACAGCGAACTCTCTGGCAGCGGTCGCAGGTGGTGCGCGTCAGATCGAATGCACCATAAACGGGTTGGGTGAACGCGCAGGCAACACCGCGCTGGAAGAAGTTGTGATGGCGTTGCGCACACGCAACGACATCATGCCGTGGCATACTGGCATCGACACCACCAAGATCATGCATATTTCACGCCGGGTCGCGACCGTGGCCGGATTTCCGGTGCAGTTCAACAAGGCCATCGTTGGAAAGAACGCATTTGCCCATGAAAGCGGCATCCATCAGGATGGCATGCTGAAGAACCGCGAAAACTTCGAGATCATGCGCCCTGAAGACATTGGGCTCTCTGGCACCTCTTTGCCGCTGGGCAAGCATTCGGGCCGCGCTGCGCTGCGCGATAAGCTCGAAACGCTGGGGTATGAGGTTGGTGACAACCAGCTCAAAGACATTTTTGTGCGCTTCAAGGATCTGGCCGACCGCAAGAAAGAAGTCTTTGACGATGACCTCATCGCGTTAATGAGCGTCGACGACGAAGCGGACGATCACCTGCAACTGGTGTCGATGAAAGTGACCTGCGGTACCGGAGGTCAGGCCGAAGCGACGGTCGAGCTGGAAGTAGAGGGTGCAGACAGGATCGCCACGGAAAACGGTGACGGCCCAGTCGACGCAACCTTCCGGGCGATCCGGGCGATCTATCCCAACACTGCGCGGCTGCAACTGTATCAGGTGCACGCGGTAACCGAAGGTACGGACGCGCAAGCCACGGTTTCGGTCCGTCTGGAAGAGGATGGTATGATCGCCACCGGTCAGTCTGCAAATACAGATACGGTGGTTGCGTCGGCCAAAGCCTATATCCACGCGCTGAACCGCCTGATCATGCGTCGTGAAAAGGCTGGTCCGGGAGCAGATACACGCGAGATCAGCTACAAAGACCTGACCTGATTGAAGGGTAAGGCGAATGGCTCCCGCACCCGCGGCGGCCCGGCTTCGCCGACCCTTCTTGGGTTTTGGGCCCGGCAGCGCGCCTCTGGCGCGCTGCCGGGCCCAACGCGTTTGACGGCATCTTTGATGCAGGCAAACGGAGCGGGAGCTTTCCCTGTTTAATTCTTGCTTTTCAAAGCTGAGCGAACAGCTCCGACAAGCGGCGCGTTTCGTCTTCGATCCCGAAGGGCGCATTCAACATGAACATACCTGATCCGACCATGCGATGACCTTCCCGCGCCGGAGGGAACCTGACCTCATGGCAAATCGTTTTGGGATATCCAGCGGATTTCAGAGACGAAATCATAGCCTTGTGACGTGCGTCCGTCAGGATTGGATACCAAAGTGCGATCACACCCACATTCCATTTGCGGTGCAGCTTCGCGATCACCCCGGGAAAGCGGTCATACTCGGCTTTCACTTCATAACTTGGATCGATCAGCACCATTCCCCGCCTCGGGGTCGGAGGCAGCAACGATTGGGCCAACTCAAGCCCATCCTGCCGATAGACCTTCGCCCCGAAAGGAGACAGCGCCAGTGAAAGTGCCGTATGTTCCTGCGGATGCAGCTCGGCGAAATGCAGGCTATCCTGTTTTCGCAACAGGTTGGCCGCAATCAGGGGTGAACCGGGATACGCTTGCACGCCGTGACTGGCCTGTATGGTATCCAGCACCCGCGCCATTGGATGATCGGAATCAAACCAACCTTCGCGCCTGACGCGCCCGATCCCGGCGACAGCTTCACCCGTTCGAACCGCCTCAGCCGCGTCAAGGTGATATAGTCCACGCCCGGAGTGCGTTTCGATATAGCTGAGGGGTTTGTCCTTTTGGGTCAAATAACGCAGCGTCCACGCCAATAAAGCGTGCTTTTGCACATCAGCCAGATTTCCAGCGTGGTAAATGTGTTGATATGAGAGCATTATGCCTTCTAAAGTCCCCATCAATAAGGCGGAAAGGTGCTGATTGTCGCGGAATCAGCCCTTTAACCGGGCGAGTTGGCACCCTATAAGGCATCCGTCCCGGAACCGTCGAGTCGCGGGCAGTGGAAATTCTGACAAACGGGATCAGGGAAATATGGGCATCTTTGGCAATCTGGGCGGCCTGTTCACAGCGGACATGGCTATCGACCTTGGAACAGCTAACACGCTGGTTTATGTCAAAGGGCGCGGAGTGATCCTGTCTGAGCCCTCGGTCGTTGCCTACCACGTCAAGGATGGGGTCAAGAAAGTCCTTGCTGTTGGCGAGGACGCCAAGCTGATGTTGGGCCGGACCCCCGGCTCCATTGAAGCCATCCGTCCGATGCGCGAGGGCGTCATCGCGGACTTCGACACCGCCGAAGAGATGATCAAGCATTTTATCCGCAAGGTGCATAAACGCTCGACATTCTCGAAACCTAAGATCATCGTTTGCGTCCCTCATGGCGCAACCCCGGTTGAAAAACGCGCAATCCGCCAGTCGGTTCTGTCTGCAGGCGCGCGCCGCGCGGGCCTGATTGCCGAACCGATTGCCGCTGCGATTGGTGCAGGAATGCCGATCACCGATCCAACCGGCAACATGGTTGTGGATATCGGCGGCGGGACCACCGAGGTTGCGGTTCTGTCGCTGGGCGACATCGTCTATGCCCGCTCAGTCCGCGTTGGTGGCGACCGGATGGATGAGGCGATCATCTCGTACCTGCGGCGTCAACAGAACCTGCTGGTGGGTGAATCAACTGCGGAACGGATCAAGACCACCATCGGTACCGCACGGATGCCAGACGACGGGCGTGGCCAGTCGATGCATATTCGCGGGCGCGACTTGTTGAATGGTGTACCGAAGGAAATCGAGATCAGTCAGGCTCAGGTGGCCGAAGCACTGTCTGAACCCGTGCAGCAGATTTGCGAGGCGGTGATGACAGCTCTGGAAACCACGCCGCCCGATCTGGCGGCTGATATCGTGGACCGGGGTGTTATGCTGACCGGAGGCGGAGCTTTGCTGGGCGATCTGGATCTGGCGCTGCGCGAGCAGACCGGTTTGGCAGTTTCTATTGCTGATGAAAGCCTGAATTGTGTGGCTTTGGGCACGGGCAAAGCACTCGAATACGAAAAACAACTGCGCCACGCGATTGACTACGAAAGCTAAGGCGCGCACCCTGATGGGGTGAGAACTCGGGCACGAGCAGCACGGGAAGGTAACCTGTGGCAAAAGACCGTTCACAGCGCGACGAATACACGACCCCTTTGCGCCGCCTGCTGCTGGGGATCGTGGTCCTGTGCCTGCTGGGTATCTTCCTGATCTGGCGCATCGACAGCCCGCGAGTGGAACGGTTCCGCGCGCAGGTGGTGGATACGGTAGTCCCCTCGATGGAGTGGGCAATGGTCCCGGTCACTGCGCTGGTGAACCTGTCTCGTGATTTCCAAAGCTATCAGCGGCTCAGCGAGCAGAACCAGGAATTGCGCAGCGAGCTGCGCCTGATGCGCGCCTGGAAAGAGGCCGCGCTGCAGCTGGAACAGGAAAACGCCCGCCTGCTGGACCTTAACAATGTTCGGCTCGATCCGCGCCTGACCTATGTCACCGGGGTGGTGATGGCGGATAGCGGCTCACCCTTCCGGCAATCTGTGCTGCTGAACGTAGGCGAGCGTGACGGGATTGTGGATGGCTGGGCTACGATGGATGGGATCGGCGTGGTCGGACGTATTTCGGGCGTGGGCCCCGATACCGCCCGCGTAATTCTGATGACCGATGCCTCAAGCGCGATCCCGGCGACGATCCAGCCTTCGGGGCAGACGGCGCTGATCGCAGGAGACAATACTTCAGCCCCTGCGGTGGAGTTTCTGGAAAACCGGGAACTCGTGCGACCGGGCGACCGGGTCGTTACATCAGGCGATGGTGGCGTGTTCCCCGGTGGCTTGCTGATCGGTCAAATCACGGTTGATCCCGGTGGCAGGTTGCGCGTGCGGCTGTCGGCAGATTTCGAGCGGCTCGAGTTTCTGCGCGTACTACGCTATCAGTCGGCCCCACCAATCACGGAATCCGGTGATATCGTCGGCCCCCGTCAACCCGAAGCATCCTTGACCCCATCCGAGGTCAATGATGGATAGGTCGGTCTCAGATCTGTGGGCCAAGCGCGGTCTCTATGTCGCTCTGGCGGTATTTGTGGTGTTTCTGCACCTGTTGCCGCTGGATACAAAACCTGATCGCCTGCCCTTTCCTGACATACTGATCGCTCTTACCTACGCATGGGTGCTGCGGCGGCCGGAATATATTCCGATCCTGATCATTGCCATGGTCATGTTCATGGCCGATTTGCTGTTGCAACGCCCACCCGGGTTGCTTGCTGCGTTAGTGGTTCTGGGTGCAGCCTATCTTCATTCCACTGCAGCTGGCATGAAAGACAGCGGGTTTGTGGGCGAATGGGCAACCGTCGGGGCCGTGATCACGGTTGTGTTTGTGCTCAATCGACTCATTCTTGCTATCCTCTCGGTGCAACAGGCAACTCTGGGACCGGTAGTGGTGCAAGTTATTCTGACAATCGCAATCTATCCTGTGATGGTTTTGATGAGCCAAACTGTATTTGGCGTTAGGCGCAAATCTGTTGCCGACAGCACGATGCCAAGGGTGCGGCCATGAAGCAGCGCAAACCAAAGCCCAAGGGCCTTGCTTACAAACGTTTGCCGCGCCGCGCCTTGATCCTCGGTGGGCTACAAGCGGCCTTTATCGGGGGGCTGGCAGCCCGGATGCGGTTCATGCAGGTGGATCAAGCGGATGAATACCGTCTGCTGGCCGAAGAAAACCGGATCAACATCCGTCTGATCCCACCAACCCGGGGCCGGATATATGACCGGAACGGGCAGATCATAGGATTAAACTCTCAGTCCTATCGCATCGTCATCGTGCGCGAGGATGCAGGCGATATCGACAAGGTTATCGCCAAGCTTTCGGAACTGATCCCATTGACCGAGGATGAGATCGAACGTGCCAAAACCGAGATGCGTCGATCGGCCCCGTTTCTGCCGGTCACGCTGGCCGATCAAGTAACGTGGGAGGATATCTCGAAAGTCGCGGTCAATGCCCCCGCACTGCCTGGTGTCACGCCCGAGGTCGGCATGACGCGCCAGTATCCACGTTACGAGGATTTTGCCCACGTCGTCGGCTATGTCGGCCCGGTCAGCGATTACGATCTAAGCCAAATTGAAGACCCTGAACCGGTACTACGTATTCCAAGGTTTCAGATCGGTAAGGTCGGGCTGGAAGCCAAGCAAGAGATCACATTGCGCGGTAAGGCGGGCGCCAAGCGGGTTGAGGTCAACGCCACAGGCCGGGTGATGCGCGAGCTGGACCGTCAGATTGGCGAAGCCGGGGCAGATTTGCAATTGTCAGTCGACGCCAATCTGCAGCAATACGCGCAGGCGCGATTGGCTGGGGAAAGCGCCGCTGCGGTCGTGATCGATTGCGAAACCGGCGACATCCGCGCCATCAGCTCGGCCCCCAGCTTCGATCCGAACCTGTTCGTGCGTGGGATCTCGGTGGCGGACTATCAGATGCTAACGCAGGACAAGTATCGCCCGCTTGCCAATAAAACGGTGCAGGGCACCTACCCTCCTGGATCGACTTTCAAAATGATTACCGCCATGGCTGCGCTCGAAGCCGGGGTGATCAGCCCTTCCAGCACGGTGTACTGTCCGGGTCACATGAAAGTGGGCAGCCGCCGCTTTCACTGCTGGAAACGCGGCGGGCACGGGACGGTTGACCTTGAAACCTCGCTGAAGCGCAGTTGCGACGTCTACTATTACGACGTGGCAATACGCGTCGGGATCGACAGGATTTCCGAGATGGCACGCACCTTCGGACTGGGTATCAAACATGACATTCCGATGTCTGCCGTTGCTGCCGGGCTTGCCCCCAATCAGGAATGGAAGCAGCGGGTTCACGGACAGGACTGGCTGGTGGGTGACACTGCAAACGCGTCGATCGGTCAGGGGTTCATGCTTGCCTCACCACTTCAATTGGCCGTGATGACCGCGCGTTTGGCGACAGGTCGCGCCGTGCAACCACGCCTTGTTCGATCAATCAATGGGGTTGAGCAGCCCTCGGGCGCGGGTGAACCGCTGCAGGTGAACCGCAACAACCTTGAGCAAGTGCGCAAAGCCATGTTCACAGTCTCGAATAACAGGCGTGGCACCGCGTATCGCAGTCGCATCATCGCCGATGAGTTCCGCATGGCAGGCAAAACCGGCACCAGTCAGGTGCGCAATATTACCAAGGCAGAACGCGCCGCAGGTGTGATCCGAAACGAAGACCTGCCATGGGAGCGTCGAGACCATGCCCTGTTCGTCAGCTTCGCCCCCTATGACAATCCGAAATACGCTGTGGCTGTGGTGGTGGAACACGGCGGCGGCGGCTCCAAAGCCGCGGCCCCAGTGGCGCGCGATATCATGCTGCAGGCACTCTACGATGGCACGCCACCGCTCGAGGCGTATCCGGCCGGAGACCGAGAGCGCATCAAAGAACAACAGAAACGGCTGGAGGGTGACCGTCGCCCCAAAGCGCGTCCTGACGAGAAGGACCGCGCATGAGCTATCTTGAATATGCCGTCAAATCCACGCCGTCGGGGTTTCGCAAGTTCCTTTATATGAACTGGCCGCTCACCCTGTTGCTGATCAGCGTGGCAAGCGCGGGGTTCCTGATGCTCTACTCGGTCGCGGGTGGATCCTGGATGCCGTGGGCGGAACCGCAAATGGAACGGTTCGGTCTGGGCTTGGCAGCCATGTTTATCATCGCGCTTGTGCCTATCTGGTTCTGGCGGAACATGTCGGTTGTGGCCTATCTGGGCGCGATCGGTCTACTGATCGTGGTCGAACTGTTTGGAACGATCGGCATGGGGGCGCAGCGCTGGATTGATCTGGGCTTCATGCGGCTGCAACCCTCAGAAGTAATGAAAGTGGCGTTGGTGATGGTGCTGGCCGCTTATTACGACTGGCTTCCGGCGCACAAAACCTCGCGCCCGCTCTGGGTGATTATCCCGGTCATTCTGATCCTGATCCCGACATTCATGGTGCTGCGCCAGCCCGACTTAGGCACATCGATCCTGTTATTGGCTGCTGGTGGTGGTCTGATGTTCCTTGCCGGGGTGCATTGGGCCTATTTCGCTGCCGTGATTGCAGCGGGGGTTGGCCTGATTGCTGCGGTGTTCAACAGCCGAGGGACTGAATGGCAGTTGCTCAAAGATTACCAGTTCCGACGCATCGATACGTTTCTGGATCCTTCAACCGATCCGTTGGGAGCGGGATATCACATCACGCAATCGAAGATCGCTCTGGGTTCGGGGGGCTGGAATGGGCGCGGTTTCATGCAGGGAACGCAATCACGTCTTAACTTCCTGCCCGAAAAACACACCGATTTCATCTTCACCACCTTGGCCGAAGAGTTCGGCTTTGTCGGCGGCATCACACTGTTGATCCTTTACGGTCTGATCCTGATCTTCTGCATGGTCACGGCGCTGTCGACCAAGGATCGTTTCTCGTCTCTGGTGACACTTGGGATCGCGCTGAATTTCTTCCTGTTCTTTGCCGTCAATATGTCGATGGTGATGGGGCTGGCCCCAGTGGTCGGAGTACCGCTGCCGATGGTCAGTTATGGCGGCTCGGCCATGCTGGTCCTGATGGCCGCCTTTGGCATCGTTCAAAGCGCCCATATACATCGTCCCCGCTGAAAGGTTTCCCATGCCCGTGAATGTCCTGTTTTCCGCGCGCCCTGAGTTGTGGCCTGAGTATGAAGCTCTGATGCATCTATACTTGTCGGACGCAGGGCTAGATTTTCATCTGGCCACGGACATCCCTGCAGATCAGGTCGACTACATCGTTTACGCCCCGAACGGAGGGGTACAGGATTTCACCCCCTTTACACGGCTCAAGGCGGTGCTGAGCCTCTGGGCGGGGGTTGAGAAAATCTCGGGCAATGAAACCTTGACCGTTCCGCTGGCGCGTATGGTTGACGGGGGTTTAACGCAAGGCATGACGGAATGGGTGGTGGGCCATGTGCTGCGCTATCACCTTGGGATGGACCAACACATTACGCTACAGGATGGGGTCTGGACACCTGATGCGCCACCACTGGCCCAGCAACGCACCGTCTGCATCTTGGGTTTGGGCGCATTGGGTGAAGCATCGGCCCACGCGTTGGCAGCGTTGAATTTCCATGTCATCGGTTGGAGCCGTACCGCCAAGACTATTCCCGGCGTGACCTGTCTGCATGGTAAGAACGGGCTGCGCGATGCGCTGTCCCAGGTCGAGATAGTGGTTTTGCTGCTGCCAGATACTCCGGCGACCGAAAACACGCTCAACGCCGAAACACTGGCGCTGTTGCCGGAAGGGGCCAAGATCATCAACCCGGGTCGCGGGCCGCTTATCGATGATGAGGCCCTGCTGGCCGCGCTGAATTCAGGGCAGGTCGGGCACGCCACGCTGGATGTCTTCCGCACCGAACCCCTGCCGACCGAGCATCCCTATTGGGCACATCCCAATGTGACGGTGACGCCGCATATCGCCTCGGAAACCAGACCTGTTACCGCAGCTCAGGTGATCTGCGAGAACATTCGCCGAGGTGAAGCGGGTGAACCCTTTCTCCACCTCGTCGACCGAAAGCTTGGGTACTAGGCCGCGATCAGCCCGCGGCCTTTCAGCAAGGCTTCGACGCCAGGCAGACGTCCACGGAAGGCCAGATACAGCTCTTCCGCCTCGCGGGATCCGCCAGTTGAAAGGATGTGTTCCTCCAGTGCCTTGGCGCGTTCGGGATCAAACGCACCGCCCGCTTCTTCAAAGGCAGCAAAGGCGTCGGCATCCATGACTTCGGACCACATATAACTGTAATAGCCCGCGCTATAACCGTCGCCTGCAAAGACATGGGCGAAATGCGGGGTGGCGTGGCGCATTCCAATGGCCCGAGGCATGCCGATTTCGGCCAGCACCTCGGCCTGTTTCTCCATCGGATCAGCGGGGGCAGCCCCCTCATGAAACGCCAGATCGACCAGGGCCGAGGCAACATATTCCACCGTCTGAAACCCCTGATCGAAATTGGCCGCTTGCAGAACTTTGTCCAACATCTCTTGCGGCATCGGCGCGCCGGTTTCGGCGTGGGTCGCGAACTCAGCCAATACCTCGGGCACTTCCAGCCAGTGTTCGTAAAGCTGGCTGGGCAGTTCAACGAAATCACGTGCCACCGAGGTGCCCGAGATGCTCTCATAGGTCACATTGGACAGCATCTGGTGCAGGGCATGGCCGAACTCGTGAAACAACGTTCGGGCGTCATCATAGGACAAAAGCGCTGGTTCACCTTTGGCAAAGTTACAGACGTTGATCACGACCGGAGCCTGTTCTTTCGGGTATTTCGCCTGCCCGCGCATTGCGCTGCACCATGCACCCGACCGTTTCGATCCGCGTGCAAAGTAGTCACCGATGAACACCGCAATATGCTGCCCGTCACGGGTCACCTCCCACGCACGGCAATCGGGATGATAGAGCGGCACATCAAGCGGCGCGAACTCCAGCCCGAACAGCCGTGTGGCGCAGGCGAAAGACGCCTCGATCATCCGGTCCAGTTGCAGGTACGGCTTCAGCGCCGCTTCATCGAGATCATGTTCGGCCTTGCGGCGTTTCTCGGCATAGTAGCGCCAATCCCACGCCTCCAGCGGGCCATTTACGCCATCCTCTTGCATCATTGCCGTCAGCACCTCGGCATCTGCGTCGGCGCGGGATTTGGCGGGCTCCCACACATCCAGCAGCAGCTCTCGCACGCGATCTGGTGTGCGGGCCATCTCGGTCTCAAGCTTGTAGGCGGCGAAGCTGGCATACCCCAGCAGCTTGGCGCGTTCTTCGCGCAGGCGCAGGATGTCCGCCGCAATCTCGCGGTTGTCGGTCTCACCTCCATTTGCCCCCCGTGCAGTCCACGCGCGATAAGCCTTTGCACGCAAATCCCGGCGGGGCGAGAATTGCAGAAAGGGCACGATAATCGACCGAGAGAGGGTCACCACCGGGCCATCCGCCCCCTTTTCCTGACCCGCTGCGCGCGCTGCATCGATAACAAAATCCGGCAAGCCTTGCTGGTCTTCTTCGGTCAAATCCATGAACCAGTCGCGTTCATCCGCCAGCAAGTTCTGCGTGAAGGACGTGCCCAGAGACGCCAAACGGGCCTTGATCTCTTGCATTCTCGCATCGTCCTCGCCGGTCAACGCCGCCCCCGCCCGCACGAACCCGCGATGAGACAGCATCAAAACGCGCGCCTGTTCATCGGTCAGGTCCAGATTATCGCGCCGGTCCCATAAATCCGCCACGCGCTTAAACAGTGCTTTGTTTGATGAGATGCGCGAGTAGTGTGCCGCCAGCTTGGGCGAAAATTCGCGTTGCAGTTCTTCACGCTTGGGGTTGCTGTCCGCACCTGCAACGGTGAAAAAGACCGACAGAACCTTATCCATCTGCTCGCCTGCAGCCTCCAGCGCTTCGATCGTATTGGCGAATGTGGGCGTGTCCGGGCTCGCTGCTATCGCCTCAATCTCGGCATCATGTGCGTGCATCGCCTGTTTCAGCGCGGGGGAAAAATCATCATCCGAGATTGTGTCAAACGGTGCGATTTCGAAAGGCGTGTTCCAGTCAGAAAGGATCGGATTGGTCATTGAGGTCTCCTTTGACCTCATAGCTAAGACCACCCGTCGAAATGATCCAGAGCTACCCGAAAATTTGAGCCCACCTTAATGAGATGCCCCGCAGATCGGGCAATCGGTGCGACGCGCCAGGGTGATCTTGCGGCTTTCGCCGTATAGCGCATCGTAGATCAACATCTCACCTCGCAATGCCTGCCCGGCGCCGGTGATCACCTTGATCGCCTCAACCGCCATCATCGAGCCGACCACACCCGGCAGTGGGCCGATTACTCCAGCCTCGGCGCAAGAAGGCGCAAGGCCGGGGGCGGGTGCTTCGGGGAAAATGCACTGATAACATGGGCCGGTGGTGGCAGGGTCAAAGACGCTGAGCTGCCCTTCCCACTGCGACAGCGCGCCAGATATCAGGGGTTTTCCCAGTGCAACCGCCGTACGGTTTGCAAGGTAGCGGGTGTCGAAATTGTCAGTGCCGTCGAGGATCAGATCAAAATCAGCAAACAGATCTGCTGCAATCTCTTCGGTCAGGCGACGGTGGTACGGCAAGACGACCACGTTGGGATTCTGCGCCACCATCGCCTGCTGGGCCGAGAACACTTTGGGCATGCCGATATCTGCGTCGCGGTGGATCACTTGCCGCTGTAGGTTGGCGTTCTCGACCACGTCATCGTCGATCACGCCGATTGTTCCCACTCCGGCGGCAGCCAAATATTGCAGGGCGGGCGCGCCGAGCCCCCCCGCACCGATTACCAGCACGCGCGCCTGTTTCATTCGCTTTTGGCCGGGACCGCCCAGTTCACGCAGAACGATGTGGCGGGCATAGCGTTCAAGCTCGGTCTCGCTGAACTGTTCGGATGGCTTGGCGGGCTCCGACGTCTGGCCGGACGCGGCGCGATTTCGCAACGCCTTCAAACCCCGCCCATAAAGCAGAACCAGCACAGCCGCTCCAGCGAGGATCAGCCACATCGCTGCCGACCCGCCGGTTGCCTGACGCAACGGGTTACCCTCGGGCAGCAGAAGTTGAGCAATAATCACGCCTGTCAGGAGCGCGCCAACAGAAACCAGCCGCGCGCTGCGCGACACCCCGGCAATATAGCCAACACCCCAAAGCCCGGCAGCAAGGATCAGAACCAGCAGCATCAGCCCCGCCCGGTTGAACCGAACCCGCCCGCGCCGCGATCAGTCTCGGTCAGAGCCTCAACGTCCTGGAACATGGCCTGCACCACCGGTGCAACGATCAGTTGCGCGATACGTTCGCCATGCGCAATCTCGAAGGGGTCCTGACCCGCGTTCATCACGATCACGCCCAATGGCCCGCGATAGTCGCTGTCGATTGTACCCGGAGTGTTGGGCAAGGTGATCCCGTGTTTCAAGGCAAGGCCCGATCGTGGACGCACCTGAACCTCGAACCCCTGCGGAATTTCGATCCTAAGGCCTGTCGGTATCAGCGCACGACGGCCCGGTTCCAGAATAATAGACGTACCATCCGGCAGATTGGCGCGCACATCCGCCCCGGCAGCACCCTCGGTTTCGTATGAAGGCAAGGGCACCAACGGGTCAGCCCCCTCCTCTCGGATAACGCGAATTGCCACCATACCTGTACCTCTTGTCTTTATGGCTGCTATCTGGTCAACGCGCCGGCGATCTTGGCTGCTAACCGCTTTGCCACATCATCCTTGCCCATACGCGGCCATTCTTCGGCACCTTGCTCTGAGATCAGGATCACCGCATTCTCAGAACCGCCCATGATACCTGTCGCGGGGCTGACATCATTCGCAACGATCCAGTCACAGCCCTTGCGGGCACGTTTGGCCGTAGCATGTTCGATCACGTTGTCTGTTTCGGCGGCAAAACCCACCACCAAAACGGGCCTGCCACTTCCCATTCGCGCGATGCGCTTCAAAATGTCGGGATTCTCGGCAAACTCTAGCGCAGGCACCCCGTCGCGGCTTTTCTTCAGCTTCCGGTCCGAGGCACTGGATACCCGCCAATCGGCCACTGCAGCTGCAAATACCCCCGCATCCACCGGAAGCGCTGCGTCGACCGCATCCGACATTTGCAGCGCGGTCTCTACACGCACGACCTTCACGCCGTCTGGAGGAGGCACGTCAGCCGGACCCGTAATAAATGTAACATCGGCACCCAGCGCAGATAGCGCGCGTGCAACAGCTGTTCCCTGAGCGCCCGACGATCGGTTGGCGATGTATCGTACCGGATCAATTGGTTCATGTGTCGGGCCCGAGGTCACCAGAATACGTCTGCCAGCCAAAGGCCCATCCCCGAACTGCGCCTCGATCGCTGCGACAATTTCAAGTGGCTCCGACATGCGGCCCGGACCGTATTCACCGCAAGCCATATCGCCTTCGTTGGGGCCGACAAAACGCACGCCGTCTGCTTCCAGTTGCGCATGGTTACGCCGGGTTGCGGGATGCTCCCACATGCGGACATTCATCGCAGGCGCACACAGAACCGGCGTATCGGTCGCCATCAAAAGGGTCGAGGCCAGATCATTAGCCAACCCGCCTGCCATCTTACCCATCAGATCGGCCGTTGCCGGAGCAACCACGATCAGATCAGCCGAACGGGAAAGCTGAATATGACCCATCTCAGCTTCATCGGTCAGATCAAAGAGATCTCGATAGACCTTTTCACCGGCCAGGGCAGACACGGATAACGGAGTTACGAATTCTTCGGCAGCACGCGTCAAAACCGGCGTGACCGCCGCACCACGTTCCCGCAACCGCCGGATCAGGTCCAGCGACTTGTAGGCCGCAATCCCACCGCCGATAATCAGCAGAATACGTTTCGATGACAGCATGGCTCGCCCTTCCCGTCCCGGTCGGCCCTGACATTAGGCAACGCTGGCGGGCAGTTCCAGCAGTTAATTCTGCACCTCAAAGGCTTTGCAGGGGTCTTCTCGCTCGGCCGTGGGGCTATCGATAACAGCATCAAAATCCCCGCTCACGACCCCATCTTCGGATTGTCCAAGTACAAAGACCTTCAAACCGGGGCGCAGTCGCGACAGAAAAGTCGGAATTCCGCGATCCTTACGGGCATGGCCATTGCCAGTGATGACCGCGACAGGCCCACCAGTTTCGTCGGTGGCGCGCAGAATGGCTCGGGTCAACACAGCGTCCCTCAGACGTTGAATGGCTACCATCTGCGGTAGAACTTCAGCGGGCAATGCATCGCAATGTGCCGCCAGTTGATCAGCCTCGCGTGCGGCTTGATCTTCATCCGACAGGGGTACAGTCAATCCATATCTGGCCGCATCAGCCCCCAACGCTGTGGCCGCCCCGCGTTCCATAGCAGCCCGGGCCGCTTCACGCGGAACCATCGCGCCATACACCGGCACATCCGCGGCCTGAAAAATGGGGTAGTACATTCTGAGAGGCGGCCAGCCGGATTCTGCCCAGCGCAGAATTCGGGACAGCTCCTCGGGATTGGTTGCCGCTTTTTGAGCCAACCGCTGAGCACCTTCTTCGGTCACCATCTCCCAGACAACCGCCGTGGGCGTGATTGCCTCAACTGCTTCGGCTTGGACCAGATGATGCTGAGGGTTGTCATGTATCTCGCCCAGAATGACGACATCCGCGCCCCGCATGTCGGCCAACACGTCCTGAGGGATAAATTCAGCAGCTCGAACCGTTTGAGGCAAAGTGGCGAGCAACACAAAAGCTGTAAGAATCGCAAGAGGTTTCATGCGAAGAAGTGTTGCACCTCGCGCGATTGCGCTTCAAGGTTCTTGCGCATCTTTGTGAACGCTGCCGCCTCGAGCTGGCGCACACGCTCTTTCGACAGGCCAAGCTCTTTCCCAAGACTTTCCAGCGTCCGGGCAGGCTCACGCAGTTTTCTTTCGCGAACGATAAACCGCTCGCGATCGTTCAAAGCTTGCATCGCCGCCACCAGCCATTCGCGCAGTTGCTGGTTGTCGTGGCTGTTCTCTACTACCTCGGCGGCTTGTTCGCTGTCATCTTCCAGCGCATCAATCCACTCGCGCCCGTCCTCATCTGCAGACTGCACCGCATTCAGCGAGAAATCGGACCCTGCCAGACGGCCTTCCATCATCTCGACATCACGCAGCGGGACTCCGATTTCGGCGGCAATCTTCTGATGCAACTGATGGCGATCCAGCTCCAGCCCCTCAGTCGCGGCTTCGCGCTCCAGACGCGCCTGTACCCGACGCATGTTGAAGAACAGCGATTTCTGGGAAGAGGTCGAACCAGTGCGCACCATCGACCAATTGCGCATCACGTAATCCTGAATGCTGGCCTTGATCCACCACACTGCATACGTTGAAAACCGCACACCCCGATCCGGATCGAACTTGTCGGCGGCTTTCATCAAGCCCAGTCCCGCCTCCTGAATCAGATCATTCATCGGCGCGCCGTAGCGTTTGAATTTCGCCGCCATTGATATCGCCAGCCGCATATAAGCCGTAATGAGGCGATGCAGCGCCTGCTCATCGCGTTCGTCGCGCCAGGCATAGGCCAGTTCCAATTCAGTCTCCGCATCCAGCAGCTCGGCCTTCATTGCCTGCCGGGACATCGAAAAATCATGTGCGTTGTCGAGTGCCATGCAATTCTCCCCTTTTATCACAGGCGATGGGCCGGGCTTGCCTTGCCGACTTGTGGTCGATACGCAGGACAAAACCGGGTGGATCACCAGAAAGGTAATAAAAGTGCATGCCGATTTAACCTTTATCTTGGGCGGGGCGGCATCCGGAAAATCTGCTTTTGCGGAGCAACTTGCTGTTTCAACTGGGAAAAACCGCGTTTACCTTGCGACATCACAAGTGTTTGATGACGAGATGCGCCTAAAAATCAGGCAACATATTGCACAACGCGGCAGCGGGTGGACGACGATCGAAGCGCCATTTGATCTATCGCCGGAACTCGCCAAGCTGACAAATGATCAGATTTGCCTGATCGATTGTGCAACCATGTGGCTGACAAATCACCTGCTGGCAGAGAATAACCTAGAGGAAGCACAGGCCGGACTGCTTGAGGCGATGAAGACCTGTGCCGCCCAGATCGTTATCGTATCAAACGAGGTGGGCCACGGGATCGTCCCCGACAACGCCCTTTCCCGTCGATTCCGCGAGGCGCAGGGACGGCTGAACATCGCTCTGGCTGCGCAGGCAGATCGGGTGGTGCAGGTTACGGCCGGGCTGCCGCTGGTTCTCAAAGGACAACCCCTATGACGCGCCTGCATTTGGTACGGCACGGCCCCACCCATGCTAAAACTATGGTAGGCTGGTCCGACCTTCCTGCCGACTTGAGTGATAAGGCCGCGATTGCACGGCTTGATGCGCATCTGCCTTCCAATGCCGTCGTAATCTCATCAGACTTGTCACGCGCCAGCGATACGGCCAGCGCCATTCAAGGCACGCGACTCCGCCTTCCGCACCACCGCGATCTGCGCGAAATTAATTTCGGCAACTGGGA
The DNA here is from genome assembly GCF_056536665.1 of Ruegeria sp. CJ6. Taxonomy (NCBI): domain Bacteria; kingdom Pseudomonadati; phylum Pseudomonadota; class Alphaproteobacteria; order Rhodobacterales; family Roseobacteraceae; genus Ruegeria; species Ruegeria sp. CJ6. The sequence continues at coordinate 355,902 of NZ_JBQFQB010000004.1, read as the reverse complement.
GATGCGCCCCTTCGCCGAGATCGAGGCGGAAGATCCCGAGCTTTGCTTTGCCTACTGGGATAATCCGGGCGAGGTCAGGCCTCCAAACGGGGAAAGCTGGAATGAGGTCCGCGCGCGTGTCGATAGGGTCGTCGACACCCTGATCGCGGCCCATACCGGATGTGACCTAGTCCTGGTCGCCCATTTCGGAGTGATCCTGACTCAGGTCCAACGCGCTCTGGACGTGGACGCCCAACACGCGTTTGGTCACCGCATCGACAACCTGTCCGTCACCGAGATCACGCGCCATAACGATGGTTGGACCGTAGGTCGGATTAATCACCGACCGTGATAAGTGTGCGCACAAATCTCTGATTTACCGACGCGTCTCTGTCCGACATCGTTGCTGTATGACATATGATCTCTTTATCGGTGACCGGTTGTTCTCCAGCTGGTCCATGCGCGGATGGCTAATGCTTGAGAAATTCGGCCTGCCATACCGCACCCATATGATTGGCCTTTATTCCGGCACCATGGCGGCGGATATGGAACCACTGGCCCCGGCGCGCCTTGTTCCTGCGCTGCGTCTTCCAGATGGAACCGTGGTCGGCGAAAGCCTCGCAATGGCAGAGACATTGGCCGAACGTCACCTCGAAGCGGGGCTTTGGCCGTCAGACCCCGCAGCGCGCGCCACAGCACGGTGGCTTTGCGCTGAAATGGTAGCCGGTTTCACAGCGCTGCGGGGGCAATGCCCCATGCAGTTGAAACATTGCTGGGAAGGGTTCAAACCTTCACCTGAAACGATGACTGATTTGCAGCGGATCGAAACCCTCTGGGCCCATGCACGGAAGGTCTCTGGCGCCGCGTCGGGCCCGCTGTTTGGTGCCTATTCTCTGGCTGATGTTTTCTACACGCCGGTCGCTGCGCGAATTATTGGCTACGGACTGCCAGTCTCCGAAGACAATCGCGCATACTGCATGCACCTGCTCTCGGATATCGCAGTTCGACAATGGCGCGCCATGGGCATGACGGTCGCGTATGAGCCCTTCCCGTATCCGCAAGACCTTCCCGCACATAGCTGGCCAATTGGCGGGGATTCAGGGGCATTGGCAGTCAGCACAGGCCCCTCGGTCAACACAGCCTGCCCCTATTCCGGCAAGCCTGTACAAGACTATCTGGAACTCGATGGCAAGATTTGGGGCTTTTGTAATCCGTTTTGCCGAGACAAGACCGTTTCTGACCCTGAGGCGTGGCCGAAATTTACGGCGATGGTTGCTGACGTTAACGATTCTTAAACTGCAGCCATGGCAGCAACGTCCTGTTAACCAAGGACAGGATTGCCATGGTCGCCCGTGCTCACACCGTTGCCTTTCAAGGGGTCGATGCCCGCCCGGTCGAGGTGCAATGCGCCGTCTCACCGGGCCTTCCGGCCTTTTCCATCGTGGGATTGCCGGACAAGGCAGTCTCCGAAGCACGTGACCGTGTTCGTAGTGCGCTAAGTTCGATGGCGATCGCGCTGCCGTCGAAACGGATCACGATTAACCTTTCGCCTGCCGATCTGCCCAAAGAGGGCAGCCATTTCGACCTGCCTATCGCCGTCGCTTTGTTGACTGCGTTGGAAATCATCCCAGCGGATGCTGCCGAGGGCGCTGTCGCGTTGGGCGAGTTGTCTTTGGATGGTTCTCTGGTACCCGTCGTCGGCGCGCTGCCCGCTGCCATGACAGCAGCCGCCGATGATCGCAGCTTGCTTTGTCCCAGCGCCTCTAGCGCCGAAGCCGCGTGGGTTGACACCACGCAGGTAATCGGAGCGGGCTCGTTGGGGGATGTGGTGCGGCACTTTACCGGTCAGTCTGCGCTGCCCGCTGCGACACCGGGCGAAGTGAAACTATCACCCAATGCACGGGACCTGCGGGACGTGAAGGGGCAAGAGCGCGCCAAACGCGCCTTGGAAATCGCCGCCGCCGGGCGGCATCACCTGATCATGATCGGAACGCCCGGTTCTGGCAAATCCATGCTGGCGGCGCGTCTGCCGGGTATTTTGCCGCCTCTGAGCCCGGTCGAAGCTTTAGAGACATCGATGATCCAGTCGCTTTGCGGCTTACTGGACGAAGGGGGCATCAGCCGTGCCAGACCGTTTCGCGAACCGCACCATACCGCTTCGATGGCGGCGATCGTGGGCGGTGGCAAAGGCGCGAAACCCGGTGAGATTTCACTGGCGCATAACGGCGTCCTGTTCATGGACGAATTCCCCGAATTTCCGCGCACCGTCCTGGAAACCCTGCGCCAACCTATTGAAACCGGCGAGGTAATGGTCGCCCGCGCCAACGCCCATGTGAAATACCCATGCCGCTTTATGCTGATAGCCGCCGCGAACCCGTGCAAATGCGGATACCTGACGGACCCGTCCCGCGCCTGTTCACGCGCGCCGGTCTGTGGTGAGGATTACTTGGGGCGTATCTCAGGGCCGTTGATAGACCGGTTCGATTTGCGCATCGAAGTCCCTCCGGTCGGATTTACCGATCTCGACCTGCCGCCTACCGGCGACAACTCTGCGACCGTCGCAGAGCGGGTTGAAGCGGCGCGCGCCATACAAGCAGATCGCTTTCGCGACACGCCAAATATCCGTCAAAACGCAGATGTCGAAGGCAATGTGCTGGAAGAAATCGCCGCCCCTGATGCTCAGGGCAAAGAACTATTACTGAAAGCCGCGGAACGCTTTGGCCTGTCGGCCCGCGCCTTTCACCGCATCCTACGCGTGGCCCGCACCATTGCCGACCTCGAAGGTGAGCCGGATGTGCGCCGCCCCCATGTCGCCGAGGCGCTGAGCTTTCGCATCAGCGCCAAAGCAGGAGCTTAAAGTTTCGCCTCAATCGCTTGCCAGATTTTCTCGGCGATGTTCACGCCATTGAACCGCTCAAGCTCCTGAATACCAGTGGGTGAGGTCACGTTGATCTCGGTCAGGTGGTCGCCAATTACATCGATCCCCACAAAGATCTGACCACGTTCCTTCAATAACGGCCCAATCGCAGCGCAGATTTCCATATCTCGCTCGGACAGGCCGATTTTCTCGGGGCGCCCGCCCACATGCATGTTCGAGCGGGTCTCGCCCTCAGCTGGAACCCGGTTGATGGCGCCCACCGGCTCACCATCGACAAGTATGACCCGCTTGTCGCCATTGCGCACATCGGGCAGGAATTTCTGCGCGATCAGAGGCTCACGAGAAAAGCCGGTGAACAGCTCATGTAGCGATGTCAGGTTGCGGTCATTCGCATCAAGACGGAATACGCCAGCACCTCCGTTGCCGTAAAGCGGCTTGAGGATGATATCGCCATGCTTTTCCTTGAACGCCTTGATGGTTCGCAAATCCCGCGCAATCGTGGTGGGCGGAGTCAGTTCAGGGAAATCCAGAACCAGCAGCTTTTCGGGATAGTTTCGCACCCAAAACGGATCGTTAACCACCAGGGCCTGCCCCTTTAGCCGGTCAAGCAAATGGGTCGAGGTGATGTAGTGCATGTCAAACGGGGGGTCTTGGCGCAGCCAGACGACATCAAATTCAGCAAGGTCCACTTCACGCTCAGGGCCCAACACTGCCGGGTTGCCAGCGACTCGTTGCACCGTCATGTCATGGCCGCGCGCCGTGATCTTGCCTTCCTGGTAAGCCAGTTGATCCGGGCCATAAAAAAACAGCTGGTGGCCGCGCACCTGAGCCTCTTCTGCCAGACGGAAAGAGCTGTCGGCGTTGATATCCACGGCCCCGATTGGGTCCATCTGAAAGGCGATCTTCATGGTGTATCCCTCAATTCCACGCTCGATACATGGCGCAGAGGCTTGACGGGTTCAATGGGGGTCAGTCCAAACCAAAGGCGTTTTCGATGATTTGAACAGTTCCAGTGTCATCAACCAGTGCCGCATCAAACCGAGTATTCGTCAGCTGACCAGCCGGCTCCTGTTCAAGAAACTGGGCAGCGGATGCGCAAATTCGATCCATCTGTCGGCGACTAATCCGGGCGGCTGCGCGGTCAAAACTACGGCTTTTCTTAACTTCAATGAAGACCAACCCATCTGCGTTGCGCGCGATCAGATCTATTTCACCGCCGGCACCGCGCCACCTGCGTCCTGCGATTGAATAACCCCGTCGCGCGTATTCGGCGGCCACGCAAAGTTCGGCGGATTGTCCAGCGTGATAAGATACAGAACCCCGAACGGATCTCTGTGCCATATCATCCCTTTCCCAGCTTCAGAGCCATCTGATAGATCGGGCGGCGCGGCAGGCTGAACATCTCTGACACCAAATCTGCCGCATCCCGCACCGAATGCGTTTGCAATGCTTTTATCAATGCCCCTTCTACGTCAGAGTCCTTAACAGATTGCGAATGGGCGCGATCCACAAGCAGAACCACCTCGCCCTTAACCGATGCGCCCTCGTACTCTGCTGCCAGATCAGCGAGCGTGCCACGACGCGTTTCTTCGAACTTTTTGGTGAGTTCACGGCACAGGGCCGCCTGTCGGTCTCCACCCAAAATATCCGCGAGATCAGAGAGGCAGGCAGCCACACGCTTCGGCGATTCATAGAAGACAAGCGTTCCGGGGACGCTGCGCAGGGATTCGATTCGTGAACGCCGTGCGCCAGAGGCATTGGGCAAGAACCCGGCAAAGAAAAATGCATCCGTGGGAAGCCCCGCCAACGTCAGCGCCGTCAAAACAGCAGACGGTCCCGGTGCACATGTCACGTTGTGCCCAGCCTCAGCCGCCTGGCGGCCTAAATCATAGCCGGGATCGGCGATCAGCGGCATTCCCGCCTCGGACGCGTAAGCCACCGATTGCCCTTGTTCCAGCGCCTCAAGTATTTTGCCCCGCGCGCCCGCGCCGCTGTGATCGTGGTAGGCCAATATGCGGCGCCCTTCGAGCGGCACGCCGTGGATTTCCATCAAACGTCGCAAGCTGCGCGTATCTTCGGCAGCAATCATGTCTGCCGAGGCCAAAACATCGAGCGCCCTGAGCGTAATATCGCGTGCCGTCCCGATTGGGGTGGCAATAAAGTACAGCCCAGTGGCCAATCTGATCTTTTGGAAATTCAAAGCTGGACCCTCACAGCGTGACGTTTATTATCGCGGTTCAATAGACCAAGGTGCCCTCAGACGCCGGATCAGGGAGTTTTCTTTTAGATGTTTACCGTTTGCAAGCCCGCACGCAAACTGGCGAAATCCGCCATTGTACTGGCCACGGCCGCTTTTCTGGCCGCCTGTGAAGTCGGCGGCATCAGCGAAGGCCCCTCGATCGACACCTCTGACCCGGTTCCGGTGGCCCTGTTGGTCCCAAGCGGATCACCTCAGTCTGGCGATGCGGCCCTTGCCCGTAGCCTTGAGAACGCAGCGCGGCTGGCTATAGCGGATTTGCCGAACGTCAAGATTGATCTGCGCGTCTACGACACGGCCGGCAATGCCGGAACGGCCTCGGCGGTTGCACAGCAAGCTGTAGCGGACGGGGCCAAGATCATTCTTGGGCCAGTGTACGCACAAGCCGCAAACGCGGCAGGACTTGCGGTGCTAAACAACAATGTGAACGTGCTGTCCTTCTCGAACAACACCAGCATTGCGGGCGGCAATGTCTATGTGCTTGGCCCCACTTTCCAGAACACGGCCAACAGGCTGGTGAACTACGCCGGACAGCAGGGTAAAAACAGTACTGTCATTGTGCACAGCAATGACTCAGCGGGCCAGCTAGGCCAGTCCGCCATCGCTGCCGCGCTCAGCAACAGCCGCGTCAACAATGCGGGCACAGTTGGATATGACCGGTCTCAGCAGGGCGTGATCGATTCGGTTTCGGCGATCAAAGCTACGGTAGATTCGACTGGCGCAGATTCGATTTTCCTGACCGCGACAACCGCAGGCGCGCTGCCGCTTTACAGCCAGTTGTTGCCCGAGGCTGGTGTGTCGCCTGCGACAACTCAGTATATCGGCCTGACACGTTGGGACATTCCAGCCCAAACGCTGGAATTGCCTGGCGTACAAGGTGGCTGGTTCGCACTTCCCGATCCGGCAAAGGCACAGGCTTATCGCCAGCGTTACAACAACACCTACGGTGAGGCACCACACCCGATCAGCGGGCTTGCCTATGACGGAATCGCTGCGATCGGAGCCTTGGTCAGCCAGGGCAAATCGAACGCGTTGACAGGTGCAGCATTAACCCAGAACGCCGGTTTTCAGGGTGTCGGCGGTATTTTCCGCCTGCGGCCGAACGGTACGAACGAACGCGGTCTGGCTGTTGCCACGATCCAGAACAAACAGGTGGTTGTGATTGACCCTGCCCCACAAAGCTTCTCTGGCGCCGGATTCTAATCGACCGGCGCAGGGCTCTGCGCCCGATGTCAATCTGATCTGCGCGGCTGACGAGATTTTTAACAACGCCGAGGTCAATGCCAACCTGTCCGCCGCTGTTGAAAACAGTTCGGACAACGCAGCCTTGCGCGCCGAGACGGTGCGCATTCTGCGAGAGGCGCAAAAGACAGGCCGCAAGGCGATTGCGGACGCCTTTGCCGAGCGCCCATTTGATGCACTGCCGCTGACGCATTCCTATACCTATCTGACGGACCAGATGGTCGGCACAGCAATGCGCATTGCCAGCGAGCATCTGCATCCGCTGGCAAATCCCACGCAAGGCGAGAAAATCGCTGTGCTGGCAGTGGGAGGTTATGGCCGGGGTGAGATGGCCCCGTCATCCGATGTAGATCTGCTTTTTCTGACGCCGTACAAAATCACCGCCTGGGCCGAGAGCGTGATCGAATCCATGCTCTATATTCTCTGGGATCTGCGGCTGAAGGTCGGTCACTCTTCACGCACGATCAAAGATTGCCTGCGTCTGGGGGCCGATGATTTCACCATCCGTACCGCCATGCTGGAACAACGGTATCTCGTCGGGGATCAGCCCCTTGCGCAAGAACTTGAAGCGCGCCTGAAGACCGATCTTTTCAAAGGCACCGAGCGGGAATTTATCGAAGCCAAGCTGAAAGAGCGCGATGAGCGGCACCTGAAGCAGGGTGAACGCTATATGGTCGAACCCAATGTCAAAGAGGGCAAGGGCGGCTTACGCGACCTGCAATCGCTCTACTGGATCGCAAAATACATCTATGGCGTAACGGACGTGGCCGAACTGGTCCCTATGGGCCTCTTTACGCCCGAAGAGTTTGACGAGTTCGCGCAAGCCGAAGAATTCCTCTGGGCCGTCAGGTCTCATTTGCATCTGGTGACGGGCCGCGCGACGGAACAACTGACCTTCGATCTGCAGGTCGAGGTGGCCGATCGTATGGGATATCAAGACCGCGCCGGTCGGCGCGCCGTCGAGGTGTTCATGCAACGCTATTTCCGCGAAGCCACACGTGTGGGCGAATTGACACGGATTTTCCTGACCAAACTGGAAGCCTCGCACATGAAGGGCGCGGCCTTGCTGGAACGTATTTTCCGCCGTCGCCCTCGCGTCAAGGCCGGTTACCGCGTGGTCCATGGCCGTCTGGATATCGCGGACCCTAACACGTTCCTGTCAGACAAGGTCAACCTGTTACGGTTATTCGAAGAGGGTTTGCGCACGGGTATGCTGATCCATCCCGACGCAATGCGGTTGGTAACGGCCAACCTGAACCTGATCGACGATGAGATGCGCAACGACAAAGAGGCGCGGCGCATCTTTCTTGATCTGATGCTGAAACACGGCAACCCCGAACGTGCCCTGCGACGCATGAACGAGTTGGGGGTTCTGTCAGCCTTTTTGCCCGAGTTTGAGCACATCGTGGCGATGATGCAGTTCAATATGTATCACAGCTATACGGTGGACGAGCATACGATCCAGTGCATCGTCAATTTGGCGCAGATCGAGCGAGGAGAGTTAATCGAGGAACTGCCCTTGGCGTCATCCATCCTGGAGGGTGGTGTTAGCCGAAAGGTTCTATACGTGGCTCTGTTGCTGCACGACATCGGCAAAGGACGCCCCGAAGATCATTCGATTCTGGGTGCGCAAATCGCGCGCAAAGTGGCACCACGATTAGGGCTGAGCAAGGCGGATTCGGAAACCGTCGAATGGCTTGTGCGCTATCACTTGCTTATGTCCGATATGGCGCAAAAACGCGACATCTCAGACCCGCGCACAATCCGCGATTTCGCGAAAGCTGTTGCAACCGTCAAACGGCTGGACTTGCTGACGGTGCTGACAGTCTGTGACATCCGCGGTGTCGGACCAACGACCTGGAACAACTGGAAGGCTACATTGCTGCGCGCTTTGCATGCTGACACCAAACACGCACTGGAATCCGGGATGGAGGCGCTTAACCGAGCCAATCGTGGAGATGGGGCGAAAAAGCGGTTGCGGGCCGAATTGGAAAACTGGTCCAAATCTGACCTGAAAACCGAAACCGGGCGGCATTATGATCCATATTGGCAGGGACTGAACCTTTCGACACATGTCGAATTCGCGGAAATGTTGAAATCGCTGGAGGACAGCGGCGATCCGGGTGCCGTAGAAATCCGTCTGCATCCGGATGAGGATCGCGACGCCACCCGCGCGTGTTTTGCCATGGGTGATCATCCGGGTATTTTTTCTCGCATAGCGGGGGCACTTGCCCTTGTCGGAGCCAATGTGGTTGATGCCCGCAGCTATACGACGAAAGACGGATATGTAACTGATGCGTTCTGGGTTCAGGACGCCGAGGGCCATCCCTTCGAGGCCACGCGCCTGCCTCGGCTGACCCAGATGATTCACAAGACACTCAGGGGTGAGGTTGTCGCACGGGACGCATTGAAATCCCGCGACAAGATCAAGAAGCGCGAACGCGCCTTCAACGTCCCGACCCATATCACCTTCGACAACGAAGGTTCAGAGATTTACACGATCATCGAAGTCGACACCCGCGACCGGCCCGGACTGCTATATGATTTGACGCGCACGATGGCAGCCGCCAATGTCTATATCGCGAACGCAGTGATCGCCACCTATGGAGAACAGGTGGTCGACACGTTCTATGTCAAGGATATGTTCGGCCTGAAATACCACTCTGAGGCCAAGCAACGCGGGTTGGAAGCCAAGCTGCGCGCGGCCATCACCGAAGGTGCCGAGCGGGCCGCATCATGAAGCCGATCCGCCTGATTTCGGGCTTTTTCACCGTTGGGTTCTGGACCTTGGCAAGCCGCATTCTGGGCTTTTTGCGGGAAATCCTGCTGACCGCTTATATCGGGCCCGGACCGGTGATGGACGCTTTCGTCGCAGCCTTCCGACTACCCAATATGTTCCGCCGCTTCTTTGCCGAGGGCGCATTCAACGCAGCCTTTGTTCCAATGTTTTCAAAACGCCTTGAAGGCGGCGAAGACGCCGAAGGTTTCGCACAGGATGCGTTTAACCTGTTGGCGGTGGCGGTGTTGGCGCTAGTCGGTCTGGCGATGGTCTTCATGCCCGCGTTGGTTTGGATAACCGCCGAAGGATTCTATGGTGATGAACGCTTCGATCTGGCGGTGGATTATGGTTACGTCGTGTTCCCCTACATCCTGTTTATGTCCCTCGCTGCGCTGTTTTCCGGAGTATTGAACGCAACCGGACGCTTCGCCGCTGCAGCCGCCGCTCCTGTGCTGCTGAACATATTCGCCTGCTCCGCGTTAATCTTTGGCGCGATATCTGGTGGAGAAATCGTACGCTGGCTCATCGCGGTCATCCCAGTCGCAGGCATCGCGCAATTGGCGCTTGTCTGGATTGCGACTGAACGCGCCGGAATTCGCATTCGGCCCGGTTGGCCAAAGCTCAGCCCGGAAATGCGCCGCATGGTGCGGATCGCGGTTCCTGCGGCGTTGGCCATGGGCGTTACGCAAGTCAATCTTGTGGTCGGACAGCTTGTGGCATCAAAAACCGAAAAGGCAGTCAGTTGGCTGTTTGCCGCAGATCGTTTGTATCAACTGCCGCTCGGAGTGGTTGGCATCGCCGTCGGCATCGTGCTGTTACCCGACCTGTCACGCCGCCTGCGCGCAGACGACAAAGATGGAGCACGCAACGCCTTTTCAAGAGCCGGAGAGTTTACTCTGCTGCTGACCTTGCCTTCGACAGTTGCCTTTATGATCATCCCCGGCCCGTTGGTCTCGGTCCTGTTCCAACGCGGCCAGTTCAGCGCCGAAGATACAGCGGCGACCGCCTTGGCCGTGGCCATCTATGGTATCGGGCTGCCCGCATTCATGCTGCAAAAGCTGCTGCAACCGTTGTTCTTCGCCCGCGAAGATACCAAATCACCGTTTCGATACGCAGTGGTTGCGATGGTGGTGAATGCCGGACTTGCCTTTGGGCTTTATCCCATTGTCGGGTGGATTGCGCCCGCAATCGCAGCGTCGACTGCTGGCTGGGCCATGGTTGCGCTGCTTGCAATCGGTGCGCGCAGAATGGGCGACGAAGCCCGATTTGATGACCGGTTCAAACAGCGGATTTGGCGGGTCGTGGCGGCATCGGCTGGCATGGGGGTGGTGTTGTTTGCGGCCATTAACCTCTTCGGCTGGACGTTCGAAGTACCAGGCTGGCGTTACCTTGCGCTTCTCGTGCTCATTGTAACTGCGGCGGTGGCCTACTTCTTGTTGGGGCACATCTTTGGCGCCTTCCGGATTTCGGAGTTCCGAACAGCGCTGCGCCGTAGCTAATGCGCATCAATCGCGTCGCGTTTTGCTGAGGATGCGTGCCCAGCCACCCGGAGCCAGAAAGAAAGACAAACCAAACCCGGTGGCAAAACCGCCCAGATCGGCGACCCAATCCGAGGTCCCACCGAAGATCAGACCGAACAGCAACTGAATGCCCATAAGAACCGCGATCAGGCTGAATGCGCGCGATTGGTTTTCACCCACCAGAGAAAGCTTGCGCCACAGCAGCCAAGTGAACGCGCCGATTAGCCCATAAACCGGAGGAAACCCGCCAACCAGTGGATATGGCGGGTTCAACAGCACCGCATAGGCCAACGCTCCGCCGACACCGGACAAGACGAATATGATCAGCATGGCGACGCTGCCAAAGACCTCAGCCACCATCTTCCCCATCGCCAGAACAAACACGCAGACAAACACAGCTTGTGTGAAATTGGCCTGAACAAAGGGATATGTGACAAAGCGGATCACATGTTCGAACGGCCAGCGCCCGTTCTGGACCATCCAATCGAATATATCGGGCGAAAACGTATATTGCTGCAACGCATCCAAGCGCCAACCAACAGCAGTCGGCCCTCCGACCAAGCCCCTGCTGCCAAGCAAGAAGATCAGTTCAATCCCGATGATGAACAGAACCAGCGCCACCACGACCGGCGGCAGAGGGTTCACGGGCGGTGTATAATGCTCACTGCTCATTGGGCTGGCCTTTCGCGGCTGTTGACGTCCCTTGGCCTCATGGGTAAGCGACGGGGGCTGATTTTTCCAGACAGGAGTTTCCTTCGATGACCGAGACCCAATTCACGCCGCGCGTGTTTTCCGGCATCCAGCCTTCAGGAAACCTGCACTTGGGTAATTACCTGGGTGCACTTAAACGTTTCGTGGATATGCAGGGGCCGGAATACGAGACCGTCTACTGCATGGTCGACCTCCACGCGATTACTGTCTGGCAAGATCCGGATCGTCTGCGTGAAAAGACCCGCGAAGTTTGCGCGGGGTTCATTGCCGCTGGTCTGGATCCCGAGAAATCCATCCTGTTCAATCAGAGCCAGGTGCCCGAGCACACACAGCTGGCCTGGATTTTCAACTGTATCGCCCGGATCGGCTGGATGCAGCGGATGACGCAATTCAAGGACAAGGCCGGTAAGAATGCGCAGAATGCTTCGCTGGGTCTGTTCGCCTATCCTGCCCTGATGGCGGCAGACATTCTGGTCTATCACGCGACCCATGTGCCTGTTGGTGAAGACCAGAAGCAACATCTGGAACTGACGCGCGACATCGCAATCAAGTTCAACCATGACTATGGCGTCGATTTCTTTCCGGTAACCGAACCGGTCATCGGTGGGCCTGCGCCCCGTGTGATGAACCTGCGTGACGGGTCCCGGAAGATGTCGTCGTCAGACCCGTCTGATATGACGCGGATCAACATGACCGATGATGCCGACGCCATCGCCAAGAAGATCCGTAAAGCCAAGACCGACCCGGACGCTTTGCCATCGGAGGTCGATGGCCTTGAAGACCGTCCTGAGGCGCGCAATCTGGTGAATATCTATGCCGCGCTTAGCGACCAGACGGCCGCACAAGTGCTGGCTGAGGTTGGCGGGAAGCAATTCGGTGAGTTCAAGCCAATGTTGGCAGAACTTGCGGTCTCGAAACTCTCACCCATTTCAACCGAAATGGCGCGCCTGATGGGCGAAGAGGCCGAGATTGATCAGATTCTCGCCCGAGGTGCTGAACGGGCACGTGCAATCGCGGCCCCGATTCTGCAGCAGACCTACGAGATTGTAGGGATGGTCGGCGCGGGCAAGTCCTGACCACGCGATCGCAATCCAAAAAAGAACGCCGCCCTTTCTCGGGCTGCGTTTTTCGTTCCGTCGGCTCTTATGCCGCCTGCAGGCTCAGCATCTCGTGCACGATGGATTCCGCAACTTCGTGCGGGCTGACCGCTTCGGCTTTGGCCCGTGTCAGGATGCGATCCATCGTCTGCTCCAGCGCCTGCAACCTACCGGCGACCCAAGCTTCACGCTCTGCGACACGCAGGATTTCCGTCGCCACATTCACGATACCACCGCCATTGGCGACGAAGTCAGGGGCGTAAAGAATGCCACGCTCGTGGAGCAACTGCGCGTCCCGATCGCTGGACAACTGATTATTTGCCCCTCCGGCCACAGCGCCGACTTTCAGTAATGGAATACTCGTTTCGTTCAGGATGCCGCCGATCGCACAAGGCGCAAAGATATCCGCTTCAACGCCGTAGATCGCATCGGGTGCAACGACCTGTGCCGCAAACCGTTCGGCCACGCGGGCCGCTTGCCGGGTGTCGATGTCAGTTACGATTAACTGCGCACCAGAATCGTGCAACAACTGGCACAAATGCTCGCCTACATGGCCAAGCCCCTGAACCGATACAGTCAGGCCTTTCAGGCCAGAAAATCCAAACCGGTGCTGCGCTGTCACCCGGATAGCATTGAATATCCCGCGCGCCGTTATCGGAGACGGATCACCGCTGGCGAACTCACCTTCCGCCAGCCCAGCCACAAATTCGGTTTCAGACCCGATATGCGCCATATCTGCAGGCGTCATACCCATATCTTCTGCCGTCCAGTACAGACCGTTCAAACCTTGAATCACGCGCCCAAAGGCCCGCAAAAGTTCAGGTGATTTATCCTCATGAGGATCCCCGATAATGACAGCCTTGCCTCCCCCGAGCGGCAGATCAGCCGCGGCGTTCTTGAACGTCATGCCCCTTGCCAGTCGCAAAGCATCGTCCAGGGCCTCGGCTGGGTGGCCGTAAGGGCGCATACGCACACCGCCCGCAGCGGGGCCACGTTGCGTTGAGTGGATCGCGATGTAGCCCAATAGACCAAGTGAGTTATCTTTGAATTCGACCACGCGCTCGTGCTCTGGCGCGTCTACGATGGTGATGTCCATTCTTCTCCTCCGGAGTGCTTCCGAGAGTTTGCCACCTATCGTCGAGTGATTTTCACCCTTTTGTCACTATATCAGGGGAATTTTTGGTGCTAACATCTAAAATTGAAAACTTTTGTGGAGTTTTTCGCCATGGATGATATCGATTCCAAGATAATCCGCGCCCTTCAAAACGATGGCCGTATGACTGTCATCGATTTGGCGGAGCATGTCGGGCTGTCCCCGACACCCTGCGCACGGCGTTTGGATCGACTGCAGCGGGACGGGATTATCACCGGCTACGCCGCACAAGTCGACCCCGAGCGGCTTGGATTCGGCGTCACAATCTTTGTGTCTGTCGAGTTGGAGAAACAGGATCGCAACGCCATCGATTCCTTCGAAAAGGCCATTCGTCGCTGCGACGAGGTGATGGAATGCTACCTCATGACCGGATCACGCGACATTCTGCTGCGCGTGGTTGCCAAAGACCTCAATGCGTTTGATGCATTTCTGGAAAACCGGCTTATGAAAATTTCGGGCATTCGAAACCTACGATCAAACTTCGCTTTGCGCACCATGGTCAAACGCGAAGCGCTGCCTCAGCACCACGGATAATCTGCTGGACCTTGCGTCAGCCCCAACCTAGGTTTCCCCGAAGCTTGAGGGAGGGCGCAATGGCAGTCGGCAAAAACATCCGCACCTATTTCAACGGCCAATGGCATGACGGGGACGCACCGATCATGCGCGCTGCTGACCATGGCGCATGGCTGGGCTCATCGGTGTTTGACGGAGCCCGGTACTTTGATGGTATGACCCCGGATCTGGATGCCCATTGTGCCCGCGTGAACCGTTCAGCCGAGGCGCTGATGCTGACACCTTCTGTAACAACCGAACAGATGGTCGATCTGGTTCACGAAGGGTTGCAAAGTTACGCACCTGACACCGCCGTTTACATTCGCCCCATGTATTGGGGCATCGACGGGGATCACACCGCCATCGTCCCTCAGGAAAACAGCACTGGCTTTGCCATCTGTCTTGAAGAAATCCCAATGGCACCCAAAACCGCCTCGGCGACGCTGACAACCACTCGGTTCCGCCGCCCTGTTCTGGAATCCGCTGTGGTCAACGCAAAGGCAGGGTGCCTGTATCCGAACAATGCCCGGATGTTGCAGGAGGCACGCAGCAAGGGCTTTTCAAACGCCCTTGTGGCCGACGCGATGGGGCATGTGGCCGAGACTGCGACCGCAAATATCTTCATGGCGCGCGATGGTGAGGTTTTTACTCCAATCCCCAATGGGACATTCTTGGCCGGGATTACACGCGCGCGGCATATTAAAAACCTGCGCGCCGACGGGGTAACCGTGCATGAAACCGTGCTGACTTTCGATGACTTTCACGACGCGGACGAAGTGTTCATGAGCGGTAACATGAGCAAAGTGACGCCAATCACCGCGCTGGATGACACCCAGTATCAGGTGGGCCCAATCGCCCGTCGCACACGCGAGATGTACTGGGATTGGGCTGCAAGCAATTGCTGATCTGCTCCTTTTCTGTTTCAGTTGCCACTGCTTACCCTGTGAGGCATGATCCCGAAAACAAACGAGGACAAACATGCGCAAGTTCCTAGTCGTTCTGGACGACAGCCGTGAATGCCTGAACGCCATGCGCTTTGCCGCTATGCGTGCGGCACATACTGGCGGCGGGGTTACGGTTCTTTCGGTAATTCCACCGGACGAATTCAACCACTGGATCGGTGTTGCCGAGGTGATGCGCGAAGAAGCGCGTGAACGTATTCACGCCCATTTCGAGGTGTTCGCCAAATGGATGCGCGACAAACAGGGTGTCGAGCCCGAATTGGCAATCCGTGAAGGCGATCCGGTGGCCGAAATCATTGAACATGTCCAATCCGATCCCGAGATCGGCGTATTGGTTCTGGGTGCAGGTACTGACAAAAAAGGCCCCGGACCGTTGGTGACACAACTGACCCGGAACTCTGGAAGTTTGCCCATTCCTATTACTATCGTGCCCGGCGATCTGAGCAAAGAGAAGCTGGAGGCCATCACCTGAGGTGAATTTATGTCTGCGAAGCTGCAGTTCTGGTTCGACTTCGCATCGACCTATTCTTATCTCAGCGCGATGCGTATCCAGCAGGCGGCTTCGGAATATGGAGTTGCCATAGAATGGCACCCATTCCTTCTGGGGCCGATCTTTGCTGAACAGGGATGGAACAACTCGCCGTTCAACCTCTACCCGGCAAAAGGTCGGTACATGTGGCGAGACATGGAACGGCTTTGCGCCGCGCGCGATTTACCTTTTCGGCGGCCTGAGCCATTTCCGCAAAACAGCTTGAAAGCAGCAAGGCTAGCGCTGGCGATCGAACCAGCTGATCAACGGGCAGCCTTTGTACGCACTGTCTATTCTGCGCAGTTTGGTTCCGGTCGTGATATATCGAATCCGGCGGTTCTGGCTGAGTGCCTTACCAAATCTGGCGTTTCGACTGATCTGATGGATCGGATAAGCGACCCCGCGATCAAGGCTGCCTTGTTCGAGCAAGTTACTCAGGCCAAGGCTAAACACATCTTTGGTGCGCCGAGTTTCGTTATTGGGGACGAGCTATTCTGGGGTGATGATCGTCTGGATGATGCGATTTCTTACTCCGCCGCAATTTAGAACGGTTCCAAATCTTGACTTCCCCCGCACGGACGCGCATATCAAGTGCATCTTAGACGGAGCCGCGCCATGTTCATTCAAACCGAATCCACACCCAACCCGGCCACACTAAAATTCCTACCCGGCCAGACGGTTCTGGAAGCAGGCACCGCTGATTTTCCAAGCGTCGACGCTGCAGAAAAATCTCCGCTCGCCAAACGCATATTCGGTGTAAACGGCGTAACAGGCGTGTTCTTCGGCAACGATTTTGTCACGGTAACCAAATCTGATGACGTGCAGTGGGATCACATCAAGCCCGCAATTCTCGGCGCTGTGATGGAGCATTACCAGTCCGGCCAACCGGTTATGGGCGCAGGCGCAGAGACCGCCTCGGGCCACGCTGAACACACCGGCGAAGATGCAGAGATTGTCAACCAGATCAAAGATCTGCTGGATAGCCGCGTGCGTCCTGCTGTGGCTCAGGACGGCGGTGACATCACCTTCCACGGCTTTGACCGCGGCGTTGTTTATCTGCACATGCAGGGAGCCTGCGCGGGCTGTCCGTCCTCGACCCTAACGCTGAAAATGGGGATCGAGAACCTGTTGCGTCACTACATCCCCGAAGTGACCGAGGTTCGCCCTGTTGCCGTCTGAACCGACGATTTTGGCATTCGATACATCGGCCGCGCATTGCGCGGCCGCTTTGCTGCGAGAGGGCAAGATTATCGCATCGCACGCCGAGGCGATGACTCGTGGGCAGGCGGAACGGTTGATGCCCTTGCTTGAAGAAATCCTGACCCGGAACAATTGCACATGGCGGCACCTTGACGCGATCGGCGTCGGAATCGGCCCCGGGAATTTCACCGGCATCCGAATCTCGGTATCCGCAGCGCGCGGATTGGCTCTTGGGCTCGGCGTGCCGGCGGTTGGGGTGTCGGGGTTTGATGCAGTTGCGGAAATTGCTCCCGACGGACATCTCCCGGCGATTGTCGCACCGCGCGATCAGGCTTATCTGCAGCCTCAGGGGGAATTGCCTTACCTGACCTCACGTCATGCTGCGTCCGATATTGGGCCATTGTATTTCTGCGATGACCCTGAACAGCAGGTTCGTGCGATCGCCCAGGTGGCCGCTGGTCGTTGGACGACAGTTCAAGCGCCACCCGCTCCGCTTTATGTCCGCCCTGCAGATGCGGCCCCTTCAAGCGATGTCCCACCGGTGCTTTTGGACGAATGACACCACAGGACATGGCAGAAACCCACGCCGCAGCCTTCACACAGTCACGCCCGTGGAGCGCGGAAGAATTCAGCAATCTGATTGCCAATCGCTTTACCCATGTTGTTGGCGACAAACGGTCTTTCGCCCTCATTCAAGTGATCGGCGAAGAGGCCGAGCTGCTCACGATCGCGACACGTCCAGACTATCAAAGACGCGGGCTGGCGCGGCGCATCATGGCAGACTGGCACGCCAAGGCACGAGAACTCGGTGCAATCCGTGCATTTCTGGACGTTGCCTCAGATAACCATTCGGCGATATCTCTGTACCAAACCAGCGGATACACGCCATGCGGCAATCGCGCAGCCTATTATCATCGCAAAAGTGGCCCGAACGCCGATGCGATCGTCATGGAACGCCCCCTGAGCGAAAAATATTCGCTTTTTTAGACCATATGGTCAAAAATGTGTTGACCGAAGCTGTTGCAAACAGCTTCAATTCCCGCCATCACAACAGGTATGCTCGCTCTGAGTGGGTACCGGGGGATTAAGCCCCGGACCGATAACAGCCAACGGGAGTAACAAATGACATTTATGAAATCCTTGATGGGCGCAGCCGCTGCGGTTGCACTAACAGCAGGTACTGCTATGGCAGAACCGGCCCTTATCTTTGATCTGGGTGGCAAGTTCGACAAATCGTTCAACGAAGCCGCGCATAATGGCGCTCAGCGTTGGGCGGAACAGACCGGCAAAAGCTATCGCGAGATCGAGCTTCAGTCGGAAGCGCAGCGCGAACAAGCGCTTCGCCGCTTTGCCGAAGCGGGCGCAAACCCGATTATCACAATGGGCTTCGCCATGGCCGATCCATTGGCTGCAGTGGCAGGTGACTATCCGGATACCAAATTCGTTGCGGTCGACGTGACCTGGCTGGAAGCCCCGAACATTCGCCAGATCGGATTTGCCGAACATGAAGGATCATACCTGGTCGGCATGATGGCGGCGATGGCGTCCCAATCCGGCACAGTGGGCTTTATCGGTGGTATGGATATCCCTCTGATCCGTCACTTTGGTTGTGGTTATGCACAAGGCGCGAAGTCCGTAAACCCGGACATCAACGTTGTTGCCAATATGACAGGCACCACCCCTGCAGCATGGAACGACCCGGTGAAGGGCTCGGAGTTGACGAAAGCACAGATCAGCCAGGGTGCTGACGTGATTTACGCCGCTGCGGGCGGTACCGGTGTTGGCGTTCTGCAAACCGCAGCCGACGAAGGCATCCTGTCAATCGGTGTCGATAGCAACCAGAACCACCTGCACCCGGGCAAGGTCCTGACCTCGATGCTCAAGCGTGTGGACGTTGCTGTATATGACGCCATGAAAGCTGGCGAAGACGTCCAGACCGGTGTTTACACCATGGGTCTTGCACAAGATGGCGTTGGCGTTGCGATGGATGAAAACAACGCGGAACTGGTGAGCGAAGAAATGAGCTCGGCCATTGAAAGTGCCCGTCGCGACATCATCGATGGCAACGTAAGCGTTGTCAGCTACTACGAGAACGACAGCTGCCCTGCACTGCAGTTCTGATGTAACTGGGGGCGGGGGCCATGGCCTCCGCCCTGCACCACTCTGCCGCATGCGGCCCTTTCGGCAACCCAAGGACAAGATATGACCGTCCCCGCCATTGAACTCAAAGGGATTTCCAAAGCCTTTGGGCCGGTTCAGGCTAATAAAGATATTTCCATCAGCGTCGCCCGCGGAGCGATCCACGGGATCATCGGTGAAAACGGAGCGGGCAAATCCACGCTGATGAGCATCCTCTACGGATTTTACAAAGCCGACAAAGGCGAAATCTGGATCAACGGTACCAAGACCGACATCCCTGACAGCCAGGCGGCGATCGCCTCGGGCATCGGGATGGTGTTTCAGCATTTCAAACTGGTCGAGAATTTCACCGTTCTGGAAAACATCGTTCTGGGTGCGGAGGACGGTGGGCTGTTGGCTCCGTCGCTCGCGAAAGCCCGGAAAGAGCTGAAAGACCTAGAGGAAGAATACGAACTGTTCGTCGACCCGGACAAACGCATCGATGAGATCGGTGTGGGCATGCAGCAGCGGGTTGAGATTCTCAAGGCGCTCTACCGCAAGGCCGAAATTCTGATTCTGGACGAACCCACGGGCGTTCTTACCCCTGCCGAGGCGGACCAGCTGTTTCGCATTCTCGACCGGCTGCGGTCCGAGGGTAAAACAATCATCGTGATCACGCACAAGCTGCGCGAAATCATGGAGAACACCGATACGGTTTCGGTTATGCGCCGTGGTGAGATGACCGCCACCGTCAAAACAGCTGACACCAATCCGCAGGCACTGGCCGAATTGATGGTTGGCCGCAAGGTCTTGCTACAGGTTGATAAGGTGCCTGCACAGCCGGGCAAACCGGTTCTGGAAATCGAAAACCTCAGTGTCACCGATTCGGCCGGTGTCGAGCGTGTCAAAGGCATCGACCTAACCGTTCGCGCGGGTGAGATCGTTGGCATCGCGGGCGTTGCTGGCAACGGGCAGTCCGAGCTGCTTGAAGTTTTGGGCGGTATGCGACCCGGGGTAGGCTCGATCAAACTGAACGGCGAGCCTCTGGCGTTGCACGGCCCCGGATCGGACGGGCAAGCGCGGCGCGCCCGACATATCGCTCATGTCCCCGAGGATCGGCAGCGCGAAGGCCTGATCATGGATTTTCACGCGTGGGAGAACGTGGCGTTCGGCTACCACCGCGACCCTGCTTACAAACGCGGGCTGTTCATGGACAACGCCGCCCTGCGTGCCGACACCGAAGCCAAGATCGAGAAGTTCGACGTGCGCCCGCCCAATGGCTGGCTGACGGCAAAAAGCTTCTCGGGCGGCAATCAACAGAAAATCGTCGTTGCACGAGAAATCGAGCGTAATCCCGATCTGCTGCTGGTGGGCCAACCCACGCGCGGCGTGGATATCGGTGCCATCGAGTTCATTCATAAACAGATCGTCGCCTTGAGGGATCAGGGCAAGGCGATACTGCTGGTTTCGGTCGAGTTGGAAGAGATCTTCTCACTCTCGGACCGGATCGCGGTTATGTTTGACGGACATATCATGGGCGAGCGTCTGCCCGCCGAGACGGATGAAAAAGAACTGGGCCTGCTGATGGCCGGTGTTGCAGGAGAGGCCGCCTGAACCATGGAAAAAATGCCCAAATGGGCCGATGTGGTACTGATCCCGCTAATCAGTCTGCTTCTAGCCACAATCCTTTCGGCAATCGTGATCCTGGCCATCGGGGAAGATCCGCTTGAGGCGGTAAATCTGATGGTCACTGGGGCCCTAGGGTCAACCTACGGCTGGGGCTATACACTTTATTATGCAACGAACTTCATCTTCACCGGACTCGCGGTTGCAGTTGCCTTTCACGCGCGCTTGTTCAACATCGGCGGCGAGGGTCAGGCCATGCTGGGCGGACTGGGCGTTGCCATCGTCTGTCTATCGGTCCCTTGGCCGCATTGGACAATAGCTTTGCTGGCCGCCTGTGCTGCTTCGATGATCTTCGGTGCAGCCTGGGCCGCGATCCCGGCCTATCTGCAGGCGAAGCGGGGCAGCCATATCGTGATCACCACGATCATGTTCAATTTCATCGCTGCCGCTTTCCTGAATTACATGCTGGTCAACGTCATGCGCCCGCAAGGGTCGCAAGACCCAGCAACGGCTCGTTTCCCCGAGGCAGTGCATCTCCCGACTTTCCAGTCGATGTTCTCGAGCGCCGAAAACATCGTTTTCCGAGGTGCGCCTGCCAACATCTCGTTCTTCGTCGCAATCCTTGCGTGTTTTGTTGTCTGGGCGCTGATCTGGCGAACTCGGTTGGGCTATGAAATCCGCGCCTACGGCCATTCGGAAACCGGTGCCGTCTACGCCGGTATCTCGCCTGTACGCATCACGATTATTGCCATGCTGATCTCGGGCGCTCTGGCGGGCCTGATGGCAGTCAACAACGTGATGGGCGAAGCCGAGCGGTTGGTGCTGAACGCAACCGAAGGCGCGGGTTTCATTGGAATTGCCGTGGCACTGATGGGTCGGTCGCATCCATTCGGGGTATTTCTAGCCGCTATTCTGTTTGGGTTTCTGTATCAGGGCGGGGCCGAACTGGCGCTTTGGACATCAATTCCGCGCGAACTGATCGTGGTCATCCAAGCGTTGGTCATTCTGTTTACCGGAGCACTGGACAACATGGTGCGCATGCCGCTTGAAAAGCTGTTCATGGCGCTTCGGAAGGGGTCGGCCTGATGGATTTCTTCCTGACACTCATCCAGGTTCTGGATTCGACCATCCGACTGGCTACGCCTTTGCTGCTTGCCTGTCTGGCCGGTCTATACTCCGAGCGCGCGGGCATCTTCGACATCGGCCTTGAAGGCAAGATGCTGATGTCAGCATTCTTCTCGGCTGCCGTCGCCGCCGTAACCGGTTCGGTGTGGCTGGGATTGCTGGCCGGGATCGCGGCATCTCTGGTCCTTTCGGCGCTACACGGGTTTGCGTCGATCACGTTCCGGGGCAATCAGCTTATCTCGGGGGTTGCGATCAACTTTCTCGCCTCAGGTATGACCGTTCTTGTCGCCCAAAGCTGGTTCAAGCAGGGTGGTCGTACGCCATCATTGTTCGGTGAAGGGCGGTTTGAATCTGCAGAATTCCCTTATGCGATCGGTCCGGCTGACGCCGAACTGACAGGCCGTCCGGTTTCCGAGCTGATGTCTGAAACCAATCCCCTGCATATGGCCTATTCCGAGCTTCTGTCTGGCCATTCCATTCTGGTCTATGTGGCTTTCCTTATGGTGCCACTGACCTGGTGGATTCTGTTCCGCACCCGGTTCGGGCTGCGTCTGCGCGCGGTCGGAGAGAATCCTGCGGCGGTGGATACTGCTGGAGTTTCGGTTGTAGGTCTCCGCTACGCAGCGGTTGCGATTTGCGGCGTACTTTGCGGCATCGCAGGTGCCTACCTGGCCACCGCGCTGCAAGCAGGCTTTGTGAAAGAGATGACCGCTGGGCGCGGATTCATCGCACTGGCTGCTCTGATCTTTGCAAAATGGCGTCCGTGGCACGCGATGTGGGCATGCCTGTTGTTCGGGCTGTTGCAGGCCATTGCCTTGCGGTTCCAGAACATCGATTTGGGCGGGGTCGTGATCCCGGTGCAGGTCATGGACGCCCTGCCCTATATCCTGACCGTGGTGATTCTTGCCGGGTTCGTCGGCAAGGCCATACCGCCACGCGCAGGCGGCGAACCATATGTAAAGGAACGCTGATAGAGCCAGTTCAGGACTGCCCCTCAGTCCTGTTTGCTGCAAAGCGGCATACAGAGTTGATTTTGTATGCCGCAACCGCTCTAAGGGGGTATGGACGTGTCCCGCATCAGTTCCGCAGCCATGCTATCGACTATTTTCAGGTTGAGCCACGGAAACAACTAGATGGCCCCACCTGGCACGCGCGCTTCGTCTGTTGAGATTTATGTTACCAATGGCTTTGCCACACCGCGTGGTACGGCCTCTCCTGTCTAGAAGAAGCCATGCAGATTTACCTCCCGATTGCCGAAGTATCCGTAAACGCGTTTCTACTGTTTGGACTGGGTGGAATGGTGGGCATTCTGTCTGGAATGTTTGGCGTTGGCGGTGGGTTTTTGATGACCCCACTGCTGTTCTTCATCGGCATTCCGCCTGCGGTTGCGGTTGCAACCGAGGCAAACCAGATTGTTGCTTCATCATTTTCTGGGGTGCTGGCGCATTTCAGGCGCCGAACCGTGGACCTTAAAATGGGTACAGTCCTTTTGGTCGGAGGGCTGACAGGCGCTGCGTTGGGTGTTGTTGTCTTCAACTATCTCAAGAGCCTCGGACAGGTCGATCTGCTGGTCAAACTTTGCTATGTCGTATTTCTGGGCATCATCGGCAGTCTGATGTTTGTCGAAAGCCTGAACGCGATTAGAAAAACGCGGAAAGGCGGCACGCCGCCTCCGAAACGACGCCAGCGCGGTTGGGTGCACGCCATGCCGTTCAAGATGCGGTTTCGGACGTCGGGCCTGTACATCTCGGTCATTCCACCGCTTGTCGTAGGCCTGTTTGTCGGTGTCCTGTCTGCCATCATGGGTGTCGGCGGCGGGTTTATCATGGTGCCCGCGATGATCTACCTATTGGGCATGCCGACCAAGGTTGTTGTCGGAACTTCGCTGTTTCAGATCATCTTTGTAACCGCCTTTACCACTATGCTGCACGCCACCACCAACTATACCGTTGATGTCGTGTTGGCGGTTCTTCTGCTCGTCGGTGGCGTAGTTGGTGCCCAAATCGGAACAGTCATCGGTGCCCGAATGCCGGCTGAACAACTGCGCGTTTTGTTGGCGGCTCTTGTACTTGTCGTCTGCGGCAAGCTGGCGCTTGATCTTCTGCTTCAACCCGCCGAGTTGTATTCGCTTGGCGATGCGGGAGGGCACTAAGATGCTGCGTCTGATTGCTCTTCTTTGTCTGATCTGTCTGCCAGTCTACGCAGCCGAAGAACAGGTTGTTCTGGGCCTAAGTCAGGATCGCGTCTCGATTACCGCCAATTTTGACGGGTCCGAAATACTGGTTTTCGGCGCGGTGAAGCGCGAAGCTCCGATCCCGGACGGTCCACCGCTTGAGGTCATCGTATCGGTGGTCGGCCCATCCGAACCTGTCACCGTACGCCGCAAAGAGAAACGGTTCGGTATCTGGGTGAACACCGACAGCCTTGTTGTTGATCTGGCTCCAAGCTTCTACGCCGTTGCCACCAGCGCACCGTTTTCCGAGGTTCTGACTCAAACCGAAGATCTACGCTATAAGGTTTCGATCGAGCGTGCCATCCGGTCGGTCGGCGCGGACATGAGCATTCAAGGCGCACAGGATTTTTCCGAGGCGGTCATCCGCATCCGCGAAGATGAAGGGCTGTATTCGATCCGGGAAAACACAGTGGCTGTGGACGAACAGACGTTGTTCCGCACATCAATCGACATGCCATCGGACCTGACCGAAGGCGACTACAGCGCCCGAATCTTCCTGACGCGAGACGGAAAGGTGGTCTCAACCTTTGAAACCTCGATCGGAGTACGCAAAGTCGGGCTTGAGCGATTCTTGTACGCGATGTCGCGTGAACAACCCATTTGGTACGGGCTTATGTCACTGGCCATCGCGATTGCCGCCGGTTGGGGCGCTTCGACAGCCTTCCGCCTACTGCGCGAGAACTGATCGTCACCCGCGACCGATATAGGGCATGGTCGTGGCCATAACGGTCATGAACTGCACATTCGCCTCAAGCGGCAATTCGGCCATATGCAGTACCGAGCGGGCGGCATCCCCGACATCCATGGTGGGATCAGGGTCGCGGCCTTCGGCAAGCGCCTCATCGACCAGCCCTTGCACCATCGGGGTGCGCGCATTTCCGATGTCGATCTGACCACAGGCAATTCCAAAACTCCGCCCGTCCAGAGACAGGCTGCGCGTCAGACCGGTAATCGCGTGTTTCGTCGCAGAATAATGCACCGAGTTCGGGCGCGGCACATGAGCAGCGATTGAACCGTTGTTTATGATACGCCCCCCCTGCGGCGCCTGAGCCCGCATCGCAGCAAATGCAGCCCGTGCACATAGGAACATGCCGTTCAGGTTCACATTGACCGAGCCGTACCAATCCTCAAGCGCGATCTCGTCGATGGTGCCACCAGGGGCAAAAATCCCGGCATTGTTGAACAGCACGTCCAGTCGCCCGGTCTGTCGGGTGAATGCAGTAAAGGCGTTTGCAACGGCATCCGGGTCAGTCACATCGGCAACCAGCGGGATCGCCGAGGCGTTATGCTGTGCCATAGCATGAAGTTTGTCAGCGCTGCGGGCCAGAAGCCCGACAGTCCATCCTTCTGACAGAAACAGCTCGGCGGTGGCGCGGCCTATGCCCGAGCTTGCACCGGTCACTATGATCGTCTTCATGTCTCTTCCGCCTCCAATGTCAGGGATGGTGCCGCAACCGCACGCAGGTCATCCACACGCAACGGGTGGGTCGGTTTCGACAAGCGGTTCCGCACTACCCAGATTAGCCTCTCCTGTGCGCGGGTTATGGCGACATAAGCTAAGCGCTTCCACAAAGGTTGCCCGGCCTCAGTACGGCCCATGCGGGCGGCTGCGTAGATGTCTGGCGCAAAGACCTGAACCGTGTCCCATTGCGACCCTTGCGCCTTATGGATCGTCACCGCGGCACCATGCAGGAACGTTGCCCCCATACGGGCAGCATAGGGAATGAACGGCTCCTCCTCATCGGGCTTTTCAATCTGCACGATCGACGCCGCCGAGACCTGAGGGTCTTCGGCCCCCATCACATGCAACCGCGAAAAACCCGGCTTGCGACCAGGGCCAAGGTAAATGACCTGCGCGCCTTTGATCAGCCCGCGCGCCTCAAGGTCCAGTCGCTTTTTGCGGTGCTTCAACGGCAGCTCAATGCCGTCACAAATCAACGGTTCCCCTTCCAGTAGTTCAGTTTCCGGCGCGCCATGTACGGTGCGGAACGCCTGAATCAGCCGGATTCGGGTCGCATTGCGCCAGACAAGAACCGGGCTGCGCGCCATCAGATCAACTTCTACCCGCTGTCCCCAGACAACGCGGTCATCCTTTCGGGCAGTGTCCTCGATCAGACGTTCGAAATCCTCAAACCCCATGGCCGGATCGGACAGAGCATGGGCGAGGTCTAGGATCGGGTTATCCGCAGTTTGCCGATGTACTCGATGCAGGATTTGCTTGCGCGGCTCTGGCAACCCGTCAAACACCATCGAGCCCGATTGGTTAACCGGCGCCAACTGCGCCGGGTCACCAAATAGCAACAAGGTTGGAAAGATTTCCTTTAGATCCTCGAATTGCCGGTCGTCTAGCATCGAGGCTTCGTCCACAAAACCGATATCCAGCGGCTCTTCCCGACGTTTCCAGCCGGTGATGAAATCCGAACCGCGCAACCCAGCAGCGGCCAGCGCACCGGGGATGGATTTGTTGTTGGCATAGAACGCGGCTGCGCGGTCCAGCGCTTCGTCTGTCAGCCCTTCGATCTCGGGCCGTTCGTCATTACCCGCTAGCCATTCGGCGATCCGCTCGTATTCAGGGTCGTAAACAGGCGTATAGAGGATACGGTGGATCGTGGTCGCGGGCACCCCACGCAGCCGCAATACGCTGGCGGCCTTGTTCGTCGGCGCGAGGATCGCAAGGCTGCGCTTGTCGCGGGATTTGCGGCTTTCGAAATCACCCGAGATCAGGTTGACCCC
Organism: Ruegeria sp. CJ6; assembly: GCF_056536665.1. Taxonomy (NCBI): domain Bacteria; kingdom Pseudomonadati; phylum Pseudomonadota; class Alphaproteobacteria; order Rhodobacterales; family Roseobacteraceae; genus Ruegeria; species Ruegeria sp. CJ6. Next base: position 329,208 of record NZ_JBQFQB010000004.1, on the reverse strand, counting down.
CGTCTCGGCCAAAGCTTTGTAAAGCTCTGCCAGCAACAGGGTTTTGCCCGATCCAGCCTTGCCAATAACAGCCATCACACCAGACTTTCCGTTGCCGGGCAGTTTCAGCAGAGCGTCGTCTTCAAGGTCTACTCCAGCGCCTCGCAACATCTCGGCAATGTTATCAAAAGCGGCAGCCTGATCTTCGGAAAATGTGACTTGGGGCAAGGACATGGCGCGACCCTACAGGGACGCGCCGCGCGCTGCCAGATGTGGATTGGTTTTTCCGTATGCTTAGGCCGACAAAGCGAACCGGTGCTGTGCGCCATGGCCAAATGCTGTCTTGAACCACAGGCGCGACAACTCTCGCGGGATGCCTGCGCGCGCTGCTACACGGTTGCAATCATCCGCTGAATAAGGCCACAGGCCGACCGAGATCTGATCGCGCCCTTTCCCTTCGGTGCCCAAAACCACCGGAGACGATCCGATCATACGGTAGATCCGGATCATGCGGGCATCAAAGACCCCCGCTATGTGGGTCAGGCCAAACCCTTCCATCACCTCACCGCCGCTCAGCATGATGGCCCCAGCAGTATGAGCACTGGCGTTGCGCGAGAGGCAAAAGCGAGTGACCTCCCAGATTAGTGGGCTTCGGATCGGACTGCCTCCGGTGAGATGTCCGAATATGTCGTTCACCATGACCGGACCGGTCGTCGGTAGGATCCGCATGGACCCGCCATGGCTGCCATCTGCCTCTTCCCAAATCACATAGAGCGGGTTCAGGTCATCATACTGATCCCGCTCTTCCCCCTTTTCATTAACCTTAACATCCCAGCCAAGGCGGGTTTTGAACTGATCCGCGCGATCCCTGAACATCCCCCTGGCCAATTCCGGAAATTTATGCAGCTCATCGGCATACAAATAACGCAACATGACGTGTTCCCCTTATCGTCCATAGTTGGAACAAAGGGGGTACGAACACGTGGTTAATTTAAGGTGAGACCACCGTACGGTCGTTAAACGACTATTAATCCTCTACTGAGTGCAGTGGCGATTGCATGAGTCGTATTTTGCGCACCGAGTTTTGAGCGCGCGCTTTCGATATAGGCCCTGAGCGTATGCTCAGAAATGGAAAGAGAGTGCGCCACCTGCGCTCGGCTATACCCCAGCGCCAGCAATGTCATTGCATCGATTTCGCGGGGCGAGAGCCCCCGCATGTTGTCCGGCTGCCGTTCTTTTGCAAATTCCAGCGCTTTTCGATTGAGGAAATGCGCCACCAATATGAGATCGCGGCCATACGTTTCGACAAATGCCTGCCATGTGATGTCATCACAGCTGTTGTTGACCGTAAACAGCGCGAATTGCCCGCCTGGCCCCCGCAGCGGGATCGAATAGCCCTGATTGCCGACGCCATGTTCCTGCGCGTCCTGCAGGAAGGCCTTTACTGCTTTGCCCGACCAATTCAGCTGTTTCCAGTCCACAGCGTGAAATCGCTGAAAACAACCCAGAATAACCGGATCAATACGATGATAATTCCTGTCTCGATACCGATCATCCCAGGCATCCGAATAAGTCGTGAACCCGTATTGATCCCCGGCCCCATCAACCCAATGATATGTCATGTGGTCAATTTGCAGCTTGTCCCGCAACTGGACTGCTACGCTGGTCAGCTCGTCAAGCGTGCTGGTGCTTTCCAAATCCCCTAGGATCTGGCTCAAATCGAATTTTCTTCCCATTCGCGGGCGCGCAAGCCTCATCCTTTGAGGACGCAATCTCGGCCGCGGCGATCAGTCTTGTGTCGTCAAGCTGCTCGGCCAGCGCGCTCAACCCATTCGCCACAGCAAAGGCGTTGAGGTCCGACAGAACGTCCAAAATCCACTCATTTTGCGCCATCAGGGTGTCCCCGAAATAGTTAACGAAGGGTTAACACAACCATAACATGTGCAGACTAATTCGGCCTACTCGCTGCTTTCTACTCCCCAGAAATAGTGGGGTGCGATTTCTTAAAGCATTGAAAATGCATAATCATCGATAGAAACGATGAACACCCGCAAGGCGTGTGTGCGCCCTGCGGGTGTTGCAGCTGCTGTTTGCCTGAGACCGTTAGTCGCGGGCAGCCAATACTTCTTCAAGGGTGCGCATGCCTGTATGCGGAGCCTGAACCAGCACCGACATGTTGCCCGGCTTGTGTTCGTTGCGCATCATCTTCATGTGCGCCTCAGGCAGATCCTGCCAAGTGAACACTTCGGACATGCACGGATCCAAGCGGCGCTCGACCATTAGCTGGTTTGCAGCCGAGGCCTGTTTGAGATGCGCAAAATGCGAGCCCTGCAAGCGTTTCTGGTGCATCCACATGTAACGCACGTCGAAGGTCAGGTTGTAGCCAGTGGTCCCGGCGCAGATCACAACCATACCTCCCTTTTTCACGACAAAAGTGGACACCGGGAACGTGCTTTCGCCGGGGTGCTCGAACACCATGTCGACGTTCACACCTTTGCCGGTAATATCCCAGATGGCCTTGCCAAACTTGCGGGCTTCTTTGAACCATTCAGCATATTCCGGAGTATTCACCGTGGGCAGCTGGCCCCAGCAGTTGAAATCCTTGCGGTTGATGACGCCTTTGGCGCCAAGGTCCATCACAAACTCACGCTTGCTTTCATCCGATATCACGCCGATCGCATTGGCACCCGCAGTGTTGATCAACTGTATCGCGTAAGAGCCCAGACCGCCCGATGCGCCCCAAACCAGGACGTTCTGGCCCGGCTTTAGATCGTGCGGTTCGTGCCCAAAAAGCATCCGATAGGCTGTTGCCAAGGTCAGCGTGTAGCAGGCGCTTTCTTCCCAGGTCAGGTGCTTGGGACGCGGCATCAGCTGCTGTGCCTGAACATTTGTAAACTGCGCGAACGAGCCATCAGGTGTCTCATATCCCCAGATGCGCTGGCTGGGCGAATACATCGGATCACCACCGTTGCAGTGTTCGTCATCGCCATCGTCCTGGTTGCAGTGAATCACGACTTCATCGCCGACTTTCCAGCGCTTCACTTTGTCACCAACCGCCCAGACGATGCCCGACGCATCTGAACCTGCGATGTGAAAGGGTTGGCCGTGGCCATCAAACGGGCTGATCGGCTTGCCAAGCGATGCCCAGACGCCGTTGTAGTTTACACCCGCCGCCATAACGAGAACCAGCACTTCGTGGCTGTCCAGCTTCGGGACATCAACGACTTCCAACTGCATCGCTGTGTCTGGCTCACCGTGGCGCTCTTTCCGGATCGCCCAGGCATACATTTGCTTGGGAACATACCCCATCGGGGGGATTTCACCCATCTCGTAGAGGTCCTTTTCCGGCGCCTCATACGACGCGATACCGCTGTCGACATCCAAAGCCATGCTGGCCTCCTTTTTCCAACTGTTGCCGCGCCGCAGAATCGCGGCTTTCCAAAGACGAAATATTAGCCTCTGAGTAATATTGCAACCGTTTTTGGTATCTATTTTGTAATTTTATGACCCAGCAGTTGCAGAAATACTTTCTGCACTTGCATCATTCTCAGCCCGAACAACGGGTTCTGATGCAGCCGCGTAATAAGCAAGCAGCTCTGATCGCTCGCCTGATGGGCGCAACACTCCAGCCTCGCGACGCAGAATCCGTCGCTCGACCAACTGATTGATGGCATCGTCAACAGCCTCTCCATCATCCTGGGCAACCGCGTCGCCGCCCAACGTCAGCAAACGCGCCTTCAACTCCTGCTCTGACATTTCACCTTCTTCCTGAACCAGCCGACACGCTGCAGGCACTGGAACAAAGGGAATTGCGGCACCGATCCTGCGCATCAACTCGCGGGCCAGATCGGTCGTTAGGTCCTGTTCGTGCGCGACTCGAAATTCCTTCAGAGAAATCGGTGTCGCATACCGCACCGAGGCAATCCCGAATCTCTTGTAGCGCCCGACGAGCTTGCGCCAAATCTGCTTGAGCGACCAGCGGGTGATAACCCCGATCCGCGCGCGGAAGCGGCGTTCACTATCCTTCGCTGCCGCTGTTAATACGGTATCTTCAAGCACCCGATCATAGTTCAAAGCAACCGGAACAAACACCACATCCCGCCCCTGCGGTTCGACTCCGTCAAGGATATACTTCAACAATCCCAGCTTGGGGCGCCCCAGTTTGCCAGTCAGACTCAGCCCGCCCTCAGGGAACATGGCCTGCGTCACGCCCGCTTCGGTCGCGTGTCTTACATAGCTTGCAAGGACCTGTCGATATAGGTCGCTACCCGACTTGCGGCGAATGAAATAGGCCCCCATCGCGCGAATCAATCGACTTAGAGGCCAGACACGGGCCCACTCGCCCACAGCATAGGATAAGGTCGAATGCTCTGCCGCCAGATAGGTGACCAGCACGTAATCCATATTGCTGCGGTGGTTCATGACATAAACGACCGTCGCATCGGGATCGATACTGTCCAGCGCGGCTTTGTCCTCGTAACCCAACTGCACCTTGTAAAAGGCGTTGCTCAGCATGCGGGCAAAACGGATCGCGATGCTGAAATACGCCACTGTCGAGAATGAGGGCGCAATCTCGCGCGCATAACGCCGTGCTAATTCTGAGGCAACAGCGTCAGGCACACCTTCTTCTTTGGCATGCTGCTGCACCGCCCGGCTTACTTGCGGGTCATAGATAAGCCGTTGAATCATGTCATGCCGCCCCGCCAACTTGAACGGTTGGATCGGACGCTGCAGTCGCTTGTTCAACCGTGCGACGGCGCGCTCAAGGCGGCGGCGGAAAAACCAGCGCACCGACGGAAACAAAAAATGCGAGGCAAATGTGACCGCGGCAAACAGCACGATCAGCACAAACAGCCAAAGCGGGATTTCCACAGTCTGCATCATTCGGGCACAGTGCCATCAAACGCGACCACCCACAATCTGCAGAAACCGTCGATGCCGCAACGCAGCGAATTGACATGTACTGAAAATTACTATTTACCACCATAGAACGTAATTTTGTTACCCACCGATCCGCGAGGCCCGACCCATGACGCAGTTGCAGAAAGATCGCCCCTGGCTCATCCGTACATATGCCGGTCACTCAACGGCCAAAGCGTCAAATTCGCTTTATCGTGCGAACCTGGCCAAAGGTCAGACCGGCCTATCCGTGGCCTTCGATCTGCCAACCCAAACAGGGTATGACAGCGATCACACTTTGGCGCGCGGCGAAGTTGGAAAAGTTGGGGTTCCGATCTGCCATCTGGGGGACATGCGGGTTCTGTTCGATCAAATTCCGCTGGAACAGATGAATACCTCGATGACGATCAATGCGACTGCTCCTTGGCTTTTGGCGCTATATATCGCAGTTGCCGAGGAACAGGGCGCGGATGCCTCGAAATTGCAGGGGACCGTCCAGAACGACCTGATCAAGGAATACCTGAGCCGCGGCACTTATGTGTGCCCACCCAAGCCATCGCTGAAGATGATCGCGGACGTGGCCGAATATTGCTACGATAACGTGCCCAAATGGAACCCGATGAATGTGTGTTCGTACCACCTGCAAGAAGCAGGCGCGACGCCTGAGCAAGAGCTGGCCTATGCTCTGGCGACTGCCATTGCAGTGCTGGACGAACTTCGCCCGCGCGTTCCGGCTGAAGACTTCCCAGCACTCTGCGGGCGGATTTCGTTTTTTGTGAATGCGGGCATCCGGTTTGTCACCGAAATGTGCAAAATGCGCGCCTTTGTGGATCTTTGGGACGAAATTCTGCAGCAGCGCTATGGCATTGAAGACCCCAAGTTCCGCCGATTCCGTTATGGCGTTCAGGTAAACTCGCTGGGGCTGACCGAACAGCAGCCGGAAAACAACGTTTATCGCATACTGATTGAAATGCTTGCGGTGACGCTGTCTAAACGTGCCCGCGCACGTGCGGTGCAGTTGCCTGCATGGAACGAAGCGCTCGGCCTGCCACGCCCCTGGGATCAGCAATGGTCGATGCGGATGCAACAAATCCTCGCCTATGAAACAGATCTGCTGGAATATGGCGATTTGTTCGACAGCAATCCGGTTGTCGACGCCAAAGTCGAAGAACTTAAAAATGGCGCACGAGCCGAATTGGCTAATCTCGAATCGATGGGCGGCGCGGTAGCCTCGATCGAATACATGAAATCGCGGCTGGTCGAGTCCAATGCCGAGCGCCTGAACCGTATTGAACGCAATGAAACCGTCGTCGTTGGCGTAAACAAATGGACCGAGGGCGAAGCCTCGCCTTTGCAGACCGAGGATGGCGGCATCATGGTCGTCGACCCGGCGGTTGAACAGGAACAAATCGGGCGCTTGAACGACTGGCGTGCGGATCGGGATGACGCAGCCGTGGCTGCGGCGTTACAAGCCCTGCGCGAAGCAGCGAAATCTGGTGCCAATGTGATGGCACCTTCAATCGCTGCGGCCAAGGCCGGTGTCACAACTGGCGAATGGGCCGAGGAAATGCGCAAGGCCTACGGTACATATCGTGGACCAACCGGCGTCTCGGGATCTGTTTCGAACAAAACCGAAGGTCTGGAAGACTTGCGCGCGGCCGTAGATGCGGTAAGCGACCGTCTGGGGCGCAGGCTAAAGTTTCTTGTTGGCAAACCTGGTCTGGACGGACACTCGAACGGAGCCGAACAGATCGCCTTCCGCGCACGCGACTGTGGCATGGACATCAGTTACGAAGGTATTCGTCTTACGCCCGAAGAAATCGTAACTGCGGCACAAGAAGACAAAGCGCATGTGATTGGTCTATCGATCCTCTCTGGCAGCCACCTGCCTTTGGTGAAGGACGTGATGACACGGCTGAAAGCAGCAGGGCTAAGCGATATTCCCGTCATTGTTGGTGGGATCATCCCCGATGAGGACGCGGATCAATTGCGTTCCATGGGTGTATCGAAAATCTATACGCCGAAAAATTTCGAATTGAATGCAATCATGGGCGATATCGTCACATTGGTTGACCCAACGGAAATTGCGGCTGAATAGAAAAGCATATTACAGAAATCTCCATTTCTATTTCCGGTAAAATGGGAATAGATAGGTTCGGGTTTATTCAATTTCCCCTGCAATAAGTAGGGGAATAGCCGAAATGGAGAAGATTATGGCGATCGATCTTGAAAAAATGTCGCGCAAAGAACTGCTCGAATTGCGCAATCGGGTCGAAAAGGCGCTAAAAACCGCCGAAGTGCGTGAGCGAAAAGAAGCGTTGAAAGCCGCCGAAAAGGCGGCGGCGGAATATGGGTTTTCGTTGTCTGAATTGTCAGGAGACAGCACTAAATCGGTAAAATCATCTAAAGCGAAGTATCAAAATCCGAACAATCCGTCGCAAACCTGGACCGGGCGGGGCCGCAAACCGCAGTGGGTTCATGACGCCATAAAAGCCGGTACCGATATTACTGATCTGGAAATCTGATCGGGGGCAAGTGGCAAAATGACTATCCATATTGGAGCCCAAAAAGGCGAGATTGCCGAAACCGTTCTTTTGCCCGGCGACCCGTATCGTGCGAAATGGGCGGCTGAAACGTTTCTTGAAGACGTTAAGCTGGTCAACGAAGTGCGCGGTATGCTGGGGTTCACCGGCACTTGGAAAGGGAACCGCGTTACCATTCAGGGCAGCGGCATGGGCATGCCCTCGCTGTCGATCTACGTGAACGAGCTGATCCGGGACTACGGTGCCAAGACCTTGATCCGGATCGGGTCTTGTGGCGGGATGCAGGACAGCGTGAATGTGCGTGATGTCATTCTGGCGATGACATCGACCACGCTAAGCACACCTTCGCGCGGGATCATGAAAGAGATGAACTTTGCCCCTTGTGCGGATTGGGGGCTTTTGCAGGCTGCGGCATTGGCTGCACAAGCCAAAGGCACGCCAACCCATGTTGGCGGCATCTATTCATCCGACGTCTTCTATGACGAGCGCCCGGATCTGAACGAACAAATGGTTCGGCACGGTATTTTGGGTGTCGAGATGGAAGCGGCAGAGCTTTACATCCTCGCCGCGCGTCACAAATGCCGCGCATTGGCGGTGCTGACTGTCTCCGACCACCTGCTGACCGGCGAAGCCCTGCCCTCTTCGGACCGGGAAAGCAGTTTTGGCGACATGATCGAAATCGCGCTGCAGGCGGCGTTTCCGGCCAGCTGAATTGCGCAAGTTCTAGCGCCCGTGCGTGCGGTCATATCCGTTGCGTGCGGGGCTGCGCCATCCCTCAAGCGCACCTTCAGCCGGGGCAAAGGTTTCTACCAGCAGGGGATAACACGGTGCTGTATCCGATGAATGCTCGGACGAACAATCTCCACCCGGGCACGCGCTTAGATTTCCCAGCAGATCAATCTCGGCGAAGAACTCAAGATAGTCGCCCGGACGAACGGGTGATGCTTTCATGAAATATTGCCCGGTATCACGCGTGAAGCCGGTGCACATGAATACGTTCAATACATCATGTACGGCAGGCTCGGCTTCGGCCAAAGAGATGCCCATATGATCCGCCAGCGCGCGCGTCAGGTTCGAATGGCAACAGTGATGGTACTGCGACCCGGACAGTAAATTGCCGGTATAGGGGTCGCATCGCGTGCCGATAACATCGTGAACCGACCCGCCGAAATCATCGATCCCGTACCACCCCAGCGTATCTGCAATGATTGTCGCCATGGGTCGCATATGTGGAAAGCTCGACCACATGCGCTCACCTACGGAGATATGCGTGCCATGCAACGCGCGCGTCTTGCCGGAATAGAAGCGCTCGGTCAGGTCGTTGAGGTTCCACAGGTTCAGGTCGCCAACCTGCGATCCTTCAACAGAAGTGATCCGAAAGAAATGCCCGGCAGGGACTTCAAAACACCGTGCATCTCGTGGCGGTACCAGCACCTCGCCCGTCTTTATCGCTCCATCACGCGCAGTTTGATAAAGCCCGAGATCGGGCTTTGGCAGCCCGTCATTGGGGTAGCAAATAACGGGCGCAATCGTGCGGCGTGCATCTGCATCAGCGGGTGGGCGGGGCGTGTTCCGAGATTCTGACATGGGCCGAGAGTGGCGCAGTTCGGCCCGGTGGGGAACCCCAAACCACAGCTATTGCCCTTTCAGACACTGCGTGGGCTCGACGTCAGATTTTGAAACCGCACCACAATACGCACAGCGCCACTGGCCCTCGCTTCGATGTTGCCGCCACCTGCAGTCGCGCGTTAGAGACGACGTGCGGGACCGCCAGAAAAAATAGGCAAAAACGCCAGCGGCGAGCAGAAGCAATAGAACGGGCATAGCTCTGCATTGCCTATTGTGTCGAGTTTTTCAAGCCGACACGGTCAGGCAGCGTTTGCGTATTCAAACAATTCTGGTGTTTCGTCTTTGGCCGGAACTTTGGGCTCGGGCGTATAGTAAGCCCAGGCTTGCTCCAGCAATTCCAGAGCTTTGGCCGCGTCGTGTTTTTTGTTTTGCCTGCTCATCGGAGTGACCTCTTTTCGAACTCATCACTCCTCCCTGCAGCAAACTTAGAACCGCAGGAGAATAAACGCATCGCATAGTTTTGCAGAGGCGTCATGCACTTGCCGCAACTCGGCAAGCGCGTTGATTTAGTGCACGATCAGACCGCGCGGTCGACCATCATCTTTTTGATCTCGGCGATCGCCTTGGCCGGGTTCAAACCCTTGGGGCAGGTTTTGGCACAGTTCATGATGGTGTGGCAGCGATACAGCTTGAACGGATCTTCCAGCTCGTCCAAGCGCTCACCGGTGGCCTCATCCCGACTGTCGATGATCCAGCGGTAAGCATGCAGCAGCGCGGCAGGGCCGAGATAACGGTCGCCGTTCCACCAGTAGCTGGGGCACGAGGTCGAGCAACTGGCACACATCACACATTCATAGAGACCATCCAATTTCTTGCGGTCTTCGATGGATTGCTTCCACTCTTTTGCCGGACGATTGGTCTTAGTCTCCAACCACGGCATGATCGAGGCGTGTTGGGCGTAGAAATGAGTCAGATCAGGGATCAGGTCCTTGACCACCGGCATATGGGGCAGCGGGTAGATCTTCACGTCGCCCTTGATCTCATCCATACCATAGATACAGGCCAGCGTGTTAATCCCGTCGATGTTCATCGCGCAGGACCCGCAGATGCCTTCGCGGCACGAACGGCGGAAGGTCAGGGTCGGATCGATCTCATTCTTGATCTTGATCAGAGCGTCCAGAACCATCGGGCCGCAAGTGTCCATGTCGACGAAATAAGTATCGACACGCGGGTTCTGGCCATCATCCGGGTTCCAGCGATAGATCTGGAATTTGCGCACATTGGTCGCGCCGTCGGGCTTGGGCCAGGTTTTACCGGTGGTGATCCGGGAATTCTTGGGGAGGGTCAGTTGTACCATAAGTTCCTCTCCTTAGAACGTCCGCGCCTTGGGCGCGATTCTTTTCATGCTTATGCCGCCCTCGTCTTCGGTCGTCAGCGGATCAACGATAACCGGACGGTAGCTAAGCTCTACTTTATTGCCATCGACACGGCTGACCGTGTGGACGCGCCAGTTCTCATCGTCACGCTCGGTGAAATCTTCATGGGCGTGTGCACCGCGGGATTCCTTACGCGCTTCGGCACCAACGATGGTGGCGAGCGCGCTTGGCATCAGGTTGGTAAGCTCGAGCGTCTCCATCAGATCGCTGTTCCAGACCAACGATCTGTCAGAAACCTTCAGATCATCCATCTTGGCAGCGATCGCGGTCATCTTCTCGACGCCCTCAGCCATGGTCTTCGAGGTGCGGAAAACCGCCGCGTCCTCTTGCATGGTGCGCTGCATCTCAAGCCGCAGATCTGCGGTTGGAATTGCGCCGCTGGCGTTGCGCGCCGCATCGAACCTGTCAAACGCCTTATCGACAGAGGCCTGGTTCAGAACCGGGTTCGACGCGTCGGCATCCACAACTTTGCCCGCCCGGATCGCCGCCGCACGGCCAAACACCACGAGGTCGATCAGCGAGTTTGAACCAAGACGGTTTGCCCCGTGAACCGAGGCACACCCGGCCTCGCCCACAGCCATCAGGCCAGGGACCACGGCAGTCGGGTTGTCGGCTGTCGGGTTCAGCACCTCACCCCAATAGTTCGTCGGGATACCACCCATGTTATAGTGCACGGTCGGCAGAACCGGGATCGGTTCCTTGGTAACGTCAACACCGGCAAAGACGCGCGCAGATTCTGAAATGCCCGGTAGGCGTTCCGCCAAAGCTTCGGCTGGCAAATGGCTGAGGTTCAGATGGATGTGATCGCCGTTGTCACCGTGGCCGCGCCCTTCGCGAATTTCCATGGTCATTGAACGGCTAACGTAGTCGCGCGGCGCGAGGTCTTTGTACTGGGGCGCGTAGCGCTCCATGAACCGCTCGCCTTCCGAGTTGGTCAGGTATCCGCCTTCACCACGTGCACCTTCGGTGATCAGGCAGCCCGATCCGTAGATGCCGGTTGGGTGGAACTGAACAAATTCCATATCCTGCAGCGCAAGACCCGCGCGGGCCACCATACCGCCACCGTCGCCGGTGCAGGTATGTGCCGAGGTTGCACTGAAATAGGCGCGGCCATAGCCGCCGGTCGCCAGAACAACCATCTTGGCGTTAAAGACGTGCATTGTGCCGTCGTCCAGCTTCCAGCACACGACACCCTGACACTGTCCGTCCTCAGACATTATCAGATCAATGGCGAAATACTCGATGTAGAACTCGGCGTTGTTCTTCAGCGACTGACCATACAGCGTGTGCAGGATCGCATGACCGGTCCGGTCGGCGGCGGCACAGGTCCGCTGCACAGCGGGGCCTTCGCCAAATTCGGTGGTGTGGCCACCAAATGGGCGCTGATAGATCTTGCCTTCTTCGGTCCGGCTGAATGGCACTCCGTAGTGTTCTAGCTCATATACGGCTTTGGGTGCTTCACGCGCCAGGTATTCCATCGCATCGGTGTCACCCAGCCAGTCCGAGCCCTTTACGGTGTCATACATGTGCCACTGCCAATGGTCTGGCCCCATATTCGACAAGGACGCCGCAATACCGCCTTGGGCGGCCACTGTGTGTGAACGGGTCGGGAATACCTTCGTCACGCAAGCGGTGCGCAAACCCTGCTCGGCCATGCCCAATGTTGCACGCAGACCCGCGCCACCGGCACCGACAACCACCACGTCATATTCGTGGGTTTCGTATTCATATGCTGCTGTCATTGTTCTTGTTCCTTACTGCGCATATCCGAGAGCCAGACGCGCGAGCGCAAACAGACCCGCAGCAATCAGTGTGTATGCAAAGGCCTGCGCTGCCATCAGCGCCAGCTTTTCCGCGACGCCATGCACGTAGTCCTCAATCGCTTCCTGGGCTTCGCGCAACAAATGCGGGACGACAACAACCAGTGTCAGACCCATGATAATCGCTGGGAACGGGCGGCTGTAATAGGCCAGAGCCTCTTCGTAGGTTCCACCTAGGGCGTGCCCGAAGGTAAATACAAACAGCGGAACAAGGATGACCAATGCCGCCGAGCTGAGCATCATTTGCCAGTGGTGATGTGTACCTGCACGTCCGGCCCCCATGCCCTGCGCGCGTTTACGGTCTGTGAGAAACTGCATCGCGAACCTCCCCTTAAAGCGCTACGGCTGTGATCAGAGCCAGAACAGTTGCCAGCACGAACATGCCAATGCCCATCTTCTCGGACACCTCAACATCCACGCAATATCCCAGATCCCAGATGACGTGCCGCAAACGGCCCAACATGTGATAGAAAATGGCCCATGCCGCGCCAAACATGACCAGATCACCCAGGAAACTGGTCATCAATCCATTGATCAGCTCAAAGGCGCTTTCCGATGAGGCCGCAGCAAGTAACCACCAGACGACCAACAAAGCCAAACCAAAAGACGCAAGACCCGTGATGCGCACCATAATCGAAGATATGGACGTCATCTGTGGACGATAGATCGTCAAATGTGGAGAAAGCGGGCGGTTGCCTCGATTTACATCGGCCATGTTGGCTCCTTTTCGGTTGGCTACCGAACGTTTTACTGTTTTTTACGACTCTGTCACGCGCTGCAGGTGCAAAATCCAGTAAATTTAACGCAAAATCGCTGATAAGCCGCGTTTGTGATCACACAAAATATTCTCGTGATCACAAATCACATTCGATACCGCCAATGTTAGCGTTTTCAATGAAAAAGCAATGTGATCACGAATCTATTATTGGAGCGGCGTCAGCCCTGCAGTCTGCTGTGTCACCTCGCGTAAAAGCTTCTTGCGAATACGTTCGGGATAATCCGCGAAGCCTGCTGCAGAGACGACAAAGGCCCCCTCGCCAACGATGACGTTCTCGAAGAAATAGGCTGTCAGATCGGGTTCACTTTCTTCAATCGCGATCGCGTTCACGGTGATGCCGCGATCACGCAGTTTGGCGTGGATGGTCGACGGCTCGATTCCTTCATTCGAAATTCCGTCGCCCGAAAGATCAATAAGATGCCTTTCGCATTCGGGCACGTCGTCAAAGCTGGCAACCGTCATATCGAGCGCCTCACCTATCGCAGTTGAGAAGTTACGCCAGACACGAGGATCAGCTGCGACCTGATCAGCAAAACTGTCCAGGGTGTTAAAACTATCGATCCGGGTCCAGGGGATCGTGATCCTCTGGCGAGAACTGCCTGTCCATTGCACAAGCATCAGCCGAGCCTGTCCGCGCACCAAGGCCTCGGATACGATAGGGTCCCGCAGACCTGCGGCAAGACCGTCCATTTGGATACGATATTCCTCGGAATCAACCGAGCCTGAAACGTCTACGGCCAAGGCCAGAGCCAAATCACAAGCATAGGCCTGAGATGCCAGATACAGGCTGGCGGCGAGCGCACGAAACATCATCATGCGCCAAGCGTAGCATGGATTTCGCGGACCGTGATCACTTGAATGTCAGCCGCCAGAAGGCATTGGCTACATCGGCATAAGAGCCCAATAATCCAAATCTAGCAGAACGTTAGGAAGATATCTCCCCTCGTCATTGCGCAGAACGAAGGGCTCGCCGCCTTTGGTCGCAACCAAGCGCAAGCGGATGGCACCGATTCCGGGAGTTCCAGTCTCGGCCTTGTCCAAAACCTCGGACCAGGCTTTGATCGTATCGCCCGAGAAACAAGGGTTGGCGTGGGCACCGCCGTTCAGACCAACGATCATCTGCGCATTCGCCAGGCCATTAAACGACAAGGCACGCGCCATTGAGATAACGTGGCCGCCATAGATCAGCCGCCCCTCTGGACGGAAGGTGAGGTCGAAATGCACTTTGGCGGTGTTCTGCCACAGGCGGGTGGCCAGCATGTGCTCGGCCTCTTCGACGGTCACGCCATCGACGTGATCGATCGTTTCTTCCGTGTTGTACGCATCCCAGCGGTGGTTTTCGCCGGATTGTACAAAATTATATTTCGAGAAATCGAGCCCCTGCGGTACCGCCAGATCGCTGACATCAAGCGCCTTTTTCAGATTGGGCACCACCGTCTCAGGTGCAGGCGCATCGAGGTTTGATTTGCGCACCATGACCCAGCGAACATACTCGATCACCACTTCGTCGCGTTGGTTCAGCCCGCGGGTGCGGACCCAGACGACACCGGTTTTGCCGTTTGAGTTTTGCTTGAGGCCGATCACCTCGGATTCGGCGCGCAAGGTATCGCCGGGATAGACCGGTTTCAGCCAGCGACCCTCGGCATAGCCCAGATTGGCGACCGCGTTCAGCGAGATATCGGGAACCGTTTTGCCGAATACCACATGGAACGCCGCCAGATCATCAATCGGGCTTTGCGGCAGGCCACAATTCCGGGCGAACTCATCCGAGGAATAGAGTGCGTGTCGCGCGGGATAGAGCGCGTGGTACAACGCGCGCTCGCCTTCGGTCACCGTGCGCGGCACGGCGTGATGCAGGATCTGCCCGACTGAATAATCCTCGAAAAAGTTACCCGGATTGGTTTTTGCCATTATTGCTGTCCCAGTTTCATGTCGGGGGTGTAATCAGCGGCGACCTCTTTGGTCACAGCCTGCGCGCAACGCATCACGTTATTTGCGGCGTCAAAGGCATAGGACGGGTCGCCATAAAGCTCCCATCCCTTTGCCAACGCGTCCGAGACCTTGTGGCAGAAGGCTGATGTGTCTTCCTCGGTCAACAAACGATAAAGTTTCGCCATTGATTAGGCCCCTTATCCACCAAACGGAGACGGACCAACCAGCCCGTGAATATAGCCCACAACGCCCAGCAGAACGATGGAGCCCACAAAGAACATGGCATCTTTGCCGTATGTGCCGGGTTCGCCCGGCGCCCAGTCTGGTTCGGATTTGTTGATCACGATCACTTCGACAATTGCCCAGGCCAGCAAGCCACCAAACAGGATGATCGAGGCCAGATCACCGTTCACCAACAGGTGCGCAAAGGCCCAGAGTTTAAAGCCACCCAGCATGGGGTGACGGACCTTGTTCAACAGGCGACCTTTGGTTCCCGCAGGGCTGGCCAGATAGAACGCGATCAACACCAGCAGGTTGTTGACGTGAATCAGAAAGGTTGGCGGCGCCCAGACATATATGAAATCGGTCATGCGATAACCGAAGATCATCAACAATACCGAGGCCACCAAGGCGAGCGCCACGACGCCCTTGCCCGCGTCGCCCATGGCGGCACGTCGTTCCGGCATCGCGCGCTTAAAAAGATGTGCGGCCCACCAAAGTGCCACACCAAGGATCAGAAGAACAAAGCCCATACTGGCTTACCCCGCTTGCAAAGCTACTATCGCCTCTGCTTTTGCCAGAGTTTCGCGGGCAGTTACAACGTGTAGGTTTTCAACAATCTTGCCATCGACAACGGCGACCCCCTGCCCCTGCGACTCGGTTTCCTCGAAAGCGGCAATCTGACGGCGAGCCAGATCAATCTCATCCTCGGAAGGGGCAAAGGCGGAGTTTGCGATGTCGACCTGGGCCGGGTGGATCAGGGTTTTGCCATCAAAGCCCATGTCGCGGCCCTGGGCACACTCGGCGGCCAGACCGTCGGTGTCCTTGAAGGCATTGTAGACGCCATCGACGATGATCAGCCCCTCTGCCTTGGCCGCCAACAGGCACAGGCCAAGCGAGGTCATCATCGGCAAACGGTCGGGGCGGAAGCGCGTCTGCAGCTCTTTCGCAAGATCGTTGGTCCCCATGACAAAGCCTGCCATCAGCGGATGTGCGGCAATTTCGGCTGCGTTCAGCATCCCGCGCGGCGTCTCCATCATCGCCCAGATCGGCAGGTCTCCGGTGATTGAGGTCAGCGCATCCACATCCGCAGCAGAACTCACCTTTGGCAACAGAACGGCATCTGCATCCATCTCGCGCACGGCTTCGGCATCCGCGCGCCCCCATTCGGTATCAAGCCCGTTGATCCGCACGATCTTGACCCGAGCGCCATAGCCTCCGGCGGCCAAAGCCGCCTTGAGGGTCTCGCGCGCGTTCTCTTTCTCATCAGCCGCGACCGCGTCTTCAAGATCAAAGATGATGACGTCCACCGGCAATGTGCGGGCCTTATCAAGCGCGCGTTCACGCGAGCCGGGGATGTATAGTACCGAGCGATAGGGGCGTTGGCGCGGGTCCACTGGACTCTCCCATTGAAATAATGTTGCGCGGAATGGGGCATTTTTTGACGGAAAGTTCAAGAACAAAATCGCCGCAGCGCAGCATTTCCTGCGCTGCGCAACGTGCGTTGCCTTAACGCGATGTCCTTTTGCCTACGGCACGCTGCTTTGAGGAAGAGCTTGAAAGGGGTGACCAATGAAAACGATTATGCTGAAAATGACGATTGGCTTGGGCATCATGGTACTGGTAGCGCAACAAGTCAGCGCACAGAATTGTGCGCCACGCGAGGACGTGATCAAGCGATTGGCAAAGTCCTACGGCGAAACCCGACGAGGCATCGGTATTGCGCGTCAGGGAGCGGTGATGGAGGTTTTTGCCTCGGACCAAACCGGCAGCTGGACCATTGTTGTGACCTTGCCGGAAGGTGTGACCTGCCTGATCGCCTCGGGCCAGTCTTATGAAACACTGGCCGAAACGCTGCCGCCCAACACCTAAACCAGCGCATCCCAGATCAGTTTGCTTCCCGTCAGGGTCAGCAAGACATAGGCAATGTTGAAAAACAAACGTTCGGAGAGCATGAAATGCGCCCGGACGCCCAGCCAGGCCCCGAGGATCGCAAACGGGGTCAGCAAC
This sequence comes from Ruegeria sp. CJ6, assembly GCF_056536665.1. Lineage (NCBI taxonomy): Bacteria > Pseudomonadati > Pseudomonadota > Alphaproteobacteria > Rhodobacterales > Roseobacteraceae > Ruegeria > Ruegeria sp. CJ6. Next base: position 312,023 of record NZ_JBQFQB010000004.1, on the reverse strand, counting down.
AGGTCTGCCAAGGCTGTGTGCCAAGTGAAGAGGCCCAGATAGGCGAAGGGCACGAATTTGACGGCGTTGATTACCCAGAAGACCAGCACGGTCGAGGCTTGAAATTCGGTTTTCGTCAGGCGTTGTGACAGCAGGTACACGGCGGCGGGTGGGCCGCCCGCATGGCTGACAAAGCTGGTGAATCCGGCGATCAGCCCGGCAAACAGGCCCGCCGATGGAGGCAACCGGTTGGCAAAACCCCGCACCCAGCCTCTGGTCTGGGCAACGTGCCAGATCACAAAACCGACCGATATTCCGCCAATCAACAGACGTAGCAGATCGTCATCCGTCGCACGATAAAGCCACGCGCCCAGCGCGATACCGGGTACTGCGCCCAACATCAGAAGGCGCGAATCCGGCCAGCTCCAGCGTTTCCAATACGGCTTTAACGTCGCCAGATCGATCACCATCAGTATCGGCAGCATTAGCGCTAGCGCCTGTCCTGGCGTCAGTATCAGAGCCAGAATCGACGAAGATGCAAACGCCACTCCCGAGCCGAACCCACCTTTCGAGATGCCCGCGAAGATCACCGCCGGGATCGCCACTGCAAAAAACATCAGGTTCATGTCGAACATCAGGCACCCCGGAAATATGCATGATTCACAGGCGGTTTAGCGCAATCGGCGGGGTGTGTGCAAACGGTATGCGGTGGCATGCCGCGCCGCAGAAGGCTTGCGTGACGCCGCTTTTGCGACTAGCACAACCGCGATTTCAAAACCGACCGGAGATATTCCAAATGGCCAGACCCAAGATCGCGCTGATCGGCGCAGGTCAGATCGGCGGCACGCTCGCCCACCTCGCTGCAATGAAAGAACTTGGTGACGTCGTGCTGTTCGACATCGCCGAAGGCACCCCGGAAGGAAAGGCGCTGGACATCGCCGAATCCGGCCCCTCGGAAGGCTTCGACGCCAAGCTGAAAGGCACCCAGTCTTATGAGGATATCGCCGGTGCCGACGTCTGCATCGTCACCGCTGGCGTGCCGCGCAAGCCGGGCATGAGCCGCGACGACCTGCTGGGCATCAACCTGAAGGTCATGAAATCGGTCGGTGAAGGCATCGCCGCAAACGCTCCGGATGCGTTCGTCATCTGCATCACCAACCCGCTGGACGCGATGGTTTGGGCGCTGCGTGAATTCTCGGGCCTGCCGCACAACAAAGTCTGCGGCATGGCGGGCGTTCTGGACTCGGGCCGTTTCGCACACTTCTTGTCGGAAGAGTTCAATGTGTCCATGCGCGACGTCACCGCTTTTGTTCTGGGCGGCCATGGCGACACGATGGTGCCTTCGGTACGCTACTCGACCGTTGCCGGTATCCCGCTGCCCGATCTGGTTGAGATGGGCTGGACCACGCAGGAAAAACTGGACGCCATCGTTCAGCGCACCCGTGACGGCGGCGCAGAAATCGTTGGCCTGCTGAAGACCGGCTCGGCTTTCTATGCACCGGCGACTTCGGCGATCGAAATGGCCGAAGCCTACCTGAAAGACCAGAAACGCGTTCTGCCCTGTGCTGCCTATTGCAACGGCGAACTGGGTGTCGACGGCATGTATGTCGGCGTGCCTACCGTAATCGGTGCAGGTGGTATCGAGCGCGTCGTCGACATCAAGCTGAACGAAGAAGAACAGGCCGGTTTCGACAATTCGGTCAATGCCGTTAAGGGCCTGATCGAAGCATGCAAGGGCATCGACAGCTCGCTGGCCTAAGTCACGAACCCTAGAACCAATGAACCGGCCCTCTTCACGGGCCGGTTTTCTTTTACACGGTGCCAAGCTGGCTAAAAGATGTTCGCGCAAACGTCGCAAAACTCATCTATGAATGTGTTTTGTGGGCATGATCCCGGATCATCGAATCAATTTCCACGCCCCGCATTTTTTGTGATCACACCCCAAAAACCTGTGATCACAAATACTGAAAATCTTCGACAATTTCCCGTGACCGGTCAAAAAACTCTTTAATTTTGGCGCTTAGACACCCCTATAACGGTGTAATCGTAGTCAGACGGGACAATTTCGATGAACATTCACGAATATCAAGCCAAAGCGCTTCTTCGCAGCTATGGCGCTCCGGTCTCCGATGGTCGCGCAGTTCTGCGCGCCGAGGAAGCCAAAACCGCAGCCGGTGAATTGGACGGGCCGCTTTGGGTCGTCAAGGCGCAAATCCACGCGGGTGGTCGCGGCAAGGGTTCCTTCAAAGAGGCCGACGCCGGTGAAAAAGGCGGTGTCCGTCTGACCAAATCGGTGGAAGAAGCCGCCGAAGAAGCCAAAAAGATGCTGGGCCGCACGCTGGTCACCCATCAGACCGGCCCCGCAGGCAAGCAGGTGAACCGCATCTACATCGAAGCCGGTTCGGGCATCGAACGTGAACTTTACCTGGCCCTGCTGGTGGACCGCCAGACCAGCCGTATCTCATTCGTATGCTCGACCGAAGGCGGCATGGACATCGAAGAGGTGGCCGCTGCGACGCCTGAGAAAATCCTGTCCTTCTCGGTTGATCCCGCCACTGGTTATCAGCCCTATCACGGCCGCCGCATCGCGTTCTCGTTGGGACTGGAAGGCGCGCAGGTCAAACAATGCGTCAAGCTAATGAACCAGCTCTACAATGCCTTCGTCGAGAAGGACATGGAGATGCTGGAGATCAACCCGCTGATCGTCTCGGACAAGGGCGACCTGAAAGTACTGGACGCAAAAGTCGGCTTTGATGGTAACGCGGTATACCGCCACCCGGATATTGCCGAGTTGCGCGACACGACCGAGGAAGACCCCAAGGAACTGGAAGCGTCCAAATACGACCTGAACTACATCGCGCTGGACGGTGAGATCGGCTGCATGGTCAACGGTGCCGGTCTGGCGATGGCGACGATGGACATCATCAAGCTTTACGGTGCCGAGCCTGCCAACTTCCTGGATGTGGGCGGTGGCGCGACCAAAGAGAAAGTGACCGAGGCGTTCAAGATCATCACCTCGGACCCCAACGTCAAAGGCATTCTGGTCAACATCTTTGGCGGCATCATGCGCTGTGACGTCATCGCCGAGGGCGTTGTCGCCGCAGTGAAAGAGGTCGGGCTGCAGGTCCCGCTGGTCGTGCGTCTGGAAGGCACGAATGTCGAGAAAGGCAAAGAGATCATCAACACCTCTGGCCTAGACGTGATCGCGGCGGACAACCTGAAAGACGGTGCCGAGAAGATCGTGAAGGCGGTTAAAGGCTGAGTGTCATCCCGTAGGGTGGGCTTCAGCCCGCCTTTCCCAAGATTTTGGCGGGCAGAAGCCTGCCGTATAAAGGAGAACGCCAGATGGCAGTCCTCATCGACGAAAATACCAAAGTGATCTGTCAGGGCTTTACCGGCTCGCAGGGCACATTCCACTCTGAACAGGCCATCGCCTATGGCACCAAGATGGTCGGCGGCGTGACCCCGGGCAAAGGTGGGATGGAGCACTTGGGTCTACCAGTGTTCAACTCAGTCCACGAGGCCAAGCATGTGACCGAAGCCAACGCCTCGGTGATCTATGTTCCGCCACCCTTTGCGGCTGACTCGATCCTCGAAGCGATTGATGCCGAGATGGAGGTGATCGTCTGTATCACCGAAGGCATTCCGGTTCTGGACATGATGAAGGTGAAGCGCGCGCTGGAAGGTTCAAAATCGCGCCTGATCGGCCCGAACTGCCCCGGTGTCATCACGCCGGATGCCTGCAAGATCGGCATCATGCCCGGCCACATCCACAAGCGCGGCTCGGTCGGTGTAGTGTCGCGTTCGGGCACCCTGACCTACGAAGCCGTCAAGCAGACCACAGATGTGGGTCTGGGCCAGTCCACCTGCGTTGGCATCGGCGGCGACCCAATCAAAGGCACCGAGCATATCGACGTGCTGGAATGGTTCCTGGCGGATGACGAAACCGAGTCGATCATCATGATCGGTGAGATCGGTGGCTCTGCCGAAGAAGAAGCTGCACAGTTCCTGGCGGATGAGGCCAAGAAAGGCCGCAAGAAGCCCACGGCAGGGTTTATCGCGGGCCGCACAGCCCCTCCGGGCCGCCGCATGGGCCACGCGGGCGCAATTGTCGCCGGTGGCAAAGGCGGCGCCGAGGACAAGATCGAAGCCATGCGCTCGGCCGGTATCGTCGTGGCCGAAAGCCCGGCGCAGCTGGGTGAGGCTGTGCTGGAAGCCATCGGTTGACCAGAATTTGACTGCTTTGGGAGGAGCGGTAAACATGACTTTCGGCGAAGCCATTAAAACCTGTTTCTCCAAGTTTTTCACCTTTTCGGGCCGTGCCTCGCGGCCCGAATACTGGTTTTTTTTCCTGTTCATCGTAATCTGGAGCATCATTGCCGGGATCATCGACTTGCAGTTCTTCACTCAGGTCGCAGTGACTGAAACCGAAACATCCAAATCCGTCACGGCCACCTCAACAGGCCCGGTCCAAAGCATCGTCAGCCTGATTGTCTTCTTCCCGCATCTGGCCGTTGCATGGCGGCGGATGCATGATACCGGGCGCAGCGGGCTTTATGCTCTGCTGCCGATCCTGCTGATACTTGGTGCGCTTGCCGTCCTGATCTTTGGCATCGGCCTTGCCAGCCAGTTCCATGGCGGCACGTTGGATATCCTGTTCACCCGCGCAACTCTTCTTATTGTCATTCCGACACTTCTTGTCCTGTTTGTGTCGCCCCTCCTGGTTCTGTGGTGGCTGACCCGCCCTAGCGAACCAGGCACCAACCAATACGGTCCCAACCCATATGAGGTAGCCCAATGACCGAACACTCGCCCAACACCGCCTTTCATGCCTCAAGCTTCATGCAGGGGCATAATGCCGAATATCTGGAGCAGCTTTATGCCCAGTACACTAAGAACCCCGGTGCGGTCGACGCAGCCTGGGTCGAGTTCTTCAAGGCCATGGGCGATGACGCGCCGGATGTGCAGCGCGAGGCCGAAGGGCCTTCGTGGGCGCGTACCGACTGGCCTCCGATGCCTGCGGATGATCTGACCGGTGCGTTGACTGGCGAGTGGGCCGAGATCGACGCCAAAGCAGCGGGCAACAAAATCAAGGACAAGGCGGCGGCCAAGGGTGTTGAGGTCAGCGATGACCAGATCAAGCGCGCGGTGCTGGACAGCCTGCGGGCGCTGATGCTGATCAGGGCCTATCGTATCCGGGGCCATCTGGCAGCTGATCTGGACCCGCTAGGCATGCGCGCCGCCAGTACGCATCCCGAGCTGGACCCGAAGACTTACGGGTTCACCGATGCTGACATGGATCGACCGATCTTTATTGACAACGTGCTGGGCCTGCAGATGGCCAGCATGCGCCAAATCGTCGAGATCGTGAAGAGGACCTATTGCGGCACCTTCGCGCTGCAATACATGCATATCTCGAACCCGGAAGAGGCCGCGTGGCTGAAGGAACGCATCGAGGGGTTCGGTAAGGAAATCGCCTTCACCAAGGAAGGCCGCAAGGCGATCCTGAACAAGATGGTCGAGGCCGAGGGTTTCGAGAAATTCCTGCATGTGAAATACATGGGCACCAAGCGGTTTGGTCTGGATGGTGGCGAGGCACTGATCCCCGCGATGGAGCAGATCATCAAGCGCGGCGGCGCCTTGGGCCTCAGCGATATCGTCATCGGCATGCCACACCGGGGTCGTCTGAACATTCTGGCCAATGTGATGGGCAAGCCCTATCGCGCCATTTTCAACGAGTTTCAGGGCGGCAGCTTCAAGCCCGAAGACGTGGATGGATCAGGCGATGTGAAATATCACCTCGGCGCGTCAAGCGACCGAGAGTTCGATGGCAATAGCGTTCACCTTTCGCTGACCGCAAACCCAAGCCACCTTGAGGCGGTGAACCCAGTGGTTCTGGGTAAGGTACGTGCCAAGCAGGACCAGTTGAACGACGAAGACCGCACCAAAGTGATGGGCATTCTGCTGCACGGCGACGCAGCCTTTGCCGGACAGGGTGTTGTGGCCGAAGGCTTCGGCCTGTCGGGTCTGAAAGGGCATAAGACCGGCGGCACCATGCATATCGTGGTGAACAACCAGATCGGTTTCACCACCGCGCCGCATTTCAGCCGTTCCAGCCCTTATCCCACGGATATCGCGCTGATGGTTGAGGCTCCGATCTTCCACGTGAATGGCGACGACCCCGAGGCGGTGGTGCATGCCGCCAAGGTGGCGACCGAGTTCCGCCAGAAGTTCCACAAGGACGTGGTGCTGGATATCTTCTGCTACCGCCGGTTTGGTCATAACGAGGGTGACGAACCCATGTTCACCAACCCGATCATGTACAAGAAGATCAAGACGCATAAGACCACGTTGTCGTTGTATACCGAGCGCCTTGTCAGGGACGGGCTTATCCCCGAAGGCGAGATTGAAGACATGAAGGCGGCCTTTCAGGCACATCTGAATGAAGAGTTCGATGCCGGGAAAGACTACAAGCCAAACAAAGCCGACTGGCTGGATGGGCGCTGGTCGCATCTGGACAAGCACAAAGACGAATACATGCGCGGTGAAACCGCAATTACACCAGAGACGCTGGCCGAGATCGGCACCGCTCTGACCAGCGCCCCCGAAGGTTTTGCGATGCACAAAACCGTGGGCCGGTTGCTGGACCACAAGAAACAGATGTTCGAAAACGGAACCGGCTTTGACTGGGCAACGGGCGAGGCTCTGGCGTTTGGCTCTCTGCTGACTGAAGGCTACCCCGTACGTTTGGCCGGACAGGACGCGACGCGTGGCACATTCAGCCAACGCCATTCCGGATTTGTCCATCAGGAAACCGAGGAACGGTATTACCCGCTGAACAATATCCGCAAGGGCCAATCACATTATGACGTGATTGACTCGATGCTGTCCGAATACGCGGTGCTTGGGTTCGAGTATGGCTATTCACTGGCCGAGCCCAACGCGCTTGTTCTCTGGGAGGCACAGTTTGGCGATTTCGCCAACGGGGCACAGATCATGTTCGATCAGTTCATCAGTTCGGGTGAATCGAAGTGGCTGCGGATGTCTGGTCTGGTCACGCTGCTGCCGCATGGGTTCGAAGGGCAAGGCCCAGAACACTCATCTGCACGGCTTGAGCGGTTTCTGCAAATGTGCGGTCAGGACAACTGGATCGTGGCGAACTGCACAACGCCTGCGAACTATTTCCACATCCTGCGCCGTCAATTGCACCGGACCTTCCGCAAGCCGCTTATCCTGGTGACGCCGAAGTCGCTGCTGCGCCATAAGCTGGCGGTCAGCAAGGCCGAGGAATTCACCACAGGCTCGAGCTTCCATAGGGTGCTGTGGGATGATGCTCAACAGGGCAACTCGGACACTAAACTGGTGGCAGATGACAAGATCAAGCGGGTCGTCATGTGCTCGGGCAAGGTCTATTTTGATCTGCTTGAGGAACGCGATGCGCGCGGCATCGACGACATCTACTTAATGCGGATCGAGCAATACTATCCTTTCCCTGCGCATTCGCTGATCAACGAGCTTGAGCGCTTCAAGGGGGCCGAGATTGTCTGGTGTCAGGAAGAACCCAAGAACCAGGGGGCTTGGACCTTTATTGAGCCCAATATCGAATGGGTTCTGACCCGCATTGGCGCAAAACACACCCGTCCGGTCTATGCCGGTCGCGCAACTTCGGCCTCGCCCGCGACGGGTCTGGCCAGCCAACACAAAGCCCAACAAGAAGCGCTGGTGAACGAAGCGCTGAGCATTGAAGGAAAGTAAACGATGACGATTGAAGTTCGTGTTCCCACGCTGGGCGAGTCTGTCACCGAAGCCACCGTTGCGACTTGGTTCAAAAAACCCGGCGATGCAGTCGCCGTAGATGAGATGCTATGTGAACTTGAGACCGACAAGGTCACGGTCGAGGTGCCCTCACCCGCTGCTGGCGTGATGGGTGAGATCGTTGCAGCCGAAGGTGAGACCGTGGGCGTCGATGCCCTGCTTGCCACGATAGCGGCGGGCGAAGGGGCTGCGCCTGCTCCGGCAGCGGCGGCCCCGGCCCCGGCCCCGGCGGCAGCGGCACCCGCAGCATCAGGCGGCAGTGTAGATGTGATGGTGCCGACATTGGGTGAATCCGTCACCGAGGCTACAGTCTCGACATGGTTCAAACAGGTCGGCGACAGCGTTGCACAGGATGAAATGCTGTGCGAACTGGAAACCGACAAGGTCTCGGTCGAGGTCCCTGCCCCGGCGGCAGGCGTTCTGGCTGAAATCGTTGCGCCTGAAGGCAGCACGGTCGATGCTTCTGCCAAATTGGCGGTGATCTCGGGCGCAGCCGCAGGTGCGGCAGCGGCTCCGGTGGCAGCCGTCGCCACTCCGGCTGCAGCCAGCACAGGTAAAGACGTGTCCAACGCTCCATCGGCTGAGAAAGCGATGGCCGAAGCTGGTCTGTCTGCGGATCAAGTCACTGGCACCGGACGCGATGGTCGTATCATGAAAGAAGACGTGGCAAAGGCAGTTGCAGCAGCTACGGCCCCAGCGCCTGCGGCGGCTGTGCCCGCCCCCGCTGCCCAAGCTCCGCGCGCGCCTGTGGCTGCCGAGGATGCGAGCCGCGAAGAGCGCGTGCGCATGACCCGTCTGCGCCAAACCATCGCCAAGCGCCTGAAGGACGCGCAGAACACCGCCGCGATCCTGACCACCTATAACGAGGTGGACATGACCGAGGTGATGGCCCTGCGCAACCAGTACAAGGACCAGTTCGAGAAGAAGCATGGCGTACGTCTGGGCTTTATGTCCTTTTTCACCAAGGCCTGCTGTCATGCGCTGAAAGAAGTGCCCGAAGTGAATGCCGAGATCGACGGCAATGACATCGTCTACAAGAACTTCGTGCATATGGGTGTGGCCGCAGGTACGCCGCAAGGGCTGGTGGTTCCAGTCATCCGGGATGCGGACTCGATGTCTTTCGCAGCGATCGAGAAAGCCATCGCCGAAAAGGGCAAGCGCGCCCGCGACGGTAAACTCTCGATGGCGGAAATGCAGGGCGGCACGTTCACGATCTCGAACGGAGGCGTCTACGGCTCGCTGATGTCTTCACCGATCCTGAACCCGCCGCAATCGGGCATTCTGGGCATGCACAAGATCCAGGATCGTCCCATGGTCATCAATGGTGAGATCAAAATCCGCCCGATGATGTATCTGGCGCTGTCCTATGATCACCGTATTGTGGACGGCAAGGGTGCTGTGACATTCCTTGTCCGCGTAAAAGAGGCGCTGGAAGATCCGCGCCGTCTGCTGATGGATCTGTAAGATGGCGACTCATGTACTGTGGCAAGCCGATGTGGCCGATTTCGATGCCTGGCTGAAAGTGTTCCGCGAGGATCAACCGATGCGCAAGGCCGCGGGTATCCGCGACCTGCATGTCTGGCGCGATCCAGATCAGCGGGATCATGCGATAGCGATGTTCGAGGTTATGAATCTGGATAAGGCCAAAGCCTTTTTTGGGTCCGAAGAACTGGCGATGCACCACGAACGCGGCGGCATTGCGCATATATCAATCAAGCTGCTGGAACCCGTTTGAAATATAGGTACCCGACCCACCACACCGGATCGGGACGCTGCCGGATCACCCGGTCGATTTAGGAGAATGTAATGGCAAATTATGACGTCATCGTAATCGGCGCCGGACCCGGCGGCTATGTCTGCGCCATCCGTTGCGCCCAACTGGGCCTTAAAACCGCAGTTGTCGAGGGGCGCGAGACGCTGGGTGGGACTTGCCTGAACGTGGGCTGCATCCCCTCGAAAGCATTGTTGCATGCCAGCCATCAGTTGCACGAAGCCGAACACAACTTTGCAAAGATGGGTCTGAAGGGGAAGTCACCTTCGGTCGATTGGAAGCAGATGCAGGCCTACAAGGATGAGGTCATCGATGGCAACACCAAGGGCATCGAGTTTCTGTTCAAGAAGAACAAGATCGATTGGCTGAAAGGCTGGGGCTCAATCCCTGCTGCGGGCAAGGTCAAGGTTGGTGATGAGGTCCATGAGACCAAGAACATCATTATCGCTTCGGGCTCTGAGCCATCGGCACTGCCTGGCGTCGAGGTTGACGAAAAGGTCGTGGTGACTTCGACCGGCGCGTTGTCTCTGGGCAAAGTTCCCAAGAAAATGATTGTGATCGGTGCCGGTGTGATCGGGCTTGAATTGGGCTCAGTCTACAGCCGTTTGGGCGCAGAGGTGACGGTGATCGAATTCCTCAAGGAAATCACGCCGGGTATGGACCCCGAGGTTCAGAAGACTTTCCAGCGCATCCTGAAGAAACAGGGTTTGAAGTTCGTCATGGGCGCTGCGGTGCAAAAGACCGAAGCCACCAAGACCAAAGCCAAGGTAACGTACAAGCTGCTCAAAGATGACAGCGAGCATGTCATTGATGCTGATACCGTGCTGGTGGCCACCGGGCGCAAGCCCTATTCGGATGGGCTGGGGCTGGACGCTTTGGGCGTCGAGATGACCCCGCGCGGCCAGATCAAGGTCGGTAGTGATTGGCAGACCAACGTGCCGGGCATCTACGCCATCGGCGACGTGACCGAAGGCCCGATGCTGGCCCACAAGGCTGAAGACGAGGGCATGGCCGCAGCTGAGCAGGTTGCAGGCAAGCATGGTCATGTGAACTATGGTGTCATTCCTGGGGTCATCTACACTTGGCCCGAGGTGGCCAATGTGGGTGAGACCGAAGCGACACTCAAAGAACAGGGCCGCGCCTACAAGGTCGGCAAGTTCATGTTCATGGGCAATGGCCGGGCCAAGGCGAATTTCGCAGCCGACGGGTTCGTCAAGATTCTGGCAGACAAAGAAACCGATCGCATTCTGGGCGCGCATATCATCGGCCCCGCGGCCGGAGACCTGATCCACGAGGTTTGCGTCGCCATGGAATTCGGCGCATCAGCCGAAGATCTGGCCCTGACCTGTCACGCTCACCCGACCTATTCCGAAGCAGTGCGCGAGGCGGCGCTCGCCTGTGGTGACGGGCCAATTCACAGCTGACCCAACCTGAGCAGGTCCTCTACCTAGTCTCCTTGAGCGGCACCCCGTGTCGCTCAAAACCATTTGCGGCAGGTGATCAGACGCGGTTTACTGACTCCATTGCTTTTGGAAAGGAAGTCAGATGAGCGTCAGTTTACAGGTGATCTATCCCATAGGTACAGAAACACATTTCGATTTCGACTATTATGTCGGCACACATCTTCCGCTTGTCGGCGAGCACATGGGGTCACATATCGAACGTACGGTCGTAACCAAAGGCATTGCGGGAGGCCCGGATGAGGCGGCGGGTCACTACGCGATCGCAACGATCATATTTGAAGATCAGGAAGCGATGAACGACGCTATGTCAAAGGCAGGCCCTGTCCTGGCCGATCTGCCAAACTTCACCAATGTCAAACCGCAGATGCTGATCGGTGAGGTGATCGGCTGAATCAGAGCCATGTTTACCTACCACATGGTTTTTGCGGCGCGGGCACCCCATTCCTGATCATATTGCGCGCCGCCTTCCTCTCCTGACGTCATTTCCGACAATATCTCGCCAGCCGTCGGCAGGCCCTCGCTTTCATCGTGGCCACTCCAGGTTCTGGCCCGGATCAGGGCGCGCGCGCATTGTGTGTAAATCTCGGATATCTCGATTACGATGACGGTTGCGGGGCGTTTTCCGTGTTTTTCGAACCGGGCGCGCAGGGCTTCATCATCAGTCAGTTGAGCGTTCCCATTTACCCGAACCACATTGTTCGAACCGGGCACCATGAACAACAATGAGACGCGCGGGTCGAGTACGATATTTCGCAGGGAATCCAAGCGGTTGTTTCCCCGCCAATCCGGCAGTGCCAGGGTACCTTGGTCCAGTTCCAACACAACTGGCCCTTCATCTCCACGCGGGCTGCCATCGACACCTTCGGAGCCGACGGTGCTGAGGATACACAAGCGTGAGGCCATAATCCATTTGCGGTAGAGCGGTGTTAGCCGCCGCGCCACTTTGCGGATCGAGGCTGCTCCGGGCGTGCCATACAGCGCTTCCAGAGCGGTAATGTCCTCAATGAATTCCATCCGGATCAAACCCCACTTCTCGCATCAGTTCGTTGGACCGTGTCTCAATCACGTTTTCCAGCCGTTCCAGAAAGGCATTCCGCGCAACGCCGGGTTCGATCGGATTAAGGAAATCAACAATCGCCGTGCCGGGCTTGCGCATGATACCGGTTCTGGGCCAGAAGACGCCCGCATTGGTGGCAACTGGCACGCACGGGAACCCAAGCCCTTCATACAGAACCGCCGTTCCAACCTTGTAAGGCTTGTGCACCCCAGGCGCGACGCGTGTACCTTGCGGGTAGATCACCAACTGACCGGGTTCGCTGAACTCGCGCGCGACATCCTTGACCATCTTCGCAACCGCCGCCCCGCGTTTGCCGCGATTGACCGGGATACATCCCAGACGGCGCGCATACATTCCGATGACCGGCGTCCACAGAAGCTCTCGCTTCATGATGAATTTGCCGTGCGGGATGGCGTCGAAGATTATGATGATGTCCAGAAACGACTGGTGCTTGGCGCCGATCACAACCTCGCCATGTGGGACTTCCCCGCGCACTTCGCAGCGAATACCAACCATCCAGCGGGCCAACCACTTGGTTGTGCGCGCATAGGTTTTGCATGCTCGCAATGCGCCACGCTTGGCGAACAGCGCATAGGGGGCAAAGACAAGCCCCAGCACCAGCATCCAGGCATAGATGGTGATCATAAAGATCAGCGACCGGACCCATTGAATAGCCATGAACATCACGAAAGCTCCTTCAACTTGCGCTGCGCGGCTGACCATGTGGCCAGAAACGCAACGGCCGCGCCCAATACCGGGATCAGCACGGGCAGGATCCAACCGATACCCTGAAACCCAAGGCCAGTGAGAAAACCACCCGCATCCGAGGCTTCGGGGAGCAACAATACACCCGTCATACCCAGCAAAGTGCCAACTGCTGCTCCAAACAGCGCCCGGAACGTAAAGCGGCGCACGAACGCTCCGGCGATGAACCGGTCCCGCGCGCCGACCTGACGCAGAACCTCGATTATCTGCGCGTTGGCGGCAAGCGAGGCGTTGGCGGCAAGCGTGATCATAGCGGCAGTGGCGCCACCGATCAGCAGGATCGAAATCCAGCCCAGACGCCGCAGTGAATTGGCCGCATCAACCAATGGCTCGCGCCAGCGAGTGTGATCATCCAGCACTGCGCCCGGCACCTCAGCCCCTAGCCGCAGCCGCAGGCCAGCCGCATCAAGACCCGGCTCACCTTCGATAATCTCTATCAGCTGCGGGATTGGTAAAGTGTCCAGAGGCAAGTCCGGTCCGAACCAGGGTGACAGCAGTGTGGCCTGCTCTTCGCTCGTCAACGCGCGAGCCGAAGCCACACCCGGCGTTTGCTGGAGGACATTCAAAGCAGCCTCGGTTTGCGCCGCACGTTGATCTGCAGGGGCATTGATCCGCAAGGTCGCTGCCCCCGCCAACTCTGAAGCCCAACGATCCGCCACACGGCCCGAGGCTAACGAAAGAGCCAGCGCAAACACCGCCAGAAAGGCCATTGCGCCAGACACGAACAGGGTCAATTGCGCCGTAAAGCCCGTGGGTGGCACCACCCGGTCGGCGCGGCTGTCACGGCGCAGCAAATTGCGGATCGTGCCCTTGCTCATAGATCCGCCCCCGCAAGCTGCACCCGGCGCTGCGCGATACGCAGTACGCGAGCCTGAACCTGGGTTTTGGCGGCGCGGATCAGGCTTAGGTCATGGGTGGCGATCAGCACGGTTTTTCCCATCCTGTTCAATTCGACCAACAGGCGCAGAAGTCGTTGCGACATCTCCCAGTCCACATTGCCGGTGGGTTCATCCGCAAGCACCACATCGGGCGATAGGATGACTGCGCGGGCCAATGCGGCACGCTGGCGTTCGCCCCCCGATAGTTCAGGCGGGTGCGCCTCAAGCCTGCTGCCAAGCCCGACCCAGCCAAGCAGTTCGGTCAGATCGTCCTGCTGCCCATTTTCAGAGCGCCCCGAGACCATCAGCGGCAACGCGACATTCTCGGCCAGCGTCATGTGATCCAAAAATCGGCAATCCTGATGCACCACGCCAATTCGGCGGCGCAGCAGCGCCATCTGATCGCGGTCCATGCGGGCGATATCCTCACCAAAGGCCATCAACCTGCCCGAGGTTGGCAACAACGCGCCATAACAGAGTTTCAGCAATGTGGTCTTGCCCGCACCCGAAGGCCCGGTCAGAAAGTGGAACGATCCGGGCTGCAATTGCAGCGAAACATCGCTTAGCAACTCACCACCGCCGTAGGTATAGCTGATATTCTCCAGCTCGATCACGCCTGCCCCCTTTGTTCTGCTCACCTCTTGCCCGAGCGCAGCGGTGGATTCAATGCCTCGGGCGGGGCCAATTGGCGACACTTGGCCCGCGAAACCGAAAACACGCTTTGCTGTTGGGTCTTAACGGAATATCATCCCTGAAAAAACTATTATCAGGCCAGCCTTGAAGGCCAGGAGGCAGAATGCGTTTAACGTGTCCGAATTGCAGCGCCCAGTACGAAGTCCCGGACGAAGTGATCCCCGAGGACGGGCGCGAAGTTCAATGCTCGGCTTGCGAAGAGACCTGGTTTCAGGAAAAGTATCCAGTCGCCAGCAAAGCAGAGCCGGAAGCGAAATCTGCGACTGCAATCCAGGCAGCCTTTGCCGAACCGGAAGATGTTAAGTCAGAGGATGCGCCAGAACCCGATACGGCCAAGGCCGAGCCAGAAAAGGTTAAGGCAGAAGACACACCAGAACCCGATGCGCCCGAGGAATTGAGTGTTGGAAACGTAGACCCGGCGGTATCCAGCATCCTCAAGGAAGAGGCTGCACGCGAGGCAGAGCTGCGCGAGCGTGAAGGCAGCAATCTGGAAAGCCAACCTGATCTGGCATTGGATCCGCCTGAAGAGCCCAAGGTCAAACCGAAACGGCCCTCGGCCACTGAAACCGCAGCTGACGCAGGTCAGAAAGATGAGCTGCCGGATGTTGAGGCGATCAACTCGGGTCTGCGCAGCGACTTGACATCGGACGAAGCTGAAGCCGTTGCTCCGGCCCGCAAATCCGGTGGGTTTCTGCGTGGCTTTGCCTTGATCATTATCATCGGCGTCATTCTGTTTCTGATATATGGAAACGCCAATCAGATCAGCGAGGCGGTTCCTCAGGCTGATCCGATGTTGAAATCATATGTCTCACTGGTCGATCAAGCGCGCCTTTGGCTTGAGACACAGACCGGGGGCGCAGGGCAGAACTAGAACCTTTCGAGCAATCGCTTGAGGTATTCCAACTCGATCTGAGGCCGATCCTGTTCACCGGTCCTACGGCGGATTTCATCCAGCAACTCGCGCGCACGGCGATATACATCTTCGCCTTGCAGCAGGTTGTCGTCGGTCGAGATTGATCCCGCGGAACCTGGCGTACGACCCAATGGATCGCGGTTATTGGCCTGCATGTCGCCGGCCTCGGTCCCTTGACCCGGCTGGTTCTGCTGGTTCTGCGCCAGGGCTTCGCCAAGTGAACGCATGCCTTCGCGCAGGGCTTCCATCGCCTCGGATTGACGGTCAATCGCCTCGGCCAGATCATCGCTGCGCAAGGCGTCTTCGGCGTCGTCCATGGCCCGGCCCGCACGGCCCAATGCTTCGCGCGCAGCGTCGCCTTCGGGTGTACCACCGCCGGGCAGACCCTGTTGCTGCCGATTCAACTCATCCCGCAGCGCCTGCTGCCGATCCGCCAGTGACCCCTGACCTTGCTGGCCTTCACCAGCCTCATCCTGACCCTGGCCCCGACCGCCTTGACCTTCATGGCTCTGGCCGCGTCCCAAACCACCGTTGCGACCCTCATTGCCCTGACTTTCGCCCGCTTGCGCACCGGGGTTGAACTGTTCCTGCAGGTCGCGGAATGCCTGATCGCTGAGGCCCTGTTGTTCGCGCAGGGTTTCTGCCAGCCCTTCCATGGCCTGCTGTCCTTCGGACTGGCCACCTTGGCCCTGCCCTTGTGTGACGCGCATGTTTTCCATCATTTGCTGGAACTCTTCCAATGCCTGCTGCGCCTCGGCCATGCGGCCTTGTTCCATGAGCTCCTGAATGCGGTCCATCATTCGCTGCAGGTCATCCTGCGTCATCTGCAGGGTTTCGCCGTTCTGGCCCTGCTGTCCTTGCTGCGTCTCACCGTTTTCCTGCGCCAGACGCTGGAGTTGCCGCATGTAATCCTGTGTCGCTTCGCGCAGCTCCTGCATCAGTTCGGCAATCTCTTCGTCGCTGGCACCGTTCTGCATCGCTTCGGTCAGACGCTCCTGCGCACGGCGCATCCGTTCCAATGCGTCGGCCAGCGTGCCATCCTCGATCAGAACCGCCAGATCCCACAGCGCTTGCGCAATTTCTTCCTGCTGTTTGACGTTCAGTGCGCCGTATTTGTCGAAGGTCTCCAGCCGCCGCAGGATCACACGCAGACGCAGATACGCTGTATCTGAGCGGAACAGGTCCTCGGGTAGGTGCGAAACCGCACGCAGCAATTGCGATACACGCAGCGCGTTTTCGCGCGACCAGAGCAGATCGCGCCGCTGTTCGATCACCGCAGCAGCCAATGGGTCAAAGAACCTACGGGCCGGCAGTTCTGTCAGATAAGGTTCCGCCACCGTCTCTTGATCTGCCGCGTCGATAGCCATGAGGGTTATTTTCACTGGCAAATGTGCCCAAGGGTGCTGCGAGAAATCCTCGATCAAGTCTTCGGTGAAATCGGTCCGATCGCCTGTAATCGGCATTGGCAACTCGACCGTAATGATCTCGCGCGGTTCTGGCTCGGTCGCAAGACCGAATTGACGGTTGACCGCAGGCAGGTCCAATTCGATCCGGGCGGTGCCGGAGACGATTCCATAGTCATCCGCAGCAGCGAAAGGCAGCTTCATCTGTCCGCCAGCCTCTGATTGCGCCACTCCTGCCGTCGCGATCCTGGGCGCAGTGTCTGGAAGGATCTCAAGCGCCCAATCGCGCCCGGCCGGGCCATCGATCCGCATTTGGCCCGAGCGTTCCGCAACAAATTCCTGTTCCGGTTCTGTCGCGGCTTCGGTGCCCAGAGGTGTCGAAGATTCTGTCAGACTATGTGCGCCGACCTCGCCATAAAATCGTAGCGTGATGCGGCTGCCTTTAGGCACCGTCAACGTCGGATCGGTCTGATCGGCAAGGTAGAGCGTTGGCAGCCCGGTGTAGCGCGGCGGTTCAACCCAACCCTCCCAAGTCGGGCCCTGCCCCGCCTGAGCGGTCCCCGGCGTCATGTCAGCGACCGAGCCTATCCGCCAGAACGAGCCGAACAGAGCCGCAACGACGAGTGCCAATAAGGCAGCATAACGAAGCGCATAGGGATCGCGAGACGCCAGCCGCAAGTCGGGTTTCACCGGATCGGCCTTTGATGCACGATCTGCCATGCGCGTCTGGTGCGCATGCCACAGTGCCACCGAATCCGCATCCATCGCACCGATTGCCTGATCGTCCATCAGTGCTTGTATCGGGCGTCCGGGCAGGGTTTCATCCAGCCGAACCAGCGCCTCGGCCCGGGTTGGCAGGTGGAACCGTCTGATTCCCAAAACCGCTGTCGCAATTAAAGCAATCAATCCGACCGCAGCAGAAATCCAAACGGCTTCAATGCGCACAAGATCGTGCAGACCCAGCATCAGGGCGGCCAGCAGCGCCATAAGAATAGAAAAGAACGGCCAGAAGGCGCGCATCACCTGCTCAGCCAGCATACCCCCGTGCGTCAGCCACAGGGACAGTCTTGGAATTGGCAAGGTCTGGTTGTCGCGCAAGGCGGGCCTCCTGATCGGCCCGACGCGCCTATCGCGTCAAAGCCACTCTGGTATGGTATCGCGGTTTATGATTTCGTCAAAGCTTGGGCGTTCACGAATTACGGCAAATTGATCCCCGTTCACCAGAACCTCAGGGATTAGGGGCCGCGTATTGTATTCGCTGGACATGACAGCACCGTAGGCACCTGCACTGCGGAATGCGATAAGATCGCCCGATTTCAAAGCCGGCATGTTGCGTTGTTTTGCAAAGGTATCCCCGGATTCACAGACCGGACCAACGATATCATACGGGCGCTGTTCGACCCCTGCGGCAGGTTCTTCGACCGCCACTATATCATGATACGCCTCATACATCGCGGGGCGGATCAGGTCGTTCATCGCGCCATCGAGGATCAGGAAATCGCGGTCTTCGCCGGACTTAACATAGATGACCTTGGACACCATCAGACCCGCGTTTCCGGCAATCAGCCGACCGGGCTCAATCTCGATCTCGCAGCCCAGATGGCCCAGTGTTTTCTTGACCATCGCACCATATTCAACCGGCAGCGGAGGCGCGTCGTTGGAACGGGCATAAGGAATACCCAAACCACCGCCCAGATCGAGGCGGCGGATGTTATGTCCCTCGGCGCGCAGACGCTCGGTCAGCTCAGCAACCTTGTTATAAGCCAGCTCAAACGGCTCCAACTCGGTCAGTTGTGAGCCGATATGAACGTCGATCCCAATCACCTCCAATCCTGGAAGGCTTGCGGCCAGTGCATAAACCTCGGACGCACGCGAGATTGGGATGCCGAACTTGTTCTCGGACTTGCCGGTGGCGATCTTGGCGTGGGTCTTTGCATCCACGTCCGGATTCACCCGAACAGTGATCGGCGCAACCTTGCCCAATTCCAGTGCAACCGCATTGATCACCTGCATTTCGGGCTCGGATTCGACGTTGAACTGACGAATGCCACCGGTCAGAGCGGTACGAATCTCATCCGCTGTCTTGCCGACGCCCGAAAAGACGATCTTGTCTCCGGGCACGCCCGCGGCTTTGGCGCGCAGATATTCCCCGCCCGAAACCACATCCATTCCCGCACCTGCCTGCGCCAGCGTCTTCAGGATCGCCTGATTGCTGGCCGCTTTCATCGCATAGCAGACCAGGTGATCAGTGCCCTCAAGCGCGTCATCGAACAGCTTGAAATGCCGCTGCAGCGTCGCCGTCGAATAGACATAGAACGGGGTTCCGACCGCGGCTGCGATTTCGGAGATTGGCACATCCTCGGCGAAAAGCGCGCCGTCGCGGTAGAGAAAATGATCCATGCCTGCGCGCTTAGACCAAAAGAGGTATGTGGATCAAATGATTCCGGTAGGGTTGTGGTCACCGTCGCGGTTCAGAACGTCTTTGACGCGCCAACCCTCGCATATCCTGAAACCGAGACCCCGGACCCGCTGGGTGCGGCCGTTGGTTCCGTTCGGGGTGCGCCTGTCGGGTCGCAAGCTGCAAGTACGGCGAGGCAGAGGATCAGGCCGACAGGTCTCATGCATTTTCTCTTTGTCATTCAGGACGTGTCAGATGCAGATGGGTGTGCGATCAGTAAATTGCAATTTTGGAGTTCAGAGCCCCAGATAAACGCCCAGCCCACCGCGTCTGAGACCAACGCCAACACCGCCATAGGTGCCGCTGCTGCCTACGCCGACGCTTGCGCTCATGGTGGGCTGTATGGGTTCGCCATCGGCACCACACCCGGCCAAGGCCGCTGCGACCGCAATCAATAGCACCACCCGTCGTATATGCATTACACCAGCGCCTTCCATCGCTTGATCTGGGTCCGCACCTGATCCGGTGCGGTGCCGCCATAGGATTGGCGAGAGTTTACCGAATTTTCGACGGTAAGAACAGAATAGACGTCATCGGTGATGTCCGCGTGGACCGATTGCATTTCCTCCAGCGTCAGATCCGGCAGGTCGCAGCCCTTGCTTTCAGCCATGGCCACCAGCGATCCAGTGACATGGTGCGCGTCGCGGAAGGGCAGTCCCAGCACGCGGACCAACCAGTCGGCCAGGTCGGTCGCAGTTGAAAAGCCAGACCCGGCAGCGGCAGCCAGGCTTTCGCGATTGGCGGTCATGTCCTTGACCATGCCTTCCATCGCGGCAAGTGCCAGCATCCAGTTATCTGCCGCATCAAATACCTGTTCTTTGTCTTCCTGCATGTCCTTGGAATAGGTCAGCGGCAGCCCCTTCATCACCATCATCAGGCCAGTATTCGCACCAAATATGCGGCCAACCTTGGCACGGATGAGCTCAGCTGCATCGGGGTTCTTCTTTTGCGGCATGATTGATGAACCAGTCGAGAAGCGATCAGACAGTGATACAAACCGGAATTGGGCCGAGGACCAGATTACCAGTTCCTCGGCAAAGCGCGACAAGTGCATGGCGCAAATCGAGGCGGTCGACAGGAACTCCAACGCGAAGTCGCGGTCGCTGACAGCGTCCAGTGAATTGGCTGCCGGGCGGTCGAAGCCCAGCGCCTCAGCTGTCATCTGGCGGTCGATTGGGAAAGAGGTCCCGGCCAACGCGGCTGCGCCCAAGGGGGATTCGTTCATCCGGGCACGGGCGTCGCGCACGCGGGACAGATCGCGGCCAAACATCTCGACATAGGCCATCATGTGGTGACCCCAGGTTACTGGCTGCGCGGTTTGCAGGTGGGTGAAACCGGGCATGACCCAGTCTGCCCCGGCCTCGGCCTGCGCCAAAAGCGCGCGGATCAGGGCCAGAAGACCGGATTCTGCGGCATCTAGCTGGTCGCGAACCCAGAGTTTGAAATCGGTCGCCACCTGGTCGTTTCGCGACCGGCCCGTGTGCAGACGGCCTGCGGGTTCTCCGATCACCTCTTTCAGTCGCGCCTCGACATTCATGTGAATGTCTTCCAGCGCAGTCGAGAACTGAAATTCTCCGTTCTGAATTTCTGACAAAACGGTGAGCAGGCCTTCCCGAATGGCGTGCGCATCACTATCAGTAATAACGCCTGTGGCAGCCAGCATGGCGGCATGGGCGCGCGAGCCTGCAATGTCCTGGGCTGCCATCCGCTGATCGAACCCGATCGAGGCATTTATCGCCTCCATGATCGCGTCTGGACCAGCGGCAAAGCGGCCGCCCCACATCTGGTTCGAAGATTGATCGGTCATGAAAGAAAACCCGGAGTTGATATGCGCCTGTTACGTCTGATCCCCCTTTATATGGCCCTAGCGCTGGGTGCAAACGCCGCTTTGGCAACAGATGCGGCAACGCTTGGCCCATTGCGTGAGGGCAGCCTGAAGCGGCTGATCCTGCATAGTGAGCCCAAGCCGGTCAAAGTGGTCGATTTTGAACTAGAAGATGATGGCGGCACCGGATCGCTGGCCGACTACAAAGGCAAGTATGTGCTGCTGAACTTCTGGGCCACATGGTGTGCGCCGTGCCGCAAAGAAATGCCTCAGATCGCTGAACTGCAACAGGAGTTTGGCGGTGACAAATTCGAGGTTCTGACCCTGGCGACCGGTCGCAACACACCTGCCGGGATCAAGAAGTTCTTTGACGAAAACGGCATCGACAACTTGCCGCGTCATCAGGATCCGAAACAGGCGGTTGCACGCGAAATGGGAGTGATTGGCCTGCCGATCACTGTGATCATCGACCCCGATGGCAATGAGATCGCACGCCTGATCGGTGATGCAGAATGGAACTCGGACAGTGCCAAGGCGATAATTTCAGCGCTTGTCGAAGGCAATAGCTGAGGTCCCGCGCGCTCTTGCAGAAAATCTGTGTTAGAATGAGACCGGCCCCAACGGGCCGGTTTTCGTTTGCGACCGGAAGAAAGGGAGACTCCGATGAAACCGGTAGTTCTGTTGATTGGGCGGTTGCCGAATGTAATCGGCAACGTGGCACAACAACTGGATCACCTGCCGATTCAGTGGCTGGGCGCGCATGATCAGGATGAGGTGCGGCGGCAGCTGGACGCGGAACCGCGCATCGCCTGTGCGATCATGGGCGCGGGTCTTGATGACAAGATACGCGGAGAAATGGTTGGCATCATCGCCGCGCGCAGGCCCGATATCTGCATCCATCTCAAAGATCGGGCCTCTGGTCCTGACGGGTTAATGCCGTTTGTCGCACGCATCGTCCAGCATGAGATTCTGGAAAGCCTGGAAAGCGGCTGACGCCACGCCACCTTTGACAGACAAATCGCCCGCTTGCAGGTTATCTGCAGGAGGATGGAATGCCGCTGGAAATACTATTGATCCTCGTCGTCGGCGGCATTGCCGGGGTCGCCTTGCTGCTGCATCTGACGGGCAAGTCACGCTTGCAAGTGCTGACGCCTGAGACAGCGCACGAACAGTGGCTGCGTCACTTTCCAGATGATTCCATCATTGACGTAACCGTTGCCCATGATGGTCACGCCGCCCTTATCCGAACCGAAACCGGAGCCGGTCTGCTGTGGTCCTTTGGTGCCGATACCGTGGCCCGCCATTTACGGGATTTCGATTGGCTGGATCATCCCGAAGGCTTTGAAGTCCTGTTCCACGATTTCAGCACTCCTCGGGTCATCGTCCACCTTGATGAGACCGAACGCCAGCACTGGCAAAATCTGATGGATCCCGCATGACCGATCAAGTGAGTTTTCCCGACGCGGTGCAATGGGCCGTGCCCTTCTTCATCGCGGCCATTCTGGCCGAATTCCTTTGGATCGCGATCAAAGGCCGGGGCGGTAGGTACGAAACCCGCGATGCCTTGACCTCGCTAATCATGGGGGCAGGCAATATCGCCTCGGGCTTTTTGCTGGGCTTCATCGCATATGCGTTTTTCATGTGGCTGTGGCAGATCACACCGCTCAACCTAGGGGCCTCGATCCCGGTCATCATCTTGTGCTTTGTACTGGACGATCTGCGGTATTACTGGGTGCACCGCTTTGGGCACCGCATTCGCTGGGTTTGGGCCAGTCATGTGAACCACCACAGCTCACAGCATTACAACCTGACAACGGCGCTGCGGCAGACCTGGACCTATACATTCACCTTTATGATGGTGGTACGTGCGCCGCTAATCTTACTAGGCTTTCACCCGGCGATGGTGCTGTTCGTCGGAGGTCTGAACCTGATCTACCAATTCTGGATCCATACCGAAGCGATCGGCAAAATGCCGCGCTGGTTCGAAGCCGTTATGAATACGCCCAGTCACCACCGCGCCCATCATGGGCGAAATGCGCGATATCTTGATTGCAACTATGCAGGTGTCTTTATCATCTGGGACAAGATGTTCGGCACATTTGTCCCCGAGCAAGAAGATGACAAGGTCGACTATGGGCTTGTCCACAATATCGGCACGTTCAATCCGCTGCGCGTGGCGTTTCATGAATGGGTTGGAATCTGGCGGGACGCCACCCAACCGGGCCTGTCCTTGCGCCAACGTCTGGCTTATTGTTTTGCCCCTCCGGGCTATAGCCACGATGGAAGCCGCGACAATTCCCAACAGATCAAGGCCAAGCACCTTGTCCGCCATCCGCAAGATCATGGCACACCGGGATTCGAGCAGTTCGGCACCAAATCACCTGCTTCCACAGCCAAGCGGGCCTAGGCCTCAAAAAGACCTTTTCTTTGCTTGAAATTTGGCACAAGCGCTCCATATCCCCTGAGATGTTTTAAGAGTGCATTTCCGGAGGCCCGCATGTCAAAGCTGATGAGAATTTCTACGATCACAGGTTTGCTGGGCCTCGTCATCACAATGACAGCCGCACTCAACGGAGCAATGCCCGCGCTATTGGGGCTGGGATTTGTCATGGCCGCGCTGGGACTTTTAGGAGCGCTTATCGGTGCGGCTGCTTCGCTGCGTCATGCTTGGCAATCAACACACTGATCTTCCGCCCCGCCACCTGCGATAAAATTTTGAGCGTTAACCCCGGTTTTACCTGTCTTCCCTGAAACTGGCCCCGGCCAAAATCATCGGGATCAGGGGAACGGTACGTCATGGGAAACAGGAAACGCGCAGACCTGCCCGAGGGATCGGACGACCCTTTGAGCGCCGCCGTCACTTCACGGGATCGATCGGTGGTACAGATGGCGACCGAAGCCGTAAAGCATAGACAATGCAGGCTGGCGTTTCAGCCTGTCGTTCAAGCACATCCTCCTCAGGGCATCGCGTTCTACGAAGGGTTCATCCGTGTATTGGATGAAACCGGCCGCGTCATCCCCGCGCGCGAGTTCATGCCACAGGTTGAGAACACGCCAATTGGCCGGGACCTTGATTGCGTCGCGCTTGAAATGGGGCTGCGCACTCTGATCCGCAACCCCGGCATCCGCCTGTCGATCAACATGTCCGCGCGGTCCATCGGTTATTCCAACTGGTCGCGTGTGCTGGATAGGTTTCTGAAAAAAGACGCAAGCTTGGGCGAAAGGTTGATTCTGGAAATCTCAGAATCTTCGGCGATGCAGGTGCCCGAACTGGTGGTAGATTTCATGGATCGCCAACAAGCCCGCGGTATCGCCTTTGCGCTGGATGATTTTGGGGCCAGTAACTTTGGCTTTCGCCACTTTCGTGAATTTCTGTTCGATGCCGCCAAGATCGATGGGCAGTTCATCAGGGGCATCAGCAGCAATCCCGACAATCAATTGCTGGCGCGCGCACTGATTGCAGTTGCGCGGGAATTCGAAATTCTTGTCACCGCCGAATCGGTCGAAAGTGACGAAGATGCTCATTTCCTGATCGCAAACGGTGTCGATTGTCTGCAGGGCTTTCTGTATGGAGCGCCTTCAGTCACTCCGCCCTGGAGCTCGGAAAAAGCTGCAAAAACGGGCAGTTGATAGCAGCTGGTCGCGCGGAACACCGCCAAGGCTCACTCTGAGACAAGCTGTCCGTTGCTGCAGATGCAGCATTGCGCTATTGCAGAAGATGCTTGAGCGGGGGATCACGAGGCGCTCTTGCACCCGGAGAAGACTTCTCCTCAAACCGCGCCGTCAGATTTCCCACAGGACCATGACGGTAAAGGATTGACTTTATGACCAACGTAGTAATCGCATCCGCCGCACGTACGGGCGTCGGTAGCTTTAGCGGTTCGTTTGCGAACACCCCCGCACATGATCTGGGCGCTGCCGTCCTTGAAGCAGTTGTCGAACGTGCCGGGATCGACAAGGGCGAAGTAAGCGAAACCATCATGGGCCAGGTCCTGACTGCCGCCCAAGGTCAGAACCCAGCGCGCCAGGCGCATATAAATGCGGGCCTGCCGCAGGAAAGCGCGGCTTGGGGCATCAACCAGGTCTGCGGTTCGGGTCTGCGTGCTGTTGCTCTGGGTGCACAGCATATCCAATTGGGCGATGCCGACATCGTTGCGGCTGGTGGACAAGAAAACATGACCCTGTCGCCCCATGCCGCCGCCCTGCGCGCCGGTCATAAGATGGGTGACATGAAATACATCGACACGATGATCCGCGATGGTCTGTGGGATGCCTTCAACGGCTATCACATGGGTCAAACGGCTGAGAACGTCGCCGAGAAATGGCAGATCAGCCGCGATATGCAGGATGAGTTCGCTGTCGCCTCGCAAAACAAAGCCGAAGCGGCCCAGAACGCTGGCAAGTTCGCCGATGAAATCGTGCCCTTCACCATCAAGACCCGCAAGGGCGACATCGTGATGGACAAGGACGAATACATCCGCCACGGCGCGACAATCGAAGCCATGGGCAAACTGCGCCCCGCCTTCGCCAAGGACGGTTCTGTCACGGCCGCAAACGCTTCGGGCCTGAATGACGGTGCCGCTGCCACCCTGCTGATGTCGGCAGAAAACGCAGAAAAGCGCGGGATTGAGCCCTTGGCCCGAATTGCATCCTACGCGACCGCCGGACTTGACCCGTCGATCATGGGCGTTGGCCCGATCTACGCTTCGCGCAAGGCGCTGGAGAAAGCTGGATGGTCGGTCGATGATCTGGATCTGGTCGAAGCCAACGAAGCCTTCGCAGCGCAAGCCTGCGCTGTAAACAAAGACATGGGTTGGGATCCGTCGATCGTAAACGTCAACGGTGGTGCAATTGCCATCGGACACCCAATCGGCGCGTCCGGCTGCCGGGTTCTGAACACCCTGCTGTTCGAAATGAAGCGCCGGGATGCCAAGAAAGGTCTCGCGACCCTCTGCATCGGCGGCGGCATGGGTGTCGCCCTGTGTGTGGAGCGTGACTAAGTGTGCTGAAAACTAAATACAAAAGGGCGTCCACTGGGCGCCCTTTTTTGTTACAATCGGATCATACCCCTTAGATGCGACAATATCGCCGGACAGAAAGACAAGATCGATCACGAAACGATATTGCGCATCCTCAACTCTCAGAGTAACAGAATTACCAAGACGACTAAATTTGGAGGAGTCCTAAATGGCACGTACAGCACTCGTAACCGGCGGTTCCCGCGGCATCGGCGCAGCAATTTCCAAGGCGCTGAAGGCCGAAGGATACAATGTTGCCGCCACTTATGCAGGCAATGACGAAGCCGCCGCAAAGTTCACCGACGAAACCGGTATCAAAACCTATAAATGGAATGTTGCGGATTACGACGAATCCAAAGCGGGTATCGAAAAAGTCGAGGCCGAGGTCGGCCCGATCGACATCGTGGTCGCCAACGCCGGTATCACCCGCGACGCACCGTTCCACAAGATGACACCTGAACAGTGGCATCAGGTCATCGACACCAATCTGACTGGTGTTTTCAACACCGTGCACCCGGTATGGCCGGGTATGCGCGAGCGTAAATTTGGTCGTATCATCGTGATCAGCTCGATCAACGGTCAGAAAGGCCAGTTTGCGCAGGTCAACTATGCCGCAACCAAAGCGGGCGATCTGGGCATCGTGAAATCTCTGGCGCAGGAAGGTGCGCGGGCCGGCATCACGGCCAACGCGATCTGCCCCGGCTACATCGCGACCGAAATGGTCATGGCCGTGCCGGAAAAAGTGCGCGAATCGATCATCGGCCAAATCCCGGCTGGTCGTCTGGGTGAACCGGAAGAAATCGCGCGTTGCGTCGCCTTCCTGGCATCGGACGATTCGCAGTTCATCAACGGCTCGACCATTTCCGCAAACGGAGCACAGTTCTTCGTCTAAACCGGCGATCTGAGAATGAAAACGGGCCGGTCCATCAAGGACCGGCCCTTCTTTTATCCCGTAAGATCACGCGCGCTGCGATCAGCGGGAACCGAATAGCCAGGACCAGAATCCTACAACCGCCTTGCCGCGCTCTTCATGCGCGCGGTGAATGGCGTTCTGAATGGCTGGGTTTGTTGTCATCTCGATCATGCTGAACCCTTCTCAATCAAGTTGGATTTGTCTTGCCATCAACATGGCCTTTGATTTTAAATTACACAAACGAGAGTTTTCTATCCTTCAGTTCAGAAAAACTTAACCGTCATGACCGACCGCCTGCCTCCGCTGACTGCTTTGCGCGCCTTCGATGCCGCCGCACGACATATGTCGTTTGCCAAGGCGGCGGAGGAGCTGAATGTGACACCTGCGGCCCTGTCCTTTCAAATCAAGTCGTTAGAAGAGCATCTGGGCCACCCCGTGTTTCGCCGGCTCAATCGCGCCGTCGAGCTGACCGAAGCCGGGCGCACATTGGCACCCGGAACCGCAGATGGCTTTGCCGCCCTGCAAGCCGCGTGGCAAGCGACGCGGAGGCTGCAGGATGAAACAAGCCTCACGGTTACAGCAGGTCCTGCCCTGACGGCGAAATGGCTGGCACCGCGCCTTTATGAATTCGCCCGTGCAAATCCGGGGATTGACCTGAAATTCTCGGCCACTCTGCGCAACATGGACCTTGAACGGGATGACGTGGACGTGGCGATCCGCTTTGGCTACGGGCCGGATGAGGGGCTCTATTCGGTTCCCGTCCGCAAGGAGTGGCTGACACCGGTTATGACCCCGGAGCTGGCCGAACAATTCCCCACGCCAGCGTCGTTGCGCGACGCCCCCCTGATCCATGACGATTCGATCAGTTTCCTTAAGCCGCGTTGCGACTGGCCCGCGTGGTTCCGTGCGGTTGGATTGGATTTCACTCCGACCCATGGGGCGCATTTTTCGAACGCCGATCACGCCATCGACGCTGCTGTGGCCGGGGTGGGCGTGGTTCTGGGGCGGCGCGCCATGATCCTGAAAGACCTGACCGAAGGGCGACTGGTCGCGCCGTTCAAAGTGGCACTGGAGACCGCCGGGCGATTTCGTTTCCTCTGCCTGCAAGGGGCAGAGAAGCGACCGCAGATCGCAGCGTTCCGCGACTGGTTCATATCCGAGATTGAAAAGACCGCGCATATATCGGATGAGTTTGAAATCATCCCTGTTGAGAAGGTAGCTGGTGAATGAGCAGAATGGGCGCGACCGCGATTGGTTTTGTCGCCGTTTTGCTATGGTCTCTGCTGGCGCTTTTCACTGTGGGTTCGGCCCCGACGCCGCCTTTGTTGTTGAACGCGATCTGTTTTACCATCGGCGGTACGCTGGGTCTGATTTGGACATTCGCCAGCGGCGGGCTGGGTCAACTGCGCCGGGTCGCGTGGACAACATACCTGCTTGGATCAATTGGCCTTTTTGGCTACCACGCGCTGTACTTTTCAGCCCTTCGCATGGCCCCTGCAGCCGAGGCTGGGCTTATCGCTTATCTCTGGCCTTTGCTGATCGTTCTTCTGTCAGGTCTGCTGCCCGGAGAACATCTGAAACCTGGTCACCTTATCGGAGCCTGCCTTGGCTTTGCCGGAGCCGCTGTCATCATCACCGGTGGTGGCAGCGCAGGGTTTCAGGTCCAGCATCTACCCGGCTACGGGCTGGCCTTGCTGTGCGCGCTTACATGGTCCAGCTACTCGGTTCTATCGCGACGGCTGGGTGATGTGCCGACAAGTTCGGTCGCGGTGTTCTGCATTTTGACGGCCATCGCCTCATGGGCCTTGCATTTCACAGTGGAAGAAACGACCTGGCCGCAAGGCACATTTAGCTGGGCCTCGACCTTTGCACTTGGCCTGGGACCGGTTGGGCTGGCGTTCTATGTCTGGGATATCGGCGTCAAGCGCGGGGACATTCAAATACTGGGCACCGCCTCATACGCGGCACCTTTGCTATCGACGCTTGTGTTGGTTCTGGCCGGGATCGCCGCCCCGTCCTGGGGTCTGGCGATCGCGGCCTTGTTTGTCACCGGTGGCGCTGCCATCGCGGCCCGCGCCAGCCTGAAGGCCTAGAACCTTAGGTCGACAGGCGTTCGATCTCTTCTTTTAGCTTCAGCTTTTGCTTCTTCAGCTGTGCGATATGGAGATCGTCAATACCAGGTGAGCGTTGCGCTTCTTCCACTTCAAGACCGAGAATTTCGTGTTTTTTCTTCAACTCCGTCAGATGTGCGCTCACGCTCATGGCGGTCCTCCTTCTCTGGTTTGTAAGTGTCACGTAAGAAGTTGACCACATCATTTCCAGCCTGTCACGCTGCAGACGCACGAATTCTATAATAAATCCGACAAATTCGGCTGGTCATTGCCGATCAGGCAAAGTGCCCGGTCAAATCCGCCCCATCGCGCAACACCGCCGAAACCACAGGAGTATAGCTTTCACCGTCTTCTACGTGCTGTTCACCGAGGTGCAGAATCAGCGGTGCGTGTAGCCGAAAGGCGGCGCGCCCGCCCTTTCTGGCACGCAAAATCACCAGCTCGGACGCGCGATCCGCACGGGGGGCCAGAGGTAGCACCTGAATCGAGCCCAAGCGGCCCGCGCACCCCGCAAGCATATCGGGCAGCCGGTCTGCCCTCTGGATCATGTGAAGATAACCGCGCGGCGCCAGACGTCGGGCGGCGACATTGATCCAGTCCTCAAGCGGCGTGTCTTCACCCAGTGCGATCTGCCGTCCCGCATCGGTGGCAGGGCTGTGCGCGCCTGCCCGGTAGTAGGGCGGATTGGCGATCACATGATCGAACTGTTCTTGTCGCAGATCATTCGGTAGTGCGTTCAAATCCGCCTCAACCACGGTGATCGCTGCGTTTTGTTCCGAATTGCGGCGGGCCAGATCTGCATAGCCAGCCTGCAGTTCAACCCCAGTTGCCTTCAGGTGCGGCACTCGCGCCATTAGGCACTGAATAGCAGCCCCTGCCCCGCAGCCCAATTCCAGCACCGACTGGCCAGCTTGTGCCGGGACCGATGCCGCCAGTAAGACCGGATCGACCCCTGCACGATATCCTGAGCGCGGCTGCCACAGACGCACACGCCCGCCCAGAAAATCATTGCAGGTCAGATCACTGTCGGAAAAGCTGCTCATCGCCCCAGCGGGATCTCGTTATCGCGCATGACCCGTTCGGCGCGAGTCAGATCATCTGCCCGCACCATCAGGCGACGGGGAAAGATTCCGATGCCGCCTTCTAGGATGCTCATATTTACGTCCATCTGAAAGCAGTCTATATCCTCGCCCTCAAGGAGAGCTGTTGCAAAGGCTAGGATTGTCGGATCGGTGCTGCGCAATAGTTCTTTCATGGGGATGGATGTAAGGGCAAGGTGACAGGGATGTCGAGCCTTGTATCAGGAGAGTGATGAACGTCAGCACGATCTCGAAACCGCATGAGCGTCTGGCAGAGATGCTTGCGGGCGAAATGGCAGCAGTAAATACGCTGATTCGGACGCGTATGGCGTCGGAACATGCCCCGCGCATTCCCGAAGTGACCGCGCACCTGGTCGAGGCGGGCGGCAAGCGTCTGCGCCCGATGCTGACCCTGGCGGCGGCGCAGCTGTTCGGCTATTCAGGCGACCATCACGTCAAGCTGGCTGCAACGGTCGAGTTCATTCATACCGCAACCCTGCTGCATGACGATGTCGTCGATGAAAGCGGGCAGCGGCGCGGGCGACCCACGGCAAACCTGCTATGGGACAATAAATCCAGTGTTCTGGTTGGCGATTACCTGTTTTCCCGCAGCTTTCAGTTGATGGTCGAAACCGGTTCGTTGCGCGTTCTGGATATCCTTGCAAATGCGTCGGCCACAATTGCCGAAGGCGAGGTGCTGCAGATGACAGCGGCCACCGATCTGGGCACGGATGAAAGTGTCTACCTGCAGGTTGTGCGCGGCAAGACAGCGGCGCTGTTTTCTGCCGCAACCGAAGTGGGTGGTGTGATCGCAGGCGCGACCGAGGCGCAGGTCAAGGCGCTGTATGACTATGGCGATGCGCTTGGAATCGCGTTCCAGATCGCTGATGATCTTCTGGATTATCAGGGCGATAGTGCGGCCACAGGCAAAAACGTCGGCGACGACTTCCGTGAACGCAAATTGACCATGCCAGTGATCAAAGCCGTGGCTCAGGCAACTGCCGAGGAACACGCGTTTTGGGAACGGACGATCGGTCGCGGGCGGCAGGAAGAGGGTGATCTGGATCACGCTTTGTCGCTGATGGCCAAATACAGCACGCTGGATGCAACCCGCGCGGATGCGTTTGGTTGGGCGGCCAAGGCCAAGGCTGCGCTGGCGCCTCTTCCGGATCACGAAATCCGCACCCTGTTAGGCGATCTGGCCGACTACGTCGTATCGCGCCTTAACTGAGCGTCGTTGCGCGGTACCACCAGCCGGGTTGGGCCGCGCCGATCTCATAGGCGGCAAAATGGGCTGCTTTGAGCGTTGGATAAAGTGCGAAACAGGTTGAGCCTGAACCCGACATACGAACCATCAACGCGTCTCGGGTGTCTTCCAACGCCGCTAAGACCTCCGCAATGCCCGGCGCTACAGATATTGCAGGCGCCTCTAAATCATTCCGCTGAACCTGCAACCACGTGGCGCAGTCTTCCGGTGTTTTGAATGCAGGGATCTCAGCAGGCATCGGTGCGTAGTCTCTGCTCTGCAAAGCGGAAAACACCGGGCCGGTGGGAACTTCAATACCCGGATTGACCAAAAGCGCCGGGAGGGGCGGCAACGCCATCGGCTCAATCTGTTCACCAATCCCGCGCATACGCGCTGCAGCAGCATGTATGCATACCGGGACATCCGCGCCGAGCGACAGCGACACGCTATCGGGCCACTCTCCCCCCTTCTTCACGGTGCGCAAAACCGCCGCAGCATCCGAGGAGCCGCCCCCGACACCGCCACCGTGCGGCAGTTGTTTGTTCAGATGAATGCGACCGCTCCAGCCTGCGGCCTCGGCGGCCTGCCAGACCAGATTACGATCATCGGTCGGTACGCCATCCGAAAACTCACCCGTGACCGACAGAGACAGCTCGGGGCCGGAACTGAGGCTCAACTGATCCCCAACATCGGCAAAGGCAACCAACGAATCAAGCAGATGATAGCCATCCGCGCGTTGGCCGGTCACATGCAGGGTCAGGTTGATCTTGGCGGGGGCAAATGCCTCAGCCTTCATTGGCGACCTTCAGGGGTTCGGCGCCTTCCTCGGCCAGAACCGCATCCAATCCGACTTCAATCTTGCGGCGAATGCGTTCAGGATCGGCTTCGCCGTCGGTATCTTCAGGATCAATGAAAGACAGGGCTCGTTTCCACTGGAACTCGGCTTCACGCCCGCGACCTACGGCCCAGTAAACATCGCCCAGATGATCATTTACCACCGGATCGACCGGCATCAGTTCAACGGCGCGCTCCATGTGGTCGACTGCTTCGTCGTACCGGCCCAGGCGGAACAACACCCAGCCCAAGCTGTCAACGATATAGCCGCTGTCAGGGCGCGCTGCGACGGCGCGTTCGATCATATTCAACGCTTCGTCCAATTTCTCGCGCCGCTCGACCAGCGAATACCCGAGATAGTTCAGCACCTGTGGTTGGTCCGGGTTCAACTCAAGCGCGCGGCGGAAATCGGCCTCGGCCTCGTCCCAGTTCTTCAGACGTTCATGCGATATCCCCCGGGCATAATGCAGGAACCAGTTTCCACCTGCACCCTCTTCCGTCAGGCCAATCGCCTTGTCGTAAGAGGTGACCGCTGCCGCGTAATCCTCTTGCTGGCGCCGCAGGTCGGCCAAAGCTACATGCACACCGGGCAAATCAGGGCTTTGAGCGGCAAGGTTTTGCAGGACCTCGGCTGCAGCTTCTTTTCTGTCAGAGCGACTTAGGACCTCGGCGCGCCCCAGCTCGGCGGCATGATAATCGCTGCTGTCCGGAGGCACCTGCCGATAGACATCAACCGCCAGATCATATTGTTCCAGCCCATCCAACAACTCAGCGCTTAGCAAAAGCGCATCAATATGGTCAGGCCGCAGAAAGGCCGCGACGCGGGCATATAGCAGAACATAATCCTGCGCGGCCTCGGCACTCAGCGCAGCGCCAACGGTGAAGAAAACCTCGGCCATGCCATCCTGTGCAGAACGGACATGGGTAAAGGGCAGCGTTTCGCCATCAGACAGCCGGGTGACGTAACCTTCGATGGTCGGATCACTGCCGGCGGCAAAGACGTTATCCAGAAATTCCAGCGCATCGTCGTTGCGATCCAGCTGCGACAGCACTTCGGCACGCGCCAGCGCAGCCCGGCGTGAAAAACGGGCGACCAGGCCATCATCTGCGGCAAGGATCGCCTCGGCCCCCTCAAAGTCTCCGACTGACGCCAACGCCATGGCCTTGTGATAAAGTGCAAATTCTTTCAGACCTTCCTGCGTGGTAACAACGTCAAATTGTTCCATCGCTTTGGTCATGGCGCCTTGCCCCATATGAGCCCAAGCAATCATCAGGCCATCAACCAGCGGTCCAACCCCTTGCGTTTCAGGATCGCGGGCCAGAAATTCATCCAGCTTGCCATCTGCCACCAGATTGGCGGCGATCACCATCCGAGCGGCCTGGCTGGGCAGTTCATTTTCCTCGATAACTTCGGCGACGGTCAGGGCCCGCTCAATCTCACCCAAAGCGAGCCGGGCGACGACCACGTTTTCCAGCAGTTTCGGATTTTGGGGATCAGCGCGAAGCGCCTGCGCATAGTAACGCTCGGCAGCGGGATAGTCGCTCTCATAAATCGCCTGACGCCCGGCCAGATACGACCCCGATCCGGTATCCGATACCGCAGGAAACGCGATTGAAGAACTGAGGATCACGGCCAGAGCCGCGCGTCGAACCAGGGAAACCACTGATAATCTGCCTTGCTGTCGTTGACTGACCGACAAGCTAGGGCTTTGCTGGGCGAGAGGCAATGGCAGAGCCTTCACGACCCTGCCAACGCCCGTGTTCTTGCCTACATATTGGGGTAGTTCGGCCCGTCGCCGCCCTGCGGTGTAGTCCAGGTGATGTTCTGGCTGGGATCCTTGATGTCACAGGTCTTGCAGTGAACACAGTTCTGGAAGTTGATCACGAATCGCGGCCCGTCTTCATCCTCGACCATCTCATAGACGCCTGCGG
Organism: Ruegeria sp. CJ6; assembly: GCF_056536665.1. Lineage (NCBI taxonomy): Bacteria > Pseudomonadati > Pseudomonadota > Alphaproteobacteria > Rhodobacterales > Roseobacteraceae > Ruegeria > Ruegeria sp. CJ6. The sequence continues at coordinate 277,870 of NZ_JBQFQB010000004.1, read as the reverse complement.
GGCAGTAACGCTGTGCCGGCTCGTCGAATTTGGGCAGGTTGACCTTAACCGGGATGTCCGGGTCGGCCAGTTTCAGATGGCAAGGCTGGCTTTCCTCGTGATTGGTGGCCGCAAACGATACGTTCGTCAGGCGGTCAAAGGACAGTGTGCCATCGGGTTTCGGGTAGTCGATGGGTTGATGCTTGCTGGCATCTTCGGTCGATTCCGCGTCGTTCTTGCCGTGGCCCAGCGTGCCCAGCAGCGAGAAGCCCAGCGTGTTGGTCCACATGTCCATACCGCCCAGTACCAGGCTGGCGGTCAGGCCGTATTTCGACCACAGCGGTTTGACGTTGCGCACCTTCTTCAGATCCGAGCCGATTGCACCATCGCGAACGTTGGCCTCATAAGCGGTCAGCTCATCACCCGAACGCTCGGCCTTGATGGCGTCATAGGCGGCCTCGGCCGCGGCCTTGCCTGACAGCATCGCGTTGTGGTTGCCCTTGATGCGCGGCACGTTGACCATGCCGGCCGAGCAACCCAACAGCGCAACACCCGGTGCGACCAGTTTCGGCATCGACTGGTAGCCACCCTCGGTGATCGCGCGGGCGCCGTAAGCCACACGCTTGCCGCCTTTCAGCAGCTCGGCCACCATCGGGTGGTGCTTGAAACGCTGGAATTCCATGTAGGGGTACAGGTGCGGGTTTTTGTAGTTCAGGTGAACCACAAAGCCGACATAGACCTGATTGTTTTCAAGGTGATAGATGAACGACCCGCCACCCGCGTTGCTGCCCAGCGGCCAGCCCATGGTGTGCGTGACGCTGCCTTCTTTGTGCTTGGCCGGGTCGATCTCCCAGATCTCTTTCATGCCGACGCCGTATTTCTGCGGCTCTTTACCGGCAGACAGGTCGTATTTGGCGATGACTTCCTTGGACAGTGAGCCGCGCACGCCTTCCGACAGGAAGACATATTTGCCATGCAGTTCCATGCCCGGCTCGGTGTTGGGGCCGTAGGATCCGTCTGGCTCCAGACCAAATACACCGGCTACAACGCCTTTGACTTCACCGTTCTCACCGTAGACCAGCTCGGAACAGGCCATGCCGGGGAAGATTTCGACGCCTAGTTCTTCGGCCTGCTCTGCCATCCAGCGGCAGACATTGCCCATCGAGACGATGTAGTTGCCGTGGTTGTTCATCAGCGGCGGCATCGGGAAATTGGGGATGCGGATCTTGCCAGCCTCGCCCAGCATGTAGAAATTGTCTTCATGCACAGGCACGTTCAGCGGGGCACCCTTTTCCTTCCAATCGGGGATCAGAGCATCCAGACCACAAGGGTCCAGCACCGCACCCGACAGGATATGCGCACCCACTTCCGAACCCTTCTCTAGAACCACGACGTTCAGGTCGGCATCCAGCTGTTTCAGACGGATGGCCGCAGACAGGCCCGCAGGGCCAGCACCCACGATCACCACGTCATATTCCATCGCTTCGCGTTCAATCTCGGCCATCGCGGGCTCCTTAGCTAACTTTCCGAATTGGCGCTTTCTTCATGCGGTCGGCGCAATATTGTTTCACGGCTGATTACATGGTCATAAAGACTTTGGTCAATCGAAACACGGCGTAACAACGCCGCTATTCGACACTTCAGGCTTCGGGTGCGTCCCCCATAAGGTATCTGGGACCGCTACCATGGGATTTGGCCCTGTCATCGGGGTTGTAAAGCTTGCATTTCGGCAGGCTGAGGCAGCCGCAACCAATACATCCATCCAGATTGTCGCGCAGTCGCATCAGCGTATCGATTCGCTGATCCAGATGCGTGCGCAGCCGTTCGCTGATACTCTTCCAGTCCTGAGGCGTCGGTGTGCGGTTTCCTGGCAAGCCCGACAATACCTCGCGGATCTCGGGCAAAGTCAGACCGAATTGCTGCGCGATCATCACAAAGCTTAGCCGTCGGATATCGGCGCGCTGATAACGCCGCTGCCCACCCGCGTTACGCCATGGAGATATCAAACCTTGCGCCTCGTAGTATCGGATCGCCGACACTGCCAACCCAGTGCGCCGGGCCAATGCTCCAATCGCCAGACCTTCCGAAACAACCATTACATCCTCCCAAAGAAATCTCTTGACCTAAAGTTAGGTTTAGAAATTACAGTGAGTCGGGACAAGCCTCAAATTGGAAGGAGAATCCCATGATGGCGACGCTGGAACATACTAATTTCACGGTCCGCGACCCAAAGGCATCTGCGGCGTGGATGCAGAAAGTCTTCGACTGGAAAACACGCTGGGAAGGCCCTGCCATTGCCGGTGGCTATACGGTGCATGTGGGCAGCCCTCATACCTATCTGGCACTCTACGCCCCCGGCGATCCCAAGCCATCAGGCGAAAGCAGCTATGATTACGTGGGCGGCTTGAACCATGTAGGTGTGCTGGTCGAGGATATCGACGCCACCGAGGAAAAGGTCCGCAAAGCGGGATTTGAACCGCACAACCACGCAGACTATGAGCCAGGCAAGCGGTTCTATTTCGAAGATGACAATGGCATCGAATTCGAAGTGGTTCAGTATGATTGAGATGCTGTGGCTTGGGCACGAAGCCAGCCGTTGGCGAAGTGGAGAATTGTTGGGAAAGCGCCACAGACGCACCCGCCCCCCGGAACGGCGGCGCTAAGTTGCGAGTTTACTGACAACGCACACCTCCCCTCTTGCAATTCACGCCTCATTTGGGTCAGGTAATTGCCAACCCATCCTTCGCCCCGACGCTATTGTGCGGCGGGGCGTAACAATTTCTGCGTGGACGACAAGACAATGGAAAAGATCCCCATGACGCCTTCGGGCAATGCCGCGCTCGAGGCAGAGCTGAAGAATCTGAAATCCGTCGAGCGCCCGGCGATCATCGAGGCGATTGCCTCAGCCCGCGAACTGGGCGACCTGAAAGAAAACGCCGAATACCACTCGGCGCGCGAAAAGCAGGGCTTTATCGAAGGCCGCATCAAAGAGCTTGAAGGCATCCTGTCGCTGGCAGATGTCATTGATCCGGCCAAACTGTCAGGGGCCATCAAGTTCGGCGCGAAGGTCACGTTGGTGGATGAAGATACCGACGAAGAAAAGACCTGGCAGATCGTGGGTGAGTATGAGGCCAATATCGAAGCGGGCCTTCTGAACATCAAATCCCCCATCGCCCGCGCCCTGATTGGCAAAGAAGAAGGCGACAGTGTCGAGGTCCGCACCCCCGGAGGCGTGCGCTCTTATGAAGTTCTGAGTATCGAATACGCCTGACCGGAGCGTTTGTCATGTCAGGGTCTGAACCTGAGCAAGAACCCGAGAAACCCACCTCGCTGGGTATCTACGACCGTCCGGCGCACCGTTCGGTCACCGAGATCGAGATTGCAGCAGTTGTTCTCAGCCTGATCTGGCTGGTGGTGTCGGTCGTGTTTCTGGTACTGCCCGGCGGGCAACAAGGAGGGTTCATCGTCACCTTCCTGGCGGTGTTCATGCCGGTTGCAATGATCTGGGTCGCAGCCCTCGCGATGCGCGCCAGCCGGGTGATGCGCGAAGAAAGCGCCCGCCTGCAGACAGCCATCGATGCGATCCGCAACAGCTATGTCGTTCAGCAACAACGCGCGGCCAGCACGTATGAACCGACGGTCGGCAAGAAACTGGATGAAATCGCCGAAAGCGCAAAAAAGACCGAGAGCGCGCTGGCGACATTCTCGACCAATCGCGGTGAACCCGGGCGCACCCAAAGGCCCGCGCCGGACATGGCCAATCAGACTTCGTTGGAACTTGGCACCTCAGCGGAAGAAATTGCGCCCCCATTGCCCACCGACATCTTTATCCGCGCCCTGAACTTCCCCCAGACGCAAAGCGATGCCGAGGGATTTAACGCGCTGCGGCTTGCATTGAAAGATCGCAAGACCTCGAAACTTGTGCAGGCCTCACAAGATGTTCTGACCCTTCTCAGCCAGGAAGGCATCTATATGGATGACCTGCGCCCCGATATGGCGCGACCCGAAGTCTGGCGGCAATTTGCCCAAGGCGCGCGCGGGCGGTCGGTGGCTGCCTTGGGTGGCATTCGAGACCGTTCGTCACTGGCGCTGACTGCGGCGCGGATGAAACAGGATCCGATCTTTCGCGATGCCGCACACCATTTCCTGCGCCGCTTTGACCATATGATCGTCGAGTTCGAACCTAATGCCAGCGATGCCGAGCTTACAGCCCTGAGCGAAACCCGCACAGCGCGTGCCTTCATGCTGGTGGGGCGTGTCGCAGGGACGTTCGATTAAAGCCCAAAACTCCCGTAGGGTATGAACCTCACCAGATCGCCGGGCTTGATATCGCGGGCACCGTCCTCGATTTCGACCAAGCCTTCGGCCCAGCTCAGCCCGCTGATCCGGCCAGATCCTTCCGAATGGAATACCTCGGCCTGTCCTTCACGGATGCGCGCCCGCAGGTATTCCCGACGACCCGGTTTCTTGTGCTTTTTGAACGCGGCGGGCACGTCGAAGCCTTGCGGCTCTTGCCAGCCTGCACCGGCCAGCACGTTCAGTGCCGGGCAGGCAAAGATCAACGTGCAAACCAGTGCTGCCACCGGATTGCCCGGCAAGCCAAACACCGGCGTCTGATCCCACATGCCCAGCGCCAAAGGCCGCCCGGGTTTTAGTGCGATGCGCCATTCCTGCATCGCCCCGGCCTCTCGCAACAATGCCGAGACGTGATCTTCATCGCCGGCGGAGGCGCCGCCACTGGTAAGGATTACATCCACTTGCTGAGCTGCGCGATCCAAATGCTGTTTCAGCGCCGCGCGATCATCCTCGGCGCGCCCAAGATCAACCGATTTGAATCCAATCCGCTCGGCCAGTGACAGCAGCATCGGACGATTGGCATCATAAATCTGCCCCAGTCCGGCGCTGTCACCCGGCTCGACCAGCTCATCCCCGGTCGATAGCACTCCGACCCGCAAAACCTTGCGGACAGAAACCTCAGTCAGACCAACCGCCGACAAAAGCGCCAGATCCGTTGGTGTTAAACGCCGCCCAACTGGCAAGGTCAGCGCGCCTTCAACCACGTCTTCGCCTGCCTTTCGCGTGTTCGCGCCCTGTTTTAACGGACCTCGGAATGCAATGTGCCCCTGATCAAAGGTCACATCCTCTTCCAATATGACCGTATTAACACCCTTTGGCAGTGCAGCTCCGGTAAGAATGCGTATCGCATGGCCCTCTGGGACCTCACCGTCAAAGGGTACACCCGCGGCCGCCCGGCCCTCTACCAAAGGCATGACACAGGGTCCGTCCGGCACCGGACCGGCAAATCCGTACCCATCGACAGCGGTGTTGGGCAGAGGCGGGTTTGATCGTTTGGCCGATACGTCCACCGCCAGAACTCGGCCCGCCGCCCGCATCACGGGCACGTTTTCAACCCCAGCTACCACCGACAATCTGTCTCGCAAAAGCGCCAGAGCCTCATCAACGGGTGTCCAGTTCACCCCTGCAGGCAAGGCGAAACAATCATTGCGCAAGGGCGGAGGTGAGATATCCGGCGTGCTCATAATCCGACCTCTTCCAGAATAAAATCTGCAATGACCGCCGTATCATCCAGATCAAACACCGGGCAATCCAATTCCAAAGGCGTATCACTTGCAACCGCGCGAACCGTGTCATCATCCGTGGCGATCAGCGGATTTTCGGGTTCTGCGCGAAACGCTTCGATCTTGGGGTGACGCTCGCGTTTGAAGCCTTCGATCAACACCAGGTCGACCGGAGACAAACGCGACAGCAGGGTGTCCAGCTTCGGCTCGGGCGCACCGCGCAACTCCTGCATCAGTGCGATCCGCTGGCCGGATGCCAACAGCACTTCGGACGCACCCGCCGCGCGATGCCGCTGGCTGTCGGTACCCGGATGGTCTACGTCGACGGAATGATGCGCATGTTTAACGGTGGAAACGGTATACCCACGTCCGGTGATTTCAGCCACCAGCCGTTCCACTAGGCCGGTTTTGCCCGCGTTTTTCCAACCGGTGACGCCGTAAACCCTCATACCTGCTCCAACAAGGTTTCAGCGCGGGCCAGATCATCGGGAGTGTTGACGTTGAAGAACGGATCAAACGGCTGGGCCGAAAACAGCGCCTCTCGCCCATCATGCTGGTCGGTCCACAGGACAACCTTGCGCAGTCCACCGTTCAACGCCGCCCTCAGATCATCGCGCAATGCCACCGGCCAGAGCCCAAAGGTCGGATGCCGATTAATCCGCTTGCCGCCGCCGGATTTTAAAGCCTCGTCACTCGTGCGCGGGGTGGTTGCCAGAACAAGGGGGTAATTCTGCCCTTTGGATGCGTTCACCAGTTGCGCCACAAGATCATGCGGAAAGAACGGAGTATCCGCCGCAACCGTCACGGTAGATTGAGCGCCCTGTTCAGCGGCCCAATCAAGCCCGGCCAAAACACCGGCCAGCGGTCCTGCAAAGCCCTCGATCGAGTCCGAAACAACCGGCAAGTTCAAGCGGGCAAACCGTTCGGCATCGCCGTTGGCGTTCAAAGCCAGCCCGCCGACCTGAGGGCGTAGCCTGTCTATCACCCGATCCAGCAGGCTCTGCCCGCCGATCTGCAACAGCCCTTTATCGCCGCCTCCCATTCGCGTTGCGAGGCCGCCTGCCAGAATAACCCCCAGCGGTTTTTGCGACTGTTCAGCCATCGGCACTTTTCCTGCGATGTTTTTTGTCCTCAATCGCCACGCTCGACGGATCAACATCGCGCACCAATCGGTCTTCGCCCGACAAACACACGAACCGCTGCCCGCGCATCCGGCCGATCAGAGTCAAACCGACCTCGCGCGCGATCTCGACACCCCAGGCGGTGAATCCCGATCGCGAAGCGAGAACAGGGATGCCCATCATCGCCGTTTTGATCACCATTTCCGAGGTCAAACGACCGGTCGTATAGAGGATCTTGTCAGACGCAGTCGCACCCTCGGAGAGCATCCAGCCTGCGATCTTGTCGACCGCGTTATGGCGGCCCACGTCTTCCATATAAACCAACGGGTGGCTTTCATGACAAAGCACCGTGCCATGGATGGCACCCGCCTCGAGGTACAGAGACGGGGTGCGGTTGATCTTCGACGCCAACTCATACAGCCACGAGGTGCGCACCGAGACCTGTGGCAGGCGCACGTCCTCTAGCCCCTCCATCATGTCTCCGAACACAGTGCCTACTGCGCAACCGCTGGTGCGGGTCTTCTTCTTCAGCTTGTCCTCGTATGAGGTCTCACGCGCTGTACGCACGACCACGGTTTCCAGATCGTCGTCATAGTCGACCCGAGTAATTTCATCATCTGCAAGCAGCATCCCCTGATTACGCAGAAACCCGAGCGCAAGGTATTCGGGATAGTCGCCGATGGTCATTGCCGTCACGATTTCCTGTGAGTTGAGGAAAATGGTCAGCGGGCGTTCCTCGACCACCGAGATCTGACTGATCTCACCATTCTGGTCCACACCCTCGACACCGCGCGTCAGGCGGGCAGCCCCCGGATCGGGCGCAATGAGGTAGTCTGACAGGTCGATCTCCGTGGCCAATTGCAACCCCTTCCCAAGACGGCTACTGCTGCTCGCGTCACCATAGGATTTAGCCATGGCCTCTGCCACATCCAAGTCATACTTCTGGAAAGGTTTTCGCGACGGGACGCCGTTTATCTTCGTCGCCATGCCCTTTGGCCTTCTGTTTGGTGTTTTTGCCACAGAAGCAGGGCTGGATATCATCCAGACGATGGCCTTTTCCGCCACGGTGTTTGCCGGCGCTGCTCAGTTCACCGCATTGCAATTGCTGCAGGACAATACACCAACGGTTATCGTTCTGATCTCGGCCCTGGCTGTGAACCTGCGGGTGGCCATGTATTCGGCTTCACTGACCCCTTATCTGGGGGCGGCTCCGCTGTGGCAACGGGCCCTTGGAGCCTATCTTATTGTTGATCAGTCTTACGCCTGTTCGATTGTCCGATTCGAGAAAGAACCGGATATGTCCGTGCCTCAGCGCATGGCGTACTTTGTCGGCTCGGTCACGCCGATCACGCCGCTTTGGATACTCGCCACTTATCTGGGTGCTGTTCTGGGGGCACAGATTCCGGAAAGCTGGGCTCTGGATTTTGCGCTGCCGATCACGTTCTTGTCCATGATCGGACCAATGATGCGCACCATGGCGCATGTTGTAGCCGCGCTGGTGGCGATTGTTGTCGCCCTGCTGTGCGTGGCAGTGCCGTTCAATCTTGGACTGTTGATCGCAGGGATAGCCGGGATGATGGCAGGTGCACGGGCTGAATTGATGTTAGAGCGGAAAAAGTCATGACGCAGATCGACCCGACAACCATGTGGATCATCATCGTAGGTCTGGCGATAGGCAGCTACCTTCTGCGCTTTACCTTTATCGGGCTGGTTGGCGACCGCCCGATGCCGCCCTGGCTTCTGCGGCACCTGAGGTACACAGCAGTGGCGATTCTGCCTGCCCTGATCGCACCTTTGGTAGTCTGGCCCACGGCCACCGAAGGACAACCGGATATGCCGCGCATGGCGGCTGCGGCAGTTGCGTTGACGGTGGGAATTGTAACGAAAAACGTCATAGCGGCCATCTTTTCAGGGGCCGCCACGCTTTACGGTCTGCTTTACCTAGTTGGTTGAGACCGCTTCAAGCTGATTGAGTCGCGCATTGTTTTCCGCCAGCCCCTGCTGCAGATCAGCCGAGTCATTCTCACGATAATCCGTGGTGACAACGCCTGGAATCTGACCAAACTGATCGGATAGCTTCACCGGGTAGAATGTTGTTTTGATTTGCTCGAACCCCGGGACCTGTTGCAGCAATTGCGAGGTCGAATTTGCACAAAAAGCCTGCGAAACCGGGCCCATTTGCTTGGCCAATTGCAGCGCGATCTCGGCCTGCTGTGGCGTCACTTCGATCGTCTGAATACGGGCATAATGCGTCTCGCGCGCATGACTGCTACGATAGGCGCGTTCGACATTTGGCGTGATGCCATAAAGGACATCATTCTTGATCGGCACCACATCCGCCCGGAACGATCCGGCAGGATCAAATATGACCCGCTCGCTCCCGCTGATCATCAGCGACGTGTGTGCCCCAGATCCGGTGCGCGTGCTGATCATCGTATAGAGCGTCAGTGTCGATGGCCCCGGATCACGATAGGACCGGGCCACGATTTCCGAGGGATCAGCCTGCGGGCGCTGCGATCCCGCGCAACCCGCAACTGTCACTGCCAGCAGGCAGGCAATCAGAATCCTGAACAAGAGATGCGCCTCGTGTACCGTTTAGGCCGCAAAGACCGCCAGGAACAGGCAAAGGAGTACAATTGCTACCACGCACCACGTGGTGAATTTGATGAAACCGTCAAAGGTTTTTGTTTGAACGGTGATGTCCATCTCGCCGTGCTTGTGATCAGCCATGTTTATTAGAATCCCAATTCGCGTATTTGAAATGTTGGATAATGCAAAATTCAGGGCCTGTCACGACGTCATTCGCGCGCAGTTGGTCCAAAAATCGTGCAGCCTGGATAACCAAACCCCCAGCGCCAGGGCAACCCGCTGCAGGGACCACCCCCAAAACGCACGGCCAGAAACATCGCCTCGGAGGTGATTGAATGAACCGAGCGGATCTGATCCGGCGTCATGTCATAACGTTCGGCGTATTCATCAGCGTGGCTTTCGCCGTGGGTTTTGACACAGGTGCGCAGCGCGTCATCGGCAGCGAGCCGGGCGTCAAAGCTGGCCTCGGCCTGCGATGCGCCGCCTGCGTTGTAATAAGCGCGATCGTGAGTAACGCAGCAGTACTCCCATGGCGGGTGTTCTTCATAAAGCAGACTGAACTTCGGAAAGGTTTCGGCAACCATACGCCAGCTGGAAGATAATCCGCCCGAACAGCCGTCCGTTTCGAAGGGGGTCAGTTCAGCGCCTTCTATCGTGTCGGCCAACGCCCGGTGAGCGGGTATTTCCACGCTACGCATCAGGTCCTGCGCAGCTGCAGGCAGCGCGCAACAGACCAGAAGGGCGGCCAGTCTATGGTTCCGCATCACGCATCTCGGCAGTATCAATGGACAATCCGAATGTCGTCGCCAACCAAAGCATCAGGCGTTCGCCCGGTCCCATCTCGGCACGAACACGCAGCACTTCGCGGGCCATGGCAGGACGATCGGTGATCAGCCCGTCGACCCCCATCGATGCCATGGCCGACATCTGTAGCGGGTCATTCACCGTCCAGACATAGATGTCCTTGCCCGCCTCATGGACCGAGCGGATCAGACCCGGTGACACCGTTGCTGCGTTTACGGCCACAAAATCGCCCTCAAGCCCCGACAGATTGCCGATGGCGGTCGCGGCCAGAACGCCTGCCCGCCAATCGGGGCGCAGCGCTTTCATCTTCTGCACGGCCGGATATTTCAATGACATGGTGGCGATGTCATCCTGCATATCCAGCTCCTCGACAATCGTGGCAACTTGGTTTTCCAGGTCGACGTCATGGCCATAGTATTTCAGCTCGATGATGACCTTGGATTTGCCCTTCGCAGCTTCCAGAACATCCCGCAGCGTGGGCGTCCGTTCCGAAGCATATTCGGGGCCGAACCAGCTGCCGATATCGATCTCGGCTATATCCTCCATGGTTGCGTCCCAGACCTTGAGCGGCACACCCGCCAATTTCATGAAATCGCTGTCATGCGCGATGATGACCACACCATCCGCGGTCTCCTGAACGTCGATCTCAACCCAATCGGCGCCATCTTCGATAGCCTTCAACACTGCCGCCATGGTATTTTCCGGCCTTATCGCCGCCGCGCCTCTATGACCAATGACATCCGCATGATCGGGGGCCTGAATGCGGACCAGCAACTCCTGCCCGGACCAGAGCCCGATCAGCAGGGCGATTGCCGCGCCACCGACCACAGCGTAAAGCGGCGCGCGCAGGTTGCCTGGTTCGGGATGAGGGACCTCTCGGCCTTGTGTGTCGAAGAACCCATCCAGCAGAACCGCCAATGCTCCCAGAGCGACGGCTGCAAGCACAAGCCCAGCCAGCGACCAGAGGCCCGCTACGATCATACTGAAGATCAGCGCAAAGCGCAGGTTCGTGCTTTCCTGCAACGGTACCAGATCGAACAACAGTCCGGCCACAAAGGCAATCAGTGCGGCGATCACGAGACGCATCGCAAGCCAAAGGCCAAGCTCGATCTTGAGGCGACCGCGTTTGCCTTCCATTCGATCCGTGCTGGCGGAGAAGGCCTCGGCGGGTTTGCAGCCCTCAAATAATACAAGATGCAGCGACAGCGCCCAGGCCGAGAGCCTGCGGATCAGAACCCAAGCCAGACACAGCACCATAAATCCGATCAGCACCACTGCGACCCAGAATGAAGGCGGGTGGAAGGTGAGGTAATAGTTGATGTCGTATTCAGTCAGCATCCACCAGGCGATCAGGCCAGCCACGGCGACAAAAGGCAGCGCAAGTACCAGCACACGCAAAATGAACCGTGCGGCAAAGCCGAAAAGCGCAGGTAAACGCGTCAGGATCAACCGGATGGAAGCACTGCCCGCGCGCCAAGGGTCACGCTCACCCATCCGCAATGATCCGGCCATGACCGAGAAGACAAAGACCTCGGCCAGTAAGAACAGGCTGAGAACTACAACCGCGGCGATGAAGCCCGCTGGTGACAGCAGGAACATCGCAATGTCCTGATCCGTCAGCGCCGATTGATCAGACAATGAAACAGCAACATTGACGGCGATGGCAACGCCCGGAGCGATCAGTGCAACCAGCAGCAACCGGACGGCGACATAAACAGGCACAAACACGCGCCGCCGCGCCCATGCGCCCCTGTAGGCAGTTGTAACGGCTGAGAAATTGGTCACGCGGTTGCCTCCTGAATGGTCTATCCATTCAAGGCTGCGTAAGTGTGAATTGCAAGAGTGGGCGTCAGCTTTCTTCCAGATCAGCCGCCAGCCGGAAACCAATGCGGTTGGCTGGTTTATCCTCGATCGATTTCGGCAAGGCACGCAGCATCACATTCAACTGGCTGACATGCTGGACGAGCTGCGTTTTGGCGCCGCCTCCGTCCGAGCCATAGAAGGTAATCACATCCGGATCGAAATAGCCCATGCCCTCGATCCGCATTACACCGGCATCACCACCGGTGAATCCCATGGCAACCTCGTGATCGCCATCCAGAGTCTTCTCGAAATTCTGAATATACATGATCAGCCGCTCATAGGCCCATTGAGCAGGGCTTTTGCTTTCGACCGGCTTTTGCAATGGCTTGGGCAAATCCTTGTTCCCCGATGCCGCTTCAGGGTTGGCGTGTACCTCATAGCACCGCGGCAACGCCGCAGATTCCGCTGCCTCGGCTGAGGTTTCGATCTTGTCCATTGCTCTACCCTTTGCGCTGATATTCCCAAGCTCCGTCCGCGCGCCGCGTCCGGGTGACCGCTCCAATGTGGTAGAGATGGTTCATATGTGCAACCGCCTCGACCAGCGCGAGGCCGTATTCCCCGCCCCTGATCTGGCGCTTGAACAGCGGGGCAAAGCACTCGGCGGCGGTTTTGGGTTGATCGAGATCGTTCAGCAGACGCTCAAGCGCGCCGTGGTGGTTATCGATCAACTGCCGCATGCGGATCGGCAACCCGGTGAACGGCAGTTTGTGCCCGCCCAAAACCAAATGATCGGGCCGGGCCAGCGGTTGCAGGCGTTCGCACGCCTCCAACCAGTCGGCCACCGGATCGGCCATCGGCTCGGTGGCATAGACGCCCAAGTTGGAACTGATCGAACTGAGGATCTGATCACCGGTCAGCACCAGATTGTCCTCGCGGCTCCAGAAGGTGCAATGCTCGGGCGCATGGCCGTTGCCCATGTGAACATCCCAGTCGCGGCCACCCATGCGGATCACGTCGCCCTGTTTGACACGGGTAAATCCCAGCGGCATAGGGTACACGGCGTCGGCAAAGTTGAACGGACGCTCGGCCATCCGACCGGCCAGCACGTCCGGATCCATCCCCGCGCTGCGGTAATAATCCAACGTTTCCTTCGGCCAATTCTCTTGCACATCCAGCGTCAGCATACGTGCGAACAACCATGCGGTACGACTGGTGACCAGTTCTGCACCATGCTCGGACTGGAACCAGCCCGCATTGCCCACATGGTCGGGATGATGGTGTGTCACAACCACCCGGTGGACAGGTTTACCGGCCAGAGGCCCCTCCATCAGGGTCTGCCAGATGGCTCGTGTTTTCTTCGAAGAAAGCCCGGTGTCGATGATGGTCCAGCCGTCGCCATCATCCAGCGCGTAGACATTCACATGATCCAGCGCCATCGGCAGAGGCAGCCTGATCCACAGAACCCCTTCTGCAACTTCGACCCATTCGCCAGACGCGGGCGGTTCCTCCCACGGATAGCGCATCACTTGCGGAGCCTCACCATCCATCAAACCGCCAGTTCCTCTGGGCTGAGGGCATAGAGGTCATCCGCCCCGTTCTGCGCCTGCGCAAGCAAGCCCGTATGTTCAGGCAGCAGCACATTGATATAAAAACGTGCCAACTTGGCGCGCGGTCCATCGGGATCGGCCAGCGCCGCTGACAAATGGTAATGCCCGCCCAGAACCCGCGCGAACGCTTTTAGATACGAAGCCGCGCCAGCAAACCGGTTGTTCATATCCGATTGAGCAACGAGCCACTCCGTCGCTTCCCGCAGCGACTCGGAAGCTTCCCAAACAGGACCAGCAAGTTCAGGCATCGTGGCGCGCGCCTTCTCAGCTTGATCCTCGATCTCATCCAGAAGGTTCGAGGCCGCCTCACCCCCATCCATCATCTTGCGCGCTACGAGGTCCATGGCCTGAATACCATTGGTGCCCTCGTAGATCGCGGTCACACGGACATCGCGATAATATTGTGCAGCACCAGTTTCTTCGATGAAGCCCATGCCGCCATGCACTTGAACGCCGGTCTCGGAAACGCGCATGCCGGTCTCGGTGCCAAAAGCCTTGCAGATCGGCGTCAGCAGCGCCGCACGTGCCGCCCAATCGGCCTCACCCGTGGCCTGCGCCATGTCGATTGCAGCCGCATTGGCAAGCATGATCGCCCGCGCGGCAAACACATCCGCACGCATCGACATCAGCATCCGCCGTACATCCGCGTGGTCGATGATGGTGCCCGAGGGCGTCTTGCCCTGCTTACGCTCCAACGCATAGGCCAGCGCATGCTGGTAGGCTCCTTCGGCGACACCCACACCTTCGCCACCAACGCCCAAACGCGCGTTGTTCATCATGGTGAACATCGCGGCCATGCCGCCATGTTCCTTGCCGACCAGCCAACCCTTGGCCCCGTCATACTGCATCACGCAGGTGGGCGAGCCGTGCAGACCCATCTTGTGTTCCAGCGAGACCACCTTGAGGTCATTGGCCACGCCGGGGTTGCCGTTCTCGTCGGGGATGTATTTCGGCACCAGAAACAGCGAAATCCCCTTGGTTCCCGGAACTCCGTCTGGCAGGCGGGCCAGAACAAGATGGCAGACATTCTCGGCAAAGTCGTTGTCGCCCCAAGAGATATAGATCTTCTGCCCGGTCACCGAATAGGTGCCGTCGCCATTGTCTTCGGCTTTCGAGGTCAGCGCGCCCACATCCGATCCGGCCTGCGGTTCGGTCAGGTTCATGGTGCCTGACCATTCACCCGCCATCATCTTGGGCAGATAGAGCGCCTTCAACGCATCGCTTGCGTGATGCTCCAGCGCCTCGATCTGACCTTGGGTCATCAGCGGGGCCAGTTGCAGCGACAGGCAAGCAGCACTCATCATCTCATTCACGGCAGTGGTCATGGTCATGGGCAGACCCATACCGCCATATTCGGGATCGCCGCTCATCCCGATCCAGCCGCCTTCGGCAATCACCCTCCAGCCCTCGGCATAGCCCGGAGAGGTCCGCAGCACGCCGTTCTCCAGCCGCGCGGGTTCCAGATCACCAGGGCGTTGAAGCGGGGCCATGATCTCTTCGCACATCTTCCCGGCTTCGGTCAGAATGGCGCTAACCACATCCTCGCTGGCTTCCGAGAACTTTTCGGTCGCGGCGATCTGGTCAAAGCCGATCACGTTGCGGAACAGGAATTCATAGTCTGAGATCGGGGCGCGATAGGGCATGGTTTCCCTCTGGTTCTGGCAAGTTGTCAGCGTGGGGTTGGAATCCCGGCCCCACGCCGGTATTCATCTGGGCTGGCACGATTACCTACCGTTACCTGAACTGCAAGCAACCAAAACGCGGCGTCACGATCCATGACCCTTCTCGGTACTCAAGACTTACCAGCAAACGCCGACGGGCTCGCCAAGGCCGCTGACCTGTTGCGGCAGGGGCTGCTGGTCGCTTTCCCGACCGAGACCGTCTATGGACTGGGTGGCGATGCACGGAACGGCGAGGCTGTGGCCGCGATCTATGAGGCCAAGGGGCGACCCAGTTTTAACCCACTGATCGCCCATGTCGCCTCAACCGAGACCGCGAAACGCTTCGTCGAATGGACCGATCAGGCTGATTTGTTGGCTGATGCCTTCTGGCCCGGACCGTTAACTCTGGTTCTTCCTCTGCGCCCCGATCACGGGATTTCGTCGCTGGTCACAGCTGGCTTGGATACTCTGGCCGTTCGCGTGCCTGCGCATCCCACAGCGCACGCTTTACTGACCGCTTTTGACGGTCCTGTGGCAGCGCCATCGGCCAACCCCTCTGGTCAGATCAGCCCAACGACGGCGGCCCATGTCCGAGCGGGGCTGGAGGGACGCATAGCCGCAGTTCTGGACGATGGGCCGTGCGGTGTCGGGCTTGAGTCCACTATTGTGGGTCTGGCCGGCACCCCTGCCTTGTTGCGTCCAGGTGGTGTCGCATTGGAACAAATCGAAGAGGTTCTAAAGGCAGAACTGCATCACCACCAACCCGGCGATCTGCTTACCGCGCCGGGGCAGTTGCAATCCCACTACGCGCCGGACGCGCCGGTGCGGCTAAACGCCCGGTCACGGCAGGGGGACGAGGTGTTGCTGGGTTTTGGCCCCGTTGATTGTGATCTGAACCTCTCCAGCACCAGCAACTTGCCCGAGGCCGCCGCCAACCTGTTTGCCGCCCTTCACAAACTTAACGATACCGGTCGGCCAATCGCCGTATCACCAATTCCCCATCACGGATTAGGTGCGGCCATCAACGACCGTCTACGCCGCGCAGCGGCCCCTCGCGATTAGGCGCGGCCTGCACTGGCTGATAGGGTCAGCGGATCAACACCAAGCGTAGCCAAAGCCGCCTCCCATTTCTCGTCATCAGGGACATCAAAGACCAGTTTCGACGACGCATCAGTCGTTAACCAACCATTCATCGCGATCTCATCTTCCAACTGACCCGGCCCCCAGCCGGAATAACCTAAAGTCAGCATCGAATTCAGCGGCCCCTTGCCCGAGGCCAGATCCTCGAGCACATCCAGCGTTGCGGTCATGCTGAAATCTTCGGAAATCTGCATTGAATGCAGATTCGCCTCGTAATCTGCGCTATGCAGGACAAAGCCACGCGACATCTCGACCGGGCCGCCAAACTGCACCAGCCGTTCGCCAATTACGGGTATCCGACACGGGATGTTGAGCTGTTCCAGCAAGGTCTTGATCCGCAAGTCCGAAGGCTTATTCACGATCAATCCCATCGCGCCGTCATCACCATGGCTGCAGATATAGACGACCGAATGCTCGAATCGCGGGTCGCCCATTCCGGGCATCGCAATCAACAGTTTTCCCGTAAGGTCCATCAGCAGATATCTCTTGCGCCATAGGATATCCCTAGAATGACCCTGTGAACCGGGGAATGGCAAGGGATCAGCCGGGATTTCCGTGCATTTCACAGAAGTGACCGGAACGTGACTTGGCAATCACGACCGGAATGCGCATGTTCTGCATATGAAAGCGCTTTGCAAATCTGCTGCAGCCGGGCTGGCCGTCAGCCTTTGTTTTGGTGCCCCCGCCACTGCGCAGGGGGTTGATAATCTGGTTCAGCTTGAGGTGTTGGACGGCGGCAAAACCGCCGAAGGTACCTATCAGGGGGCCTTGCGTCTAAAGCTCAAGGACGGGTGGAAGACCTATTGGCGCGCACCCGGCGATGCGGGCATTCCGCCACAGTTTGATTGGAAAGGCTCTCGCAATATTGCAGACATAGCCTTCACATGGCCCGCGCCGCATGTGTTTGATCAGAACGGGCTGCGCTCGGTCGGGTATGAGGATCAACTTGTACTGCCCGTTGAAATCACGCCTAAGAACCCTGCCAAACCCGTGCGTTTGCGCGGCGAGATGGACTTGGGCGTGTGTAAGGATGTCTGCGTGCCGGGTCGGTTGCAATTCGATCACACAATGGATGCCGACGCTGCACGCAATCCGGCCATCGCCGCAGCCCTCGCCCAGCGCCCGTTTTCCGAACGCGAAGCAGGCGTGGCGGATGCGACGTGCCAATTGACTCCCACTGCAGACGGAATGCGGATCGAGGCGCGTATCACCATGCCTTCAGCGGGCGGGTCCGAATTCGCCGTCATTGAACCAGGAAACCCGGCACTCTGGGCATCGCAGCCCGATACACGCCGTCAGGGCAACACCCTGATCGCAAGCTCGGAGATTATCGGTGCCTCCGGCGGGCCATTTGCGCTGGATCGGTCCGAAGTGCGCATCACGGTTCTGGGGGCAAACCACGCTGTCGATATCCAAGGATGCAGCGCAGGCTGACCGGATGAGCCAGACCCCAAAGATCGGTGCCTTGGCTGTCGTGCTGCACGATGGCCAGGTACTTTTGGTGCAACGCAGCAAGCAACCCGATCAGGGGTTGTGGGGCTTTCCAGGCGGCCATGTGGAATGGGGTGAAACGGTTCTGGACGCCGCCACCCGCGAGCTGCGGGAAGAGACCGGTGTGATTGCTGAGCCTTTGGTCTATCTCGACAATCTCGACCTTTTGCTGCGCGATGATAGCGGGCAGACCCGGGCGCACTACCTGCTGGTCGGAGTTGCGTGTCGCTATGTAACCGGCACGCCTGTCGCTGCAGACGACGCGCAGGACGCTCAGTGGTTTCCGGTGGACCAGATCACCAGCGGCGACCTGCCAATGAGCGACCGCGTTCCCGATCTTTTGCAGCGTGCTTTAGAGATGGATCAAGCCTCGACCCGATCCGACAAGCGTGCATAAAGCACGCTGGACAGCACGACACCTACCAGCAGGATCACGGTCGCACCCGCTACGAAAACGCCAAAGCCCATTTGCAACACACTTGGACCTTCGGCGGCTGGGTAGAGACCCGAGAGCAGCGCCAACGGCGCACCTGTCACTACGGGCCAGATCATCGAGGCCCCCAGCCAGATCGCCAACGCTGCGCCCGTTGCGCGCACGGCATTGCGCACCACCCTGTCCGGCGCTCGCAAGGCCCGTCTCATCGATGTCATCGGGCGTGAGATGTCGTTTAGGATGGCCAGCAATGCAGGCACTAGCAGCAGGATCAGGGCCATGCCAAAGCCCAGCCCATAGACCAGTGTGATCACGGTCGGTTTCAAAAACTGCGCCTGCTGCGAGCTTTCGTACATCAAGGGCGTCAGCCCGAGTACCGTGGTCAGCGTGGTCAGCATCACAGGCCGCAATCGATCTGCCGTGCCTTCGACGATTGACGGCACCAACCCGCGCTCTTTCCGGTATCCGTCGATTGTGGTCACCAGAACAATCGAGTCGTTGATTATGATCCCGGTCATGCCCAACAGGCCGACGACGGTGAACATGCTTAACGGCACGCCCCACAGGTAATGCCCCCAGATCGCGCCCACGAGGCCAAAGGGAATGATCGCCATGACCACCAAGGGCCTTGTCCAACTGGCAAAGACCCAAGCCAATACCAGATAAATTCCGGTCAGACACAGGATCAGGCCTGTGCGGGCCTCGGACAGGAATTCATCCTCCTGCTCACTCAGGCCAGCCATGCGCCATTCGACCTGCCGTTCGGCGGCTATGTTTGGCAATATCTCTTCGCGCATGGCGCGGGCGATTTCGGCAGCCTGCGCCGGGTCGTCCTCGGAAATATCACCATTCACCGAGATGACCCGCAGACCATTTTCGCGCCGGACGGTCGAAAAACCCGATTTACGCTCGACCGAGACGATATCGGCGAGCGGGACATAAACGCCATCCGGAGTCCGCATCAATGTGCGTTCGAGGAAATCAGCAGTCAGTTCGCCCTCAGGCAGTTCGATCCGAATCTCGGTGCTACGCGGACCATCCGGGAAGGTCGCGGCCTCAATCCCATTCAGCCGGTTTCGCAACACGCGGCCCAGTGTTTCGATGCGGAAACCCAGCGCCTGACCCTGCGCGGTGAGGTCCAGAATGAACTCTTCCTTGTCATAGGCGAGGTTATCCTCGAGCGCTGAAACTTCAGGGTATTTCGCGAGTTCCGCCTGGAGGTCCTCGGATGCAGATTTCAACGTGTTCACATCCGCACCGTAGAACTGCACGTCAATCGCATCGCCACCGGGCCCTGAACGCCAACCACGGAAGCTAAGCAGCTCAACCTTCGGGTGGCGCGGCACGAAATCCTGCAGCTCGCCCACAAATTCAAAGCTGGAATAGGGGCGCAAGTCGGCATCAATCAGCTCGATCGAGATGCCGCCCAGTAGATCGTCATCCTTGCCATCCGCCGCGCGCAGCCCCCATCCGGCCGAACCGCCAACCTCGGCTAGAACGTATTCGATTGGATTGCGGCCATGGCGTTCTTCGTAAACCTGACCCAGTTCTTCCGTGGCTTTCTGGACCATGCGCATCATTTCCAGCGTCTCAGCGCGCGTCGCCCCTTCGACCATGATGAAATTGCCAGTGACCGAACCGCGTTCCGGTGCGTTGAAGAACCGCCAATTCACGTCGCCCCGAATGAACAGAGCAATCTGGCTGGCCAGAATCACTACCATCAGTGCAACAACCACATACCGTGCCCAGACCACCCAAGCGACCAACGGGCGGAACAGGTGGTCGCGCACCCAGCGGAAGCCCTTGTTTACAACCCGGTTGGGCCAGTCATACCAATGCTCCTTAGCCGAATGCGCGATGGCATGGGCCATATGGTTCGGCAGGATCAGGAAGCATTCGATCAGTGAGGCAATCAGGACAGCGATAACGGTGAACGGGATGTCTCGGATCAGCTCTCCGAAGCGGCCACCGATGGCTGTGAGACCAAAGAAGGCGATGACCGTGGTCACTGTTGCAGCAAACACCGGCATCGCCATTCGGCGGGCAGCGCGTTCTGCGGCGACGATTGGCGCTTCGCCCAAACGGCGGGCACGGAAATCGGCGTGCTCTCCCACGACGATGGCGTCATCAACCACGATGCCCAGGGTAATAATCAAACCGAACAGAGACACCATATTCAGCGACAACCCGCCCAGATACATCAGCGCAATCGCCGCAGACATTGCCACCGGAATACCGGCAGCCACCCAGAAAGCGATGCGGGCGTTCAGAAACAGGAAGAGTAGACAAACCACCAGCCCAAGCCCAACCAGCCCATTGTCGACCAGAATATCTAGTCGGTCGGTGATCGCTTGTGCGCGGGTGCGGATCAGCTCAATCGTGATACCTTCGGGCAGGCTGGCCTGCATCTCGGCCACGACATCCTCGACATCGCGCTGAATCCCGATGGCATCGCCCAAATTGGACCGGTCGACGCGGATCGACATCGCCGGATTGTCGCCGACGAAATAGCTGCGGTTGCGCGTGACCCCCTCGACCCGGATTTCCGCCACATCGCCCACAACCAGCTTTGAACCATCGGCAAAGTTGCGCAGGGCGATACCCTCGATCTCTTCCGGGGTGCGTTTCTCAACGCCAGTCCGAATACGCGCATTGGCACCTGTGACATCGCCCGCAGGGTTCGCGGTGACTTCTGCCGCGATGGCCTCGGCAATGTCCGAAAGCGAGATATCATTGGCGATCAACTGTGCGGTGGGGACTTCGACCACCACACGCGGCGCGGCCAGTCCCCGGATCGTGGTGCGCGTGACACCAACTGCAAACAGGCGGCTTATCAATTCATCGGTGAATTTGGCCAGTTGTTCAGCTTCGATGGGCCCCGTGATGACCACATCCGTGACACGATCCCGCCAAGCGCCGCGCCTGATGGTTGGTTCCTCGGCGTCTTCGGGCAGGTTGGTGACGCTATCGACGGCGGTCCGGACCTCCTCAACCGCGCGAGACATGTCCCAGTTCGGCTCAAACTCCAGCCGGACCTGCGCCGTTCCCTCGCGTGAGGTCGATTCCGTGCTGGCAACGCCCTCAACCGCCAAAAGCGCAGGTTCCAGCAATTGGATGATGCCATTGTCGACATCCTCGGGGCCTGCGCCGTCCCATTGGACATTCACATCGACGCGTTCGAGAATCACATCAGGAAAGAACTGTGCCCGCATGTTGGGGATCGCGGCGGCCCCCAGCACCAGCATGATCAGCAGCAACAGATTGGCCGCAGTCCGGTGCCGGGTGAAATAGCTGAGGATACCGCCCGCCGCGTTGGGAATGTCGCGGATCATCGCGCTTAGCCCCCGGCCCGATTGTCATCAAGACGGCGTATTAGGGTGGCGGGCACTTTGGCCTCGCTCAACTGGCCCAATACTTGGGCTTTGTCTTCCTGAGACATCGCATCACTGGCCTCGACCTGAGCCACAAGCTGAGCGCGCTTTTCGTCCGAAAGCTCGACCATGCCCGGATCAGTTTCAGCGTTCGCCTCAATCCGTAGGGGCCGCACACGTACACCCGAACCCAGCAGGGGCGTCCGGCCAATCACAACCTCGCGGCCTTCCAGGCCTTCACCACGCAAAAGCACCTCATCGCCCTGACGACGGATCAATTGCACAGCCAACGGTTCCAGCCGGTCATCGGGGCCGAGAACAAGCACGTTGCCCGTGGCGTCCAGAACCGAGGATGGCAGACGGACCACATTATCGAGCGGCTGTTCTTCAATCGAAACGGTGACAAAATCCCCCGGCTTGAATCCCGGCGCGTCGTCGAGACGCGCATAGATCAGACGCCCGGTTTGCCCTTCACCCGCCGCGCCGCTATCGCGACTGATCCGGCCGGTGGCAGTGAGATCGGTCCCCGTGACCTCAAGCGATACAGTCACCGGGGCTGAGATCAGATCACCCTGCGCGTCCAGCAACCGCACGAATTGCGCGGTGGAAACCCGAAACGCGACCTCAAGCGCATTGGGGTCGACGAGTTCGGCCAGCTTTTCGTTGGCCGCGACCAACCTGCCTTCAACCAAAGTAACCTCGGTCAGCGTACCATCAAACCCGGCATGGATCGTCATATCCTCCAGGTCACGCTCGGCCCCTTCCAACGCGATACGAGCCCGCGCAAACAGGGTTGTTGCTTGATCCACCCGGGATTCGGCCTGCGCCAGAGCGATCCTGCGTGCGAGAACTGCCTGATGAGCCGATGTTGCGGCCAGTTCCGCTTCTTCGACGCTTGCAGCAGCCCCGACACCTCGCGTCTGCAGGTCCTGCTGGCGCTGCAATGCCCGGTCACGCAGTTCGGCCTGTGCCTCGGCTGATTTCAACTCATCCTGCGCCAAAAGCAGCGAGCGTTCGGCGTCCCGCTCTTCAAACTGGGCATCCAGAAGATCGGATTTGGCACGGTCCAGAGCCGATTGCATATCGGCTGGGTCCAGTTCGACCAGCAATTCTCCCGCCGTTACGGTACCGCCATCTTCAAAATCTTCGGCCAGTGATACAACGCGCCCACCCAAGGCCGCGCGCAGCTCTAACCGGCGGCGGCTTTGAATCTGGCCAAACGCTTCCAGATAAGGAGTAATGGTTTCCGGCTCGGCGGTTCGTACGGTAACGGCGAATATGCGTTCCCGCGCCTCAGGTGCCTGATTGTCCCGCGTCAGCACATCCTGCACCGCGCCCGAGATCATCTGTGCGGCAACGATCAACAGGCCCAGCGTCAGAAACGCCAGGAAGACCCCAACAAGGCTTTGCCGCAGAAATCGCATCGGTCACTCACCTTTGGTCGCACATGCTGCCTTCCGCAAAGGTAGCCGGGTCGCAAAAAATGCCAAGCCACAAAGCGGTTATGATCCGTTAAACGCAGAACCAGTCTACTTCCGTCGCAGGTGTTCGTCCAATCTGGGCATTATTTCAACGAAATTACAGGGCCGGTGGCGATAATCGAACTGCTTCTCCAGAATCGCATCCCAAGCGTCTTTGCAGGCACCCGGGCTGCCCGGCAACGCGAACAGATAGGTTCCGCCTGCAACTCCGCCTGTGGCGCGTGACTGCACGGCAGAAGTACCTATCTTTTCCATGGACACGATGGTGAAAACGGTGCCAAACGCTTCGATCTCTTTTTCATAAACGTCCCGGTGCGCCTCGACTGTAATATCGCGACCCGTCAGACCTGTGCCGCCGGTCGAGATCACGACGTCGATTTCAGGATCCGCGATCCAACTGCGCAATTGCTCGGCAATCTGGGCGCGTTCGTCCTGAATGATCTTGCGGTCCGCCACTGAATGTCCAGCCGTTTCGATCCGGTCGACAAGCGTCTGGCCCGAGCGGTCGTCGTCCAGCGAGCGAGTATCCGACACAGTCAGAACCGCAATGCGGACGGGGATGAACTCAATGCTTTCGTCAATGCGCGACATATGTCGTCAAGCCCTTTCCATAATGGCAAGCCGGATGGCAAGAGCCGCGAATATCCCGCCCGTGACCCATCCAATGATACGTGAAGCGCGTGGGTTTGAGATCAAAATGCGCCCTGCTCCGCCCGCAAAGATACCGACCACCCCGTTCACCAGAATGCTGCCCAAGGTGATAATTGCACCAAAGGTTAGGAATTGCAGCAGAACCGGGCCGTTTGCTGGGTCCACGAACTGAGGGATAAAGGCCAAAACAAACAGAATGACCTTGGGATTGGTCAGGTTCACCAGCAACCCCTCGCGAAACGCGAAATGAGCAGGCTTGATTGCTGCATCGTCCGACACTGCCCCTTTCCGGATTGCGCCCCATGCAAGAACCAATAGATAAGCAACGCCCATCCACCGGATAACGTCAAACAGCCAAGGCACGGCTGATACCAACGCCCCAAGTCCAAGCCCCGCCAGCAAAACTTGCACCATCAGACCCGTCGAAACACCGAGGCTGGCCATCATCGCTGGGCGTGACCCGGACCGTAACCCTTGCCCGAAACAGAACATCATGTCAGCGCCGGGTGTGAAATTCAGCACCAGTGCGGCTGGGATGAAGGCCATCAATGTCATTGTCTCGATCACGTTGTTACCTCGAACCAATGTGGATTCGGACCCAGATTGGCAATCTGAGACCGCCCCAGCATGCCGCGATATCCCCAGCTGTCATGGATATGACCGCAAAAGACAAAATCGGGCTGGATGCGTTCAACCGCGTCCCGAACTGCGGTCGAGCCGACCGACACATCTTGCGATGTCACATCCCCATATCCTTTTGGCGGAGAGTGCGCGATCAGAACATCCGCAGCCTCGCACCGGTCCAGCAGTTCCGATGCTTCAGCTTCAGTAAGATCGCAGGACCAGTCTCCAAAAGGCGTCACCGGCACGCCGTAGCCCAGCCCGAACAGGCGCAGACCATCCAATGTCATGCCCGTCCCGTGCAGAACATGCGCGCCTTCGGGCGCAGCGGCTGTCAGTTCCTCGGCGCTCTCAGCGTTGCCCGGCACCAGGATCAGCGGCGCTGCAATGCCCGACAGCATCTGCATCGCTTCATTCAGGCCCCGCCGCGCATTGCAAAAGTCCCCCGCACCGATGACAAGATCAGCCTCGGCGCTAGCGACCACCAGATCAGCGGCCCGGTTGCGCGCCATATGAAGATCGGAAAACGCCAGAACTCTCATCCCGCGCCCCTCAGCCGTGCTTGCAGGTCCAGCAGATCGGCCCAGGCCTGTCGCTTCATCTGCGGTTGACGCAGCAGGTAGGCCGGGTGGAACATCGGGATGACCGGCAGGTTCAGCGCCTGATCCCATTTCCCGCGCAGCCGCGTGATACCGCGTTTGCCCAGCAAGGCCTGACAGCTAATATTGCCCATCACCACCAGCACCTCGGGCTTGGCCAACGCCACATGCCGCTCCAGAAACGGCTTCATCATGCCAATCTCTTCCGGCTTGGGATCGCGATTCTGCGGGGGCCGCCACGGCAACACGTTGGTAATGTAGACATTCTCGCGCCGATCCAGATCAATCGCGGCCAGCATCCGGTCCAGCAATTGCCCAGCGCGCCCGACAAAGGGCTTACCTTCGCGATCCTCATCACGGCCGGGCGCTTCGCCGATGATCATTACCCGTGCACCGGGGGTGCCATCGGCAAACACCAACTGCCGCGCGCCGCGTTTGAGGTCGCAAAAATCAAACGCCTCCATCGCCGAACGCAAATCGACGAGCGATGCAGCGGTTTTCGCCGCCTGTTTTGCAACAGCTGCGGCATCGACCGGCTCTGGTTTTTTCGCAGGTTCAACCGCAGCTGGTTTCTTAGCCTTGGCCGCTTTGTCCGGCAACGCATAGCGATCTACCGGCGCGTCGCCGATCGCCTCGGTTGCGCCCAGCTCGATCTGCCATTCCAGCAGCGCCCGCGCGGTATGATGGTCCAAGCCCGATTCCATAACCCTCAATCTAACCAGCTTTTGACCGAGGGAAAGCGAATAGACCTTGCCATGGCACAGGGTCGCACCGACCATGGCAGGGTCATGCTGTCATTTCTGCGATTCCTTCTGACTGCTCTATTGCTGGCAACCTCTGGCGGTTCGGCGAGTGCGCAGCTGTTTGATCGGAATACACAATGCCGCGCCGGACAGTTGCAATGCGGGCGCGGTTGTTGCCCCGCAGGCCAGCGCTGCAGCTTTGATGGCCGCTGTATCCCGCCGGGACACACCTATTGTGGAGGTGGGCGCACCTGCGGCCCGTTCGAGCGCTGCGTGGCAGGAGGAACCCGTTGCGCCCCTGCTGGGGCGAATAAGTGCACCTCGCGCTTGGATTGCCCCGGTGGTAGCTTCTGCAACGGACGCGGTGAATGCGAGCGCAGCCGACCGGATTTGGTCCCAGCTCCACCCACAACCTGCGCAGATGGTAGGAGTTGCGGAGCCGGTTCATCCTGCTTGCCGGGCGGCGGATGTTCGCGCCCCGGCTGGTTTCTGTGTGAAGAAACCGGTTCGCAATGCCGACCCGGATTTAAATGCTCGGCTTATCAGGGCTGTGTTCCGATCAAGGCCATTGATTGTGGCTATGGCAAGTGGTGCAAACCAGGGGAACAATGCCTGCCCGAAGGTGGATGCGAGAAACTGCCCGAAGGGTCGGAACCTTAGGTTGCCTTGGCCTGCATGGCTTCCTATAAGCGGTCCGATTGTCAGACAGGAGCCCGCCCATGCGTTTCGCCCATCGTCACCTTCTTGGCATCGAGCATCTGTCGCAATCCGATATCACCGCTATCCTTGATCTGGCCGAAACCTATGTCGATCTGAACCGGCAATCGACTAAGCATTCCGATGTGCTGTCGGGCCTGACTCAAATCAACATGTTCTTTGAAAACTCGACCCGCACGCAGGCGAGTTTCGAAATTGCGGGCAAGCGATTGGGCGCGGATGTGATGAACATGGCGATGCAGGCCAGTTCGATCAAAAAGGGCGAGACGCTGATTGATACAGCAATGACGCTGAACGCAATGCATCCCGATCTGCTGGTGGTGCGGCATCCTCATTCCGGCGCGGTGGACCTGCTGGCGCAGAAGGTAAACTGCGCCGTGCTGAACGCAGGTGACGGGCGGCATGAGCACCCGACGCAAGCCCTGCTGGACGCGCTGACCATCCGCCGTGCCAAAGGCCGCCTACACCGGCTGAACATCGCGATTTGCGGAGACGTGGCGCATTCGCGCGTGGCGCGCTCGAACCTGATCCTGCTAGGCAAGATGGAAAACCGCATCCGCCTTATCGGTCCACCGACTTTGGTCCCGTCGCAATTCGCGGACTTCGGGGCCGAGATCTATGATGATATAAATGAGGGTCTGAAAGACGTCGACGTTGTGATGATGCTGCGTCTTCAGAAGGAACGGATGGACGGCGGCTTTATCCCCTCGGAACGCGAATACTATCACCGCTACGGTCTGAACGCTGAAAAGCTGGCGCTGGCCAAGCCAGACGCCATCGTGATGCACCCCGGTCCAATGAACCGCGGGGTCGAGATCGACGGCACTCTGGCCGATGACATCAACCGATCCGTCATTCAGGAACAGGTCGAGATGGGCGTTGCTGTCCGCATGGCCGCCATGGACCTGCTGGCGCGCAACGTGCGAGAAGCCGCATGAACGATCTGATCATCGCCCCCCATGAGCGCGGTGTGATCCGCCTGTTCTCGCTGGACATGCGCCCGGAAGAAGCAAAATTCCTGCGCGAACCGGGGGCTGTTGATCAGGTGTTGGGTGTCGAGGGGCTGGATCCAGAACAGATCGACATTTTTCCGGTATCCGACCTCGAAGATCTCGGGCTTTATGGCTATCTCAGCGAAGGCTGTGGTGTCTCGGAAGACCAGTTGGATCGCGCGAAGTTGGACGCCATTGAAGGCTGGGTGATGGTCCTGCGCAGTGCGGCGCTGGGTGGTCGATCTGCAACCCTTTCCCTCGATCTCCGCCTGCATCTGATTGGCCTGTTCACCGAAGAGGCTACCAACTGGTCCGGCGGCACGATTGAGACCGAAAGCGCAAAACCGTTCTCGGCCGCGCAAAGCCCGCCAGTGGATAATAAACCAAGCCGCATCGGTTCAGCCGTCATTGCCTTGCTGATTCTGATCGCCGTCGGAGGTGCCTTGTGGCTGATCCTATGACCTTCTCCTCAGACAAGGGCGCTTATGTCCGCACCAACGCATGGCTCGCCGCCTTTGCAATGGCGGCCGCAATGGTCGTGCTATGGTTGATCGGCAATCCTTACGTCTGGACCGGCGCACCCGCAGGGTTGGCCGCCATCACCATCCGCGCTTGGTATTTGGCTTCGGAAGAATTGGTCGCCAAGTGGGAAATGACGGGCACCACTCTCACCGGTCCTGGTCCGCGTAAGGTGGCGCTGAACCAAATTCAGGCGGTCAATACCATTGGCAGCTTTGTCCAGATCGTCACAAAAGGCGGCGACAAGCACCTGATCAAATATCAGGCGGACCCCGCCGCCACCAAAGCTGCAATCGAAAGGGCCATGGCATGAGCAATCTGATTTTTACTAACGCTCGCCTGATCGACCCCGAAGCTGGCACAGATAGCATCGGCTGGCTGCAGATTGCCGATGGTCGGATCGCAGCGCTTGGTGAAGGCACGGCCCCAGACGCTGACACGCAGGTGGTCGATTGCGGTGGGCAGTGCCTCGCTCCCGGCATTGTCGACATTGGCGTCAAGGTCTGTGAGCCCGGTGAGCGGCACAAAGAAAGCTATAAATCCGCAGGTCTGGCTGCGGCTGCAGGGGGTGTGACAACCATCGTCACCCGTCCCGATACTCTGCCTGCCGTCGACACACCCGAGACGCTGGAGTTCGCCACCCGCCGCGCGCAAGCGGACGCTCCGGTCAACGTTTTGCCAATGGCCGCCCTGACCAAAGAACGCGAAGGGCGTGAGATGACCGAGATCGGGTTCCTGCAAGATGCTGGAGCTGTGGCCTTCACCGATTGCGATCATGTCATCACCAATACCAAGGTGTTCTCACGCGCGCTGACCTACGCCAAATCCTGTGGCGCGCTTGTGATTGCCCACCCGCAAGAGCCGGGCCTGAGCAGCGGTGCCGCGGCCACCAGCGGTAAATTCGCCGCACTGCGAGGCTTGCCTGCCGTATCGCCTATGGCCGAGCGTATGGGGTTGGACCGCGACATCGCCCTGCTTGAAATGACCGGGGCCGCCTATCACGCCGATCAGATCACCACCGCCCGCGCCCTGCCTGCACTGGAGCGCGCCAAGCGCAACGGGCTGGACATCACAGCAGGCACGTCAATCCACCATCTGACGTTGAACGAATTGGACGTGTCTGATTATCGCACCTTCTTCAAGATCAAGCCCCCGCTGCGATCCGAAGATGACCGGCAAGCCGTGATCGAAGCAGTGCGAACCGGTCTGATAGACACGATCAGTTCCATGCACACGCCGCAGGATGAGGAAAGCAAGCGTCTGCCGTTTGAAGAGGCGGCCTCGGGCGCGGTGGCGCTGGAAACACTGCTGCCTGCTGCGCTTCGGCTATATCATTCCGAACAGCTGGACTTGCCGACCCTGTTCCGCGCCATGGCCCTCAATCCGGCCAAACGGCTGGGGTTGGAGAGCGGTCGCCTGTCCCAAGGCGCGCCCGCTGATCTGGTACTGTTCGACCCGGATGTTCCCTTTGTTCTGGACCGCTTTACGCTGAAATCGAAATCGCAGAACACACCGTTTGACGGCCAGCGGATGCAGGGTAAGGTCACCGCAACCTTTGTCGCTGGACAAGAAGTGTACCGGAGAGCCTGATGCCCCTGATCGACAGCACAATGACTCAGCTCATCCTGTGGGCCGCGTTGGGATACCTGCTAGGCTCCATACCCTTTGGCATGATCGTCGCGCGCGTGATGGGTCTGGGAAATCTGAGGCAAATCGGGTCGGGCAATATCGGCGCAACCAACGTCCTGCGAACCGGCAATAAGGCAGCGGCAGCGCTGACATTGCTGTTTGATGCAGCCAAGGGTGCCGTTGCTGTTCTGCTGGCACGCGCTTTGGCTGGTGAAGATGCCGCGCAGATCGCCGCGTTGGCCGCGTTCCTCGGGCATTGCTTTCCGGTCTGGCTGGGCTTCAAAGGCGGCAAAGGCGTTGCGACTTTTCTGGGCCTTTGGCTGGCACTTGACTGGCGCGTGGGTGTCGCCTGCTGCTTGACATGGCTGGTCGCGGCGCTGATCTGGCGTATTTCATCCGTTGGTGCGCTGGCCGCCGCCGCCCTATCCACCACCTGGATCATGGTGCTGACAGATGGCAGTACCTTCGTTCTTGGAATTGCTCTGACCTTGCTGCTCTACTGGCGGCACAGCGCCAACCTAGCGCGGATCAAGGCGGGGACAGAACCGAAAATCGGGAAATCGTGACAGCGCCCAGCGCGTTTCTGAAAGCGTTCCATGATCTGCCGGTCGGTACGTTCACCGGTTCCGTTGGGCCGCATCGATATTTGGTATCGCATCAGATCATGGCCTGCGGGAAATCTCACAAACTGGTGGCTCATCAATTGGGCGGGCCGGATTACATCAGCCTGAACCTTTATCTCACACAGAAAAGCGGCGCATTGCTTCGCCCCTGCGAAATGCCTGCGGAAAAGGTGGTCGATTTTGTCCTGGCGCTGGTGCCTGACGTGCAGGAATGAACAACCGGTCTTTGTGATTGCACAATCACAATTGATTGCTTTGAACGTGATCGGGCCATTCCCCAACTGGGATTTTGTGACGGCCAATTACAGGCGTCGCGACAATCAAATCCGGTTCGCCCGGGCAAAATTACAGTGCTCTTCAGCGAGCCTATTCACGAAAGGTGAAGTCATGAACACGTTCAAATCCATCATCAGCGGAGTCGCGCTGTCTGTTGCGATCGCAAGCTCAGCAATGGCGGCTGGCGTCGAAATCAACGCAAGCTCGACCGGATTGGCAATGCAGGGCTATGACCCGGTTGCCTATTTCACCGTTGGCGAAGCAACCAAGGGTGATTACAAAATCACCACGCTGCACAACGACGCCCTGTACCGTTTTGCATCGGAAGAGAACAAAGCCGCTTTTGAGGCGAACCCAGAGGCCTATCTGCCTGCCTACGGCGGCTACTGCGCATTTGGCACCGCAATGGGCTTCAAGTTCGATGGTGACCCGAACTACTGGAAAATCGTCGACAACAAACTGTATCTGAACCTGTCACAAGACATTCAGGAGCGTTGGGAAGGCGACATTCCGGGCTTTGTTGAAAAAGCCAGCGCGAACTGGGAAGACATCGCCGACAAAGACCCGGCTGAACTACAGCAATAATTCGCTGACAAGACCTTTGTGCATCGGCGGCAGATCGTATCTGCCGCCGATCTTCGTTTGAAGGCATCATGTTTCACCCTATCTAGCATATGAGAAAAGAGCCCAACCTGAGTGGGCCCACGCCGGGGCACCGGCCAGAATAAATTTGTTCGGGACAGTCAAAACATCACTGATCCGGCCTAAGGGCCGGAACGTAGATTCAATCATAACGCTGCCATTAGATTTGATTGGCAGCAGGTTTCGAGCGAAAGGAATGAGACGATGACAGGAAGATTGGCACTGATCACCTCGGTCGCCGTATTGGCTGCGGGATCCGCCATGGCGCAATCATCAGGCAACTGGACTGGATTCTACGGCGGTGCACAGTTTGGTTATGCGGACATCGACACAAACGTATCAGGCGTCGACGGCGATGGTGCGATCGGCGGTATCATCCTTGGATATGATTACGATCTGGGCGATTGGGTCGTCGGAGGTGGCTTCGACTATGACTGGAGCGACGTAGACCTTTCCGGCGCCGCCACGGTCGAGAATGTCTGGCGGCTCAAAGCGCGCGCGGGCTACAAGGTGAACCCGCAGGGCCTGCTTTATGGCACCGCCGGTTATGCCGATGCGGATACCGATAATCTGGGCAGTGACGATGGCTGGTTCATCGGCGCTGGCTATGAGCAGATCGTAGCCCCCAATATCAGCGTTGGAGGCGAGATTCTGTATCATGAGTTCGACGACTTCAACTCATCGGGCGTTGATGTTGACGCAACTACAGTTCAACTGCGCGTCGCATATCGGTTTTGATGAGAAGGTAGGGCCCGGCTATTTGCGCCGGGCCCGTGCCGCTAGGGCACCAAGACTGTGCTGCCGGTGGTTTGTCGTGCTTCCAAAGCACGATGCGCATCAGCAACTTGATTCAACGGAAACTCCTGATCGACATGGATCTTGACCTCGCGCCCGTCCACTTTGCCAAACAAGCGTCGCGCCATCGCCTGACAGGTGGCGGTATCCGAGATATGCGTGAACAAGGTTGGCCGCGTCACCTTCAGAGATCCCCGCTGCGCAAGCATTCCCAGATCGACAGGCGGCACTGGCCCCGAAGCGTTTCCGAATGAAATCATCATGCCCAAGGGTTTCAGGCAATCCAGCGATCCCTCAAACGTGTCCGCACCGATGGAGTCCATCACCACATCAACCCCTTTGCCTCCGGTGATCTCGGCCACACGCTCGACAAAATTCTCGGTCCGGTAGTTGATGCAATGTGACGCGCCATTGAATTGCGCCAGGCTGCATTTCTCATCCGTTCCCGCTGTCCCGATCAGTTTGATGCCTTCGGATTTCGCCCATTGGCAGGCGATCAGTCCCACACCTCCGGCAGCCGCGTGGAACAACACGGTATCTCCGCGCCGCAGCGGCGTTGTGCGGTGAAACAGGTATTCAACCGTCATGCCCTTTAGCATCATGGCCGCTGCGGTGCGGAACGAGATACTCTCGGGCAGCGGACAAACCTGTGCTGCAGGCATCACGCGCGCTTCGGAATATGCTCCCGATGGGCCTGCGGCATAGGCCGCGCGTTGGCCGGGGGCAAGATGCGTAACGCCTTCGCCTACCGCCTCAACGACTCCGGCCGCTTCCATTCCCAACGCATGAGGCAATTCCAGCGGATAAAGGCCGGTACGCTGGTACACATCGATGAAATTCAATCCGCAGGCATGATGGCGAATGCGCACCTCACCCGGGCCGGGATCGCCAAGCGGGCGATCCTCAATCCGAAGAACCTCGGGGCCGCCGGATTCGTGTATGACGACTGTGCGTGCTGTCTGCTGCATGAATGCCTCCCTTGCCTGTGGAAACAAAGCTAACACGCCTGTGCGGCAGAGCAATCCTTCCGGCTCTGCAAGGGTGATCGGGCAAAATTTCGCAATATGTGCTATAATGCAACGAGACGTTGTAATTGGGCAGACGTTGCCGGCTGATCCGGTCACGCGAATTGCCACGCCGGATGCATCCCGCGGCGCACCCACGCCAGAAAAGGGGATGAACATGGACAAGACAATCGGTAACCCAATCACCTGGGTCGCCCGAAATCTGCGGGCAACCAGCGATCATGTCACTGAATCCGTGACCGAGATCGGCAGCGCGGATGTTCAGGCTCTGCCGACGGTGCATACGCTGACCCTGCAGGATCTGCGCGAATGCCTGAAAGCTGGATATAACGATTTTCTCGAAACCCGGGCCGATGCGATCTTTGTCGTTCTGATCTATCCAATCGCAGGTCTGCTGATGTTCGGTATTGGGCTCAACAAAGACATGGTGCCCCTGCTGGCCCCGCTTGTCATGGGCTTTGCCCTGATCGGGCCGGTCGCCGCCGTCGGGCTTTATGAGATCAGTCGCAAGAGGGAACAGGGCGGAGACGTTCATTGGCTGGACGCGTTCGGCGTATTCCGTTCGCCTTCCTTCGGAGCCATACTGGCATTGGGCTTCTATCTGGTCATGCTATTGATGATCTGGCTGATGGTCGCGCAAGGCATCTACGCGCAAACCCTAGGGCCAGAACCTCCGGCCTCGGCCATGGCATTCGTGACAGAAGTGTTCACCACCGGAGCAGGCTGGAGCATGATCATCATCGGCACCGCCACCGGTTTCCTGTTTGCACTGGTCGCATTGGCGCTAAGCGTGGTCAGCTTTCCGCTGTTGCTGGATCGCAAAGTGGGCGTTCCCGTGGCCGTCGTAACCTCGGTCCGGGTCTTGCGTCAGAACCCGGGTGTGATCTTGACCTGGGGGGCCATTGTGGCCGCGATGTTGGTACTGGGCGCGATCCCGATGTTGCTGGGGCTGATCGTCGTCATGCCCGTTCTAGGCCACGCCACATGGCACCTGTATCGCCGGGCGGTCGCCTGACTACATGGCAGCAGCTTAACCAGAGACCTTCAGAACGATCTTGCCAATGTGGCCCGATGCTTCCATCCGCGCATGTGCAGCGGCGGCATCAGAAAGATCGAATTCTGAATCCATCACCGGTGCGACCTTCCCGGCCTCAAGCAATGGCCACACGGCTTCACGCAAGTCTTGCGCGATGCGCGCCTTGGCCAAATCGCTTTGTGGGCGCAAGGTGCTGCCAGTCAGGGTGAGGCGTTTCACCATCATCAGCGCAAAATTCAGTTCGACTACCGGACCTTGCAGGAAAGCGATCTGAACCAGCCGCCCGTCTTCCGTCAAAGCCTTGATGTTGCGCGGGATATAATCACCACCGACCATGTCCAGGATCAGGTTCGCCCCGCCCTCGGCGCGCATCGCAGCCACGAAATCTTCGTCGCGATAGTTGATCGCCTTTTCGGCACCTAGCTTGATACAAGCCTCACATTTCTCAGCCGACCCGGCGGTTGCAAAGACGCGGGCGCCAAACGCATTGGCCAGCTGAATGGCCGTCGTGCCGATCCCGCTGGAACCGCCATGGACCAGAAACCGCTCCCCCGGCTTCAAGCCGCCACGGGTGAAGACATTGGACCAAACAGTAAAGAAGGTTTCGGGCAGGCAGGCAGCTTCTTTCAAACCCATACCCGCAGGCACAGGCAGACAATGGGCGGCGGGCGTTGCGACATATTCAGCATAACCGCCGCCGGGCAACAGGGCGCAAACCCGATCGCCAACGACCAGACCTTCGACACCCGAGCCGATGGCGATGACCTCGCCCGAGGCCTCTAGCCCCGGCAAATCGCTTGCACCGGGAGGCGGATCATACGCCCCTGCCCGCTGCAGCGCATCAGGACGGTTCACCCCAGCGTACGCGACTTTCAGAACCACTTGACCCTCTGCCGGTTCCGGCATCGGGCGTTCCGTCAGTTGCAGAACGTCCGGGCCACCAGCTTCGGTGATCTCGACAGCGCGCATTGTCTGGGTCATGGGCATATCTCCTTTGCCCAATGCCTAGCAGGCGAAAACGCAGAGGCCCAGCGGCAAGTGGAAACGCTGCGACTATTTTCCCGATGACAGCGAACCGGGCAGGTTGTTGGGCAACTTCGTCGGAGCCTTCACCTGACCCGCAAGCCAGTTGGGGACGGCCAGAAACGGTTTCAGCAGCGGGTTGCCATTCACCTGCGCCTTGAACTTCTCAAACTGCATTACGCCCTCGATCCGCCGATCCAGGAATTCCCATGTCGCCTGATAATCCGGGCTGTCATCACCCAGCCAATACAACAGTGTCGAAGAATAGACGCCCGACAGAGTGGCACGTTTGGTGTACCAGTTCACGTCGTCCGAAGTATCGCCAAGCGCTGTCCAGATCTGGTCACAGGTGCCCCAGACCGCCTTGGCCCCATCCGCGGCATGGATCGGCAACGCGAACAAAGTCATACCTCGGCGCACTGCTTCTTTGTCTTCGACCGCCTGCAGGCGGAAACGGACGGCGGCGGCGATCTTTTCACGGAATTTCAGCCCGCTCAGGTCTTCGGATTTCAACCGCTCCAACATCGCGGCATCCCCGCGCGCATGAAAGGACAGTGCCAGATCGACGGCACCACGCGGACAGATCGCTCGGGCCAGCGCGGGCTCCAGATCGCAATCGCTGATGGCCGCACGAAAGCTTGTTTCCGACCAGCCGTCGAACGGCACATGGTTCAGAATCGCATCGAGAAGCTGCTCTTTGGTGTCTTCATAGGTTGCTGTCATGTCGGGTCTCCGAGGCTGCGGGTCCAGTACTAGACAAGTTAGGCGTGCTTTGCTATACGGCCACTTCCTGCAAATCCTTGCAACTCTATCTAGAAAGGTGGTGACAACCACATGCAGGTTAGTGTTCGCGACAATAACGTCGATCAGGCGCTTCGTGCCCTGAAGAAAAAGCTGCAGCGCGAAGGCGTGTTCCGTGAAATGAAGCTGAAGCAACATTTCGAGAAACCGTCCGAGAAAAAAGCGCGCGAGAAAGCTGAAGCGATCCGCCGTGCCCGTAAACTGGCACGTAAGAAAGCACAGCGCGAAGGTTTGCTCTAAGAGCTTCCTGCGACTCGTCCAGCTTTGGATGACACTATTTGACGACCCCCGAGGCCCTGCCCGGGGGTTTGTCGTTTTTAGGGCGGATGATCCCGCCAAATCCCGGCTTTACCCTCGCGGCAACCTGCCGATTTTGATGCAATCGCCGCAGTCGGCATTTTACAGCGCAGCGAATCGCCGTTCGGTTGCATTCTGCCGCCGAAAAATGCCCATCGCCGTACCCGCCCTATTCAGCGTTCTTTGATCGTCTGTAAGTGAGGCCGTCCACTCAGACATAACCAAAAACGGAGGCACTGATGTCGACAGCAAGTACGGTCGAGCGCGAAATGCTCGCGCTGATCAACCAAGAGCGCACATCCCGCGGTCTTGATCCCCTGGAACTTGAACGCAACCTGAACGAATCTTCCGAGGACCACAGCAGCTGGATGCTGGACACCGACCGGTTCAGCCACACCGGTCAGGGTGGTTCATCCGCGACCCAACGGATGCAAGCCGCAGGGTTCGACCTGTCCGGGAGCTGGCGCACCGGAGAAAACATCGCCTGGCAATCCGAGCGTGGCGCACCCGGTATCAGCGATGATGTCGCCCAGTTGCACCAGAACCTGATGAATAGCCCCGGTCACCGCGCCAACATTCTGAACCCCGATTTCAAATATATCGGCATCGGGATCGAAGAAGGCGACATGCAGGGGTACGACGCTGTCATGGTGACGCAGAACTTTGCGGCGACTCAGGGCGATGTCGATCTTGATAACGGCGGCACCACCCCGCCGGTGACGCCTCCGGTTGAAGAAGTTGTTGAGCCAGAAGAGGAAGAGGTTACCACCCCGACTGAACCAGAAGTGCCGGAAACCGATGTGACCGAGACTGAGGAACCAGTTGACGAAACACCGGTAGCGGAAGTTCCCGATGCCGGAGAACCGGCAAAGGAGACCCCGGAGAAAGACGTCACCGAAACCGAAGAACCATCGGACGAAACACCCGACACCGATGTGACGGAAACCGAGCAACCGGCAGACGAAACGCCAGAAACTGAGGTTACCGAGACCGAGGACCCGGTTGAGGAGACTCCGGAAACAGACGTGACCGAAACTGAAGAGCCGGAAACGCCTGATACCGATGTGACTGAAGTTGAAGACCCGGAACCCGATGTGCCGGATACTGACGTCGTCGAGGTCGAGGAACCCGAAACTCCGGAGACCGACGTCACCGAGGTCGAAGAACCCGAGCCAGAAACACCTGAAGTTGTCGTTGACAATGGTGCACCGGGCGCGGACTGCTTTGACGTTCAGGCCTTCCTTGCCGGGATCGAAGCGTTTGTTAATGCGCTGCAAGCCCAATTTGACCAGTTCGAATGGTCTCCGGTGCAGCAGGCTGACACGACCCCGGAGATGGATGATTTCGATCTGGTGTTCGACACCGACTTCGCTGACGACATGATCGAAACCGTTGAAGCCACAGTCGAAGACATGAATGACGACATGTGCGGCGTGTTTGTTTTCGAAACGAACTGCGGATTTGATTGGGGTTAATCAAACCGTTCAGGTGCGGGGATCCTTTTCCCGCACCACTTTCCTGCCAAATCAATATATCTTAGGCACGTGTAGCTCATCCGGCAAAATGCGCCGTTCGTATTCGGGGTTATAGCGCCGATCCGGCAGATTGACCTTTTCCTGCGGCACATCCTCATAGGGGATCTTGGTCAGCAGGTGCTCGATACAATTGAGCCGTTCGCGTTTCTTGTCGTTGCCTTCAACAATATACCAAGGCGCCTCGGATATGTTGGTGCGAAAGAACATATCCTCTTTGGCCTTGGTGTATGCCTCCCACCGGATGCGGGATTCCAGATCCATCGGTGACAGTTTCCACTGCTTCATCGGATCGTGAATACGCATCAGGAATCGCAATTGCTGTTCTTCGTCTGTAATCGAGAACCAGTATTTCAGCAGGATAATCCCCGACCGCACCAGCATCCGTTCGAATTCGGGAACGTCCTGAAAGAACTGTTCGACCTGATCCTCGTTGGCAAATCCCATCACGCGTTCAACACCAGCGCGGTTGTACCAGGACCGATCGAAGAACACGATCTCACCGGCCGCAGGCAAATGGGGCACGTAGCGCTGAAAATACCACTGGCTTTGTTCGCGTCGGCTGGGTGCAGGCAAGGCGACCACACGCGCTACACGAGGGTTCAAGCGCTGCGTGATCCGCTTGATCACGCCCCCTTTCCCGGCGCTGTCGCGCCCTTCAAATAGAATACAGACCTTGGCCCCTGTATGGACCACCCAATCCTGAACTTTGATAAGTTCAGCCTGCAGCCGCAAAAGGTTGCGAAAATAGACCTTGCGATCCAGCATGTCAGGATGCTGGTCCTTGTAAATCTTGCGCACTTCCATCGAAAGCATGGGTTCGCTGAATTCGATCTCGAAATCTTCGTCCAGCGTGTCTTCCAGTTCAGCTTCCAGCCAATCTTTCGGCGTGCTGTTGTTTTCGTAAGCCAAGGTCTGCTCCTTATCGTTCATCGGGTTCGGACCGTACACGGCCAGTGTAACCACGGAGTGTCAGCGCAAAGTGCCGAGGTCGTACATAAGGTCGGAAACATGGATTTTGGCCCGACCGCACGACAGATACAAGCGGCAGAATTGACGCAAGGCTAACCCCCAATAGTTGGTTTCAGACAGGCAAAGCCGTGGTTTTGAACACCGTGCGCAAAGCAAATGAGCTTTGCATCTGCGCCACCCCAGGCAAGCGAGACAGGTATTGCCGATGGATGCGAGCAAAATCCTCGGTATTTTCTGCGACGACCTTCAGAATGTAGTCCGCCGTGCCCGCCATCAAATGGCATTCCAGCACATCCGGAATCCGTGCTACGGCTTTTTCAAACGCCTCCAGCACTTCTTCCGCCTGACCCTGCAACGTGATCTCGACAAACACAGTGGTTGGAACGTTCAACTTCCGTGCATCCAACAGGGCGACGTAGTCCTTGATATAACCCTCAGCTTCAAGTCGCTGCACGCGCCGGTGGCAGGCCGAAGGGGATAGATTCGCCTGTTCGGACAATTCCGAATTTGACATCCGCCCTTTGCGCTGCAGGGCTGCCAGAATCTTCCGATCTGTTGCGTCAATCGTCATTTGCGCACATCCATTGCGTCAAGTTGTCTATACGCTGAATATTTTCCCGCAGATTGTGTGTTTAGCAAGTGGGGTTTCACAAAAATTGCGCCAATATATGCCCATAATTTAGGCAGTTTATGAATGGAGTCTCACATGAAAATCGGCTGCCCCAAGGAAATCAAACCTCAGGAATTCCGCGTCGGGATGACCCCGAACGCTGCTGGCGAAGCTGTGGCCCGCGGTCACGAAGTCATTATCGAAACCGGTGCCGGGATGGGCTCGGGCTTTGATAACGACGCTTATGTAGCGGCAGGTGCCCGCATCGTCGACACTGCAGAAGAAGTGTTCGCCACGGCTGATATGATCGTCAAGGTCAAGGAACCTCAGGCGGTCGAGCGTAAAATGCTGCGCGAAGGTCAGTTGCTGTTCACCTATCTGCACCTGGCACCCGATCCAGACCAGACCCACGATCTGCTGGAATCCGGCTGCACCGCGATTGCCTATGAGACCGTGACTGACTCCAATGGCGGCCTGCCGCTGCTGGCGCCGATGTCCGAGGTTGCCGGTCGCTTGGCTCCGCAAGTTGGGTCCTGGACTCTGCAAAAGGCCAACGGTGGCCGCGGCGTTCTGATGGGTGGTGTACCGGGTGTAGGCCCTGCCAAAGTGATCGTCATCGGCGGAGGTGTCGTAGGCACCCACGCAGCGAAGATTGCCGCAGGCATGGGTGCGGATGTGACCGTACTGGACCGTTCGCTGCCGCGTCTCCGCTATCTGGACGATGTGTTCGGCGGAACCTTCAAGAACCAGTATTCAACCGCTGGTGCGACAGCCGAGCTGATCCAGGATGCCGACCTGGTCATCGGTGCGGTCCTGATCCCGGGCGCAGCTGCTCCCAAACTGATCTCGCGCGAACAGCTGTCGACCATGAAGCCCGGCGCGGCTCTGGTAGACGTTGCGATCGATCAGGGCGGCTGTTTTGAAACCTCGAAAGCCACCACCCACGCCAATCCGGTTTACGAAGTTGACGGCATCATGCACTACTGCGTCGCCAACATGCCCGGTGCGGTTGCCCGGACTTCGACCATCGCACTGGGCAACGCAACCATGCCGTTCATGTTATCGCTGGCAAGCAAGGGCTGGAAGCAGGCCTGTAAGGACGACGCACACCTGCTGGCAGGTTTGAACGTCCACGCCGGCAAGCTGACTTACGAAGCGGTGGGCACCGCCCTCAACATCGACTCTGTGGATCCAACAACTCTGTTGAACTAAGAGCGCTCCCGCCTCTGAAAGCGTCCTTTTTCAAAGGACGCTTTACAGACTTGGGCCCAGCGCCGCGCCAATAGCGCGGCGCTGTTGTTTTCTGGACCAAGGGTCGCACAAAAAAGCACCGCGCCTTAGCGCGGTGCCCGGCCCAACCAGAGGAGGGCATTTCAATGCCCGATCGACGGGCGGGAGGCTTACGCCTCTTTGTGAATCTCCACAGAATGCGGATACGGGATGGATACGCCTTTGGCGTCAAACGCTTCTTTGATCGCTTTGGTAAGTTCAAACTTCACATCCCAATAGTCAGCCGCTGCGCACCACAGGCGCGCGGTCAGATCAACCGAACTATCCCCAAGATTTGTCACGCGCACCCAGGGCTCAGGATCAGCCATGATACGATCGTCAGCTTTGGCCACATCCAGGATGATGTTCATAGCCTCATCCGCGCTATCGCCGTAGTCGATGCCAAACACCAGATCGACCCGGCGGGTGTCATGGGCGGAATAGTTGGTGATCACCGAACCCCAAGCCTGACCGTTTGGCACGATGATCTGCACGTTGTCCGGCGTCACCAGCTCGGTCGTGAACAGGTTCAGGTCTTTCACAGTACCCGCTGTGCCACCAATATCGACATATT
Organism: Ruegeria sp. CJ6; assembly: GCF_056536665.1. Classification (NCBI taxonomy): domain Bacteria; kingdom Pseudomonadati; phylum Pseudomonadota; class Alphaproteobacteria; order Rhodobacterales; family Roseobacteraceae; genus Ruegeria; species Ruegeria sp. CJ6. Next base: position 236,865 of record NZ_JBQFQB010000004.1, on the reverse strand, counting down.
GGCCCAGCTTATAGGGCCGGAACACCACCAGCATCACGCCCGCGGCCAGATCGCTGAGTGTTCCCTGCAGCGCCAAACCGATGGCCAGGGATGCGGCACCCAGAATGGCCACGATGCTGGTCGCCTCGATTCCGAAAATGCCCAGAACGGCGACAAAGACAATCGCCAGCAGCACCCATTTCACGAGGCTCGCAACGAAATTCCCCAAAGTCGGGTCGATATGTGGCGTGGCGTTGATCCGCCGCCGCACCAGACCGCTAATGGCTCCGGCAACGATCCAACCCAATACCAGAACGATCAACGCTTTGATCGCGCTCATGATCAGCGGACCAAATGCGCCCACCTGTGTTACGACATCTTCCACACGCTTCTCCTTTGCGCCAACAGCAAACCCGCGCCTTTTGGCGCGGGATCGCTGAAAAGTCTGGGCTAATTTTGCGCGCAGGTCTAGGTGCGGGATTTCCGAGTTTTCCCCCCTGCTGTTCCCCAGCAAACATCGACTGACCGATCACGCACAGAATTGGACCTTACAAAAGCGCCACAATTTACCAGATTGACTGCAACACGCGCGATAAAAGGAGCCCATCATGCTGGACACAATCCAATTCCCGATCATGAATAAATGGTCCCCACAGTTCCCCGAGCGGATTCAGCTTTATTCCTTCCCCACACCCAACGGGGTAAAGGCGTCGATCATGCTGGAAGAAACCGGCCTGCCTTATGAGGCACATCGTGTCACACTGGCCGATGCAGATGTCAAAAGCCCGGAATTTCTTTCGCTGAACCCGAACAACAAGATCCCGGCGATCATTGATCCCAACGGGCCCGACGATGCTCCGTTGGCTTTGTTCGAAAGCGGTGCAATCCTTCTGTACCTCGCTGAAAAGAGCGGTAAGCTGCTGGGTCAGAACAAAGGTGACAAGCACCGGGTCACCCAATGGGTTATGTTCCAGATGGGCGGTATCGGACCAATGTTTGGCCAGCTTGGGTATTTCCACAAATTCGCAGGGGCTGAAATCGAAGACCCCCGCCCGCGCGAACGCTACGTGTCCGAGGCCAAACGCCTGCTGAACGTTCTCGACCGGCAACTGGACGGCCAAGGCTGGATCGCCGGAGAATTCTCGATCGCCGATATCGCAATCGCGCCGTGGCTGCGCGGTTTAGATTATTACGGCGTCAAGGATGTCATAGGCTGGGAAAGCTATGGCAACGTTACGCGCTATCTGGATAGGTTCCTGGATCGACCCGCAGTGCAAAGAGGACTGAACATCCCCTCACGGGATTGATACACAAGGCCTGTGCGGCGGGATCCAAATCCGCCGCCACGGGCCATCGGGTTACCCAGGCAGCGCGCCTGTTAGAACGTAGCGTAAGATCTCAACAACTTGCGCGGGTTCTTCAGCGACGGCGAGGGCTGCTGCATCTACTTCTTTCAGCGCGTGCTGATGATCAGCCCCGTGCAGAACAATGATCGACTTGCCCAGTGCTGCCGCATAGCCCGCGTCAAATGCCGCGTTCCACTGCTTGTATTTGTCCCCAAAGCGTACAACCACAACATCCGCGTCTGATATGCCCTTGCGGGTCCGGATCGCGTTGACCATGGCACCCTTGTGATCGTGCCAGTACTTGTTCGGCTCGGCCCCCAAGATCGTGACACCGCAATCGTCCGAAGCACCGTGATCGGTGACCGGGCTACTGAACTCAACATCCAACCCATCGGCGCCCGCAATGATCTGCTCGCGCCAATCCGTGTGAATCTCACCGGACAAATAGACCTTCAGCATTTTTCTCTCCTCCCGTGAAAAAGGGGCGCAATGGCCCCTTTATCATTTCAAAAATACTCCCGCCGGAGGCGAAAACCAACTCATCCCCGCAAGACGCCGCCAGTGGCTTTCAACACTTTTTCGACAATCTTGGTGCTGACCGCCTCGATATCCTTTTCCTTCAGGGTCGCGTCCGACGGCTGGAGCCTTACGGTAATGGCCAGAGACTTCTTGCCCTCGCCGACGCTACCGCCAATGAATTCGTCAAAGACGCGCACGTCCTCGATCAGAGCCTTATCAGCACCCGCAGCCGCATTGACCAACGTCAGAGCTTCGATATCCGCATTTACAACAAAGGCGAAATCGCGCTCGACCGCCTGCAGGTCGCGCAATTCCAAGGCAGAACGGGTCGCACCGGATTTACGTGGCATCGGCACCTGATCCGGCCAAATGGTGAACGCCATCGCCGGGCCCTTGATGTCCATCGCCTGCAACACGCGCGGATGCAATTCGCCAAAGACGCCCAGTACCTTTTTCGGACCCAGACAGATTTTTCCATGTCGGCCCGGGTGCCACCAGGCATCGCTGTCGCGCAGAATCTGAACCTTCGCGGGCGCGCCAATTGCGGCAAGCACCGCCTCGGCGTCAGCTTTCGCGTCAAACAGGTCAACCGAACGAGACGCGCCGTGCACATCCTTGGGACCGCTACGCCCAACCATCAGGCCGGCAATCTGTGTCTGTTGATCCCCCGGCTCACCATCGTGGAACACCGGCCCGACCTCGAACAAGGCCAGATCGGCATAACCCCGTGCCTGATTGCGCGCCGCCGCTTGCAGCAGACCAGGCAGCAGATCAGGGCGCATATGGCTCATCTCGGACGAGATCGGGTTTTCCAACATGGTTGCTGCGTCACCGCCCCCGAACAAGGCTGCCGAGGCCTGATCGATGAAGGTATAAGACACACATTCATTGTACCCCAGCGCTGCACAGGTCCGGCGCGCCATCGACTGGCGACGCTGCGTGGCTGTCATGACCGGTTTGGGGATACCCGCCGTCGTACGCGGCAGCGGAATACCCTGCAACTTGGTCAGAGAAGCGATCCGCGCAACCTCTTCCACCAGATCGGCTTCCCCCATGATATCGGGTCGCCAGCTGGGCACATGCGCCATCTCGCCATCCAGACGAAAGCCCAAACGGGTCAATGTCTGCCGCTGCTCGCTTTCCGGAATCTCCATCCCGACTAGGGACTGCACGCGCGCCGCGTCCAGTTTGTAGGCCCGCGCGTGGTTCGGCGCTTTGCCCGCCTCGACCACATTCGAGGCTTCACCGCCGCAGATATCCAAGATCATCTGCGTCGCATGCTCCAACCCTTCGCGCGTGTATTCCGGGTCGACGCCGCGCTCGAATCGATACCGCGCGTCCGAGTTTATCTTCAGCGCCCGACCTGTGAGGGCGATCTGTACATGATCCCAGAACGCGCTTTCAAGGAAGACGTTCACAGTCTCCTCGGTACAACCGGTTTCCTCGCCGCCCATGATACCCGCGATAGATTCCGGGCCTTTGTCGTCCGAAATCACCATCATGCCAGGCTGAAGGGAGTATTCTTTTTCATCAAGCGCGACCAGCTTTTCACCACCCTTGGCGCGATGCACCCGCAAATTGCCCTGCACCTTGTCCGCGTCGAACACGTGCAGCGGACGGTTGTGGTCGAAGGTCATATAATTGGTGATATCCACCAGAGCCGAGATCGGACGCAGACCAATCGCTTTCAGTTGATCCTGCAGCCACTGAGGGCTCGGGCCGTTCTTTACGCCACGGATCAGACGCCCGGTGAAATGCGGCGCGCCGTCCAGCGTATCCTCGTCGATCGACACTTTGATCGGGCTTTCGAAATCACCCGGCACCGGAGTGTAATCGCGCACTTTCAGCGTGCCCAACCCCCGCGCGGCCAAATCACGCGCAATACCCGCAACACCCAGCGCATCCGGGCGGTTCGGCGTGATCGCGATCTCGATCATCGGATCAACCTTTGACGGATCGTTCTCAGCCAACCAATCGACAAACTTGTCGCCGACCTCACCCGAGGGCAGCTCGATAATCCCGTCATGTTCATCCGACAGCTCAAGCTCGCGCTCGGATGCCATCATGCCATAGCTCTCGACGCCACGGATCTTGCCGACGCTGATGGTGATATCCAGGCCGGGAATATACATACCCGGTTTACAAACCACCACGGTGATGCCTTCGCGCGCATTGGGCGCGCCACAAATGATCTGCAGATCGCCCTCGTCGGTTTCAACCGTGCAAACGCGCAGCTTATCGGCGTCCGGGTGCTTCTCGGCATGTTTCACATGGCCCAGCGTAAAGCCCGCCAGACGGTCCGCCGGGTTGACGATCTCTTCGACCTCAAGCCCGAGATCGGTCAGTGCTTCGGCGATCTCATCAACCGACGCATCCGTATCGAGGTGGTCTTTCAGCCAGGACAGAGTGAATTTCATTGCAGCGGGCCTTTTTCGGCAAACATTCAGTCGGCACAGGCAATGGCAAAGATTGCGCCAAGGTGCAAGCGCTGCGGCTCACGGATAGGTGGGGGTGCGACCCAAAAGCTCGTCCAGCTGCCAGCCGATCCAGCCGTGGGGAATAAAGTGCCCGCCGGGATGGGTGTCCAGTGTCACCTGCCCTTGCGCGCAATCGGTCCACTCCAATCGGCTGAGCGTCAGGAAGGGCTTCACACTCCAATCTCCACGAGGGGTCGCGCCGTTGCAGTTGAACTTCGCCTTCCACAGAGCCACTGGATAGGTCGCGTCACCGTCCGGCCCAAAGGGAAAATCCATCACCGTATCGTCCAGCCCGTGCACATGACGCACCTCGCGTGGGGCTTCCGGGCAGTCCTCGGTCTGGCGGATCGAGCCCGCAACCGCCAGCAGAGCAGCGATGTCGTTTCCCGACTGGCAGACATAGCGCCATGCCATTGCGCCGCCATAAGAATAACCCGAGACATATATGCTTTCAAGATCAATGGGATAGCGTTTGGCGACGTCCTCAAGCACGCGATCTGCGAACGGCACGTCTGCGGTATCAGCAGTCCAGAAGTTCCAACTTTTGCCCAGCCCATTCGGAGCCACCAACAGCACATCTCGCAGCTTGGTTGCCCCGGCGATGCGCTCATGGTTCACCACCACATCGCCCTGCCGCGCCCAGCCGTGGAAATGCAGCAGCACCGGCAGAGGCGTTACGCCATCCCAACCATCGGGTTCCAGCACATGATACGAGCGGTCGCCAACCTCACAGGCGGTATCGCCGTGGCAGTCAGATTTCCACGGCCCCATCGCAAAGGCCGGAGTCGCGGTCAGCAGAAGAAAAAGCAGTCGATAGATCATAAGCCGGAGCCTAGCGACGTCTGCCGCGCTGTCACATAACTTATTGGTGTAGGGTGGGGTTTCACCCCACCAACCGCCCCACGGCGGGGTGAAAACCCACCCTACACCGGATCAAATCACAAAGCAGCGCGATCGCCAGACCGCGGGGTGGCGATCAGAGGTTTGTGTTGGGCACTTTATGCCAGCCAATTCCGCGAAACATTCAAACGGAGCGCTTATGGAGACAAATTTTCAGCCCAAGCCAGCGTTTTCAACATATGACTGGTCACTCTAAATCTGCCCTCATGGCGGTGATAAGTTCATCAGTGGCGGCGTTGAGTTTGGCTATAAAATCTGTATCAACGCTGTTCTGAGCCGCAGTCTTATTCCGCCACTCTATTGGGGTTAAAGACAATACATGTGCTCCATATTTCACATAAATGACTCTAAGTTCAAAAGCTCGTTCATATACTTCAATAGGTGCCAACAATCGTAGCTCCTCAAAGTAACGCTTAAGGTCTGAATTCCGCATTGATATTTTGGAATCTACAGGTCCTGAAGTAACTTCGTTCCATACCAACCCGCATTGGTGCAAGTACTCAGCATAAACCTTTCGGCGCTCATCACGGCGAAGCGCTTTTCTCTCGTCTTCAGACTTTCGATAGTAAATATAAATAGCCCCTGCCAATGCAATCAGAGGACCAAGATCGGTTATCAAATCACCAATCCACGCAACAAAACCAGGCACCCAATGAAAATCGCTTGCCAAGTTTTCTAGCGCAGTGGTTTTTTCCGTCACCTACTCAAACCACCATGCAGGTTCGGCATATCCAGCGCCGCGAACCCGTAGTGGCGCAGCCAACGCAGGTCAGAATCAAAGAACGCTCGCAAATCCGGAATGCCGTATTTCAGCATCGCCAGACGGTCGATGCCAATGCCGAAGGCAAAGCCCTGATAGACTTCGGGATCAATACCACCAGCGGCGATCACTTTGGGGTGGACCATGCCGGAGCCCAAAATTTCCATCCAGTCGTCGCCCTCGCCGATCTTCAGCTGACCGTTATCCCACGAGCAGCGGATATCGACCTCGGCCGACGGTTCGGTAAAGGGGAAGTGCGATGCGCGGAAGCGCAGCTCGACGTCGTCGACCTCGAAGAACGCTTTCACGAACTCTTCCAGAACCCATTTCAGGTTCGCCATCGAGATATCCTTGTCGATGGCCAGCCCCTCGACCTGATGGAACATCGGCGTGTGAGTCTGGTCATAGTCGGCGCGGTAGACACCGCCCGGGCAGATCACGCGGATCGGCGCGCCCTGCAGTTCCATCGAGCGGATCTGCACTGGCGAGGTATGGGTGCGCAGCACGTGCGGCGGGCGATTGTCGCCCTCGGCGCGGTGCATGTAGAATGTGTCCATCTCGGCCCGCGCAGGGTGGTGGCCGGGGATGTTCAGAGCGTCAAAGTTGTGCCAGTCGGTTTCGATCCGCGGACCTTCGGCCACCGAGAAACCCAGTTCGGCAAAGATCGCGGTCAGTTCCTCGGTCGCCTGGCTGACCGGGTGGATCGAGCCCTGACGGCGCGCGCGAGTCGGCAGGGTGACATCCAGCCATTCGGTGCGCAGACGCTCATCCAGCGCGGCATCGGCCAGAGCGGCCTTCTTGGCGGACAGGGCCGAGTTGATCTCATCCTTCAGGGCGTTCAGCGCGGGGCCTGCGACCTGACGCTCTTCGGGGGTCATCTTGCCCAGCTCGCGCATCTTCAGCGCGACCTCGCCTTTTTTGCCCACGGCAGCGACGCGGATCGCCTCAAGCGCGTTTTCATCGCCTGCTTCGGCGATTTGGCCCAGATATTTTGCCTTAAGATCGTCCATGACGCCCTCTGAATTTGGTCGCCAACCTGCTATCGGCCCCGTCCCACGAATGCAAGCGGGACGGAGGGGATCAATAGCTGTATTCGGGATAAATCCGGGTCAGGTCGCCATTCCAGTCGCCATTGTAGTGATCCAGCAACTCATCCGCCGGAACCTTGCCCGTATCGATGCTGTCCTTTAGCGCGTTCAGGAAATGCGTCTCGTCCTGCACCAGACCACCTGCGCCGGGGCGCGCGCGCGACGCCAGACCGGCCTCGGCAATCGAGACCACTTCGCGCGCCAGATCATGCATGTTGATGTTGCCAACCTGTGCTTGCAGACCATCCTTGGCAGCCTCAACCCGCAGTGCTTCGCGCGTCTCGGCATCCCAGCCTTTGACCAGATCCCAAGCGGCATCCAGTGCGGTTTGATCATAGGTCAGACCAACCCAGAAGGCAGGCAGCGCACAGAGCCTGCGCCATGGGCCACCATCGGCGCCGCGCATCTCCATGAATTTCTTGATCCGCGCTTCGGGAAATGCCGTGGTCAGATGATCGGCCCAATCGGACAGAGTCGGCGTCTCGCCGGGCAGTGCAGGCAGTTTGCCCTGCAGGAAGTCGCGGAATGACATGCCCAGCGCGTTGATATACTGGCCGTCACGATAGACGAAATACATCGGTACATCGAGCGCATATTGTACATAGCGTTCGAACCCGAAGCCTTCTTCGAACACAAAGGGCAGCATGCCCGTCCGTGCATCGTCCAGATGCCGCCAGATATAACTGCGCCAGCTTTTCTGGCCGTTCACCTTGCCCTCGAAAAACGGAGAGTTCGCAAACAGCGCCGTCGCGACCGGCTGAAGGGCCAGCGCGACGCGCAGCTTCTGCACCATGTCGGCCTCGGACCCGAAGTCGATATTGACCTGAACCGTGCAGGTGCGCCGCATCATGGCACGGCCCATGGTGCCAACTTTCTCCATATAATCGTTCATCAGCCGGTAACGGCCTTTGGGCATCAACGGCATCTCTTCATGGGTCCAGATCGGGGCTGCGCCCAGACCAATAAAGCCTACACCGATCTCATCGGCGATATCCTTCACTTCACGCAGGTGAGTGTTCACCTCATCGCACGTTTCATGAATTGTCTCGAGCGGAGCGCCGGACAGTTCCAACGCACCGCCTGGTTCCAGGCTGACGTTCGCGCCGTCCTTCTCAAGCCCGATTAAATGTCCAGCTTCACGCACTTCGGCCCAGCCATGGCGGTCTCGCAGACCTTCCAGCACGGCCACAATCGACCGTTTGCCTTCAAACGGCAGAGGTTTCAGAGTGTCTTTGCAATAGCCGAACTTCTCATGCTCGGTTCCGATGCGCCAATCTTCCTTGGGCTTGCAGCCCGATTCCAGATATTCGGCCAGTTGCTCATGGCGTTCGATCGGTCCGCCGCCGGACTGGGGGATGGACATGTGACCCGTGCTCCGATCCTGATGTGTCTGTCTTGGCGGTCAGTCCTGAGCGCAAACCGCGCCAGTGTCAATGCAGCCTAAGGTGCGCAGGCCGTGACGGCGTACGCTCCCAGATCACCACCGGATGTGCCGCACGACCGTTGAGTTCCGACAGCATTTGCTCGGTTTTCAGCCCCGGAAGTGCTGAGAACACATCAAACAGCGCTTCGGCCCCTTCGGCGTTCACCGGAATGTGAAGGGTCGGTTGCCCCGGCTGATCCAAAACCCAATGCGCAGGTTGCGAGGTCGGATCCAACGCCAACCGCTCGATTTCGCGGGCTGCAACGATGCCGCCGTCGAGCGGGCCCAGATAGGTGATCTGGCCTTCATCAATAGTCACCACACCCGGTCCTCCCGCACCATTGCGAAAGCGCGCGCGTTGCACTCCGATCACCGCCAGTGCCATCGAGACGACGATCAGCAGCCACCCCAACCACGCCAGCAATCCGCCGGGGCCGCTGATCCAGCTGAGGCCGAGGATCAGAACAAACCCTGCAACCAGCACTTCGCGCCAGCGCCACAGGGCCAGTTTGGCTTCGGGTCGAAAGAAACTCATGCCACGTCCTCCGGGTTTTTGAACAGGATCAGCGAGTATTGACCTGCAGGCTGGAACCCAATGGATATATAGGCACGCGCTGCCGCATCGGAAGCCGCAAAGAGGACAGCTCTGGAAACTCCCGCGTCGCGCGCCTCAACCAGATGCAGGGCAACAGCCAAACGCGCATAGCCCCGCCCTCGTAAATCGGGTGGTGTGTAGACACCACCGATCTGCACCACTTCAGGCAAGCGAGCGTTGAAGCCGGTCATGCTGACCGGTAGGCCATTCTGCAGCAAAACTCGATGCGAATCCCGCTCGATATAGGTCTTGATGTCCTTCCCAGCCTGCGTCTGTGCGCGCAAAGGATCAAAATCCATGGCTTCGATGAGGTAGCTTTCTCGCCAGTCTTCAAGGACCGAACGGTCTACATCAGTAAGCGGCATGAGATCTGCCCCACTGAAATCCGGTATTTGAAGTCGATCCAGCGCCAGGGAAAACCCCGGCTCATCGCTGTTCAGGGTCGCGGGTCGCCCTTCCCAACCTGCCAACCGGATTATCCGACGAGCCTGCGTTGCCTCAGCCGCGATGCCGAACAGGGCCCGGCCTCGAATAAGGTCAATCGCTGCGGCAAGTTCGGTATCCGAACAGTCGGGACATTGCAGTAGGATCATGCCTTCATTTGTTATGGCAAAGACCGCACGCAACGGGCTGCCAAGCGTCCATGCATTCAACGACCGGGGATGCGTACCGCACAGGCCAAAATCCCGTAGATTGGCCAAAGGGAACATCGATGTTTGGATATGTTGGGACAAAAACGTGTCGATCCTGGACAGGTCCGTTTCCTGCGCCAATTGCCACGTCACGTCCAATCTCCCAACGCTTGCTGCCACATTGTCATCGCCGCAACGGCTGCTGTATCGGCGCGCAGGATGCGTGGGCCGAGGCTGACCACATGGGTAAATGGTAGCTCCGCCAACCGTTTACGTTCTGGCTCGGAAAACCCGCCCTCGGGGCCGATCAGGATCGCCCACGGCTTGCCTTTCTCATTCTCTGCCAAGCGCAGGGCCGAGCCGGCTTCAGCCTCGTCACAGAACATCAATTGGCGATCATCGGGCCACGCGCCCAGGATACGATCCAATCGCTGGAGGTCAGCGACCTCAGGCACAAAAGTGCCGCCACATTGTTCGGCCGCCTCAATTGCGTGGGCCTGCAAGCGATCCTGTCGAATGCGCTCGGAGTTGGTGAATTCGGTCTGCACCGGTATGATCCGTGCGGCCCCCATTTCAGCTGCTTTTTCAACGATGAAATCGGTCCGCGCCTTCTTGATCGGTGCAAAGAGAAGCCACAGATCGGGCGGTAATTGCAGAGGTTTCGATTGCTCCACGCACGACAGAATACCGCCTCGTTTGCCCGCTTCTGCAACCTCTGCCTGCCACTCGCCATCGCTGCCATTGAACAGGGCGACCCGGCCCCCAACCGACAGGCGCATGACACCGAACAGATAATGCGCCTGCTCACGCGTCAAAGGAACCGATTGCCCCGGACCCAAAGGGTGCTCTACATACAGTCTGATCTTCGCATTCATGAGACCCTACATATGCAAGGCAATGCCCCAACACCAGACGGTCAGGTCGCCGATGCCGTAACCGGCAATTGGGTCGATACCCACGCCCCCGCCTTTGCCCGCCCTTACCTACGGCTCAGCCGCGCAGACCGACCCATCGGCACATGGCTGCTGCTGATTCCCTGCTGGTGGGGTCTGGCCTTGGCCATCCTGAGCGACGGCGCACCACGATGGGAGGATCTTTGGATCGCAGTTGGTTGTGCCATTGGTGCGTTTTTGATGCGCGGCGCGGGCTGTACGTGGAATGACATTACTGATCGTGAGTTTGACGGGAAGGTCGAGCGTACAAGGTCGCGCCCGATTCCCTCAGGCCAGGTGAGTGTCCGTCAGGCTGCATTCTGGATGGTGCTGCAATGTCTGTTGGCCCTGGCCATCCTTCTGACCTTCAACCGAGCCGCGATTGCGATGGGGGTTCTGTCTTTGCTGCCTGTTACCATCTATCCCTATGCAAAACGTTTTACGTGGTGGCCGCAGATTTTTCTGGGGCTGGCCTTCAACTGGGGCGCATTGCTGGCCTGGGCTGCACATACCGGCACCGTGGGCTGGCCTGCGATCATGCTTTATCTGTCAGGAATCGCCTGGACTTTGTTCTACGACACGATCTACGCCCATCAGGATGCCGAGGATGACGAGCTGATCGGCATCAAGTCCACCGCACGGCTGTTTGGCACCGATACCGCCCGTTGGCTCAAGTATTTTCTGATTGGAACCGTCAGTCTAATGGCCTTTGCAATTATCGACGCGGCTTTGCCCGGGACATCGGTTCTTGCTTTGGCGGTCGCCCTTGGCGGGCCTTGGGCGATGGGGTGGCATCTGGCCTGGCAATTGCGAGGGCTGGACACGGAGGACAACGCCAAATTGCTGCAGCTTTTCCGGGCCAATCGCGACACCGGCTTGATTCCGCTGATCTTCCTCTGCGTCGCCCTTTTCCTCTGATTGCACCTCTGTGCTGCGCTCTGTATGAGTCCCGGAACCAACCGCCCGAGGAGTCTCGATTTCGCCCATGCGTCTGCCTTACGCCCTAGCTGTTGCGTTGATTTTCGCGGTGTCCGCCGTGCTATCGCTGGTGGTCGCTGGATTTGCGGTCAGCAAGATCGAAGACGCCTCGGAACTGGCCGTGCGAAAGGCCTTGAACTTGCAGGGGCATGATTGGGCCGAAGTCGAATCCGACGGCCTGCGTGTCGTTCTGACCGGCACGGCCCCGACTGAGGCGACCCGATTCAACGCCCTGATCGCTGCGGGCACCGAGGTCGACACCTCGCGCGTCATTGACGAGATGGAGGTTGCTCCCACCGCCGATCTGACACCGCCCCGCTTTTCTACCGAGATCCTGCGCAATGACAGCGGAATTTCGATTATCGGGCTAGTACCTGCGGCTCTGGATCGCGACGATCTGGTAGACAGGCTGCAACGCCTTGATCGGGACGCGTCAGTCTCGGACCTGATGGAAAGTGCCGACTATCCCAAGCCAGACGGATGGGATCAGGCAATCGACTATGCGATCGAAGCGCTCTCGGATTTGCCACGGGCCAAGATATCTGCCAGCCCAGGGTTGGTGCGTATCACGGCCATTGCCGATAGCCAGCAAGAGAAAGACCAGCTGGAACAAGACCTGAGCCGCGCCGCGCCACCAGGTCTGCGAATCGGCCTTTCAATTTCGGCACCTCGCCCGGTAATCACACCATTCACGCTGCGCTATTTGATAGATGAGGATGGCGGGCAGTTTGATGCGTGCTCGGCCCAGGATGAAGTTGCGCGCGACATCATCGTCGCTGCAGCACAAGAGGCCGGACTGACCGGCCCCTATTCCTGCACCATTGGGCTAGGCGTACCGTCTCCGCGTTGGGCGAATGCAGCGCAGCTCAGCATTCGTGCGCTATCCGAACTTGGTCAGGGTTCAGTTACTCTGTCGGATGCAGATATCACTCTAATTGCTACACAAGGGACTAACCCTTTGGATTTCGACCGCATCGTGGGAGAACTCGAAAATACGCTGCCCGAGGTTTTCGCCTTGCATGCAATTCTTCCCGAACCCGAACCGGATGACCCGACTGGGCCTATTGAATTCGTCGCAACACGTAGCCCTGAGGGTTTGGTTCAACTGCGTGGCCGTCTGAGTGACGAAACGCTGCGTGAAATGACCGACAGCTTTGCACGTGCCGCCTTTGGATCATTGCAGGTGCACACAGCCACCCGGATTGCACCGGACCTGCCCGCGGATTGGCCCATACGTGTCTTGGCCGGGCTGGAGGCACTGTCACAACTGCACAATGGCGCCCTGACCGTTACGCCGGACAATGTAGCACTGTCGGGCATCAGCCATGATCCCGACGCCAAGGCCCGGATCGCCGGCATGCTGTCGGACAAGCTGGGCGAGGCGCAGGATTACACCCTGTCAATCACCTATCAGGAGCCGCCCGCACCCGCCGACGCGCCGCCCGACCCTGAGGTCTGCGAAGAGCAGCTGGCCGAGGTTCAGGCCACCAGCAAGATTGCTTTCGAACCGGGATCAGCCACCGTCGCAGCAGACTCGCGCGATGCCCTGAACCAGATCGCGGACATCCTGCGTGAATGTGGCCCCATCCGGTTGGAGATTCAGGGCCATACCGACAGTCAGGGCCGTGAAGAGATGAACCAGCAGCTCAGCCAGTCGCGCGCGCAGTCGATCCTGAACGAATTGCGCGGACGGCGCGTGCCGACTTCAAGCTTTTCTGCGGTCGGGTATGGCGAGACGCAGCCCATCGCCGATAACGAAACCGAAGAAGGCCGCGAAGAGAACCGCCGAATCGAGTTTCGCCTGATCCGTCCTGAACCCGTGGCCAACACCCTGACCGGGCTTGAGGCGATGGAAGCCGAGGCCGAATCTGAGGCCGAAATCGAGACACCTGAAACCGACGCACCGGATGCAGGCTCAGAGGACCAGTAAGTTGAACAGAACAGAATTCATCATCGCCACAGCCATCATCCTGTTCGCAGCTTTCTGCATGGGTTGGTTCGCCAACTGGCTGGCCCATCGGCTGTCCCGTGTTCGCCAAAGCGACGTGGCCGATCTTGACCGCATGAGTCAGGAACTGCACGAGGCCGAAGAAACACGCGATCAGGCAATCACATATCTTCAGCAGCGCGAGGCAGAGCTGACCAACCAGCTGACGCAAACCGAAGCCGAGTTGAATGCCGCAATGGAAGGGCTGCGCGCGGCGCGGCAGGAAGCCGAAGAGATGCGCGGGCGGATCAACAACGCAGACTAGGCACCCTACCAGCGGGTCAGCGCGTCTTCATCCTCGTCCTTGGCAGCCACCCATTCTGCTCCGGAAGTGGTGATTTCCTTCTTCCAGAATGGCGCGCGAGACTTGAGGTAATCCATCAGATATTCCGCCGCCTCAAACGCATCTTTGCGGTGCGGTGCGGCGGTGGCGACCATCATGATACGGTCACCCGGCGCAAGCCTTCCGTGGCGGTGGATCACCAGAACGTTGCCCAGTGACCAACGGGCTTGCGCCTCTTCCGCTATCTTGGTTAGGGCGCGTTCGGTCATGCCGGGATAGTGCTCGATCTCCATCACATCCAGATCGCCCGAAGCCAGATCGCGCACAACGCCTGTGAAGGTCACGATGGCCCCGTTGGTATCGTCCCCGGCGGCAAAAGCGTTGGCTTCGGCCCCCAGATCGAACGGGGCCTCCTGCACGACGATCCGCATTCTAGCCACCCGTCATGGGCGGAAAGAACGCAACCTCGCGCACACCGGTCAGTGGGGCGTCAAAATCCGAAAGCTCTTGGTCCAGCGCCACGCGCAAGGCCGACAGATCGGCAAAGGCAGCAGCATAGCGATCCTCACGCGCGCTCAGTTCCGCGACCAAATCGCTGACTGTTGTGGCCTCAGTTTCAATCTTCTCTTTCGGCAGGCCGATGCGTTCGCGCACCCAAGCGAAATACAGCACGTTCATCGGTTAGCTCTCCTTCAGGTGGGGCATGGCTTTACGTAGGTAGTCATAGCCCGTGATCAATGTCAGCGTCGCGGCAATCCAGAGCAGCCATAGCCCGATACGACCTGACCAGAACATGGCCTCAAGATGCCAGCGGATGTTGTTCAGGTCCTCGACCTGCCCTGCCAGAACCTGATCAATGGTTGTCGCATCCATGCCAAACGTGGCCATCACAAAATGGTGCTCGAATATCCCCTGCGAGAACAGGATCGCGATCGCTACCATCTGTGCCGTCGTTTTCCACTTGGCCAGCTTGGTGACCTTCAGGGTTCCGGCCACATCGCCTAGATACTCTCGCAAGCCTGAGACAAAGACTTCGCGAAACAGGATCACTGTCGCGGGCAGGACCAGCCATGGTGTCCAGTGTTCAGTCGAATAGCCCACCAATATCATCAGCGCGATTACCACCATTGCCTTGTCGGCAATGGGATCCAGCATGGCGCCAATCTTCGTTTCCTGTTTCCAGGCGCGCGCCAGATACCCGTCGAACCAATCGGTGATCGCCGCTGACAGGAACAGAATCAAAGCAAACCAATCCGCATAGGGACGGGTGAAATACAGAAACATCACGGCGAGACCGGGGGCCGCCACAAGGCGCAGTACAGTCAGAATATTCGGCAGGTTCCATTTCATGGCTTGGACCCTACATCGCCGGTTCAAGACAGAAAAGACAGGGTCTTAAAAAACTGACCCAGCACAAGCGTTTGCTGTCTTAAAAGTCAAAGCGTCGCAGCGGTGGTCACATTACAGGTTTCATCTTGGCACTTGATTGCTTTGGCGTCAGATTGTCGGCTGGCCAACCAGACAACACCCCAGAGCTGACATGACACCGCATATTCAAACCGATCCCCGGTCAAATCTGATCGGCAGCGCCTGGATGGTCGCCGCAATGGCACTGTTCGCGCTGGAGGATGCGCTGCTTAAGGCGGCTTCGGCGTCGATCCCGATCTGGCAAGTGCTTGTTCTCTTCGGTGCGGGCGGTGCTGTAATCTACGCAGCGGTTGCCACCGTACGTAGCACGCGTCTGTTCCAGCCCGACGTGTTGTCGCGCCCGATGAAAGTACGTGTGGTCTTCGAGATCCTTGGACGGCTTTTCTATGTATTGGCGATCGCGCTAACGCCACTGTCCTCGGCTACGGTGATCCTTCAGGCCACACCACTGGTTGTCGTCGCAGGGGCCGCGTTGTTCTTTGGTGAATCCGTCGGCTGGCGGCGATGGAGCGCCATTTTGATCGGTCTTGTTGGCGTTGTGATCATCATCCAACCGACCGGAGACAGCTTCTCGGCCCTGTCAATCCTTGCCGTGCTGGGGATGCTCGGCTTTGCGGGGCGCGATCTGGCCAGCCGCGCCGCGCCCGCAACACTGGGCACTGAGGTTCTGGGGTTCTATGGCTTCCTCTGCATCATTGTCGCGGGTTTGGCTTATCGATTATGGGAAGGAACACCGCTGCAAACCCTGACGCCTAATGTCAGCCTGCACATGGGCGGGGCGATCGTGATGGGGGTCATGGCCTATGCCGCGCTGATGAAGGCGATGCGCACCGGCGAGGTCTCATCTGTGACGCCGTTTCGCTATTCGCGGCTGTTGTTCGGTATCGGCTTGGGCGTGGTGATGTTTGGCGAGCGATTGGATCAGACCATGTGGATTGGCTGCGCCCTCATCGTGGCGTCAGGCCTCTATATCCTTTGGCGGGGGCGAAAGGCCTAGCCCTTGTCATGGAAGAAGTCATAGACCTTCTGCGCCAGCCCGGCTGAAATCCCCTCGACGGCTTTAAGATCCGCCAAATTGGCTCGGCTCACCGCTTTGGCGCTGCCGAAATGAGTCAGCAGGGCGCGTTTGCGCGCGGCCCCGACGCCGGGGATTTCGTCCAGTGGCGTTGCACCAACCGCCTTAGCGCGTTTCGCGCGATGGGTGCCGATGGCAAAGCGATGCGCCTCATCCCGCAAGCGCTGGATAAAGTACAATACGGGATCGTTGCGTTTCAGCGCAAAAGGGCGCTGCCCGATGCGATGGAATTCTTCCTTGCCGTGATCGCGATCGACACCCTTGGCGACACCGACCATCGGGATATCCTCGACCCCGTGCTGGGCCATGATCTCATTCACGGCGCTCACCTGCCCTGCACCACCGTCGATCAGCAGCAGATCGGGCCAATGCCCTTTGTCCCTATCCGGATCATCCTTTTGCAGGCGTGTGAAACGGCGGGTCAGGACCTCTTTCATCATGCCGAAGTCATCGCCGGGGGTTAGATCATCGCCGCGGATGTTGAATTTGCGATAGGCATTTTTCATGAACCCTTCTGGGCCCGCGACGATCATGCCCCCAACTGCATTGGTGCCCTGAATGTGAGAGTTGTCGTATACTTCGATCCGGTTTGGCGGCGCGTCCAGATCAAAGGCCTCCGCCACCCCGCGTAGCAATTTGGCCTGCGTGGCACTTTCCGACATCCGCCGGGCCAACGATTCACGTGCGTTGCGCAAGGCACCGGCGATCAGTTCCTGCTTTTCACCGCGCTGGGGCACCAGGATTTCCACCTTGCGTCCAGCTTTTTCCGACAATGCCTCCTGCATCAGATCGGCATTCTCGATTGCATCAGACAGGATCAACTGCCGGGGTGGTTCCTTGTTGTCGTAGAATTGGCCCAGAAACGCTTCCATCGCCTCAGCCTGTGACACATCCGGGCCGACGCGCGGATAGAAATCGCGGTTACCCCAGTTCTGGTTGGCGCGGATGAAGAACACCTGAACACAGGCTTGCCCGCTGTCCATGTAGAGGCCAATGACGTCGGCCTCGGCCACGCCGCGCGGGTTGATGCCCTGAGACGTCTGCACCTGCGTCAGCGCCCGGATACGGTCGCGCAAACCGGCGGCCCGTTCGAACTCCATCGCCTCGGAGGCAGCCATCATCTGCGCGGCGAGATCTTCCTGCACTTTGGTAGATCGGCCTGACAGGAACCTTTCGGCATCCTTAACGCTTTCACGATAGTCGGCTTCCGAGATCAGTTCGACGCACGGTCCAGAACATCGCTTGATCTGATAGAGCAAACACGGCCGGGTCCGGCTATCGAACATGGAATCCGAACAGTTCCGCAGCAGGAACGCCTTTTGCAGCTGGTTCAGCGTCCTGTTCACCGCGCCTGCACTGGCGAAGGGGCCAAAATAAGCCCCCTTTTCTTTCTTCGCCCCTCGGTGCTTTTTGATCTGCGGAAAGGCATGATCCTTGGCGACCAGAATATTCGGGAAGCTTTTATCATCCCGCAACAATACGTTGTATTTGGGCTTGAGCTGCTTGATCAGGTTCTGTTCCAGCAGCAGCGCCTCGGTCTCGGTCCGAGTGGTCAGAAACATCATCGAGGCAGTTGCGGCGATCATTTTCTCGATCCGACCCGAATGTCCCGGGCGGGTGTAGTTCGATACCCTCGCCTTCAGGTTTCGCGCTTTACCTACGTAAAGAACTCGGCTGTCCCCATCCAACATCCGATACACACCCGGCGAGCTGTCCAGCGTTTTCGCATAACGCTGAATGCAGGCATAGCCGGTGGCTTGGGTCGACGATTCGGGATCGGTGCTGGCGGTCATGAGTCTGAGATATGATTCTCTGACCATGGCTGCAATCTTGTGCGCTTCAGATCAAGAGAAAACAAATCCACGACTTCTGTGGATAACTGTGCAGATAACTTTAGGGGCATTGTGATTTTCCCTTGAATCCTTGCCTATTCGTTGATCTGCACAAAAAATAGGCAGGAAATTATGGTGTTGTTTTTAAACGATAAATTTGTTGATCTGAGACAAGTGTATGAAAATTAAGACATTTTTGTAACGTTCAGATAACAGGAACGAGAGCAGTGCAAAACTTGCAGCAGATTTACTTATTCTACACCAAGAACATCGGGTGTTTGCCAACCCAAATGTTGCCCACCATCGACGCAAAGAAGCTGCCCCGTAACAGCATGCGCATCCAGAAAGTATCCCAGCGCAGCGGTGATATCCGACGGGTTCGCGCCGCGCTCCAGAATCGTGTTCTGCCGCTGAGCGCTAAAATGAGCATCACTTTGGCGATGACCCTGCAGCGTTGGACCGGGGCCGATCGCGTTCACACGGATTGCGGGTGTCAGAGCCTGCGCTGCAGTCCGGGTCAAGGCCCACAACCCCATCTTGGCAATCGTGTATGACATGAACTCAGGCGTCAGTTTACGCACCCGCATATCCACCATGTTCACGATCAGCCCAATCGCCAGAGGCTCTCCCTGATCATCAAGCTCCGGCTGCAACCCCTGCTCGGCCATGGCTTGGGTCAGTACGAATGGTGCGCGCAGGTTGCTGTCGAGATGCCGATCCCAGCTTTGGCGGGTAGCTGTGTGGATATTGTCATACTCAAATATCGATGCATTGTTGACCAGACAGGTGATCGGACCACCCAGCGCCTCAGCTGCACGCGGCAGCAATGAGCTGACTTGCCCCTCATCAAGCAGATCGGCCTGCAGCGCAACTGACTTTCGGCCCAGCGCCTGAACCTCATCAACCGTTTCACGCGCAGCCTGATCCGAACTGGAATAGTGCACAGCGACATCCATGCCGCGCTGCGCCAAATACAGCGCCATGGCACGACCAAGGCGTTTACCGGCACCGGTCACCAATGCTCGGGTCATGGGCTCATTCTCCTCGTCAGGTCAGGCTAACAGGCTTGCAACATAGATCACATAGAGCGCTGTCAAGATCAGGCCCCAGACGCGTGTGATATCATTCTTGAAGAACACAAAAGGAATCAACAAGAGCGACGCGCCGAGCATCACCCACAGATCGAAACGCAGGAATTCAGGATCGACGGGAATACGCCCAAACAAGGTCGTAATGCCGACAATGGCCAGCAGATTGAACATGTTCGATCCGATGACGTTACCCAGTGCCACATCCGCTTGTCGCCTCAGGGCAGCCATGACGGTTGTCGACAGTTCCGGCAGGGACGTACCCACCGCGATCAGCGTAAGGCCGATCACTGTTTCGCTCACACCATAGTTCCGGGCAATGACGGTCGCATTTTCGACCAGCAGATGCGCACCCATTGGCAGGCCGATCAAGCCGAGGATCAGGTAGATCGACACCTTCCAATAAGGCATGTCAGGATCTGCTTCTTCAAGACCCTCAAGCTCGTCCTCATCGGCACAAGCTTCACCACAGGCTTTACGGTGCGCATGTGCTTCGCGAAACGCGTTGCCGAGGATCAGAGCCAACGCAGCCAGCAAAATTGCCCCGCTGAGCAGATTAAAGACCCCGCAAAAAGCCAACCCGATAAATAACACCGACGCCAGAAGCATGAAGATGTAGTTCTTGCGGCTGTCGCACTCGCTTGTGTGCAAGGTCGCCAGAAGCGCGGGCAATCCCAGAACCAGCAAGATATTCGCTGTATTCGAGCCCACCACGTTACCCAACGCAATGCCCGGCGCGTTTTCCTTGATGGCGCTGATTGCAATCAGCAGCTCAGGGGCCGAAGTTCCAAATGCAACGATTGTCAGGCTGACGATCAGGGCGGGAACCCCCAACCGCAGGCTGAGGTTCACGGCCCCACGCACCAGCGCGTCACCTGCCAACAACAGGATCAGCAGCCCGAGGCCGGAGAACAGCCATGCCGTCATCCACGGCCTCCTTCTTCGCAAGGACACGGGCCTTTGCCGATCCTAAACCGCCCACAACGCGGACATTTCGCAGAACTCAATCGTTTCTGTCCAGGAAAGCGTAGCTTGCCGAACATCGCCAGAACGCCCATGGCGATCAGGAACAAGGTGACTGCTTTGATGATCACTCTACAACCCGAAACGCGCGTAGGCAGCGCGCTCCTCAATACCGGCTATGGCATCCTGCGCCAGCGTCGCGCCGAAGCGCGACCAGATCGGTTTGCGCAGGCCATAGCGGCGGAACCTGACTTTGTCGCCAAACTTCTCCTGCATCTTGGGCTTCAGATGGGCAATACCATCAATCAAGCCCAGCTGTTGCGCGCGACGGGCCAGCCAGACCTCGCCATTGAACAGATCAGCGCTGCTGTCCAGCTTGCCGTCCCGACGAGATTTCACATGGGTTATGAAATTCTCGTGGATATCGCCCAGCAGCACTTTGAGCCGTGCAATGTCTTCTTTCTTTTCCGGAGCAAACGGGTCGAGCATTGATTTCGACTGACCCGCAGTATGTACGCGTCGTTCAAAGCCCTGACGTGCCAGAAAAACATGCGCGCCAAATCCCGACGATATCACGCCGATCGACCCCAGAACCGAACTGTCATCGGCCCAAATCTCATCCGCTGAAACCGCCAACCAATATCCACCCGAAGCCGCCACGTCTTCGACGAAAGCGTAAACAGGGATCTTAAGCTCTTCCGCCAGTCGCTGGATACGCGCACCGATCAATGAGCTTTGAACGGGGGAGCCGCCCGGCGAATTGATCTCCAGCGCGACCGCAGCGGGCTTGCCCTTGCGAAAGGCTTTCTCCAACACCGGTGCCAGAGCGGTCGCGTTCATCGACCCTCGCCCGGCCATTCCAATGGCACCGGACAGGCGAACAACGGCCACAAGTGGCGGCTTTTTCATGAAGGGCAGGCTGAGTTTCATGGAAGCCGATGTAGAGCGCGCCGGAGCCGTAAACAAGAGACCCGAAGCGCCATAAACGCGACGTGAACCAATTTCACACACCTGATGGGCAAAAATGCAACGCCCTAGCTGCGGATGCGCCAACCGGTTTTGAAGATCCAGCCAATGATCGCGAGGCATATTCCGGTGAAGGCCAGTATGGCCAGAAGGCTCCAAAATATCGGGACATCTGCGATACCATAGAATGACCAGCGGAACCCGGAAATCAGATAAACCACAGGGTTGAACAGAGTGATCGTCTGCCAAAGCGGAGGTAGCATCGAGATCGAGTAAAACGTCCCACCCAGAAAAATCAGGGGCGTCACAACAAGCTGGGGGACAAGCGACATTTGCTCAAAATTTCCGGCCCAAATGCCCACGATAAACCCCAGCAGCGAGAAACTGAGGCAAGACAAGATCAGGAAAGCCGCCATGGCAAACGGGTGTTCAATGCGAATGTCCACAAAGAACGTCGCAGTGGCCAGAATGACAAGACCTACAAACAGTGCCTTAGTTGCGGCCGCGCCCACATAGCCAATCACAATCTCGATGAAATTGATGGGGGCTGAAAGTAACTCATAAATCGTACCCAAGAATTTGGGGAAGTAGATGCCAAAGGACGCATTCGAGATTGATAGCATCACTACGGACAACATGATCAGACCCGGCACAATGAAGGCCCCATAGGACACGCCTTCGATCTCTTGAATGCGACTGCCGATGGCAGTGCCAAACACCACGAAATAAAGCGAGGTCGACAGGACCGGAGACAAAAAACTCTGCGCCAGTGTGCGAAAGAACCGGGCCATTTCAAACCGGTAGATGGCAGTAATAGCGGACCAGTTCATGCGGGTTCTCCGGACACGAGGTTGACGAAAATCTCTTCAAGGCTCGATTGCCGCGTCTGCACATCACGCAGCACTAAACCGGCCTGTGCAACATCATTGAGAAGAGTGGTGATGCCCGTGCGCTCGGCATTGGTGTCGTAAGTATAGATCAGCGCATCGCCTGCACCGTTGAGCGTCAGTTGATGATCGGACAGAACGTCGGGAACGGATAAAATGGGCTCGGTCAACATGACCTCAATCTGCTTTTTGCCCATCTGCGCCATCAATGTGTCTTTGTCCTGCACGAGCAAAAGCTCACCCTTGTCGATGACACCCACACGGTCGGCGATTGCCTCGGCTTCCTCGATGTAGTGAGTGGTCAGGATGATGGTGACACCAGCCTGCTTCAATTCGGCCACGATCTCCCACATGTCCTTACGTAGCTCGACATCTACGCCGGCGGTGGGTTCATCCAGAAACAGCACCCTTGGCTCATGCGCCAAGGCTTTCGCGATCAGCACACGTCGCTTCATGCCTCCGGATAGTTCCTTGATTGCGTTACGGCGTTTGTCCCATAGGGACAGCTTGCGCAGGATTTCCTCGATCCTGGCGTTGTCTCCGCTATGACCGAACAGCCCGCGCGAAAAGCGGACAGTGTTCCAGACCTTCTCGAACGGTTCCAGCGCGATTTCCTGCGGCACCAGCCCAATCATCTTGCGGGCTGCGCGATACTCGGTCTGGATGTCATGGCCACCTACGGTGACCGAGCCCGAAGTCGGCGTGGTAATACCGCACACAGTCGAGATCAGCGTTGTTTTACCCGCCCCATTGGGGCCCAACAGCGCTAGAATCTCACCTTCTTCAATGTCCAGAGACACACCTTTCAGCGCCTCAAACCCATCGGCATAAGACTTCCGCAAATCCCGGATCGACAATATGGTCGTCATGCGTACCCTCGTTCTGACCCCGCAACCTATCGTGACGGACCATCGTCGAACAGTCCAATTCCGCACAGTGCCATGCGCGTGTGCGCAGGGTTCAGTCTCGTCCCGTCAGGCGACCTAGCCAGCCTGACTTGGTCTCTTCTTCGGCAGCGTCTTCTTGCGGTGGCGGACCTTCGAAATATTCTTGAAGATTGGCGAAAAACTGATCGGCCATCTTCTTGGCAAACCCATCAATCAGGCGGCTGCCCAGCTGAGCCAGTTTGCCACCCACCTTAGCCTCGACCTCGTAGGTCAGAAGGGTGCCACCAGCCTCGCTGGGCGCGAAGGTTACATCAGCGCTTCCCTTGGCAAAGCCTGCAGCGCCCCCCTTGCCCTCACCAGCGATGGTCAGGCGTTCGGGCTCAATCATGTCGGACATGGTCACTGTGCCTTTGAAAGTCGCCTTCACAGGGCCAACCTTTTGCACCACGGTCGCATTATACCCCTCGGTTGGATCACCGGTAATCTCCTGCGCGCCGCTGATGCAGGCTTTTAATACTTCAGGGTCCAGCAACGCAGCGTAAACGGCGGCAGGCGGCGCCTGAATTTCACGGGTATCGCTTAACTGCATCTCTCAACCTCTTTTTAATCCTTCGGCAGACCACAAAGACCTAGCCCTGAAACATCGATGCAGGCAACCAGTTTGCTCACACCAAGGCACTGGATCGGGATTCTTCGCTTGCATTCGCTCCGCCCAACAGAAACCCTGCGCCGCAGGAGGAAGACATGCTGCACGGCATACGCATCATCGAAATCGAAGGGCTGGGCCCAGCCCCCTTCGCGGCCATGCTGCTGGCGGATATGGGCGCCGATATCATCACCATCCATCGCAAAGGGTCCGCCGTCACTCCAGGTATGCCTGAACGTTCGCTGCTGGATCGCGGCAAACGATCAATTGCACTGGACCTCAAAGACCCGCAGGATCTTAGCGTTGCAAAACGGCTGATCGCAACGGCTGATGCGCTGATCGAGGGTTTTCGCCCCGGCGTGATGGAAAAGCTGGGGCTGGGGCCGGAAGACTGTCATCACCTGAACCCAAAGCTGGTCTATGGCCGAATGACAGGCTGGGGGCAGCATAGCCCACTTTCTGAGACAGCGGGCCATGATCTCAACTATATTGCCCTTTCAGGGGCTTTATCCTACGCGTCGCCGCCCGGCCAACCGCCTTTGACGCCCGCAACACTAGTCGGGGATATCGGCGGTGGTGCGATGTATCTGGTTGCAGGTCTGCTCGCCGGGCTTCTGAATGCCCGGAGCACAGGCAAAGGCACGGTGGTGGACGCCGCCATCTACGATGGCTCGGCACACATGATGAATTTGCTGATGAGCCTGCGCCAAACCGGCAACCTGTCCGACACCCGGGGTCAAAGCCTGCTTGACGGACCGCATTGGAGCCGAACCTACGCCTGCGCAGATGGCGGCTTCATCTCAGTTCAATGTCTGGAGCCAAAATTCTATGCTCACTTCCTGGACATCCTCGGGCTCAGCGATGATGCGGAGTTCGCTCAGCAATACGACCAGACCGCGTGGCCCAACCTGACGGAACGGTTGAGCGAAATCTTTGCCAGAAAACCGCGCGACGAATGGGCGGCGCTATTCCAGGGGACAGACGCCTGCGTTGCGCCGGTCCTAAGTCCACAAGAAGCACGAGATCACCCCATGAATTCGGCTCGCCAAACATGGGTCGACCACGACGAAACACGTCAAGCCGCAGCCGCTCCTAGATTCTCAACCTACAACTGGCAACCGCGGCCCAGCCCCAAACGCGGAGAGCATACAAATGAGATTTTGAACGAATTTCCTCCCGCTTCATCTGGCTAAAAATACCTCGGGGGTGAATTGGCCGCAGGCCAAGAGGGGGCTGGCCCCCTCGCCAGGCTTACCTCCCGCGCACCGTATCGATCATCAATTGAACGTTCTCAGGGTCCGCATCTGGCGTAATACCATGACCCAAATTGAAGATATGCGGTCCTTTTGAGAAGGCTTCGATAATCCGCCGCGTCTCATCGACAAGCGCTTGCCCGCCTGTCACCATATGCGTTGAAGCCAGATTGCCCTGCACACACCCATCGACTTGCACATTCGCAGCAGCCCATTCGGGCGACACAGAATTGTCCAGCGCGACACAATCCACATCGGTGGCCTTGGCGAAACCGATGTAACCCTGATCCGCTTCGCGTGGGAAACCGATGACGGGAATGCCCGGATGGCGGGCCTTTATGGCAGCAGTAATCTCGCGACAGGGTTCTACGGCGTATTTCTGAAACGCTTCGCCCTTCAATGACCCCGCCCAACTATCAAATATTTTGACAACCTCGGCCCCTGCCTCGATTTGGGCAGACAGGTATTCAATTGTCGCGGCCGTGATCCGATCCAACAGCGCCTCGAACAGCGCAGTGTTTTCTTCGCGCAGCGCATGGGCTGGCCCCTGATCCGGGGTGCCCCGTCCGGCGATCATGTAGGTAGCCACTGTCCAGGGCGCGCCTGCAAATCCGATCAGAGTTGTCTCAGAAGGAAGCTCACGCGAAAGAATACGCACGGTTTCATACACCGGAGAGAGCGTCTCATGAATTGCATCAACCGGCTTCAGCGCATCAAACTCCGACTCCCGTGTAATTGTCGAAAGGCGAGGACCTTCGCCGGTGACAAACCACAAATCCGCACCCAGCGCCTGCGGCACAAGCAGGATATCAGCAAACAGGATCGCGGCATCAAAGCCGTAGCGGCGAATGGGCTGAAGGGTGACTTCGGCGGCAAGCTCGGGGTTATAGCAAAGAGACAGGAAATCTCCGGCCTGTGCGCGCGTTGCACGATATTCAGGCAAATACCTCCCGGCCTGTCGCATCATCCAGATCGGCGGCACATCCTGCACTTCCCCCGCCAGCGCCCGTAGCAATTTCTTTGTCTCGGCCATTCGTGCCCCCAGTGTTCCGGTTTGGTGCAACGCGTCGGCCCTCAGTGGCAATTTGTCAAGCTCTGCCCCCATTGTCAGGGCAATGTGACGCGACTAAAGCTGTGCGCATGAGTCTTACATTGCCTACCCCCGCATCGCCTCTGAAAATCGGCACCCGTGGATCTCCGCTGGCGCTGGCGCAGGCCTATGAAACCCGTCAGAGACTTGGCGCCGCTTTCGACCTGCCTGAGGACGCGTTTGAGATCGTGGTAATCAAGACCACCGGTGACAACCGCGCCATGATCGACGCGGACCGGCCGTTGAAAGAGATTGGCAACAAGGGTCTGTTCACCAAGGAAATCGAAGAGGCGATGCTGAAAGGTGAGATCGACATCGCCGTACATTCGACCAAGGACATGCCCGTCGAACAGCCTGACGGGCTGGTGCTGGGTACATTCCTGCCGCGCGAAGATGTGCGCGACGCGTTTATCTCGCCGACTCTGAGTTCGATTCACGATCTGCCAGAGGGCGCAGTTGTCGGGACTTCATCGTTGCGACGCCGGGCGCAGTTGCTGAATCGGCGGCCCGATCTGAAAGTGGTCGAGTTTCGCGGCAATGTTCAGACTCGCCTGAAGAAGCTGGCCGATGGCGTGGCCGATTGTACCTTTTTGGCCATGGCCGGATTGCGCCGCTTGGATATGAAAGACGTCCCCGCGACTGCCATATCACCTGATGACATGCTACCTGCCATTGCGCAGGGCACCATCGGCATTGAACGGCGCAGCGACGATAACCGCACCGCCGAGATGCTGGCGGCGATTCATCATGTCGAAACAAGCCAACGCCTTGCGGCTGAACGCAGCCTGCTGGCCGGGCTGGATGGCTCATGCGAAACACCGATCGCCGGTCTGGCACAAGTCCAAGATGGCCAACTGCATCTGCGTGGAGAAGTTCTGCGCCCGGACGGTTCCGAGGCGATCAGCGAAGAGGCCACCGGGGCGCTTGAAGACGGCGCAAAACTGGGTCAGACAATGGCCGCCTCTCTGCTGAAACAGGCCGGACCAGGGTTTTTCGACTGGCGCTAAGAAAAAATTTAAACAATTTCAGGGTAATGTGAACTTCTTCACTGTCTACCCTGCCGAATTCGTTAAATATGGGGACAGAAGGTCGATCTCGAATATATCGAAAGTTTTAGCCCGTGTTGTTTTAGATGGTATTCGAGGGGGCGAGATTGATACTTCCGGCGGGGCGCAGTTGATTTTCAACAGCGCCCCGTTCTCTTTTCTAAAGCATATGGCGAAGTACTTACTCTGCACCTTCGCGCAGACCATGATGATGACTAAACACCGGCCGCGCATGAAGCACCTCTGATCGGAAATCCGCCATGCGCCCCGGTAGCGCGCGATAGAATGATGCCAAACCTGGCTCAACCGCCATCGCATGCTTGGCACATTCCTTGCACAATCCAGCGACTACGGTCTGTGACTCCCGTGCGCGTATCGCCTCTAGTAGACCTATGTGTGCGGTCTGCAGCTTTTGAAACGATGCACTGCCTGCAACTTCCCGATCTCCGACCAGTACATAAACAGGCTCTGGCTCGCTTTTACCTTTCAAATCCACGAAGCCCGCCTCTAGCAGCGCAAGATCAGAATTGGTGACACGGCGAATAGAGTCTGAGACTAGAATATCATAATCCACATGTCGGCAGTTTTGTTCGATCCGCGCTGCCACATTCACCACATCTCCGATTACTGTGTAATTGAACCGGCGCCGCGAGCCGATATTGCCTACGCAGGCGGCTCCGGTTGCGCAGCCAGTCGCCAGAGCGATGGGAGGACGCCCGCGCATGATGGGCAAAGTGTTGAACTTATCTAACGCGCCGCGCATCTTCAGCGCGGCCAAAGCAGCGCGGCACGGGTGATCATCCACGGGCAGCGGTGCATTCCAAAAAGCCATAACCGCATCGCCGATAAATTTGTCGATCGTTCCACGCTCGACCAGAATCTGATCCCCGATCTCTGAGAACAGCGCATTCAGCAAGGCCACCAGATCGGTGGCTGATACAGACTCGGACAATGGCGTGAAGCCCCGAATGTCCGAAAACATCACCGTGATCTGCTGAGATTCACCTCCCAATTGCAGTTGATGCCCGTTGGCCTCCATCTCATCGAGGATTTCCGGTGCGACATAATGCGAGAAAGTCTGGCGGATCACCCGCTTCTCCCGCTCGGTCGAAACAAAGAGGTACCCGGCCAGAAGCCCGAAATTGGCCATACCTCCGGCCAAAGGGAAGGTCGCATCAAACAGAACCGACTGGTTCTGGAACGCCAACCAACTGATGGCAATCACGGCCGATGCGGCCACACCGCCTGCAGCAAAAGAAGCGACCGCCCCATAGTTGGACATGACCACTGTGACAACGACGCCCAGGATCACGAACGCCAGCAGCTCAAGTGCAGAGGTAACATCCGATCTGCTCAGCACATCGCCAAGGATGATCTGTTCGATAATCTGGGCGTGGATCGAAACACCGGGAACAGATTCACCCAGTGCCGTTTCGCGTATATCGAACAAGCCCGCCGCAGAGGTGCCGACCAGAATGATCCGTCCTTCTATCTCTGACTGAAGCGTTGGATCACTACCGCTGCGCATGACATCATCGGCCGACAGATAGAGGCCAGGATTGTCCCGCCTGTAACGCACCCAGATCTCGCCATTCTCGGTGGTCGGCAGCACAAAATCACCCAGACCAACCTCAAGCATGATGCCGATCTCGTCCTGCGATCCTTCGGCAAAATAAACGGATTCGCCCATGGCCACCCGCAGGGCTTCAACCCCAAGCGCAGGTAATACACCGTTGGGCCCGGACCAAAGCACAGGGACCCGTCGCACCACACCCAAACTTCCTTGGGGCGAAACATTAACACCCCCGATCCCGGCCGCTTCTTCCCCCAATGGCGGCGCCAGAGAGGTCCAGTGGGCAACGCTGACAAGGCCAGCTGCGGGGTTCTCTCCGATTTCGACTAACCCCGCCTTCGGTACAATGGCCGAACCGCTATCGGTTTGCCGGGCTGCCACACCCAGAACCACTGGCCATTTCGCAACTTCGTCCCCAAATCTGACGTCATTGTCCAGATCGATCGCGGCCTGATCCACCTGCAATAGTCCGGACAAGGTCGGGTCTTGCAACAGTCGCATCGGAGAGTATCGGTCGGGCTCGGCAAACAGCATATCAAAGGCAATCGCAGCGGCACCGTATTCGCCCAATCGTTCGACCATCTGACCCAACAGGGTACGAGGCCAAGGCCATTGGCCCCATTCTGCCAGAGACCTTTCATCAATATCCACCACGCGGACCGGCAGATCCGGGTTGTAGGCCCGTGGTGAAATCCGCTGCAGGATATCGAAGTAAATCAATCTGGACATTTGAACGGGATACGGATCCGCGACCCTAATGAAGCAGCCCATCAAGATCAGCCCCAAGCCTACAAGCCTGAATACTAATCGATGCCCAATTTTGTCTCTTATCTTACCCACCACGTTCACCTTCCAGGCGTAGGGGAACATGAAAATATATGTAACCTGATGCTACCAACCAGCTATCGCTGAAGCGTTACCTGCCGTCGCCGTTGCCCTGACACCCGATCCACCGCTATCTCCACTGGATGCGTTTACGGATGTTCTCGTTTCACCCGAGGCGCTTACACCTGCGCGCGCTGATGTCCCGGAACGCCCTTCGGCGCTGGCAGAGGCCCGGTCTGGCGCTTCGGATCGCCCGCTTTCGCGGGCCGCCGACACCTCAGAACGACCTTGTTCCGTTTGCCGCCGCGCTTCGCGCCGCTCTGGCCTTTCAGATTCAATCTTTGGGGCCTGAGCCTGTCTGCCCGAACACCCTTCTGCACTCACCCGAAACGGTGGCAGCAGTTGCGTTTGCGAGCGTATGAAGGGGAAACCACCTTTTAGCGCTTTGTCATACTGCTCCTGATCTATCGGGCGCCCCACCTGACCGCCCGAACCGGTCGCAAAGAGACTGCACTGTCGGCTTGCCGACCGGCACGACCCGCGTCGGCCGCACATCTGAACGGTGCCCTCGATAACCAGCATCGCGCTTTGGCTGCCGGATGTAATCCACATATCAAATGTCGTTCCCCGCACGGCCATGGTGGCATCGGGCGTTTTGATCGAGTAAGCGCGCTTTCTGCTTTTGCCCGAAATGAAACGGAAACTGCCGCCCAGCGCCTGCACGGTGAAGTTTTTTGCCTTCCGATTGCCTCGCAGCATCGAGACATCCAGGATCATTCGCGCGTTCGGACCAACCGCGATCTTGGTTTCATCTACGAACACCAATTGAACCACCCCTGATCTGTCGGTCGAAATAGTATCGCCTGAAATAACATCCATCCCTTCACGCAAGCGTATCTTTTTACCGGCCCGGATAATATCCGCGCCCGGTTTAGCACTGAGCACTTTTCCGATTGATGCGATGGCCGACGCAGGCAGCGTCGCTAGAACCAAGAAAACACAAAACAATTTCAACCAGGCCAAACCCAAGTCCCCTTCCCCCAAAAGGTACCTACCAGGGTGCCAAACACCCCACGCCCGATATCTGTCGCCTCAGAAAGCTAAATCTGAATAGTTATTAGAGCCTTAAAACTAGACAAATATGCGCCAGAACAGGTGGAGTTGGCAAGGTTTTGCATGTTTTTCAGCATTTCGGGGGTTTCGCACCCCTGCTTCCGGTAGCCCCAGCGCTCCTTCTTGTGGGTTTGATCATCGGTATTCAGAAAAATTTTCCAGACATAGAAAATCGCCTTGTATCTGGATGACAGGCAAGGATATACCGGCCAGCGGAGACGTGGCCGAGTGGTCGAAGGCGCTCCCCTGCTAAGGGAGTAGGCGGGAAACCGTCTCGAGGGTTCGAATCCCTTCGTCTCCGCCACCCATACCGGGCATCACCTGCGATGCCTGCCATGGTCTGAACGATCTCATAAAATCATCCCACTGAATTCACGGCATTTCACGGGCGTTGCACACTACCATTTCTCAAGGCGGATTGGATCGCTCGCATCAACCATTGCACCCTGATGCCGGAGCTTGGTGCGTTGTCTGCAGTACAATTCAGCCCAGGATGTTGGAGGCGGTGAGATATCTATCTTCGTCGCCCTAGAAAGCTCAATTTGGCAAACTGGCGCAATCGACACCCGTTACGGATTCAAAAAAAGGCCGTCCCAACTGGGACGGCCTTTCATTCACTGTCTCTCGAAAGAGGTTCAGGCAGCCAGCGCGGCCTGTGCTTTGGCGACGATCGCGCCGAACGCTTCCGGTTCGTGCACAGCCAGGTCAGCCAGAACTTTGCGGTCCACTTCGATACCGGCCAGGTTCAGGCCGTTAATGAAGCGGGAATATGTCAGTGCCTCGTCATGCGAACGGACAGCGGCGTTGATACGCTGGATCCACAGCGCGCGGAAGTTGCGCTTGCGGTTCTTGCGGTCGCGGGTTGCGTACTGGTTGGCCTTGTCTACGGCCTGACGGGCAACCTTGAAGGTGCTCTTGCGGCGGCCATAGTAACCTTTGGCAGCCTTGATGACCTTCTTGTGACGGGCGTGAGTTACGGTTCCACCTTTAACGCGGGACATCTCTTAATCTCCTCTTAGCGGTCGTAGGGCATGTAGCCCTTGACGATCTTGGCGTCGGGGGCGGACAGGGTGGTGTTGCCACGGGCGTCGCGGATGAATTTCTTGGTCCGCTTGATCATGCCGTGCCGTTTGCCGGCCTGGCCAGCAAGGACCTTACCGGTCGCAGTCACCTTAAAGCGCTTTTTGGCGCTCGACTTTGTCTTCATCTTAGGCATTTCCGTCTCCTTTCGGGGTTCGGTTTCAGACGCGACTCGGCATGCCATCTCGGCCGGTCACGCGATCAGAAGCGCCGTTTACGCAAGTTCGGTCATACTGGCAAGGGGGTTTGGGCCAGAATCTGCGCTTTTTGCAGGCTGGCTAGGCACCGGGGCGACGCGCGCCGCCCCGGTGGTTTGGATTAATGTTCGAATTTGCGGATTTCACCGCTCTTCAAACGCTCGGCATAAGATGCCAGTTCCTGACGTACCACTTTCATCAGGAAGTAGAGCGCGAAGACGTTCACAACCGCCATGGCAAAGATCGCCGCATCCGAGAAGTCGATAACGGGGCCAAGGTTGGCCGCTGCACCGATGACTACGAAGATGCAGAAGATGACCTTGAACACCAGTTCCTTGGTGTGACCCTCACCGAACAGGTAGGTCCAGGCCTTGAGGCCGTAGTAGGACCAGCTGATCATGGTCGAGAAGGCGAACAGAACTACTGCGATTGCCAAAACGTAAGGGAACCAACTGAACGCGCTGCCAAAGGCGGCTGAAGTCAGGCTGACGCCCGAGTTTCCGTCAACCGTTGCGATGGCATTACCGGCTTCGTTCAGCATATAGTTTCCGGTCTCCGGATCGACGATCAGCTGCTGCGTGATAATGATCACCAACGCGGTCATGGTACAGATCACAACCGTATCAATGAACGGCTCCAGCAGCGACACGAACCCTTCGGTGATCGGTTCTTTGGTGCGAACCGCCGAGTGGGCAATCGCCGCAGAACCAACGCCCGCTTCGTTCGAGAACGCCGCACGCCGGAAGCCCTGGATCAATGCGCCGACCATACCGCCAGCAACACCAAGACCGGTGAAGGCTCCCGCGAAGATTTGGCCAAAGGCCCAACCGATCTGATCCGCGTTCATCAGGATGATCACCAGCGCCGCGGCCACATACATCACGCCCATGAAAGGAACGACTTTCTCAGTCACGCGCGCGATGGATTTCAGGCCGCCCACGATCACTGCAAAGACGATGCCTGCAAAGACCAGTCCAGTGATCCAGCCCGGGTAATCTCCGACGATGCCTGCGATCTGCTGATGCGCCTGATTGGCCTGGAACATATTGCCCCCACCAAGCGCGCCAAGGATGCAGAAGATCGAGAACAGAACGGCCAGAATTTTACCGCCCGGCAGGCCCAGTTCGTTGAACCCTTTCGACATATAATACATTGGACCACCAGAAACGGTGCCGTCATCATATTCGTTGCGGTACTTCACACCCAGCGTACATTCGGTGAATTTCGACGCCATGCCCAACAGGCCCGCGACAATCATCCAGAAAGTTGCACCTGGCCCGCCGATACCGACGGCGACCGCAACACCAGCAATATTACCGAGGCCAACTGTACCGGACAGCGCCGTTGCCAGCGCCTGAAAGTGGCTAACTTCACCCGCATCATTGGGATCAGAATAGTCACCTTTCACAAGGCTGATAGCATGACCGAAGAAACGCAATTGTACAAAGGCAAAATAAAGCGTGAAGACGGTCGCGGCGATGACCAGCCAACCCACGATCCAAGGGAACCCGGTGCCCGGAAACGGGGCAAAAATAAAGCTGACGAAAGGCCCGGTGAAATCAGCAAAGGCCTGGTTGATTTTATCGTCCAAACCGACCGCCTCCTGTGCGGCAGTGGGGCTCGCAACCAGAGCGGCAAGTGCTGCCAGACTCAGTTTGTTCTGAATATTCATCATAATCTCTCCCCTCAGTTCACGACCGTAACCGGAACATCGGCGTGCATGACAAGGTTCTGGGTCGAACTGCCAAACAGGCGTTTTTTAAACCCATCTGCCGAGGCCCGACCCACAACGATCTGGGAGCCACCGTTTTCAACCGTGATTGCATTCAGCGTTTCCGCCACATCTCCGTGACGGACGATGCCGCGCGCCTCGAATCCTGCAGCCTTCAACGCTTCAACCGCTGGCTCGATGATCCGTGACGTAGCTAACGCAACCTCTTCTTCGCGCCGTTTGTGGCGTAGGGCGTTCTCTTCTGGTGTCTGGAATGTGAAAGGAGACCATTCGATGACGTAAACCGCCAGAAGCTCGCATGAACCGATACGCCCGGCCAAGTCTTTGGCAAAGGCGATCGCGCGTTCTCCGGTTTCTGTCCCGTCCAGTCCTATGACAATTTTCGTTGTCATGCCGTTCCTCCGTTATTGTTGCTTTGGCCGGGGCCCTCGCCCCCGGCAGGGCAGCCGGAACCTGGAACTTGCTTGAGTAGACCGCCCTAAGGGCAAGTATCCCGAAAAAACACGCAAAAACAGAGAGATTATTGCTGGATACAACCCTCAAACTTCTAAGGTACTGTAAATAAATATTATTATATGCCCAAATATTAGGCATACGCTTGGTATCAAACTGAAATTAGTAGTGGTGATCCGGGCTTAGCCCGGATCAGTGTTGTAGATCAGCCGTTCATCACAAGGGGCGATACGTAAGATGTTGGTGGTGCCAGGAACATTGAAAGGGACGCCGGCGGTGACCACAATCTGATCAGTTTCAGCGGCGAAACCACCCGAACGGGCGGCGCGAGCGGCGCTGACGACCGCACCTTTGAACCGCTCTTGTTCAGGGGTTAAGACGCAATGACAACCCCAGCTCAGGCAAAGCCTGCGGGCGGTGCCGGTGGCGGGGGTCATCGCGATGATAGGCACACCGGGACGCTCACGGGCGGTGAGCAAGGCGGTGGTCCCGCTTTGAGTGAAGCAGCAGATGGCTTTGATGTCAGTCTTTTCAGCAATCTCGCGTGCCGCAGCCACGATACCATCAGCGATGGTCGTACCCTTGGCGGTACGCGACGCGGCAATAATTTGAGTGTAGGTTGGGTCAGCTTCAACTTCGATGGCAACCTTGTTCATCGTCTGAACCGCCTCGATGGGATAAGAACCAGCAGCCGATTCAGCACTCAGCATGATTGCATCGGTACCCTCGTAGATCGCGGTGGCCACGTCTGAAACCTCGGCCCGTGTGGGCATTGGGCTTTCGATCATGCTTTCCAGCATCTGGGTTGCGACAATCACAGGCTTCGCGGCTGTACGGCATTTACGCACCAGACGTTTTTGGATCGGGGGGACTGCCGAAACAGGCAGTTCGACGCCCAGATCACCCCGCGCAACCATGATCCCGTCTGAGGCGTCAAGGATATCGTCAAAAGCTTCGACCGCAGCAGGTTTTTCGATCTTGGACAAGATCGATGCTCGGCCATCCGCCAGTGCGCGCGCCTCGAACACATCCTTGGCACGCTGAACGAAGCTCAGCGCCAACCAGTCCACACCCAGTTGGCAGACAAATTCCAGATCGTCGCGATCCTTGGCCGACAGCGCTGCCAATGGCAGCACCACGTCAGGCACGTTCACACCCTTGCGGTTCGAAATCGTGCCACCGACTTCGACCGTGCAATGTGCAAAATCCTGACCGCAATCCTGCACGATCAGACGAATCTTTCCGTCATTGACCAGCAGGCGCGCACCTGGCTCCAATGCGGCAAAAATTTCGGGATGTGGCAGGCAGACCCGGGTGATATCCCCGGCTGCCGGATCAAGATCCAGACGGAATGCGGCGCCCTCCTCCAGTTCTTCCGCATCATTTGCAAACACGCCAACGCGCAGCTTTGGCCCCTGCAGATCAGCCAGAATCGCGATCGGGCTTTCCAGATCCTTTTCGATCTGCCGGATTATACGGTGCCTCTCGCGAATCTCATCGTGGCTGCCATGGCTCATGTTCAGCCGGAATACATCGGCCCCGGCCTCATGCAGCGCACGGATGGTGTCATAGTCATTGGACGCCGGTCCCAGCGTCGCCACGATTTTCACATTTCTCAGGCGTCGCATTGATCAGGCTCTCCTCAAACGCGTAAATGTTACCGCAAACATTGCTCAGGCTGCTTATTGCGCAATTCCCTTTCCAACGCAACTGTCCTACACCTGCGGCAAACAAGATGACAGGCTCATGACATACTCTCCGTTTTTTGTTCACGGCGCGGATCGCTCGTCGCGTTGGCTGATTACCTGTGACCATGCAACCAACATGGTGCCGCCCGATATCAACGGCGGAGACCTGGGCCTGCCGCGCGAAGATATGGAACGCCATATCGCTTATGACGTGGGCGCCTACGAGGTCTCAAAGCATCTGGGTGAGGTCCTGAACGCCCCCGTAATCGCAGCCAACTTCTCGCGCCTCGTAATTGACCCCAACCGGGGCGAGGACGATCCGACGCTGCTGATGAAGCTCTATGACGGTTCGATCATCCCCGGTAACCGACACGCAGATGCGACCGAGCGTGAGCGTCGTCTAAATATGTGTTACCGGCCCTATCACGATGCGCTGGCACAGCTTGCGGCCCTGCCGCATGCGGTCATCATCTCGATGCATTCCTTTACGCGCCAGCTCCGTGGCCGCGATCCTCGGCCGTGGCACATCGGCGTCTTGCACACACCGGATGAGCGGTTCTCGCGCCCGCTGATCAACCGGTTGAACGCCGAGGATGATCTGTGCGTTGGGGTAAATGAACCCTATACAGGAGTGCTACCCGGCGATGCGATCGACAAGCATTGCAGCAGTTTCGGCCGTCCTAATGCACTGATCGAGCTGCGTAATGATCTGATTGCGGATCATGACGGGCAACGCAGCTGGGCCGAACGATTGGCCGTTATTCTGCAGGATGCACTGAACGATAGCGGACTATGACGTAAGGTCACTTCATGCCGCTTCCGATCCTCGAAATATTGTGAGCCAATATACTGACACCCATATATTAAGGGAAAGGAGACGACCATGACTCAGGAATTCCTGACAACTGTCTTCGGCTGGATGACCGCCCTTAACATCGCTGTTTTGTTGTTCAGCACACTTATGATCCTCATCATGCAGGACTGGATTGCAGGCGTGCATGGCAGAATGTTCCAAATGGAGCGGGCCGACGTAAAGAGGGCCTATTTCAGATATCTTGCGAACTACAAAATCCTGACAATCATTTTTTGCCTTGTGCCGTGGCTGGCCCTCAAACTGACATAGAGCATCCAAACCTGACGTTCCAAGGGGCCTTAGGGCCTCTACTGTTCGTTGTAACATGGCC
Organism: Ruegeria sp. CJ6; assembly: GCF_056536665.1. Taxonomy (NCBI): domain Bacteria; kingdom Pseudomonadati; phylum Pseudomonadota; class Alphaproteobacteria; order Rhodobacterales; family Roseobacteraceae; genus Ruegeria; species Ruegeria sp. CJ6. The sequence continues at coordinate 199,960 of NZ_JBQFQB010000004.1, read as the reverse complement.
CACGGATTGCTAGGTCAGGTCCAGAACGCAAGACAATCATTCGGAGCCCGACAATGGACAAGCAAACCGAAATCGAACTTCAGGCCGCAGCGTTTCGCCGTTTGCAGCAGCATCTGATGCAGGATCGCACCGACGTACAGAACATCGATATGATGAATCTGACCGGGTTCTGCCGCAATTGCCTGTCGCGCTGGTATCAGGAAGCCGCCAATGCCAAGGGCATCGACATGGACAAAAACGAAGCGCGCGAGATTTTCTATGGCATGACCATGGATGAGTGGAAGGCCAACTACCAGACCGAAGCGAACGCCGAGAAACAAGCCGCCTTCAAGGTCGCGTTTGAAGAGAACGTCACGAAAAAAGGCTGACGCCCCGAAAACGAAAAATGCCCGCCATACTGGCGGGCATTTGGTTTAGATTGCAGCCTTTCGGCTTTCGTCCAGATAGATCTCGCGAAGGCGTTTGGCAATCGGGCCCGGCGTGCCATCACCCAGTGCCACACCATCAATCTCAACAACCGGCATGACAAAGGCGCTGGCCGAAGTGGTGAAGGCCTCATCCGCCTCCTTCGCCTCGTCGATGGTGAACAGGCGCTCCTCAATCTCCATCTGCGCCTCGGCTGCCATGCGCAGAACCGCCTTGCGGGTGATGCCGTGCAGAATGTCGTTGGACAGCGGGCGGGTGACGATCTTGCCGTTCTTGACGAAATAGGCGTTGTTGCTGGTGCCTTCGGTGACATAGCCGTCTTCAACCAACCAGGCATCGTCACAGCCAGCCGCTTTCGCCATCATCTTGCCCATGGACGGATACAGCAACTGTACGGTTTTGATATCGCGTCGGCCCCATCGGATGTCGTCGATCGAAATAACCTTGGCCCCTTTCTTCGACGCGGGGCTGTCGGCCAGACCTGGCTTATTCTGCGTGAACAGAACAAGCGTAGGCTTGGTATCCGCTGACGGAAACACAAAATCCCGGTCGCCGTCACTGCCGCGCGAAACCTGTAGATAGATCAGACCTTCTTCGATGTCGTTCAGCTCGACCAGTTTGCGATGGATTTCCAGAAGTTCTTCTTTGCTGCAGGGTTCAGCCATCTGTAACTCGTCCAGCGAGCGTTTCAGCCGCACCGCGTGGCCTTCGAAATCGACCAGCTTACCATCCAGCACACTGGTTACTTCATAGACGGCGTCTGCAAACAAGAAACCCCGATCAAAGATCGAGACGCTTGCCTCGGTTTCAGGCAGGTATTCGCCATTCACATAAACGGTGCGGGTCATGTTCTTCTCCTCAGCCCCAAAGTGCCGCTTTGGGCGGATGCACTCCGGCGTCATCAAAAATCAGGGGTGTGTCGCGGTCTTCTGCCAACAAAAGCGGTCCGTCAAGGTCCGTCACCATCGCGCCCTGCGCCACCAGCGTTGCAGGTGCCATGGCCAGCGAACTTCCAACCATGCATCCGACCATGATGCCATAGCCCTCGGCCAGCGCGGCCTTGCGCAGCTCCAGCGCCTCGGTCAGACCGCCGGTCTTGTCGAGTTTGATGTTCACCACATCATATTTGCCTTTTAGCGCAGGCAAGCTGGCCCGATCGTGACAGGATTCGTCGGCACATACCGGCACCGGACGATCCATGCCGATCAGTGCATCATCCTCACCGGCTGGCAGAGGTTGTTCAACCAGAGAAACGCCCAGTCGCACAAGATGCGGCGCAAGATCGGCGTACACTTCAGCAGACCAACCTTCATTGGCGTCGATAATGATTTTGGAGTCCGGCGCACCAGCCCGCACAGCCTCAAGCCGGGGCATGTCGTCCGGTGTACCAAGTTTGATCTTCAACAAGGGTCGTAACGCATTTTCTGCCGCCTGTGCCTGCATTGCCTCGGGAGTGTCCAGGGAAAGAGTATAGGCCGTAACTTCAGGCCCCGGTGCGGCAAGTTCCGCCAGCTCCCACGCCCGTTTGCCGGAGCGTTTCGCCTCAAGGTCCCAAAGCGCGCAATCCACTGCATTCCGAGCCGCGCCGGCAGGCAGCAGATCCATCAGGGAATAGCGAGAGAATACGTCGGGCAGGCCGGCGATCTCGGCCTCGACTGAATCCAGCGTTTCGTCATAGCGCGCATAGGGCACGCACTCGCCCCAACCATGATGCACACCATCCGAGATCCGAACCGTCAGGACCTTTGCCTCAGTCCGTGAGCCGCGCGAGATAGTGAATACCTGCGCCAGCCGAAATACATCGCGGGAAACGTCAATCTGCACGCGTTCAACCTTTCATCGAAAGTGATGTCTGTTGCCGACAGCAAGGGGCGATCGGCAACCTGCTTAGATCACAGTGCGGCCAGCGCATCCACCAGTTTACCGGCACCAAACCGGTAAGGATCGGTTGCTGGGATACCCATCTCGGTCTCAACCTTGGCGATGTATGCGTGTGCGTCGTCTTCGCTCAGATGCTGGGTGTTGATCGACACGCCCGCAACCTGGCATTCCGGGTTAGCAACACGCGCCAGCTGCAGCGCTGTGTCGCGCAACTGCTCCAGCGTCGGCAGCGAATACTCAGGCAATCCTCGCATATGGGTCCGGGTCGGCTCGTGGCACAGGATCAGCGCGTCGGGCTGACCGCCATGAATCAGCGCCATGGTCACGCCAGAATAGGACACATGGAACAACGAGCCCTGCCCTTCGATGTGATCCCAGTGATCCGGATCGTTGTCCGGTGTCAAATACTCAACGGATCCCGCCATGAAATCGGCGATAACCGCATCCAGCGGAACGCCCTGACCCGTGACCAGAATTCCGGTCTGACCGGTGGCCCGGAAGGTGGATTTCATGCCGCGTTTGCGCATTTCAGCGTCCATGGACATCGCAGTGTACATCTTGCCGGCAGAGCAGTCGGTTCCAACGGCCAGGCACCGCTTACCAGTACGCTTGCGGCCGTTTGCGATAGGATATCCTACGGTCGGTACACGGACGTCGTGCAATGTGCAGCCGTGAGTCTGCGCCGCAGCAACCAGATCGCCTTCGTCGCGCAGCAGGTTGTGTAGGCCCGACGCCAGATCATAACCCATTTCCAACGCTGCGATCAGAACCTCTTTCCAGGCCTCACTGATGACCCCACCCCGGTTGGCAACACCAATGACAAGAGTCTTGGCACCAGCAGCTTTACCTTCGGCAAGTGTCATTTCGGTAAGACCCAAATCAGTCTTGCAACCATCCAGCCTTATTTGACCCACGGCATTCTCAGGACGCCAGTCCCGGATACCAATGGCCACTTTGGCCGCCAACAAGTCGGGCGCATCGCCCAAAAACAACAGGTACGGTGTCTCGATCATTGCGGTGCACTCCTTTGATTCTGGCTTAAGCTAAAGAACCGTTTTGACGAGGGTTTCTCAAATTCTTCTTGCCTGCCCGCCCACAGCGGGAAGTTTTTGCGTATTTTGGCTTTCTTGCACAAGATTGTTCGAGGTTTTTAAACTGATCAAACTTTAAGCTCCCCATTTTGCCAGTATCTTCAATCATGCTGCATACGCATTGCCGCATATGCACAATCACGCTTGCGCAGCATTGCGCAATTTAATATCCCATGACCAACCCTAAACGCAATTTCCTTACTCGCATGAGGTCCAAATGAGCTTCCGCATCCAACCTGCCGCTCCGGCCCGGCCCAATCGCTGCCAACTGTTTGGCCCGGGCTCGAACACCAAGCTATTTCCCAAGATGGCAGCATCAGCTGCAGACGTCATTAATCTGGATCTAGAAGATTCGGTGGCTCCTTCCGACAAGGATACCGCTCGCGCTAACGTAATCGAGGCGCTGAACACAGTTGATTGGGGCAATAAATACATGTCGGTTCGGATCAATGGGCTGGATACACCCTATTGGTACCGTGACGTGGTTGATGTGCTGGAACAGGCAGGCGACCGTCTGGATCAGATCATGATCCCCAAGGTAGGCTGCGCGGCCGATGTCTATGCCGTGGACGCGCTGGTCACCGCGATCGAGCGCGCCAAGGGCCGAACCAAGCCAATTTCATTCGAAGTGATCATCGAATCTGCCGCCGGACTGGCGCATGTCGAAGAAATCGCAGCCTCATCCCGGCGCCTGCAGGCCATGAGCCTTGGTGCCGCAGATTTTGCAGCCTCAATGGGCATGCAAACAACCGGCATCGGGGGTACGCAGGAAAACTACTATATGCTGCGCGAGGGTGAGAAGCACTGGTCCGATCCGTGGCACTGGGCGCAGGCCGCAATTGTCGCCGCCTGCAGGACTCATGGCGTGCTGCCTGTCGACGGCCCGTTTGGCGATTTCTCAGACGATGAGGGCTATATCGCGCAGGCCAAACGGTCTGCCACGCTGGGGATGGTCGGCAAATGGGCCATCCACCCCAAGCAAATCGTATTGGCCAATCAGGTCTTCACACCGTCGGATGAAGCAGTGTCCGAAGCGCGCGAGATCCTGGCTGCCATGGAAGAGGCAAAAGCCAACGGTGAAGGCGCGACTGTCTACAAAGGGCGTTTGGTCGATATCGCCTCAATCAAACAGGCCGAGGTAATTGTGGCACAGGCGGAATTGATCGCGGCGGGTAACTAAGAAAAAAGGGCGCTCAGCCGAGCGCCCTAATCGATCTGATCAGCGTCCAAATACATTGTTTGGTGTCCATGTGAAACGCTCACCCTTCTTTCCTGATTTCATCATCAGGCACGAGGTACCGTATTTCTGAAAATACTTGATTTTGATTGGATACCAACCCGCCTGCGGCACTTCGACCTCGGTGCGTTGGTTGGCTTCGCAGCCCTGACGGCCGTTGACATAGCCGATCTGCTGACCGCCGACCCAGGCGTCAATCCCATCGTTCGACCAGGTCTCAAGCTCGTAAACTCCGGGTGAATCAAACCGGATATATCCGCTGATTTCCGCGGCAACATTGAACGCCTGATTGTAGGTCAGGACAGGATCACCTTCGTTCGTGTCTCTGTAGTCCAAACCTCGGAGGGGCTGACCCGGCTTTGCCTTCTTCAATAGATGATTGACCTTCGAGAGGTTCTGGATTTTGCGAGGCGGGTTACCTTCCCAACTGTATTTTACGTTCAAGCCGGCTTTTGGGCTGGGCTGAGGGCTAGCTGGCTGTAACTTCAAAGGTGCTGCTGTCGCAGCGCCGGCAAACATTGCCAAGGCAGCCACCAGCGCTCCGGTGCGGAAAAATGTCATGGTCTACTCCCTGAATTTGCGCCTGCTTCGGGGTTAATCCCTGCCGACGATCCTGTTGAGATGACACTAGGCGCTGAACTTTGACCTCGCAAGATAGTTAAAAATCACTTTTTGATGGTCACGCACGCATATCCTTGGGCGATCCCATCACAACATATGAGGTGATCGAGGTCACATGCGGCAGTGTACCCAGCACCTCGGTGTGGAAGGTTTTGTAGGAGGGCAAATCGGCACATTCGACCCGTAGCAGGTATTCGATCGTGCCGGTGATATTGTGACATTCCACCACTTCGGGCGCTTGTTGCAAGGCCCTTTCGAACCCTTCCTGCGCCGCTTTTGTGTGCTCGCCCAGACCAACGCCGATATAGGCAACGAAACCCACCCCCAGCGCCGCCGGGTTCAGCACTGCTCGGTAGCCAGAAATGACCCCTGCCCGCTCAAGCTCTTGCACGCGGCGCAGGCAGGCGGAGGGCGATAGGCCCACCCGCTCGGCAAGATCGAGGTTGCTGATGCGACCGTCCCGCGAAAGCTCTTGCAATATATGTTGGTTGATCTGATCAATCTTCGCCATTTATTGCAACATTAACCTTAGAGCGCACGAATACGCAATTTCATTTGCCGGATTCAGCGAGAAAATGCAGCCATGACCTACGATATCCTGATGGCCCTGATCGCATTTGCCTTTGTCTCGTCAATCACGCCGGGACCCAACAATCTTATGCTTATGGCATCGGGTGCGAATTTCGGCTTTCGCCGCACGATCCCGCATATGCTGGGTATCGGTTTGGGCTTCACCTTTATGGTGCTTCTGGTAGGGGCGGGTCTGGTTCAAGTCTTTGACCGGTATCCGATTAGTCATACCGTGTTGAAAGTTCTTTCGGTTCTGTATCTGCTGTATCTGGCATGGAAAATCGCCCATGCAGCGCCCGCTAAAGGTGTCGATGCTGCGGGCACCCCGATGACGTTTCTGCAAGCTGCAGCCTTCCAATGGGTCAACCCAAAAGCCTGGGCGATGGCGCTGACCGCGACAGCCGCCTATGCGCCCGACCAAACGATCAACGCGATTCTGCTGGTCGCGCTGGTGTTCGGAGCCATCAACCTGCCCTCGGTCAGCACCTGGACGGTTCTTGGACAGCAAATGGCGCGAATCCTGACGAACCCGCACCGATTGCTGGTTTTCAACTGGACGATGGCGGCCCTGCTTGTGGCCTCGCTCTATCCGGTGCTGTGGCCGAATTAGGTTACCTGAGCGGCAGGCAAATTTCGGTCAACAGATCCTCGGGGGCCGTTTCTCGTGGATCGTTGAGATAGATCTCATAACACGGATGGTCCGCAGGTTCTTCGCCAGACTCGGGCAACCAATTGCCAAATAATGCCTGATACGCGCCGTGAAGGCCGGAATAAGGGCCCTTGAAGGTCAGCACCGCTGTTTTGCCACCCGGAATTTCAAGGTCTTCCATCCCCTCGGGCGTATCATCACCGCAGAATTCAGCACCTGCAAAACTGCGCAATTCATCCTCGGGCACATCGTCCGGACTGTCGAGATACAGCCCGATCATCGGGCCGATTTGCGGCCACAGTTTGCGGGATTCGCACAGGGCACCAAAGGCCTCAAAGCTGCGGCCAATCTCGGCATACGCCCCTTTATGTGGCAGCGCTATGACTCGGCGGGACGGTGCGGTTCGGGTTGTTACGGGATGCATCGGATATCCTCCGGTTTTGAACATTGGATGGGCTGGCAGTATTTGCCCCGCACGTCGAAACGCGGTGGGGCTGCTGCCGTAGGCCTCGGAAAAGGCCCGCGCAAAGGATTTTTGGTTCGGATAGCCAATGTCGGTCGCGATCCGCGTAACCGGTCTGTCTGTTTGCACCAGCCAGCAGGCGGCACGGTGCAGGCGTATCCGACGGGTGGCCTGCGCGCAGGTCTCGCCAGTAATGGCGCGAAACACGCGATGCCAGTGAAACCGCGACATGGCCGCAACCTCGGCCAGGGCGTCCAGAGACAAGTCTCTGGCGGGGTTGTCATGAATGTAGGTCAACACACGCAGCACGCGATCTTCATAGCTGGCAGCCATCAGTATCCTTCCTTCACTTTGCCCAACGGTGATCGCATATTCCACAACCACAAATCTTGCTGAGTTGCATCCCGGACAAGCATTAGTCATATAGCAGGGAACTTCCGCGTTGAGAGGCGTCATGACCCAGTATCTGGATTTCGAAAAACCGCTGGCCGAGATCGAAGGCAAAGCTGAAGAGCTGCGCGCGCTGGCCCGTGCCAATGAAGAAATGGATGTGACCGAAGAGGCCGCCGCGCTGGATGCCAAGGCCGCCAAGCTTCTGGATGAGCTGTATGCCGATCTGACACCATGGCGGAAATGTCAGGTTGCACGGCATCCTGAACGTCCACACTGCAACGACTACGTGGACGCACTGTTCACCGAATTCACTCCTCTGGCTGGTGACCGGAACTTTGCCGACGATCTGGCGGTAATTGGCGGTCTGGCGCGGTTCAACGATCAACCCGTCGTGGTGATTGGCCACGAAAAAGGCAGCGATACCAAATCGCGGATTGAACGCAATTTCGGCATGGCCCGGCCCGAAGGGTATCGTAAAGCTGTGCGCCTGATGGAGATGGCGGGCCGCTTTGGCTTGCCGGTGATCACTCTGATCGACACTGCGGGTGCCTATCCCGGCAAGGGGGCGGAAGAACGTGGCCAATCCGAGGCGATCGCGCGCTCAACCGAGATGTGCCTAAAGATTGGCGTTCCTTTGGTGTCCGTAATCATCGGCGAAGGTGGTTCTGGTGGCGCGGTCGCCTTTGCGACTGCGAACCGCGTAGCGATGTTGGAGCATTCGGTCTACTCGGTGATTTCGCCCGAAGGCTGCGCGTCGATTCTTTGGAAAGATGCCGAAAAAATGCGCGAGGCCGCCGAAGCGTTGCGCCTTACCGCTCAGGATCTGCACAAGCTGGGCGTTTGTGACCACATCATCACCGAGCCCAAGGGCGGTGCACATCGCAACCGCCCGGCGGCGGTCGAAGCCGTGCGGTCTGCAATTGCCTCGATGCTGGAAGAGCTTGATGGGAAAGACGCGGCAGCCCTGATCAAGGACCGCCGTCAGAAGTTCCTGGATATCGGTTCGAAAGGGCTGGCGGCTTAACCCGTCAGCCACCCAACCGCTGCAACAGAGCCACCGAAGGCTGGCCAGTCACGGACAACCCGTTGGCGCGCTGGTAGGCGCTAATTGCCGCCTCAGTATTCTTGCCGATAACACCATCTGCGCCTTGTGTGTCATAGCCCGCGGATGTCAGGCGGCGCTGCAGTTCTTTACGATCCTCCAGTGTCAAACCGGTCGCATCCGGCCCGAATGACGCTTGGAACGGCGCGCCGCCAGCAATGCGATCAGAAAGATGACCTACGCCGATCGCGTAGCTGTCCGAATTGTTGTAGCGCTTGATTACCTGAAAATTGCGGAACACAGCAATACGTGGGCCAGGCGTCTGCGGTTGCAGCACTGCCGCCGGCGTGCCCGAAACCGTGCCGACTTCACCGCCCCAAGGCTGCCCTCGCACCCAACCGGCACGTGCCAGATAAGCCGCCGTTGACGCAAGTGAATCTGCTGGGTCATCGGACCAGATATCGCGCCGCCCGTCGCCGGTGAAATCGACCGCATAAGCAAGGTAAGATGTCGGAATGAACTGTGTATGGCCCATCGCTCCGGCCCAGCTGCCGGTCATGTTAGCCGGGGTCGTATCGCCCTCTTGAATGATCTTCAGCGCTGCCACCAGTTGCTTCTCAAAAAACGCTCCGCGCCGCCCGTCATAGGCCAGAGTCGACGTTGCCGAGATCACCGGTACATCGCCCCGCCGTGCGCCATAACGGCTTTCCAGGCCCCAAACAGCCACGACGACCTCCTTGTCGACACCGTATTGGGCCTCGATCTGCGACAGGGTTCCTGCATGCCGCACAAGCATTTGCTTGCCAGTGTTGATCCGTTCATCCGAGGCAGCAATCGCCAGATAATCCTCAAGCGAGCGTTTGAATTCGACCTGATTGCGATCGCGTTCGATCACGTCGGGTAGATATCCTGCGCCTTGAAACGCTTGGCTAAGGGTCGTCTGTGAAATGCCCTGTGACGCTGCCCGGTTTTTGAAACTGGCCACCCAGGCATCCCATCCTGCGTTCGGAACCGCACGCATCCGCGAAGCCGGAGCACTGTTGGGAGCGGTGCCTGTGGAACAGGCCGCCAACAGGGTTGAACCAAGCCCTAAGGAAAACACTCTTCGATTAATCATGGTTAAATCTGCTCTTGTTGTGATTTGCGTTCAGAATAGCGCAGCCCGGTCGCTCAAGCCAGCAAAGCGACATCCTAAATCAACTGAGTTGAGAGATGGGCAACAAGCCGCTCAGGTCACAAGCAGCCGCAAGCCCTGGGTCACATCCGAACGCACTGCTAGTCGCAACCCAGGCTCATCCCCGGCCTTGAGCGCTGCGATGATCAGACGATGGTAGTGCGGTGGCTCGGTCCTCCGCAACCGACCGTATAGGGCACGCATCGTGGGACCCAGCTGCAGCCAGACGGTTTCGGCCATGGCAAGCATCGCGGGGGCCTGTGCGCGTAGATACAGCGTGCGGTGAAATTCCAGATTTGCACGGATATATCCCACTGCATCGCGTTTCGTGACCATCTCGGCTACTGCCATGTTGATGCTTTGCAACCGGTCAATCAGCGCCATATGCGCGCGCGGCAGGGCCCGGCTGGCCAGTTCAACCTCAAGCAGCGCGCGCAGCGCCGCCAGCTCTTCGATCCGATCGCGCGTGAGTTCCGGCGTTGATACCCGACCGGAGGTGGACAGGAACAAAGCACCTTCTGCCGCCAGACGTCGCACCGCCTCGCGCGCGGGAGTCATCGACACACCGAATTCCTTGCCAATCCCGCGCAGCGTCAACGCCTGCCCCGGGGCAATCTCTCCATGCATGATGCGGGATCTGAGGGCGCGATAAACGCGATCATGGGTTGCCGTATGAGACTCGGCGGGGCGTGAGGTTAACATGAGTTTATGTGATCACAAATCGCGCTGAGGTCAAGCGACGGAGTCGAAGCGATATCTGTGCAGTTCAGCCCCGTTGTCTCGCAGCCAGCGGCGTGGTTCTTTGTAAGGGCCAAAAATACGCTCGACCTGCGCCCAGAACGCAGGTGAGTGGTTCATTTCGGCAAGATGCGCCACTTCATGCGCGGCCACATAATGGAGAACCTCTGTCGGGGCGAGGATCAACCGCCAGGAGAACATCAACCCGCCCGCAGAACTGCACGACCCCCAGCGCGAACGCGTATCGCGCAAAGTAAGGCTACTGTACGACCGCCCCAGCATCGCCGCGTAATCATCGCACGCACCGGTCAGACGATCGCGGGCAAGCTCTTTTAGAAACCGCGCTAGTCGCCGTGCTTCGGCACCGGGCGGAACCCCGATCGCATCGCCACTCAGCAAGACCCTCCGCCCCGATGCAGGAACGATTCGCCGCGCCGTACCCTCGATCGGAATGAACTGCCCTACGCCAACTGCTTCAAGGCTAGGTCGATCCTGCAGGTGCCCGCGGATCCAGCCCTCTTTCTGCTGTGCGAAATCCAGCGCTTCGGCTTCAGCCACCCCTGTCGGGTAGGTCAGCGTAACCCGTCCATCCAATTGGGAAATTCGCAAACTGATCCGCCGTGCGCGCGCCGATCTGCGCAGTGTCAGCGGCACCGGAGGTGTTCCGGGCAATGCGTGTCGCCCCATGGGTGGGCCTCCTTTGCGCAAAGGCTTTGACAGTGCCTGCCGCATGTGGCAGGTGACCTGAATCATTGATGAGATTCACCTGATATCAAGGGGATTTGATATGCCCAAGGAAGAATGGGGCGTAAAGCGTGTCTGCCCGACAACCGGCAAACGTTTTTACGACCTGAACAAGGACCCGATCGTCAGCCCCTATACGGGCGAGGTCGTGGAGCTGGACACCGGAAAAAGCCGGATGATCGCCGCGGATGCTGAAGATGCCGCATCGGTCAAGGCGCGCGAAGCGTCGTCGGACGAAGACATCGTTCTGGATGATGACGACAACGTCGATGTCGAACTGGACGATGATCTGCTGGACGACGATGACGATGGCGATAACGTTTCACTCGACGATATCAAGGACATGTCGTCAGAAGACGAAAACTGATGGATCCCGAGGCGGCCCCGCCGCCTCGACCCGGTCCGCGAAGTCGGTCTGAATTTTTTGCCGATTCCGATTTTAGGACTTGCACTCATCGACGGCGTCTCATAAACGTCCGTCCACCGTTACGACGGTACCTTTATGGGGCCTTAGCTCAGTTGGGAGAGCGCTTGCATGGCATGCAAGAGGTCAGGGGTTCGACTCCCCTAGGCTCCACCATCTCACTTTTTGATACATGCACCAAAGATTTTCCTTTTTGGCAGCGGGATTTTCCTTTGAGGCCGAACCGGACCTTAGTGCAATGTGCAGAGAACGGCAGGTGGAAATTTCTCCTAAGCTCTTCCGTTATCTCGCTTTCCTCTTCCATTTGTTGGATCCGGCGGCATTTTTGCCCCGGAGAGACTTATGTCGCCGGAATTCTCGTAGTTCTTTTGGGAGGGGGCCGCGGGGTTCAGCAGCAATTTCGATAACGGAATTAGAAAACACACGTCCATGTTTTCATCATTCTGGCTTTGACGCAGTTTTAGAGATGATCTATCGGTGTCGCGCACAATTGTCCGATGTCGCGAGTTTACAAAGTCTCGAATGGCGCCAAGCAAGATCCACATTGAAGCAATCGACAAGCTGCTAGCATCTATCACCTTGACCATGGGAGAGGATGGCGCTCGTGCTTCGTTTCTGTTTGGGGCTCCAGGTGCACAGCATTGGGACAAGCGAATTGGAATCGACATTTATTATCACTTCGTCGAACTTAATTTAGCCGCACTGCATGTCAGAAGTGCCGGTCCCACTTATTTGAAAGCCCTTCCGCTAACGGAGATCAGCTCAAAGCTGCAGGACTTCATGAGCGAGAACTTCGGCTACATAGGCAACATGGCTTTTGGCTCTAGGGACGAACGGCCGCTAAATCTATGGATTCCAACAAAAGAAAAAACCGAATTGGCGCGGGCCTTGGCTTCTAGTGCTCTATTTCAGCCAGAAGAAGAGCTAACCCTGTTTCCACTTGTTCCGGTAGATGTACGAACGAGCTTCAAGTCCGATCAGTTTTTCTTTTCTTCATCTCAAGACGAGAATCCATTTTTTCTGAACGACGAACGGTTGAGGCGAGAGATTGACGCTTCGCGCTTTCCTCCTCAAATCGGTTTCAGAGGACGAGTACACAAACCTAACTCCTGGTTGGGGGTGTACTCGCCTGACTATCGGGCCGCCCTCAAGACACGCTCATCGATTTTGGGAGCCTTGGCATTGCGCGATCAGGGTTTCGAGTGATGGATCAATTGGACCAAACATTGAAAATTTAACTTCATTCAAATCGTTTAGCCGTATTGAAGATCGGTCTACTCCCTTCGTGAGGTTCTTGAAAACCACTTTGAAGTCTAAATGCCGTGGACAGCGACATCAGGGATAACGGGGCAGCATCTTTGTGCGGTCGCTCTGACACAAAAAACAGGCTCTGCTGCAGGATTTATTTCTTCACACAGCTTTAGGATCGCACATGACGTCCTGCGTGGCGCAGTGGTAGAGCTCTTTTTTAGGAGCTTCGGCTTAATCCCTGCCAAATTGTTAGCCTCAAACTCAATTCCAATATTGGTAGTGCGCAGTGATGCCAAGATCACTTTACATTTGCCAACAGCTAAGCCTCCGTTATGAGCACAAGATCAGGTCACGGCTCAAGGCCGCAATTGGCAGACAGATTCAGGAACTGGCAGGTTAAGCTCCCTTCACAACCTATTGCTGATTTCACCTTACGCAGCAAACCACGAACATCGCTGAAGGGGTGCTTTGTGAAGCGATCCCTGGTTGAGTAACTGCAGTGCACGGTACCTTCTATGGCCCACATCGAAACGGAAGTCCTAACGCCGAAAAGAAGCTGAAATAGAGGGCTTGGGTTGTGGGGATTTCTGTTCGCTTTATCACTGGGTGGATGGAAACCAGGCTTTGAACTGCGACCATTTACTGAAACAAAGATGATCGCACCTTAAAAAGTCAGTTGAAGTTTGTCGGTTCTGGGCCTTCGTCGCTCCGTTTGATTTCAGGAAGAAGCGCGTTCAGGCTCTGAACGTATTCCACAATTACCTCACCAACTTTTTCTGACGGTCGTGACACTTCGTCGAGAAGTTGCCGAGCGGCTTCCTCGATGCTTACACCTCGTTCCGCTGCGATAATTCGCAGACGTCCATAAACTTCGACCGATAAGTTTTTGACAATCAAATTCGCCATTGGAACCTCCACTTCGGAACCTACTAACATATCCTAGACGGCCAATCGAATGGCCGCCGGTGATTTTCAAAGAAGTCATGGCGTTCGTAGTAGCGTTCGCGGGTGATTTCACAGCGACCGGAGAGACGCGGGCCATCCTGCCCTGGTCAAACAGGCACGATGTCTACCGGCCAACGTGTAAACTGCCAAGTGCGGTTTGGAGTCCGTCGACGGTGGTCAATGCCGAGAATGTAACACTCTTTATCAACCTCGGGAGAAGAAACGAAAGGACCAGCCTGATCGAAGTGCAGCGCCGTTAGTTTAAAGCTCTTGGGATCAAGAAAGATTGCAAGCCAGCCTTCGCGGGGGCCTAGCCCTTGCCAAAGATCGTCTGGCAAATGGTTACAGTTGATTTGTGCCAAAAGTTGCGTCGGAGAATTGATTTCTGGCCAACTCAAACCAACTGGTAAACGAGCCCCCCTCCGATCCAACCCGCCGCGGCATCCGCATCCCGTACTGGCACTTGGGGGACAAGACGAACGGAGATCGACTCGTTCCCACGCGCGGCGCGCATATTCGTTTCGTGCTGAATTTGTGCCAACATTCCCGCGGCTGCGCTGCCGACAAAATTTTCGTCCTCATTCGATAACCTGTGACTATTGCGCTTACGGCCAAGTGCTTTTTGGAAGAAATGCGTTAATCTCGATGTCATTAATTTTTCTCAGGCATAATGCTTTGTTGCCTCCGCCCAATCCGTGCATTCGAGGTTGATCATTTTCGCCAACCTGTTCGGGCAACTTAACGCCAAGGTGGGTGTTCGTCGAGCGATGTGGGAGTCTGAGCAGCGACCTGATAGAAAATCCAAATTTGTCAGGTTTGAAGGTCAACAACACCAAATTGCACGATCAAATTACCTGTTCTGGTTCAAGCATAGCTCACTGAAAGGATAATACGACTATTAGATAAGCAGACACCACCACAGAAAAGTTGAACCCCAGATTTGTCCTGCATCTTGCCCATTCATACGACGCGCAGCAAAGGGAGCTCCATCCTGGAGCGGTCGTTCATGGATCTTGCGACGAAGGTGCCAGAAGAGCCCAACTTTGACGTTCACAAAATAGGAAGAAAAGCGGCTTCGTTCTCCTTATTATCCTCAGGAAATGGATCTATAAAGTAAATCTGTTCGAGCCGAAACGAGCCGTCCACGCTTTCCTTGTTATGTGCAATGTACTCATCAGACCAATCCCCGTGTACGCTTTTGATTAAAAACGGTTGCTTCAGACGAGAGCCTTCGATTCCCGCAGTTCCGCACGTCAGCCTGCTTGGGTCGAAGAATGCATCTGTTCCGAAAGATATCAATTGTAGCTCGATGTCGGGAGTGGCGTATTTGCCAACGAAATCAGAGTAAGCCTTCGATAACTCTGACATCATTTCTGGACGTTTGAGACACTCGGTTGCGGTGCTTATCGCCATGCAATGATCATTCCAGGCTTTGTAGTCCTGACAAAAGCTGCGTATAAATGCTTCCCTGCTCCTGTGATCAGACCCAGCGAATTCCGGTCGCTTGAACGTTCTCATAAGCCTTTTCCAAAGGGTCAAAACTTCTCCACGTACAGCTATGTGCGATTCACGCCCTTTTACACTGGACGACCCGTCGAAAGCGTTCAACGAATGAATGTTGGCTTCGTCCGCCCCTTGGTGATTGAGGTTGGTCGCGGCGAAAGGTCGGATTGAAAGCCGACTAACCGAATGGGCTTCATTGTCCGGTCTCGTGAAATTTTCTGCACCAACGAGAGGACGCTGCCGCAGATGCGAGGAAATGCTGCGTGAGCAAAAGCGGCGTCAACAAAAGGCGACTTTGTCCCGCAATCCAGACACTCCGCCAGATTCCCACAACCGCAGTGCAGAGAATGTTCGGTTTGAGCCCATTTTGCCGATTCCTGCAGTGTGCACGAATGACCGCATAACAGATGCAGTCAAGGGCCCAGCATTCGCTTGGCAGCTAAACGCAGTGCTTGATGGGTTAGTACGGTGTCCCCGAAAGCCAAATGCTTAGCGAAAATAATCAAACTAGCGGCTGATTAAACATAGCTTCGAATCCCACGCGCAATAGATTTAACCTAACATCGGAGACGCTATCATGACTGATTCAGTTGCAATTTTCTTTGGCTATCATGCTGACCCATCACGCTCCAGCTCATTGCAGGCCGCTGCCTACACCGAGCGCAAGTGGTTTGACGCAGACCTTCGCTCCATCCTCTCCAAAACTTGGCAATGGGTGTGTCATGTCGAGAAAACACGTGAGCCGGGATCATATGTAACGGTGGATGTTGCCGGTCAGCCTATTGCGGTCGTGCGTGACAAAGAGGGTAAGCTTCGCGCCTTTTACAACGTATGCAAACACCGTGCTCATGAACTGCTATCAGGCGAAGGCAATACCACACGGATTATGTGCCCCTATCATGCCTGGGTCTATAAGCTTGACGGGCAATTGGCGCGTGCGCCACATACTGAAAACCTCGAAGACTTCAACAAGGATGAGATTTGCCTCGACGAAGTGCAGGTCGAAGAGTTTTGCGGCTTTGTTTTTGTCAATTTGGATCCGACGGCTGCCTCTTTGTCAGAGCAATCCGGAAACCTGGAAACCGAGGTGCGCCATTGGGCACCAGATGTGGATCAACTCACTTTTGGCCACCGTCTGACCTACGACATCAAGTCGAATTGGAAGAACGTCGTGGACAATTTCCTTGAGTGCTATCATTGCCCTACGGCCCATAAGGATTTTTGTGACCTCGTGGATATGGATACCTACAAGGTTACAACCTACGGCATTTACTCCAGCCATATGGCTGACGCAGGCAACAGTCCAAATACCGCCTATGACGTCTCAAACGCCACGGTAAAAACCCACGCGGTTTGGTGGCTCTATCCTACCACTTGCCTGATGCGATATCCGGGACGGTCCAGCATGATCGTGTTGAACATTATCCCTGTTGGGCCAGATCGGACGCTTGAGACCTATGACTTCTTCCTTGAGACGCCGGAACCCGACGCGATGGAGTTGGACGCAATTCGCTATCTGGACGAAGTTCTTCAGGTCGAAGATATCAGCCTTGTCGAAAGTGTGCAGCGCGGGATGAATACACCTGCGTTCACCCAAGGTCGGATCGTCAATGACCCGGACGGGTCCGGCAAGTCCGAGCACGCCGTTCATCACTTCCATGGCTTAGTCTTGGACGCTTACGCAAAAGGTGCCACGTGACGCGGCCAAACATCCTTGTGGTCATGGCGGACCAATTGGCTCCGCATTTCACAGGGGCGTACGGGCATAAGGTCGCCAAGACGCCACATCTTGACGCGTTGGCCGCGCGCGGCATGCGCTTCGATGCAGCTTACTGCAATTCCCCTCTCTGTGCGCCTTCACGGTTTTCCTTTATGTCGGGTCAGCACATCAGTCGCATCGCAGCTTACGACAATGCATCCGAGTTCAAGGCTTCGGTGCCGACATTTGCGCATTATCTGAAATCGCTGGGCTATCGTACATGTTTGGCAGGCAAGATGCATTTTGTCGGGCCGGATCAGATGCATGGATTTGAGGATCGTGTGACAACCGACATCTATCCTGCTGATTTCGCGTGGACCCCGGATTGGGAGGCCTCGGACGAGCGGATCGACAAGTGGTATCACAACATGCAAACGGTGAAGGAAAGCGGCGTTGCCCACGCGACTTTCCAGATCGACTATGACGACGAGGTCGGTTTTGCTGCCAAACGCTGGCTGTTCGATGCGGCCCGAGACAAAGCGCTTGGCAATGACGCGCCTTTTGCGATGGTTGCAAGCTTCATTCACCCGCATGATCCTTACGTTGCGCGGCCCGAATGGTGGAACCTGTATACGGATGATGAAATTGACTTGCCCGCGTTTGTGCCCGCGTTGGAGGATCAAGACCCCTTTTCACGACGTTTATTGGATGGGATCGAAGCGTCTTATGTGCCACTGACCGAGGAAGAAATCCTGCGCGCGCGCCATGCCTACCTGGCAAACGTCAGTTACTTCGACAGCAAAATCGGAGAGCTGGTTCAAATCCTCGAAGAAACGGGCGAGTTGGACAGCACCATTGTGATTGTCACAGCCGACCATGGCGACATGCTGGGTGAACGAGGGCTGTGGTACAAAATGAACTTCTTTGAGCACTCCGCGCGAGTTCCGTTAGTCATGGCCGGGCCGGGCATTGCGGTTGGAACGGCGCAGAATGCGGTGTCACTGGTCGATCTGTTGCCGACATTTATCGACATCGGCGGCGGTGATGAGACGATGATCGGAGAGCCGATCGACGGTCGTAGCCTTATGCCTTTGGCTCGGGGTGAAGACGATCCAGTTGATGAGGCGATCGGAGAATATTGTGCCGAGATGACGGGCTATCCTGTGATCATGATCCGGCGCGGGCCCATGAAATATATTCATTGCGATAGCGACCCACCGCAGCTCTATGACCTGAGTGCTGACCCGATGGAAACGAAGAATTTAGCTTCGGACCCAAGCTACTCTGACGCGAAAACTCGTTTTGCAGCTGAAGTCGTCGAGCGTTGGGACGGCAGTGCTTTGCGAAAGAAGATAATCGCCACGCAAAAATCGCGCCGTGCATTACATGCCGCGATGGAGGCCGGTGCCAGCGAGCCTTGGGACTACAACCCGCCGTCCGATGCAAGTCAGCAGTATGTACGCAACAATTTGGATTGGACAGTGGCTGCACGCCGCTACCGCTATCCGCCATTGAAGGATTGAAACCAATGATGCTGAACGGAAAAGTTGCTCTCGTGACTGGTGCCCGCGGTGGAATCGGGCGCGCGATTGTCGCTCGGTTTCTAAGAGAGGGCGCAACGGTATTTGCCGCTGACCTCACACCGGAAGGGTCGTTAGATCAACACGACGATGATGGCAGTCATTTTGTTAAGCTGGATGTGACTCAAGAAGCAGACTCGGTTGCGGCGATGGATCATGTGCGCGCCGCACACGGAAAGTTGGACATCCTAGTGAACGCGGCGGGGATCGAGATCGAAAAAACGGTTGAAGAGACCACGTTGGAGGAATGGAATCAAAGCTTTGCGATTAATTCCACGGGCACGTTCCTGACCTCGAAATACGCCCTCCCCCTAATGCGCGAAGCGGCGAAGACAGGGAATAGCGCAAGCCTTATCAATTTTGGCTCCTACGACGGGTTCATCGCAGACCCTGGGCTTGCGGCCTATTGCGCGACCAAGGGTGCAGTTCACGCTTTGACCCGCGCAATGGCTTGCGATCATGGCCCAGAAGGTATCCGGGTGAATGCCATCTGCCCTGGCTATATCGACACTCCAATGCTGCAGAGCTTCTTCAACGGCGATGGATCCGGCGGAGGAGGTGGCAACATTGAAACGCTGCAAAAGGCCGTGCGTGATGTTCATCCAATGCGGACCTACGGGACGCCCGCGGATATTGCAAATTTGGTCAACTGGCTTGCCTCGGACGAGGCGCGCTATGCCTCTGGCCAGTTGTGGGTTCTGGACGGGGGGCTGTCTGCACAAGTGCAGCAGATGAAACTCTGATGCCCAAGCCAGTCATTATCACTTGCGCGCCGACCGGAGGCATCCATACGCCGTCAATGTCACCGCATCTGCCGATTACACCGGCCGAGATTGCGACGGCCAGTATTGAGGCGGCCCAGGCAGGGGCATCAATCATTCACCTGCACGCACGGCACCCGGAGACAGGAAAACCCGATCCCCGACCTGAGCTGTTCAAGCAGTTTCTACCCGTAATTAAACAGTCCACCGATGTTGTGATGAATGTCTCGACCGGCGGCGGCTTGGGGATGTCGATGGATGAGCGGCTGCTGGCGGCGACGTCTACCAGCCCAGAGATGGCGTCGCTCAACATGGGCTCTATGAACTTTGGTATCTTTCCGATGCTGCAGAAATACACCGAGTTTCAGCACGACTGGGAACGACCATTTTTGGAGATGACGGAAGACTTTATCTTTCCCAACACTTTCAAAACAATTCGTTACGCCATCGAAAAACT
Source organism: Ruegeria sp. CJ6 (assembly GCF_056536665.1). NCBI lineage: Bacteria > Pseudomonadati > Pseudomonadota > Alphaproteobacteria > Rhodobacterales > Roseobacteraceae > Ruegeria > Ruegeria sp. CJ6. The sequence goes on along the minus strand of NZ_JBQFQB010000004.1, from coordinate 180,311 downwards.
TGGTGGCGATCATGGCACCAAATTCGAGTTCGAATGCTATGATCTTGGACATCTCTACAACGTCAAATGGTTCGTGGATCAGGGCCTGATCAAACCGCCATTTTTCATTCAGATGGTATTTGGCATCCTGGGTGGAGTTGGCGCGGATGCCGACCATCTGACTCACATGCACAACACAGCCGATAAGCTGTTCGGAGCAGAGAATTACGAATGGTCGGTCCTTGCCGCTGGTCGTCACCAAATGCCATTTGCGACCCAAAGCGCGATGCGGGGCGGTAACCTGCGTGTCGGTCTCGAAGACAGCCTGTTCATCGGCAAGGGTGAGTTGGCAAAATCTAACGCGGAACAGGTCACGCGCATCCGATCAATCGTTGAAAACCTTGGCCTTAAGGTCGCGACGCCAGCAGAAGCGCGCATGCGGCTCGCACTAAAAGGCGGCGATCAGGTTGGCTTCTGAGGAGACGCATATGCAGACGAACATGTTGATCAACGGCGAAATGGTTGAAGGCACCGGCGACGCCTTGAACATCCTGAACCCTGCAACAGGAGAGGTTATTGGTACCGCAAAAGAAGCCAGCGATGCACAGATCGAGGCGGCGGTGCGCGGCTCAGCAGAGGCATTTGAGACCTTTTCGGTTACGCCCCCTGCAGAACGCGCTGCAATCTTGCTTCAGATAGCTGATGTTATCGAGGCGAACAGCCATGAGTTGGCAGATCTTGAAAGCCTAGATGTGGGAAAACCCTGGCCATCGGCTCATGATGATGAAATGCCGCTGACGATTGATGTCTTTCGCTTTTTCGCCGGGGCTGCGCGCACCATGATGGGGTCTGCCTCTGGAGAGTATGTCGCGGGTCATACGTCGATGATCCGGCGCGACCCCATTGGCCCTGTCGCCGCCATCGCCCCTTGGAACTACCCGCTGATGATGGCGTCCTGGAAGATTGCTGCACCAATTGCGGCAGGATGTTCGGTGGTGTTGAAACCGTCCGAGATCACGCCGCTATCTACTCTGCGACTTGCAGAACTGTTACAAGATGTTCTGCCAAAAGGCGTGCTTAACGTGATCCATGGTCGCGGGCCCGGCGTGGGGAATGCCCTGATGAACAGCCCACAGATGGAAGGGATCAGTGTTACGGGTTCTCCGGCGACAGGCATGGCTGCAATGCGGGCTGCTTCCCAGAAAATTAAACACGTTCATCTGGAATTGGGCGGCAAGGCGCCAGTCATTGTCTTTGATGATGCTGATCTCGATGCTGTGGCCGAGACGATCCGATATGGCAGCTACTTCAATGCCGGTCAGGATTGCGCACAGCCTTGCCGCGTGATGGTTGCAGACAGTGTTTACGACAAACTTGTGGCCGCGATTGCCGGTCAGGTTGGCCAGATCCAAATCGGTGCACCGAAAGCTGAAGGAACGGAAATGGGCCCGCTTGTCTCTGCGGCTCAGCGGGATCGTGTAGCGGGTTTTGTTGATCGCGCACGCAGCAGCTCTGAAATCGTTTCCGGTGGGGCCTCTGGCGAAGAAGACGGCTTTTTCTACCAGCCGACAGTCATAGCCAATGTCGACAACACTGCAGAGATTGCCTGCAATGAGGTTTTTGGACCCGTTGTAACTGTCTCTCGTTTTTCTGAGGCAGAAGATGCGTTGAAGACCGCCAACAACGGACCTTACGGGTTGGCCTCATCGGTTTGGACACGAGATGTTGGGAGAGCAATGCAAATGACGTCCAAGTTGCGCTATGGATTCACCTGGGTAAACACGCATGGGATTGCGACCCCCGAGATGCCATGGGCCGCGATGAAGGGCTCAGGCACGGGCAGCGATATGTCGGTCTATGCGCTGGATGCTTACACCGCAGTCCGTCACGTTATGGTGGCACACTGATGCGGTTAGCTGGGAAACGCGCCTTTGTTACCGGCGGCAAACAGGGCATTGGTCGCGGCATCGTTGAGGCCTTCGCAGCCGAAGGTGCGGCTGTCGCCACCTGCGGGCGCGGCCCTAAGCCAGATGATCTACCGGATCACGTAGCATGGTATACGCTGGATGTATCCAATCCCGAAGCGGTTGCACGTACTGCCCGAACAATCGGCCTGGTAGATATCCTGGTAAACAACGCCGGCGTTCAGGTCGAAAAAACGGTGACCGAAAGCACAGACGCGGATTGGGATTTGGTGATGGGAGTAAACGCACGAGGCGTTTTTAACTGTTGCCGCGCCTTTATTCCGAAAATGTCTCAGGGTGGTTCGATCATCAACATTGGTTCGATCTCGGGCAATGCCGCTGACCCATCGATGGCGCTCTACAATGCTTCAAAAGCCTTTGTGCATGGGCTTACACGCTCTATCGCGGTGGACCATGGACCTGCGGTGCGCTGCAATGCAATCTGCCCGGGATGGATTGAGACGGGCATGCTGGACGCAGCATTCGAACTCGCCAATGACCCAGAAAAGGCTAGATCAGACGCGCTGGCACGCCATGCGGTCAAACGCTTTGGTAAGCCCGTAGACATTGCTGCGATGGCTGTTTGGCTAGCTTCTGACGAGTCGTCTTTTGCGACTGGCCAACTGTTCACTGTGGACGGTGGTATGACAGCGGCCTCCCCCCTGAATCCGGGACTGTTCTGATGTCGGAAATCGAAAGAACCGCCATTCTCGGAGCCGGTGTCATCGGGGCAAGCTGGGCAGCGCTGTTCCTCGCGTCGGGTCGCAGTGTGACTGTATTTGATCCCGATCCGAACGCTGAGGCATCCGTCCGTAAATACATTGAAATGGCGTGGCCTGCGTTGGAAGAATTGGGCCAAGTTGGCCACGCCACCCGAGATGCGATCACCTTTGCACCGACCGCAGCTGAGGCCGTGCGAAACGCGCAGTTCATTCAGGAGAATGTGCCCGAGCGGTTGCCGATCAAACATTCCACCTATGCGGAAGTTGAGCCAGAGTTGAGCGCTGATGCAATAGTTTCAAGCTCAACATCCGGCCTAACACTCGAGGCTCTCCAACAGGGATGGCGCGATCCGGGTAAGCTCATCTTAGGTCATCCGTTCAACCCGCCACATCTCATTCCGCTGGTCGAGTTGACAGCGAACGACGCCACCGGTTCAGATGTTCTGAACCGAACAGAGACGTTCTACGAAGACCTGGGCAAAGTCACGATCCGGATCAAGAAGGGCATGCCCGGACACGTCGCAAACCGCTTACAAGCTGCAGTATGGCGCGAGGCCGTCCATATGGCGATTGAAGGCGTTGCCAGTGTCGAAGACATCGATAAAGCGATGTGGGCCGGCCCCGGATTGCGGTGGGCCGCGATGGGTCCGACGACGCTTTTCCACCTGGGTGCAGGCGACGGCGGTCTGCGGGCCTTCTGTGACCATTTCAAGGATACATTCAATGGCTGGTGGGATGACCTGGGCAACCCTCGTCTTGATGAGGATGTAATCAATAAACTGGTCGATGGCATTAACGATCAAACTCAGGGGCAAAGTACCGAAGAGTTATCAGCGCAACGCGACAAGATGCTTACGGCGATGCAAAAAGCTACCCAACACCTTCGGACTTAATATCAGGCTTGAACATTGGCCACGCGCGGAACTCGAATGGAGTACGGCCTTCAATACGGTCTGCAGTTGGTGTGAGGCCAAAACGGCTTCGATATGCCCGGCTGAAATGAACTTGCCCGTTAAATCCTGATGCTTCTGCAATCTCGCTGAATTTCAACTCTGTTTGGGTTACTAGTCCACGCGCGCGATCAAGGCGTATGTCACGGTAGTACTCGATCGGCGACTTCTGGACATATTGCCGAAACAATCTGCTAAGTTGTCGTTGCGAAATCTTCAACCTCGCTGATATTTCAGGGATCGACAAAGTGGCTTCCAAATGTGCCTCCATCAAGTCGATCGCGTCCCTTACCACCCCAGAGGTGACATACCCCAGTGGCTCCACGTCTTTGGGGTTCTGTGATTGGCCCTCACCGCGTACATTGTGATGAAAAAGATATCGCGCAGATGCATTGGCGATACTCTCACCATCGACAGAGTGCACAAACCGCAAACCCAGATCAGTCGCTGCGGAACCCCCGCAACAAGTGAACATCTTTCCATCCATAACAATCATGTTCTCTGACACTGTGGTATCATGGGCCATTTCAGCAAAGGCATCGATGTGCTCATAGTGAACCGTCGCTGTCTTGCCTTTAAGCAGTCCAGCAGCCGAAAGAACAATCGCACCAGTATCCAAGCCGCCAACGATTGCTCCGCACGCCTCCCACTTCTGAAGGGCCACCTTAAACTGAGATGTTCCGTGACGTTCAGGTGACCAACTTGTACTCACCAGAACCAACCAGGGCTTGCGCCCCGTCACGGCCGCCAATGGGTCAGTGTCAACGACAAGGCCGCTGCTAGACTCAACTGGTCCACCGAGGTCCGAGACATAGGTCCAAGAAAATCGAGCCGAACCTGTCAGGTAATTGGCTATTCTGAAAGGATCCACGAAAGACGTAGTCGCCGAAACATTGAAATGCGGACTCACCAGGACAACGATATCTAACTTGCGATCAATTGGATGGATCATGGCCGATTCTGTAAAATGGCGTCCAAAATTGTCAATAATGAACTTATCACTGGTTCAAAAAAGTCCAATTACTAAGGCAAACACAGCATAAACAAGGGGAAAATACCGGGGAAGATCAGCGCTCATTAAGTTTCTGAAATCCAAAAACCGACATTCGTTCTACCGCGGCGAAAGTCCGTTTTGGCCGCTAGAAACTTAGTGTTGTTGCGAGACAAAGAGATCACAATTCGGGATTCCGCGTCCAAGCGCAGTCATATCAATCTTTCACAGGCCAAAGCTTCTGATTTGCAAGGCATTCTGCAAGGCTCACATCATTAGCGCCAACCCATCAAATCTTAACTGGTCTCCCATCCGCCTGGATCATCTCATCACCGCCTGAGAGGCCTTCAACAATTACGCTACTTGTGGCTGTTTCGATTGCTGTTCCATCGACTAAGCACACGTAATTCATCTTGTTCGGATTGTTTGTGCTTATGCTGGCTAATGCAAGCGGAACGCCTTCTAGCAAGGCCTGGTCGTCGAAAAGAACCAGCTACTTGCCCCGCCATAATAGTCACCCGCTGTCGTCGATACCTCTAAAGGGTAGAGGACATAGTTATCAGTACCGTCTATAGTGGTGAACGTGGCCTTATAAAAAACTCGTTCTCCGCCAATCGTTTGCTGGGTTGTATCGCTTGAGATCTGCTGAGGTAAGTCACCGGATAACTTTGCACGATTTGCCCGATAGTTTGCACACGCACCATTTTGGTGCCAGATCAAATCCTTCCGAAAGTCTCTTTGAGTTCTGCGACTTGTTCTGCATCCAGTAGGCGGGTTGGCAGGCCGCGCAGTGTCACGAGCAGCTTGGCTGTTTCTTCTAACTCTTCTGCTGCAGAGACCGTTGAAAACAGATCCTCTCCCGATACGACGGGACCGTGATTGGCCAACAGAACCGCACTATATTTGCCATCCAGATCGCGGATCAAATCACCGGACGTCGGGTCGCCCGGCTTGACGTATGGAACCAGTTTGACTGTGCCGACACGCATAACCACATATGGCGTAAGCGGTGGAATACAGTCGTCAGGATCGGTGTCTTCCAGACAAGACAGTGCAGTGGCCCAGGTCGAATGCAGATGCACCACTGCACCAGCTTCTGGCCGCGTCTCATAAAAGGCTTTGTGCAGAAAGACCTCCTTGGTCGGCTTGTCGCCGGAGACGTGGTTGCCATTCAAATCAATCTTGGCGATGCGCTCGGGGTCGATATCGCCCAAGGTCGTATTCGTTGGCGTCATGAGGATGCCGTCGTGCAGACGAGCAGAGACGTTGCCCGCAGTGCCGACGGAAAATCCGCGCGCAAACAGAGATGCACACAGGTCCGACATCTGCTTTCGCAGCGCCTGTTCTTCGGAACTCATTTGCCAACCTCCATCATTCTGAGGGCCTCAGCGAAGAAGTCAGGAGCGCCAAAGTTTCCAGACTTTAGAGCCAGCGCAATGGGTTTAGTTTTTCCAACGCTCAGGACTGGTACGCCCGGGTCAATCTCTGGCCCAATTGACATGGCCGGTGACCCCAGTGCCTCAGAGACAGCCTTGGCGACAGCTCCCGACGTCTCCCCTCCGGCAACCACCAATCGCTTGTAGCTCTTCTGAACAAGCTCGCGCGCGGTATCTGCAAAGAGATTGTCCAGCTTTTCCGCCACGGCTTCTTGGCCAAATTGACCTTGTACCGCGCGCACATCATCCGGGCTTCCCGATGAATAGGCGAGCGGTGCCTGACCCGGATGCGTTTCAAAGAAATCCAGAAGCGTTTGCATAGTCACATCCCCGGACATAACACCCGGAACGTCAATGGCGAAGGTCGGATGGGATTTCGCATGAACATCGATCTGACCACGGGTCGCACCTGAGCAAGACCCTGCAAGGATAGCGGCGGGCCCAGCGATACCTGTGAATACACCGCCAGCACTTTTGGACGAAGCTTTTCTGACGAAGTTCTTGGGTAGCCCCAGCGCTATCCCAGATCCCCCAGTAATGAGCTGGGCATCCTTCAGAGCCTCGCCCCAGGCCAGCAAATCCTCGTCCGAAATCGCATCACCGATCACAAAGCGTTCGTCGACGTTCCGCAAAGCAGTAGCAATCGCCTCTGGTCCTTGCGTCACGGCGTCAATTGAAACCAACCCAACCGCTTCTTGGATCTGATACTGCAACCAACGCTTGATGTCGGCATCCGTCATCGGAGTGAGAGGGTGATTTTCCATCCCGGACTCGTTCAACAGCTTGCCGAGCACAAATAGATGGCCGTGATAGATGGTGCGCCCCGTTGTCGGAAAGGCCGGACAGAAAACCACCTTTTGCGCGCCCAGTTCGTTGGCCAACGCTTCCGCAACCGGGCCGATATTTCCCTGCCTAGTGGAGTCAAAGGTCGAGCAATACTTGAAGATGAACTGGCGGCATCCTTGATCTTTAAGCCATCGCAGGGCTCGCAGGCTGTCCGCAACAGATTCTTCGACAGGTGCAGTGCGGATCTTGAGTGAGACGACACCCGCTTCGATCTCTTTGTCGGCCGGGGTATCCGGAATACCTGGAAACTGCGCGGTTCTTAATCCACCTTCCGGCTCGACGCCCTTTGCCAAGGTGTTCGCAATGTCGCTCGCACCAGTGAAATCGTCCGCTATGACGCCGATTAGCATATCTTAATGTCCTTCGTCGGCCCTGGATCCAGCCTATGGATGTGCGGTGCTGCTCCGACGGGAAAAATCTCGCGCACAAGTGGATCATGGCCGGGCACGATAAGTCGAGGATGTGAGGCCAACCTCTCTAGGGTCTTGAAACCATCCATCATGTCCTGCAAATCGACAACGATGGGAAAAGCTTTTCGCGCCATGAAATTCTCGTAGTAATGCGAGGCATCCGAGGCCAGAACCATCCACCCGGCTGCTGTTCTTACACGAACACATTGCAACCCCCGCGAATGCCCGCCGATACAGTGTACGGTCACCCCATCTGCTATCTCGGCCTCTCCGTCGTAGAACACGACCTTGCCTGTATAGAGGCGCTTTACGACCTCGCAGATATGGCCCGCCGAGAAAGGCGCGCGTAAGTGGTCGTGGCACATGCAGGGACCTGTGGCGAAGGCCATTTCCGCCGATTGCATGTGCAACTTCGCATTTGGGAACATATGCAGCCCCCCAGCGTGGTCATAATGGAGATGGGTCACGATAACCTCGGTCACCGCTTCAGGCATGATGTCTAATGGGCGCAAAGCCTCGCGTGGGTCCATCGCAATGGGACGACCACGGGCGGCTGCCTCGTCGCCGTCGTATCCGGTATCGACCAGTATAACTTTGTTGCCACGCTTGAGCACCCAAACGAAATAGTCCATCGCGTGAGGTGCATCGTGATTGTCATCCAATATGAAGCTGTCGCGTCGAGTGCGGGCATTGCGATCCGCGTATTTCACGGCGTGAATTTCCCAATCGTTCATCGGATGACCTCGGAATACTGGTGAACAGTCTTGGTGGCGATCATATCAGCCACAGCCGTATCGAAGGACTGGAAATGCGCGCTTTCCAGGTGGGCGGAGAAGGCCACGCTGTCATGATAAACCTCATAGAGAAAAACTGTCTCGGGATCGTCGCCGAGGCAAACGTCAAACTGCTGGCATCCGGGTTCTTCACGCAAAGAGGTTGAAGCGTTTTCGACCATTAGCGGCAAAAAGGTTTCTCTCGTACCGGGCTTGAGAGTGAAGGTAACGGTAACCACAAACATCAGACGGAAAGTCCTTTCAGACGTGAGAAAGCGCGCTTTGCCACAGGCAGTTGGCTGAGGATCAGACCAACGTTGAGCACAAGTAGAATGGCCGCACCGGGTCGCGAAAAGAAGACAGAAAGATCCCCGTCCGACAAGAACAGCGATCGGCGGAAAGTTTCGTCAAACAGGCTTCCCAGTATAACCCCAATGACCAATGGAGCGATTGGGTACTTCATCAGGTTCATAAAATAGGCGACGGCGCCGACACCAAGCATCAGGTAGAGATCATTGATGCCACCACCGACGCTGAAGGACCCGATTGTTGTCAGAACCATCACAACCGGCAAGAAGATGGTCTGCGGTATGGCGAGTATTTTGATAAAGACCCGAGCAGTGAACAGGCCCATCAAGAACATAGTCAGGGATGCCAGCACTAGGATTGCGACTACGCGCAGAATGATCTCGGGGTCTATCGTGGGGCCCGGGATCACGTTGTTGATCTTGAAAGCCCCCATCAAAGCCGCGGCGGGTGGCGAACCGGGAATGCCCAAAACCAAAAGCGGGATTAGCGCGCCCCCAATGCAGGCGTTGTTTGCTGTTTCAGAGCATAGCAGACCTTCCAATGAACCTTTTCCGAACTTGTCGCCCTCGGCAGATACGGTCTTGCCGACACCGTAGCTGACCCAACCGGCGACATCTTCGCCCACGCCAGGAAGCGCTCCCACCCCGGTCCCAATTACCCCTGAACGGCCTATGGTCGGCAGGTAGCGTCGAATAGAGCGAAGGTTTGGAAGAATACGGCCCTTCAGTGCCAGAACTTTCCCGGCTTCAACATGCCTTAGACCGTCGATGATTTGAGGTATCGCAAAAGCCCCCATCAAAACGGGCACAACCTGAAACCCGCTCAATAAGTAAGACCAGCCGAAAGTATAGCGCGGCTCAGACAGAAGCGGATCGAGCCCTACCATAGACATTGCAAGCCCGATCAGACCGGCGATCCATCCCTTGATCACCAGATCCTCGCTCATAAGTGTGCCAGATAGAAGGATGCCAAACAAAGCCAAGAGTGCTTTTTCCGGACTCGCGATGTTCTTCGAAACCAAAAGCAGTGCCCAGACAAAAATCAAAAGCGTGATCGTCCCGATAACCGTACCGATAAAGCTGGCCGTTGTGGTCAGACCAAGTGCTTCGCCCCCTCGACCTGCTTTGGCCAGAGGGTAGCCATCCATGGCCGTCGCCGCGCTGGCTGCTGTGCCAGGTATGTTCAGCAGAATAGACGGGTAAGAGCCGCCGTAAATCGCGCCGACATAGGCCCCGAGCAAAGCGATAAGCGAATAGTCCAATGGGATCTTGTTGCCGAAAAATCCCGTCAGGATCGTCACTGCCAGCGTTGCGGTCAGGCCGGGCAATGCGCCGAACGTGATGCCTAGGAACACGGAAGCAATCAAATACAGATAGGTCAGCGGGTCCACTGCCAGACCAACGAATGCGGTCCCAAACCCAGCCAGTTGCGAAAGGATAAAGTCCATCCGGTCAGTCTTTCCATAACGGACGAAGCGTCACGTAGTAGTGGTATTCGATTTGCTTGAAGATCAGCCCCCCGCGCGCGGGCACGTTCTGTCGGAAAATAAAGGCCATCGCGCAGACGAGGATCAGCGGGGCCAGTATTGCGACGACTGGCACAAACCGCAAAACGCGTTCAGAAGCCGATTTGATCAACACCACAAGTGATAGCGAGACCCATAGGGCCAGTGTAAACCAATCATCACCGTGTGCATTCCATTCCGCCTGCGCGGGAAACACGGCGAACGCAAAAACCCCGGCAGAAACAACTGCGATACAGGCTACCAAAGCACGCCGCGCGTGACCGCCGTAGTAGCCGTAAGTCAAAGCTGTAATCAGTAACCCCGAGCACAATATGAAGTCCACTCTGGGAACCAGCCCGACGACGTATGCAAGAAGGATCAGGCCTATTGTTGTTGCTCGATAGGCTTCCGACTTATCCCATCCAATCCCCAAAGCCGTGAGTGCGTTCTGGGCTCCACCTGAGCGGATCGAATTAGCCAGCAAGACGAAGGACAACACAAGCAATCCACAGAAGATGAACAACGGTACAATTGCAGCCGAGTTGTACCAGTCCGACCCACTTACACCTGCGCGGTTTTCACCCCAAAGTGGGATGTCCAACGTCTTCCAAAGGAAAAAGACGGACACTGTTATTAGAACAATCGCAGCCCAGAAATCGCGGGTCCGCATGACCAGTGTTTCGTCGATTTTGTCCATGCCTGCCTCCTAGAGGAAAGGGCGCGATCAGACGCGCCCTTCCAAAGTTGATCGGATTAGGGCTTCTCGATACCCAGCGAGGCTGGATCGACCGTGGCAGCGCCCAAATCTTGCAAGGTATAGGCAAAAGTAGCCTCAAGGTTCGCAAACAATTCTTGAGCTTCTTCGCCGTGTTGACCACCGACATCATAATTGTTTGCCTCAGCCCATTCAGCGACGGTATCGGATGCAATCGCCTGCTCGAACGCTTCGCCGAGGGCCGCCTTCACATCATCTCCAGCCGAGCTGTGAACGGCAAATCCGATGGCTTGTTTTAGTGGCAGATACTTGTCGAGACCGTCATAGATGCCAAAGGCAGATGGCACTGTAGCTCCGGCAATCTGCGCATCTTCCGGTGTCAACATCGCAAGTGGCTTCAACTGTCCGCCTTCGATCAAAGGAGCTTGTTCAGCCAGCGAAGTCACAACCAACGCAACCTCACCTGCTATCGCCGCTTCCTGCCCGGGCGCTGAGCCTTTGTATGGAACAAACTTGAACTCTGCACCGGACCCTTTCTCGATGGCGAGAAGATTCAAGTGGTGGATCGAACCCGCGCCGGACGCGGCAGCGGGAATAGTGCCAGGAGCGGCTTTGGCAGCGTCGACCAGTTCTTCCAGAGTATTGTAAGGGCTGTCCGCCGGAACCGAGATCAGATCGGGTGATCCGCCAACAATAAACGGATACCAAAAGTCAAATTTCTTATCCCAACCACCCTGCACAGCAGCGGTGACGTTCGATTCAGACAGACCAACCAGTGTATAGCCATCGTCTGGTTGGTTCATGACGTAGACCATGCCGTTGGAGCCTGCGACCCCACCGGTTTGGTTGATCACATTGATCGAGACTGGAAGGTGTTTTTCCATTTCGGCCATGATCATTCGGTTGATCGTGTCCGTGCCGCCACCGGCCCCCCAGACCACAGCTGTGGTGATATCACGGTAAGGGTAATCCTGCGCGGTAGCAGCCCCTGAAATCCCGGTTGCAATCACGGCTGCGGCCGCCAACTGCCCTAGCTTCAGTTTCATTTCCAAGTCCTCCCAAACATCTTTGCGTTTATTATTGCATTTATTTGCGTATACATTAAAGAATGCGTTGTCAACGGACTGTAGTGAAAGCTGCTATCGCGCTATGAATGCGAAACGGGAAGGAAGCGGGCTAAGATGAAGAAAAGTTATGATGTGGCAGTGTTCCACGGGGACGGAATCGGCCCGGAAATTATGGCCCCTACGCTTGAAATTCTGCGTCAGCTCTCGCGCGGCGGTCCTTCCTACGAACTGGTGTTTACAGACGCTCCGGCGGGCGCAGCCCACTACGCCAAAACTGGAGAATCGTTTCCGACTGGTTCACTTGAAACTGCACGCAAGGCTGATGCGATTCTGCTATCTGCAATGGGTTTGCCGGATGTTCGCTACCCTGACGGAACCGAGATTTCACCACAGATCGACCTGCGGAAGCAACTGGGACTTTTCGCTGGTGTAAGACCAGTAAAGGTAAACAGCGGACAAATGACCCCCTTGGCGCTGCCTCCCGGAAAAGAGATCGACTTTGTCTTGATACGCGAAAGCACAGAAGGACTGTTCTTCACCCAAGGCGCTGGAGAAGTTACCGAACACGAAGCACGTGAAACTCTGCTGATCACTCGTGAGGTTTCCGAAAAACTGTTCCGGTTTGCGTTTGAACTCGCCCAGAACCGCAAAAGAACCGGGCGCGGTCGGGGTCGAGTTACATGTGTCGACAAAGCCAATGTATTCCGCGCCTTTGCGTTCTTCAGATCGATGTTTGATGCAGAAGCTGCAAACCATCCCGAATTGCAGGCAGACCATGCTTATGTTGATGCCACTGCGCTTTGGATGGTGCAGAAGCCTTGGGAATTCGATGTTTTGGTGACTGAAAACATGTTCGGCGACATCCTTTCTGACCTTGGCGCCGGCCTTATGGGCGGTCTTGGATTGGCTCCTTCAGCAGATATCGGGTTGAACCACGCCGTGTTCCAACCCTGTCACGGCTCTGCTCCGGACATTGCGGGACAAGACATCGCCAATCCTTTCGCGATGATCCTGTCTGCAGCAATGATGCTTGAATGGTTAGGGTTGACCCATAATCATCCAGAACTGTCCAAAGATGGCGAACGTTTACGGGAAGCCGTGGAAAAGGTGACTGAGAGCGGTCAAAACCTGACGCGTGACCTAGGTGGCACAGCCGGAACGCAGGACGCAGCCTCATCGGTATTGGAAGCATTGCTGGCATGAATACTCAACAAGCCATCACGGTCGCGTGCGTAGGTGCGGGGTATTTCAGCAAGTTCCACTACGAAAGCTGGTCTCGAATGCCCGGAGCGGTTCCGATTGCATCCTGCAACCGTGACATCAAAAAGGCGAAAGAAACAGGACTGGCCGCTTACGATGATCTATCAAAAATGCTGGAGGCGGAACAACCAGATCTCGTGGACATCATCCTTCCGCCTGTTGCGCAGGCCGATGCCATCCGAACGGCGCTGCACTCTGGAATAAAGTGGTTGATCTGCCAAAAACCTTTCTGCATGTCGTTGCATGAAGCTGAGAAAATTGTTTCAGAGGCCGAAGCGGTAGGAGCAACTATTGTTGTACACGAGAACTTTCGCTTTCAACCTTGGTATCGCGCGATCAAAGAGGCGATGACCGAGGGTCGAATTGGTACACCTCTACAAGCTACTTTCCGGCTTCGGCCTGGCGACGGACAAGGACCACGCGCCTATCTTGACCGGCAGCCGTATTTTCAGGACATGCCGCGTTTCCTGGTTCATGAAACAGCAGTTCACTGGGTAGACACATTCCGATTCTTGTTCGATGCGCCCAGCGCAGTTTATGCGGACTTGCGCCAAGTGAACCCCATTATCGCGGGTGAGGATGCCGGCTATATCCTGCTTGATCATCCCAACGGTTTGAAAGCTCTGTTCGATGGGAACAGATGTCTTGACCACAGCGCCAAAAACCTGCGTCAAACTATGGGTGAAGCCCTCATTGAAGGAACAACAGGATCATTGGTTCTTAACGGCGATGGTTCAGTTGAACTCCGCGCTTTTGGAAAGCAGGCGCAGCAGCAAATTCTACGTCCAAGCGATCATAATGGATTTGGCGGCGATTGCGTCCACGCCTTGCAAAGTCACGTCGTTTCAGGCCTTGTAAAGGGCACGCCGCTGGAAAACACGGCTCGAGACTATTTGGACGTGATCCGCATCGAAGAGAGCATCTATCTCTCGGCTGCGGAAGGACGAAAGATCAACCTGGAGACGCCGTGAAGGGTCAAGACGCAAAAACTCTTTCCAATACGCAACGCGCCGTCAGGGATTTGCGGCAGATGATCCTGTCCGGCGAACTTGCAGCCGGAACGGACCACCTGGAGTCGGAACTCGCCGAAACCCTTGGTATGTCCCGCACCCCGATACGGGAAGCCGCGCTCATGTTGGAAAGCAAGGGGTTGCTGGAAATGCGGCCCCGCAAAGGCGTGCGGATACTGCCGGTTTCATCAGACGATATGCGTGAAATCTACGACATCCTGACGGAGCTCGAGAGCCTCGCTGCACAACGCGCTGCCGAAGCGGGTTATTCAGAAGATGAACTTTCGGTACTTGCTGGGTCAATTGCGAAGATGGACCGAGCCATCGAATCCGAAGATCTTGAAGCCTGGGCCGAGGCCGATGAGTTGTTTCATCAAGAGCTCGTTCGGTTGGGCGGCAACAAACGGGTCGAAGCGATTGTCGCCATGATGAGCGACCAGGTGCGCCGCGCGCGCGCAACGACCTTGTTCATCAGACCCCTGCCCGTCAAATCCAATGAAGATCATCGGGTTGTTTTCCAAGCGATTAGTGAAGGTCGTCATGATGTCGCCCGTGAACGTCATCGAGAACACAGGCTGCAAGCCAAGGCTATGCTTTGCGAGATACTCGAAAAGCATCGGCTCAACAGCCTCTGATCTTCTCGTATCCGGCCATTAATCATCTAAAGTAACTGCTGATTTCCGGTACTAAAGGCGCTCCGAATACTTGTCGATAACGGCAACCCGCAGTTGCCTCCGGCTGCTCTGATTTTCTTTTTTCTAGTCGCTCAAACAATCACTGCATCGATTGGGGTTGAAATAGTACGATTTCGTATTAATTTAGTTCGATATCGTACTATTGGAGAGTCAAGATGCCAAACCGAAGACGTTTTCTCAAGATTCTAGGCGGAGGCACAATACTGGCGGCAACGGGCGCGGCTGGGTTTCTCACGACACGTACGCCCCATGAAGCTTTAGCTCCGTGGACGCCAAAACCGTATGATGACCCACGCAAGGCTGCTTTGTCCTACGCAATTCTCGCCCCCAATCCGCACAATTTGCAACCTTGGCTGATCGAGTTGGTTGGGCAAGACAAAGTGCGCATCCACCGTGATCCTGAACGTGAGCTTCCTGAAACCGATCCTTACCACCGCCAGCTCTATATTGGCCTCGGCGCATTTGTTGAGACGATGGTTCTGGCAGCAGGTGCACAGGGGTTTGATACAGAGGTCGAGTTACTGCCAGGTGGGAATGACGGACCTATCGCAGAAGCGATGTTTGTATTTGGCGGGGCATCCGATCCACTCTCAGATCAAATCCTCAAACGGCATTCCAACAAAGAACCGTACACAGAACAGCGCCTCTCTGCCGATCAAGTGTCTACGCTTGGCAACTATGCAACTTTGATTACCGATGAAGATTTGGTGGTTCGTATTCGAGACCTCACGAAACGCGCTTTTGAAATCGAAATGCGAACACCGCAGACCTTGAAAGAATCCGTGGACCTCATGCGGATCGGGAAAGGAGAAATCAACGCCAACCCGGACGGGATTGAGTTACGCGATCCGTTTCTGGAAACGCTGCGACTTACTGGCCTATTAGACAACGAGACCCTGATGAACGTTGACCACCCAGGCACTCAATCACACATGCGAGGATACTTCGCCATGCTAGATGCGACGCCGCAATACGCAGTCCTCGCGACAGCCACAAATACGCGAAGCGATCAACTTGATGCAGGACGTCAGTTGATGCGTTTCTACCTGAAGACAACCGAAATGGGCCTAGGCGTTCATCCGGTCAGCCAGGCACTTCAAGAGTATCCTGAGATGGCCGATGAGTACGCTCTGGCGCATGAGCTTCTTGCGTCACCGGGCCACACGGTGCAAATGTTGCTGCGTTTGGGGTATGGACCTGAACCAATTCCCACACCACGCTGGCCGCTGGAGACACGAATTCTGAATGAAGCCTGAAGATGAGACCAACGAAGTTTACCGGTTCTTCACCGAGGTCGGGATCATCAATCAGTTGATCTCGACCAAGTTGGAAGCGTTCTTGCCTGGTAGAATGACGGCGACTCAATTCGGAATTTTGGGCCATCTGGTACGGCGTCCCGAGGGTGAAACTCCACAGCAACTTTCGAACGCGTTTCAAGTGCCTAAAACTTCGATGACGCACATACTCTCCAGTCTTGAAAATCATGACCTGGTTACTCTTGAAGCCAACCCCAATGACAAACGTTCGAAAATTGCTCGGCCTACACCGCAAGGCGCGGAGTTTTTGAAAGCTTGTATGGAGCGGATGTCGGAATCCCTGGCTCCAGTTTTGTCCGAAATCGGGCCTGAACCATTCCATGAATCATTGCCTAAACTGACGCTCATACGCGAAACTTTGGACAGCGAGCGCGACTAGCCGAAACCTGCGCCAGCCGAAGCAAGCAACCAAATTTTCAGAACATCATGCAATCCGCGCCTGGCGGGAGCGGCGGCGATCCTTCAGGCAAAGTGGGCGTGTAGTCAAATGTCACAATCTTCGCGCCGCCGTCGAATGCAACGAACAGTTGATTGGACCCCGGCCTAATGGCGATGCCTTCTGGATCGGTTCCGAATTCCAACAAACTTTGCTGGGCGAGAAGTTGGCCATCTGCCGTGAACTCATACAGGCTGTTTGACCCTTCCCAGTCATCAACAATCAACATGTGGCCGGTACGCGGATCAATCGCGATCCCCTGCGCCTCACTCAAGGGAGGAGAGAGCTTCATGGTATCCAACCTCGCCGTCAAAGCACCCTCTGAAGTGAACCACGACAACCGTTCGGGGTCATCCTCTACGGTCACGATCTGTCCCTTGGCGTTGATCGCAATTCCTTCCGTATCCGCGAAACCACCTTCCAATTCGAAGGGTGCTCCCAGGCGTGATCCGTCCTTGGTGACACGTTGAAGACTGCCGAGACCATCGCCCAGCAACAAGTGATCCCCTTCAACAGCAATTGCTTTGATCCGAAAGAGATCGCTGGATATACGGCGCAATTCATCACCTTGCAATGTAACGAGAATTGCCTCGGGCCCCTCGTTCGCAATCCACAACCCACAAAAGGTCGGATCGTAGTCAAGACTTGCGGGCTGATTAAGTTCATAACGCCCTGTTTCGCGAAGCTGCAATGCCGTGGCCGGGGTCGACACAGCAAAAATCACTAAGGCGGTGGTCCTCACAAACACTCAGGATGCTCCGAAAATCTGCATCAAAACTGTGGGGCGGAATCGTAACACGTCAATGCTAAGAGCACCTAAACTTCCAAAATCAGAGAGCATCATTTTACCTGATCAAAGACTTATAACACGGAAACTGGTTACGAGCGGTGTGGTTCGACGCATCTGGGTTCTGCCATATTCCGTTGGAACTAGGGGTGTGTCGAAATCGCAAACCAACAACATGGCGCATGTGAGAGTTACGAAATCAACACTAGCGAACGAAACAACCTCAGGCTTCATAGAACAAACTTGCAATCGCGTGCTCGGGCGTAGTCACCTAGGGCATAGGGTTGGAGAAAGCCAATGGCGCTGTGGAAGTTCGTGATTAGTGTTTATTGCGCGCTGTTTCTTGTCGCTTGCGCTCCGAAAACCCGCACGTATGAAAAGACTGTATCTGCTGCGCTACCGGCAAATTCCAGCACTGCTCTGGGTCAGGCGGCCAATCGCCTTGGGGATCCTAAAGACGGTCGGTCAGGCATCAAGCTGATCAGTGATGGAGAAGAAGCGCTCGTATCACGGCTGTTGTTGGCCACTGCGGCCGAGCGAACGATAGACGCGCAATACTATCTTCTGCACGACGACCCAACCGGTCACCTGTTCGCTGCCAGCCTATTGCAAGCGGCGGATCGAGGTGTTCGTGTCAGGCTGTTGTTGGATGATATGGATACGTCCGGCTACGACGCGATGACCGCCGCGTTGGACAATCACAAAAACATTGAAATAAGGCTATTCAACCCGTTCTGGCGAGATCAGAGCCTTTTGATCGCGGGTCTGACTGATTTCAAACGCATCAATCGCAGAATGCACAACAAGTCCATGACAGCAGACAACGTGTTTACGATTGTGGGTGGGAGAAACATCGGTGCCGAGTATTTTTTGGCGCGGGAAGAAATGAACTATGCTGATCTGGATGTGCTGGCCGCAGGCCCAGTTGTACGCGAAGTGTCAGGTAGCTTTGACGCTTACTGGAACAGCGAATTCGCTGTTCCGGCTCGCGTGGTGGTCGGAGAACCCGAAGAATTTGACCTGAGCGATGCACGCAGCAGGTTGAATGAGCTCGTCGAGGAAGCGAAGCAAACGCAGTACGGCGCAGCGCTCAGAAAGTCGGCAAAAGAGAACTTCGCGGATGGCGCCCTGTTACTGGATTGGCTGCCAGCGAAACTTTATGCTGATCCGCCTTCAAAGGCCGCGGGCCTCGAGAACTCAGGTCCCGTTCTTGCATCTCAATTGCTTCCGTACTTTGAGAATGCCAGCAGTGAAGTGAACATCGTGTCCGCCTACTTCGTGCCACGCAACAACGGTGTGAAATGGCTGACCGAACTCGAGAACCGTGGGGTCGACGTAAAGGTTGTAACCAATTCACTTGCATCTAACGACGTCGCACCCGTTTACGCACACTACGCCAAGAAACGCCGAGCACTGCTACGCGGTGGAGTAGAACTCTACGAGCTGCGACCCGACGCTTATCAAGTCCAACGCCGCGGTATTAACTGGGCTCAGTCCAGGTCAGGCCTGCACTCCAAGGCATTTGCAATTGATGACCAGTACTTGTTCGTGGGTTCATTCAACTGGGATCCGCGATCTGTCAACATCAACACCGAGATGGGAATTCTGATTGACTCGCCAGCATTGACTGCGCAGACGATGGGAGCCTTGGACGACGCACTACCCGCATACACATATAACGTGACGCTCGAGCAAGCTGGCCAGCTTAAATGGACGACAAGAGCCAATGATGGCACCATTCTTGAGTACCAATTCGAGCCGACAGGATCGGCCTGGGATCACATAGTTGCCGGGTTATTAAGTATTTTACCAATTGGGTCCCAGCTTTAGGTTTCTGCAAACTACCTGATCGCTTGGCCGTCACCGGCGCCTGCGAAGATGGCAGCAAAAAAGAAATAGGACATCAGTCGCAGATATTTCCCAATATCCAATTCTTAATACAGACTAGATATTCATTTCATCAAATGCTGGCGGGAAAATGCCTGCTACCAAAGTCAATGGCCATGTTCATTATTCCAGGGAAGCTGAACGACAACGGGCAAGTCCCGTTTTCCGGTTACGCAAACAGTTACGTTCAGCGTGCCGCGCCTTAGTGGATTTTTGCGCTTTGTGTTTCATTTCTAGCGATCGTCTAATCTCGTAAGATGCCGAAGGTAGATTGTTTTGAATAACTACAGCTGATTATTGTGCATCTTCAGTGAGTAAGAACAATTCAATGGGCTGCGCAAGGCCACGTATTTCGTGATCCCCACAGCTAACGAACATGTTCGGAGCAGCACTTGCAACGGCTGACGTCGCCAACACTCTCCGACCAGTTGATTTTGTTAAACCTTCAATTCGGCTTGCAACGTTCACCGCCCCGCCCAGAACTGTGAAATCAAGCCTGCCGGGGCTGCCGATATTACCATAGCTGACCTGCCCAACGTTAATTCCAATACCAACATCCAAAGGCGGTTTTTGAAGCCCGTCTCGTCTGGTGTTGAGAGCGTTCAAACCACTCAACACACTCTGCGCTGCAAGAGCCGCCATTCTGCAGCGGTCGGCATGGTCTTTTTGAGCTTCAATAGTAAAGATCGACAGGATGCCATCGCCCATGAACTTCAGGACGTCTCCACCGTTGTCCTCTACGGCTTTAACCACCAGATCAAAATAGTCGCTAAGCGTGTCGAAGATATCTTCTTCCGGAGAGGTCTCGGAAAGTGCTGTAAAGCCTCGCAGATCAGAGAACATCACCACGGCATCCAAAGTTGTTCGCTCTCCGCGCTTTATATTGCCGCTCCAGACGGCCTCGGAAGGTCCATCTCCTAAATAAGTTCGAAGCAGACCTTTAGACGATTTTCGCATCGTGACAGGTTCCAAGGCGGAAGAAAGGGCCGGTAAGGCCGCTTCAATCAGCATAAGATGTTCGGGCGAGAATCCATCCTTTGCCTGAGTAACGAACGTACATCCATGCAGCGATCCATCGCCGTAATAGAGCAAAGTAGCGTAGTAGTCGGTGCCACCCTGCTCTGCAAATTCAAGATAGGATGAATGCTCTGTTTCCGAGTCCAGTCGCCGTAGACTTTTGTGAAGTGGCTTTCTGTTCGCAAGAATATACTCGAATGAACTCCCGACATAGCCATCTGTCAACATCGTCTCATGCGTGACGTCGTAGCTGTCGGTGCCTTCAGGCGTCCAAACTACCCCCCAGGCAATAAGCAATGGGTTGGCAAAGCGCTGGCCAATGTTTGCCCGCCATAGCGGCACTCCGGCTTCGATCAAGGAGGAACAAAACTGTGACACCACCTTTACAGGATCACCGGAGCGGCGACCTTCTGTAATCATCCATTCGGTCAGTCGAGTGACTTCTTCCATGGACCCAATTTAGTCGCTTGGAAACGATGAGCAAAGACAATTGGATTGGCAATGTCGGTTGCTGTTGTTGAGCAGCCTGATCAGACCTGTCCATATTGATGCTCGGGCATCAACGGAATGTATTCCATCGGGAAGATGGTTTGTAAATTTAGATCCCGCGCGGTTCCAAACAGACCTATTTGAAGATTGCAGCCCTCTCTTGGGAAACCTTCAATAGAAACCAATCTCGCTGACATCTACGCGGGCCTCGTGATCTCTCCCGTAGGCTACAACTCCAACTGAGGTGATTTCGTCAGCAACGGGAATAGCGCGCAACATGGCACCTGAAGCCTTGAAGCCTGAGAGAGGTAACCAGACTTCGGTCCAGTTGTCAGAAGTTGCGAACGCGGCCTGATAGTATTGCCATGGAAGAACCGTGCCACGTGTCCTGAGGTGGACGAAGTATTGCCCGCCATTCCCCCGTACCAACAGCCTGACGCCCGATACACCCTCATCTGGTCGATCAGACAACTTGCGTCGGAACTGGATAAAGCCGCCGTTGTTTTTTGTGCTGACGGTTCCGGTCAACCGGGCGAACGCAACATCACGTTCCGAACGAAACTGCACCTGTCCTGAAGAAACTCCTCCCATGACGGTGTCGGCAACGTAGTCCCAACTCGTCTCCGGAGACTTGGAGAAGTCTTCTGCAAGATTTTCATCAGCCTGTGCCATTATAGATCCGATGATAACAAGACCTGAAACAAGCCCAGCGAAGTTTCCACGCATATCGTTTTTTCTCAGTTCAGTATTGCAATAGAAAGGTTCAAGACAGTGGCAAATGCGACCCATGCAAAGTACGGCAGGAAGGCTAGTGCGGAAACCTGATCCGAGCTCCTGACCAGAGCGATGAACATGACGATGACAGCCAGCAACGCGGCAATTACAACAAACGCAAACCACGGTAGTTGCAGTATGAAAAAGATTGGGGACCACGAAAAGTTTAGACCCATCTGTGCCCACCACAGCTTCATGGCAGTCGAGCTTCGGTCTGTTTCGAACTGGCGCCAACCCGCCATGGCGATCAAGACATAAAGCACCGTCCAGACCGGGCCAAATATCCAATTTGGTGGATTGAAAGCAGGTTTAGAAAGCTGCGCATACCAATCGCCAGGCGCGGTCAATATCCCGATCAGGATGCCGCCTCCCAACACGAGCGCAAGAAATGCTATGCGGACCATCCAATTCGACATTGTGGGATAGCTTTCAGCAGCCCTTGGTCGTCACGTTGACAAGCGCTTCGGAAGAGAAGGTCGCAGTACTGGTCTCATCCGCGTCGGTATATGACACCGTGGCGCCTTCGATCTCCGACTCCGTTACGGTGATTTCGCGTTGCCCGATCGTGTCGTCCACATCGATGGTAAAGGCTAATTTGTCCCCGGCTGCGAGGGAAACGATCTCAAGTTCAATTGTATTCTGCCCGTCCACGACCGAAGGAAATTGACGCAGTACATCCGCACCCTCAACGAATTCGAGCGGTTGGAATACCTCTACACCCGCACCTTTTTCGGTCACGTCGAAAATCAATCGTCCGGCAGATTGCGACAGGTCAATTTTGACGCTCGAGGCTTCAACTTGGCACGTTCCTACATTTGTCAGAACAAAACGATCCTTGGGTGCGCCCTCTATGAAGCGAATTTGTACTCCGGCTTGAAGCGAAGTAGCCACGAATAATCCAATGGTCGCCGCAAGAATGCTGGTCGGGAGCATATTTATCTCCTTGATAAAGGGTTCGTGATAGATACGCTTCGGCGGATTTCTTGGATCAGACTTATGACTTTTGACTATCGTGGTTCAGCCGACAGGACCTTTCGCAGGTCCATGCACCGCATTCAGATCGGATAAGTCAAAACATGCCGTTGTCATTCTCGCTGTTTCCCGGAACTTCCTGAAGAACATCCCAGTGTTCGACAACCTTACCTTCAGCATCCAGGCGAAAAATATCTATCCCTGCGTACTCGAGACCATCGGGCCAGATTTGATGGCAATGCAGAATAACGTGATCGCCTTCAGCAAACGTACGTTTGATGTCCACACGCTTTCCCGGGTATTCGGCGGCCATGCGCTCGAAATATTCGATAAAGGCTTGCTTGCCGTCGCCAACATGCGGGTTGTGCTGCGTATAGGTTTCCCCAACAAAGATCTCTATGGCCTCGGCAGGTCGACACGCGTTGAACATCATTTCGTAGAAAGCGATGACGTTTTTCTTGTTTGTTTCGAGGTCCGGCATGCTGATCTCCAAATCGACATTTGCACCGCCCCAAAATGTTGGTCCGGATAATTATTGGAAGCAACCCGTCAAGGATCTCAATCCCTATTCGGCAAGAAGTTACGAGCTTGATTTTGCGTTCCGGCTATTTCGAGTGATTGCCACTTACCCAGTTTCTTCGAAGTCTATATGAATATGATTTCCATCAGGATCGGCCAAATGGATTTGAACTATTCGAGCCCCCGGGACGTCAGTTTTGCGATACTGGATCTGACTCGAGATCAGTTTTTCCTCGAATGCGTCCAACCCTGTGGCTGAAAGCGCAAAATGCTCGAGCTTGAGCTTCACCTCGGAACCGACATTGGGCGTTCCTTCTTGACCCACAAGGTGCACCACAGCGTCATCGCCCGCATACAACCAAGCCCCAGGAAACGGAAAATCGGGGCGGACCCCGGGCTTTAAACCCAGGACCTCTGCATACCACGCGACCATGTCAGGCAACCTGGTCGTCACGATATTCACGTGATCCAGCCGTTCAATTCTCATCTAGAAGCCCTCAAGCACCAGCTTTCCTTTGGCCTTACCGCTTTCAAGGATCGTATGCGCTTTCATTAAGTTTGTAGCATTGATCCGACCAAGTGTATCCGTTGCCGTGGATCTGATCTTTCCATCGTCTATCAACCCGGCGACCTGATTCAGGATTTCGCTTTGACGGTTCATATCTCCAGTCCCAAAAAGCGACCGAGTGTACATGAACTCCCAATGCAATGAGATCGATTTGGGTTTGAACGGCGCGATGTCGAAGGTTTCAGGATCATCGATCAACCCAAAGCGACCTTGGGGTGTCATCACCTCTCCAGCTTGAGACGCATAAAGCTGGGAATGGTTTGTCGAATAGATGAAATCCACGCTGTCGATACCGAGAGCCTTGAGTTGTGAGCCAAAAGGTTCCGCGTGGTTGATGACTTGGTGTGCACCTAACTCTCGAACCCAGTCTTGTGTCTCGGGTCGGGACGCCGTCGCTATCACTGTCATGTCAGTGAGGGCCCGTGCTAATTGAATGGTGATTGACCCTACACCGCCTGCGCCACCAATAACCAGCAACGTATTGGTTCCGCCGGAAACGGCATCTTGGACCCGCAAGCGGTCGAACAGCATCTCAAAAGCAGTAAGCGTCGTTAGCGGCATCGCCGCAGCTGCCTTTGCAGGTATGGACTTTGGCGCTGACCCGACGATACGTTCATCCACCAGATGAAACTCGGCATTGGTTCCCGACCGGTTTATTGCCCCGGCGTACCAAACTGTATCTCCCAGACTGAAAGTCTCAACCGCTTCGCCAACTGCTTCGACGATCCCTACTGCGTCCCACCCCAGAATATCTGGTGCTGGACCTACAGGAGCACGTTTTTGACGAATTTTCGTATCGACTGGGTTCACTGACACGGCCTGCACCTTCACCAACAAGTCGTGCCCTTTCGGCGTCGGTTTATCGGCCTCGAAGTCGATTAAGGCGTCCGCCCGATCAATCGACCCTGTCTTAAGGTATCCCACGGCTTTCATAACGTGCTCCTTTGTCCGGTTCTTTATCAACCGATGACTGTCATCTCATTTAGCGTGAATTCTGCAACGGCGCCTTCTGTTGCTTCCAGGTAAGCCGCAAGGTGCTGAGCACCCATGTGGGTTTGCCAAAGCTCTCGGCTTTCCCAATTTTCGTAGAACACGAAATGAGCCGGGTTGTCGTTGTCCTGGTGCAGGTCATAGTTGATGCAACCCTCTTCGGCTCGGGTTATGTCGATGAGCTTGATCAGCTCGGCCTTTACGAGGTCAATTTTGTCAGGGTTGGCTTTGATGTTGGCGACGATTGTCAGCTTGGCCATTGGAATAGATCCCTTGTGTTATTGAGCGATGCGCAAGATTTACGCCGCAGCTCCTTCGGGATAAACAGGGCAAGATCGAACATATAATCCGGAAATTCCGTTTAATGCTTTTAGACAATCTTCGCTTGTTTCTGACCATAGCCGAGAAAGGCAGTCTGGTGGCCGCGGCGCGCGAGACAGGGTTGTCGAGTACGACAGTGTCCGAACGGCTCGCGGCTCTGGAGGCACATTACGGCGTGGTTTTGTTCAACCGCACCACCCGTTCCATTAGCCTGACCGAAGAAGGCCGGACACTCGCTAATGGAGCAAGAAACGTTCTCAGTGAGGTTGCGGACTTGGACACACTTGTTCGGCACGGCGCCGAAACTCTGTCTGGTCCAATTCGCATAAGCGCGCCCATTGACTTGGGACGGAGCATTGTCTCCAAGGTTATTGCCGAATTCACCGAAAAGAACCCTGCCGTCTCAATCGAACTGTCCCTCTCGGACGGTTATGTCGACCTCGTAGGCCAGGGTTTTGACCTCGCCGTTCGCTTCGGCAACATCACAGACAGCTCGCTCAGGTTGCGAAATCTGGGAAGCTACCAACGTTTCGTTTGTGCGTCCCCAAGTTACCTGGCCTCATTTGGAACGCCTGAAAAACCAGAAGATCTATTAAACCACAACTGCTTGGTCATGAGGTTTGGCGACATGATCGACAACGTTTGGGAGTTTGGATCAGGACCAAATGCCCAGCGCGTTTCGGTAAAGGGAAATCGAATAGTCAATGATGGTTCACTCATCCGCGATTGGGCGATTGCAGGCCATGGGGTCGTATTGAAGTCCGAACTGGATGTGGGCGACGATGTTCGATCTGGCAGACTTGTTTCTGTCTTGCGCGACTTCCTCCCACCGCCGAAACCTTTGCAAATGATGTTTCCACCGAGCCGGGCCCAACCACGTCGCATAACAGCCTTAGCTGAGCATTTGCGTCGCAAATTTGGTGTGAGTTGAGGCCGCAGGGGAAGACACTAATCTGATAGCTGCTATGTCTGCTCAATGAAATTCAAAGTCGCATGTGCTAGCTCAGTGCCAGCATCTTCTTGGATGAAATGCCCGGCTTTTGGCACAACTGTATGATTTTGACCAACTGCCCCAGGGACCGACTTTTGGAACAGTTTGTCTACGCCCGCCATAACCCTGTCGTCTTCTCCAAAAACAGTCAGAAACGGGGTGTTGAGGGTCTTGAGGGTTTCCCATGCGGCTCGGTTGGCTTCAGAAGCTGGATTATCAGGTGTGTCGGGCACCAACACTGGAAACTCGCGAGCGCCTGCCAGATAGCGCGCATCCGGGAATGGTGCGTTGTAGGCTGCGACCTCTTCTTCTGAAATTTTAGATGTCGTGCCGCCGAATACGATGCGTCCCGAATTAAATGCGGGTACGGATTGTGAGTATTCCCGCCATGAAAGAAATGCATCACCCAAGGGTGCGTCACCGGTGGGCAAGGCCGTGTTTGCCACAACTACGCGCGAGAACCGCTCGGGCATACTCGCAACCAACCGCAAGCCTATTAGACCACCCCAGTCCTGGCAAACCAACGTGATGCCCGTCAGGTCAACCTTCCGCAACCACTCGGACATCCAGTCTACATGGCGTTGGTAGGTGTAGTCGGATCGCTCTGTTGGTTTATCCGACCTTCCAAACCCAATCAAATCAGGAGCCAGAACTCGATGGCCAGCGTCCTTGAATAACGGAATCATGCGCCGGTAAAGGAAGCACCAGGTTGGCTCTCCATGCATCAACAATACTGGTGATGCATGAGCCGGTCCCTCGTCCAAATAATGCAGTCGGAGAAGACTTCCCTCGGTGTCATCCACATCAAGATAGTTCGGGCCAAAGTTGAAATCTGGCAGCCCGTCAAACCGATGGTCCGGTGTACGAAGGAACTTCATCGTGAACTCTCCAAAAATGCCGACGGTCTTGGTCCAATAACAGTGATCGATAAAACAAGAACGGTCCAGTTCCAGCGTATACCGACTTCAGGTTTGGTTGAGTTGGACACATTACTTCGGTCCCTCGCGGAGGAGGCCCTTTTTGCAGACGTTTTGAACCCGCGCCAAAAAATTTGGTCTCAAAAACCTTATATTGTGAGTTCTTCTGTACGGATCGCCGAGAGGCGGCTCAGAAGAAAATCGCAAGCCCGGTCATTGAGACAACCAAGAAAAGGAGAGTCATAATTCCACCGGAGCGAACGAAATCCACCACCCGGTAGCCTGCTGGGCCCATGATCAACGCGTTCACCTGGTGTGTTGGGATCAAAAATGAGTTGGACGTTGAAATTGCTACTGTGAGGGCAAATACAGCCGGGTTACCACCCGCCGATACCGCAATAGAAACCGCCAACGGCACCAGCAGGACGGTCGCACCTACGTTGGACATGATCAGGGTGAATGCCGTTGCCAAAACGGCTATACCTGCTTGCAACGACCAGATCGGCCAACCCTTCAGGAGGGCCAACACATGCGCGGCAATCCAATCCGCAGTGCCGGTGCTCTGGACTGCCTGGCCCAACGGGATCAGTGAAGCGAGTAGAAAAACTGTACTCCAACTAATCGACTCGTAAGCTTCGTCAATCGAGAGCACCCGGCTCAACACCATGCCAACAGCGCCAATTAATAGGCACAACGACAAGCGCAGATCTGAAAACAGAATTAGGCTCAACGCTATTAGGAAGAAGGCGAGCGCCCATCCGACCTTGTGGGGCCGCAACTCTTCCTGGGGAAAATCCGAGGTGACAACGACGAAATCCCTGTCTGACTTCAGTCGTGTCAGACGATCCCACTGCACGTGAACCACGCACGTATCACCGGCCTGCAAAGGGACTTGCCCGATATGCGTAGCTGAATGATCCTCGGTTTCTACATGGCTCAGTGTTTCTTCGCCGCGCTGAATGGCCAGCAGAGACAAACCATGTGTCTGACGGAGGCGCAAATCAATCGGAGTCTGGCCGATCACTGAAGAACCGGGTGGAATAACAACCTCTGCCACCCCAGACTGCGTCGCGGCGAAATCATCCGCAAAGACATCTAGTTGGGGTAGGATCTCCAAGCCGTAAGGCTCAGCGAACTGTTGCTCAACCACCCGACGCAGGCCAAGTACTGCAAGCCGCGCCGGGGCTTCGATCTTGGTATCAGCCATCGGCGCGATGACCTTGTGGCCGCGATAGGACGTGCCAAGAATGTACATGTTATGGGCGACCATTAGATCTGCGAGCGATTGCCCAATGATGATCGAGCCTTCCGGGACACGTATCTCGAACATATCAGCCCTTAGCCCATAGGTGTTTTCGACATAGGTCTGCATGGACCGCGCTGAGCTTGCGTCTTCTCCACGATCCCGCTGCGCAGGGAGAACCCAACGACCAAAGAGCACAAAGTAAAGCACCCCAGTCAGCACCAGCATCACACCGATAGGCGTGACTGAAAATAACCCAAATGTCTCCATTTGCTGGTTAGCAGGAAGGGATGAGTTTGCCGAAACAATCAGGTCATTCAACAGGATGAGGGGCGACGACCCGACTAATGTGATGGTACCACCCAGTATCGCGCAAAACCCCATGGGCATCAGCAACCTGCTCATCGGGATTTCCGTACGTGCTGAGATGCGGCTGACAACAGGCAGAAAAAGCGCAGCAGCTCCGACGTTCTGCATGAAGGAACTGATGACACCAACCGTTGTTGATATTATGGGGATTATCCGGGCCTCTGTCGTGCCACCATTCTTGAGGATCAAGGCCGCAACCTTTGACATAAGTCCAGTCTTATCAAGCCCCGCCCCAATTACCATAACTGCGATGATGGACATCACAGCGTTGGAGGAGAAACCTTCAAAGAGCTTAGATACATCGGCTAGATTACCCAGCCCCGGTAGATAGCTCAGTGCGCCAAGCAAAACCATAACAAGAATCGCTGCAACATCGA
Source organism: Ruegeria sp. CJ6 (assembly GCF_056536665.1). NCBI lineage: Bacteria > Pseudomonadati > Pseudomonadota > Alphaproteobacteria > Rhodobacterales > Roseobacteraceae > Ruegeria > Ruegeria sp. CJ6. Next base: position 151,707 of record NZ_JBQFQB010000004.1, on the reverse strand, counting down.
TCCGTATGATTTCGGTAACAAAAAGTAAGACCGTAAAAGACAATAGACTCAGCACGGCTATCATTTCGTACGTTAGTGTTGGTAATTCCATATCTTACTCCCAAACTAACGTTACCTGACTACCAGCAAATACGAAGGACCAACTCTGCGCGGCAGATAAGGCCAATGGACATCGGGCCTGCTTACGCCGCTGTTTTCTCGGACGAGATATCTGCTGAAACCTGGATTCTGCCAACCCAAAGATAGGTAGATGACAAATTCATAAGCCTATCTAAGCATCACAATGCGAAATGAACTTTCACACTTTCTAAAATACACACATATGGATTTTCCGTATCGTTATCATTCATATCCAGTCAATTTTACTTGCCAAGTAGGGAACGCTCTGCGCGATGCCCTCACGACGGCTCAGCTCTGCATGCTGTCTTCGCCTTTTAGGCCGTCCAGCACGATCCTGATCTTCTCTACTGCGGAATACTGTTGCGGGTCGCACCGCGAAACGCTGCATTGAGCTGGAAGCGGCAGACTTCAAGCTTCACGTGAGCCACGATCATGGCATGAATCCAACTAAAATTTGCACTGTGCAGAATTATCTTTAGATGCCAAATTCAATGGGTGGCTGGTGCACCCAAGGTTTTGGTCCAAAGATGCAAAACTTTAGACGAAATCCAAAGCTATGTGCCCCCTACAAACCGCTGTAGGGACGCTCATAACGCTACATTCCCAACATTGATTTCATTGAAGAAAATCTTGGAAGCTTGCCCATAACTCTGCGCGGTATTTGCGCATAACTTTGCACGATTTGCCCATAAGTTTGCGTGCCACAGAGAACCCATCGAACAAACCAGATCGTATGGCTTATCTGCAATTCTCATATGCAACTTATTCCCAATCGCCAGCAGACGAGCGCCACGTCTTAGCGTCCGCATCCCAAACACTGGCCGTGACGCAAGGCGTTGGGTTTATTCCGTCGCAATTGGATCCATGAATATCTGCGACGACAACGCGTTGACGCCCAAAATCAACGACCGTCCAACCTTGGTTAAGCAAAGAGTGCACCTCTTCACTAACCCAAAAGTGCGACATGCATCCGCCAGTTCCGCAATAAAGAGATGCGGCGCTTGAACACGCGAAACCAGACTCATTCAGAACCCAGTCGTGTTGAAGATCTCCGTCGAGATCGACCCTTTCAACCGCGCCCCAGGCTATGTCAAACTGACCGTTGTTGAACTCCGCGCATGCCTGCGCCGCCAGATCAACCTTTGCTCGCAAACCGGTTGGAAGTTGCGAAACGTCAGCCGCGACAACTGGTGAGGTCCAAACCAGGCCCGAACCAAGCAGGATCGCAGATACCAAACGTTTCAAGTAGCTTGCCAATTGGGAAGCCGGTTGGAAGGTGGCTTCAGTTGCATTGTTCATACCTGTAATCCCCATATTCCAGCCAGTTTGCCGAGCCTTCGCTAAAAATCAGAAACTCGGACCTGTCTTCCCCAAGCAGGGCGACAACAAATCCCGCCGGCGGCTCAGAGTTTCCGAAGTAACTGTAGGCTGTCATGGCTCTAATCGACTCGCCGTTGACTGTTACTCTTGCGTCCCACTCCCCCTCCGAATTGTCCAAAATTACGGGTTCGATCACGCGTTTTTTCGCTCCTCCACCACAATAGACGATGCCTTCGGGCGCTTCGTAGGAGGTCTCTTGGCTAACTTTTAAATCGCACGCAGAACGAAGGGACCGAATTGCTGCGCTGGAACCTTTCAAGTCAAAAATTCCGTAGCTGACATCTTGATCAATCATCGACAGATTAACCGATGCATTGGCCGCAAGCTGGTCCAGAACAAAACCATAATCCGGCTGACTATTGAAACTGACCTCGACGGGATAGTTGTCGACGATCTGCACGGCAGCGTTTTTTGCGCCAACCTGAAATGCCCCAACTTCGGTGGTGCCGTTCTTCAAGAAACGAATGGAAAGCCCCTGCTTGTCCGCAATGTCCTGGCTGTCCTCGAATCCAGCCGGAGCAAAGCGAATACGGTCACACTGAAGTTCCAGCGTCATGTTTCCTGTCTGAATAAACGCATTGGGGTTGGGCCCGGAGCTGAACGACCACTCCGCTGATGCTGTGGTCGCCACTGCCATCAGTAGCATTCCAATGGAAATGGTTTTGCAGCTCATTTTTTTCTCTCCATTGAGTTACGGTTCGCACTGTCGTTCAGCAGAAGTTCCAGCCAATTGCCCGGACAGCCAGATCAGGAAACAGGTTCGCCGTATTCGTTTGCGCCTTCTTGGGAAGGTCGTGTCAGCCACCAGATCATCAGAATGGACAGAACCAATTGAAGGATTGAGACAACAACGATACCGGTCACACCCAGGACGGCCGCAGGTCCTCGCAATGCATCGGGATTTTCGGTCCCTTGCTCCAATACTGAAAAGAACGCTACCCCACCCAGCATAACAAAAAGCGTTGTAATACTGAGCGCCATCGGCAGCAGCAAGTACCAGCCAGGTCGTCCTGTATCATGCAGCCTCCGCCAACCGGCGGCCAGCATAGGTATGAGAACGGCCAGTTGGAAAACAGAGGACAGAACCCGAGATCCCTGCCCTGTTTCAGGGTTGGTCCCGAATATGATCGTATCCAGCACAGCTAAACCAGCACTCACGACAACCACAAACAAGAAGAACCACCAATATTCTGAGCGTAAAGCCCGGCCGGAGAACTGGAAGTACTTCGAGAAACACGTTTTAACGGCTTCACCAAATCCCATCTTTCAATCCTTTTTCAGTTTCTGTGCGGCCTCAGAACGCCTCGCCGAGCCAAAAGATCACATTCGCCCTTATGGACGCTCCCACTTACCTTTTTGTTTGAAAGCAGAAGCCTATCGCACGAAAGCGTAGTGAATTTTACGCGCGGAAAAAATATTGATTTATTAAAAATTAGATTCAAACATGCGAATTCGACACAACTTTATTTTACCTCCGTTGTTGTCGTTGCTGCTCGCTGTGCCGAGCCCTTCCGACTGCTGGAGTGAGTGCTGGCGGTCGGAAGGCACTTTACAATGATTGAGCGCTGGGAGGACGCGATGCTCAGACTAAACGTACTCGCCCTATTTCCAGAATTCGCTCGAGCTTTTGCCAGTGTCGTCATTCAGCTTTCACACGTTGTCGGCGGTCTCGGTAGTCAAAGTAATATCGCTCTGCCCGCCAAGCCCCCCGCGACAAGTTGTTGGGAAGGGAAATCACAGGGTCGAAGTATGTTCCATAGCCTGCTCTGACGCGAGAACTTCAAACAAGCCCATCCAATTTCACTAATTTCAAGGGAACCAGAGGGAGAAGAAAATGTCTAACAAGATGGTGATGATTGCAGGCACGACATGTTTCGCACTGCTTGCGGCCTGCGACGATACGAGTACATCAAGCGCGTCCGCCGAGCTCACGCCGGCTCAGCAGGCGTGTTTGCGAGATGTAGCCAACACGACCAACAATTCGCAAGTCGTGGTGCTCTCATCCGCGTTTAGCGAGGCGGGAACACAGGTCACAGTCGGCGTAGGCGAGGATCGTGCTCCTTGGAATTGCATTGCTTACAGTGATGGCGCGACAGCTGGTATCGAGTTCCTGGGCGACGAAGGCGCATTGTGACCTGTCTGCTGCGTAGCTGAAAACGGCTGCGCAGCACTGGCTTGATCTGCTGAGGCTCGACTTGGTTTGTAGAACCACCATCATCGTATTCGCGGTCATGTACCTGTTGGCGTTGGTTGCATTCTTGACGGGCACATTTGGCTGGTTGGGACAGGAACGAGACCCTTTGTCCGGAGTGTTCCTGCTGCCGTTGGGACTACCTTGGATACTTGTGGCGGACTTATTTTCGGATTCCGCCAAGCCGTGGTTCGCGGCGATTGCTCCGGCGCTCAACCTGTTAGCGCTGGTTTTGATTTGCAGATGGGCACGCAGATTGCGCCAGTAGTGGTGGCTGAACTCTTTCTCACCAAAAGGGAGGAAAACATGGGAAAGGTAATCTTGGGAATTGTGATCGGGCTCGTCCTCGGCGTGGTTGGGGCGATGACCTTGGGTGGCGGGGCCGCGGTGGGTGTCGGCGTTGCGACAGGCTTGTCTGCCGGTGTCTGCACCACATTGAAAGGAGCACAAGCTGAGAACCTTATCACAGCCGAGCAAGCGGATCAGATCCTCAACCGCGTAAATTCCGAAATGGCGTCACTGCAAGGAATTGAAACGACGGACGAGATCGTCGGCAGCGCGCAGGCATGCGATAAATTTCTGTCAAAGTTACGAGACGCGAAGTGAGGTTCCGCTTTGTACGGAACAAAACTGTAAGGACAAGCCAATAGGGAACCATCTGATGAAACTCGTTGTACTCAAATTCCTCGCACCGATGTTTGCTATCGCCGGCACGGCTTCGTTTGCAATGTCGGAAGCCGACGATGCGTGTATTGACCATTTGCGGCAGGTTGGAGGACCAGACGGTCAATCAGGTACGATTGAAAGCTCACAGTTCTCGGAAGCTGGTACGCTGGTCATGCTGCGAGATGCAGGTGGAACACTTTGGCGCTGCATCGCGTACAAGGATGGAAGCATCGGCGAGATGTCGGTTGTCGAAGCGATGGATGATGGCGGTGGAGCCATGGCAGGCGCAGCCGGGTCTACTGGTAGCCAACGTGTCAAATTCGATGCTGGTTCCACCGGCGCAGAACTAGTCGGTGAACTTGCGCCCGGAGCGTCGCAGCAATACGTTCTGGGTGCCAAAAACGAACAGTTCCTTTACGTTCGCGTTGCTCCGCGAAATGGCTCCTTGGACTACGTTATTCGCAACCCCGATGGTTCTGAACTGTTGGAATTGATGTCGGCGGACAATGAGTATCGAGGGCAGCTTTGGCAATCTGGTGATCATGTTGTGGAGGTTATAAATCGCAGCAACTCTTCCGTCGGCTACAACGTAATTTTCGGGATTGAATAGGTGATCGACCAGAAGCCCTTGAGCACGTTCCCAAAACAGCCAGGAAAAAACACATGAGAACCAATGTCCTAATGGTGATCGGCGCGGTATGTATTTCTGCACTGGCAGCATGCGATGAGAGTGGCGGATCGGTGGATGCAAGTGCACCAACTGTGGGCAGTTCTAGCGATCTTTCGCCATTTGAAGGGGCAAGAGCGGGCCAAGCTGAAATGGGCATCCAAAGTCTCGGATTTGAACTCATCCGAAGCGAAGGGCTGACCTCGTACTGGTTTAACAAGGATACAGGTGCATGTGCTCAGATCACGACGTCTGAAGGAAGGTACTCAGATGTAGCTATGCTGCCATCAGGTGACTGCTGACAAATTTCCATCAATCCCATATCCAAGAGAAGGAGCCCAAACTTGCAATTCGACCTGGCACACGCGGCGGTCATCGTTGTCGCCTTAATCATCACTAACCTGGCATTGAAATCGGCAGGCGTGATCAACGAAGAAAACAAGCACCAATGGAACTGGAAAGTTGTTCTAGCCTACTTCGTAGTCGTCGTTATCATCAATCTCGTGTGGCCTATTTAAAGTTTCACAGCGGAAAGTTATTTGCCCACTTGATATGGTTGTCATGAACTAGCCTTTCCGAGAGACTATCAGGTCGCAAGAGTTTGAGCATTAAAGGTTCAAGAATAGAAAGGATTTGGCATGCGGTTTTTGGCGTCCCTCATATTCATTGTTGTTTTCGCAACCGCTGCGAATTCTGACGTGACCAGTCGAAATGGCGGTCCAAGCAACAGTCAAATGCTTTCAAAGGGTGGTGACGGAGGCATTGATGGTGTCGCTTTCTTTCGCCCAGTCTTAAGCGGAGTGTTGTATCGATCCGGCTTCAAGGGCGGCGACAAGGATCGAACTGGCCTAAGTGAAGGTCAACGCGAAACTCTGTGCGGTGAAGGGTTTTCAACCGGGTTTTATGCGGACTTTGGCAAAAACACTGAATACGGTCGCACCAGTTGTGGAAGCGGATCCTTTGACTATCAAAGTGCCAGATCCTCCCGACCCGATGCTGTCATGGCGTCCATACACGAGGTGATTAAAAACCCTGGAAAGGGCCCTGTTCTGGTGCACTGCATGTGGGGCGTTCATTCCTCAGGTGCATTGTCGGCGATGGCGCTCGTTCAGTTTTGCGGTTGGACAGAAGAAAGGGCCAAGGAATATTGGAATGATGCCCGAAACGGAGCCCCTTGTTCAGGCGGGTGCGACAAGTGGATTGACTCAAAATTTTCCAACTTCAGTGTCGACCCAAAATTGAAGATCTCCAACGAGCAACAGGCAGCGATTTGCCCCAAATGATATTGGGAGGACTATCCAAATGAAGTTCAATCTTCTGGGGTCACTTGCTTTAATTGCACCCACTGTCTTGTGGGCGAACGATGATGTTCTCGGTGAAGCCACGACCTTTGATAGTCCCAACGGCGTTACTGAACGCTGTATCCGCATCGAAAAAGTTCCAACGGGCGAGTATAAGAACAGCGATCTTGATGAAGAAACGGCCTATTGCGAGATCGATTTCTATGCCTCCGAAATTGCTATTTGCCCAAAAACCTGGAGCACCAGCCCAGGAATGGCCGTCTACGATATCTCGGAAGGACCTTACGTGGGGAACCGTTCTGAATTCGAGAGAAACGCTTGCAAAGAGGGGAAGGCGGCGAAAGATCTAGCCAAGGACAGAGTGGCCAAATTCAAATCCACCATGAACCAAAAGGGCACCAGTGGAACCTTTTCCACCTCGTCGCTGCTTTACTATCATTTCTCCAGATATTTCGACGCGATTGTCAAAGTTCCAGTCGCCGTTTGGCGTAGCATGGACGCCCAGGCGCATTTTTCCGAGGTCGCCGAGCCTGGCCTTGCGATTTCCGGTGGATCTCATGGCGGGCGCATGAACCACGAAGGCTGGCGGGTCTTCGCAGCTGCGGATGCTGAACCGAAATCATACCAGCCAACCAACGATCTTTTCACCGCAGATCGAACGCAAATTTACGGTGTACTGCTTGATAGTCCTGGGCATCGATACGGCTCGGAAATCAACGGAACCCGAAAATCTGGTTGGGGAAAAGGACAAAACCGTGATTTTCAGGAAACTCCTGCTTTCTTGGCTTTGCGTTCTTCAAAACCCTTGCCTGAGGCCATTGTAGAGGGCGTCGGAGAAGGTCGAAGAGACCGGATGATCAACAAGGATCTCGGTCCCGATGTCAGCGACCAACAGATGGCATTTTGGATGCAAGAACTTACCGAGATTGTACTCCTCGATTTCATCTTTAGCCAGCAGGACCGCGTAGGAAACATAGACTTCACACCCTATTGGTATTGGGTTGAAGACGGAAAGCTGAAGCATAAGAAAGCCAAGCACCATGAGCCAAACGATGGAGACGTTCCCGACGACGCATTATTGATCCGTCGCAGCAATCTAAACGACAACGATGCTGGTGGGCGTGTCGAATACGCCAACTTCGCGAAATCTACTCAAATGCTGGAGAAAATTCGCCACTTCTCTCCAAGCACGTATCGGCGCTTGGTTGCATTGAATAGTGACCTTCAATCCCAAGGCCCAGTCTATGACTGGCTATCGCAAAGCTTTGGGTTGTCAGACAGTCAGATTGCACAAGTCGTCAAAAATACTGCGCTGGCAACGTCCATTCTTCAGAGCAATTGTTCAAATGGCGATTTGATGTTCGACTTGGATCCTGTCGCATTCTTTTTGAGAAACGGCACCGAGGTAGAGGCTGTGGACTGTTATGTACCGTAGGTGTTCTGCTCTTATTGCGGTGTTCATTTGGACCGCTCTGCTCGCCTGCAAAGCGGTGGCATTGGATGTCATCGTCATATCGGATCTGAATGGAAGCTATGGTTCGGTAAGATACGATGCCCGCGTCGACAAAGCGATTGAGCGGATAATCGAGATTGATCCAGATCTGGTTATTTCGACCGGAGATATGGTTGCGGGACAGCGCATTCCCAACTTGTCCGACAAACAGGTCAGGGAGATGTGGAATGCGTTTCACGAGGCCGTATCAGATCCATTAGAGGCTGCCGGCATTCCATTTGCGGTCACACCTGGAAACCATGATGCCTCCGCCTACCGAGGGTTCGAGCGTGAAAGGAAAATATACGCAGAGGAATGGACGCCGAGAAAACCAGGCGTCGACTTCCTGGTTTCAGATGACTACCCGTTCTTCTACGCATTTGAGATGCAGGGCATTACGTTTGCGTCTTTGGATGCAACGACCCTAGGACCCCTATCCGGTGACCAGCAGGACCGGTTACAGGAATTGGGTGCAGACGGAGACCCGATTGTCACTTTCAGTCACCTCCCACTTTGGCCGTTCGCGATCCAGCGCGAACGTGAAATAATCGGCGACCCAACACTTGAAAAAATCTATTTGGAAAGCGGTGTGGTTCTGCATCTGTCTGGCCACCATCATGCCTTCTACCCCGGTTGGAAAGACGGTGTGGCTTATGTCTCTCAAGCTTGTTTGGGAGGTGGTCCGCGGCGGCTTATTGGCGATAGCGCCAGATCACCTCACAGCTTCACTCATGTTACGTTCCAGCCGAACGGAGAGTTTGGGATAGCAGTACACCGAGGCCCTGATTTCGAAAGGTCGGTAAACTTCAAGGCGCTCCCGAAAGAGATCAGATCCCCGAACGCGGTATTGAAACGTTTAGACCTTGTTAAATGACTAGAGGTTGAGTTTCAGCTCAACTTTATCAGGGACCAGATCGTTTATCATCTCTTCGATTCGGGCTTCTGAAAGTCCACCCGAAGTGATGAAAAGCAAAGAGACGCGAGACTTTCCGGGGACGTGGTGTTTTCTGACCAGCTTCCAGCCAGCGTCTGCGGCCATGGCTTCAATGGCGCCGCTGACGTTCAATGAGTGCTCTTCGTCAGATGCCTTGAGGGAGACTTCGACACCCTTGTTGCGTCCACCCAGCCAAATAAAACACCAACACACAATCGCCACCAGTGTGGCCATCAGCGGCAAGCCCAAACCGACCGCAAGACCAAGAACCGTTACGATTATCATTTCGACAGTGTCCACCGGATCATCGAGATTGGAGCGGAACCTGAGCAACGCGCCGATGCCAAAGATAACGAAACCAATCATTGACCCGTGCTGGACTACCAGGAATCCCACAGCCATTCCAATTAGCGCGTAAAGGAAGAACAGTCTGGGCATAACTATGTCGCGGACGCTTCTACGGGCTTTACGTCTCACCGGATGATAGACGATCAAGCCAGCCAGAATGATCGTGACGATCACATCGAGAGTAAAAAAATACAGTTCCTGTTTGCCACGAAACTGCGTCCACCGGCGTTCGATAACGATTTCCGACCCCGAAGCCCCGGCCAGCATCGTCGCAGGGTCGACTTGTGACACCGCAGCACCTGGCAACAGCAGCATCAACAACACGGTCACAAATGTGAGGGTCGTATTCAACTTGTCTTCCTTCCTGCTCGCGCCAAAGGCTTACGCTTAACCAAAGGCACATCGTGCCCTATTCAATTCAATCGCAACAGGCGGGATCAGGTAAAGAGATTACAGTGCATTCCTCGGACATCGTATCCGGACTGTGATACGAACGCTGATACAGAGATGTGGTCCAAGCGCGAGAGAATCCAATGACAGAAAACAGAGTGTTTTCGTCAAAAGCTGAAATTTCACAGTGTTTCTGCAAACTTAGACGACTCGCTTTTGCGGCCAGCTTGGTTGCGGCAGCCTTCTTGCCTTGGACCGATTTTGCCTACGCTGAAAGTGCTGGTTTGATTCTGGTCGATAAATTCAAGGTGGCAGACAAATCAGAGGGATTTTCAGAGCCTTCCGGTTTGGCAATGTCCAACGCTGAAGGCTTCTTGTGGTCTGTAAGTGATGCCGAACCTAAACTGCACCTACTCGGAGTCGACGGGGTATTAGGAAACTCTTTCAAGTTACCAGCATTGGCAGGATCAGATTTGGAGGGTGTTGCACCTCGAAAAGATGGGTCTGTTTTGGTGCTTCAAGAAACTGACCGATCAATCCTAGTCGTTCACCCAACTGATCCCATTCAACTGACGACAATACCTCTCGCATCTCTTAAAGGTTACCCGACCGCCGCTGCATTACTCGTCGGCAACCCTTTGAACAAGGGACCCGAAGGCATCGCCGTTGACCCGGAATCCGGGCGGGTCTTCGTTGGCATTGAGGGACAACCAAGGTTGTTAATGGTGTTATCGCCAGAGCTAGACGAAATTATTGAGATCATTCCTTTAGCCCGCGATGCAGGTTTTATCTCCGAGCGTGTAGATGATGATGAACTGGATTTGAGCGGCCTGGCATGGTCCGGGTCCTCGCGTTCTCTTTGGATTGTGAGTGACAAAAGCCGTCAGATCTTCGTCTACAATCCAGAGTCCAAGTCCGTAAAGTCTATCAGTTTGACGTTCACAGAAGATGGAAAACAAAAAGAAGTTAAACATCCCGAAGGGATCGCGCTCGATGAGACCAGAGGGCTTCTCTATATCCTGACAGACGATGCCAAGAAATCGCGGCTTTATGTTTTTGAGCAACCAGAATTGTGAGGACTGTCCTACTAGTTCTCTACTCTAACTTGTTGAAAAGCCGAGTTGTGTAAGTGAGCGCCGTCTTATGTGCGGCATATTAAGTAAATCTGCGTTCTGTTCACTGTGTTTCTTAAAAACATCACCCATCAATACATTCGAGTAGCGTCAGGTTCACACATGCGAACCACATAATAACATTGGACTTCAACATGCTCAGTCACTTTAAGGTTGTCAAAAATGCGCGTATTCAGCTCAGTTGTTTTTGCGATCATTTGCACTCTTGTGGCCACTGCATCAGTTCCAAGAAGTAGCATTGCCCAAACCTGGGACATCGCGTCCCAGCACTCGGTCAGCGGCGTAACGGTGTATGATGCGGATGAGCTGTTAACTTTTGCCGGTCAATTGGCCTTCAATCGGTCAGGGCGCATCACAGCGGTGGAGGTCGCATCAACGATCACTCAGATCTACCGAGAAGACGGTTACTTCTTGGCTGAGGCCTGGCCCGGTCCCGATGGGCAGAGCATAATTGTTGATGAAGGGCGCATTCAAACCATCGAAATTGAAGGCGTAGATACTCGCACGTTCCAAACACTAGAGAAGATTTTTCAGCCCCTCACCACCGCATATCCAATAACTCTCAAACGATTTGAGCGGGCGGTTATGCTAGCCGAGGACATACCCGATTTGGACGTGTCGACCGAACTTGATTACCCGGATCAGGCTGGTGCTCGGCTGAGAGTATTGGGAGAACCTCTGCGCAAACAAGCCGGTAGTGCGACACTAGACAACCCTCCGCGTGAGCTTGGGGAAGCGCTCAGTTTCTATGTCGTACAAGAGTTTTATTCGACACTGACCGTTGGGGATCTGCTGCGATTTGAGGGTTCAGGCAATTACAATTGGGACAAAGACGATGAACACTCTTTATGGGGGGCTCTTACCTATCGCACGCCGCTGAACAGCAATGGTCTGTATGGTGAGATCTTTTATGGGAACATAAACGCAAAACGTGACCTCTCGGGGGATTTTGCAAGAACCGATATAGACGGCGAGAACTTCACCGTCGCGATGGGTTACCCTGTGATCCGCGATGTAGCTCGTTACGGATACCTTCTGCTGGACTATCGCCTTTCAAAAGCGGACTCAGTCAGTGGTGGCGTTCCACTATCCAGTGACGCGAGTGTCGTTGGTCTTACATATCTTTATGGGCAAAACTATCCAAAGGGACAAGCTCTGGAAGCGGGGCTAACCTTATCTTTTGGTGACAATGACAACGACACGACAGACGCGAATTTTGACGACGGGGACTCTTCGTTCTGGCATCTACGAGGCGGCGTCGGATACGAAAGCCCGCTAACGGGCTTGTCTCCCAACACAGCTTGGCGAACCGAGATCTGGGGGCAGTACACAACAGACCGGCTGCCCTCAGTCGAAGAGTACTTCCTTGGTGATCGTTATGCTTTGCGCGGATATCGTTTTGACGAAGTGGATGGTGATTCCGGGATTTCCGCGATTTTCGAAGTGTCTCATTCCTACTTCCCCAGTTCCCAGAGCATACATCGCTTAACGCCCTTTGCCTTTTTCGACGTGGGTTACATCTCGAACAATGACCCTGCGAGTTTCGAAGTTGATAATGCTACACTGGCATCGACGGGTCTGGGCTTGGACGTTGAGTTCAAACGAAACCTATTCCTGTCCGGATACGTTGGTGTCCCTTTGAGAGACGGCCCTTTGACCGACTCTGGCGATCCTGGCGCGTATCTTGCTCTGACAACAAGTTGGTGAGGATGTTATGAAACGGAACCGCATTGTTTTGCTTACCGCAGCTTGTTTGATTGCAGAACTGGCCGCTACTCAGGTCGTTGCCCGCGGAAATCACTACGGGTGGTGCCGAGGCGTAGGGAACCCGCACCAGTCGAGCCAAGGATGCGGGCAGGCTGGTGGGCAAGGGGCAGGTAATCAAGTTACTGGCCCAACTCAGCCGGTGGCAAATCAGTTGCCGCCTAAGGGAACGCAGCAAACGCCCACGTCCGTTACTGTTCCAGTCCTTGCGCCGGGCGCGGTCCCGAACGCAATTCCCGGTCAGGTTCCAATTGCAACACCAATAGCGGTTCCTGGTCAGGTTCCCACGCCGATAGTAGCGCCGACCCTAACTCCGCCTCTGGCACCAAACGCGACACCAAACCGGGTTCCGACAGCTGTTCCAAATCAGGTTCCGCCATTGGCTACTGGTCCCACCGCGGTGCCGCCGCAAGTTCCGACTGCAACTCCCAATCAAGTTCCGATAGCTATCCCCGGCCAGGTTCCGCCTCAACCTACCGGCCCAACAGCGGTGCCGCCACTTGCGCCCACCGCAACACCAAACCAAATACCAGTCGCAGTTCCTGGTCTGGTCCCACCTCAGCCCACGGGTCAAACTGCTGTGCCACCGCTAGTCCCGACTGCAACACCAAACCAGATTCCGGTCGCAGTACCCGGCCGTGTTCCGCAACCCAGCGGCACTACAGCGACACCACCGCTTGTCCCAACCGCTACCCCCAATCAGGTTCCCACGGCGGTTCCTGGTCAGGTTCCACAGTTGGCACCAAAACCTACGGCAACTCACGTGGCAGTCCCAGGACATCCGAAACCACAAGGCGTCGTGACAATCATGCGCCCTAAGCCGAGGCCGACAACCGGTACTGTCCAGAAATCTGGCACAACACAAGTAACCCACCATTTAACCCACCAAAGCAATGCGAAGAAACACGATCACGTCGCAGCAACACCTGGACGACATGACCCGCACGACCTACCGAGATTCCGCAACGCGGCGGCCAAGGAAGACTGGGAATGCGTTGCCAGCGGATTTGGACAGCGCCGGTATGATGCTGGGCGAGGCGTGTTGCTGAACAACGGAGCGTTGCGGCACCTCGGAAACGTGGACGCAATGGCACGGGATGTACCTGCTCGGCATCCAAAACACTCTGGATGCATTATTTCGGTCAAGCGAAAGCAGCAGTAGCGCCAGGCACATCTTGAAGCCTTAGAGGAATTCTTCCGAGTGGGAAACTGGTTTCCAACCAAGGTTAAGTTGACGAATAGACATCAACCGAAGGTGTCATCTTTCAGAAGGTTAATGAGGCATACAATATGCCTTTCTGAGTGCTGTTTGGGCATCCGGCTCGAATCATCGGATGCCCCAAAAAACCGACTAGGAATTTCGCAAAAAAGCGAAACCTCTACGAGAAGGAGTCCTCCATGAGTGCTAGATTGGTCCTTCTGCTTGCTGCCGTCGGCCTCATGCCAATCGCGTTATCATACGGTCTGATGCCAAGCAGTTCGATCCCAGTTTTGCTGGGATTTTCGGTGGAAGGAACGAACCAGACGCATGTCTTCCGTGCGATTATGGGACTTTACCTGGCAAACGCTTTGTTTTGGTTAGCGGCCGTGGTGAAACCAGATCTACAACGACCGGCGCTTTGGGTTCTTTTTTTGTTTATGTCGGGACTGGCCGTTGGACGCATACTAAGCATTCTTATCGATGGAGTTCCGAACGGGATACTTCTCTTTTATCTTGCGGCCGAGATAGCTTTTGCAGCTCTGGCGGCGGTTTCTCTAAAAAAAGTACAATGAAACAGGAAGTGATAAGGTGCTGAGGTTTTTCTTTGTTCTCTCGATGATTGCAACTTCATCAGTTTCGACATCCGCTCTGGCACAATCGTCATCTGCCCAGAGTGCGGTGGACGAAAACTTCTTAGTGCTTGAGACTGCCGTTGACGAAGCGGGAGCTACTCCAATCGCATCGATAGATCATTCGCGTCTGGCCAAAGCCGAAGACGTAGAAACGCCAGCGTCCCGTGTGCTCATTTTCTCTGATCCAGAGATAAACACGCCCATTCTGAAAGAGAACGTGCGAGCAGGTCTGGACCTTCCTTTTCGAGTTCTTTCCTTCGATCAGGATGGTCGTCCACAGATCGCCTACACAGACTCTCAGTTTCTCAAAGTGCGGCATGGTCTGAATGTCACCCAAGCGTTAAATGCATTTGAGAGCAAGATGCTCGAAGTTCTAAACGACTTGGATGCAACACCAGCGCCAACCAGCGGATTGTTTGCCGACTATGGGGTCATCGAACTGCAAACTCTGCTCAGCGTACCAGAGGCAGTAGAACGTCTCAGGACAGCTGTGATGGGGCAGGACGATACTGTGTGGTTTGGGGAAATCGATTTTGCGACCGAAGCGTCCCAACTGGGGGTGGACCTGCCGGAGGCGGTACTTTTACTGTTCGGCGGACCAGCACCCGGTGGCGTAGCTATGGCGGGCTTTCCGGCAATTGGTTTGGATGCCTTTTGCCAAAAACTACTAGTTTACGCGAATGAAGAAGGCGGCTCCGCAGTGATTTTCAATGACATCGCTGCATTGGCGGAATTGCACTACGGTTCTTCAGCCGAACCTCATTACGGTTTGAACAAACGGCTTACATCAACATTTCGCACTGCAATTGAGTAGCCGCTGGTTGGAAGTCACAATTTTTCTGAATTGCTATATTCCGTATTTAGCTGCCCATTCTGGGCTGGGTACAGACCATCGCTACACTTAACCCCTAACGGCAATTTGCGGGCAATGTTGCCCTGGGCGCGAGTACCCGGATCTGATGACGGCACCAGAGGCGTGGATGGCGCTTGAGTTGACAGAAGGTTCTGTACAGAAACTGAGTGGCAAGACAAAGGCAATCACACAGTTCATGCAATCTCATTGGTGGGACACTTCCCAACACGGGTGAAGCCCTTCCGGTACCGTCGCTGAAAAACCGGAGCCCGCACTTCAATACCGCTAGTTGAAGGGCGGGTTCATTTTGCGTGGTATGAGTTAGCGCAGCTCGAGATGGACAACACGTCCTGGAATTTTCTGAGTGCCAATGTCCTGACTGAAGCTTTGCCAATACCGCTAGCTTCAGTCTGCTATCATCAGACAACAAGGGTGGATTCGATGACAAAAACAGAGACCGAACAGTTTGAGCACATCCAGTTTAGGATTCCGAAGGCGAAACTGGATGAGTTTAACGCGATGGTCTACGAGCGCTACGGTATGAAGCATGGTGGTAAGACTAAGATGTTTCTCGATCTGATTGCGGAACATCAGACATCGCAGAGGATCGCTCTATTGAAAGCCGAGATCGAACGGTTGGAACAGCAAAGGCAGGGGAAGCACGCGCTTTAGGACAAATACCTGACCGCCGGGCCGATAGTTCCTGTGTTCATCGGTAACGAGAAGCAGTTGCAAATCCGGCACAAAGAAACGCGACTTTCCTGTAGTAATAGATACTACAACTTGCAGTTGACGCCCTAAGTAAAGACCCTTGTCCTATCAAAGTACTGCCGGAACCCAATCAGAACTGTCCCCCTACCGGCGGAATTCCAGGAGGGCGCGTGGTGTCTGCAACCGAAGCCACCATCAATGTGGTCGACTACGACGATATTAAAACAAGCGTTGAGCTCGAACTGGGTGAGACCCCACTGGGCTGGTCAGGGATCGTGACTGAGTTGTTTGAACACATCAAAGCGCGCAGTGACGAGATTGGGATAGAGTATCCACAGGTACTCCAAATCAAAGAAAAATTCGGGGAGCTCCGGATCTACTTCAGCAAGGCATCCGAGGACGAACGCATACGGGGCTGGGTCGCAGCCACTATCAATAAGGCAAACCAGAGTTGCGAGCGATGCGGGAACGCGGTACGCCCACAGAATTTAGAGAGCTGGATCATGACGTTATGTTGTTGGTGTGCGCATGAAGAAGCGGCCACGCGGTTCAATGAGCACAAACGCCGCTATTTCCGCAAAACGGACGCACCCGAGCACCTCGTCTGCTCGGTTTGCGGTTATGTTGGACATATGGACCGTTCCGATGACAGGCGGAGATGCCCCTGCTGCGTGAAAAAAGGCTGGTGAGATCAAGGCAGGTTCCACTTAGACCACGATACTGATCGCCTTGTGTGGAGTGACGTACGAGCTGATAATCTGCGGCTTCGGAAAAGACACGGAAACTGCAAACCAGTTCGCGCCGACTAAGACACCGGACTTTCGGGCGCTCTTCATAAGATCAGAATCACCTGCCGATTCTCTCTTTGAGCAGGAAATCTGTATTCCTGAGACGGTCGGAAGGCGGCAATATACACAACCCATGATAGAAATTTCCCGGAACTACGCGGTAAATCACGACGTTTTGCATTCTTCATGTTGACACGATGCCTCGCGCTGGTTCAGCTTCGCCCCATGTCCAAGACACGCATCCACTGCCAACGAATATCGACTTGAATCGATACCCCACGCGAAACACGTGGGAGGCAGCATTGGTGATGCGGGCGGGGCTTATACCCCTGTGATAGCTCCAGATAAGAGTGCACGAGTCGGTTCGATTCCGACGCCTCCTACCATTCTTTGGAGGCATTCCATGTCACAAAACCCCAAAACAAATGAACACCTGAAAAGACGCCTGAAGCTCTACGCCAACGACGAGCTTCTATCGGAAGTCAAAACGCGCATCGAGACTGGTGAGCTGAAAGAAACGCTTCTGTTCCACGGCGCTACAGGTCGCATGTACTCAGACGATGGGAAAGAAGACCGACGCCGTCTTCCTCCAGACGCCATTCTGCGATTGGTATTCCCTTTTCACGAATTCGATCCTGACAGTATCAGTCATCAAAACGTCTCTGAATGCCTGTTCGACTTACCGGACGAACACTTCTCTGCTCTCAAATCGACGGTGGCGGCAGAGACAGAAAAAGGCCTGCATCGTCTTGTTGCTGTGCTGGAGGAAATCGCTTCAGTTCAAGAATCCCAGCCCCCTAGAAAAGGGGATCCGGCGGATGAGTGACATCTTCGACTACGACGACATCCGCGGCTCCGTTGAGCGATATCTTGGGAAAGACAATCTGGGCTGGGTTCGGGTTGTCACTGAGTGCTTTGAAGCGATCAAGAATCACTGCGACCGGCGTGAGGAGAGCTATCCTTCGGTCGGCCAGATCAAGCAGAAATTCGGCTCGCTTCGGATCTACCTGGATGGCGCGCAGGAAGACACGTTCATTCAACTGCGGTTGCAGCAAGCTATGCAGGAAGCTGAGATGTCCTGTGAGCGGTGCGGTAACGCCTCTACGGTTCAGGTCATCGCTGCCTGGCATGTAAACCTGTGCTGTTGGCACGCGCATGAGGCGGCCACTGAGCGGATGGAGACCTTTCCCACAGTGCGTTTGAATACTCGTGCCAAGCGAGATGCGCTTCAATGTCGTAGCTGCGGCTATATCGGACAAATTGCCTGGGGCGCATCGGGTCACCGATGTCCCGCCTGCGTGGCGAAAGGGTGGTAACCCGATGAGTGGAACAACCTGGGAAGAAGATGAGATTTTTGCGCTGGCTGGCTTTTGCCATGACGAGGCAGACATCCTCCGCCCTGTTTTGAGCGCCGCCAACTCCTTTGCGTCCTGGGAAATCGTGAAGCAAATGATTTTGGAAAGAGCCAGTTCTGAAGATCTTCTCATGGTGATCAATAAACGATCTGAAGAAATCGCGAGATTTAGCGAAGACCCTGACAACTGGCGGCAGACGGAAATTAACCGTCTAAGGGAAATCGATCCTGCTCTGGCGGTCTTTGCCCAGGGTGCGGTGGAACAGATGGCGAGCCTGAAGCGTTGGAAGGAGGTCATGGGCCTCATCTCCGAACGTCATGCTGCCGACATGAACATGGAAGCCTCTCGCGCAAAGAGTGAGAAGACCATTGCCGCACGGTATCTTCTGGACAAGGTGGACTATGAGTACCTGCCGCGCACGCTCCGAAATGAGATGCCGGAACATATCAAGCAACTCACAACCTGGAGCAATCAATTCTCCCGGCTGGCCTCACTTGATGAGTTGAACGACCTTCGTGCAGTTTCACAAAGGTTCCCTCATTGCAACTTCGTCGTCGAGGGGATGACCCATGATATCGAGTGCCTATGGAGCATCGGATCTGACATCCTTCATATCCAACCCACCCTACTGGTTGGCGAGCCCGGCGTCGGCAAAACAGCTTTTGCAAAGACAGCCTGTAAAGCTCTAGGCCTTTACGTGCAGCGCGCAAATGTCGGCGGCAAGTCGGAGAACCATTTATTCGGTCTTTCCGTCGGATGGAGTTCTGCACATGCAGGGATCGTGACGGAGGCCGTGGCAACGGCACGGGTCCTTAACCCAGTGGTCATCCTCGACGAAATCGACAAGACGCACGCGAGCCGAAACGGAGATATCACCGGCGAACTTCTGGCGTTGCTCGAGCCCTCTGAGGCCAGGCGATATCGAGAGAAGTACCTGGCTGCCGACGTGGATGCCTCACATGTGAGCTGGATTCTGACGGCAAATGATCTGAGTGGCGTTCCTGCGCCTCTTCTCAGCCGCTGCAAAATCTATGAAATCCCTCCCCCGACACCAGAGCAACTACCTGCGATCATTCAAAGCCTGGTGAGCGAATTCGCCAATGAGTTTGGGTTGAGGCCTGAGTTCTTTCGGCTGGATCTGGGCGATGTTGAAGCTTTGGTGGGCACCTATGAGCAGCACAGATCAGTGCGGGTTCTGAGGCGGCTGGTACGGGGCCTCCTGCATCAAAAGACCAAAAACCACTCGTGGAACTAAGGCGGGCCCACGAGGCCCAAGCGTGCAGACACACCAAAATAGGAAAGGCGAAAATGCTAAGAGTTGTTGTTTATGTAAACCGCACCCCAATCGCGGAAGCCCGTGCAGGAAACATGTCCGGACTTGCGGATATTTCTGACTACAAAATCCGAGTATTCGAAGATGAAGCCCCACATCTCGACATCCCGGCGCAGGATGTAACCGGCTGGATCAAGGGGCATACACGCCGCAGCAGCGTTTGGTATCTGGTTCGAAAGATCGCCGAGTTGGCCGTTCGGGAGATTGAAGCAAAGTCTGACGATGAGCAGGATGTGTCACCAGACGACACCCAGAAAAACGAGCAATGAAGAGTCCCGGAGCCGGTCTCCCGTCCTTCTAAACCATTGCAAACTACTCGCGCTGAAGGACGAGGTTGTTTGCAGAATCAGAGCCTCTCCTGAAGAAGCGCTCGCTCGCCCGAGAACTGGCTTTTCGGGGGCGGTGAAGTATTATGCAGAGTTAGCCAATTGCCCGAAAGCGTCAGATACAGAGGGGAATGGGAATGTCAGAAAAAGGGCCCAATGAGACGACCGAAGAATTCGAGAAACGCTGCGAGCTAGACGCCATCACCGTGGCCTTTCTCCTCCTCAAAGCAGCGCAGTTCGCCTCAGAGGATGAGCTAACACGAAAAAGCATGAGCGCTGATGAGTGGAACAAGCTCGCCCCAAAGCAGGTCTAACAAGGGTTAGTCCCGGCATTTTCTTATATGCGCGCAGTAGGCCGCTATTCCCGTGCTAGTTCACTTAGTCAAAACTTCTTGCAAGTGCTTTGTGAAAGCGCGGGCTGAAGGCTTTGTATGACGACCACCCGCCAGTAACGCGTTCACTTCAACGTTTCCGATTGTCCAATCAGGCAGCAATTGCACGAGACTTCCTGCGTCCAACTCGTTCCTGCAACTCCAATACGACGTGCTGACAATGCCCAAACCGGCGACCGCGGCCGTGGTTGTGCTTTCATTGACGGAAATCATCAGTTGGCTTTCGACACGAACAGACTGGACTTTTCCGTCCTTCTCAAAGCTCCAACCCGCTTTTCCAATGCTTGACGGGCCGAGGATGACCTGATGATCCACCAAATCAGAGGGCTGCTTCGGGTTGCCAGCTTTTTCCAGATAAGAAGGGGCCGCAACAATGACCCTGGGTGTCGTGCCCAGCTTGCGCGCAACCATCGTTGAATCTTCCAATGGTCCAAATCGGATGGCAACGTCTATAGCCTCATCAATCAAGTCCTGCATCGAATCCGTCAGAACAAGATCCACTTTGAGTTTTGGGTGTTGTTCCAGAAACGGTGGCAGGGCGGGTATGATCTCTCTTTGGGCAAAGCTCGCTGCTGCGCCGATTCGCAAACGACCGCGCAGTTCGCCCGTGCCCCTGACGAAGTGGTTTGCCTCCTCGATGTCGGAGAGGATCGGCTCGATACGCGTCAGATATTCTTCCCCAGCTTCCGTCAGCCGAACGGCATGCGTCGAACGCACAAACAGTTGAACACCCAGCTCTTGCTCAAGGTTGGAAATGATCCGGGACACCGAAGGCTGAGATTTGCCGGTTTCTTTTCCCGCAGCGGTAAAGCTGCCGGTACGTGCGACCCGCGAGAACAAGCGTAACGTGGAGAAGTTGTCGGACATTCACATTATGAATAACAGTTAGGTTTTTTGGCAGCCTACCTTTCAATCTCCTTATGAGCAACATTTGAGCGCAACGGCAGGCGACAAACACGTCTGGCTGGTTGAACTCTGAAAACTCCGACGTAAACGCATTCTAGTAAGGAACATCAAATGGCAACCTACGCACAGCACACGGTAGACACAGCGCCTGAAGGGTCCGAACCGATCCTCTCAGCAATCAAAGGCAAAATGGGCTTTGTACCGAACCTGATGGCGACAATGGCGGAATCCCCTGTTCTGGTCGAAAGCTACATGACCATGATGGGCATTTTCGAGAAAACGGATCTGACGCCCACCGAACGAGAAATCATACTGATGACGAATAACCGTCTGAACGGCTGCACCTATTGCATGGCGGCGCACACGGCCGTGTCGAAAATGGCAGGAGTGGATGACAGTGTCATCACGGCATTGCGCGCGGGCACACCAATCGCGGACGCCAAACTCGAAGCGCTTCGCATTTTTGCTGAAACCATCAACGAAACGCGGGGGTGGGCCAGTGTTGAGCAGGTCGACGCTCTGATCGAGGCCGGATATTCAAAGCAGACCGTTCTTGAGGTCATCGCCGGAACGGCACTCAAGGTTTTGTCGAACTACACAACCCACATCGTGAACCCGCCGCTCGACAAGGCATTTGCGCCTATGGCTTGGAACCCTGAAACCCATGCGTCGGCAGAATAGTCAGAGTTCTTTTCGCCACGGGGGGCTAAATTCGCATTGGATCGCCAGAAATACGGACGTCCGGCAAACGAGCGTCGCGCTTTAAGCGCGGCGCTGTTTTGTTTTGCAGGCGGAGTTTGTTCCAATTGGGATCCGCGGATTGGATCATTCGTTTTTTGAATAACCCTTACTCGAATTGGTCAGCTACCACCGTTTTCTCAACGGGCCAAATATCAGAACAGGCGGCACGAAAAATCCCTGAGCCGACCAGAGAACGCAATTTGAGAAGTGGAAAAGACATGACCCTCCAAGACCAACTCGACGACTTCAAGGCCCAATTCAAGACCATGGCCCCCGAAGGCGCTTTCGAAGCCTTTGCCCGTTCGACACAAGAGCTGATTGACAGCGGTCAGGCCGAGCGCGCGTTGAAAGCGGGTGACGTTGTGCCTGACTTCGTACTGACGGATTCGGATCGCAATCCGGTCGCGCTGAAAGACTTGTTAGCCAGTGGCCCGGTGGTTCTGACGTTTTACCGCGGTGTTTGGTGCCCTTACTGCAACATCGAGCTGAAAGCGCTTGAAGCTGTTGCCGAGGACATTCGCTCACGTGGTGCGACGCTTGTTGCAATCTCGATGCAGGGCGCGGCTGACAGCCGGAAGTCCCAGAAAGACAATGAACTGAGCTTTCCAATCTTGACGGACAAGAACGGCGAACTGGCTGAAAAGCTTGGTATCCGCTGGACACTGCAAGATTACGTCATTCCGGTTCACGACGGGTTTGGCGTCCACTTGCCGCGCATTCATGGCGACGGCCAGTGGAACCTGCCGATGCCCGCGCGCTACGTCGTCGATACCGACGGCACAATCGCCTATGCCGAAGTGAACCCCGACTATACGCGCCGTCCTGAACCAGCGGATCTGTTCCCTGTTCTCGATAGTCTGTCGGCAACAGCCACTGCGTAACCTGGTTGCGCGCTTCGCAAGACGGGGCGCGGGCCATCCGACCTCTCAACCCCCTGCACTTACGTGACCGATGAGCCACCTCAGGCATCTCGGCAAGATCTCGAAAGGATTTTCGAAATGAAAGGCAAACTTATTCTTCCCTATATCATGCTGAACATGCTTTCAGGCATCGGTTCGGTCATCATGTTCTACCTGTCGGACTTCGATCCGATCTGGATCGGAACATTCCTTGCCACATTCACCATGCCATTCTTTCTGATGGTGCTGGCCGGTGCTTTGGGCATTTCCAGCACCTCCAAGAACCTGCCAATCATCCAACTCATCAACCTGGCTGCGGTGGCGTGGGTGATCTACCAAATCAGCGCGCGCGGTGGTTTCACAGCTGCCAGCGAATACGTCGCCATAGGCTTAGCCTTGTTTGGCGCGATCACTATGCAATGGTATATTCACATCTTCTCGAACTATGGCCGCAAGCCAAGCGCAGCCATCGTAAAGGGCAAAGTTCTGCCTGAATTGTCCCTGCAACGTCTGGACGGAACCAGCACGACTTCCGCGTCCTTCGCAGGCGAAAAGACGCTGCTGGTATTTTTCCGCGCCAACTGGTGCCCGTTCTGCATGAACCAACTCAAAGAAGTGAAAGCAAAGGCAGATCAACTGGCGAAGGCGGGCGTAAAAGTGAAGTTCATCTCCAACCAAGGCACCAAGAACTCAGAGAAACTGGCCAGAGATCTCAAACTGCCCGCACATTTCGAGATTTTCCAGGACAACGATCTGACCGCAGCCAAAGTCCTGGGCATCGAGGATTTGGGTGGCGCTCCGTCTGGGATGCCGGGCTACCCCATCGATACCGTCAAAGCGACCGTCATTGCACTGGATGAAGACGGCAAAGTGATCTTCGGCGATGAGACAGACAACTACCGCATTCGCCCTCATCCCGATACGTTCCTACACGTCTTCGAACCGCGAGGCAGTGTCCGAGCGTTCTCAGCAGCATAAGAACTGCAACGACCCAAAATTAAGTGCCGCGTATCACAACGCGGCACTTTGCCTTCTCAGCTCTTGGCAACCGTTCGCCTTCTTCGCTTCTAAGACCGTTCACAGCCCGAAGCAGACATTCACAATCAGGCTTTTCAGTTTTGCACCAAGCCATTCACTAGGACATGCGCGACGTTCGGGAAAACATGTTGTCTGCCGTAGCTGAAGCGCTCTCGAATGACGTTAACGCGGCCAAAGTAGCCGTTTGGTTTCGCCACTCACTGACTACCTTTCGATGAAATGAAACTAAGACCGATGGAAAAGCACTTTCCCATTAGTTGGGGGATGGCCCACTCACAAACCACCCCCCAGCCGCACTGGACTGCAATTGTCCAGGACGGTTGACTAAAATCGTTCAATTGCGGTTTCCACTTGGCCGCAAAACTTATCAATATCGCGCTTTAGCATATCGCTTTCTCGGGTCTCATCTCTGACCGCAGATAGTTCATCTACAACAGCTCGCAAATCTTCTTCTGGAGCTGCCTCCGCGATGCGCACCAAAGCTCGAATAAGGGCGGCCGTTACGAGGCCATTACCCCGGGTAGCGCGTCGCAGAGCTGGCATCGAGTCGTGAAACAGTGCCTCAGCCGTGATGGACGGGTAAATCACCCGCACGTTTCCGTCATCATCCCGATACACACCCGTGCAGAGCTTGGATGACCACGCTCGAGCCAGAGATGCTGATAGACGGTCGATGCACACAATTGCGGTAAACGTGTCATTTACACCCGGCGACAAAGCCCGAAGTGCGATTTCAACGAGGAGGTGGACAGAAAAGCGGATATCTCCATTAGGATCTCGCGCGGGGATCAACGGAGCAGCCGCTTGCACCAGATCATTCAGGTTTTCGTCACTGTCACCATAAACACTGGCCAAAGTGTCCGTTGGAACCATGAAGTCACCTGGCTGCACATCAAAAACGACGACCGCTCCTACCTTCTTGGCCGCTCTCACCAGACCTTCGGTATTGATCGAGTTCACATATCCAGTGCCAGAAGCCAAGACTTGGCGCTTGTCCCCCATCTCAGGGACTGCCTTTGAAGATGGAATATCTGCACTGTTTTCGATTGCGGTGCTGACTTGGCGATCCAAGGCTTCAGAAATCCGCGCCGCCTCCTGATCAATGGTTACGCGCGTCGATACTGTATGAACGAAGAGCAGCAGCAAAAGAACTGAGATGATCGAATAGACTATTCCAATCGCGACGGCCAAATTGACGGATGTGTCATCGCGTATGAGCCACAAGATCATCAAGCTGTATAAAAACGTCGCTCCAAGTGAGCCAACTGCAATCTGATTTACCCTGTCTTCGCCAAAGCGCTGCAAGAGCCTGGGTCCAATAGATCCTGCTGCCAAGGTGTAGACCAGCAAAACAATGGAATAGACCATGACCAACGCGGACATGGATGCTGCCGAGATTGCGCTCAGTACATCGCTCGCAGTGCTATTGGACACTCTGATCCAATCGGAAGCGGACCAACCCCAACTTACGAGCGCTTGCTCCATCTTGAAGACAATCCCAGCCACTAAAAGCCCTGAAAGACTAATAGCGGCAGGGATAGTTAGGAACCCGCGAAAGTACCTCACTAATTCTCTAGGTGTTTGCATTCCGGTCCCCATTTACGACACGAGCTTTGTTCACAAACCCAGCTCTACGAGAACCGGTCGGCCGCTTCTTTCAAAGCACTCTGCATATCGCTCCATGCAGCCTCGTAGCCCTTTTTGACATCTTCCCAAGCCTCGTCGCTGGTCGACTTCAAATCATTCAGTTGAGCCTCTGCGTCAGACCTTGCCTTGTAGAGCTTACTGAGCTGCTCCTCGAGCTCGAGTTTGGCGTCCGCTTCGGCCACCTTCAGCTTGGCTTCGAGAACATCAATCTGGGCATTCCAACTATCCAGTTGCAGCTGTGCCTTTTTCTCGTACCCAACACGTGTCATCGTTTTTCCTTTCTTCGCAAACCTTGGTTCAAATCGAGGGGAGCCGCCAATTAGGCCGCAACAATTGCCTTGAGCATCCAGACCGCTTCCTCATGCTTCGCCATCCTGGCGTTCATCAGATCCTCTGTAGCTCCATCGCCATAACGGGCAGCGGTCGCGGCAGTCTCACGCAGGTTCCGGGCAATCGCTTCGTTGTCTGCGACCAATTGTTTGATCATGCCCTCTGCATCTTTAACCGTCTCTTCTTCGGTCAGCTTGGCTTGGCTAACCATGTCCGTGAACGAGATCGGTGCCACCTGACCCAACGCACGCACACGCTCGGCCAAATCATCCGCAGCTTCGAACAGGTCGCGATACTGACGCTCTGTCAGTTCATGGATCGGCAGGAATAGCGGGCCCACGACGTTCCAATGTGTGCCTTGCGTTTTCACCATCAGGACCATGGTATCGGCCAGTACTTCCGTCACCGCGTTGGCGATCCAGGCGTTCTTGTCGATGCCTGTGTCGTTGGATTCTTCCTGAACTTCAGACTTCAAGACTTGCTGTATCATTTTCACTCCGTTTCGTTGCTTGCGGAGTAAAACCTAAGGGTGTCTCATAAAAATTCAAATAAAATCATATACTTAATATAGGTATCCGACACATCATGGGGCACCTCATGATCCTGGGTATCCGGCATAACATGCCAACATTGATGTAGACATGCAGGCCCATTGGCATACATGCTTGGAGTAACTGACGTAAGCTACTGAGGTCATGCCAGTGTCTGATCAAAATCGACCACCAAAGCGCACGGAAAAACTGCAACTGATGCTCGACCTCGAAGAGCTTAAAGCCATTGATGATTGGCGGTTCGAGAACAGACTGCCATCCAGAGCGGCCGCCATTCGAGAACTCATCCGTCGCGGTCTGATTTCCAATGAGTTCGAAGAACCACCTACTGATGCGCCTTCCGGTGAGTTTCGTGTTGTGGATGAGTGACAGGAACATTCACAGAGCCATGTTCGAAAACCCTTTTTAATCAGGGTGTTGTTCAACTCGCACCTTCGCGCCGGCAGTTGACCAGTATAGCGCGCCGCGAACACATTGGGGAAGATTAGGAAGGGCTGTCATTAGAATTAGCTCTTAGCGCCAGACTCTCCTTCACATCGGGACTGGCGCCCAACTCGCTCTCAGCGTCAGCAAGGGAGATTGCCTCATCTTCACCGACAGCAAGGACGGCAGTTTCAGGCGTAACCACCCTTGCAGGAGCGCTGACCCTAAATGCCGTCTTCTCGCCCTCGGGAACTGCGGACTTAGAAAGAATTCGCCAAATCGTAAATAGGATCATCAGGCAATGCGCTGCGACGGTTGTGAGAAACAAACCCTGCGGCCCGAGTGCTGCCATGGCGAAACCAGCGATCAACGGCCCTACAATTGAACCTAAGCCGAAAACCATCAAAAGGCCGCCTGAGACTTGGATGGACGTGCCAGGTGGTGCATGGTCGTTCGCGTGCGCAACGATGATTGGATACATCGCAAAAATTGCAGCGCCGAACATCCCGACCAAAGCAAGGTTCATGACGCGCGACTCCGGCGCAAGAAGGACAAAAGCCAGATCCGAAGCAAGAGCTACGACCGCTGTAAATAGTAAGACTTTACGCCGGTCCATTCGATCACTTGCAAATCCAATTGGAACTTGCGCAAAAGCTCCGGCCAAAACCGGAATACTCGCGAACAAAGCAATTGCAGTAAGTGATAGCCCAACGCGATCCGCATACACCGCAGCAAGAGTCCCAAAAGCTGCATTTGAAATGCCGACAAGAAAGACCGCGGCGACCGCAACTGGTGAGTTTCGCCACAATGCCGGTAGGTCGAGACGCACAGATGTCAGGGGTGCTGGCGATGCCGAAGTTGACAGGGCTGTTGGTATAAGCGCCAAGCAATACACCATCGCGCCAATGGCAAAGAAGATGAAACCCGTTGCATCTCCCAGTGAGATAGCCATCTGACCAGCCGTCACCGCACCCAGGTTGACCATCGTGTAGACGCCAAAGACTGTACCACGCGTATTGGGTTCAACCTTATCGTTGAGCCAAGATTCGACGATCATTGCTGCGCCAGCAAAACAAAATCCGGAAACTGCGCGCGACGGTATCCAAGCCCACGTATCCACTACAACGGCCTGGAAAAGGATCGTTACGGCGGCGAGAGCACACATTACGCCGAAGGTTCGAATATGCCCTACTGCCCCAACAAGCCGTGGTGCAACAAGGCATCCTGCTACATAGCCAACTGCCCACCCTGTTCCTAAAAGGCCGAGAGAGCTGGCGGAAAAACCCTCGAAGGATCCACGAACGGGAAGTATCAGACCGTGGACACCACCTGCGAACAGAAGAAGCCCTGATCCAAGAAGCAGCGCTGATATCGGTAAGAGCTGTCGGAACATCGGTTCCAGCCTAATGTCAAACTGGGAAATGAGAAGCTATTTTGCGCGCAATCGGGTATTCGCGAAGGTGATCAACGCTTTCTGTGCAGCAGCTTGGTCAACCTTTGGCAACCTACTTTTGCTACAACCACTTTGAGAGTTTGAACACGACGTAAAGTGCAATTCCGATGGCAGCCGAAGCCAGTGTCAGCGCCCAAAACGCAAAGGGAGCACTCAAGCCGGGCATGCCAGCAATATTCACGCCAAATAGACCAGTCAGAAATCCAAGTGGTAGAAAGATTGCTGCCACGACAGACAAAAGATAGCCGTTTCGAGCAAGCGCATTCGCGTGCTCGGCGTTCATTTGCTCCTGAAGCGCTGTCAACCGGTCCCGGCTTGCATCCAGTTCCTCAAGCGTACGGCGAGTGCGGTTCGCGGTTTCATTGACCAATACAGATGCGTCGCTGTGAATTACGCTACTTCTCAATGAGGCTAAAGCATCGAGCGCATCGCGTTGCGGACTGATATAGCGCCGAAGTTTGATCACCGTTTGCCGCAATCGCGCAATGCGCTCTGGTTTGATTTCATTTCCTGTAAGCCCGATCTCTTCGAGAGAGTCTGTCTCGTCTTCAAGTTCAAGCGAGACAGCCTCAATCCGCTTTGTGAGCCCCGCAGCAAGTTCTGCCAAAAATGCACCAACACTTTCTGGCCCGATACCGCTTTCGGCTTTTAGACGAAGACTGTCTGCTACCCAGACTTTGCGCACACGGGCAGATACGATGGTTCTTTCCGTGGCCCAGAGCCTTAGAGAAACCATATCCTCCGGAGACGCATCAGGGTTCAGGTTAACGCCGCGTAGGTTCAAAATGATGCCATCGTCGTGCATATCACATCGTGGTCGCGTTTCCGATTGAAGCAATGCTTGCGCGGCTATGTTTGGAAGTTGTTCGGATGCCCATTGCTTTAAGCCGCTGTCGGCGAGGTCGAAATGAATCCAGCGGTAACCGTTTTGCTGCCTTGCAAAGGGTTCTGGCCAATCTGAAGAGACGGGGACTGCTTGGCCGGCTACTATATCGAACGCGCAGATGGGAGTGACTATTTGGGTGTTCATTGGCAATCCTATTTTGCGTCGATTGGGAAGCCAATGCATACCAAAGATTGCGCTCGGACTGTCCCCTAAACTGGACAGACCATAAATGGTTTAGCGACCTATGCCACTATTGGTTACTGGCAAAACTAGGCGCTTTGAACACTAAGAATACCAAGGTGCGTTCATCTTTTGAAAGGTATCAGGTATCCGATCAATCCGATGTGTGATGGGTCATTTCCCTCAGCGCTTCCAGTTCAGCTTTATCGTCGTCGTGAATACGCGCGAGGATTTCTTTGCTGCTGACGACCGCAAACGGATCCCCTCGGCGTGTGACAACAAGGTTCCTGAAACCGTGTTTTGCCATAAGGCTAAGAGCCTTTGACAGGCTGGATCCTGAAGTGCAAGTGACAGGCTTTTCGGTCATCCAATCGCTAACAGTTTGTTCATAAAATGAAGAGCCGGAGTCGGCGAGACACAGCAGAATATCATGATCAGTGATAATCCCAACTAGCTTGTCATCTTCGAGAACAGCGAGCGCATTCACATCCAACAAAGCGATGGTTACGGCCGCGTCAAAGACTGTCGTGTCGGCACTACAGAATGGGCGTTGTTTAAATTTCTGAGCTTCAACTACTTTAGCGACAGTCACTGAGTAGACTCCTTAAAATATGCCCAATGCTAGTTGGATTATAGCACGACGCGGGGCGATTTCCCGCCCCGCACCAATTTACTGGATTGCACGCAATCCGCGGCTCTCCAGCACCTCCCAAGCGGCAAGCCCGATCAGCGCCGATCCCGCTATCCATGCATTAGCCGTCGCCACAATATGGCCCGTGAAGTTCAACGCCGCCGGCGCCACGATCAACAGGAACCCCAGTGCCGATACCGGAGCCACCCGTGCGAGAAGGTGGCTCCGGCCGTCGGCGCCGGACATGACCAGAACAACAATGCCAGTTGCCATGAAGGCGATTGCTTCAAGTTCAGCCATGCCCTGCAACAGTGTTTCCTCACGAAACAGGACAAAGGGGGACAAAACCAACCAAATACCCATCGCGGCAAGCAGCCATTTGTGGGGCGGGATTGGCTTCCTCATAGCCGTGACAACCTTTGCTTACTGATCACCTGTGGGACCAGGGAGAAGTTCTGCGTCAACGGCGGCAACCAATTCGTCGTCATTGATGAAACCATCAGCATTCGCGTCGATCTCCAGGAAGAGATCATCCGAGACTTCAGGATACTTGGTCTGAAGCTCTGCCAGCGACGCCAGGCCATCACCGTCCATGTCAAGATCAGCGGGCATGGCGAATGCCGGAACAGCAAACAGCGAAGAGAGAAGAGCAACAATAGAAACTCGACTCATTTTGTTTTCTCCATGAGAAAATGGGCTTCTTGCCCATTGTGGGGTTGGTGCAGCGCTCCGGTGTTGGTGGCAAATCCACAGAGGTCAGATTGCAACGATTTCTCAGCTCGGGATCTCCACTACAAAATGAGAAATGTTGATTAGCGTTCCGATCTGGTGGGGGCACTTTCGCGCTACACTCGGTATATCGCACGAAATTTTTGTGTTGAAAAACGAATTTTATTCTCGGATGATATCGAAAAATGGAATAGATAATCCTTGGATATCGAACAAGCTCGAACCTTTCTGGCCGTTGTTGAAACGGGCACTTTCTTTGATGCTGCGAAAAAGGTCCATGTCACCCAATCTACGGTGAGCATGAGAATTCGGACTTTAGAGCAGCAACTTGGGCAAGTGCTTTTCGACCGCAGTAAATCTGGCGCATCGCTGACGAACGCGGGACAGCACTTTCTCAAGCACGCACAGTTGCTTGTGCGAACCTGGGCACAAGCGAAGTTGGATGTTGGTCTCCCTGTTCCAATAAGAGCAGCACTAGAGATTGGCGCCGCCCCCAGCCTTTGGGATGGATATCTTATGGGTGCTTTACCTGAATTGATGGAAACGCTGCCAGATGTTGCAATACGGGCTTCCGCAGCTTCTTCCGAGGCTCTGTCGCAGGAGATCGAAGAGGGCGACCTCGACTTGGCCATAATGTACCAGCCCCGACGGGCATCGGGATTGTCTGCCCTCCAACTATTCCAAGATGAATTTGTTCTTGTAAGCAGCGGTCCCATCGGTCTGCCGAACGAGCTGGGAGACTCGTACCTTCTCATAGATTGGGGCCCTGAATTTAAGGCTGAGCATTTATTGAATTTTTCAGAGCTTGATGCACCTCGTCTTCAATTGGGTATTGGGACCCTGGGCCTTCAGTATTTGAAGTCCATTCCATCCGCCGGCTACTTTCCAAAACGGGTCGTAGAAGCGGAACTTAGGAGTGGTCAACTAAGCTTGATAAAGCAAGCCCCTCGGTTTGCCTTCGCAGCATATGCGGTTTTTGCCCATGATGACGAAAGTGAGCTTCCTGGCCAAGTCGCCCGGATGTTTCGCAGCATCGCGCGTTCGTTTGGTTGAACACCTCATACTGATCGCCCCACTGCTTCATTACCAAGGATGCTTTGTCGGTTGGTTCTATTCAACCGTTGCCACGCAAAAGGCAAAGTCGCGATATCTTGATCTCTTTCATCACCAAACTAACCTTTTGTTCTGAAGAGTGGAATTTTGGTTCGGTTATGAGTGCAAGAGAATGCAAGTTTCAAAGAACGGTGGAATTGCCTGAGCTGAAAGATGCTTTGCGTAATGGCTTATGCGACCATTGCGGTGCAACTGTTTCAGAGTTGATACCCCTGGGACAGGTTTTAGAGATTTGTGGCCAGGAGTATTGTTTTGACTATGAGACTGGTGAGGCCGTTGAGATCGCGGTTGCTCTATGCCCCACCTGTCACGAAGCCAATCATTTAGATGCGCAACTACGGCACAACCCATGCCATATTTCTGCAAGGCGCAGCCGGGAAAAACTGGAGTGAAGTATTGGTGTGCTAGTTTGACAGAAAAATGAACGTGGTCGCCCATCAATTTCTTAAGCTATATTTTTGCAATTTTAAGTTTCCTGTGATCGTAGGGCCGTGCCAGCGAATAGGCCCGGAATACCGCGAAAATAGGCTTCTGTTGCGACCCGTACCAAAGACTTTGCAAAGTCCGTTTACTGCGCATCGCAGACCTTCGCGCCCTGAGCGCCGCTGGCAACTTTGGGCTCAAAGCGGGCTGTCACGGAAAATCGTCCAAATAACCGCTCTGCGGACCAAGGCAGACTTTGTCATCCGCAACAACTATCGCCATTCTGGATCGGCGGGCAAGGCACCGTGGCATAGGAGCAGTAGACACAACAGTCCCCTTCCAACGGCTTCAAGACCGCTGCGCAAGACTTGCATTCATAGAACCACTGGCAAGCATCCGTCGGCATTATTTCGGTTTCGCTGTGACCGCATTTCGGGCACGTCAGGGTGCTTTCAAGCACTACAGTTTGCTCTGTCATTGTTTCACATCTGCATTATCAGGTAATCGTTGATCCGGGCCTCGTTAAAGACGACGACCCAAGCTAACGTGGTGATTGCGGTCGTCCCCGAAAGCCACCATTTCAACTTTGTTAGGGAACCACGCTGATAAGATACTAGCCACGATATAGCGACAAGCGCCGTCGAAATCGCCAATACGTAGTAGCTTGCCGCCGCGATCTTTCCGAAAATGGCCAGCCAACTGCCTCCTAGTCCCAGCAACATCATTGTCATGGGCAATACACAGCAAATCGCAACGCCGAGTGCTGACAGTGATCCCAGGTAACTAACGCTAAGGTACTTTTGCATTTCATTCCCTTGACTAGTCGGAGTTGTCGAAGTGTCAGCCTCTCGTATAACTTCTGTAGTCGCTACAGGATCAAGACGGGAAAACTCACATGTTTGCGATTGGGGAAGCATCCCGGCAAAGCGGTGTCGGCATTGAAACGATCCGCTACTATGAACGCGAAGGGATCGTGCCCAAACCAGAGCGGGCACCGAATAACCGGCGGATGTACTCAGCGCACGATGTTGGAAGGCTTCGTTTCCTGAAAAAATGCCGTGATTTGGGCTTTCCATTAGCCGATACAAAGACGCTTCTCAGCCTGTCCGAAGGCGTCGGAGAAGATTGCCGATCCGTAAAAGAACTGGCGGAGCTTCATATCTTCAATGTGCGTGAAAAGATAAACGAGCTGAAGCGATTGGAAGCGGCGCTAAACGAACTCACAGCCAACTGTGACAGCGGGAATGTCTCTTGCCCCATGCTCTCAAAACTGCGTACCGACTAGTGAAACTTTAGGCTCAATTCGGTCATGTGTCGCATTCTGAACGAATTCCTGCTTCGGATCGCGAGAGCGCAACCGCTCAATAATTGCGACTTATGTTAAATCCCAATCAGTCTCTGGATCGGGGCAAAATTCGCATTTCTTATACGTGAGATTAATTTCGACCTGCAATGGTTGCCCGGTATTTTACATGAGGATTTGACATGAAAAAACTTGCAACCATCGACCTGCCCAGGACAAGCGCCAATGCATTTGAAGTGCTGGCACGCTGCCAGGCCGCAGCCCAAAAAGCCGGAGCAGAGCAAGCGAGAATTCAGGCCTTTCTGGAAGACGCCGTCCAGGGAGACTATGAGCACTTGTTGCGTGTGGTGAATACCCACTTCGAGGTCTCTAGCGCCAGGACTTGACTAGAGAGGGCCTGGTATGCCGCCAGGCCCCTAACTCAAAATACTCTCAGTCACCGGTAAGGTTACCTGGCAGGCTGACAGCTCATGTTGTGTTTGAGAGCCTGATCATCGCCCACGTAAAACCGGTGCGAATTTCCGACAGTTTCAGGAAAACGAATGTTTCTTCCGGTGATATCTTGAAGGACGATGCCCGCAGTATCACTATTAGACTAAGCGTCCTAAAACCAAGTCTTGTTCATTGTTTTCACTCCCTGATTGGCTGCGTTCCAAGCCAAAGCAGCTCACCGAAGCAAAACAAAAGCCCGCAAGCGAGCTTGATGCCGAACCAGTTGCGAAGGTCGGCACCAATATCGACCGGCCGGTCATCAATCTTTATCGACCCCATATCACCTCCGGGGATTGTCTGATTGTCACCGGGTATCAGGACTTCTTGTCTTCGCTGTCGATTTTGATGAAGGAATTGCCAGAGCTGAGGGATCCCGAAAACGACAGCGATATCCGGATCCGGATATCGTTCGGGATCGACACAGCGAATACCAAAAGGCTGACAAACCCCAAGCCAGTCACCGAAGAAATGAAACTCTACTGGCTGGAGCGCTCCGGGCTTCAAGTGGAGGAGGATCACGATCTCATCGCAGTGCTGGCAAAACACGCCATCAAAACCGGGAAAATTGATCTGCGTGTCTTCGATCCGGAGCTCGCCAAACGCAAGTTGGGGATATCTGGGGATCGGCGGCTACACTCAAAAATCGTCAGCTCACCAAAAGGTGCCGTCGCCGGGTCCGCAAACTTTTCCTACTCAGGGCTCTACAAAAACATCGAGTATGCCGATGACCTGGATGCGGGCACTCATGAACTTCAGGTCGAACGCACAGAAGCCGCTGAGCAGGCTTGGGATGTGTCTGTCGATTGGAATACCGAAGCGCTGGAGATACTCGAAAAGCTTATCAAACCGGTGACCGCTGAAGACGCGATGGCGCGAACTATCTCGGAGCAAAAGGGGTTCGAACCCTGGCTCACCGGAGACCGAAAAGATATCACGAGCCACACGCTGTTTGGGTATCAACAGGAGCTGACCTATGAGGCGTGTTCCATCGTCTATGACCATGGGATCGCCTTCGTAGAAGCGCCAACCGGTTCGGGAAAGACAGAGATCGGCTGTCACCTGGCTGAAGCATTGTCAGAAACATTCTCAGAAGTCGTGCCCCGCTCCCCGGTCCATGGCGTTGCGCGAAAAAATGCAGCTGTAATTGCCCCGCCCAAAGTTATTCCCAGTTGGCGCAAGTACTCGACAAACTCGCTCCAACCTGTCGCAAATAGCAAACTTGCCAAACAACATCTCCGCGGCGCTGGCGATGAAGAAAAATCTGGGCTCAGGCTCGATCAGTTTGGCATTCTGATAATCGATGAAAGCCACACAGTTACTCCGGGCTTTGAACAAGCATCTCAAATGGCCTCAGCCATCGAACTTGCCCCGCCAAGCTGGAATGTCTGTCTGTCGGCAACGCTGCTCGGGAACCGGGATGTCGACTGGTTGACCCATATGCAGGAGAAGCGGGCGTCCATTTTCATGACCCCAACCTTCATTCAGGCCATGGGTGAGTTGTTCGAGCGCGAAACCCACGTTCCCAAGGATATCTTCAACCAGGATGCACAACTGGCCGTTTTGTCAGAACCTGACACGACGCTCACGCGAGAGGCTCGCACCGAACTCGCTCAACTTGTTTCACCGTTTTTGACACGCAGACAAAGGCGATGCATCGGCGAGGACGAAGATCCCAAGAAGCACAGTTACCCGAAACTTGAAAACCACGGGCGCCCGAAGAAACTTAAGGTGACAAAGCCTCAGCAAACGCGCCTGGATGAGATTGTGGCACTCTGTAAAGAGCTTGCGCCTGGCGGTAGGGTGACCGCTGTCGAGAAAAGCCGGTTCGGGCACGTCAGCACGCAACAAAGCACGCAGGACCAACTCTACATCCGCAACCTTTTGAACATTCTGCGCGTGAGCGCCGCCCAGGCCCATTGGGAGATGTCTCATGGGGCTATTGGCAAATCGCTTCGCGACTTCGAGCGTGGTGGGAAATCGAAGAAAAAGATATCCCACCGCGACCAGTCCGACATGTTCGAAGCATTAGGAATAGAAGCGCCTGAACCCACAAAGAAATGCGACGCTCTAAACCAAAAACTGGGTCTCAGTGTTCTCAAGGAGCTTGATGAGAAGCGGTATGAGGCGTGCCTGAGAATACAAAATGAAAAAGACAGGGTCGTCTTTCTCGCGGAACGGACGGACACACTCGAGATTTTTGCAGAAGCACTGTCGCGCAGAGGCCACCACACCAACTATGTCGTGGGAAACCAAACCAAGGGTGAAGATCGTGCCGTGAAAGCAATCTTTGGAGATGGCCCCGACAGCTTCAAGCGTATCAAACAGGGCAAGTCCGTGGAGTCTTACTTCCGACCAGGAGGAAAGAACGAACCAAAAGGATCTGCATCGGTTTTTCTGACTTACAAGATGGCTGAAGGTATCAACCTTCAGTCGTCAGACACGCTGGTGTTGCTTGGCCTGACCTCGAACCTGAAAGAGCTCATCCAAGGTCTGGGTAGGATCGACAGAATCGACAGTGAGTTCGGGGTCGTCAATTACCACCTTGTTGATGTGCCAGTAGGTCAGTTTGCATCTGACGAAAAAATCGCCCAGCGCATAGAGAACTACAAAACTTTGGCTGGGGAGGCGCTAATCGACGCCGTCTTAGAAGAAAGCACCGAAGACGCAGAACTGATCCTCAATAGTGTTGTTGAATATCTGCGATCCCCACGGCGGCTTCGCGACAATAACTTTCACGACGTGCTGGAACGCACCAAGCAAACAATCTCCGAAGACCGATACAAACTCATCGACAAGGCCAAAATCCAGGGCACCTGGGGTGCAGAGTTGGCGCTCCTATCGGCCCGTGAGAAATTCACGGCGCTACATCTCAAAGGACTTAGCAAGAGCAATAGCTTCTTTCCGCCTCGCCTGCTGCTTCTTAAGGATACTGCGTCAGGCCTTATACTGGAACGCGACCAGCTAGCCTGCGTCCAATCGCTGGAGACTGCATACGAACGGACCAGAAGCCTTGGCATGGAGCACGCCCACATGTCACTGGAAGATCTCTCTGAAGCGCTAGAGACGATTTCAGTGCAGATCGGCAAGCTGACCGAGTGGGACTTACGCCCGGCGCGCGTTGAAAGCCTCATGAAAGCCTGCGCCGAATTCATGGGACGCAAAGGTGGCATCGAACTCAGTGATCAGAAACTGTTTGGCCATCTGTCCCTGCCCGCCGTGGAAATGGTGTGTGAGGCATGGAGCCGTGAGCTTGATCCCTTCTGGGAACAAGCAAAACACGAAGTGCGTGACAGCTTCGCCTATGAGGATCTCCCCAAGGGGTACATCGCGCTTAAGGTTATCTTGGAAAAGCTCGAAAGCGATCATCAGGCGTCCGCTGAGATCCATGAAAAGATGGTCCGGGTCATCGAAGAAGCAGAACATGTTTCACGCGACCACGAACCCGCAATTGGACAGCGCATTTCAGTGGTGTTCTTTTCGGATGGCGCGGGCGAGCACTAGGCGGCCTCAGACAGCAGCGAAGCCAGGTCACTTAGTTTTACTAAGTGCCCTCGCGTCGTCTTACCCTCAATTTGCGCACCATGGGTCTCAATCCCTTTGCTCTCAAAATCAGACAGGAGCTTTCGGGACGTTGTTCCTCTCGACCTAGCCAGTGTCGCAACGGGCATGTACTCGCTTTGAAAGATCGCAAGCTGCTGCGGTTTGACCAAGAAAGACTCGCTTGGTCCATGCGGAACTGTGCGAGAACCGAGCAGGCCCAGCTTGCACCAGTGAGTTACAGCCTGGGCCTTCCAGCCCGTTAACTTCGCGACATCATTTGCAGTCCAGTCCAACGAGTGCCGTTCTGATCTGAGAAGTTCTTCAACAGCAGATTTTTGGAACCTGAAATCACCGAGTCGGACATCCTGATCTTCCAATGCGGCAGCGACAGAACCTTCACAAATGAGACGAAGGAGTTTCTTCAGCGCCGTCTTGTCGGTTGTTCGATTAAGCGTAAGCTCTTTGAACAAAACTGCCTCTCCCGTCATTTCGGTGGCCGATGCTCTAATCTTGAGGACAAGATCCTCTACAGAATTTGAGTAGAACCGGCCATCCACGAGCGGTGGCCGATCTGAAACTGGGACTTCGCCGACCACACCAAGTTCTTTGAGAAATTGGAATTGTGTACGTCCAACTCCTAGATAGTCACATGTTTCTGCCGCGCTCCATAAGCGCCGACGATCTGCTGCAATGTTGAGAACTTCGAACCTGGGAACGACTGTTTGATTATGTCCAAATCCGCGTTGACTGATCTTACCAGCGATCTCTTTTTTCTGGACTGCCGCAACGAGACGCTGTGCAGAAATTCCGAGTTGTCGCGCCGCTTCCGTTGCGGGCAACCACTCTCTCGATGAAGTAGACGCCAAATGACCCGGATGGAAGCCACTGAATTCTTTCTCGATCACACGAGCCACTGCGTCCTTAAACACATCGTATTCAGGTTCTCGAAACCGCATTAGGCGCTGATACCAGTTGCCAAGCCGCTCAGGAGCAGAAGTGGCAACGGGATCACCTTCATGGAGCAGCTTTTTCACGTAGTCTTCGAAACCATGCGGCCAATTTGCCAAAAGGTGCTC
This sequence comes from Ruegeria sp. CJ6, assembly GCF_056536665.1. Classification (NCBI taxonomy): domain Bacteria; kingdom Pseudomonadati; phylum Pseudomonadota; class Alphaproteobacteria; order Rhodobacterales; family Roseobacteraceae; genus Ruegeria; species Ruegeria sp. CJ6. The sequence continues at coordinate 113,369 of NZ_JBQFQB010000004.1, read as the reverse complement.
GACCGGTGCCATTAATCGAACGGCATCTTCAACGGTCTTCGGAATTTTCGTTTTTCCGGACTTTCCAGTACGGCTAGCCTGAAACCCAGAAGCTAGGAAATGAACGAACTTTCCGATGTTGCTCGGGGGGCTGGTTCCGGTTTCGGCATTTGGGACCAATGACGCGGTGCCTGAGATTGCGGATGCAATATCGCATTCGTGTTCTGAAGCTTGGTATTGCGGCAGTTTATCAAGGGCAAACCCACAACTGCACAATCGATAGCCACCTACCTTTGGTGTCAATCTCTCCGAACAGTTTGGACAAACATCAACCAGCCTCAATCGATGTTCATGACACGCAGTTACAAGGGAGTGCCGCCAATGCGCTTGATACGGTTTCTTTTCCGCCAGGCATTGGGGGCAAACTGGGTCAGAGTGAAGACGTTCGTATTGCCAATCTCGACTGGAATCTTTCGGTGGCGAGCTAGGTGCGAGACGTTCAAGTGTCCCGGGTGGAACTCCCAACTCCTCTTCAATGGCTGCGATATCATCAACCAATCGACGCCCGTATCGATTGCCAAGTTCTGTCAAGAAGTCCGACGTAAAGTAGTGTGCTTTTGCTCGCCCTAGTCGCCTAAAATAGCCCAACAAGCTTTCCGAATTTTCTGGTCGCAGGAAGTTGGAGCGTTTCGATGTCATGCGGCCTCTAACGCCTCCAGGTCAATGAGTGACTCTGGGGTCACATCCAAGCCAGCGTCCTGCATGACTTGAATGTAGGATCGAACAAGGTCGATTTTCTGAGGTGCTTCCTCCCCAAAAAAGTAATCAGCGTTTAGGCTCTGTTGCGTTAACTGAATTGCGCTGTCCGAGATAATCTTAGATGTCAGCGTCTTCGACTTCATCTTGAGAGCAGCCACTTGGAGGATGCGCACGAGCATTCCAACGCGACCTCCCGTTACGCCGTATAATCTGACCACCAGTTCCTCAAAATCAAAGTCAAACTGGCCACCGGCGGCTTGCATGTTGCATAGAGCTTCAGAGAACGCTGCGGCAAAGCTTGTAGCATCGGCGCCATTCGACCAAGCATACGGAAACAGCTCGATGGTCGACAGCGTTCTATCCCTCAATTGCTCGTTTTCATCAATGAGCACCTGAAACTTAGGCAACCCGGCGAGGATCAACGTGACCCCTGTTTGATCGATTAGCCATTTGAAATGGTCGGTGGCGCCACGTTTTGACAGATGAGCACCTCGTTCGGCGCAGTGGCTACATTCATCCAACGCGATTGTGCGAATACCTTTTTCACGCACTGCGAAACACAAACGGGCCTGTAGATCATGTGCGCTTTGATTTGGTCCCGCTTTAACGCCGACGGCTTCCAGCATCGCTGTAAGCAGTGTCTTACTATTTGGTTTGGTCGGAATACTTCCGATGACAAAATCACTCGCTCCGCCCAAACCAGAATACTCAAGCAAGTCGCTACTGAGATCTGGTGGCTTGCCGAGTTCAGCTTGAACGTCATTCAAGAGTTGCGTCTTTCCGCAACGTGTAGGCCCGGACAAGAAAATTGCGGCGCCGTTTAACTTGCGAGAGATGGAGACGGCTTCAACCAATTGGTCTTTGGCAACCACATAGCTTGGATGTTCAATTGTCCGGTTGAGAACTTCAAACACTCGCTCTGTCATTGCGGGCACCCTCCTTTAGAGACAAAACTTGGCAATTTGCTGGGCAGATCAAAGTCAGGCTTCTCCGCCCTGTACGCGGGCTCTGAGTGCCCGTGCTTATCCATGACCCTCTTGGATTGGGCGAAGATTTCCTGTCTTCGCTCCTCTTTGGCGGCCTTCTCCCGAGACTTTGCGGTCTTTGTCTTTGCCTTTGGTTCTTCTTCATAAAGGTGCAGAGCCATCGCAGAGATCAGCGCCTTTTCTTGAAGTTCTTCGTCTTCCGGGGTGAAAGTTTGCTTTCGCAGTCTCGCCAACTCATCGAAGGATAGAGCCGGGCACTCTTCATACTTTGCGGGCACGAAGAAATGCTCATTATTCAGGCGATCCAGAACTGCAATTTCTCGAATGTCATTCGGGTCAACGCGGATTTCGACCGTCGCTGGCACACCGACCATTTTCAAGTAGTTGGCGAGTTCAGCGCTATGGTATGTCACTCCGCCGTAGGAGATACCGTACCGTTGCACAGTTCTCGTCGCGGCCTGAACCATAAACATCTCTCTGAGTTCGTGGGGATCTGGGGGCATTGGCACAAAACACTCTTGGGAAGCCCTCTTCCAAGATTGCATCGGACAATCCCGCGTTCGGAGCACGTGTTGTACGCGCCGCCTGGGCATGCGTAAGTACACATCGTAACGCCATCTTTGCAGTCGCGTTTCAATCTCTTGCAAAGTTAGGCAGGCCTCTTTTTGGGCCTTTTCCGTCCGATCTCTCGGGCCGATGAGTGACGTTTGCGAAGCACCGGGAAATTGAGTGACAAACCGGCTCAACTCCAAGAAGAAACGTTCGATGAACGGTTTTTTATCCGGTCGACCTGGGATCATCTTGCGCCATTCCAGGCTCGAGTAATCGATGATCGAATGGAAGACTTCACCACTGTTTTCACTGCCCTGGTCTGTAATCAACAGCTGAGGCGTGCCAATTGTCTGAAAATCATTCTCGATACCGTGCATCATGAAAAATGCTGGTGTTTTGGGCTCCAAGATTTCTTTTACAGTTCGAGAAACCAACGCGGTGTCAGGACGGCTCCAGCTGAGTTGCATCCCAAGAATAACACCAGTTGCGCAGTCGATTGCTACGCAAATGTTGGGGCGACCAATTGGGGTTCCGTCATCATCGACGCACCAAACATCGAGCGTGGTGCAGTCCAATTCCACTCTTTCGAGCGGGGTTGATACTCTTTGGTACTCCAGCGCCATAAGATAGCGCCTATTTGCCTCTTCGTCCCCCAGACGCCGTTTTAGGAGTCCGGCATGCGGCAGACTATAAACGATTGATTCAACGCTTTTTCTCCCGCAAGGGCCGGGCACTTTGCCTTCGGTTTTGCATTGCCTTCGGTACAGCCGCTCGGCTTGCCGGGCAATCCAAGAGATAGTCTTTAGGTCATTGTTAAGAAAATGTTCTTCCAAAAGATCCAAAACAACTTCCCGGAACTCCGGGTTGTACCTCGGAGTACGATTTCCGGAGTTACTTGTTTTGGGTCGTAGACCCGCTTTTCCAGAAATAAGGTACTGGGTGCGCCAATGCTGAATGGTCCTTACAGTCGGAAATGGTTTCTTCCGATTTAAGTGAAGCGGATGCGCACCGAACTCACCTGCCAATTTGTTTCTAATCTTAACCCACGAGTATCCTTGCCTTTGTAGTTCAGTTACTCTGACAAGGATCAGCTCTCGAAAATACGTTTCGTTGTTCTCCTCTGGTGTACCCAGTCTTTTGGAAGTCGTACCTCGAACATGCGGGCTGTTTACCACACCGAGAGAATAGAGCGTCCTGAACTCTTCGTTGGTAATCTCTTTGTATGTCCCCTCTTCATCCTTAAGCAAAACGTGGTCTCGGTAATGATCAACCTCCTTGACCACGAAAGCCTCTGTTCCGATGAGAACATTCCATCCGACATAGTTGGGGCCTTTCTGCGTCATAGTGGAAAGATTTCCAGATGAGACTTTTCGCCGTGGGCTAGCCGTCCGACAGATTTAGGTCGAAGCATGCCTGCTCTAAGATCAACTGAGATGTGGCCCAATACGATTGAACTTAGTACATCGATCTGGTTACAACCCAGTTCTTTCAGGAGAAATTCCAGCCGGAACGGTTGTGCTTCAATTGAAGACAGTTTGCGAAGGAACTCGTCAGTTGGAGACCTCTGAATGTAGGGATGTAGAGATCGGATATTGTGCACCAAATCTCTGGCAAGAAATTGATCGGTGAGGATCAAAAGCTCTAATCCGAGGCTTCTAAAGATATTTGGCAGTAGCAATGTGCTCTCATTGTGCTTCAACAATCTAGAGTGCCGCACTTCCACGAAGAGCTTCCGACCATCAAAACAGATGACTTCAAAATCAGGGGTGTAAGGTTTTGGCTTGTATCCCGTTCCCTTGAACTTGGTGATGAGCTCCGCTTTTGTTGGATAAACACGACCTGATTTCAGATCGAAAGTGCAGGGTTGCGGCCTGATAGCTTTGACCTTCGGATGCAGGTCGCAACCAAAAGCAAAACTTGCCTCTAATCCACTTTCAGTCTGGATCACGCCCTGTGCTTTTCTTGCGGACAAGAAATGGGACTTCTTTTTTTGCCCTCTTCGCCAAGCTTGGCGCGCGGGAATTTCTGCTCTACTGTCGATTTTCATAGGGTATTCCCTACAATATAAGCGTCGTGTACTGCAATTAATTGTTGCCGACGCACAATAATGGTGAATTAACCGATGCGAAAAAGCAACGGCCTCGAAGACGTGGCAAAAAGAGAAAATTGGATAGACTTTGGTGAGGCGCTAGCAGAAGCGGTCGAAGACCCAATAAAATATGACCTCCGCTCGTCTTCGGAGGTTCTAAATTCGGTAGCGGAACTAAGAGGGAAGCGTGCTCATACCCTGAGAAACCCACTCGAAGCATACAAGTGGTTAAAAAAGAGATTTCCTGACGTAGAAAAAGAGAGACCGGCTTGGCTAGGTATGACCCTGGTCATGTTTTTGATGAAAATCGAAGAACTGGATCCGACGACTGCTGAAAGACTTGCGCCCCAGGTGTTCGGCGGACAAATGAGACAAGTGCAGTTAAAAGCCGAGTTCGACCGGCTCCGACAGGAGCGAGCAGAAAAACACTCGGATGCAAATCTTTCAAAACTATCCTCTCCTCAACGCGCGCAGATTTTTGACCAATCTGTTTTCTCTTTCCTCAGGCAATACGGACCCAAGATGTTCGGGTCCGACAATGCCGAGCTAAAAGACGGAAGAAGCCTGGGTTCATTGTATCCTGACTACGTCATCGAAGTTGACGGGATGCCCAAAGTAGCGGTCGAAATAAACGCGCACAGGACAAGAGTAGAAAGACAGTTCGCAATAAACACGCTTGGCTACCTGTGGCTCCTTAGGAGGCTTGTACCCGAGGCCCTGTTGGTCGTTCCTCGAGACTCCGGCTACGACCTGAAGCAGCTGGCAAAACTCAGAGATGAAATTGGTCTTGATGGAATTCGTTTTGCGACATTACCGGAAGCTGGAGCCAAGCGTTTCGAAGATTTGGTGGTTCAGGAGTAAGGAACGGCTAGGGATAGTCGATCCAGTTTTGTAGTCGCTGAGCTGCTTGTGCAATCCCCGGCAGCGCTAATCCTATCCGGGAGTTTCAAAACTCGACCACCAATCCGGCACTTAGGAGCAACGCCGACCATATTGGTTCAATAGCACACTCTACGATTTATTCATTTGTCGAGTTGCAGCCTCCAAAAGGAGACATGCTTGAACAAAAACCGCGCAAAAAGAACTTTTATGGCCACAGCGAAAGAACTCGACGTTTCGCTGAACAAAGATATTGCACCAACTAAGGCTCAAAGCGCAACGTTTGGAAACTGATCGCTTCACCTAACACTTCATGAAATCATTTCAATTTCGTCCTCGGCAAACAACCCATTGTTGATTGCTGTATCCTTCACGGCTCTTGGATTGTCAGTGTACGCAACAATTGCCAAGCTTTCTTTGGCACGGCTTGCAGTTACATAAAGAAGACGGCGGGTTCGATCCAAAGCACTGTCTAATCCCGCGGCCTCATTCTCAATATCGCGTTTGCTCTTTTCCTTTGCGCCGAAGAGCTTATCGTAGCTGAACAAAAAGCCTCTTGCTTCGTCGTCATTGATGACGACCATCACACGAGGGAACTCCAATCCTTTGACGCCTTGGTGTGTATCAAAGCCTGTGCGCCCATTAACATACGAATAGTACTTTCGAGCTTGGCTAAGCGGTGCATCTAGTGCCGCCCTCCATGCCGAGATTTCCGACTTTGCATCGTCGGCATCAGCCTCATCATCTTCTATTGTTCCATTTGCCTGCTCATCCACGAACGGACTTAACGACCGAGGTATTTGAAAAAGCCGATTGGATGCCACCACTTTCAACAACTCGTTCAGCGTAGGGTCTTCTTCCGCTTTCAGAAGTTGTCGCAGTTCGTAAACGGCAGATTTGGCGGCTTTCAGTACTTCCAATTGCGCGTTGCCCGCAGTCTTAAATGACTGCGGATCAAGGATAGGCGATTTGTCTTGGATAATTCGAGCGACAGCGAATTCATCGTTTTGTACAATTGCGTCAACAAGCTCCGTCACATCGACACAAAAAAAACGCAACCCTGGCAACGATCCTTCAAGTAGATTAGTGCGGAAAGTGTCGTTAGATACTCTATACAGCGGATCAAATACTTCGCTGAAGCCCATGCGGCCGGCTGCCATATGGTGTTCCAAAATAAGCGTTTTGACGGACGCCTCAACCCCCTGCTCGTCTGAGGTCCAATTTGCATCACTTGTCGTGTCCGCCATTTTTTGTCGAACGCTATTTTCGACAACAAGCGGTTTCGCATGTTGAAGTCGATCAACGACAAAGAGCCGGACACAACCGCCAGTCTTGTCACTTCGTGGCTTTTGTTTGTGATCGTCTGCGTCTGACCGGATCTTATTAACAAGCTCGATGATCCGACTACGACTACGGTGGTTCATTTTTTTTGCGGGCTTGGACCAAGTTTCTGGAACGAAACCTTTCTTGCCAAGATTCGGGTGACCATCGGCATAGATTTTTTGCATGGTATCACCAAGCAAACCCAAACTGAAAATGCCACTATAGTTGGCTTCAACCTTGAGCAAAGCTTCAAGAAGATGACGGTTGGTGTCTTGACTCTCGTCGATGAGAAGCACTGGAAAAGCATCAACCAAAATTCGCTGGATAGTCGGTTTTTCGGATAGAAAACTAGCTACAATCTTTAAGACTTCGCCATGACTCAGTGAGTCTCTACTGCTGTTGTCGCCGGTAGGGCTATAGATGAACTCTGGAATTTCATCCAACAGCTCTAGACGCTCTTTCTTCGAGACTATGGAGCGTTCTGTGTCCGCATAGACCTTTGTGTCGGTTCGCTTCCTTCCGGCTTGAGCTTCTTGCATCTCTTCAATTGATGCCTCCAGCTCATCTTTCAGCCAGACTCGTATGTCAGACTGATGGTCTCGAATTAGCAGCCATGAGAAAGAATGGATCGTATGCACGAAAACCAATGGGTCTTGTTTGGTTCGATCAATGATCTCGTCTCGGGCAGCATTTGTGAAAGTGATAACCGCAACTTTCTTACCGCGAACTTGCAACCAACGTCGGTTCTGCATCGTTGGATCGTCAGCTGAGCGAAGAAAATCTATTGCCTTGACCAAAGACCTTGTCTTTCCAGATCCAGCTCCCGCAAAAAGAAAGAAGCTTTGGGGGGCATCAAAACTCAAGCAAGATTGGATTTCCTCGTCCACTTCATCGTCAATGTGATCGTCATTTGCCTGATCAGACATCTTCGTTTCCCTTGGGTAACATGTCAGACTTATTCATCCGTAGTCGGTCTTCCAGCCACTTCAGTCCTTCTTCAATATAGTTTGGGACGATAAGGGCTTCGAAGCCATCACCACTGAGAACATCCAGTGCAAAACTCGCTTTGCTGCCCTTTCCTAAGGCTTCATAAAGCTTCGAAGCGACTGCACTCCAGTCTGGCGCTGAGGCAAGCGCCTCTCGGATTTTACTTGTGAGATCGTTTCCTTGCAGTTTCTTGAAGAAGTCTACGTTTTGCAGCACCATCGAGTCTTCGAATGTGCTTGGAAAAATAGTTGCAGCTTCTTCTTTTGCGCCATCTGACGCCGTTTCCACACCTATCTGATATGCGACTCGAACACCAAAGAGTTGATCATGCTCTACTAGTTTTTCGTCGAACGCCATTTCAACTAGTACATCGAACTCAGTTTCCTTTGGCAGCCAGTTCTTCAAAGTAGCATTGGTTGTGACTTGGCCATCACCTTTTGCAGGAGGGACGCCAGAAACCCTGGTCGTTTCGCCCTCGCCTTTCTTGCCGGCGTCGATGTCGGTTATAATCAGAGTCAGTAAACCCAACTTCTCAATCAGATCCTTCAATCTATGTGCATGGCTTCCATTGATTTCTAAAAGCGTCACAAAGCATTGATGCAAGAATGGGAAGCGATTCTTAATGAAGTGTGGCACAAGCATCCGCTCCGCCGAACCCTCGATCAAAATTGCGGCATCGGCAAAAAACAGATCTGAATGTTGCGCTCGAATGTACCGAGTCACGAAATCCTGTGTTTCCTTCTCGCTGTTTCCAAACACCTCTTTTAGATTTACCACAGTCGATATTGGAACCACTGCGCTCATTCCAGCAGGGAGCCGTCTGAAATAGCGCAAGCAGTTATATGGTGTTTCGTGAGCAACGTGGCTCGAATGAGTGCTGACAACGAGTTGTGTTGTTAAGTTTTTCTTATCCCCCAGGCGATCATGTTGTCTAAGTACATCGTAGGCTTTCTTTATGAAGACCTGTTGCACTTGGACATGGAGATGCGCTTCCGGTTCTTCCAAAAGAACGAGGTGGATGGGTTCAAAGACTGTGTCATCAGATTTCTCTGCCTTTCCTACTCGCATCCATGCATCTCGAAAACGCATTAGCTTGAAGACCATTGAAATCAGGTTCTGGTATCCCAGCCCATTCTGGTTCTCCGGCAAACGCATTAGTTTGTGCGAAGTAGCGGATTTCGAAGGATCACCCATCACATACGAAACAGTTGTCTTGTGCTGAAGTATGTCTCCAGCCTTGAGTTCGGATGTCACTTGGATGTGAGGGTCAGTTACCCCAGGGTAGTTCATACCCTCAACTTCTACAAAGGCTGGTTGGAATGCTTCTCCAATGCGCTCATCGAATGCGGTTCTCGCGGCCTCTATTGCCTCAAGTGCTCCGATATCATCCGGGGAAGGACTGTCGGTTGGATCTAGGTGTTTTTGGTGATAGTGCCCAAGTTGGCTGGAAAGCCGTTGTCCGGGGAACACTTCGAAACGATCATCTGGTCCGCTAGTTTCGTTTTCATCGCTCATTCCGCGTTGCGCTGGTTCGAAGTTCACACGAATGAGGTGCTTGAGCGGGTCTTCTTTCAGTGGTCGAGAAGTTTCACGTAACTTCTGAGGCCTTGCCAACGTTGAAGTAGGCGTCTTGATTTTTGCCGGATCGAGAGGATAAGCGACAACTTTAAATTTTCTCGACAGCAATCGATCTAGGTAGTCCGGCAAATCACGCGGCCAGATCGGGATTTTGGGTTCCTTAAAATCCGTACCGGTTTCTTCTGCCTGCGCCTTTGCCTTTTCGACAGCTGCCGAATGCAGTTCATTTGCCTCATTTCTTAGTTTTCGGAAGTCGTAGAACATGTCCTCAATGTTTGAGGGCTCGAGGCGCAGTCGAAGACCTATCAAACCACCTGCCCAATCTAGATTTGGCATAATGGAACTAACGTAGTGAAACTCGCCTTCATCTACATTCAGCCAAAGATCGAGATATGGGAGCAGTTGAACCCACTCTAACATGCTAACTGGTATCGGATCGCCGGACTCAGGGTCGTGTTTCTCCCAAGTTTGGCCGATCTTTTCCAAAGCAGCGATGTGGCTCAACGTCAAATCTTGCAGCTTGAAGGCGGTTGAGGACTGACTCAAGAACCTGCGAAAAGCCAACATTGCAGATGTCTTGCCGCTGTTGTTCGCACCAACGAAAATCGTCTTCTTGGGTGATAGGTCAATCCTAGTTGCCAGGAGCTTTCGAAAGTTCCCGACTTCGACAAAATCTATCTGCATTATGGCCTCAATCAAAATTCTAGGGAACGCTATTACCTCGTCCCTTACAACTCAGAGTAGCGTCGCCTAATACGGATCACAATCGCGCTTCAATAGCGAACGTATTTTTCGAGCAGGCTAATTTTCCGAATTGACGTCAGACATGATGCAACAAGAGTGTGGTTGATAGCTGCATCAAATGCTTGGAACGTCACATTTTTTTAAGCCGTGCGTGAGAATCGGCGGCTATGTTGAATGTAAGCTTTAGACCGATTGCGAAACACAGCTAAGCCCTGTTTCCACTCAGCGCAATCTTTGCAACTGGCTACGCAACCAGCTGCATTTCATACTTAGCTGTTCAGGCAGTATCCGCTTCAAGTCGATAGACGCAGAAAGTCGAGAACCGCTAGAGTTGCGCCCTGAGTTAATCTAATCCGTCGGAGCGGCAGACAGAAACTCACAGCGCAATACTATGGGCAAACTACGCAAACTTATGGGGTGCGCGAAGTGTTATGCGCAAACCTACAACCGCTCAAAAATCCAAATTCTCCACGCTCAGAGCATTCTTTTGAATGAATTCACGACGCGGCTCCACCACATCACCCATGAGTTTGGTGAACAGATCATCGGCCTCGACCATATCATCCACGCGTACCTGCAACAGGGTCCGCGCGTCCGGGTCCAGCGTTGTTTCCCAGAGTTGATCGGGGTTCATCTCTCCCAAACCTTTGTAGCGTTGCAGCGACAAGCCCTTTTCGCCTTCTTCCAGAATCGCGCGCAGCAGGTCGAGCGGGCCGTGTATGACTTGACCCCGATCACGACGCACCAACGTTGCGGGGGTGTTGTAGACCTCTTGCAGGCTCTGGGTGAAACTGCCGGTTTTACGGGCCTCACCCGAGCGCAACATGGGGCCGTCCAGTGTGCGCACTTCTTCCACACCGCGCAGGATGCGCGCGAGGCGGATGCCGTGATCCTGTGTGATGCGGCCTTGCCAGCCGCGTTCGTATTCCAGTGCAATCAAGTCAAGGCGCGCCGCGACCTTGTCGGCCACGCCCTGCAAATCGGCATCAACAGCGCCGGGCACGAAAGCACCGGCTACAGCAGCCTGCTCCAGAATATGGCGTGGATAATGCGTTGGGAAGGCGTCCAGCACACGCTTCAGCTGGCGCGCTTCATCCACTACGCGGGTCAGGTCCTGGCCGATGATTTCCTCGCCCGAGCCTAATTTAAGTACTGCGCCTTCGACGCCCTGATTGATCAAATAATCATCCAGCGCAGCCTGGTCCTTCAAGTAAACCTCTGATTTACCTCTAGAAACCTTGTATAGCGGTGGTTGAGCGATGTAGAGATACCCGCCCTCGATCAACTCTGGCATTTGCCGGTAGAAGAAGGTCAACAAGAGGGTGCGGATATGCGCGCCGTCAACATCTGCGTCCGTCATAATGACGATTTTGTGGTAACGCAGTTTTTCGATGTTGAATTCGTCGCGGCCAATGCCGGTGCCCAACGCCATCACGAGGTTACCGATCTCTTGGCTCGACAACATCCGGTCAAACCGCGCCCGTTCCACGTTCAAGATTTTGCCACGCAAAGGCAGAACAGCCTGAGTCAGCCGATCCCGACCGGTCTGAGCAGAACCACCAGCCGAGTCCCCCTCGACCAGGAAAACTTCAGTCTTGGACGGATCTTTTTCAGAGCAATCCTTCAGCTTACCAGCCAGATAGTTCACATCCATCGCAGTCTTGCGGCGGGTCAGTTCGCGGGCTTTACGGGCGGCCTCGCGCGCTAAAGCTGCCTCGATGATCTTACCGACAATCCCCTTAGCCTCATTCGGGTTCTCTTCGAACCATTCAGCCAGCTTCTCGTTCATCAGACCTTCGACCGCCGGGCGCACCTCAGAGCTGACCAACTTGTCCTTGGTCTGGGACGAGAATTTCGGATCGGGCACTTTCACAGACAACACGCAGGTCAGGCCTTCGCGTGCATCGTCACCGGTGAAGCTGACCTTTTCCTTCTTTGCGATGCCGCTGGACTGCGCATAGTTGTTGATCGTCCGGGTCAGCGCGCCGCGGAACCCAGCCACATGGGTGCCGCCATCGCGCTGCGGGATGTTATTGGTGAAGGGCAGTACGGTCTCATGATAACTGTCGTTCCACCACATGGCGATTTCCACGCCGATATCGTCACGCTCGCCCTTGATATAAATCGGTTCGGGCATCGCCGGGGTCTTGGACCGGTCGAGATATTTGACAAACTCTTTTACGCCGCCCTCGTAGAACAGCTCGGTTTCCAGCCGCTCAGCAGGGCGCTCGTCGATCAGGATGATCCGCACGCCCGAGTTCAGGAAAGCCAGCTCGCGCAAGCGCTTTTCCAGCGTTTCAAACGAGTATTCGAGGTTCGAAAACGTGTTGGTCGAGGCCAGAAATCGTACCTCGGTTCCCGTGCGATCGCCGCACTCGCCGACGACTTTCAGATGTTCCGCCGTCTCACCGCCCTCAAAACGCGCCACATGTTCCTTGCCGGCCCGCCAAATGCGCAGTTCCAGCCAATCGGATAGCGCATTCACCACCGAGACGCCCACTCCATGCAGACCGCCTGACACCTTGTACGAGTTGCTGTCGAACTTACCGCCAGCGTGCAGTTGGGTCATGATGACTTCAGCCGCTGAAACGCCTTCCTCGGGGTGGATATCCACCGGGATTCCACGTCCATTGTCGCTGACCGAAACGCTGGAATCCGCGTGAATTTTTACAGTCACATGGTCGGCATGACCGGCCAGTGCCTCGTCAATTCCGTTATCGACAACCTCGTACACCATATGGTGCAGACCCGAACCATCATCCGTATCCCCGATATACATACCGGGACGTTTGCGAACTGCCTCTAAGCCTTTGAGAACTTTGATGGAATCAGCGCCGTATTCTTGGGGTGCCTGTGCGTCTTCGGACATGCCGTTAGTACCTATATTATTTTGGTAACTTATACGTTTTCTGGTGGGGATTGTCACGTGCTCCCCCCATATTTTGTGGTTCTGATCCGCTTAATTTGCGGATCAAAGCCGATCAAGGTCTGCTGCAATATCCTCGGCGATTTCTGCCGCGTTCACATCGTCCCGTTCGGCTGACAATCGCAACCCCAGAAGGTCGGATTGATAGCGCGCCGCCAAGCGATCCGGGTCATGACTTGGCGCGATTTCTCCGGCCTTCTGCGCGCTGCGAAAGAGGTCCGCAAAACAAGCTTTCATGTCAGCCATGTGGGTTTGCGCCTGATCAGCCAAATCATGGTCTTTGGCTTGCAATTCCGCATAAGTCTTCGCCAACATGCAGGCTTTTGTTGGCAGTTCCGACGCCTCGATCACACGACAAGGTTGCACCTTAAGAGCACCAAGCGGGCCTAATTCCTGCGCCAAAGCCTTCATATTGGCAACCCCTTCCTGAGTATACCGCTCTAACGCCAGCGCGTAGAGCGCATCTTTCGACCCGAATGCCGCGTAGAAGCTGCCCGGTTTCAGCTTCAGCTCTCGCTCGAGATCCTTAAGCGACGTCCCCGCCCAGCCGTGACGCCAGAAAATATCTCGCGCCTGCGCGATAAGCGCGTCTCGGTCATATGAGGGTTTGCGGGGCATCGTTTCACCAATTCTTGAACGTTCGCTCAAATATATACTTGAGTGATCGCTCAAGAAACCCTAAATACGACTCATCGCGCCAGAAACAGGAGTTTTGACATGGCCAATTTCCCGTCTCACGACCTAGAAACCGCCCCGGAAGGGTCCAAGCCGCTGCTTGAGAAATCTCAGGCTGCATTCGGCCGCCTGCCCGGTCTTCATAAAGTAATGGCCGAGAGCCCCCAGCATCTGGAAGGCTATCAGGTTCTGCACGGCCTGTTTCTGCAGACCGATTTCAACAACGACGAAAAAACCGTTGTCTGGCAAACCATCAATGTCGAAAACGAATGCCATTACTGTGTGCCTGCGCATACCGGCATCGCAAAGATGATGAAAGTCTCTGACGAGATCACCGAGGCGCTGCGCAACGAAACTCCGCTGCCCACGGCCAAGCTGGAAGCGCTACGCACCTTTACCCTGCAAGTGATGGAAACCCGTGGAAACCCGACTGAGGAACAGCTGCAGGCCTTCTTTGACGCTGGCTATTCCCACCGTGCGGTCCTGGATGTCGTACTGGGTCTGGCACAAAAAACCATGTCGAACTACGTCAACCACATGGCCAAAACCCCGGTCGACGAAGTGATGCGCGGCTTCCTTTGGGAACGCAAAGTCGGCGAGCCTGCCTAAACGCTGACGACCGAGCCCTCGTCACCTTCGGTAACGACCAGCGTTTGGGCTCGATCCCCCAATTCTGCAAATAGCTCAGGCCCGGTGCCCGTCATCCAGGCCTGTGCACCCAGCGCACAAATCTCATCATACAACGCAGCGCGCCGACCCGCATCCAGATGCGCGGCCACCTCATCCAGCAATACAATAGGAGGTGCTCCAACCATCTCCGCCAACGCTCGCGCGTTTGATAGGATCAGCGATACCAGCAGTGCTTTCTGCTCACCGGTCGAGCAATCTTTGGCAGGAACGCCCTTGGCGGAATATACACCATACAGGTCTGATCGATGCGGGCCGACCAAAGTCCGCCCGGCGGCCAGATCGCGAAACCGGCTTTCATCCAAAGCTTCTCGCAAGTCTTCCGCCGTCTCAGGCATTGCACCTTCGGTTTGAACCAATTCGAGATCCGCTGACGGAAAGGCCGTCTCAGCTTTGTCCTGTGCTGCGCGCAGATACTCCAACGCACTCAACCGCGCGGCGTGGATGCGATGCCCCATCTCAGCCATCTGCCCTTCCAGCGCCGCGTACCAATGGGCATCGCGAACTTGTTCTTTCAGCAACCGGTTCCGCTCGCGCATCGCTTTTTCATAGGTCAGAGATGCCTCGGCATGTGCAGGATCAAAACTCAGCGCGATTCTGTCGAGGAACCGCCGTCGCCCTTCGGCCCCTTCGATCCAGAGACGGTCCATCGATGGGATTAACCAAACTACCCGCGCCAGCTTTCCCAATTCAATCTGGCTTGAGGTTTTCTCATCAATCCGCACTTGCCGCGCCGCACCACCTTCGGACCAGGTTTCAATCTCGAAATTCTGTCCTTGCGCATTCAATAGCCCAATCAGCTTCCACCCCAGCGCCTCGGGGCGCCGTGTCATCTCAGCGGCGCTTGCCCGCCGCATCCCGCGCCCGGGTGAAAACAGAGAAACCGCTTCCAGGATGTTGGTCTTACCGGCCCCGTTTGGCCCATGGATCGCCACTGGCCGCCCGTCCAACGACAGGCGCGCCAGCTTATGAGACCGAAAATGCGAGACCGTAAGCTCGGTCAGGGCCAATCCCATGACCCCTCTCTTTCGTTAGAGATCACCCAGTCGAGGCAATCAGACGCGCATCGGCATTACGACATATACCGCGCTTTGGTCGTTGCCTTCGCGCATCAGTGTCGGATCACCCGCCGAGTTGAACATAAACACCGCATTTTCACGATCCACCTGAGACGCGATTTCGAGCAGATACTTTGCGTTGAACCCGATCTCCAGGCGCTCATCCCCGTAAGCAACTGCCAGCTCTTCCTCAGCCGCGCCACTGTCGGGTGCATTCACTGACAGAACCAGCTTATCCGCATCCAACTGCAGTTTGACGGCCCGCGACCGTTCGGACGAAACTGTCGCCACTCGATCCACGGCCTGCGCGAATTCAGCCGCGTCCACTTCTAACTTGCGCGTGTTACCTTGCGGGATGACACGTGTGTAATCCGGGAACGTTCCGTCGATCACTTTCGAGGTGAGCGTGATGTCAGGCGTTGCAAACCGCACCTTGGTTTCGCTGACAGAGACGGCGATGTCCATCTCGTCATCATCCAGCAGCTTGCGCAGTTCGCCCACGGTTTTGCGGGGCACGATCACGCCCGGCATATCCGCTGCACCATCCGGCAGATCCGCATCGATCCGTGCCAAGCGGTGACCATCAGTCGCCACGCAACGCAGTACCTTGCCGCCCTCGGAACCATCCGCAACGTGCATGTAAACGCCGTTCAAATAGTATCTCGTCTCTTCCGTGGAAATGGCAAACTTCGATTTATCGAACAGCCGGCGCAACAATGCCGCCGACGCCGTAAAGTTCGATTGGTATTCTGAAGACGCCATAACCGGGAAATCTTCTTTCGGCAGCGTGGCCAGAGAAAAATTCGAGCGCCCCGCTTCCACGGTCAACCGCCCAGCTGCACTATCTGCGGTCAGGGTCACCAGCGCCCCATCGGGCAGCTTGCGTACGATCTCATGTAGCGTTGTGGCCGCAACAGTCGTAGCGCCCGCTTTCTCGACTTGCGCGGGGGCCTTGTCGACCACTTCGATGTCCAGATCGGTGGCACGAAACAGCGCCTGATCGCCTTCGGCCTCGATCAGCACGTTGGCAAGTATGGGAATCGTGTTGCGACGTTCGACAACTGACTGGGCCTGCGAAACGGCCTTGAGAAGGGTGCCGCGTTCGATGCTGATCTTCATACCCTCTGTTCCTTTGACTTGCGTGCCGAAATAGGCGGGACTGGCACGTTAGCGTCTCAGCCCTGAGGCACAAGGATTTTTTACGGATTTCTGGGTCGGATTGCCTCGGTGGTCAAGAGCAGCGCGCGTGAAACACACCAGATCATTCTCAACCGTGGACAATAGCGCACAAGAAAACACCCCGAACGTAATAGTCCGGGGTGTTTTTCAAGGATTCAGTGCGGTTTAGGCTTCCAAGGCCCGGCGCAGCATCTCAACATCTTCGGCAATCTGGCCATCGGTCAACTTCAGCTCTTCGATGCGCTTCACGCCATGCATGACCGTGGTGTGGTCGCGCCCGCCAAATCGACGGCCAATCTCAGGCAGCGACCGACTGGTCAGTTGCTTGCACAGATACATCGCCACCTGACGCGGACGCGCATAGGACCGCAGGCGTTTAGGGCCGATGATATCGCTGAGGCGGATGTTGTAATAATCCGAGACCTTTCGCTGGATCTCTTCGACGGTGATCTTGCGCTCGGAGGCGCGCAGTACATCGGCCAGACAATCCTGCGTCAGCTCCATATCGATCTCGCGCCCGACCAGCGAGGCAAAGGCAAAAAGGCGGGTCAGCGCCCCTTCCAGCACGCGCACATTGGTCGAGATGCGGTGTGCAAGGAACTCCAATACACCATCAGCAATGGTCAGATCGGGATAAGTGCTGCTGTACTGCTGCACTTTGTTCTGCAGGATTCCCAGACGCAATTCGTAGTCTGTGGGATGAAGATCGACGACAAGGCCACATTGCAGGCGTGACTTTACGCGGTCTTCAAGGTCCTTGATCTCGCCCGGCGCGCGGTCGGCCGAGATGATGATCTGCTTGTTCTGATCCACCAGCGCGTTGAACGTGTGGAAAAACTCTTCCTGCGTCGAATCCTTGCCAGCGATGAACTGCACGTCATCGACCATCAGCACATCGACCGAACGGAACAAGTGCTTGAAATCCATCATGCGGCGTTCACGCAAAGCCTGCACAAAGCGATACATGAACTGTTCTGCTGACAGATAAAGCACATTCAACTCGGGGTGCTTGGTTTTCAACTCCCACGCAATCGCGTGCATCAGGTGGGTTTTACCCAGTCCAACACCGCCGTAGAGCACGAGCGGGTTGAAAGTTACCGGGCCGCCCTCGGATACGCGGCGAGCTGCGGCATGTGCAAGTTCGTTGGGTTTGCCAACAACAAAGCTATCAAAGGTAAACCGTGCATCCAGTGGCGCAGCCTGTAGTGCTTCAAGCGCATCGTTGGCTGTATCTGTAACAGCGGGCCGGGTTTCTGGCGCGGGAGATGGCTTGGACTCTTCCACCAATGTGGGACGGGCTGACGAATTGGCCGCTGTGCGAAATGCCAAGCGCTGAACCTTTTCGCCCGATGTGTTCAACTCATAGAGAATAAGGTCCGCAAAATTCTGACTGACATAGTTGCCCATGAAGTTGGTCGGCACCGAGAACACCGCTACACCATCCTGCAACTCCTGAAACTCCAAGGGTTCAATCCAGGTGGTAAAATTGTTCTTCCCAACCGCCTTCATCAATTTGCTACGCAGTTGTCCCCATTTCTCTTGTGTCATTCGGCGCCTCACGCATCCCATTCATTATTGGCCTTAAGGCCTTTTTTAATGTGTCCCGAATTACGGGCCTTTATGGCGCTCACACACAAGGGAACGTTTCGCCAAACCTGATGGTCTGGCGGGTACGCTCGAATATCATCGCAGTCCAATACAGCACGGCCCCAAAATGGGGGCACACCCGGAATCCGGGATGCGCATGATATTCCAATTTATCGACAGGGCCAGGATCTTCGGCTAACCCGAGACCCAGAGCAGATCGTCCAACTGACCGAAGCCAGCTTTCGAACATTCGTTCCTAAATCTTTCCGATGCCCGTCGGTCAGATCCTTGGAACAGCCTGTCCCCCCAAGCGAGTGAATCGCTGATTAAGTCGTAGCAAGAGCCCAAGGGTCCGGGCAACGAAACTCTGATATTGACTCGGGGTTCTGGGCGAAAGAATCTCTCGGCTTCGTGAAGACGCGGCTTTCCGGCAACAATGAAAAAGGCGTCGCAATCAGCGACGCCTTTTTCGCAAATCAACGCTTGACGCGTTTTCCCAAAGAATCAGCCCAGCGCTTTGACGCGCGCCGACAGGCGCGACATTTTGCGGGCAGCGGTGTTCTTGTGGAAGACGCCTTTGGTGACGCCACGCATCAACTCGGGCTGAGCGGCGCGCAGGGCTGCGGTAGCCGCGTCCTTGTCGCCGGATGCGATCGCTTCTTCAACTTTGCGCAGGTGGGTACGGATGCGCGAACGACGCGCTTTGTTGACGGCGAAGCGCTTTTCGTTCTGACGGGCGCGTTTCTTTGCCTGGGGCGAATTTGCCATGTGTCTCTGACCTTTTGTTCGGTACGGTTATCTTGGGTTGTGCGCCACGGACATATCCGCACCGGATCAGAAATCACGAGTGTGAGTCGGGCCAAGCGGGCCGCACGCGCATGTATGACGGCGGTCTCTATCCAAGTTTGGCAGGTTTGCCAAGCTGATTCTTCCAGTATGTGATGAGGGAAAAAGGCGGGGTCTGCCCGCCTAATATCACTAAGCGACGATTATGATCACTTGTCGCGGAACTGAGCCGCACGTTTTTCCAGAAACGCGGCCATGCCTTCTTTCTGGTCCTCTGTCGCGAACATCGAATGGAACACCCGACGCTCAAACAGCATGCCTTCGCTCAGCGGCAGCTCATAGCTGCGGTTCACAGCCTCTTTGGCCGCGATGGCCGTGATCTGCGATTTCTCTGCAATCTTCTGCGCCGCACCGGTTGCCTCTTCGATCAGCTTTTTGGCGGGCACAACCCGACTTACCAATCCGGCGCGCTCGGCCTCTTCCGCGTCCATGAAGCGGCCTGTCAGGTTCATGTCCATCGATTTGGACTTACCAACGAAGCGGGTCAGACGCTGACTGCCACCAAGCCCCGCGATGACGCCCAGATTGATCTCGGGCTGGCCGAACTTGGCGGTGTCGGCAGCGATGATGAAATCGCACAGCATCGCCAGTTCACAGCCGCCGCCCAGCGCGTAACCGGCAACGGCAGCGATGATAGGTTTACGGATCGCGGAAACCCTATCGTTGGCGTCTGCAAACAGATTGACGTCGAATACATCGACAAAACTCATCTCGGACATTTCCTTAATGTCCGCACCGGCGGCAAAGGCCTTGTCCGAGCCGGTGATGACGATGCAGCGCACTTTGTCATTGCTATCCGCATCTTCCAGCGCATCGCACAGCTCACCCAGCAACTGGGTGTTCAGCGCGTTCATCGCATCGGGGCGGTTGAGCTTGATAAGGGCGACGTGGTCTTCGATTTCGACGATGATCGTCTCAAAAGCCATGAGGTGTAAGCTTCCGGTTGTTCCGTTCAGGTACGATTCCTTATCACGCGATTTCGCTGGATCAAGTTATCTTTGGCATTGCGCGCAATAGAAGGATGAGCGACCGGACTGGGTGATTCTCTTGATTTCAGCGCCACAACCCTCGGTTCGACAAGGCTCTCCTTCGCGGCCGTAGACGTCGAAACTGTGTTGAAAATATCCAAGTTCTCCATCGGCTTGGCGGAAATCACGCAGCGATGACCCACCCGCTTCAATCGCGTCCTGCAACACTTTTCTGATGATCGGCACAAGGGCCGCAACGCGTGGCGCAGAAATCTGTCCGGCTTTGCGACGTGGCGACACCTTGCCGCGATAAAGCGCTTCGCAGACGTAAATATTACCCAAACCAGCAACGATTCCCTGATCCAACAACGCTGATTTGACCGGGCTGTTCTTGCCTTTGAAGGCGTCTATCAGGTGCTGTTCGTGAAAATCATTACCCAACGGTTCAGGACCCAGAACCGATAGCAGCTTGTGCTGCTCCGCCGTTGCCGTCGGCAGCAGGTCCATTGCCCCGAACCGGCGCGGATCGTTGAAGGTGATGCGTGCGCCATTAGCCATATGAAACACCACGTGATCATGTTTCTGCGCCATCGGATGCTCATGCGCATACTGTCCGAGCGGATCGCCAGAGACCGTCATCCGCCCCGACATGCCCAGATGGATCAACAACGTCTCGGCACTGCTGAGATCCGCCAGAATGTACTTCGACCGTCGCCGCAGCCGATCCACCCGTTGCCCCGTCAGCCGCTCGGCCATGCGAGCCGGGAAAGGCCAACGCAAATCGGGGCGATTCACATCCGCCCTTTCGATCACTGCGCCCTCCATTGCAGGGCTCAGGCCGCGTCTTACTGTCTCGACCTCGGGCAATTCGGGCATTACAGGGCTCCTATTCCAAAGGGCCGCATTGTGCCCGCCTCTTATCGCCCTATAACAGAGGCGAAATTCGACAAACGGCAAGGCAAATGTCCGACACAAACGACAAGACCACCCATTTCGGGTTCGAAACCGTGCGCGAGGCTGAAAAAGCCGGCCGCGTACAGGGCGTGTTCAATTCGGTCGCCTCGAAATACGACGTGATGAACGACGTGATGTCGATGGGCATCCACCGGGTCTGGAAAGACGCGATGATGGACTGGCTTGCCCCGCGCGCCGGTCAGCGGCTTCTGGATGTGGCGGGCGGCACCGGCGATATCTCGTTCCGCTTTCTGAAGCGCGCAGGCCACGGCCATGCTACCGTGCTGGACCTGACCGAGCCGATGCTGGTCGAGGGCCGCCAGCGCGCCGAGGCCGACCAGATGTCCGACAGCCTGAATTGGGTGGTGGGCGATGCGATGGCGCTGCCCTTTGAGGATAACACCTTCGACGTCTACACCATCTCCTTCGGCATCCGGAACGTCACCCGCCCGCAAGAGGCGCTGAACGAAGCCTTCCGCGTGTTGAAACCCGGTGGACGCCTGATGGTACTGGAATTCAGCCAACTACCCAATGACGGGCTGCAAAAGCTCTATGATCTCTACAGCTTCAACGTCATCCCGCGCATGGGCAAGCTGATCGCCAATGACTACGACAGCTACCAGTATCTGGTGGAGTCGATCCGCAAGTTCCCGGATCAGGAGACATTCCTGAACATGGTCCGCACCGCCGGGTTCGAAAACGCCAAATACCGCAACCTGAGCATGGGCATTGCCGCACTGCATTCTGGCTGGAAGATCTAGATGCGCGGCCCTCACAACATCATCCGCCTGATCCGCACAGGCGCCACACTGGAACGTACCGGTGCCATGAACGTCGTATTGGATGCATTCGAGGCACCGCGCGCCGTACGTATTCTGGCGCATACGCTGGGCAAACCGTTCCAATGGCTGGGCTACAAGGGCGACCCCGAGATGCCGCCCGCCACCCGTGCCCTGACCGCATTGGGTCCGGCTTACATCAAATTCGGGCAGGTGCTTTCGACCCGCCCCGACGTGGTGGGAAATGAGCTGGCCGAGCAATTGCGTGTTCTGCAAGACAAGCTGCCGCCCTTTTCCAAAGCTGAAGCAATGGCAGAGGTCGAGAAAGAGTTAGGCCAACCGACGTCAGAGATATTCAGCGAGTTCAGTGAACCTATTGCCGCTGCCTCGATTGCTCAGGTTCACAAGGCCAAGCTGACCAGCACAGGCGAAGACGTTGCTGTCAAAGTCCTGAGACCGGGTATCGAGCGCGCCTTCCGCAAGGATGTAGACGCGTTCTATTTCGCCGCGCGTATGGTGCAACTTTGCGCCCCCGGAGCGCGCCGACTACGCCCGATGGAAGTGATCGAGCATTTCGACGGCGTAGTACGCGGCGAGTTGGACCTGCGTCTGGAAAGTGCCGCCGCCTCAGAATACGCTGCCAATACCAAGGATGATGCCGGATTCTGGCTGCCTCCGGTGGTCTGGTCGCTATCCGCACGCCGCGTCATGACGCTCAGCTGGGCTGATGGCATTCCCTTGGGAGATAACAATGCGCTGGACGCTGCCGGACATAATCGCCGCGATCTGGCTGAGCGCGTGCTCCGCCTGTTCCTATTGCACGCGCTACGCGACGGCTATTTTCACGCCGACATGCACCAAGGCAACCTCAAGGTCGCTGCGAACGGGGACATTATCGCCTATGACTACGGCATCATGGGTCATATCGATGAATATACTCGCCGGGTATATGCCGAGATTCTCTTTGGTTTCATCCGCCGCGACTATAAACGCGTGGCTGAAGTCCATTTCGAAGCAGGCTATGTGCCTGCCAATCAGGACGTCGACGAATTCGCCCGCGCCTTGCGCGCGGTAGGTGAGCCGATCTTCGGCATGGACGCCACCCATATCTCGATGGGTCGGCTGCTGAGCTACCTGTTCGAAGTCACTGAACGCTTTGGCATGGAAACCCGCACCGAGCTGATCCTGCTGCAACGCACCATGGTGGTGGTCGAAGGCGTCGCCCGCTCGCTTGATGATCACATGAACATCTGGGAGGTCGCCCGACCGGTGGTCGAGGATTACATCAAACAATCCATCGGCCCCCGCGCCGCCCTGCGCGATTTCGGTAAAACCGCCCTGGTGCTTGCCCGTTTCGGTCCCCGCTTGCCCGGTCTGGTGGAAAATGCCCTGATTGCCCAGACCCAAAAAGACGACCCAAAGACACCGGGTTTCATCGCAAACCTTCTGCCAGCAGCGATCGGCGCGGCCGCAGGCATAGCCGCGACGCTTGTCATCTTCGCACTCAGCTAAACCAACCCGACCGCTTCATCTGGCCAAAAATACCTTCGGGGGGAATCGCGCCCCGGCGCGATGGGGGGCAGACAGCCCCCCCTTGCCCCGGTCCAACTCAGAGCCGCTCGATGGCGAGGGCAATCCCCTGACCTCCGCCGATGCACATGGTGATCAGACCTTTCGATCCGCCAATACGCTCCAACTCATACAATGCCTTAAGCGTGATAATCGCCCCTGTGGCGCCCACCGGATGGCCCAGTGCAATAGCCCCACCGTTCGGATTCACCTTTGCAGCGTCCAGACCCAATTCCTGATTGACGGCCAGAGCTTGCGCCGCAAACGCCTCGTTGCTTTCGATCACGTCGAAATCATCCGAAGACAGACCCGTCTTTGCGAACAGGTTCTGCACAGCTGGAACCGGGCCGATGCCCATCACCTCGGGTCGCACGCCGGCATGGGCATAGCCAATCACGCGCGCTTTGGGATTCAAGCCCGCCTTTTCTGCAGCATCCGCTGTCGCCAACACCATCGCCGCCGCGCCGTCATTGATGCCCGAGGCGTTGCCCGCCGTCACCCGCCCATCTTTCTGGAATACCGGGCGCAATCCGGCCAGCGCCTCGGCAGTGGTGGCCTTGGGATGTTCATCGACCTTGAAGTCGACCATGTCGCGCTTGACCTTGACCTGCACCGGCGCGATCTGGCTGCCGAAATACCCGGCCTCAATCGCCGCAGCCGCACGGGTCTGGCTGGTCAGCGCAAACGCGTCCATCTGTTCGCGGCTGATCTGGTGTTCATCCGCCACATTCTCGGCGGTCACCCCCATATGCCCGGTGCCGAATGGGCAGTTCAGCGCGCCCAGCATCATGTCGAGCGATTTGACATCGCCCATCTTCGCCCCCCAACGGGCCTGCGGTACGACATAAGGGCTGCGCGACATGCTTTCGGCACCGCCCGCCACGGCAAACTCGGCATCGCCTAGCATCAGCGCCTGCACCGCCGACACTACTGCCTGCGCCCCCGAACCGCACAGCCGGTTCACGTTCATCGCCGGAGTCCCGTTCGGAATACCCGCCTGCATTGCGGCGACTCGCGACAGATACATGTCGCGCGGTTCGGTGTTGATCACATGACCAAAGACAACATGATCAATCTGCGCGCCTTCAACGCCCGAACGCTCCATTGCCGCCTCGGTCGCCACGGTCGCCAGATCGATCGGAGCGGTCGAGGCCAACGCACCGCCAAAGGTCCCGATGGCTGTGCGCGCACCGTCCAGTATTACTATGTCCGTCATGTTTTCTCCTCCAAGTCTCGCGCCCATTATGCACCTGCAGCATGATCTTCATATTAGACTCACTGTCACGCCGGAATTGACATTACGTTGCGCAACACCCATGGATTCCGTCATGACGGAAAACACAGACGATATTCTGACGCGCCTGCCCGCCCGATTGAAAGAGGCGCGCCGCGCCAAAGGCCTGTCGCTTGAGGCGGTCGCCAACCTCAGCGGCGTCTCGCGTTCCATGGTCAGCCAGATCGAGCGTGGCGAAAGCAGCCCCACAATTTCGACTCTGTGGAACCTGACACGCGCTCTGCAGGTGGATTTCGCCGGACTTTTGGAAGACGCCAAAACGACCGACCAGATCGAAGTGCTGCGTCAAGCAGAAGTGCCCAGTATCGACAATATGGGCGATAAATGCCGGATTCGCATCCTCTCTCCCCCCGAAGAGGCCGGGGGACACGAGGTCTATGATATTCAGTTTCAGGCCAATGGGAGCCTAAACAGCCAACCTCATGCGCGCGGCGCACGGGAGCAACTGACTGTGCTGGAAGGCGCCGTCCGTGTCACTTCGGGAACGGCATCCAGCGATCTGAAACAAGGGGATACCGCCCGGTATGCCGCCGATATTACGCATTCGATAAGCGCTGAAAACCCGGCCCGCGTTTTCCTGATCGTAAAAAACGCCTGAACGGGCAAGATTCCGCCTTCACGGATATTTTTCCCAAATACTGTAATTCTCCTATTTGGGAATTTCATCCGCTATGTTAGACGTGCGACTCAGATTAACGGAGGTCGCCATGGCTGATGCATTCCTGTCCCATATTTCGGATACACTCGCGCAGATTGAGGCAGAGGGTCTGTACAAGCGCGAACGAATGATCACCTCGCCTCAGGGCGGTGAGATTACAGTGGGCGACAAGCAGGTGATCAACCTGTGCGCCAACAACTATCTGGGTTTGGCCGATCACCCTGCGCTGATCAACGCCGCCAAAGGCGCAATGGAGCCCAAGGGGTTCGGCATGGCCTCGGTCCGGTTCATCTGCGGTACGCAGGACATTCATCGTGAACTTGAGCAGAAGCTGGCAAAGTTCCTGAACAAGGACGATTCAATTCTGTTCGCTGCCTGCTTCGACGCCAATGGCGGGTTGTTTGAGCCTTTGTTAGGGCCCGAAGACGCCATTATCTCTGACAGTCTAAATCATGCCTCGATCATCGACGGGGTACGGCTGTGTAAGGCAAAACGCTATCGCCACATGAACAACGACATGAATGACCTCGAAGCGTGGCTGAAACAAGCGCGCGAGGACGGGGCGCGGCATATCATGATCGCAACCGATGGCGTGTTCTCAATGGATGGCTATCTGGCCAATCTGCCGAAGATTCGCGAGCTGGCCAACAAATACGACGCCATCGTGATGGTCGATGACTGCCACGCCACCGGCTTTATGGGGCCAAACGGAGCGGGCACGCCGGACCACTTCGGCGTCGACGTGGATATTCTGACGGGAACTTTGGGCAAGGCACTTGGGGGGGCAATCGGCGGTTATATCGCCGGGCCGCAGCCAGTGATCGACCTGCTGCGGCAGCGGGCGCGGCCCTATCTGTTCTCAAACTCGCTGCCGCCGTCCATCGTTGCCGCAGGGCTTGAGGCAATCCGTCTGGTTGAAGAAGGTGACATGCTGCGCGCCCAATTGTTCGGCAATGCCAAGTACTGGCGCGCCGGGTTAGAGAATCTCGGCTTCGACCTACTTCCGGGCGAACACCCGATCATCCCGGTCATGCTGGGTGAAGCGACCCTGGCGCAGGATATGGCATCGCGATTGTTTGACGAAGGCGTCTATGTTTCGGGCTTTTTCTTCCCTGTCGTGCCGCGTGGTCAGGCCCGAATCAGAACGCAGATGAATGCGGCTCTAACACGCGACGAATTAGACCGGGCGCTCGCGGCATTTGGCAGGGTCGGCAAAGAATTGGGGATAATCTGATGCGGCCCAACACGATGAAAGCCCTTGAGAAATCCAAGCCCGAGGAAGGCCTGTGGATGGTGCAGGCCCCAGTACCCGAGATCGGCCCCGACGAGGTTCTGATCCGCATCAACAAGACCGGGATTTGCGGCACGGATATTCATATCTGGAACTGGGATGAATGGGCTGCGGCCACCGTGCCGATCCCGATGATCACCGGCCACGAGTTCGCGGGTGAAATTGTTGAATTGGGTCGCAACGTGACAGGGATGACGGTCGGCCAGCGCTGTTCAGGCGAGGGGCATCTGATCACCCCTGACAGCCGCCAGAGCCGTGCGGGCAAGTTCCACCTTGATCCCGGCACGCGCGGTATCGGTGTGAATGAACAGGGTGCCTTTGCGCAATACCTGAAACTGCCTGCCTTTAACGTGGTGCCCCTGCCTGACGACGTACCGGATGAGATCGGGGCGATCCTCGACCCACTGGGCAATGCCGTGCACACTGCACTCAGCTTCGATCTGCTGGGCGAGGACGTATTGATTACTGGCGCAGGCCCCATCGGCATCATGGCCGCCGCCGTTGCCCGTCATGCCGGTGCCCGGCATGTAGTGATCACCGATATCAACCCCGACCGCCTGAAACTGGCCGAACACGTGGTACCAACGGTACGCACCGTTGATGTGTCCAAAGAGGATCTGCAGGATGTCATCGCGGAACTGGGCATGACTCAGGGCTTTGATGTCGGGCTTGAAATGTCGGGCTCGCAAGCCGCGCTGGACCAGATGGTCGAAGCGCTGGTTATGGGCGGCAAGATCGCACTGTTGGGGATTCCGCCCGGAAAATCTCCGGTGGACTGGTCGCGCATCGTGTTCAAAGCTATCACCATCAAGGGTGTCTATGGGCGCGAGATGTTCGAAACCTGGTACAAGATGATCGCCATGTTGCAGAACGGGCTGGATGTCAGCCGCGTAATCACCCACCAGTTCGCGGTCGATGACTTTGCTCAGGGATTCAAGGCCATGAAATCCGGTCAATCAGGCAAGGTGGTTCTGGACTGGACCTAACGCTCTGGAACCGTGCGGGTTTTGTCCCTAAACATGGATAAACCCGCGCGTCTGGAGGAGCACATGGGCGACAAAGACAGGTATACAGAACGGGGAATCGAAGAGTCTCTGGTCACCGATTTCACAGAAACTCACCGCAAAAGCTATGGGGATTTTCTGCAACTTAAGACTCTGCTGAACCTGCAAAAGACCTTTCAGGACCCGGCCCAACCTGATGAGATGTTGTTCATCATCATTCATCAGGTCAGCGAACTGTGGCTGAAACTGATGCACCATCAACTTGTCGAAGTCCGCCGGTTCTTGCAGCAGGACGATTTCGGTCCGGCGATGAAGAACCTCGACCGGATCAAGGCGATCCAACGGCAGTTGATCGCCGCGTGGGAGACGCTACTGACTATGACTCCCGCGGACTACATGACGTTTCGGGACGCATTAGGCAGTTCGTCAGGCTTTCAAAGCTATGGCTATCGCCAAATCGAGTTCATTCTGGGCAACAAAGATCCCGCGACCCTGAAAGTGCATGCGCATGACCCAGAAGTGATGGAGATGCTGAACGCGGCTCTTACCAAACCCTCGCTCTATGACGAAGTGCTGCGGATGCTGGCCCGGCAAGGGTTTGACGTGCCGCATGAGCTGATCGAGCGGGATTACGCAAAGCCCTATTCCGGCGATCCGCGTATCGTCAAAATCTGGGTCGAAGTGTTCCGCAACACGGAACAATACTGGGATCTTTACGCGCTGGCCGAAAAACTGATGGATGTGGAATCTCTGTTCCAGAGGTGGCGATTCGATCATGCAACCGCGGTTGAGCGCGTGATCGGAATGCAGCCCGGAACGGGTGGATCTAGCGGCGTGGCCTTCCTGCGCAAGGCGCTGGAGTTGCGGTTCTTCCACGACCTCTACGACGTGCGAACCGAACTGATGTATACTGGGGAATAGGCCATGCTGTATCGCGGATTCACCCAAGAAGAGCTTGAGCAGGAGTATTCCCCTAGCTCAATGATTGGCGGTGATCTGACGCCATATCTAGCCAGCTATTCTGCCCTCAGCGCACAGGCACGGTCTGAAATTAGGATGCAGGAAAACCGTTCCTATGGCGACAGCCCGACGCAAGTTCTGGATTTCTTCCCCGCACCTGGCGCCAACGCGCCTTTGCATGTCTTTATTCATGGTGGCTATTGGCAGGCGCTTAGCCAGCGTGAGTCGGCCCCTATGGCACCGGTATTGCATGAGAACGGGCAAGCCTTTGCCACGCTGAATTATACGCTCGCCCCCGATGCCAGATTGGGGCAGATGGTCGAAGAATGCCGTACCGCCTTGTTGTGGCTTGCGTCACAGGCCGAAACACTGGGTTTTGATCCATCAAACATCACGCTATCGGGTCACAGTGCAGGTGCCCATCTGGTTGCGATGGTGATGGCGACGTCTTCGAAGGCATTTGCGCAGGCTGGCCTGCGGGTGCGCAATGTGATCCTGATTAGCGGGATCTATGACCTTGTTCCGATCAGCCTGACCTCGGTGAATGATCCGCTGCAACTGACCAAGGTCGAGATTCACGATTTCTCACCCTGCCTCAACCTGCCCGCGCCAGGACCCCGTTACAGGGTGACAGTCGCCGAGCGGGATACGCCCGAGTTTATCCGCCAAAGCCGTGACTATGCTGAACTACTGCGCAAGGCCGGACATTCGGTCAGTTTCGATCTGCAGAAGGGCAAGCATCATTTTGACATCATCATGCCCTCGGGCACGTTTCTGTCGTCGCGCACGGACTAACCTAAATGAAAACAGCGGCCTAGTGGGGCCGCTGTTTCAAGTTTTTTTCTAGATCCGGATCAGTCCAGCGTACGCGTGACCTCTTCGCGTTCGAAAATCTCGATCACGTCGCCGGCGCGAATATCGTCGTAATTCTCGAACGCCATACCGCATTCCTGTCCCGACTGAACTTCGGCCACTTCATCCTTGAAGCGCTTGAGGGTCTTCAGCGTACCTTCGTGGATCACCACGTTGTCGCGCAGCAGGCGTACGCCAGCCGAGCGGCGGGCAACACCTTCGGTGACCAGACAGCCGGCAACTTTGCCGACGCCGGTAACCTTGAAGACCTCTTTGATCTCGGCGTAACCGATGAACTTTTCGCGAATCTCGGCGCTCAGCAGGCCCGATGCGGCTGCTTTCACGTCATCAACCAGATCGTAGATCACCGAGTAATACCGGATCTCGACGCCCTTCTGGTTCGCAGTGTTCCGCGCCGATGCGTTGGCACGGACGTTGAACCCGAAGATCGGAGCGCCAGAGGCTTCGGCCAGGCCGACATCCGTCTCGGTGATCGCACCAACGCCAGAATGCAAAACGCGCACGCGGACTTCGTCGTTGCCGATTTTTTCCATCGCCTGAACGATGGCTTCGGCAGAGCCCTGCACATCCGCTTTCATCAGGATCGGCAGCTCGGTGACGTTTTCGTCTTCCTTTGCCTTCTGCATCAGCTGCTCAAGGGTGGTCGCGGCACCGGCGGCGGCGCGTTTGTCCTTGGCGGCTTGCTCACGATAGGCGGCAATCTCACGGGCCTGCGCTTCGGTCTCGGTCACGTTCAGAACATCGCCCGCTTCGGGTGTACCGTTCAAACCCAGAACCTCGACCGGAACCGAGGGGCCAGCTTCTTTGACGCGGTCGCCCTTATCGTTGATCAGCGCACGGACCTTACCGTACTGCTCACCCACAACGAAGATATCGCCCTGACGCAGCGTGCCGTTCTGAACCAGAACGGTGGCGACGGGGCCACGGCCCACATCCAGCTGCGCCTCGATCACGGCACCTTGGGCGGCGCGATCCGGGTTAGCTTTCAGTTCCAGTATCTCGGCCTGCAGCGCGATGGCTTCCAATAGTTCGTCCAGACCCTGACCAGTCATTGCCGAGACCTCAACGTCCTGAACCTCACCCGACATCTTCTCGACAATCACTTCGTGCTGAAGCAAATCGGTACGAACTTTGTCCGGGTTGGCATCCGGCTTGTCGATCTTGTTGATCGCCACGATCATCGGCACTTCGGCCGCTTTGGCGTGGTTGATCGCTTCGATCGTCTGCGGCATCACAGCGTCATCGGCGGCAACAACCAGAACCACGATATCCGTGACCTGAGCACCGCGAGAGCGCATCGAGGTAAAGGCCGCGTGGCCCGGCGTATCCAGGAAGGTCAGCGTGGTGCCACCATCGGTTTTCACCTGATAGGCGCCAATATGCTGGGTGATACCCCCGGCTTCGCCAGCCACAACACGCGCGTCGCGGATCGCATCCAGCAACGAGGTTTTGCCGTGGTCAACGTGACCCATGATGGTGATGACCGGCGGACGGGGCTGCAGATCGTCATCGCTGTCTTCGACCTCTTTGATGACGTCTTCAACATCCGAATCAGAGACACGCGTGACCTTGTGGCCAAATTCTTCGATGATCAGTTCAGCGGTGTCAGCGTCGATGGTCTGGTTCTGCGTGACCATCATGCCCATCTGCATCAGCGATTTGACAACGTCAGCGACACGCTCGGCCATACGGTTGGCCAATTCCGAGACCATGATCGCCTCGGGCAGCTGAACGTCGCGGATCACCTTTTCCCGCTCGACCGTGCCGCCCATGGCCTTCTGGCGCGCACGCTCCTGCTTGCGCTTCATCGCGGCCATTGAGCGTTGGCGATTGCCTTCGCCGCCAGTGGCCTGACCAAGTGTCAGCTTGCCCGAGCGGCGGTTGTCGTCACGGCCCTTGCCACGGCCACGCTGCTCACGCTCGCGATCCTGCTTGCGCGGTGCCGCAGCAGGTGCAGGCTTGCTGGATGGGCTGCGTGCTGCCTTGGGCTCGGCGGGTGCCGGGGCTGCGGCAGCACGCTGGGCTGCTTCCTCGGCCTCTTTACGCTTGCGTTCTTCCTCTTCGGCCTTGGCACGGGCACGCTCTTCAGCTTCACGCTGCTCGCGTTCCTTGGCCTCTTGTTCGGCCCGGCGGCGTGCGCGTTCTTCTTCGCGCGCCTTTTCCTGCGCCTCACGGGCAGCGGCCTCTTCAGCCTCACGTGCCTTGGCGGCTTGCAACGCCTTCATACGACGCGCCATTTCCGCATCGGAAATACCCGCTGGGCGACGCGAAGGATCACCCGAAGGTGTCGCACCACCACTTGGTTTGGTCGCGCCCGGCTTGGGAACGACCACGCGTTTGCGTTTGGTCTCCACCACGACATTCTTGGTGCGTCCGTGGCTGAAACTCTGTTTCACATTTCCGGGGCGTGCCCCGCCACGAAGACCCAATGTCTTTTTGCCGTCACTATCGCTCATAAAGCTTCTTACCCTTCCGAGCGGCCCTTGCCGCCGTCATCCTTTTCGCGCAAGCCACGCAGGCGCTGCGCTTCCTCTACAACACGTTTGGCGAGTCCGCCAGAGGCCAAGGCCGCATGAATCACGGTTTGGCGCCCAAATGCCGCCCCAAGCTCGTCTGCGGTCAGCCAGCCGATGTATTTCCCGAAGTGCGGCGTGCTGAGTTTCGACTTGCCGCGCCCCGATCCGTCTGAGGCCTGAATCAGCACCTGGGCCTCTTCCCGGTCCAGCCACGACTTGACCTTTTCATACCCGGCGACCGCATCTCCGGATTTGCGCGCCAGACTGATCAGTTCGATCACACGACGCGCCACCTGTTTCTCGACCTCATCGGTCAGGTCCTTGGCGGCACTCACCTGTGCCTTAAACCCGCGCGAGAACAGTTTCTTGTTCACCGCCTTG
Source organism: Ruegeria sp. CJ6 (assembly GCF_056536665.1). NCBI lineage: Bacteria > Pseudomonadati > Pseudomonadota > Alphaproteobacteria > Rhodobacterales > Roseobacteraceae > Ruegeria > Ruegeria sp. CJ6. The sequence goes on along the minus strand of NZ_JBQFQB010000004.1, from coordinate 81,288 downwards.
TCCAGCGCCGCGCGATCCGCCGCCACGTAAACCCCACGCCCCGGCAGTTTTGCCGCAACATCGGGAAAAACCTGACCGTCGGGCCCCGTTACAAAGCGGATCAAGCCATATTTAGGCTGAACCTCGCCCGTGGCGATGCACTTGCGTTCAGGGCCTTCCGACCGATCCTTATGGACGCCACCGCGACCCATGTCAGCCACCCGAGGCCTGAGATCAGGCCTCGACCTCCTCATCGGTTGCTTCACCGTCTTCTTCGGCCTGCTCCAGCTCGGCCGGATCGACCCAACCCAGCATGATGCGCGCGGTCATGACCAGATCCTGCGCCTCTTCCAGCGTCACGCCGAAGGGCTCCAGTACACCATCATCCTTGATGCGTTCGCCATCGACCGTGGTCCAGCCACCGGCCAGTTCCCAGTCGGCGCAGGTTGCGAAGTCTTCCAGGGTCTTCACATCATCCTTGGCCAGCGCCTCTACCATCTGGGGTGTCAGGCCCTCGAATTCAATAAGACTGTCCTCGGCACCCAGCGCACGGGCTGCATCCAGCGCCGCCTTGGCCTGAGCTTCCAGGAATTCGCGTGCACGTGTCTGAAGTTCTTGCGCGGTACCTTCATCCACACCGTCGATGACCAGCAGTTCGTCGATTTCAACATATGCCACTTCTTCGAGGTTGGTGAAGCCTTCAGAAACCAGCAGCTGAGCGAAGAATTCGTCCAGATCCAGCGTTTCCATGAACAACTGGGTACGGGCCTCGAATTCTTTCTGACGGCGCGCCGATTCTTCGGCTTCGGTCATGATGTCGATGTCCAGATTGGTCAGCTGGCTGGCCAGACGCACGTTCTGACCACGACGGCCAATGGCGAGGCTCAGTTGCTCCTCGGGAACCACAACTTCGATCTTGCCGGCTTCTTCGTCCAGAACCACCTTTGAAACTTCGGCGGGCTGCAGAGCGTTCACAAGGAAAGTCGGCTGATCTTCGTTCCACGGAATGATGTCGATCTTTTCGCCCTGCAGCTCGTTCACAACGGCCTGCACGCGGCTACCGCGCATACCGACGCAGGCACCGACTGGGTCAATCGAGCCGTCATAAGAAATCACGGCAATCTTGGCGCGCGAGCCGGGATCACGAGCAACGGCCTTGACCTCGATGATGCCGTCATAGATTTCCGGTACTTCCATCTTGAACAGCTCAGCCATGAATTCCGGCGCAGTGCGCGACAGGAATATCTGGTGGCCACGAACCTCGCGGCGGACTTCCTTGATGTAGGCACGCACACGGTCGTTCGGGCGATAGCTTTCGCGACCGATCTTGTCATTGCGGCGCAGAACAGCCTCGGCACCGCCCAGATCGACGATCACATTGCCGAACTCTTCACGCTTGACCGCACCGTTGATGATGGTGCCGGCACGATCCTTGAATTCTTCGTACTGACGATCACGCTCGGCTTCGCGAACCTTTTGCAAGATGACCTGCTTGGCGGACTGAGCAGCGATACGGCCCATTTCCACGGGCGGGACTTCTTCAACGAAGACGTCACCAACCTCTGGCGCCTCCATGTACTGCTTGGCCTGCTCGACGGTCATCTCGGCCTGATAGTTCTCAAGCTCTTCATCCTCGACCACGGTGCGGACACGGGTAAAGGTCGCCTTGCCGGTCTTGCGGTCGATGCTGACGCGGATGTCCATCTCGGCGCCGTAGCGGCTTTTGGCGGCACGGGCGAGCGATTCCTCCATCGCTTCGACAACCAGACCGGGGTCGATCATCTTTTCGCGGGCCACGGCCTCGGCGGTCTGCAGCAGCTCCAGCTGGTTGGCTGAGGTGATTGCCATCAGTTCGTCTCCTCTTCGGACCCTTCGGTCTCAATCTCGTCGAAAGCGTTTTCGTTCAGGGCACCAGCGTCTTTGCGCTGGCGCAGCATTTCCTTGATCAGGTCATCGGTCAGAACCAGCTTGGCGTCGCTCAGCCAGTCAAATTGCAGACCGATGGTAATGGTCTCGTCTCCCTCGGGGATGTTGATCAGAACCTCAGCCCCTTCGATCCCGGCCAATTCGCCCTTGAAGCGGCGGCGACCGTCGATCAGTTCTGCGGTTTCGATCTTGGCCTCATACCCTTCGAACGTCTCAAAATCTTTGAGACGGGTCAGAGGACGGTCAATTCCAGGGCTGGAAACTTCAAGCGTGTAGGCGTCCAAAATGGGGTCTTCGACATCCAGCGTGGCGCTGACCGCATTGGAAATCTCGGCGCAGTCATCCACTTCGATTCCGCCATCGGGCTTGTCTGCCATTATCTGCATCGTGGTGGTCTTGCCGCTCATCAGCCGAATGCGGACAAGCTCATACCCCAGATCCTCGATCACAGGGGTGATGATCTCGGCCAGTCGCCGGTCGATGGCAGCTTTGGCTATCAGGTCGTTTGTCATTCAGGTTCTCTACCCTGTTATCGGGCACAAAAAAACGGGCGCGCGGCCCGTCGAATTTTCCGGTGGAGCCCCGGACCAGAAGTCCGACGCGCCGCTGTTGCAACTGCATATACGCAGGAGTTCCTGAGTCTGCAACCCCCGGCGCAAATCGTGATCAAATTTACGCCAGCCACCACCGTTCGGCGATGCGCCCATCATCCAGCGCAGCCCGGCTGATCTGGCGCGGCATACCGACATGAGAGGCCATTGCCAACGCCATCTCGGCCTCAGACGGATGAAATCGCAGCCCGCGTTGCGCGGTTAGCTCCTCACCAGCCGGGAGCGCTGCGATATCTACATATCCATCGCGCAATGCTTCGGCCCGCACCCCGGCGTCCGGGATCACGATAATCTCAAGCGTATCGACCCATCCTGCCGTTCCGCTTTTGTAGTGATTGGACACCCTGCGTGCGCGGAAATGACGTTCATCCTCGGCCCGCTCAACCCGGTAGCATCCTGTGCCGTTGGCCAGAGCCAGTGGCGTCACGCCCCCTCGCGCAATGACAAACCGTGACCCAGCCAGCAAGAATGGTAGTCCCGGGTTACCCTCAGCCAATTGCAACTGCACACGATCAGGTGCAATGGCCTCGGCCTGACCAATATCTTCCAGAACAGCTAGAACATCGTTCACGTCCAGCTTGGTGCCATCGTGGAACACAGCATCATCGCGCAGATCAAAGTTCCAGACCCGCGCATCAGCATCGGTCTGCCAATTTGTAGCCAGCTCTCCGCGCAGGGTACCATCGGGCGCGATCTCGGTCAGGCTGTCAAAGACTGCGCCCCGAGCCACCTGTTCCAGACTGTTGTCGCGTGGCACCGCCAGCCGCAAGGTGCCACCCTGTTTCGGCGTATCGGCCAGAGACGCTCCTGTCGCCGCCAGCAAAGCGGCGGCGGCGCCCGAGGCAAATAATGCGCGACGGTCGATGCGAGTCATACCGTTTCCTCCGACACGCGATCCATGATCCGAACCAGTTCCGCGCTGATGCCCGGTTCTGACAGGGCGTGACCGGCCTGCCGCACCATCTTCAGTTCGACATTGGGCCAGCGCTCGGACAGGTTCCATGCAGCCTGCGGTGGGCAGATCATGTCATAGCGTCCCTGAACGATATGACCGGGAATATGGGCAATCCGGTCCATCTGATCCAGAATTTGCCCGTCATACTCAAGAAACGCCTTGTTCGTGAAATAGTGATTCTCAAGCCGCGCAAAAGTTCGCGCGTATTCGCCGGGGCTTTCCCCAACCGAACCATTGGTGTGGATCGAAGCCAAAGCGTTTTCCCAATGTGACCACGCGCGGGCATAGAGGATCTCGGTCGCGCGGTCGCCCGAAAACAGGCGCTTGTTGTAGGCCGAAATTGCGTCATTTACTTCATGTTCGGGCAAGAGAGAGGTGAACTTGGCCCATTGTTCAGGCCAGAATTTGCCCGCACCACCGCCATAAAACCAGTCCAGCTCGGCCTGTGTGGCCAGAAACACGCCGCGCAATACCAGCCGATTTATCCGATCCGGATGTGTTTGGGCATAGATCAACGCCAGTGTCGCGCCCCAGCTACCGCCAAAGACGATCCAATCTTCGATGTCGAACAATTTGCGCAGACGCTCGATATCCGCCACCAGATGCCATGTCGTGTTGTTTTCGACCGACGCAGTTGGCCGCGATCGGCCACATCCGCGCTGATCAAAGAGAATCACCCGATAGGCATCCGGGTTGAAATACCGTCGCATCGCCGGGCTGCAGCCGCCGCCCGGCCCGCCGTGCAGGATCACCACTGGTATCCCATTGGGATTACCGCATTGTTCCACATAAATACGGTGCCCATCGCCCATATCGACCACGCGCTGATCGAACGGATCGATCGGCGGGTAAAGATATTGAACTGCGCGCTTTTGGTCCGGGTACTTATCCATTACGGCCCTATATAGTCCTTAAGCGTAAAAGAGCACACGGAGACAGGAATGCAAGCGCATCCGAACACGGTTGACCCGTCCGAGATCGCAAAATTCGAGGCGATGGCCGCAGAATGGTGGGACCCGCATGGGAAATTCAAACCTCTGCACATGCTGAATCCGTGTCGCCTGGATTATATCACACAGCAGATCGCAGGCGAGTTCGACCGTGATCTGAAAGCTCCGCGTCCCTTCGAAGGCTTGCGCCTGCTGGATATCGGCTGCGGCGGCGGGTTATTGAGCGAACCGATGGCGCGTTTGGGCGCCACGGTCGTGGGCGCCGACGCCGCCGAAGGCAACCTGCCTGTCGCCCGCATCCATGCCGAGCAATCGGGGCTGCAGATCAACTACCGCCACACTACCGCCGAAGACATGGCCGCCGCAGGCGAACAGTTCGATGTGGTGCTGAATATGGAAGTGGTCGAACACGTCGCTGATCCGTTGGGTTTCCTGACCGCATCGCAGCAATTGCTGAAACCGGGCGGGTTACTGATCTGCTCAACCATCAACCGCAACCCAAAATCCTACGCGATGGCCATCATCGGGGCCGAGGTCGTCATGCGTTGGCTGCCGCGCGGCACGCACGAGTGGAACAAGTTCATCACCCCGGATGAGCTGTTCGACCTGCTGCGCCAGGCCGGGCTGGATCCGGTGGACCGCAAGGGGTTCGTCTTCAACCCGATCCTGTGGAGCTGGTCGATCTCGGACCGGGATTTGAGCGTGAATTACGTGACGGCGAGTGTGAAGCCTAGGTAGGATGGGTTTTCAACCCATCTTGCAAGCGTTTTCGATCTTAAGCGATGGGTTAAAACCCATCCTACGCTTGATTATTTTACGGCTAAACGGTGAAGGTAAAACGCTGAGGCAAAACCAGCTTCGTCCAACGAGTGTTTGAGACGCCCATTTAGAAAAACGCGATGTGGTACGCCCGGGTCGCGCCAAATGTCGATCCCGGACGCCGCATCTGCATTGCAGACAACGTCCCCGGGCTTGGCATCCTTCCATTCAGGAAGTCGAAAAAGGTCATCCCGGTCGGGTCGGGCTCGTCGAAGACTTTTTGACTCAGCAATGTTCAGCGTGCCGGATTTGTTTGCGATCCACAGGATCGAGTAGTCCTGCTCAATCGGTGTGATCTTGTCTCTTTCGAACAGGTTGACGGGATAAAGCCCCCCTTGCCCTAATTCGAGATTTTTGAGGATATCAGCCACATCTGATCGGATCGCCAGAATTCCAAACAAAGTGATTACAGGAGAATACTTCCCGTAGTGAGGCTCAAAATCATGATCTTCAGGAGCAACCTCTTGAAAGAAATCCGGCAAGATATCCTGCTGCTCCAGCGGCTCCCCGTGGCGCTGCCAACGATACAGATTCGCATGATAACCTGATCCGGGTTGCCACCTGAAGGCCTTGAAGCGTTCACTTGGTTCTTCAGGAAAATCATCGGGGACAAGCGCTCGGAATGGCCTCTGCAGGTCCATCCCGACGGTAATGTCTGAAACCCAAATTTCATCCGTCATCTTTTACGATCCTTTGGCACAGTTGGCGTAAAGCCCCTACTCCCCCTCCAACTGCAACCGCAAATCCCGTAGCACGGGCAGCGTGCTGCGCACCCGCTCCAGCCCCAGCTCTCCGACCACGCGGTTGATCAGCGGGGCAATCGAGGAAATCGCCTGATCGCGTGCGCGTCGGCCTGCGGGGCTGATGGCGACCATCTTGCGGCGGGCGTCGTCCCAGTCGGGGCGGATGTGGATATAACCGGCCCATTCTAGTTTGGCCAAAGTGTTGGTCATTGCGCCTCGGGTCACGTGGAAGGTGTTGGCCAATTGCGCGGGGGTGCGCTCGTCGCCGACAAACACCAGATGGTTCAGCACCGAGAAATGCGAGATTTCCATGCCCTTGGGCAGCACCCGGCTCAGCCGGTTGCGCAATAGCTGATCGGCGGTCAGGATCTCGCTGAACAGCGTGACCGCAAGGGCATTTTTTTCGTCAGTCATGGTCCGGTTCTGGATCAGGGTCCGTCAAAGGGGCGGACATGTGTTAGTGAAGGCACGCGTCGTCGCGCCTCTGTAACAGACCTATCATCCAAATCAAAAAAGTGAATGCCCGGATCGGTGCCTGCGTCGATCAGCACCTCTCCCCACGGGGCGACAACCATACTGTGGCCGTGTGTATATCGCGTCTTGCCGCGAGTTTTAGGGTGCTCACCCGTTTGTGCCGGAGCCAGCACCCAGCAGCCGGTCTCAATGGCCCGCGCGCGCAGCAGTGCTTCCCAATGGGCCGCACCGGTGACCGGCGAAAACGCCGCTGGGACGGTGAGAATCCGCGCGCCCGCCTGCGCCAAAGCGGCATACAGGTAGGGAAATCGAATATCATAGCAGATGGTCAGGCCGACTTTACCGAAATCGGTGTCGGCAATCACCGCTTTCTGACCGGGGCGGTAGTTCTTCGATTCGCGGAAGGTCTCGGATTCCGTGACCTGCACGTCGAACATGTGAATCTTATCATACCGCGCCACGATCTGCCCCTGCGGGTCGATCATGAAGCTACGGTTGGCAAAGCGGCCATCGGTATCATGCGTTTTGATCGCTAGTGACCCGATCAGCAGCCAAACACCCAAATTGGCGGCCTGTTCGCCAAGGCCCGCCAGAGTGATATCGTCCTCTTCATGCTGCAAAACCTCGCGCTGCCGAGTGGTGCTGGTTGAGACGCAATTCGTGACTTCAGGCGTCAGAATGAACTGCGCACCTTGCGCAGCCGCATCGGCCATCATGGTTCGCACCATGTCCAGATTCTCGGTCGGATCATCCGACGCGGTGATCTGCAGCAAAGCGGTTTTCATCAAGCCGCCAGCAGGCGGTCCAGCTTGCCCTGACGTTCAAGCTCGTAAAGATCGTCGCACCCACCAACATGGGTGGTGCCCACAAAAATCTGCGGCACAGTGCGTTTTCCTGCCGCGCGCTGGATCATTTCAGGTTTGCGTTTCGGATGCATCAGCACGTCGATTTCCTTGAATTCGACGCCTTTCTGTTTCAACAACCGCTTGGCCGCATGACAAAAGCCGCACAGCGGCGAGGTGTAGATTTCTACCGGCTTCATATTCCGTCCCTTTGGGTTTCGCACATTCTTGGGCGAATTAGGCATCCTTGGCAACGCGCGCCAGTACCAACACGAAAATATGATTTGCCCCTGACGCGCGACAGACACGCGCGCAGGCGTCCAACGTCGCACCCGAGGTCATAACATCATCGACCAGAAGAATATCTCGGCCTCTGATCATGGGAGCACGTTTTCGGTGCAGGGATATGGCGCTGGACAACGCAAGGGATCGCTCAACCGCAGTTTTTCCATCCAGAACAGGGGTGCGTACCGTGCGTACCAGAAGATCGGGGCAGACACTCAACTCCGCTTCCCGGCCCAGATGCCCCGCCAGCAGCGCCGATTGATTGTAGCGACGCTTGATCAGCCGGGTCCAGTGCAGCGGAACCGGTGCGATCAGCATGTTCGGGTGCAACAGCTCTTGCCCGGCTTGAGCCATCCAGCGTGCGGCAGGGCGGGCCAACTCAGGCCGATCCCCGTGCTTAAAGGCAAGTATGAGTGCCTTCGCGCGCCCCTGATACAGCAACGCTGCCCGACCATTCTGCCACGCGCGTGGAGCCCTGAGGCAGTCATCACATTCAATCCGGTGTCCGTCCTGCGCGCCGGGAAGTGGCATGCCGCAGCTTTCGCAGACGGTGCCACCGATGAACGGCGTGTCGCGCCAGCATGCGCCGCAGAGGCCGAAATCGGATTCGGTCAGTGCTCCGCAGGACAGGCAACGCGGTGGGTAGATCATCTCGACAGCGGTTTGAATCCCCTGACGAATGCGATACTTGCGGCTTATGAAGCTTCCGTCCGACACTACACCCTCTCTGTTTGACCGCGCCGTCCTTGCGCTTCACCGCAGCCGCGCGCGGGACGACGCGCTTTTCCTGCACCATGCCGCTGTCGACGAAGTGCAGGATCGTCTGTCCATGGTTAACAAAACCTTTAAGGCGCCCGCCGTCGTGACCCCCTTCCCCCATATCTGGGAGGGGTTGTGGCCCGAGGCTCGGGTGATTGGGGATGAAGATGTTCTCGACTTGACGCCAAGTGCGCATGATCTCGTGATACATGCGATGGCGCTGCATTGGGCAAACGACCCGGTCGGGCAACTGATCCAATGCCATCGCGCCATGAAACCCGATGGATTGCTACTGGCGGTATGTTTGGGGGGTGACACCCTTCAGGAATTACGCGCGGCCTTGGGTCAAGCCGAGATCGAGGTGACTGGCGGTCTCAGCCCCCGTATTGCTCCCATGGCCGAGCTTCGTGATCTGGGGGGGCTGCTGCAGCGGGCCGGGCTGGCTTTGCCCGTCGCCGACAAGGCGACACTGTCTGCGGAATACCGCGATCTGTTGCATCTGATGCGTGACCTGCGTGCAATGGGAGAAACCAACGCATTGGCCGATCGCCTGAAACACGCGACCCGACGTGCTGTTTTTGACAAAGCGCAAGACATCTATGCCGGACATTACAAATCGCCACAGGGCCGCCTGACGGCAACCTTTGAACTGATCTGTCTGACGGGCTGGACCCCCGATGACAGCCAACCCAAACCTTTGCGTCCGGGATCCGCCAAGATGCGGCTGGCTGATGCGCTAGGTACGGATGAGGGCAAACTGCCCGATTGACGACCGGCCTTTTCCCTATATCTCAGGCCAAACACCACAAATCAGGAAGCTTTCAATGTTTGATGCCACTCGTCCAACCCATGCCCCTGCAGACCATCCCAAGGTCAAGATGGGCCGCGTCGGCATCCTGCTGGCTAATCTGGGAACTCCAGATGACTACAGTTATTGGCCTATGCGGCGGTATCTGAACGAGTTCCTGTCGGACAAGCGCGTGATCGACTACCCGGCGTGGAAGTGGCAGCCGATTCTGCAAAGCATCATTCTGACCAAGCGGCCTTTCAGTTCGGGTGGGGCGTACAAGTCAATCTGGAATCACGATAAGGGCGAAAGCCCGTTGATGACGATCACCAAAGATCAGACTGCCAAGCTGCGCGCAGCGATGCAGCAGCGGTATGGCGATCGGGTGATGCTGGATTTTTGCATGCGCTACGGCAATCCTTCAACTCCGTCGAAGGTCCGGGAGATGGTAGAAGAAGGCTGTGATCGCATCCTGTTCTTCCCGCTCTACCCGCAATATGCCGGTGCCACGACTGCTACAGCAAATGATCAGTTCTTCCGCGCGTTGATGAAGGAGACATGGCAGCCTGCCAGCCGAACTGTTCCGGCCTATTTCGACGAACCTGCCTATATCGATGCGTTGGCGAGCTCTGTCGAGCGCGCCTATGCAGATATGGAGACAAAACCGGATGTCCTGGTCTGCTCGTATCACGGGATGCCCCAGCGCTATTTGCAGCAAGGGGACCCCTATCACTGCCAATGCGTGAAAACATCAAGGCTACTGAAAGAGCGTCTGGGATGGACGGATGATCAGCTGATCTCGACCTTTCAATCGCGCTTTGGACCGGAAGAATGGCTGAAGCCCTACACCGTCGATCACGTGGCTGATCTGGCGCGTCAGGGCAAGAAGAACATCGCCGTCATCGCACCTGCCTTCTCTGCCGATTGCATTGAGACGCTGGAAGAGATCAACGAAGAGATCAAAGAGAGCTTCGAAGAGGCGGGTGGTGAATCGTTCACCTATATCCCTTGCCTTAACGACGATGATTCGCATATCGCCGCGCTGAGCAAGGTGATCGAAGACAATCTGCGTGGTTGGTTAGACTAATCGCGCGCTTTCACCAGACACGAAAAAAGGCGGTGGTTTGCACCACCGCCTTTTAAGTGCATAAAGTCTCGTCGACTTAGCTTGCTGCAACAGCTGCGGCAACAACAACCAGCAGGATCAGCGGCAGGATGATGCCCTGCGACGAACCTTGGGTCTCTTCGACAACAACAGGTGCTTCAACAACCGGCTCTTCCAGGTTGCCAGCATATGCGGTCGAAGCAGCAGCGGTCAGAGCAGCAGCGAGAACGAGTTTCTTCATATTAACCTCCAGAATTTGCGCGATTCCCAATAGCGAAACCACGCATCTAAGACTTACCTCGTGAGTTTTTCTAATCAGCAATGCAGGCGGATTGCAATTGCAACTTGTCCCGCAAGCGGGTTCGTGCGCGAAAATGTCGTCAAATTAGCAACACTTGCGTGCCGACCTTGGCCATAGAAAACAGTTCGGCGATGTCATCGTTGAACAAGCCAATGCACCCGTTCGACGACCGGCGTCCAATTTTACGCGTATCGTGGGTGCCATGGATGCGATAGTACTTCCAGCTCAGATATAAAGCGTGTGTTCCCAGCGGGTTATCAGGACCCGGCGGAATATAATCCGGCCATTCAGGGTTGCGCTTCTTCATCGATGGCGTCGGTGACCAGCTTGGGCCTTCCACCTTGCGGATGACACTGGTGCGCCCCCGACGGGTCAATTCCTCGGTCAGAGGCACCGACGAAGGGTACAGTTTGTATACAGATTGATCATCTGACCAATAATGCAGCGCCCGCGAAACGGTATCCACCAGGATGGCACCGTTTCTTGTGTTCGAGAAATATGGCTGCCAATCCAGCGCACGGAAGCCAGACACGTTGCGACGCACCTGCGGTTCAGGCTCGGGCGCCGGGCGCAGCGGGTCTCCCGGGATGTACTGGGACAGCGCAGGCGAAGCCAAACTGGCGGTGGCACCCGCCAGAAATCCGCGGCGTGTCGAAGTGTAAATGCGTTTCTTGACCATGAGGAGCGGTCCTTTGCTAACAAAAATGCAAAATCTGATGCATTTTATGGCCAGAATGCTTCAGTCGCAAATCAAACCGGCAGAATCACGCGAGGATCGGCCATTGTGGGTTTGCCCCGGACACTCAGGCAGGCTATTTCCCTTGTTAACACTACATTCAGGCCGATCATGACACGTATTCTTTCCCTTCTCGCGATTTGTTTTTTTGCTCTGGCGGCATGTACCGATTCGGGTACGACCGCTATTGGCGCGGATGGCAGACCGCTGCCGTCCGTTTACAAAATCCGTGGCAATCCCGAAAAGCTGCAGTTCAGGATGCTGGATTCGGTGAATGCGCTGCGGCAGGCGTCTGGTCTGCAACAGGTCCAATTGAACTCGCAATTGAATGCGGCGGCTGCGACTCATTCTAAAGACATGGCCCGTCAGAATCGGCCCTGGCATTTCGGGTCTGACGGCTCTTCTCCGTTGGATCGTGCATCACGGGCTGGGTATTTTGGTACATTCCTGGGTGAAGCGATCTCGGAAACCTATGAAACCGAGACCGAGACGCTGGCGGCGTGGATGCAGGAACCCGGCCCCCGCGCAGTGATTATGGATCCCAAAGCCTCGCAGATGGGGTTTGCGTGGCATCAGGAAAATGGCGGCAAAATCTGGTGGACGCTAGAAATGGGAACTGGCGGTTAAACGTCGCCATATAGGCAAAAAAAGCCCCCGATTGTCGGGGGCTTTATTTGTTGATAAGTGGGCCAATCAGGCAGCTTGCATCGATTGCGCTTCAGTCAGAATGGCATACAGCTTTACCGGGTCAGGGTTGGCCCGCAGCTTGGCGCAGACCGATTGCTCGCGCAGCGTGCGCGAGACCAACGCCAGCGCCTTAAGGTGTTCAACCCCCGCCTCTTCTGGCGCAAACAGGGAAAACGCCAAATCGACCGGCTGACGGTCGACCGACCCGAAGTCGATGGGCTTTTCCAGCATGACAAACACGCCCGAAACCGATTCCAGTTCGGAAAGCCGTGCGTGCGGAAGTGCAACACCATGTCCAACACCAGTTGGGCCAAGGCTCTCCCTCTCAAGCAGGCTGTCTACGATCGTCTGAGCATCCAGCCCAAGCGTCGCGGCGCCCACATCGCCAATTTCCTGAAACAAACGCTTCTTGCTGGAAGCAGCGGACAGTACACGCACCGCTTCTGGCTTTAGAATGCTCGAAAGCTCCATCATTTTGCTCCTAAGCCGTGCCCCCGCTATTCGGGGGCAGGCCGATTAGTCTTGCCTGTTACGGATCGATCCAACCGATATTGCCGTCCTCGCGGCGATAAACGACATTCAATCCGTCCTTGTTCTCATTTCGGAACACCAAAACCGGCGCACCAGCGAGTTCCATCTGCATAACGGCTTCACCAACACTGAGCGATGGGATCTTGGTTTCCATCTCAGCCACAATCATAGGCTGCAGTGAATCAGGCTCGTCAGCTGTCTCCGATTCGTCAGAGGCGAGGATATAAGAGGACGCGCCAAAGAGTTCAACCGGCTCGGACCGATCCTTGTGGTGGTCTTTCAGGCGGCGTTTATAGCGTCGCAGTTGTGTCTCCATCTTGTCGCAGCAGCCTTCGAATGCCGCGTAAATCTCGGTCGCGTGCGCCTTGGCCTGTGCGGTCAGGCCGGTCGACAGATGCACGGTGGTTTCGCATACATATTCATGCGCCGAACGGGAAAAGACGACGTTGGCGTCTGTAGGCCGCTGGGCATATTTGCCCACGACCTCGCCCAGTTCGGTCTGCACATGGGTCTGCAGGGCCGCACCGATGTCGATCTGTTTTCCGCTGATTTGGTAACGCATGTGATCTCCTTCACAATTCACACCCATTCTGACGTCGCGTAACGCGACTGACTTGTTTTTATCGGGTGGGGGGTATCGGCATGTTCTGCGGTTGCCGTTGGCCCGGCCCTTCAACGAAGGGAGATCGAGATCCAGTTTGGAACCGAAGAAATGCCATATGCCAATTGAGCCAAGAGGTGAGGGAAGAGTCAATCAAAACAGGTGTGTATATACGTGATTTCCGTCATGCATCAGGCGCATCTCCGCACAACCTTATGAAATACGGAAGTTTTCACCCAGATAGACCCGGCGAACATTTTCGTTTTCGACAACTTCATCGGGCGTGCCTGACATCAAAACCTGGCCGTCATGCAAGATATAAGCCCGATCCACAATCTCCAGCGTTTCCCGGACGTTATGATCCGTGATCAGCACTCCGATGCCACGCTTTTTCAGATCGGCCACCAGATGCCGGATATCACCGACACTGATCGGGTCGACACCCGCAAATGGTTCGTCCAACAGCAGATATTTCGGATCGGCGGCCAGACAGCGCGCAATTTCGACCCGGCGGCGTTCCCCGCCGGACAATGCCAATGCAGGCGCTCGGCGCAGGTGTTCGATGGAAAAGTCCGATAGCAGCTCTTCCAGCCGCTCCTTGCGGCGATGGGCATGTTTAACCGTGATATCTAGAACCGAAGCGATGTTGTCTTCAACGCTCATCCCGCGGAAAATCGACATCTCCTGCGGCAGATATCCGATCCCCATCCGTGCACGACGATACATCGGCAGGGTCGTGACGCTCTGCCCATCAATCGTGACCGTGCCCGCTTCGGGGAAAACCAGACCGGCGACAGAATAAAAAGTGGTGGTCTTGCCCGATCCGTTCGGGCCTAGCAACGCCACGACCTCGGAGCGGTTCAATTCCATGGACACATCGCGAATGACGGTCTTCTTGCGATAAGACTTTCGTAGCTTTTCGATCTTCAGACCGGAAGAACCTTCAGCGATGGAGAGTTCGGGCCGGTTCATCAGTTGCCACCTTGTTGCAGAATGGTTTTGACACGCCCTGACATCGTCGCGGTTCCCGTGGTCAGATTTGCAATCATCTCGTCGCCGCTGATGATACTTGGGCCCTGCGTCAGCAACACGTTGCCCTTCATCTCAATCACGCCGGAATCGATGGTGTATTCTGCCCAATCGCCCTCGGCTGCGTCGGGCGGACTGACTAGAACCACGTTTTCGGTGGCCTCCATCCGTTCGATGGCTGAGCGTTCTTCGTTATAGATGACAAGAACCCGGTCTGCCGTCAGGCGCATCTCGCCCTGGATGACAATGACGTTGCCGATAAACTCGGCCGATCCATCTTCCTGATTCACGTTCAATGTCTCGGACGTCACCTCGACCGGCAGCGTCGGGTCGGCATTGACCGAGCCGAACGCCACCTGAGCCTCTTGTGCAGAAACAGGTGTGGCTCCGACAGCCACGGCTAGACACAAAAAGGCGACACGTAAATCGAACACAAGTTATCTTTCTGCTTTTTGCGGCTCATATATCAACTTCACGCCGCCTGTAAAAAGAATATGAACCGGACCGTCCTTTTTTTCGGTCCCAAACACCATTCTTCCGGCAGTAAAGTCGCCAATCGGACCGGTTCCGTCAATCTGTCCAGGGCTATCACCACGTATTTCATCCAGCGACGTATTCAACAGGTCGGTGGTGACCTGGATGCCGTCTCTGGTGGTGATGACCACATCCCCTGCAAACGTTGCAGTACCCTTGTCTGGCCTGATGATGCCTGTGTTGGATTCGAGTGTGATCTCGCCCCCATTGCTTAGTCCAAAGCGGCCCTGCACTTCGGCTGCCGTCGGTGTGTCGCCATCGCCACCCTGACTGGCCCTTCGGGCTTCGACTCGGATTTCCTCGCCCTTGCTGGTGACACCTTTATAGTCGGGCCGCGTGACCACCTGGTCTGTCAGCCGGTCGTCAATATCCTGATCACTGAACGGCACCGAGACATTGGTGTCGACGCTGCGAGAAAGAAGAAAGACAGAAGACAGCAACAAAATCGCCACAAGCGGTAGCAGTACCTTCAGGAACTGCACCCATCGGGAATGGCGATCAACTTCAGCCATCTTCCTAACCCAATCCTACACGCAGACAGTCATGTATGTGCAGCAGACCCAAAGCTGGGCCATTTGTGTCAGGATCAACCACAAAGAGTGACGTGATCTTGCGATCGTTCATGATTGCAACCGCCTCCTCCGCCATGGCACTTGGCGCAATGGTCATTGGGTTTTCGGTCATCACCTCTTCGGTGTTTTTGCTCAATAGTCCGTCCATGTTCCTGCGCAGGTCGCCATCGGTCACAATACCTAGCAAACGACCTGCATGATCAGTGACTCCCACAACACCAAAGCTCTTCTGACTCATGACCAGCAGCGCCTCGCTCATCGGGGTGCCAGCGGTCACCAAGGGCAAATCTTCATGCATCAGATCACGCACAGTAGACAGTTGCGCCCCCAACTTTCCACCTGGGTGGTAAGCGCGGAAATCTTCGGGTTTGAAATCCCGGTACTTCATCAGCGCAATCGCCAGCGCGTCGCCCATCGCAAGGGTCAGCGTCGTCGAGATTGAAGGCACCATCCCAAAACCACAGGCCTCTCCCAGTGACGGGATAAGCAGATGCACATCCGCCTGTTTCATCAAGGTGCTTTCCGGCTTGCTCGACAACCCGATCAGCGGAATTCCAAAGCGACGCGTAAAGGCCAGCAAGTTCGCCAGTTCCGGCGCTTCACCTGAGTTCGAGATCGCAAGGACCACATCGCCTTTCGAGACCATGCCCAAATCACCATGGCTGGCTTCGGCGGGATGGACAAAATAGGCGGGTGTACCAGTGCTGGCCAGAGTCGCCGCGATCTTGTGGCCAATATGGCCGGATTTGCCGATACCACTGATAATGATGCGGCCAGTGGCCTGCAGGATCAGTTGCACGGCTTCGGCGAAATGCTCGTCCAAGCTTTCGGCAAGGACCTCCAATGCGCGGGCTTCGTCGGTAACGACCTGCCGGGCGGTTCTGAGGAATGCTTCGGTGTCAGTCATGAGTGCGCAAAAATATCGGTTTCGGGCCAGCCTGCGAGGTCAAGCTTCGCACGCATCGGCAGGAAATCAAAACACGCCTGCGCCATTTCGGTGCGGCCTTCGCGGGCCAGACGTCCGTCCAGTGCATCCCGCAGTTGGTGCAGGTACAAAACATCCGATGCCGCATAGTCCAACTGGGCATCAGTCAGCGTTTCAGCGCCCCAATCGCTCATCTGCTGTTGCTTCGAGATATCGACGCCGATCAGTTCCTGACACAGGTTCTTAAGACCATGACGATCAGTATAGGTGCGCACCAACCGGCTGGCGATCTTGGTGCAATAGACCGGGGCGGCCAAAGCGCCAAAGGTGTGATACATCGCAGCAATATCGAAGCGGCCAAAGTGGAACAGCTTCAAAACATTCGGATTTTCCAGCATCGCACAGAGGTTCGGCGCCTGCGTCTGCCCAATCTCAACCTGAACGATATGGCTGTTGCCGTCCCCTCCTGACATCTGGATCACGCACAGGCGATCTCGATGTGGGTTCAACCCCATGGTTTCACAGTCAATGGCCACGATGGGGCCCAAATCCAACCCGTCCGGCAGGTCATTTTTATACAGATGGTTCGCCACGGAATTGTCCTTTGTGCGCTTTCGGCCCCGAGATAGGCGGTTTGGCCCGCAAACTCAACGCCGTCCTTGGAAAAGCGTCCCCTTGACCTTGTGGCCAACACTTGAACTATGGATCGGCGACACCGCGATTGAGAAATTCCGACAATGCTCAGCATCCTGAGAAACCGCACTTACAGACATCTGCTGGCCGCGCAGATCGTGGCGCTGACCGGAACCGGGCTGGCGACGGTTGCCTTGGGGCTGTTAGCCTTTGATCTGGCCGGAGAGGCCGCCGGGATGGTCCTTGGTACCGCTCTTACGATCAAAATGATCGCCTATGTCACCGTTGCCCCGCTTGCTGCTGCCTTTGCCGAGCGGCTGGATCGTCGCCGGATGCTGGTCGCACTGGATTTGGTGCGCGCTGTGGTTGCGCTCTGCCTGCCTTTCGTGTCCGAAATCTGGCAGGTCTACGTGCTGATCTTTGTGCTGCAATCCGCCTCAGCCGGATTTACACCCGCGTTTCAGGCCACCATCCCGGATGTGCTGACCAACGAACAGGACTATACCAAAGCCCTGTCCCTGTCGCGGCTGGCTTACGATCTGGAAAGCCTGCTGAGCCCGATGCTGGCCGCCACCTTGCTGCTGTTCGTCAGTTTCGACAGCCTGTTTCTGGGCACCTGTGTCGGTTTTGTCGCCTCGGCCCTGCTTGTGGTGTCTGCAACTTTGCCCTCACCCAAACCATCCCAGCCGCGTGGCATCTATGACCGCACAACGCGCGGCATTCGAATTTACCTTAAAACCCCGCGCCTGCGGGGCCTGCTGGCGCTGAGTTGGAGCGCGGCCGCGCTCAGTTCGATGGTCATCGTCAACACGGTCGTGATCGTGCGCGGCGATCTTGGTCTTTCTGAAAGCGCCGTTGCCATCGCGCTGGCCGGGTTCGGTGGCGGTTCGATGCTCGCGGCATTTGCACTGCCACGCCTTCTGGATCACATTCCAGAGCGTCGCGTCATGCTGGGTGGTGCATCATTGGCGACGGGCACCATGGCGGTGGCAGCGCTGCTATCTGTCACTCTGCCGATGACATTAGGTTTGCTGACAACGACATGGCTATTGATTGGTTTTGGGTATTCCAGCATGCTGACGCCTTCGGGCCGCCTACTGACCCGATCAGCCCACCCCGAAGATCGACCCGCCGTGTTTGCCGCACAGTTCACTCTGTCTCATGCTTGCTGGCTGGTGCTTTATCCCCTGGCCGGGTGGCTGATGACCCGCTTTGGCGTAACTGTGGCCATGGCCGGAATGGCGACCGCAGCGATTCTGGGTCTGGTTCTTGTGCTCATTGCCTGGCCACGGCGCGAAGACAATGCGGTGGTTCACGGCCATCCTGACCTCCCACAGGATCACCCCCACCTGTCTGGGCCGAAACCTCATGCGCATCCGATCATCATTGATGAACTGCATCCCCGTTATCCGCACCAGCCTTGAGCCCGAACACCAAACTACCCTAAACCGAGGCGAAGTTGCCTGAACCCGGAGCCGCAATGGACCAGCTTGACCGACGCATCATCGCCGCCTTACAGCACAATGCGCGCGACTCGACGACCCGCATTGCAACAACACTTGGCGTCGCGCGGACAACGGTGCATGAACGCATCAATCGAATGGAAGAGCGGGGCGTCATCGCTGGTTACTCGGTCGTCCTGCGCGAAACCGTAGATACGCCACGCGTTCAGATCATCGTTCTGCTTGAAGTGCAGCAGAAAGAAACCACACGGATCATCAAGCGGCTTGAAGCTTATCCCGAGGTCAAACTGTGTTTATCAATCAATGGCGAATTTGACCTGCTGCTTTCCGCCGAAGCGCCACGGATCGAAGACCTCGACATTCTGGTCGACGAACTTGCGCGCATCCCCGGCGTATTGCGTACCAACACCAGTGTGGTTTTTGGCCGAAAGATTGATCGAAACTAAGGCGCGCTAACTCTCTGTAAACAGATGATTGGATAGCTTGGCCCGGACTGATTAGAATTCCGGACCGGCAGAATGCCAACTCAAAACCTACTAGTTTCCGCGCTCTTGGCACAGGCCCTTCTGGCGCAGGCCGGATACGCATCGCCAACATCGGCGCTGTGTGATCAAGCGGCCCGGCGGGCTGCGCAGGCCGAAGGCGTCCCGCTCGATGTTCTCAAGGCAATTGCCCGCGTAGAAACAGGCCGCACGCAGAACGGATTACTGGAACCCTGGCCATGGACCGTCAATCGTGAAGGACGGGGATATTGGTTTGCCTCCGAGGTTGAGGCAAAGTCTTACGTGTTCGACATCTTCAAATCCGGTGTACGCAGCTTTGACGTCGGTTGCTTTCAGATCAACTATCGCTGGCACGGAAAGGCTTTTCGATCGATCGACGCGATGTTCGATCCGGATGAAAACGCAGTTTATGCGGCGCGGTTTCTGGCCCAGCTTTATGCGGAACTTGGATCATGGCCCGCCGCTGCCGGGGCTTACCACTCGCGCACGCAGCACCTCGCAGCCTCATATTCTGACCGTTTTCAGACGGTCCTGGCGCAGCTGGATGGCTCGGGCACAGCCCACGAACGCGATCCATTCACCGCATCTGCCAGCCCACTCATCCCGCTGAACGCTCACCCGGTCGGCCAGAACGCGCTGGGTTCACTGGTTCCCGAAACCTCTACAGCCACCGCCTTTATCGCTTTCAATTAGGAGCAGATAGTGCCCCGAATCGATCCCCGCACCTTGTTCTCTCCGACCATACTGCTGGCGCTGGCGCTGATGGCGGTCATCGTGATGATGATCCTGCCCATGCCAGCCTGGGTCCTGGATGTGGGGCTGGCGGCGTCCTTTGCGCTGGCGATCCTGATCTTCACATTGACGCTGTTCATCGAACGGCCACTGGATTTCTCATCCTTCCCGACGATCCTGCTGGCCTCGCTGATGCTGCGCTTGTCGCTGAACGTGTCTTCGACGAAGCTGATCATCGGTCAGGGGCATACTGGCACTAACGCCGCTGGCGATGTGATCGAAGGTTTCGCCCAGTTTGTCATGGGCGGCAGCATCTTTCTGGGCCTTGTGGTGTTTGGCGTTCTGCTGATCGTGAACTTCATGGTCATCACAAAGGGTGCAGCCCGCATGGCCGAAGTGGGTGCCCGGTTCGCGCTGGACGGGATGCCAGGCAAACAGTTGGCCATCGACAGTGACATGTCGGCTGGAGCCATCGATCACCAGCAAGCCAAAGAACGGCGCGAGCGCGAGCAGCAGGAAACCACCTTTTTTGGTTCGCTCGACGGCGCGTCGAAATTCGTCAAAGGCGATGCGATTGCCGGGTTGCTAATCACACTTCTCAACCTCGTGATGGGATTGGTCATGGGGGTCATCGTGCATGGGATGCCGGTATCGTCCGCCTTCGAAACCTATGCAATCCTGACCGTTGGGGACGGGTTGGTATCGCAGATACCAGCAGTGATCATCTCGATTGCGTCTGCCTTGCTGTTGGCGCGTGGCGGTACGCAGGGTGCAACTGACAATGCGATCTTCTCGCAGCTTGGACGCCACCCGGCGGCGTTGGGCACCGTAGCGGTTCTAATGGTGCTGTTCGCCCTGGTGCCCGGTTTGCCGTTCTTACCGTTCATTCTTGGGGCCGGGGTGCTGGGCTATGCGGCTTATTCAGGCCTCAGAAAACGCAACGCCAGCGAGGCAGAGGCTCAGACCCCCGAGGCCGAGTCTGACACTCCGGTTTCACAGGCCATCGGTGATATCCTTGACCTCGACGACGTTCACTTGGAATTCGCCCCCGATCTGGTCAGCATGGTGCTGAATCCCGGTACCGGCCTTGACGCGCGGATCGCCAACATGCGGACCTATGTCGCCTCAAGCTTTGGGCTTATCCTGCCCGAAATTCGATTGACTGACCGCGCCGATCTTCCGACCGGAACTTATGTGATCAAAGTACAAGGGGTCGAACAGGCGCGTGGTGTTCTGAATTCTGAACTCGTGCTCGCACTGGTACAGGACGGGCACGACTTTCTACCTGATGGCACCGATGTGACCGAACCCGTCTACGGTGCCCCGGCGCGCTGGATATTGCCCAAGGACCAGGAGGTCGCCGCACTGAATGGGGCCACCATCGTCACCCCTCCTGAAATTCTGGCGACCCATCTGCTAGAGATCATCAAACAGAGTTTCTCGCGCCTTATGACCCTGAAATCCCTTCGCCGCCTGCTGTCCGAGATGACGCGGCTCAGCGATCCGACCCGAGCTGAAGCCAACCGCAAAATGCTGGACGAATTGATCCCGGACAAGGTGCCGATCGACACACTGCATGCTGTTCTGCGGCTGTTGCTAGACGAACGGGTCTCGATCCGAAACATGGCGCTGATCCTTGAAAGCGTGGCCGAAGCACGATTGACCACCACCCAGCCCGAAGGGATCTGCGAACTGGTCCGCCAGCGGCTGGGCTTTCAACTGGTTGCCGACATGAAGCGCGAGGACGGCTCGATCCCTCTGATCCAACTCGCGCCGGAATGGGAGGACACATTTGCCACCTACCAGATCGACGCCGCGAACGCCGGTATCGACGTGGCACTACCGCCCAACCTGTTCAATAAGCTGGCCGATGGAGTTGTCGATAGCGTCGCAAAATCAGCAGATCACGGGTTGTTCCCGGCGGTCGTAACCACGACCCGCCGACGCAGATTGCTCAGGACCATTATGCACGCGCGCGGCGTCGCCAACCCCGTCCTGTCTTTTGAAGAGATCGGGCTTGAGGCGCGCCCCGCCTTGGTCGGAACGGTGCCCGCGTGATCTCAGTCCCGTCAGAGCTTTTGCCACATCTGGGGCAAAACCTGTGGCATCTGTTCGCCGTATTTCTTCGTGTGTCCGCATTGGTTTCGCTGCTACCGGCCTTTGGTGAACGCAGCGTCCCTGTGCGGGTCAAACTGGGCGTGGCAGTTGCTTTCACAATGATTGTCATTCCCGCCATACCCGCATCGGGTGTTATGCCGGGCTTTCACAAAATGATTGGATTAATCACCATCGAAGTCTTGATCGGTCTTATGCTCGGCATCGGGTTGCGCCTTTTTGTCCTTGCACTACAAACTGCAGGTTCAATCGCGGCGCAAGCGACATCCTTGTCTCAGATCCTGGGCGGAGCGGACGCAGAACCTGTCCCGGCGATGGGGTATCTGCTGACGCTGGCCGGCTTGGCGCTGGCGGTATTGCTTGGCCTTCATATCCGTGCAGCGCAGTTCATGATCCACAGCTATATGCTGTTTCCGATGGGCGCGCTTCCAACTGCGCCTGATCTGTCGCAATGGGGCGTTGCGCAAGTCGCCCGCAGCTTTGGACTGGCCTTTGCGCTGGCGACGCCCTTTGTCATCGCATCGCTGATCTACAACCTCGCACTGGGCGTAATTAACCGCGCCATGCCGCAGCTCATGGTCGCTTTTGTCGGTGCCCCAGCAATCACTTTCGCAGGCCTTTTCCTGCTTTTCGCCGGGGCACCATTGATCTTGGCAACCTGGTCTGACGCTTTGTTCACCTTTCTCCAAAATCCTCTGGGAGGGCTGAGATGAGCGCATCAGACGACGACAGTGATAAGTCATTTGAGGCGACCCCGCAAAAGCTGGAAAAAGCCCGCAAAAAAGGCGAGGTGGCGAAGTCCAATGATCTGTCGGTTGTGGCTGCATACATGGGACTGCTCGCCGCACTTTTGCTCACGGGGCAATTCACGGCAGAGCATCTGGGGACTGTGTTCGTGGTCTTGATCGACCAATCAGATCAATTCGCAAGCTTGCTGACCGTCGGACCCGCGACATCCACCGTCGCTGGGATTCTGAGATCAACTCTGGCACCAATCGCCGCGTTGTTTATCGTTCCTGCAGTCGCGGTGTTGCTCAACCTGATCGCCCAGCGCGCACTGATCTTCGCGCCGGAAAAGCTGAAACTACGCGGTTCACGCATCTCGATCGTCTCAAACGCAAAGAACAAGTTTGGCCGGGGCGGGTTGTTCGAATTCGCCAAGAGCTTTGTTAAATTGTTGATCTATGGAACATGCCTGACCCTATTTTTACACGCCCACCTGCCCGAGATTCTGACAGCCAGTGCAGCCGCCCCGAGATCCTCAATTCTGTTGATGATGAACTTACTAAGCCAATTTCTGTTTATCGCCATAATGATCGCGCTGGCGATCGGCGTGATCGACTATCTGTGGCAACATGCCGAACACCTTCGCAAAAACAGAATGTCACGCAAAGAAATTCAGGATGAAACCAAGGATTCCGAGGGTGATCCGCACGTCAAACAGCAGCGTCGCCAACGCGCGCAGGACATAGCAACCAATCAGATGATGGCGGATGTGCCCAAGGCCGATGTGGTGATCGTCAACCCGACGCATTATGCGGTGGCGCTGAAATGGTCGCGAGCAAGTGGCAGCGCTCCGGTTTGCGTCGCCAAAGGGGTAGATGAAATCGCGGCAACAATCAGGGTCACGGCCGGAGACGCAGGCATTCCTATTCATTCCGATCCACCAACAGCACGCGCATTGCACGCGACCGTCGGGATCGGACAGGAAATTACCGAAGAATACTACCGACCCGTTGCAGCAGCTATTCGGTTTGCCGAAGCCATGCGCAAACGAGCGAAGGGTCAGGTCGGATGACGCAAGATCGCATAGATAACCTTTTGACCGTCTCCGAAGCTGTTTATCAACGGGAACACCAAAAATTGCACCCTTTGTTGCAGCGCGAAGCCCAGTTGCTTCAGCAATTGACGCGTCTGGATTCTCAATTAGCCGAAGTAAAATCGACGAGTTCACAGTCGGATGGCTATCAGGTCACCGGCGCAGACCTGTTGTGGCACGGCTGGGAATCTTTGACACGGCGCAACCTGAACACCGAGTTGGCGCGCCTGCGATCACAAAAGCTTGCGGCAATGGAAGAATTGCGTGGGGCATTTGGGCGCAAACTGGCCGTTGCCGATCTGTCGCGCCGCCTGCAAGAACACAAGCGACGCGTGCGACAATCTAAGGCCCAGGATTCGTAACCCCAACCCGTTCAGGTATCCTGTCGGCTGACACTCATGATCAGAACTTGCGAGACATCTTCACCCAGATCCTTTCTCGCAACCTCCAGCAACGCATTGCGCAATGCCGTCAGGTTGTCTGACCGCGTGAATGCGCCGTCAAACCCGCCGATATTGGCGTGATCAAACAGAACTTGCAGAAACCGGTCCCTTAATTTTGGCTCGATCTCATAAAACGCTTCGGCAATCCCCGGCCTCACCTCAAGGCTGAGGGACATGGTGACGAGCGCCGATATCTCGTCCTCGGAAACCACGGGGACCACGAACTGTTTGGTGAGTTTCAGATACTCATGTGTTTCTGATTGATCATCTTTGCCGGGTTTAGTTTTGTTTTTCTTGTCTTCATTGGGTTTTTGCCCAGCCTCCGCAAGATCTTCAGCTTCCCCGGAAGGGGACAATAGGATCCGGGCGCCCGCACCGGCAGCCAGGCCGAAAACCAGAAAAACGATCGGTAGTAGTTTTCCCATAAGCGCGGCCCTCAGAAAGGTAGCAAGGTATCAAGTATCTGTTGTCCATAGCGTGGTTGCTGCACATCCGTGATCTGCCCGCGGCCACCATAAGACACCCGCGCTGACGCGATCTTGTCATAGGTGATTTCATTCTGGCGCGAGATATCTTCGGGGCGGACATAGCCCGAGACCAGCAGTTCCCGAAGTTCGAAATTCACCCGCAGTTCTTGCGATCCAGAAATCGAAAGCACACCGTTAGGCAGCACGTCGACGACCGTTGCCGCCACGCGCAAGGTCAGTTTCTCTTTGCGTTTGACCGATCCCTTCCCTTTGCTGACCGAAGCGGAGTCAATTGAAACGGCATCATCAAGTGAGGCCCCTTCAGGTAGTCGTTCACCTGCACGCTGCGGCAGGCCGAAGAGTTCCGGCACTGCAAGGCTTTCCGACCCCGCGCGCGATCGATTGGTATCGTTGGAAATTTCGGCCTTTTCATCCAGCTCGATCACGACCGTTAGAATGTCCCCTTTTTTCATCGCGCGCTGATCCCCAAGCAAGGAATGCTGACCGCCACTCCACAAAGATGACTGATCAACGGTTCGCTGAGGCTGGCTGTGCAAAGGTAGTCCGGGCCACAGCATCGCTACATGCTCAGGCGATTCCGTGTTTGGTGTCAGGCTGGGCGGCTTGCCAAGGTGGTCCAATCGTCCACACGCCGCAACACTCAGAACGACAAATAGCAGGGGTTTCGAAAGGCTCGGCATCATTTAACCTCAATTTGTCCATCGGGACGGATTACGCCCGTTACTGTTGTGCGAGACGCCAGATTCATGACACGGATACGCTCGCCTGCTGCGCCCCGGCCCAACGCGCGGCCTTCGGCAGTGATCGATAGCGCGACGTGATCGAACACCAGCGTCACCAGATCGTTTCGGTCCACGATCGCAGGCGGACCGACATCGGCAGGGCGGATTGGCCGACCTGGATAAAGCGCAACACGTGCCTCCTGACCGATAAGATCCTCTGGCCTACGAACCGCCCCATTGACCTCAGAGGTTTTGACTTCGAGGTCGGATGAGACAATGACCTCTTTGGCGCGGATCGTGCGGGTCGGCACAACGATCTCGGCCAAGCTTGGCATCGGCGTCAGGCATAGTATGAGGGTTAACAGGCGCATCACCGCACCTGCGTGGTCGCGCCCATCATCTGGTCGACGGCGGAAATAACTTTGGCGTTCATTTCATAGCCACGCTGCGCTTCGATCAGTTCCGTGACCTCGCGCACCGCATCGACTGAGCTGTCCTCAAGATAGCCCTGCCGCAATGTGCCCAGCCCATCTTCGCCCGGGGTGCCGGCCACCGGTGCACCCGAGGCTTCGGTTTCCTTGAAGAGGTTGCTACCAATGGCCTCAAGACCCTTGGCGTTCGAGAAGCTGGCCAGCGTAAACTCGCCCAGCAACTGCCCCTCGGCCGTATCATCGAAATAGGCATAGACCTCACCCGCCGCATTGATCGAGATCGATCTGGCATCGTCTGGAATGGTAATTTCAGGGGCAACGGCAAAGCCATCAGAAGTTACGATCAGACCTTCGGCCGAACGTTTCAGGCTTCCGTCTCGGGTAAAGGCGGATTGGCCATTCGGCATGGTGACTTCAAGGTAACCTCGCCCTTCAATGGCGACATCCAGATCACTGCCCGTTGCCGAAAGCCCACCCTGTTCCAGCTGTACGGTGACGGCGGCAGGGCGCACGCCCAACCCCAACTGAATACCTGTCGGAAGGACCGTTCCATCCGAGGCATTGACCGCCCCGGCGCGCGCCATCTGTTGATAGTGCAGATCGGCAAACTCGGCCCGGCGGGTGTTGTAGCCGGTTGTATTCATATTCGCGAGGTTGTTTGAAATTGTCTCAACCCGCATCTGCTGTGCGGTCATGCCCGTAGCCGCGATCTTCAATGCTCGCATGTCGTATTCTCCTTCCGGTAATCAGCGCATCAATGCCTTAAGCGCCCCGCGAACCCGTTCGTCTTCGGCCTCAAGAAAACTCTGCCCGAGCTCGTAGGCCCGCTGAATTTCAATCATCCGGGTCACCTGACCAATGGCATTGACATTCGATCCTTCGAGGAACCGATGCAGCACGACCGGCTCGCCCACCGGTTCCACCTGCCCGCCTGCACGAAAATGTGTGCTTCCTTCGCGCACCAGGTTTTCGGGATCAGCGACGTTGTAGACACCGATCTGGCTCAGAAATTGTCCATCGACGCTCATCGTGCCGTCGCTGCCAACATCGATCGTTGCGGCGTCGGGCGGGACAAAGACCGGCGCGCCATTGCTGTCCAGAACCCGGTGCCCGTCCATCGTCACCAGATCGCCCTCAGCATTGGGTGAGAAACTGCCGGAACGCGTCAGGCGGTTCCCAGCGGACGTTTCGATCATAAAGAACCCGTCCCCTTCGATGGCAAAGTCGAAGGACCCGCCTGTCTCGGTCAGCACACCTTGTTGCAGAGAAGTGTTTCGAACCTGCGCACGGCTGAGCGATAGTGAAGGATTGCCCGGCATATCCCGGACGAATTCGGAGAACACCAGCCCCTGCTGACGATACCCGGTCGTGTTGGCATTGGCGATATTGTTGGCCACCATTCGCATCTCATCCATGAGACCGGATTGACGGGACAAGGTGACATAAGCGGTGTCCATTAGCGACCTCCGGCAATAAGCGGGACCAATGTCCCGGTAAAAAACGTAACAAGGGTCTGGGTCATGAAACCCATCGACATCCAGAACACGACCACGATTGCAATCAGCTTAGGCACGAAGGTCAGGGTCATCTCCTGAACCGAGGTCAAGGCCTGAAACAAACCAACTGTAAGGCCCGAGATCAGCGCCACCGCCAGGATCGGAACCGACGTGATGACTGCAACCCAAAGTGCCTGGCGCACGATGTCGTAGAACAGACCTTCGCTCAGCATCGTTCAGACCGGCATCCGCAAGATTTCCTGATAGGCTTCAACGACTTTGTTCCGAACAATCACAGCCGTTTCCACTGCCAGCTCTGTCTGCGCCAGCGCCTGAACCAAAGCGTGCGGGTCGGCCTGCCCAACCATCGAAGATTGCGTGACTTGCTCGCTTTGTTTCAGCGTCGCCACGAAATCCTGAAACGAGGATCGCAGCCCTTGCGCTGTCCCCTGATGTTCGGGGGCGGCCTGCGTTGCAGGGCGCGCCCCCGTATAATTCTGCGCGGCGGTAAGTGAGCGAACATCCATTCTGGTATTCCTTTATTTACGGAGTAGATCCATCAGACTCGATGACATCTGCCGGGTCTGGTCGAACATCTTGAGGTTGGCTTCATAGCTGCGCTGCGCCTCTCGGGCGTCTGCGATTTCGATCATCAGATCGACGTTTGATCCTCTGTAATGGCCAGTCTCATCAGCCATAGGGTGGCCAGGATCATAAATTCGGCTCAGGTCGCGACGATCGAGTTTGACGCGCCCCGCCTGGACCATCTCTTTTCCGTCCCGTTCGACTGTCTCAAACGGGACTGTCTTACGCCGGTATCCGGGCGTATCGGCGTTCGAGATGTTCTCGGACACATGACGCAACCGCGCTGCTTGCGCACGCAGTGCGCTAGCCGACGCGTCCAACGAGTAGGAAAAATCGCTCATCGTGAAACCCCCTATGCCCGGCCCAGACTCGTGCGCAGCACACCGATTGAAGACTTGTAGATCGCTAATGCCCGGTCATGTTGTCGCTTGACCTCGACAGCTTTCAGCATCTCTTCTTCCAATGAAACACCATTGCCATTCGGATCGCTCGAAGCCGCGACCGTGAATTCAGCCCAAAGCTGAGCGCGCACATCACCATTCAGATGACCCGTCCGAGTCGCGGTCATCGCGACCTCTCGGCTCGTGTTTTCAAACGCTGTCTGGAAGGCTTCAATATCGCGGGGCTTGTATCCCGGCGTATCCGCGTTGGCCATGTTGCGCGCAACAACCGCTTGCCGTTGTCCGGCATGGGTTGCCATTGCGTACGCAGTCTTAAAGACGTTCAGGTCATTGAACATCGGGGCTTCTCCCTCGATCAATTTCAATCAAGGCTTAACCCCGATTCCTTTAGAAACCGTTTTCAACAAATCTATTTGGAGGACCTGCGATGGCCGATCTCGATCCGATGCGTCTGAAATGCGAATTCGATAGGATGTCGGCGGTACACCATATCGGGCGTGTGACCGGTGTTGCGCGCGGCGTGGTTGAAATCGATGGTCTGACCGCCCAAGCCCGGATCGGGGATCATCTGACGCTGCGCCGACAAAAAGGCCCGGACCTGCCGGGCGAGGTCCTGCATGTCGAATCAGGCGCGATCCATATGCTGCCAGCCTCCGCACCCGATGGCGTAAGCCTGGGGGATCAGGTCTCTCTCGACCAGATGCCTGCCTTTGCGCCCGGAATGCATTGGCTTGGGCGGGTAATCGATCCGTCTAGCAAACCT
Organism: Ruegeria sp. CJ6; assembly: GCF_056536665.1. NCBI lineage: Bacteria > Pseudomonadati > Pseudomonadota > Alphaproteobacteria > Rhodobacterales > Roseobacteraceae > Ruegeria > Ruegeria sp. CJ6. The sequence continues at coordinate 52,543 of NZ_JBQFQB010000004.1, read as the reverse complement.
CTGGACGGCAAGCCCCTGCTGCCTGGCACGCTTGAACGTGACCTTATGCAGGCCCCGCCATCTGCGGTATCGCGCAAGCCGCTGGGCTGTCGTATGGAAACCGGGTTGGCCATCCTCAATACGATGCTGCCCATTGTCCAAGGTCAGCGAATCGGCCTGTTCGCTGGTTCAGGCGTTGGCAAATCAACACTTCTGGCGACGCTTGCCCGTTCAGTCCAGGCGGATGCTGTGGTCGTTGCATTGGTGGGCGAACGCGGGCGCGAAGTGAATGAGTTTGTCGAGAACGCCCTGGGTGCCGAAGGTCTGAAACGATCCGTCGTCGTGGCCGCAACCTCGGATCAATCGGCCCTGATACGCAGACGGTGCGCATGGTCGGCCATGTCGGTGGCGGAATACCTGCGGGATCAAGGGTTAAACGTTCTGTTTCTGGCCGATTCAGTTACTCGTTTTGCCGAAGCGCATCGCGAGATTGCCGCCGCAATGGGTGAGGCCCCATCGCTACGTGGCTACCCGCCATCGGTCACGCCGCTGATTGCAAACCTGTGCGAACGGGCGGGTCCCGGAACTGCCGATCAAGGTGACATCACCGCAGTCTTCAGTGTTCTTGTCGCGGGTTCTGACATGGACGAGCCCATTGCGGACATTCTGCGCGGCGTCTTGGACGGACATGTCGTGCTGAGCCGAGACATCGCCGAACGCGGGCGCTTCCCAGCGATTGACCTCAGCCGATCCGTATCACGCAGCCTACCAGGTGCGGCGACCGCAGATGAGAACCAGTTGATTACAGAAACCCGCAAGCTGGTCGGCAGTTATGAGCAATCTGAGGTGATGATCAAAGCCGGTCTCTATGCCGAAGGAACAGATGCTTTGTTGGATCGCGCCGTCCGGGTCCACGAAGAGCTAGATAGCTTTTTTGCGAAGGCCGATCCCGATGGTATCGAAAACAGCTTTAATCGATTATCTCTGGTTTTAAGGCGCGCTGGTGTAAACCCGGTGTCGCAGTCTTAGAATTCAGAACAGTTTTAAGTGTTAAGCCCACCTTAACACCTGCCCTGCTAGGCCAGTAAGCGGGTGAATAGAAGGTGGTGGAGATGGGTGCGCAATCCAATGCGGCGCCAATCATCATCAAGAAGAAACGTGTATCGGGTGGCGATTCTCACCACGGTGGTGCGTGGAAGGTCGCGTATGCGGACTTTGTCACTGCCATGATGGCGTTCTTCATGTTGATGTGGCTGCTGAATGCAACGACCGAGACGCAACGCAAGGGTCTGGCGGATTATTTTTCGCCCACGATACCGGTCAATCCGGTCTCGGGCGGTGGCGATGGTGCCTTCGGCGGTGACAACATGTTTTCGGAAAAAACCATGGTTATGGATGGATCAGGTGCCAGCAATCGGAACCCCACCGAGGCGAAACAGGCGCGCGGATCAACCGGCGTGGATGCGAAAGGCGGCGGTAAGGGTGCGTTCGAAGATTTCTCGTCGCTCGAGGCGCAGTTGCTGGGGCGCGCTGGGGAAAGCCTGGTGTCCGATAAGATGCGCAAGCACATCGTGACCCGCGTCACCGACGAAGGGCTGGTGGTCGAGCTGTTCGCCACTGAGGATCAACCGTTGTTCGAATCGGGGACAGACACGCCAACCCAAATGATGCGCGCGCTGACACTTTTGGTAGCGCGGTCTTCTGATCTGGTGACAAACGCAATCGCGGTCGAAGGGCATGTGCGGTCTGCGCCCGTCGTGTTGGCGAATAACCCGGTCTGGGATCTGTCGACCGCGCGGGCGCAAAGCACCCGCCAACTGCTGCAGAACAAAGGCATCCAGCCACAGCGGTTGGACCGCGTGACTGGGCACGCGGACCGAGAGCTTTCGGATAAAAACCCCATGGCGATACGCAATAATCGGATTGAGATCATCTTTTTACGCAACCCTTAAGGGGTAAAGGATAGACAGCATTTTAGCTGTTAGCCGGCTGTTAAGGGCCAGTGCGGTACGTGTTGCATCAACGAATGACGCAACAAAAGGGCGTACCGATGACCATATCCTCTTCGCTGAATGCCGGTGTGGCAGCGTTGAAGGCCAACGCCAACAGGCTGGCCACGATCTCTGACAACATCGCCAATTCATCGACATTTGGCTATAAAAGAGTCGAGACCGACTTTCACTCCATGGTCACGTCTGGTCAGGGCGGCAGCTATTCGGCAGGCGGGGTCAGAACCACCAGCCAACGCCTGATAGATCAGCGCGGATCGCTGGTAACCACCAACAATTCAACCGATCTGGCCGTGCGCGGTAGAGGCATGCTGCCTGTCCGTCCCAGTTCGCAGATCGCGTCAGGTTCAAATGAGATGCTGCTGACCACGACAGGCTCATTCCGCACCAATGAGGAGGGATATCTGGTCACACAATCCGGCCTTGTACTTCTTGGCTGGCGTGCCAATCCAGATGGCTCGATCCCCAGCGTCCCGAGGGATACGCCCGCCGCTCTGGAACCCATTCAGCTAAGCGTTAATCAACTTTCGGGCGCCCCCACAACATCCATGAACCTGCGGATGAACCTGCCTGCAACAGCGACCGACGCCGGTGCTCCGGGTGACACGCAGCCCTTGTCGGTCGAGTATTTTGACAATTTGGGCAAGTCTGAAAGCGTCGATATCGAATTGGTCCCCACCGTTCCTGCAACCGGCAGCAGCAATGAATGGACCATGACATTGCGCGATTCAGCCTCGGGCGGTGCTGTCATCGGAGAATATACCCTGACCTTCACCGATAGCCGTACAGCCGGTGGTACACTAGCCAGCGTCACCGCCGTGACCGGCGGTGCCTATGACCCGGCAAACGGCAGCGTTGTCGTCAACGTCGCCGGCGGACCGATGGAGATCAACATCGGCCAGATCGGCGATGCGGACGGCATTACACAGCTTTCCGATACCTTTGCTCCGGTTTCGATCACACGCGATGGTTCGGCCGTTGGCACGATGACAAGCGTACAGGTTGATGAGAACGGCTATGTCTATGCTTTCTATGATACTGGGGTCAGCCGCCGGATGTTCCAGATTCCGCTGGCCGATGTGCCGAATCCAAACGGTCTGACGGCGTTGGACAGTCAGACCTATGCCCCCTCGCGCGACAGCGGCACCTTTTTCTTATGGAACGCGGGTGAAGGTCCAACAGGCGATCTCGTGTCTTTCGCACGCGAGGAATCGACCACCGATGTCGCCACCGAGTTGACCTCAATGATCCAGACCCAGCGGGCCTATTCCTCAAGCGCCAAGGTCATTCAGACTGTGGATGAGATGCTGCAGGAAACCACCAATATCAAACGCTGATCTGATGATTGATCAACGAAAGGGATGCGTCCGATGAATATGTCGACAGCACTGAACAACGCTCTGGGCGGGCTGAGCGCAGCCAGCCGTGGTGCGGCGGTGGTTTCAGGAAACATCGCCAACGCCTTGACCCCGGGATATGCTCGCAGATCGCTTGAACTGGCGACCAGCGCAGTTTCTGGTAATGGCGTTCGTGTCGTTGGTATCACTCGGCACCAGGATCCGGTACTGATCGCAAACCGCCGTGCGACCGATGCAGACCTGATGGCAGCCAAAACCGTGGCGCAATTTCATTCAAGTTACGAGAAACTGTTGGGGGCAGCCGACGATGCCACTTCGATCTCGGCCAGACTGGCCCAATTCGAAAGCAGCCTGATTACAGCTGCAAGCCTGCCCGGCTCAGCCCAACGGCTGGATCAGGCCGCCCGTGCAGGCGGTACATTGAGCACAGCGCTCAATACAGCGTCCGAAGGGGTGCGGCAAATGCGATCCGATGCGGATCGCACGATAGGCAAACAGGTCGATACGCTGAATCAGACTCTGAAAGACATCGAGAAACTGAATGCTCGTATCCCCGCTGTCCGCAATTCGGGCGGTGATATTGGCGCGCTGTTGGATCATCGTCAGATTCTGGTCGATCAAGTCAACGAGTTGGTGCCTGTCAACGCGATCGCGCGCGATAATGATCAGATTTCCCTTTATTCCGATGGCGGGTTGATCCTGCTGGAAGGAACCGCGGCCGAATTTTCGTTCTCGACCACAGGCGATACCATGCCGCATATGACCGTTGGCAACGGGTTGTTGTCCGGGCTCGAGATCAACGGCCGACCCGTTCGCGTGAGCGGAGAGTTCGCCCAAATCCGAGGCGGCGCATTGATGGCCCAGTTCTCGGTCCGCGACGAACTGACCGTCGAAGCGCAAGCCGATCTGGACGCCGTCGCCCGCGACCTGATCGAGCGCTTTGAAACCACCGGGTTGGACCCGACCGCTGCCGCGACCGATCCGGGCGTCTTCACGGATGACGGCAGCCGCTTTGATTCGGTTTCTGAAACCGGTCTTGCGTCGCGCATCTCACTAAATGTTGTGGTCGACCCGGATGCAGGGGGTGACAGCTGGAGATTACGCGCGGGTCTGGGGGCATTGATTCCCGGTGCGCCGGGTGATGCCAGCCAGTTGCAAGCTTTTGGGGCCGTTCTGACCGACTCGCGCCCGGCCCCCAGCGTGGGGTTTGGGACAGGCACGATGCGCGCGGCCGAGATCGCCGAGGCGTTGCTTTCCAAAGCCGGGGCAAACGCACACACAGCTGACCAGCGCAGCAGTTTTGCAGCAAACGCGCAGCTGGAAATGCAAAAAGTCGTCGCGGAGCAAGGTGTTGACAGTGACGTGGAACTGCAGCGCTTGATGCAGATCGAGCAGGCCTATGCCGCAAACGCACGCATCGTCGCCGTCGTGGATGAACTGATGGATACCCTGTTGAGGTTATGAACATGACACTGAATTCGATCGGGGATCTGGCCCGCGGCCTTACCCTCAGAACTCGCAGCGCCGAGATCAAATCACAAATCGAAACACTGTCGTATGAGATGTCCACCGGCAAGGTGCAGGATATCTCGGGTCGTCTGGGTGGTGATTACTCGCACCTACTGGATCTAGATCGCAGCCTGGAACGGTTGGACGCGCTTTCCATCGCCACCGTCGAGGCGCGGCTATTCACGGACGCAATGCAATTGAGCCTGACAACGCTAAGCGGCTCGGTCGCCGAGATGTCAGCGTCGCTGCTATCATTCGGCACGGCGAACCAGACCGTGACACATGAACAAGCATCGGTTCAGGCACGAAATGAGCTCGACACAATGATCTCAGCCCTGAATACGCGGGCGGGAGGGCGCAGCCTGTATTCCGGAACATCGACTGACGTCTCACCTCTGCCCTCCGCTGAAACATTATTGACAGCGCTGCAGGCCGAATTGATAGGGCTGACCTCCCTAACAGATATCCAACAGGCCGCTGAGGATTGGTTCAACGACCCCGCCGGATTTGATGCGGTGATATATCAAGGTGGCACAGACACCTTGGCTCCGATGCAGATTTCCGAGAACGAGCGGATCACGCTTCCGATCACTGCGACAGACCCCACGCTCAAGGACGCTTTGCGCGATGTTGCGGTTGCGGCTCTGGCCACAGATGATGCGCTTGGATGGACGCCTGATCTACGAACCGCAATGTTCACGCAGCTTGGTGTTGAGCTGGCCAATACACAGGATGCGACGGTCAATTTGCGCGCCCAGGTCGGCGCGGCTGAGGCGCGTGTGGAGCAAGCCGCAACGCGCAACGCCGCCGCAAGGACCAGCGCTGAGCATGCGCGCAATGCGTTGATCGCTGCAGATCCCTATGAGACTGCGGCACAGTTGCAAACCGTGCAGTTCCAACTGGAGAGTCTGTATTCCGTGACCGTTCGCAATGCCAACCTGTCACTGGTGAATTTCTTAAGATGAAGATACTCGCATTCCTTTTGATAGTCTTACCGTGCATTGCCAATGCCGGGGCTATACGCCTGAAAGATCTGGTGGATTTCGACGGTGTCCGCGGCAATGATCTGGTTGGCTACGGCCTTGTGGTTGGCCTGAATGGCACTGGCGACGGCTTGCGCAATTCTCCGTTCACCGAAGAGATTATGTCCAACATTCTCGAACGGCTGGGTGTAAACGTGAATGGTGAAGATTTTCGCCCCAAAAACGTCGCCGCCGTATTGGTCACCGCCACCCTTCCACCCTTCGCGCGTGTCGGAGGTCAGATTGACGTTACTGTCTCTGCCATCGGAGATTCCAAAGGGCTTCTTGGGGGGACATTGATCATGACACACCTGAATGCAGCGGATGGTCAGATTTATGCCGTGGCACAAGGGACAGTGCTTGCCGGAGGCGCTGCGGTTGAGGGCGATGCAGCGTCGGTTGTCAGTGGGGTGCCGACATCGGGTGTCATACCCGCGGGCGCGCGGGTGGAGCGTGAGATTGATTTTCAGCTTGCTGATTTGACTCAACTGAGGCTGGCGCTGAGAGAACCGGATTTCACGACCGCAAGCCGCATTGAGGCCGCCATCAACAGGGAGTTCAACCGCGCCGTCGCACTCATGCGCGATTCCGGCACTGTGGAGTTAAGCGTCGAGGCGACGCGGGCCGTATCAACCGCGCATGCGATTGGACGTATTGAAAACATTCTGGTCGAACCCGAAAGCAAAGCCCGCGTCGTGGTGGATCAGAGATCCGGCACAATTGTCATGGGTCGGGACGTCAGGATTTCACGCGTCGCGGTATCGCAGGGCAACTTGACCCTCACAGTCGAGGAAGCCCCGATTGCTGTTCAGCCAAATCCGTTTGCGCGAGGCGAAACAGTCGTTGTTCCGCGCACCTACGCTGGGATCGAAGAGGAAGAAGGAACGGGGCTTGCAGAAATCCCCGAGGCAACCACCTTGTCCGAAGTGGTGGCCGGGTTGAACGCCTTGGGCGTGTCGCCACGCGATATGATCGACATCCTGAAAACCATCAAAGCTGCCGGGGCACTTCATGCAGAGTTCATCGTGAGATGAGCAGTCAGACCACAGCGCACGCCTTTTGGTGTACCACTTTACTTGGATTTCCAACTGTCCAGCCAGCGGCGAAAGCCCTTGCGCTTTTCATCTATTGCATCACCAGCGGCGTAAAGACCATCTTCCATGTTCTCCAAAACAGGATCGATCTTCTTTTGCCGAAACCGCCGCCATCGAACCCAGATGGCCCAAACCAGCGCAGCAAACACTGTCAGGAAGACGATATTGAACCACGGGATGATGCGGACATCCGGCCCCTCGACATGCCGGATGAAAATTGCGTTGGGAAAAATCGACATGAACTCATTGCGCCAGCCGTAATGCGTTACGACCACCCAATCGGGGTTATCTTTGGTCGACTTGGCATCGTTGGCCTCGGTGTAAAGATTCGCAGTGTCGAACTTGAAATAAGGCGGCCAGCCCCAACCGGTGTCTTCGTTGCGATAGACAATGGGCTTCCCGTTGGCGCGTACGGCCTGAATGAACTGTACATCGCGGTTTGACAGGCTGGTGGATTGATCTTCAGGCTCGGACCAGAAGATTCGCGTCCAGTCCGTCAGGTCCTGACGTTCCTCATAGGTGTTGACGATCCGCACCACATCGTGCTGCGGTAGGGAATACTGCAAGATCACGGCGATCGTGCCCCAGAAGATGATAATGAACGCCCATTTCACATAGGCCATGCCTTAACCCTCACATGTAATTCACGATGTAGATCAGCGCGCCAATCGCCACCCAAGGTACAATATAGACACCCAAAATCAGTTTGCGCCGGAATGAGTTGTCGTAGACGTGCAAACCACGCGCAACAAACGCTTCTTTGTTACCGGTTTTGCCCTTTTCGTCCCACCACGTCTCCAACTTTCGCCGCCTAACTCCGCGCGAATAAAAGGACAGCGCGAAATAGGCAATCGTCTGGATCACCAGCAGGATCAGAAACAGGCGCAACGCTCCGAACATCTTAATCTCTCCTGACCGCGCCCCAAGGGCCGACCCGTGCGATCACTGTTTCGCTGACCCGGTCATTGCCGGTCATATCCGGTTCATGACCAAATAAAGCCGCCCGCGCACCAGCCTTGTCCACCTGATACTCGCGGGCAAGGAAGTCGGCAACATAGGCTTTCTTGGTCTCGGGCCAGGTCCTGTAAGTACTATAAAACAATTCCTTGTGGCAGATGAACATCTGCCGCGGATCCAGCGGAGCCAATTCGGTCAACAGCATATTCACCAGATCGCGGTTCGGCGTATCGGCTGCGCGCAATGTGTAGAAATAGGCGGGATGATCCGAGGTGATGCGTGGCCAGCGCCCGCCATCGGTCGCCCAGCGCAGCAATTGTGCGAGGCCGTGGTACGCCTCGGGCAGGCGATCCGCGTGGTTGCGGGCCAGTCGGCGCATGTCGCTGCGATCCAGCCCGCTCAGATCAACATCTGCGTCAGCAGCCGCAGAAATGGTCAGAAAATCCATTTTCTGTTGCAGGATCGCAGCAGCATCCACACCGCGCGCCTTAACGATAGGTTCAACCAGATCATTGTAGTCGAGAAACTTGGCAATCTGGTTTCGCTGCGACGGGTCAAAAATGTATTTGATCGGCATATCGTCGGGCTTTTCGCCCATGCAAATCGCCGCCGGGTGATCCATATCCGGGAACAGGTAGAGCCCGCCAAAGTGTGCCGTCCAGAAATTACGCTGCTCGAATGCGGTGTGGCGCAGGCGAACGGGATTGCGAGTGACGTCGCCGGTTTCCTTGGCCGTTTCGATCATCTTGGCGATCAGCACATCGTCGAACCATGCATCCTCTTCGGTTTTGAAACGTTCGACCATGCCCGCTAGCTGCTGGGCCTTGCGTAGGGTGCCGCCTGCGGTGTCGGCCTCGATCTCGATCTTGCTCAGGTTCAACAGGTCGCGCGGGGTTGTGAGTTTGATGACCGAGTTCACAAGCTCTCCGGCCACTGCATCGGTGGCGGTCAGGGCGAACAGCTGCGCCTCGTTCATCTCGATGAATTCGCGCAGAATATCGCGCGAGGTAGAAAATTTGACGTTCAGCAAAGGCGCGCGTTTCTGCTCGGTCGTCAGCAGGATGAACTGCCGGTTGACCCCGTTGGGATTGAGGTAAAGCTCATCCTCCAGCTCAATCCCCACCTCCGGAGAATAACCCGAGATATCGACATGGAAATCGGTCAGCGCCGTGGTCTTGCCCGCCAGATGCTGCAGCGCGCGGTTATACCGCTCGACCAGAGCCGGGCTGGAGATGTGGACGAGGTTGCCGAACATCAAGCCTTTTTCGATGAGGCGGATCATATGCTCATGAACCAGTTTTCATCAACATGAACTTCTTCAATCATCCTTTTTGAGACACCAAGTTCATTGTCTTTTAGCAAATCACACAGCCGTTCCCCATCAATCAGATCTATCGCTGTCGCGCCGTCGCGGGTCGCTTCATCCGATGCTTGGGCCGTAAAACTTCCGGTTGTTATGAACAGACCTTTGTCTGCACGTCCCATCATCGCGCCTCTAAAGTCGCGAATATCAGAGGATCCAACGCTACCTTTATACCGTTTGCATTGAAAAAAGACTTGGAACGAAACAAGGTTGACTCTGAGAACACCGACCCCGTCTATCCCTCCATCGCCCGACTTTCCTCTGACCTCCACCTTAGTGAAACCACTTTCTCTCAGTAGTCGTTGGGCAAGTCTTTCAAACGCTGATGGGTCCATCGATTTTAGAACGTCCAAGAGCTCATTACGCCAATCCCGAACGCTACTGTCAGGTCCCTCAACCGCTGCCATTGAGCCGGTTATGAATTCAGGGCTTTGTTGTACTTTTTCTTCTTTCGCTTTCTTTTCAAGGCGTTTTAACCGCGCTTTTTCGCGCTCTTCCGCATTAACTTGATCGCTAATTTCTTTTGTTTGTTTATATTCGGTTATTCGTGCCCCGGATTCGGTTATGGCCCAGACTCCACGAGCAGAGTTCTCAATTGCTCCACCACGCTTTAGATAAGTTCGCGACCAAGCTAGATAGTAGTTCAATCTGGGACGAGGATCATCACCAGACATCTGAAATGCTTGCTCTTCTTCTGTTACACCCTCAAGCTCTGCAACCTTTTCATCCATTTCTTGAATGGTTCCAGAACCACCCATAGCGCGCAAAGCCTCTAGTGTAACCAGCATCATACCCGGCAAATCCGGAAAGCCTTCCGCTTCAATTACAAATCTTCTAGTCAATGTTCTTTCCTTCTAAATACCGCCGCTTCGCCTCTTCCATCCGGCCCATCTCGCGGACGGCGTTTTCGATGGCGACCTCGTCGCTCTTGTCGGCATAGCGGAACTCGCTGTCGGCGTAGCGGTTGATCTCTTGCATCACCATCTCGACCGTGATCGGCTGGCGCAGGTCCTCGATCATCGACTTCTTGGTGTCGTAGTCGCGGAACAGGAACAGGTCGGGGTTTTCCATCCATTCGTCGGGCAGTTCGAAATCCATCGCACGCACCTTGACCGCGTCGGTGATGTTCTTGATCGCGCGGCCGGTAAAGCGCTCATCGGCCTGTTGGATCGCCTTGAGGTAGGTGCCCAGTTTGGCAATCGTGTCCATCTGGCCGATATCGCCGGAGACCCGATCATAGACTTGCAGCAGCGCATCCTCATGCGGTCGGGAATGGCTTTCGAAGCTGGCCGCGACGGCCTTTTTGATTTCCTGCGCGGCATAGGCTTCGTGTTCGCCCAGCGGAATGTCGTGGTTGCGGCCCATCAGCAGGTGCAGGATGTCGATGTAATCCTCGCGCGTTTGCGGCCCGTCCACCAGGAACCGCGCGCCTGCCCGCTGGCGCAGGGCGTCGTCCACATTCTCGGGGTAGTTCGAGAACATGCCAAAGGTGCAGTTGCCGCGCACGACGGTGTTGGCCCCCGCAAAGCTCTCCATCAGCACGGCGGTGATTTCCAGTTGCCCAGCCGAGGACTGCCGGTCGCCGCGCTTGCCTGCCAGTTGGTCGATATCGTCGATGGTGCCGAACCCGATGACCGAGGGGTCGATGATCGTATTGATAAACGCCTTGGCGTTCTGGCCGGACTTGCCCTGATAGCTGTCGATATTGTCGGTACTCAGGTTCTGATAGCGGAACGGATAGCCCGCGTTCTGGCAATAGTCGTTGATCAACCCGGCCATCATCTGGATCAGGGTGGTTTTGCCGGTGCCCGGTTTGCCGTCGCCCATGAAGGTAAAGATGAACCCGCCAAGTTCCGCAAACGGGTTCAGGCGGCGGTCGAAATCATAGGCCATCACCATCTTGGCCAGCTTCATGGCCTGATATTTGGCGATATGGTTGCCGACCACCTCGTTCGGTTTCTTGAACGTCATGGTCAGGGTGGTGGATTTGGCCTTTGATGCCGGTTCGAAGCCCCGGATGGTCAGATCATCTGCCTCGATATGCCAAGCGGCACTCTGGAACGGTGCCAGATGGCCTGCGGACTGGGCGCGTAGAGCTACCTTTTCCAACAGTTGCTCGGCATAGGCGCTGGTGGCCGCGATCAGGTGGGCATCATCGGGGGCGTGTTTGGCAAGGGTCTGGTCCAACTCCCACAGCGCGCCGTGCAAGGCGAGTTGGCCGTTGTCGGTCAGGACCTCTTCGATCTCACCGATATCGACAGTGGTCTCTCCCAGATGCGAGGACATCAAGTACGCCAGCGCATTGCCGAAGGTGTGCGAGGTGATCAGCGCCTCGGCAGTCAGCAGTTCCGAGAATTCGGTCTTTCGCGCGGCGGGCAAATCGCCCGCAAGGTTCGCGCGTTTCAAGTCTGCCAACGGTGTCTGTTCGGCGTAGGCCTCGCTCACCGCCAGAGCGATGGCAACCGCACGGCGGATTGCCTGCTGCGTTGTGGCCTGTGGTGGCGAGACCAGCGCATCGCCATCATCCGAGGCCTCGATCCGTTCGACCAAATGCACCCCGTCTGCGCGCACTGTGCGCCGTGTCACCAAACCCGGCGTGGTGGACCGAAACCTCCGTCCGGTCGACACCCCCGGCGACCGTTCCGTCGACGTCTCCACCGCCTTGGCAATCCGCGGCGCGTGTTCGAACCCATTCAGCAAGGCGGTCGCTGCCGGGTAATGCTTGCGAATATCCGCCTCGCGCAATTCCATCTGATCTGACGTCAAACTCATCTCAAAAACCGCCCTTGATTCATCTTTTTCAAAAATACTCTCGCCGAAGGCGAAACTAATACCTCAACACCTGCCCTGACTTGCTGACCACGAACTTGCGCACATCGGCAAACCCTGGAGGGTTACGCTCGGCCAGCACCTGAAACGGACGCTGGGGCAAGATGATCGACCGTTGGGTGCGTGTGGCCCCGGTTTCGGCCCCTTGCGCGCCGAATGGGTCGAGCGCAAAAACCTCGCGTTCGACGGTCGAGAACCATCCGGCCCGCTCTTCGATCACCTCTTCGCTTTCCAACTCTTCTGTGGTCCAGGCCAGCGCCCAGTCTTGACCTTGCGGAGATTGCGCATCCTCCAGCACCTGCCGCAGGGGGCCGGATTGTTCGGTATAGGCCGAGGAATACATTGGCCCCACATGAATGCGGCGCAGGTGTTTGGGGTGCAGGTCGTCGAAATCCTGATCGAACCCTTTGGCTATGGTCACCAGTTTCAACCCGCCCAGAGACTGCGCCATCAGATGCGCCTGCACTTCGGGCCAGCGGCGTTGGTCTTTGGGAAGGGCGGTTTTGCCGCTGTCCTCCAGTTGCATCAGGTAGATCACTGGCAGGTTGATCTGGCTGTCATAGACCGCCCAGTGGATCATGAACTTCCGCCGTTCGCCCTCATTCCCGATCCATTGGCACTCGGGATCGTTGCGGGCCCAGAACAGCTGACCTTTCAGCAATTCCTCATAGTAGAGCCTTTGTGACAGCGCGAATTGCAGCTTGGTGGGGATTTCCTGATCGCCAATGATCGTCCGCACCATGTCAGTTTTTAGGTCATCCTCGGACGGCATATTCGCCAGATGCACCTGCGCCTGCTGCGCGTCATTGGCCATGGTCAGCAGCTCAGCCGCCACCGGAAAACCGCTGTCACGCTTGTCCATCGCAAGGCTGCCAAAAAACCGTCCCGTATCGCGACCGACCAGCAGATACTTCATGGAAAGCGCGCGGAAGGTGTAGAGCAGCCCCGAGAGGTAGCGCGACACGATCCGCACCTCTTGCTTGCTGATTGCGCCCTCCGCCTCCATCGTCGCGGCCACGCGCAGGAGGTGGACGGTGATGACTTCGAATTTGCGGAAATAGCGGCGTGAGGCGAAGGTGTCGGTCAGGCCGACATGGTCTTGGGTGGGGTTGGTATCGGTCATCTTGGGGCGTCCAAGTCCTTCCCGTTTTTGTCGATATGAAACCACCATCTAAAGAGAGGCGAACCGACACTATGCAGTACTACTTGAGGGTTGATCCCAACCGAGTGCTGAAAACGCCGCCCCCTTTCGCTGCCCCAACTCAACCAACACAGAAGTCGCATTAAGCAAGCCGCAATTACTGCCATAAGCAATGCCTGTAGCACTTCAGGATAAGTCGGCTTCTGATCTATAAAACCAATTTTTTCCAAGAATCTCGGCACCTCCAAGGGACCAAGACTAACTGCTAGTAATAGAAATTGTTGGTGAGCGAAACGCACTTAACCACCATACAAATTCTTATCATGCTTCTCGACAATCGAGGCAAAGCGCCGCGCGAACCGCTCATCCGCCTTGGCCTTTTTCTCCAGCACGTCGCGGGCAAAGACCATGTGGTCCTCATGCGCCTCAAGCATGTCGGCCATCTTCTGGTTGGTCGCGGTGCCGATGGCGGCCATGGCGGTTTGCGCTTCTTGATCCGTCTGCACGCCGATCTCGTTGATGCGGTGGGCCACGTCCTGCTGCTGTGCTGTTTTCAGCGATTTGGTCAGGGCGTCATACAGCACCACGCGCTGTTGCGTGTCTGTCTGCAGCTTGTTGATCAGCACCATCTGCGTCGCCGCCTGGTTTTGCAGTGAGTCGACCCAGGTTTTGCCCTTTTCGATATAGCGTTCCAGCGTCTGAGACTTGGCCAGCTTGACCTGCTCTTCCTGAACCTTGGCGTTGTATTGCTTGTTCAGCTCGGCCAGTTCAGTTTCCAGCTGGGTCCGCGCGGCGGCGTCCTGTTCGACGCTGATTTTGTTTTCCAGCGTGATGATTGTCGGGTCCATACCCTGAATCTCGGCGCGCAGTGCTTCCAACTCGGCCACCGTCGCCTCACGGTCATCCAGCGTGACAGTCAGGTTGTCTTCGACCTTGACGCGCTGTTCCTCCAGTACCGACAACTGCCCTTCCAGCAATTTTACGATCACATCGGACTTGGCGATCAGGTCCTGCAGCTTGTCATCAATATTGGCGGTGCGCATGCGTTCCTGCCGCATGGACTCGGATTTGGCCTTGGCGAAGATGCCGACGAACGACTCCCACCCGGTTTTCGAACGCATTTCGTCGAAATCCTTGGAAAACGCGTTGGTCACGTCGTCGAGCCCCATGATCAGCTCAGCGATGTTGGCGTTCATCACCTCGGTATGGGCGTGCACATCTTCCAAAGTGGCATTTTCAATGTCGATATCTGCCTCTGCGGTTCCGATCTTGGCACGCGCCGCTTCGATCCGTGAGGTCAAGCCTTCAATCTGCGACTGGCTTTCGCGGACTTTCTGTTGCGTCTCTTGAATCAATGCTTCGAATTGCTGGTTCGACATCTGCTATCCCTATTCTTCTTATCATCCAATGACATAGGGAATGTTATGGCAATTTACATCCCCTTGGGCCTCCAAATCACCAAGACTGTGACAAACTCGACGCTAAAAAGATAGACGCAGAGACAAGGCCGAGACACATTGCCTACTGGTTTTCAGAAGGGAAAATAGAAGCTCTTGGATTTCTTAAGTTGAAGCTGCCGATGGCAAGCTCAGTAGTTCGAATACCGGAAATTGACCACAGCATCATCTTGAATAGCGCAATGGGCTTTTATGTGGCTCCGCGCGTCATTGCTGTCCTTTGAGCGCGCGACCTCCAAATCAATCAGATCGATGCCATCAGAATTCGTCGTATAGGAAAGCGTCCGCTCAAAATCGACGGCATAGTAGCCTTGATTGCTCATGGCGGTGTGGGTCCGATGCATACAAAGCCCGATCGCATTCTCCTCGGGCGAAACATGCGGGTGCTTCTGGTATTTTGATCCGTGCTTGTGATGGTGTTTGGCGATCGACGCTCCCAGCACACCCAACGCGACCCCAGCGATAAGCGCTCCGGTATCGTTGGCACGGGTTGGTGTCGCGGTCAGTGTGGTCGATGCAACAACGGCACAGACTATAGCGGCAATAACGGATTTCATTCGCATCTATTTCGTCTCCCTCTGAAGGCACTGAACGAAATTCAGTTCATTGAAGTGTTCCAGAAGAGACTAGCCTGACGACCTAAACTATTGCCAGATTTTCGTGAAAACGTGTTGCCCACCATGTCCGTGTTGCGATGGATACAACTTCGCCCCGCGCCTGGAGGAACGCGGGGCGTGTGGTGCGACAACCCAGAGAGGCGGGACTGTCGCTAAGTGATCAACAGCCTCAGTTCACGGCTTTGGCGTCAACCACGTCCTTTTCAATGGCCTTGCCAGACGAAATTTCGATCCGGCGCGGTTTCAGCGCTTCTGGCACTTCGCGCTTCAGATCGATGTTCAGCATGCCGTTTTCATGGCTCGCGCCGGTGACACGAACGTGGTCGGCCAGAGCAAAGCGGCGCTCGAACGCGCGGGTGGCGATGCCACGGTGCAGGTAGCTGCGCTCTTTTTCGTCCGAAGCTTTCTTGCCGGAAACCACCAGAGAATTTTCCTTTACCTCAACCGACAGATCGGCCTCGGAAAACCCGGCAACAGCGACCGAAATGCGGTAGGTATCAGCATCGGTTTTTTCGATGTTGTAAGGGGGATAGCTGGGCTGAGCCACGTCATTGGTCAAAACCCGGTCCATCATGTCTGCAATCTGGTCGAAACCGATGGTTGCGCGGTGAAGTGGTGCGAAGTCAAATGTACGCATGTCGTATCCTCATCTTTGAGCGATTCACGAAATTGCCCTCCGAAATGGACGGGCGGTGATTTATGCCGGACCCCAGCTTTGGCGATCCAGTAAAACTCAGATGGGAAGTAAAAGGACTGGGTTCAAGACCCGCCCGCGCTGAGGAATTTAGCACCCGAACTGGACTTGGCTGAACCCGGCTGCAATCTGCGGATTGTTGCCGTGGGTCGGGGCGCGTCACGACGCAATATCGCCTTGAGTTCCGAGACAATCCCCGACAGCTCCATCCCGTAGCCGATCTTGCGTTGACCATCCGATGCGCCCGCCGAAACAACCGACAGGATCTGCCAACGCGGGCCTTTTTTTGCTAAAATAGCGGAGCCCGACGAACCGAATGTAATATCGCAATCAAAGCTGATCAGCCCCTGCCCGCGTTGCAGGATGCGGCAAGAGCGTTGGCGCGTGATCGCCTCGGCCCGACCGCGACCATACGAGGCGACGCTGATTTCGCTGTCGCTGACGCGGCCGCTGTGCAGGGCGAACGGATCAGCAATCGAATAGGGAATCGGCTCTTCCAGCCGCATTAGAGCCACATCAATTCGAACACGTGACGCCGATACCGGCGCATTGGCAACAAAATCGGGATGGGTCGCAATCTGGATGACCTTGCGATCCGCAAGCGCCTGACCGTCGCTCAAACCGGCGCGAAAGGTCAATTCACCGGGGGCATAGGGTTTTCCGGTGGCCTTGCTCACAGCGCAATGCGCCGCTGTCAGCACGATGTCCTTTGCGATCAAAGTACCGGTGCAAAAGCCCTGTTCGCCGATATCCAGACGTCCGACCGCCTCCCACCCATACAGATCATCGCGATCCGTCAGTCGGCGCTTGCTGCTGGTCTGGGCCTGCGCGGCAGTTACGAGAATAGAAACAAGCAAGGTGATACTTAGAAAAACACGCATCATGGCTTAAGGAACTTTGCTCCGAGGTTTTTGGTGTTGTTGTCCAATGTGGCGTTCATACCCCGCCCCTGCGAAAGCTCGGCCCGCAACAATTCCAGCGATTCATCCAAGGCGGTGCCCAGCGCAACGCGTTGACCCTGCAATTCGGCCTTCGCTGCAACGACCGACACAATGCGTGGCCGCTCGCCGTCAAACGAAAAGATCGGCGCACCGGATGCCCCGAAATCCACGTTGCAGGACATAACCAGAATTCCAGCCTGTCGCCCAATGACGGAACAGACTTCCTGCAATGCTGGCGCTTCGGCGCGGTCATGCGCGTACGAGACAACCCCCACCTCTTGACCGCGGGCAGGACGACGTCCGGTTTCGAAAGGAATGACCGAGGTGTTGCGGATCGGCTGCCACAGCTCGATCAGCGCAATATCATGACGCACCCGCGTTGCAGAAACATTGCCTTCATAAACATAGTCGGGGTGAACCACTGTTCGACGCGCCGGACGATAAGCCGAGGCGGAACCGAGGCGCCAACCGGCCAGAAACTCGATCCGGGCCGGATTAATTCGCTGTTTCGTGGTTTTGTCGTACAGACAATGCGCAGCCGTCAGTACCAGAGTCGGAGATATCAGCGATCCGGTACAAAACCCGGTGCCGTCGATATCCAGCCGACCAACTGCCATCCACTCGCGCCCAGCATCGGTGGTTTCCAGGCTCCTAAGCCCAGTATCCTGCGCCTGTCCTGCCAAGGGCAGCAAGCTGAAGACAATAGCCGTGATCCAGTTGCGCACGCGGGTCTCCGGTCATGGGGTCCGACCAAGATTCGTATGCCGTTGGTGCGGCGAAAATAGGGCAATTGCCCCTTGGATGAAATTCAACCGGACCTGATGCGCGGGTGCAGCAATCGATCAACGCAGTTGGGGTACCCCAGCCATGCCGCCGCGCAATGCGCGCGGTTCCGGCCCTCCGGTGGCCCAGTCCAACAGCTCGACTGTGTGGACAACGGGCGTGTCAGTCCCAGAGCCGATCTGCATCATGCATCCGATGTTACCTGCCGCGATAACATCAGGATTCCTAGCCTCAAGCGTGCGCACTTTTCGTTGTTTCAACTGACCCGAAATCTCAGGCTGCATCAGGTTGTAGGTTCCTGCACTGCCACAGCACAAATGACTATCTTTAGGCTCTAACACTGTGAATCCAGCAGATTTCAGCAGGTTCTTGGGATAAGAGGTAACCTTTTGCCCATGTTGCAATGAACACGCCGCGTGGTAGGCAACAACCAGTTCTTTCTTGTCGCTGTCCGGCATCTCCAGCTGCACCAAAAGCTCACTGATATCCATCGCCAGGGCGGATACACGCCCCGCATCCGCCGCCAGCGGATCACTGCGGAACATGTGCCCATAATCTTTAACCGTGGTCCCACACCCCGAGGTGTTGATCACGATCGCATCCAGACCATCACCATCCATTTCGCGTGTCCAGGCCCGGATATTGGCTGCAGCAGACGCATGGCTTTCACCGGTTTTACCCATGTGATGAGTTAATGCGCCACAACAGCTGGCACCTTCGGCGACAACGACCTCGCAGCCCAATCGGGTCAGCAGGCGAATCGTGGCGTCGTTGATATCGGTGTTCAGCGCTTTTTGCGCACAGCCCGTCATTAGGGCGACGCGTTTCTTCTTAGCGCCTTTTGCTGCAAAGCTCTGAGGGTCATCATTGCGACTGACTGGTGGAATATATCTCGGCGCCATGTCCAGCATCGCCTTTAGCCGGGCATCCGGCATCAGAAACCGGAACGGACGACCCAGCTTTGCCCCGATTAGAGCCCAGCGAAAGCGTGTCGGATAAGGCAGGATTCTGGCCAATATCCAGCGCAGAGCCCGATCCGAGAACGGGCGCTTGTAGTTGTCTTCGATATATTCCCGTGCGTGGTCCACGAGGTGCATGTAATGCACGCCCGAGGGGCACGTGGTCATGCAGGCGAGACAGGATAGGCAGCGATCGATATGCTTGACAGTCTTTTCGTCCGGAACACGCTCATTCTCCAACATGTCCTTGATCAGATAGATGCGCCCGCGAGGGCTGTCCAACTCATCGCCTAGCACCTGATAAGTCGGGCAGGTTGCTGTACAGAAACCACAGTGAACACAATTTCGGAGTATCTCGTTGGATCGCTGAATCGCTGGGTCTTGCAACTGCTTTTCGGTAAATTTCGTCTGCATCGCCTACCCCATCAGACCCGGATTGAACACGTTCCGAGGGTCAAATTTCTTCCGAATTGCCTTTGTTAGAGCCTGAATCTGCGTGCTCTCCGGTTGGAACCGCCCAAATTCAACGATGGTGTCAGCCTCTGCACGTACCAGCGTTGCATGTCCTTCAAAGTGACCCAGTCGTGCACGCAGATCAGTGCCCTTTGGCACCAATACCCAGATCAAGCCCCCGCCCCAGTCAAATAAGGTTCGATCCGCGTCGATCCGTTCTGCAAGGCTGGCTGCATCGCCGGGTTTCACCGATAAGCGCCAGACATCACCTTCCAGATCCTTAAACGCACGCAGATCACGCAGATCGACCCAGCGGTTCCTCGAATTCTCTAACTCGGTGCATTCGCCCCCAAGGATTTCGCGCAATCGACCTACCCGATAGGCAACCGAGTCGGCAAATCCTTCGATCCGCAACAGCGCCTGCCCACCCAGTGGATCATAGGCTGCGCTGCTCACCTCGAAGGGGGATTTCAGGGCAGTGGACATGAGATCAACTGCGGTTCCTACATCAGCGGCCCCGACTGCCAGAGTGGTCTCAATCTCAGGTCTAGGCAGCACTTTCAGTGAGACCTCGGACAGCACCCCTAGCGTGCCCCAGGAACCCGCCATGAGCTTGACCAGATCGTAACCGGTGACATTCTTCATCACCCGCCCGCCATTCTTGATCACCTGCCCCAACCCGTCGACATAACGTACGCCCAACAGGAAATCCCGGCACGCGCCAGCCTGAATTCGACGCGGCCCCGAGATGTTGGCCGCGACAACACCGCCGATTGTCGGTTCCCCCGTGGTGCCCAGCAAACCGCGATGATCCATCGGCTCGAACGCCAGTTGCTGGCCCTCGGCCTCCAAAGCCGCTTCGATCTCAGTCACTGGAGTCCCGGCATGCGCGACCAGAGTCAATGCGCCCGGCTCATACTGTGTAATTCCGTGCAGTCCTGACAGGTTCAGCACAGGCTCGGGCCCATCAAGGCCGCGCGTGCCGCCTCCGGCAATACGCACTGGGCCATCCAGGCCGGCAACGATGTCCGCAAGTTCAGCCTCGGTTTCAGGTGTCATGGCACTTCATCTTTTCGCAAATACTCTGGGTATTGATGGGGAAGGCTCATCTATTCCGCGGCCATCCTGCGCGTGGCAGACGCCTTTAGCGGAAACACCTTGGCTGGGTTCAACAGCCAATTCGGGTCAAACACATCTTTCACCGCCATCTGCGCCTCAAGATCCTGTGGTTCATATTGGTGTGTCATCAGATCACGCTTTTCGATGCCGACCCCATGCTCACCAGTCAGGCAGCCCCCCGCATCAACGCAAAGCTTCAGGATGTCCGCCCCGAACGCTTCACATTTCTCAAGATCGCCGGGTTTGTTGGCGTCAAACAGGATCAAGGGGTGCATGTTGCCGTCACCGGCATGGAACACATTGCCGACTGGCAGGCCATAATCTTTGCTCAGCTCCCCGATCCGGCGCAGGACGAAGGGTAGCGATGAGACCGGGATCGTCCCATCCAGACACATATAATCGTTGATTTGCCCCATCGCGCCGAAGGCCGATTTCCGCCCCAGCCAGATACGGGCGCTTTCATCAGCCGATTGGCTTTCTCGCAGCTCAACCGGATTATGCCGCTTGGCGATCTCGATAATCTTCGACAACTGGCTATCGATCTCTGCCTCTGATCCTTCAACTTCGACAATCAGCAACGCCTCGCAATCAGGATAACCCGCTTGGGCGAAATTCTCGCAGGCTCGAATACAAAGGCGGTCCATGAACTCGATCGCGACAGGCAATATGCCCGATTTGATTATGTCAGAGACGCATTGACCGGCTACTTCATTATCGTCAAAGCCCATCAGAACGGGACGCGCGCCCTCAGGTTTGCGCAGGATGCGCAACGTTGCTTCAGTTACGACACCCAATTGCCCTTCGGATCCGCAGATAACACCCAACAGGTCCAACCCGCCAGCGTCCAGATAGGCACCTCCAATTTCGACCACGCTGCCATCCATCATGACCATAGTCACACCCATCAGATTGTTGGTCGTCACCCCGTATTTCAGGCAATGCGCCCCGCCCGAATTCATCGCGATATTCCCGGCAATGGCGCAGGCAAGCTGAGATGAGGGATCGGGGGCGTAAAAGAAATCCTCTTCTTCAACGGCACCGGTTACACTCAGGTTGGTTCGGCCGGATTGCACTTTGATAAACCTGTTGTCGTAATCGATTTCCAGAACTTCGTTCATCCGTGCAACGCCTAGAATCACACAATCTGCCGTCGGCAGGGCACCACCCGCCAATGACGTGCCCGCGCCGCGCGGTACAACCGGCACACCCAGTTCATGGCAAATGCGCAAGACATCAGAAACCTGCTGCGTGGTCGAAGGCAGTACAGCCAGCATTGGCGGGCATTTATAGGCGGTCAGCGCATCACATTCATAAGCCCTGGTCTCGGCCTCTTCATGGATAACAGCATCCTTCGGCAGCACTTGCTGTAGTCGCGCAACCAATGCCTGCTTGCGTGCTAAGACATCCGGATTTGGCTTGGGCATTTCCATCGCTGATCCTCCATTTGGTAAAATTATATTACCAATTTTATCGACTGGCAAGTTGCCGAATCCAACAATAGTGTCGCGGCATGACCTGGATCGACCGCACATTACTGTTTTCCTCGCTGGACTATGCAGCCGTTTTGCTATTGTTCGCGACATGGCTGGGGATTGGGTGGAGGATCGAAAATCCGTCCTCTCAGAAACCATCGGTTTCATTGATGATGGATGATTTTCGCAAGGTCTGGATGCGTGAAATGGTGACGCGCCAGCCGCGTGTGTTCGATGCACAAGTGATCTCGGCCATGCGTCAGGGCAGCACGTTCTTCGCTTCGACAATCATGATTGCAATAGGCGGCGGCTTGGCATTGCTTGGCAATACCGAACGCCTTGCTGGGGTTGCTGAAGATCTTGCCATCGGCCGTGCGCCTGCCATGGTTTGGGAAATCAAGATACTGATTATTCTGCTTTTTCTGTCGAACGCTTTTCTGAAATTTGTCTGGTCGCATCGCCTGTTTGGGTATTGCGCGATCCTGATGGCCGCTGTCCCAAATGATCCCGATGATCCACAGGCCTATCCACGCGCCACACAATCCGCTGATATCTGCATCACGGCGGCTCGTAGTTTCAATCGCGCGTTGCGGGCGACATATTTTGCGTTGGCTTCAATTGCATGGATACTTGGACCGGTAGCCCTGATCCTAAGCTCAATCGTCACATTCGGTGTGCTCTATCGTCGCGAATTCGCCTCGCATTCACGCACCGTAATCATGACTGCGCCACCAAACACAGAGTCGTGATCGCAATGCCATGCGCGAGAGCATAGTTTGACCCTATGCGATATCTGATTCTCAGCGCCTTACTGGCCAGCCCCGCATTCGCCGACCCTCCGACGGTCGAACAGGTTTCAGCCCAATCAAATGGGGATACCTGGCGGTTCGACGTCACGATCCGCCACTCCGACACCGGATGGGATGAATATGCCGACGGCTGGCGTGTTCTGGATATGCAGGGGAACGAGCTGGGGATGCGTGTGCTGCATCACCCTCATGTCGATGAGCAGCCCTTTACCCGGTCTTTAAGCGGGGTGGTTATCCCGGACGGGACCACGCAGGTGCAAATTCAGGCGCGCGACAATGTCGGTGGTTGGAGCGAAGACACGACCGTGGTCGATCTGAACTGACCCTCAGAACACCCCGAGGCTGAGACCTGCGGCCAAGGCCGCTCCAACCTCACGACAGCTTTCAAGTTGTTCTTCGGGAATGATCTTTTCGGCCAAGATCGCTTTGGGTGTTTGCGCATGAGTGCAGATGATCAGGGGCGGTTGCACTTCTTTCAGCCGCCATCCCGTTGCGATCCGAGCCATCTGGCGCGCGGCATTTTCGCCATCTGATCCGGCGCAGACCATCTGCGCATAGGGTCGACCTTCGATCTGACCCAGCACCGGATAATAGCAGCGGTCAAAGAACTCTTTCATCAGCCCAGAGATCGCGGCCAGGTTCTCGGGCGCGCAGAAGATATAGCCATCGGAGGCCAGCAAGTCGTTCGGACCGGCCTGATCGGCGGTTTTCAGGATGGTGTTCGCTTCATCCCGCGCTGCTTCGGCTGCGGCTTCAGCCATTTGCCGGGTGCCGCCGGTGCGCGAGTGGTAGACGATCAATAGCTGCGCCATGTCAGACCCGGTGATAAGGGCCGCCTGAAAGGATGGTCGCAGCCCGGTAAAGTTGCTCGGCCAGCATCACACGGACCAACATATGGGGCCAGACCATTGACCCAAAGGATAGGGAAAAATCAGCCTCCGCCCGCAGATTTGAGTCTATTCCGTCCGCTCCGCCGATGATCAGCGCCAGATCCTGTCGGCCCGCGTCGCGCCATCCACCCAGCTTTTTTGCAAATTCAGGCGAGGACAACACCCGTCCGCGCTCATCTAGCGTACAGATCACCACACCTTTAGGCAGCGCCTTGCGCAGCAGGGCCGCCTCGGCCCCCATGCCTGCGTTTTTCTTGTCTTCGACCTCGATCACCTTCGCAGGACCAAGGCCCAGCGCGCGGCCGGTCCTGTCAAATCGGGTCAGGTAGTCGTCAAGCAGGGATTTCTCCGGTCCGGCGCGCAATCGCCCAACCGCAACGATGCTGATACGCATGTCTCTCTCGCCTCCGGCCCCTCAATACAGGCCGGGATGGCGCCTCAATTCGCCGAGGCGCTGCCGCCCTGAGGCAGCCACATCTTTTCCAGCTGATAGAATTCACGCACTTCGGGGCGGAAGATATGAACGACCACGTCGCCCGTATCGATCAGCACCCAGTCGCCGGCATCCTTGCCTTCGATCTTCGAGGTGAAACCGAATTCCTGCTTGATGCGATCCGTCAGCTTTTCCGCCATGGCCGAGACCTGACGGGTCGACCGACCCGAGGCAATCACCATGTGATCCGCAACAGAAGACTTACCTTGCAGGTTGATCTGCACGACGTCTTCGGCCTTGTCATCGGAAAGTGAGGAAAGGATACGTTCAAGCAGCTTGTCGCTGATTGACTGAGAGTGGGCCATTACATCGGCCCCATCATCGGCGGGCAAACCCGCCTGTGTATGTAGAGACAGGACATAGTCCTCCTTTGCTGCGCGCCGCCAAACCCCGGCGCCGGGGTACTAATAAGGTAACAAGGGGATTGCAACATTTCAATGAAAGGGCCGACGCTGCGCCCCACATCCGGTCACTCTTTGGCGAGATGTTGCACCTCGGCGTCGGCCTCCGGGCCGCCCAATACACGGATTTCACGCTGCGGGAACGGAAGCGAGATGTCTTCGACCTTGAACGCATCCCACAGCGCCAGGAAGACATTGCCCCGAATGTTTGTCAGACCCTTGTTCGGATCACTGATCCAGAAGCGCAACACATAGTCCACGCTGCTGTCACCGAAACCAGTGATATGGCAGACAGGTTCATGTTTGCCTCCACTCAGCACTCGACCAACCGTCTTGACGGCACGGATCGCTGTCGCGCGGACTTTGTGCGGGTCGTCGTCGTAGCTGGTGCCGAAATCAAGATCCAACCGCACGAAACGGTCGGAATGCGACCAGTTCACCACCTGATTGGTAATCAGATCTTCGTTCGGAATCAGGTATTCCCGGCCATCCCGCGTAACCACCGAGACATAGCGCGCGCCCAGCGCGTTGATCCAACCGAATGTATCCCCCAGTGATATCACGTCTCCGGGCTTTATCGACCGGTCCATCAGGATGATGATGCCCGAGATCAGATTCGAGACCACCTTTTGCAGGCCAAACCCGATCCCGACGCCAATGGCCCCGGACAGCAACGCTATGCCAGTCAGATCAAACCCGAGGGTGCGGATCGCCGCCATGAACACCGCCCCGTAGAGCAGCACCTGAATACCCTTGGCCAGAAGAACCTGCATCGATGGTGTTATGTCTTGATTGTTCGTTAGGCCGCGCTCAGCCGCGCGTGTGCCGACACGCGCCAAAGTCAGCAGGACGCCAATCAGCAGTACAGCCTTGATGATGCCCAGCGCCGAGATATGAAGATCACCGATTGAAATGGCGACGCCATCCAGGAAACCGGCTACATCATCCGTCAGGTTCAAAGCAATCAGCGTGGCATAGACCCACATAGACCATTTAAATATTTGTCGCAGCGTTCGGTTTCTCACCAATCGCGAAACCAACGCGATGGCCAGCCATGCAACAGCCAGCGTTGCGAAGACACCAAGTATATAGCTCCGCGACGGCCATGTGACCTGTTGCATCACCAGATAAAGCCCACCAGACAGCAACACAAAATAGACCAACGTCAGACGGCGCATCAGTTGTATCAATATCCGCAGACGCCATTTCGGCCATCCCACCCGAGCCCTCGCCCAGGTTTCCCATCGGCCCTGCGTCAGCAGTTTCAGCAAGAATGAGATTGCCCAGAGAAACAGGATGATGATGAGTTGATACTGCCGCCATCCTGGGGTGACGATCAACTCGACCAGACCTTCAATTTGCGAGGAAAACGCCGCCGTCATGTTGGCGTAAAGCTCCGAGAGCGTCTCCGGTAGTAAATCCTGGTTCATTCACCTCTCCTGCAGGTCAGCTTGGACAGCGATGCTGGATGATGCAAGCCCGCAGTGAGACGGTTGGGATTGAACCTTGATTGACACGTATGCCCGTTATATCTGGTGCGTATGAGACTCAATGTGGCCCAAGAACAGAATCTGGAAGATCGCGCGCGTCTGCGTGAACGGTTCTTTGGGGCTGCCCGCACGGTCTTGGCCCGCCTATCGGCGGCCTAAGCCAACTCGCCAGCTATTTCTCATTACATACGGGAGAGGACCGATGTCCCCCAAAACACTCTATGACAAGATCTGGGATGCCCATGTCGCCCACGAGGCCGATGATGGCACCTGCCTGCTGTATATCGACCGCCATCTGGTTCACGAAGTGACCAGCCCACAGGCGTTCGAAGGCCTGCGCATGGCGGGCCGCAAGGTGCGCGCGCCAGAAAAAACCATCGCCGTGCCGGATCACAATGTACCGACCACGCCGGACCGTGTGAATGGTATCGAAAACCCGGAATCACGCATTCAGGTCGAGGCACTGGACAAGAACGCCAAGGATTTCGGCATTCACTATTACCCTGTGCACGACGTCCGTCAGGGCATTGTGCATATCGTCGGCCCCGAGCAGGGCTGGACCCTGCCCGGCATGACCGTTGTTTGCGGCGACAGCCACACGGCGACTCATGGTGCATTCGGCGCTCTGGCCCATGGCATCGGCACATCCGAGGTTGAACACGTTCTGGCCACCCAGACTCTGATCCAGAAGAAGTCCAAGAATATGAAGGTCGAAATCACCGGCAAACTGCAGCCGGGTGTGACCGCCAAAGATATCACTCTGGCTGTGATCGGCGAGACCGGTACTGCTGGCGGCACAGGTTATGTCATCGAGTATTGCGGCGAAGCGATCCGCGATCTTTCGATGGAAGGGCGCATGACCGTCTGTAACATGGCCATCGAAGGCGGTGCCCGCGCTGGCCTGATCGCACCGGATGAGACCACCTTTGAATATGTCAAAGGCCGCCCGCATGCCCCCAAAGGCGCGCAGTGGGAAGCCGCGATGGACTGGTGGAAGACGCTTTACACCGACGAAGATGCGCATTTCGATAAAGTCATCACGCTGCGTGGTGAAGATATCGCGCCAGTCGTCACTTGGGGCACCAGTCCCGAAGATGTGCTGCCGATCACCGCATCCGTACCACATCCCGAAGATTTCGAAGGCGGTAAAGTCGACGCGGCCCGCCGTTCGATCGAGTATATGGGCTTGGAAGCCGGTCAAAAGCTGAGCGATGTTGAAATCGACACCGTTTTCATCGGCTCTTGCACCAACGGTCGGATCGAAGACCTGCGCGCTGCGGCGGAAATCCTGAAAGGCAAGAAGATCAAGGACGGCATGCGCGCCATGGTCGTACCAGGCTCGGGCTTGGTGCGTGCACAGGCCGAAGAAGAAGGTTTGGCCGAGATCTTCAAAGATGCCGGTTTCGAGTGGCGTCTCGCGGGCTGTTCAATGTGTCTGGCGATGAACCCCGACCAGCTGCAACCGGGCGAGCGCTGTGCCGCGACTTCGAACCGCAACTTCGAAGGCCGTCAGGGTCGCGGTGGGCGTACCCATCTGCTGAGCCCTGCAATGGCTGCCGCTGCGGCAATCACAGGACGGCTGACAGACGTCCGTGAATTGATGTAAGAGTCTCTCATATCTAGATATTTGATGGAGAGACTAACATGAGTGATTGGGTCAAATGGCTACTGCTTGGACTTTTGTCCATAGCATTCGGGGTGTTCGTATTAGGCGCACCGGTCGTGGCGTCCGTTGCCGTAACAGTAGTAACCGGTGTGCTGCTATTGATTGCGGGCGGAATGCAGATCGTTGGTGGCTTCACGGTTGAAGGCACTGGCAACAAGATCCTGTCACTCATCATGGGTGCGGTCATGCTGTTTCTGGGCTGGTCCTTTCTGGATCACCCGCTGCAGGGCACGCTGACGCTGGCAACTGTGATGCTGATCCTGTTCATGGCAGGCGGCATCGCGCGGGTCATTCTGTCGTTCCAGATGAAAGGAACGCAGTTTTTCTGGCCCACGATGATCTCGGGCATCTTGTCGATCATCCTCGCCGGCATCATCTGGACCTATGTGGGCAAGGAACCGGCTGCTCTGCTGAGCATACTCGGGATCTTCCTGGGCATTGAGATGCTGTTCAACGGATTCGGATTGGTCTTCATGGCGTTCTTCGTCAAGAACGCACCCAAGGACGAAACAACAGAAGCGAAAGAAGCTTAAACGCGGAGCACGGGCGCGGCCCTACCCCGCAGGAGTGTAGAAATGGAAAAGTTCGAAAAAGTCCACGGGGTGGCCGCCCCAATGCCACTGATCAATATCGACACCGATATGATCATTCCCAAAGTGCACCTAAAAACCATCAAACGCTCTGGCCTGGGTGTCGTGCTGTTTGATGAGATGCGCTATCACGATCATGGCGGCGAGAACGAAGATTTCGTTCTGAACAAACCCGCTTATCGCAACACCGAGATTCTGGTGGCCGGCGACAATTTCGGTTGCGGCTCGTCGCGGGAACATGCGCCATGGGCGATCAAGGATTTCGGCATCAAGGTGGTGATCTCGACCAGCTTCGCCGACATCTTTTTCAACAACTGCTTCAAGAACGGCATCCTGCCCATCGTAGTCGAAGAAGAGCATCACGCGATTCTTATGGATGACGCGCACAAGGGTGAAAACGCCCGCATGACCGTGCATCTGGAAGATCAGCAGATTACCACTTCGGATGGCATGGTCATCGAGTTCGACATTGACCCACACCGCAAGCACTGCCTGCTGAACGGTCTGGACGATATTGGCCTGACGATGGAAAAAGACCATCACATCGACAAGTTCGAAGATCATGCGAGTCAGGCCCGCCCCTGGGTATGATTCTGGGGACGAATCTGTTGATACTCAACCTAACAGGGTCGCAAGCGCGGCCCTGTTCGCATTCTTGGGGCAAAAACCCAGAGCACCACAACATGTAGGTATCAATTTGAGATACACGTCGGATTTGCGTCGAAATTGATGCAATCCCGCACCAGTTGCGCCATCATTTTGCCCGAAATTGCGTGTTATTTGCTCATTGGCTTGAGCGAAATACCGCTTATCGGCAAAGTTGGCACCCATGAGGTAGCCGCCAACGAACGAGCGGTGAGCACAAGTTGGACGATAAGTCGGCACAGAATCGACTACGCCGGTTTGAAAAAGGGTTCGGATTGTGATTGCACGCACAACGGGGGCGGCGATACGTGGATTATTGGTAGCACTTATGGTGCTTACCCCTGCGTTGTACCTGCCTACATCGACGTCGAATGGGACTGAGATTGTCGTCTTTCTGGCGATCCTTGCGTTTATCCTGACTTTCTCGGAATACAACTCGGCCTTTCCAAGCTTTATCGAATTTCGTGACGCACCACCTGTGAACAGGCTGCGCTTTGTAGGTTTGATGTCGATGGTTACCTTCCTGACGCTGATCTGCAAAAACGCCTATGCCCCCTCGGAACTTACCGGCCTGTTTTATTCAGTTGGCCTGATGGTCGCGAATGTGGTGGATTTCCCCTACTCCCCCGTTCGTCTTGTGGTTCTGATGCTGCCCGCCGATGCCAGCCAGCCCCTCGTAGATTTGGTGCGTATCTCCGCCAGCGTCGCTTATGTCGCGGCCTTGGTTACCATCGCCAGCTTTGCCTATGCAGTAAAGCTTCGGGGATGGCCAACAGGCAACGGCGCGTTCAACGTCTGGACCAATCTGCCCCTGTTTGACCCAACCAAGGGTGGTGATGTGGTCACCCGTCTGCAGCGTGACGGGCGGCTCAACATCGCAATTGGGGCTTTGCTGCCTTTCCTGATTCCCGCCCTGATCAAACTGATGGCTGCTTTCATCACGCCGATCGCGCTCAGCAATCCGCAGACATTGATCTGGACCCTTTGCGCATGGGCATTCCTGCCTGCCAGCATGATCATGCGAGGCATGGCGACACTGCGCATTGCCGGCCTGATCGTTGAGAAGCGCCGCGCATACTCAACTTCCGAGTCAACTCAGATCGCATGATCCGACTGCTGGTTCTGTTGCTGTTGCCGTTTACGGCACAGGCAGAGACATTGCGCATCGCAAGTTTCAATACGGAACTCAGTCGCGAAGGTCCCGGCCTGCTGCTGCGTGATATTCGGCGGAACGACCCTCAGGTCGCTGCGGTGATCGAGGTGCTGATGACAACCCGTCCCGATATCGTCGCGCTGCAAGGCATCGATTGGGATTTAGACGGGCTTGCCCTTGCTGCGCTGGTCGAGGCGCTGAAAAGCAACGGCTTGGATTATCGATACAGTTATGCCGAGCAACCCAATTCCGGGATCGAAACCGCGTTGGATCTGGATGGGGACGGCGAGACGGGCGGCCCGGGCGATGCACAAGGCTGGGGGCGGTTCACCGGCCAGAATGGGCTGGCAGTGCTGTCCCGCTATCCTATCGCTAACGATCAAGTGCGGTCATTCACCCAGTTGCGGTGGCGCGACTTGCCGAATGCCCAGCTGCCAGCCGAGGATGGAGAGCCCTTCCCATCACCACAAGCGCAGGCTGTTCAGCGGCTGTCTTCTACATCGCATTGGGTCGTTCCGGTCGACACCCCGAGTGGTCGCCTAAACCTGATGACGTTTCACGCCAGCCCGCCTGTCTTTGATGGACCTGAAGATCGGAACGGACTGCGCAACCGGGATGAAATTCGGCTCTGGTCGCTTTTGCTGAACGGTGATCTGGGTAAGAAACCTATGGAGCGTTTTGTCATCGCAGGTGATGCGAACCAGGATCCTTACAAAGGCGAGGGTCGCAAATCGGCAATCCGTGATCTTCTGGCCAATCCGCAACTGCAGGATCCGATGCCTGTTGACCCTGCGGGGTCAACTTCAACAGTTTTGTGGAAGGGCGTTGGCGAGATGAGAGTGGATTATGTCCTGCCTTCCGCGGATTGGCGCGTGCACGATGCGGGCATCTACTGGCCGGAACCTGCATCCCGTGACGCGGCTGTTGCCGCAAGCCGTCACCGGCTTGTCTGGGTCGATCTGATCGACAATTAGACCACGGTCATGACCGCAACGCTGTGCCCATTCGTTGGGGAGATTCAGCAGACACGGGTGCGGGAACGGCGTTCCTCAACGCCTCGCTCAGATCAGTCTGTGTAAATTCCTGCAGCAGCGCATCAAAGAAGTGCTCGTCCAGCCGGTGCGGTGTGTCCCACAGATACCTCATCTCAAGCAAATGCGGTGCCATCCGCCAGAACGGGCGGGCCAGTTGCAGGGGCCACCACGCCATCTGTTTAAGGGTAAGCTCACGCCCCACAACCTGCGAAAGCGCCAATGCCATTTCATTGCCGGTCAAGGTGTATCCAGCATAGGGGACATCGCAGAAACGCGGTAGCAGGTTGCGCATTTCTGCCAATTCCACAGCAGCGCGAGTTAAATCGGGCAGATAGGCCCAAGCATGCTCGATATCCGGATTGCCGGGATACACAAAGCGCCCGCGCCGCAAGTGTTTGATGAGAATCTGATCGAACCAATTGCCAGAAGCCGTGGTATCTATGAAATCACCTGCCCGCAACATGATGGTCCGAACCGACGAGGCACGATAAGCCTCTTCCATCTCGATCCGAATGCGTCCCAGCGGATTTCGCGCAAGATGCGGTGTCCTGGTAGACCAGGGGCCGGGCGTATCCGCACCGAAAACATAAACGTTCCCCGGGACAATGACCGTCAAGTCACGCTCTGATGCAGCGGCGATTACCTGACGATGCAACTCTGGCACCTGCTCCGCCCAGTCGGGGTAAAGCGGATTCCAGGCGTTCACGATGACGTCTACTCCATGTACCGCCGCGCGCAATTCCTCCCTGCGTCGATCAAACCTTTGCACAATCCATCCCGCATCCGAAAAGGTTCTTGCAGCGTTGCGCCCAAATCGACCGTTGGCCCCGAGAATAAGTACGGTTTGTGGCATTGATCCCTCCGTTCCGGATCAATCTATTCATTCACGATGTTTTGGAAATTGCGAATAATCGCAGATTATGTATTCGTTTTTGAATGGCTAAAACACTCCAACTATCCGACTGGTCCTTAGTTCAAAGCTTTTTGGCGGTTGCCGAAACCGGCTCACTATCCGCAGCCGCAAAGCAACTGGGTCGCAGCCAGCCGACGCTTGGACGTCAGGTGCATGCGC
The DNA here is from genome assembly GCF_056536665.1 of Ruegeria sp. CJ6. Classification (NCBI taxonomy): domain Bacteria; kingdom Pseudomonadati; phylum Pseudomonadota; class Alphaproteobacteria; order Rhodobacterales; family Roseobacteraceae; genus Ruegeria; species Ruegeria sp. CJ6. The sequence continues at coordinate 20,544 of NZ_JBQFQB010000004.1, read as the reverse complement.
TGGAAGAAGAATTGGGGGTCTCGCTGTTTGATCGTCACGCGCGTGGACTGACGCTCAGCGAGGTGGGGCAGCAAGTGCTGCCAATGGCGCAGCAGATGTACAGCGCAGTCAATGCCCTGGGGCTGACGGCAGCGGGTCAGGCGCAACAGCTGGAAGGGTCGGTCAGGATCACCGCTTCGGTATTTGTATCGCATCACCTGTTGCCGCCGATACTTGCCGCAATCCGTGAGGCAGAACCGGCGATTCAGCTTGATCTGGTCGCCTCGGATGCCAGCGAAAACTTGCTGTTCCGCGAAGCCGATATTGCCGTGCGCATGTATCGGCCCGAACAGGTCGACATCGTGGCAAAGCATATCGGTGAGGTTCCGTTATGTTTCTGCGCCGCCCAAAGCTATCTGGATCGTGCAGGGCGACCAATGACCCCGACAGAGTTGATGCAGCACGACCTTGTGGGATTTGACACCAATGAAGACATTATCACCGCTATGCGGAACAAGGGCTGGCCTGCCAGCCGGGACAGCTTTGCCACGCGATGCGACAACCAGACCGCCTATTGGGAATTGATCCGCGCAGGGTGTGGGGTGGGCTTCAGCCAACTCAGCATCGCGCAGTCCGATCCTCTGGTCGAAGTGCTAGATATTGATGTCGAGATACCGGTGCTGCCGGTCTGGTTGGCTGCCCCTCAGGCGATGCGACAGACCCCGCGCATTCGCAGAGTCTGGGATCTGCTGGCCGACGGGTTGAAGGCCCGGCTTTAAAACCGCCTACAGCGCGCCGGTATAGGTGCCGCGCGCAGGATAGTTATTGGCCAAGGTGAATTTCAAACCGCCGACGATGTCCGACATCGGCGGTCGCGCAAAAGGCGTTGTCTGCTGCCAGACGTAATAGAGGGTCTGATCAGGTTTGATATAGAAATGTCCCGGCTCAGCGAACAACGCTGGCTCGGCACTACCTTCACGAGCCACCGAGATGTTCAGGCCCCAGACATCCCGCGCGTCGGCCATGGACAGGCCGTATCCTACGCGCAGCTTCGACACTCCGGCCTTCTCAACCGTCTCGGCCGCACGTTCGTCGGTATCCGTGGTGATCATGATCACCTCAACCCCCAGCTCGGCGAATTCACCCAGCGCAGCCTCGACCTCACCCATTTGGCGAACGCAGATCGGGCAATGCAGACCGCGATACTGAATCACCAGCGTTCCGTTTTCGCCAGTGTCGCGCTCAAGATCAAAGGTGCCATGGCTTACTGTTTCGATTTTTAGCGATGGGGCCGGATTTCCGGGTGTCAGCATGTGGTTTCCTCGTGATTTGATGGGTTCGTCTCATTGACCCGATGCGCCGCAAACGCTAGGGCCTGTGCGACAAAACGCAAGGAGACTGTCGATGACCAACCCCTCGCTCCTCATCCTGCCCGGAGACGGAATTGGCCCGGAAGTTATGGCCGAAGTGTGCAAAATCATCGATTGGTTCGGCGCCAATCGCGGTCTTCAATTTGACGTGAGCGAGGATCTGGTCGGCGGCGCTGCCTATGATGCGCACGGGAAGCCCCTGTCGGATGAGACCATGGCCAAGGCACAAGAGGTCGACGCTGTTCTGCTGGGGGCTGTTGGCGGCCCTAAGTATGACGATCTGGATTTCAGCCTGAAACCCGAACGCGGACTGCTGCGTTTGCGCAAGGAAATGGACCTGTATTCCAACCTGCGCCCAGCTCAGTGCTTCGACGCGCTGGCGGATTTCTCTTCGCTAAAGAAGGATGTGGTCGCTGGCCTCGACATCATGATTGTGCGCGAGCTGACATCGGGTGTCTACTTCGGTGAGCCGCGCGGCATCTTTGAAGAAGGCAATGAGCGCGTTGGCATCAACACCCAGCGCTACACCGAATCCGAGATCGAACGCGCAGCACGTTCCGCGTTTGAGCTGGCGATGCGCCGGAACAAGAAACTGTGCTCGATGGAAAAAGCGAATGTGATGGAATCGGGCATCCTGTGGCGCGAGGTCGTGACACGTGTCGGTCAGGAATACCCCGAGGTCGAGCTGTCACACATGTATGCAGACAACGGCGCGATGCAGCTTGTGCGCGCGCCCAAACAGTTTGACGTGATCGTCACCGACAACCTGTTTGGAGATGTACTATCCGATTGCGCAGCGATGCTGACCGGGTCTTTGGGCATGCTGCCGTCTGCCTCGCTGGGCGCACCGATGGCGAATGGCCGCCCTAAGGCCATGTATGAACCCGTTCATGGCTCGGCCCCGGACATTACAGGTCAAGGCAAGGCCAACCCAATTGCGTGTATCCTCAGCTTCGCCATGGCACTGCGCTACAGCTTTGATCAGGGCGACGAAGCGGATCGTCTGGAAGCGGCGATCGAGAAGGTTCTGGCCGACGGCGTTCGCACAGCTGACCTGCTGGCCGAAGAAGGGGTTGAGCCGGTTTCGACCAGCGAAATGGGTGATGCAATTCTGGCAGCGCTAGACGAAAGCGTCTGATCTTACGATCATTCAGACTAGCAAAGGCGGTGCCCAGCGCACCGCCTTTTTTTGTTCGTCAGTTTCCGAAGATGTTGTTTAGCAGGTTGTTGATCGCACGGTCCAAACCGGTTTGATTCTTACGGCGCTGTTGCTGCGGCTGCGCGGTTCTAACCGGTGGGTCCGGCGCCAACATGGGCAACGGCGTGGGCGTCATCCCTTCTGTCACGCGCAGCATGGTCTCTTTCCATATCTCCGCCGGCAAGCCTCCACCCGTGACACCTGACAACGGCGTATTGTCATCATACCCCATCCAAACGCCCGTAACGTAGTCCGCGGTAAATCCGATAAACCAGGCATCCCGCGCGGCCTGGGTCGTGCCGGTCTTGCCCGCCACCTGCCAGCCCGGCAGCTTCGCGCGCCCACCCGTACCTTCAGAGACCACACGCTCCATCATCCAGGTCAGTTGTTTGGCGGCCTTGTCGTTGATGACGCGTTCACCGATACCGGTTGTCGTGATCATAACTGGATCGGTCTCACCAAGCAGCTTCAACTCGGTCAGGCCATAGGGTTCCACCGCTGAACCGCCGTTCAGGATACCAGCGTAAGCGCCCGTCATCTCTATCAGCGTGCTTTCCGATGCGCCGAGCGCCAGCGCGAGTCCCTCGGCCAGATCACTTGAAAGGCCGAAACCACTGGCAACCGTGCGCACGTTGTCCAGCCCCGAGATATCCGCCACTTTGACTGCGGGAATATTCAACGAGTTCTTCAACGCATCTGCTAATGTCACCCGGCCATAGAACTTATTGGTGTAGTTCTTCGGGCACCACTGACCTGAACCTGCGATGTTCCAGCACGTTGGTTCATCCATCACCGTGTCCAGCGGTGAATATCCCAACTCCAAGGCCGTCGCATAGACAAACGGTTTGAACGACGAACCCGTTTGACGCAGAGCCTGCGTAGCCCGGTTGAACGCCCCCGAAACACGGGTCTTGCGCCCACCGACCATACCTCGAACCGCGCCATCCGCCGACATCACGACAATGGCGGCCTGCGCTTTAGACCCTTCGCGCACCTTCTCCTGGAAGATGAATTTCAGCGCCTCTTCTGCCGACGTTTGAATGCGCTGATCTAGTGTGGTTCGGATCACCACGTCCTCGGTTGTGTTACGTGTGAAAAACTCAGGCCCGCTGGCCATGACCCAATCGGCAAAGTAACCACCAGCACGCGCGGCAGCGGCCTCGGATAACTGCGCCGGACGGCTGCGGGCCTCGCTGGCCTGCGCGCTGCTCAGATAGCCCTGAGTCTCCATTAGCCCAACCACCAAACGTGCCCGATCTTGTGAACGTTGTAGGTTGTTCGTTGGCGCATAGCGTGTCGGGGCCACCAATAGACCTGCCAGCATTGCCGCCTCGGCCGGAGACACTTCGGCTGCCGAAATACCGAAATACCGCTGGCTGGCGGCCTCGAAGCCGCGGGCTCCCGCACCGAGGAAGGCGCGGTTCAGATAGATCGTCAGAATTTCATCCTTGGAGTATTTGACCTCCATCGCAATGGCATAAACTGCCTCTTTCGCCTTGCGCCATAGCGAACCCTGACGGCAATCGGCTTCATATGCAGCCTCAGACTCCCATTCGCTGGGCTCATAAGGCACACCCAGGCATAGAAGTTTCGCGGTTTGCTGGGTGATCGTTGAACCACCGTGACCAGACAGCGGTCCACGTCCTTCGCTCAGGTTGATGCGTACCGCGCTGGCGACACCGCGCGGGCTGACGCCGAAATGGCGGTAGAACCGTTTATCCTCGGTTGCAATCACGGCGTTCTTGAGATGCGGCGAAACTGTATCCGCCGTAATCACGCCGCCAAACTGATCGCCGCGCCAGGCAAAGACCTTGCCGTCGCGATCCAGCAAGGTCACCGAACCACGTGCCCGCCCATCAAGCAGGGCATCGACATCCGGCAATGAGGTGTAAACAACACCCACCGCCAGCGCCAACAGCAACCCCGCCACTGCGCCGACCCTCCAACTGATCCCCCAAATTATGCGCCAGAACCAGCGGAACAGCCGGCGGAAAATGCCACCGCCCTTCCCACCAGAACTGCGCCGCGTTTTCTTCCGCGCCGTTTTGCGCGGAGCGGCTTTTCGGGCCGTCGACTTCTTACCAGCAGGTTTTGCAACCCGCTTGGTCGCCGTAGGTTTTCGACCTTTGGACGGGTACCTTTTATCCGCGACAAGGCGCGATTTGCGACGGTTGGACTCAGTCATGCTCAAACTCTGCCCGGTTATGCTTTTGGGGCACCATACCCCGCTAGGCCAGTCATGTAGAGGTGTGAAATTCCGGTATTTCCCCTTACAGGTTTGCCTATATTTTCACCAAACAGCGTATTTTGTGCAAAAATTGTGCATAATTACTGATTTATTACCCTAATTCACCCTCCGAAAACGTTCCATCTGAACCTCCCTCGCGCATTTTTCTGCAGGTGCAAAATGCCGGGCCTTCCGGAGTAGTAGAGGGGAAAGACGTGAAACTGATCATTGCGACAATCAAACCGTTCAAGCTTGAGGAGGTGCGCGAAGCACTGACCAACGCGGGCGTGCGCGGCATGATGGTGACTGAGATCAAAGGGTTTGGCTCGCAATCGGGTCACACCGAGATTTATCGCGGCGCCGAATACGCCGTGAATTTCGTTCCCAAGATCAAGCTCGAGATCGTGGTGCCCGCCACCATGGCCGACCAGATCGTCGAAACCATCACCACAACCGCCAAGACCGGCAAGATCGGTGACGGCAAGATTTTCGTCCTCGATGTCGAGCAAGCCCTGCGCGTGCGGACCGGGGAAACCAACGAAGAGGCGCTTTAAGCGCGCTTACTCACAATCACTCGAGGACTAACAATGAACCTGATGAAATCTCTCATCCCTGCCGCTGCGATCGTCGCACTGCCGCAGATCGGTCTTGCGCAAGAGGCCGCTACCGGAGAGCCCGCGCAACACACCCAATATATCTTCACCACGCTGCTGTTCCTGATGGGCGGTTTCCTGGTGTTCTTCATGGCTGCAGGCTTTGCCATGCTCGAAGGCGGGCTGGTGCGGTCCAAGAACGTCGCGATGCAGATGACCAAAAACATCGCACTGTTTTCGATCGCCGCGATCATGTACTGGCTGATCGGCTTCAACCTGATGTACCCCGGTGATGGTTGGACCATTTCTGGCTGGCTGGGCCCGTTCTTCTCGACTACCGTGCTTGACCCAGTGGGTGTCGGTGCAGATGCTGCGGCGCTTGACTACGCCTCAATCGGTTCGGATTTCTTCTTCCAACTGGTCTTTGTCGCAGCGACCGCCTCGATCGTGTCCGGTGCGGTGGCTGAACGGATCAAATTGTGGCCCTTTCTTGCCTTCGTTGTTGTCCTAACCGGCATCATGTACCCGATCTCGGGCTCGTGGCAGTGGGGTGGTGGTTGGCTGTCCGAAGCAGGCTTCTCGGACTTCGCTGGTTCGACCATCGTGCACTCGGTCGGTGGCTGGGCGGCTCTGGCAGGTGCTCTCATCCTTGGGCCGCGTATCGGTAAGTACAAGGACGGTAAAGTGCACCCGATGCCTGGTTCGAACCTGGCTCTGGCCACTCTGGGTACCTTTATCCTGTGGCTGGGTTGGTTCGGCTTCAACGGTGGTTCGCAGCTGGCGATGGGCACTGTAGGAGATGTCTCGGACGTATCGCGCATCTTTGCCAACACCAACATGGCTGCTGCATCCGGTGCCGTTGCCGCCCTTATCATGACACAGCTGCTGTACAAAAAGCCCGACCTGACCATGGTGCTGAACGGCGCGCTGGCGGGACTGGTGTCGATCACTGCTGAGCCGCTGGCCCCAACCCTGTTCGGCGCTCTGTGGATCGGTGCTGTGGGCGGTATCATCGTGGTCTTCGCGGTTCCGATGCTGGACAAGTTCAAGATCGACGACGTAGTCGGCGCCATCCCGGTCCACCTGTTCGCTGGCATCTGGGGCACCATCGCCGTGATCTTCTATGGCGAAGCCAGCCTGATCACTCAGCTGACCGGGATCATTGCTTATGGTGTCTTCACCTTTGGTGCTGCTCTTATCCTTTGGTCGATCCTGAAGGCCACCGTAGGTATCCGTGTTAGCGAAGAGGACGAGATCAACGGCCTCGACATGGCTGAACTGGGTATGGAAGCGTATCCGGAATTCTCCAAGGGCTAATAGCCAACCAAGTAAAACAAAAAAACCCGGGCGTTCGCGCCCGGGTTTTCCTTCATTCAAAGATATCGCTCAGACGCCGACATCGACAATCGCCTGCGCCAAAATGGGCACAGTATTGGCGTTCAAACCAGCGATGTTCAGACGGCTGTCACCGACCATGTAAATGCCGTGATCGGCACGCAGCTTTTCAACCAGTTCTGGCGCGGCCCCCAGTCGCGAGAACATGCCGCGATGCTGGGCGATAAATCCAAATCGATCCGATCCACTAAGGCTCTGCAGCTCATCAGCCAGTTGCTGACGCAGGCCCAGCATGGAAAGGCGGACATCTTCCAATTCGGTCGCCCAATCTGCCCGCAGAGCATCGTCATTCAGGATCGTCGTCACCACCCGCGCGCCGTGATCAGGCGGGAATGAGTAGTTCTGGCGGTTCAGAAATGCCAGCGTAGACTGGTTCAGTGCAGTCTGTGCCGGATCGTCACTGATCGCCATCAGCAGGCCGGTGCGTTCACGGTAGACGCCGAAGTTCTTCGAACAAGACGCCGCGATCAGGCAGCGCTTCACTGACGATGCGACCAGACGGGTTGCCTGCGCATCTTCTTCCAGACCGTCGCCAAAGCCCTGATAGGCGATGTCGATCATTGCGACGAGGCCACGCGCGTTGATCAGGTTCACGACCTCTTGCCATTGCACCATATTTAAGTTGGCACCCGTTGGGTTGTGGCAACAGCCGTGCAGAAGAACCACGTCGCCTGCATTGGCAGTTTTCAGGTCCTCGATCATACCGTCGAAATCGACGCCACGCGATTCTCCGTCGAAATAACGGTATTGGACTGTCTCGATCCCCAGATAGTTCAGGATCGACAAATGGTTTGGCCATGTGGGGTTCGACACGAAAACACGCGCGGTGGGGTTGGCCATACGGATCATCTCAAACGCCTGACGACAGGCTCCGGTACCACCGGGGGTGGCTACGGCTGCAATGTTGCCACGCGGGACAGAATTTCCGAGGATCAAGTCGATCATCGCGTCCGCAAAGGCTGGATCACCAGCCAGACCGGTATAAGCCTTGCTCTCCTGCTCTTCGAGAATACGCTTTTCAGCTGCTTTCACCGCGCGCATCACCGGAGTGACCCCCTCGGCATTCTTGTAGACGCCAACGCCCAGATCGATCTTGTGATCACGTGGGTCGTCGCGGTACATCTGCATCAATGCCAGAATCTTGTCTGCTGGCTGCGGTTTAAGGTTCTCGAACATCAGTTCTCTCCGGTTGCGACGGGCAGGGTTGGGAAGGCACCCCATTCAGCCCAGGAGCCGTCATATAGCGCGTGGTCTTTCTTGCCCATGCGTTCCAATGCAAGGCTGAGAATTGCGGCAGTCACACCAGAGCCACAGGATGTGATCGCGGGTTTCGATAAGTCGACGCCGGCATCTTCAAAAACCGCGCGGCAGTCTTCGGGCGACTTCATCGTGCCATTCTTGTTCAACAGCATTCCAAAAGGCACGTTGCGCGAGCCTGGGATATGACCCGAGCGCAACCCCTCGCGCGGTTCAGCTTCGGTCCCGAAGAAACGGGCCGCCGAGCGGGCATCGATGATCTCGTGATCCGCAAGCTTCGCGGCTGATGAAACTTGCGTCACATCGCGGACAAGGTGGTTCTGAACCCGCACCGTCATATGACGGTCGCGAATAATGGGGGGCAGGTCTTCGATCTCGCGCCCTTCGGACTGCCATTTTGGCAGTCCACCATCCAGAACAGCAATATTGTCCTGTCCCATCAGACGGAACAACCACCAGACCCGCGCCGCCGACATCAGCCCCGCACCGTCATAGACCACGACCTGATGGCCATCGCCAACGCCCATCGCGCGCAGGCGCGACATGAACTTCTCGACCGGAGGTGCCATATGCGGCAAGTCGGAACGATGGTCGGATATCTCATCAATATCAAAGAACCGCGCACCAGGGATGTGGGCAGAGTCATACTCTGCCTTGGCGTCTCGCGCTTGCTGCGGCAGGTACCACGACCCATCCAGAATCCTTAGATCCGGATCCTTGAGATGTGCGGCAAGCCATTCGGTAGAAACGAGGGTTTTTGGATCGTCCTGCATCTATGCCTCCCCTAAGCGAGCTTGGGTTTTCCCTATACTTGGCAGGATGCAGGTTCAAGGCTGGATAGCGCTAGCGTCCCAACCACACTGGATTTATCGCAAACGACGCAGGCGATAATACTGGATGATCCCAATAACGCTGATGATGATCCAGAAGCCTTCGATCAGCATCGACGCCAGATTGAAGTTCTGCAGCAGTGAGAACACGATCAGCACCGAACCGATAAGATTCACCAGCGGAAAGGCCAGATCCTCCGAGTTCATCACTCGCATCTGGGTCGCAAAATATGCCGCAACAACGATCAAAGCCCCGAATGAGCCGATGGCATCGACGACGGTCAAACTGTCCAGTAGTGCGGTCATTGTATGGGGCTTTCCTATTCTGAAACTTCCGCTGGTTGCGAATAGTGGTGCATATTTAGAAAAGCAGCTCCCTGATCACCAGCGCGGTATCCATGCGGCACATCCGCAGAAAATCGCAATCCTTGACCGGATTGCAGCGGAACCCAGTTTCCATTTCGCAGCACGTCCAAAGCTCCGCTCAGAACAAAAACCTCTTCGGTTACGCCTGCTGCATGGGCCGGAGATTCGTGGCTTTGATTGGGTGACAACTCGACATGAAATGTTTCGGCCCCCAATGCGGGATCAAAAGGAAAGACAATCTTGACTTCGATGCTTCCTGGAAATCTCACGGTACTGAACACATCGGCATCTGTCGTGTCACGCATTGCAGCAGTACCAATCAATGCACTCAGCGGGAGCTGGAAACCCTTCGCGATCTTCCACAGGGTCGCGATGGTCGGGCTTGATTCGCCACGCTCGATCTGGCCCAGCATGGCTTTGCTGACCCCGGTGAGTTCCGCGACTTTTGACAGGCTCAGCCCGGATGCCGCCCGCACATCCCTTAGTTTTAGCGTTAGTTCGTCCGATTCCATACCCGCGCCCTGCGATTTGTCTTGTGCGTTATAACGTACATATGATACGTGCGCTATAACGTACACACCCAATATCGCAGTTTGGGCAATAGGGATACAGCATCATGCCAATGTACCGATCCAGAACCTCCACCCATGGCCGTAACATGGCCGGTGCCCGCGGCCTGTGGCGCGCCACCGGTATGGGAGACGACGATTTCGGCAAACCGATCATCGCCATCGTCAACTCGTTCACCCAGTTTGTACCCGGTCACGTCCACCTGAAGGACCTGGGACAGATGGTTGCGCGCGAGGTTGAAGCCGCTGGCGGTGTCGCCAAAGAGTTCAACACCATCGCGGTCGATGATGGCATCGCCATGGGCCATGACGGGATGCTGTATTCGCTGCCCTCGCGTGAGGTGATTGCGGATTCTGTTGAATACATGGTTAACGCCCACTGCGCGGACGCTATGGTCTGTATCTCGAACTGCGACAAGATCACGCCCGGCATGTTGATGGCGGCCATGCGTCTGAACATCCCTGCGATCTTTGTCTCGGGTGGACCTATGGAGGCGGGCAAGATCGACATCGCCGATCTGGACGCCAAGAAGATCGACCTTGTCGACGCGATGGTTGCCGCAGCGGATGATCGATTTACCGATGAGCAGGTGCAACACATTGAAGAAAACGCCTGTCCAACCTGTGGTTCATGCTCGGGCATGTTCACCGCGAACTCGATGAATTGTCTGGCCGAGGCACTGGGTCTGGCGCTGCCGGGCAATGGCTCGACCCTGGCCACACATGCCGACCGTAAAGAGTTGTTCTTGGAAGCTGGTCGCCGCATCGTCGAGATCACCAAGCGCCACTATGATCTGGACGAGAAAGGCTTCCTGCCGCGTGAAATCGCCACGTTCGACGCGTTCGAAAATGCCATGAGCTTGGATATCGCAATGGGTGGATCGACCAATACGGTGCTTCATTTGCTGGCCATCGCGCACGAAGGTGAAGTGCATTTCACCATGTCCGACATGGACCGCCTGAGCCGCCAAGTGCCCTGTTTGTGCAAAGTCGCGCCCAACATCGAAAACGTGCACATGGAAGACGTCCACCGCGCTGGTGGCATCTTCTCGATCCTCGGTGAACTCAGCCGCGCAGGCTTGCTGCATGAGGATTGCCATACAGTGCATTCGGGCACCATGGGCGAAGCAATTGCCAACTGGGACATCAAAGTCGCCAACAACCCGAAGGCTCAGGACCTATTCAAAGCGGCGCCCGGCGGCGTGCGTACTACACAAGCCTTCAGCCAGTCGAACCGCTACAAGGAGCTGGACACTGACCGCGAAGGCGGCGTGATCCGTTCGAAAGAGCATGCATTCAGCCAGGATGGCGGTCTGGCGGTATTGTTCGGCAACATTGCGCGCGACGGCTGTATCGTGAAAACTGCGGGTGTGGATGAGAACATCCTGAAATTCACAGGCTCAGCTTATGTCTGCGAAAGCCAGGACCAGGCTGTCAATGACATTCTGACCGGCAAGGTCAAGGAAGGTGACGTGGTGGTGATCCGCTACGAAGGCCCGCGTGGTGGGCCGGGAATGCAGGAAATGCTGTATCCGACTTCGTATCTGAAATCCAAGGGACTGGGCAAAGCCTGCGCGCTGCTGACTGACGGTCGTTTCTCGGGTGGCACCTCGGGCTTATCAATCGGCCACGTCTCGCCCGAAGCAGCGGAAGGTGGTGAGATCGGTTTGGTGAAAACCGGCGACACGATCGAAATCGACATTCCCAACCGCAGCATCCATCTGGCGGTCTCCGACGAAGACCTGGCCGCGCGGCGCGAAGAGCAGGACGAGAAGGGCTGGCAGCCCGTTGCACCACGTAAGCGTAAAGTGTCCACCGCGCTAAAAGCCTATGCCAAATTGACGACCAGTGCCGCAAAAGGTGCCGTCCGTCAGGTCTAAGCACTGCGGGTGAGCGAACACTCCCGCACCCGATACATGGAATCGGCTGCGCCGATTCCACTTTCGGAATTTGGGCCCGGCGCCGCGCATTGCGCGGCGCCGGGCCCAACCAGAGGAGATGTCTCACAAGAGACATTGGCGATGGGCGGGAGCCTCACACTTCGAGCGTCTTAATCACCCAGCTTGGCGTGAATCTCATCTAGATCGATCTCACCCGTCGGCATTTTGTTGGCGGGATTTTCGAAATCATACTTGAACAGTTCAAAATCCTGTTTGTAGATCTCGTAGACCAGATGCATCGACAAATCGTCAAAGTAATCCTCGACCGGATGCACGCGTTTTGGCCCATGGCCTTCGGATTCGTTGAAGCGCGGGATTTCGGACAGAGTCACGGGATGCGAGGTTTCAAGATTGTCCAACACACCCTGCATCCCATCGTTGAACTTCTCGGTCCAAAAAATCCGATCATATCGCCCGCCATTAGCGATCAGCGTCGAGACATGGCCAGACATGGCCGACCAGTGAATGTCGGGGTCCATCGGCCGCCGCCAACGGATCGTGTCACGTGCAAATAACAGAAACCGGCGGAAACTGGCGATCTGATCGAACTCGCCTTTGCCATCGTCACCGCCAACCTCGATCCCATAATTGTAGATCAGCGTTGGCACCAGATTGCCGCGATAGCGTTTGCCGTTGCGCTGAATGCCACAGATCTTGTCAAAAAAGGAACTGAGAATGCGTGTGTAGGGATTACGCACGCAGGTAAACGTATAGGACTGGTGCGATTGAACATTTCTGGCAATCGGATCCTGACTGGCACCAAAGGCCCACTTGTGCATTCCGTCCTTGGCGTCGTGAATGTCACCATCAAAGAAGCTGCCATGATCCGAGAAATACATGATTTGCCCGATCGTCGAGCAGGCGCATTTCGGCACAACACGGTAGACCATGCTTTGACTTTCGGTCATCCATGTTCCTGGAAAACCCATCTACTGCGCCTCCTTAGCCAGTTATCGCATTGATACTCCGGCATTTTGACCCAAAGAACCAAAAATATTCTGTTTATTCAATCGCTCATCCTCAGTATCACGGTTGCAATTGGGCAGAAACGGGGAATTACGAGACGCAAATGGCAAAGATTGCCTATATCTTGCTGTGCCACAAAGATCCTGACGCGATCATTGCGCAGGCCAGTCAGCTAACGGCTGCCGGCGATTGTATGGCGATCCATTTTGACGCTCGCGCCAACGATACGGATTATGCGCAGATACGCGACGCCCTGAAAGATAACCGCAGCGTCGCATTTGCGACGAAGCGGATCAAATGCGGATGGGGCGAATGGTCACTGGTTCAGGCCACGCTCCATGCATTACAGGCGGCGGTGGATCAGTTCCCGAGGGTCACCCATTTTTACATGCTGTCCGGCGATTGCATGGCAATTAAAACCGCCGAGTATGTGCACAGCTTCCTTGATGAACGCGACATGGATTTCATCGAAAGCCATGACTTCTTCGAAAGCAATTGGATTAAGACCGGAATGAAAGAAGACCGGCTGATCTATCGTCACTATTTCAACGAACGCAATCAGCCGCGCCTGTTCTATGCCGCATACGAAATGCAAAAGCGTTTCGGTCTGACCCGCGGCATACCTGCAGACCTGCAGGTCAAGATCGGCAGCCAGTGGTGGTGCCTGCGCCGTCGCACAGTCGAGATGATTCTGGACTTCCTGCGCCAACGCCGCGATGTGGTCCGGTTTTTCTCGACCACCTGGATTCCGGACGAGACGTTCTTTCAGACGCTTGTTCGCCACCTCGTCCCGAAGCAGGAAATCGAAAACCGTACACTGACATTTTTGATGTTTTCCGACTATGGCATGCCTGTCACCTTCTACAATGATCACTATGACATGCTGTTGGGGCAGAACTACCTATTCGCTCGCAAGATCAGCCCCGAGGCTCATGAGTTGAAGGAACGGTTGGGTCAGCTTTATGCCAGCGAAGGGGTCACGTTCCACATCTCGGACGAAGGGCGTAATCTGTATCACTTCCTTGCCGGTCGCGGTCGGGTAGGACGACGTTTCGCTCAGCGCTTTTGGGAGGTCGGCAATACGTTAGGCCCCGAGCGTCAGGCGTTTCTGATTGTTTGCAAGAAGTGGCATGTCGCCAAACGGCTTGTTGACCAGATCGCGTCGGAAACCCCCATTCCCTGCATCGAATACATCTATGATGAGCAGGATACGCCATTGCCCGATTTGGGTGGAATCGAGACGACCCTGATTAAGCGGTCGCGCCATCGGCGGGCCGTTGCACGTATGTTGTTCGATTATTTCCAAAGCGACAGGCTGGTACTCTGCATAGATCCGGCCAATCTGGACGTCATTCAGGATTTCTGTGCAGATCAGGCCCAAACACGAGTTCTGGAAATCGAATGTGCCTATTCAGATGAATATCTGACGGGCCATGCCCATCGTGTCGGTCTTGCGGGCCAGAACAGCTCACAGGATTCTCTTGCACGTCTGCTACCGACCCTTCGCAACGCGCTGTCTTACGAATCCGAATTGATCCGCAGCACCCAGAATGATGGGCTGTTCCATTTGCGTGAGGCGGCGGATCGTTCGGAGAATGAGGTGATTATCGCGGAATTTCTGGGGATCAGTGCCGATCAGGCCAAAGCGATCATGCAACTGGATTACCTGTTCGCTGATTGAATCCGGCGGCACGATCAGGTGCCGCCGGACATTCGAGTTCAGATGTCGAATTTGACACCTTGCGCCAATGGCAACTCGGCCGAATAGTTTACCGTGTTGGTCTGACGGCGCATGTAGGCTTTCCAGGCATCTGATCCGCTTTCGCGCCCGCCTCCGGTTTCCTTCTCGCCACCAAATGCGCCACCGATCTCGGCCCCGGACGGGCCGATGTTCACATTGGCAATCCCGCAATCCGACCCGGCCGCTGTCAGGAATTGCTCGGCTTCGCGCATGTTCAGTGTAAAAACGCAGGACGACAAACCCTGTGGCACGTCGTTCTGGATCTCGATCGCCTCGGCAAAATCGTCATAGCCCATGACGTAAAGGATCGGAGCAAAGGTCTCGGCCTTCACAGTCGCGGTCTGGCCAGGCATCTCAACGATGGCCGGTTTTATATAAACACCGCCCGGCACACCTTCGGTCACGCGCTGACCCCCGAACACGGCACCACCCTCGGCCTTTGCTGATTCAAGCGCTGCGATCATCGCATTGCCCGAAGCTTCATCCACCAACGGCCCAATCAACGTACCCTCGGTCAACGGATTACCGATGGGCAGACCTGCGTAGGCTTTCTTCAGACGCCCAACCAGTTCCTCGCGGATCGAGTTGTGTACAATCAACCGCCGCAGTGTCGTACAGCGCTGCCCTGCTGTCCCGACAGCCGAGAATACGATCGCGCGCACCGCCATTTCCAGATCAGCCGATGGCCCAACGATCATCGCGTTATTTCCGCCGAGCTCAAGAATACACTTGCCAAAGCGCTGCGCCACGATCGGCGCAACCGCGCGGCCCATCCGGGTCGAGCCGGTGGCTGAAATGATCGGCACATCCTCGCTTGCAACCAGCGCCTCACCCAGATCGGCACCACCGATCAGGGTCTGCAAAAGCCCCTCGGGGGCGTCACCAAACCGGGCCAACGCCCGCTCAAAGATTTTCTGGCAAGCCAACGCGGTCAGAGGCGTTTTCTCGGACGGTTTCCAGATCACCGGATCGCCGCAAACCAGCGCCAGCGCAGCATTCCACGACCATACCGCCACGGGGAAATTAAAGGCCGAGATCACTCCGACCGGTCCCGCCGGATGCCACGTTTCCATCATCCGGTGACCCGGGCGTTCCGAAGCAATGGTCAGACCATAAAGCTGCCGCGACAGACCAACTGCAAAATCGCAGATGTCGATCATCTCCTGCACTTCGCCCAGACCTTCCGAGGTGATCTTGCCTGCCTCCCAACTGACAAGCGCGCCAAGGTCGTCCTTGGCGGCCCGCAGCTCTTCGCCCAGCAGTCGGATCAACTCACCCCGGCGCGGAGCCGGCACAACGCGCCATTCCTTGAACGCCGCTTTCGAGCGGGCAAAGATGGCCCCCATCTCGGAAACCGGAGTTTCGTGAACCTCGGCCAACAGGCTGCCATCTATCGGAGAGGTCACCCGCAGCGACCCGCCGCTAAGCTCCGCTGCAGTCAGGTCCAAATTCGCAAGCGTGGTTTCAGCAGTCATTATAATGTCTTTCATATCTCAAGCCGCCTTGTTTTGTTCGGTAACGTCACCGGCGCGATAAAGCCGGCCAAATTCGGTGTTCAGGAAATCGGCAAGCTTTACCTGCTCTTGCCGAACAAAGCCTTTCGAGGGCAGAACCCCTGTCCGCATCAGATCGACGACACCCAATACGCCTGCCGCAGTGGTTACTTGGATCGCACTCCAGACTTGTCCATCGATGGTGCGCGCAAAGGACTTGTTGATCAGGGATTTCTCACGCAACGTGCCGTCAACGATGCCCTTTGCAGTGCAATAGACCAACACGACGTCTTGATCCGTACGCGGCAAGGCCGTTTCAAAAATCTCTTTCAGCAGATCGCGGCGACGCTCTAGTCCCAGGTCACTGAGCAACAAGCGCAAGATATCCCGATGGCCCGGATAGCGGATCGAGCGATAGGATACCGCCTTCGCCTTACCGTCTAGCGTCTCGGGCAAGGTGCCCAGCCCGCCCGATGTATTGAAGCACTCGTACTCGACTCCGTCATGGCCGATCAGCTCATAATCTTCGAGGGGGGCTGTCTTAACCCTCTCGCCATTCACAATGGCATCGCAGGGGTTGCAGTATTCGTTGATTAGCCCATCGGTTGACCAAGTCAGGTTATATTTCAACGCGTTGGTCGGATAGAGCGGTAACGCCCCGACCCGCATATGCAGGCTGTCGATTTCATCGAACTCCGCCGCCAGCGCAGCGCCTGCAATCCCGACAAACCCGGGGGCCAACCCGCATTGCGGCATAAATGCCGTCTCGCTGTTCTGCGCCAGCTCGCGCACCGCGTTGGTGGCGGCGACATCTTCGGTCAGGTCAAAGTAATGCGCCCCAACAGTTTTAGCTGCGCTTGCAATTGCCGGTGTCAGAAAGAACGGCGCGGCAGAGATCACCGCATCAAAACCTTTAAGGCCTTTCTCCAAGCCCGCGCTATCGCTGGCATCAATCTGCCGCGTAGAAATGCCCCGCTTCTTGAATGCTGACAGGGCCGCAAGATCGTGATCGGCAACAGTCACCGTGTAATGTGCCGAGGTTTTCAGCAAAGTCGCGATCATCTGACCGATCTTCCCCGCCCCGACTACGCAAATATTCCAGCTCAAAACGCGCCTCCATTCTGTGTTTCTTTTGATTATGAAGGGCGACTTGTTCGGATTGCAGATCGTATCTTGACGAAATGAGGTAATTTTCCGTCATTTTGCCATATTATACGTCACTTTGCTAAATAGCTTACTCGAATATGACTTCGAACATGGTCGAATTCACAATCGTTTCAGCGCTCCTTTGAAGTGATTGTACTATCAGGTATGAGAGGACCATTGTCGGCTATACAACGCGGGCAATCGCGGTTCGCCCAAGCATATAGGTGCCTTCAATGAGATCTCTCCGTGTCCTGCTTACCTGTTTCGCATGCCTGCTTCCTTTTGCAGCTCTGGCCCAATCCGCTGAGGCACCTGCCGCTGAGATTTCATTAGAGCTCAATGCCTTGGAAGACGTTGGTAGTGCCTGCAGACTGACCTTTCTGGTGACCAACCAATCCGGAACCACTATCGATGAAGCCGTATTCGAGACGGTGATATTTGACACCGAAGGCAGTGTCGTTACCCTCTCGCTTTTTGATTTTCGCGACTTACCTTTGGATCGCCCACGTGTCCGTCAGTTCGATCTGCCAGAGATGTCTTGCACGACTGTTGGGCGCGCATTGATCAATGGCGCGAGTTCATGCGTGGTAAAAGGCTCCCAGAGCGACATCTGTCAATCGACCCTAACGCTCAGCAGCCGGATTGAAGTGGAGTTGCTTGGATGAATATTCTCTCTTCTCTTCGAGAGATCCTGACCCTTGGCGGGCCCGTTGTGGCTATCCTTATTATCATGTCGGTCCTGACCGTAGCAGTTACTCTTTACAAGCTTTGGCAGTTCGCTGCCTGTGGCGTAGGGCGGCACAAGGTTCTGTCACAAGCGCTGCAGGCCTGGGATGCTGGAGATCGAGCCACTGCACGCGCGCGCCTCGCTCAGAGCAGCAGCTATCTTGCACCGCTTGTCGAAGCCGCCATGGACGCGCCGGACACTCCTGATCTGGACGCTCGACTGGATGCCGAAGCTGGATTGGCACTGGCCGGGCTGGAGCGCGGATTTCGGCTTTTGGATACGGTCGCCCAGCTTGCACCCCTGCTTGGATTGTTCGGAACAGTTTTGGGAATGATCAATGCATTCCAAAGCCTTCAGTCTGCCGGGTCTTCTGTCGATCCCTCATTGTTGGCAGGTGGCATCTGGGTTGCTCTGGTAACAACAGCCGTTGGCCTTGCGGTGGCAATGCCGACTTCAATGGTCTTGTCTTGGTTTGAAAGCCGAACTGCCCGGGAACGGGTGTTTGCGGACAAAGCACTGCGTACGGTTCTGGTCCCGAACAACTCGAACCAGTCCGCCTCAGGCAGGACCGAGATTCTGAACGCTGAACATGCGTAACACGGAACCCTTTGTCAGACGACCGATGTCGATGACCCCGCTCATCGATGTCATCTTTTTGCTGTTGCTGTTTTTCATGTTGTCTTCAACTTTCTCAAAGTTCGCGGAGATCGAAATCAGCAGCGCAACCTCAGGAGCATCAGCCTCGGCTGAGCCGGTGGAGAGAATTTTCATTCAGATCGGTGCGGAGCGCGTGACTTTGAATGGCGAAACGCTGACGCTGGATGAACTGCCGGCGCAGATAGGGACTGGTCAGGCTCTGGTGAGCCTTGATGCCGATACGTCCGCCCAACGGCTTGTGGATTTGCTGACCAGGCTGCGTGGCCGCGATGGCTTGACCGTCACGGTGTTGGAGTAGACCGATGATCCGCTTTGGTCGCCCAATCCGCAAACGAGACTCGACCATCCCTCTGATCAACGTCGTCTTTCTGATGCTGATCTTCTTTCTGATTGCGGGCACCCTGGCACCACCGCTTGATCCAGAGCTTCAGCTTGTCGACACATCGGAACTAGAAGGCCGCGACCCTCCCGATGCGCTTGTCTTGAACGCCGATGGCATCCTCAGCTTTCGCGGAGTGCAAACCGATCCCGAGGCTTTTATGGCCAGCCATGATGACGGGCCCGTCAGGATTGTCCCCGACCGCAATGTTTCAGGCCAACGATTGATGGAGGTAACCGGTGCCCTTCGGCGGTATGGCGCGCCTTCTGTTTTCCTTGTGACCCAGCAGGCTTTGAAATGATCCGGAAGTCAGCAGCCATCGCTGCGTTGGCGGGTGTGCTTTCGCTTATCCTGCATATCTTTGGGATCAGCTTGTATGGGTCCAGCCTGCCAGAACTGCGGGCCAATGAGGAATCGGTCAGTTTGATCGAGCTTGGCAACACATTCGAGGAATTCACCGAAGACACGACGGACCCGGTGCAGCCGGACTCTGCTGAAACACCCGAGCCTCCGGTTGAAGACACTGTTAAGCCCGATACTGCCGACATCCCGATCAGCGATACACTCGTCGCTTCCCCCAATCCTCAGCAGGTATCTTCACCCGATGTCGGAGCGCCCGTCGCCCCACGATCAGAGCTACAAGAAGAGGTGCCGACCAAACCGGTCGCCCCGTCCAATCCAGAACCAGCCACAGACGCAGATACCTCCGTAACGTCAGCGGTCGACCCGGAACCCGAGCGCTTGGCAGCTTTACCGCCCACAGACGCCTCAACTGCGCCGGTCCCTCCACTAGAGAGTACGGCAGTCGAACCAGAAATCCCAAGTTCGGTCGATGAGCCAACAAACGAGCCACCAGAAGAACAAGCCGCGCCTTCCGATCAGGCCGTATCTGTTTCCAAACGCCCCCGCCTCCCGGACAGAAGGCCCGCAACGGATACGCCAAAATCGCTCGATGGGTTCAGTAACTTCGGCAATTTGCGCAACCCTACGCAAACATTGGAGTCGCCGCTTAGCCTTTATCAAAAGGAAGGGGCTGACCCGTTCCGAACCAGCAGTGGCAGAAATCAATCCTCGGGTCGCGGCGTTGGAAACTCCGATACCACGAACTATGCCGGACAAGTCCTGGTTCACCTCAATCAAACGCCCGTCGTCTATGTCCCGGTCCGCGGGTTTGCGCAGGTATTCTTCGAAATTAATCCTGATGGATCACTGGCTTGGGTTGATATCGTCGATAGCTCTGGCTCACCTGAAATCGAACGCGCCGCCAGAGATCAAGTCATCCGCGCCGCTCCATTTCCCCGTCCACCAAGCGGGTCAAGCCGCAGGCTATCGTTTTATTACCAAAATAGTTGATACCAAAGACAGCAGTTCGCCGAACCAGTTGTTCGTTCCCTGAATGCTTCAACACGCTCTAAGGAGAGGATTTCCATCGGTCGTCACGGCAAGGTCACCGTGGGCGAAGCACAGAAGTTGGCAAAAAAGAGCTGAGGGGGTAAGTGGCTAGTTACGAAAAGAAGTTTCCTATCGTTGCTTCCACAGTGCTTCTAGAAGTATTGGCACAAAAAGAAACACCGCCCTAGGGCGGTGCGTAAACATCTGATGTTGCACGGTGTTTTTTGTTTGCGGGAGTAGGATTTGAACCTCTGAGTTTCAGGTTATGAGCCTGACGAGGTTTGATCGTTAAGCAATTGATCGGGGTGATCAATTGTAG